>NZ_QBKP01000016.1 GCF_003054195.1 Gemmobacter caeni
GATCAACCTGCCAGACCCGCTCCGCACCGCCCGCCCGGCGGTCGCCTGAGAGGCTCCGGTGCGGGGCGGCGCGCCGCCCCCATCCCGAACCCCTCGCACCGAAAAGGAGATTGCGATGACCGATCCCGCGAAGCTGCGGCCCATCCTTGTCACGACGAAGCATCGTGGCGTGTTCGCGGGCCTTGTGCCCGAGGAACAGGATCTGGCCGCGTCGACCATGGCCCTGAAAGAGGCGCGCATGGCGATCTACTGGGGCACCACCAAGGGCCTGATGCAGCTGTGCGCCACCGGCCCGACCGGCTCCAGCAAGATCAGCGCCCCGGCTGATATCCCGGTGCTGCATGACATCACCGCCGTGTTCGACATCACGCCGGAGGCCTGGACCAAATGGCAGGCGGCGTAACCCCTGATGAGCCGGTCCTTACCATCGACGACATCATTCGGGGCGGCGCCTGCGTGTCAGGAGCCTATGCCACCCTGACGCGTGTCGCCAGGCGCGTTCGCGCGGCAATGCCAGCCAGCGAGATCCGCGCGCTGCTCAGCGATGACGAGCAGCGCTATGTGGACCAAGCGGAACAGGTAAGGCAGGGCAACAGCGACGGCTACGGCTACGGCAACGGCTACGGCTACGGCAACGGCTACGGCAACGGCAACGGCTACGGCGACGGCTACGGCGACGGCTACGGCAACGGCAACGGCAACGGCAACGGCAACGGCAACGGCTGAGCCGCACCCCTTCGCATGCCCTCATGGCGGGCAATCTCTGCCCGCCTCATTCCGATCACAGGGTGAACCCCATGAAAGCGCCTCAAATCCATTTGAACACCGCCGCCGCCCGCGCCGACCAGTGGTCGCAGATCCTGCATTTCGCGGCGACCGTCGCGCTGGTCCTGACCATGACCGGCGGCGCGCTGGTAATCGCCCGCGCTGCCATCGCCAACGCGATTGGCATGCCCGCCGTGCTGGATCAGGCCGCCGAACGCGGGGGGATGTGATCATGGATGGCGATGTCCGCGTGACGATCAGCACCGGCGACGGGACGGCCAGCGCAGTCACCTCGCTCTCGCGGCTGGTGAAGCTTGGCGACGATCTGCGCCAGAAGCAGGGCCACCCGCCGATGAAGGAAACCCCGGAGGACAAGCAGGTGAAACAGGACGCATATGCCGTGGCGGCGGACGAGCTGCGCCAGTTCGTCGAGCGCGTCGAGCATCTGGAGCAGGAGAAGAAGGACATCCTTGACCAGATCAAGGAGGTCTATGCCGAGGCGAAGGGCCGGGGCTACGACACCAAAGCCCTGCGCACGCTGATCGCCCACCGCAAGAAGGACAAGGATCAGCTGGCCGAAGAACAGGCCGTCCTCGACATCTACAAGCAAGCCTTGGGCATGGAGTGACGGCATGTCTGATATCATCACCGTCCACATCAGCCCGTATATCGCGGCACAGGGCACCGCCGCCGAACTCGCCGCGATGGGCGTGACGCCTGCGAGCGATGATCTGATCACCATGGCAGCCCGCCAGATGTTGGCCAACCACGACGCGTTCATGGGCGGCGATCCCTGCGACGAGGCCATGGAACGGAGGCTCGCTCTGGCAGCCTGCTTTGGCTCCGAGGCGCTGGCGCATGGCATGTGTGAGGGCAGCGGCACCAATGCGATGATCCGCGCCATCCTGATTGCGCTCATCGACCCGATGGACCCGCAGCTTGATTACCTGCGCGCCTGCAACCAGCCACCCCGCACTCAGGCCGAGCATGACCGGCAGGTGCTGGCCGGGGAGATTTGAGCGATGGGACAGACCCAGAAGACTGGAATAGGACCGTGCGACAGCTGCGGCTCTGATGACGACTGCCGTTGTGGCCCATGCCAATGCAAGTGGTGCCGATATGAACGCGGCGAGGCAACCGACATTGAAATCGCAATGATCAAGCGTGCGCGCGAAGAGCGTGACCGCCCGGTACTAAAGCGCGAGGCCCGTCATGGCTGAACACTCCACCATCGAATGGACCGACGCGACCTGGAACCCGATCACCGGCTGCACCATCGTCGATGCGGGCTGCACCAACTGCTACGCCATGGCGCTGGCCGGGTCGCGGCTGCGCAATCATCCCAGCCGGGCCGGGCTGACCCGCGTGACGGGCGGCCGGTCGAAGTGGACGGGCGAGGTCCGGCTGAACGTCCACTGGATGGACCAGCCCCTGCGCTGGTCGCGGCCGCGCCGGATCTTCGTTTGCGCGCATGGCGATCTGTTCCACGAGGCTGTGCCGGATGAGTGGATTGACCGGGTGTTCGCGGTCATGGCGCTGGCTCCCCAGCACACGTTTCAGGTGCTGACCAAGAGGCCGGAACGGGCGCGGGATTATCTGCTTGCGCAACTGGTCTATGAGGGTTGTGGCGTCATGTCGCGCGGCAACATCATTGCGAGCGCTGCGCTGGGAATGGACACGGCTCGATTTATGGCCAACGGCAAGATGCTGGCTGGTTGGCCCCTGCCAAACGTCTGGCTCGGCACCAGCGCCAGCGATCAGGCCAGCGCCGATCTGCGCATCCCGCATCTGTTGGCAACACCGGCTGCCGTGCGGTTTCTCAGCGCGGAGCCGTTGCTGGGGCCTTTGGTCATTGACGACATGTGCGACGGGTGGAAGTTCTACGACGCGCTGCGTGGGATCTGGTGGCATGACAGCGAGCCACAGAACATAGAGCGCGGGAAGCCGCGCCTAGATTGGGTCATCGTCGGCGGCGAGAGCGGCCCCGGCGCGCGACCCATGCACCCGGATTGGGCGCGGTCCCTGCGGGATCAGTGCGTCGCGGCGGGCGTGGCGTTTCATTTCAAGCAATGGGGCGAGTGGGGTCACGCCGTGCCAAAACCGTCCGGGACACCTGGCAAATATGCCATAGCCTCGGCGGGGCCAAACAACGGCTTCTGGGCCAAGTCTGTGATCCAAACAGACAGCTATCCTCGCCAGATCAACCTAATCGGCGGCGCAACCGTGAGGGAACGCGTTGGAAAATCCCGCGCCGGTCGCCTGCTGGACGGTCGGACGTGGGATCAGATGCCGGAGGTGCGTCATGGCTGACACACCGGAACATCACGAACACACCTGCCCCGGCAGCCTCGCGATATGCGACCAGGTGACCGCGCAGGTTGAAGGCGACGCGCGCGCTGCCTCGCTCGTCCTGATCTTCGCCGCTACCATCGCGGCGATCCGGGCCGGCATCCCGGTCGAAAGGCTCGGCCAGCAATGCGTCAGCCTCGAAGAAATCGCCCGCACGCTGATCGGCCAGCCGAAAGAGGTGCATTGATGCCGATCTATCCCCCTCGAACCCCGCCATTCAACTGCGTCATCTGCGGCGTGGCCAGACCGGCGTACTGGACCGATCCCAAACATCAGGACTACCCGCCGCTGTGCTTCCGCTG
The DNA here is from genome assembly GCF_003054195.1 of Gemmobacter caeni. Taxonomy (GTDB): domain Bacteria; phylum Pseudomonadota; class Alphaproteobacteria; order Rhodobacterales; family Rhodobacteraceae; genus Gemmobacter; species Gemmobacter caeni. Next base: position 3,417 of record NZ_QBKP01000016.1, read on the forward strand.
CGAGCAATACCAGCCATACCGGCAAGGCCCGATCACCATCAATCCGGATCGCCGCGTCGCCAAGCAGATCGCAGTGCTGGCGCAGGAAATCGCGGACGAGGCGCACCGCCAGACCCATGGGGGCTTCTATGGCCGAGCGTGATTATGTCAGCACTCCCGTCGCGGATGCGCTTGGCCTGCGCGATGTCATCACCGGGCTGGCGAAGGACCTGCAAGACCTTCGTGACCGCAAGATCAGCCCGACCGAAGGCCTCGCCCGCGCTGCCGTCGCCAAGCAGATCTGGAACGGTGTGCGCCTCTACATCGACGCATCGAAACAACTGGAGCGGCAGGCACGGCCGGTGCCGGATGCCAGGCAGCTGGAGGGCGACAAACATGACTGATCGTCAGATCCCCTTCTCCGCGCCCATGGTCCGCGCGCTGCTGGAAGGCAGGAAGACGCAGACACGGCGCAACCTTCCCGCCGCGCACCCCAGGTTCCCAGAGTTTTCCCATATGCGAACTGACGTGCTGGACGATCCCGCTTTCGTCTGGTTCTGGAACGGTAAACATGATGGCGTCGGAGCCTCTCACCGGATTCCCTACACCACCGGAGACCGCCTTTATGTGCGTGAGGCATGGCGGGCGCCGCTGCACGTCGATGATCAACCGCCCCGTGAAATCCCGCCAACGAACTCGGTCCATTATTGCGCTGACGGCGACGCGCCAACGATCTTTGGTCGCTATCGACATGCCCGCTTTATGCCACGCTGGGCCAGCCGCCTGACGCTGAACGTCACCGATGTGCGCGTGCAGCGGTTGCGGGAAATCACCGCCGCAGACAGCATTGCCGAGGGGGTTAAATGCGACACTTGCTCAGCAATGGGCGAAAGTGCGTGCCATGGCAGGGGGTGTTTTGCAAGCCAAGAAGCCTTCCGCACCCTCTGGAACAGCCTGCACGGCCCCGACGCATGGGATGAAAACCCGTGGGTGGTCGCACTGACGTTCACCGTGGCGCGCGGCAACATCGACACGCTGGGGGCCACCAATGCTTGACGCGCTCACCCTCTTCCCCATCGACACGCCGGCGGCGCGCGCGCCAGATCCGCGCCCGATGATCGTGGACAGCTTTGCCGGTGGCGGCGGCGCCTCGACCGGGATCGAGCTGGCCCTTGGACGCAGCCCGGATATCGCGATCAACCACAGCGAGGCGGCGCTGGCCCTGCATGCGGCCAATCACCCTGAGACGTTGCACCTGTCGGAAAACGTCTATCGCGTCGATCCGCTGACCCACATGCACGGGCGGCACATCGGCCTGATGTGGTTTTCGCCCGACTGCAAACACTTCTCGAAAGCCAAAGGCGGCGCCCCGGTCAAACGTAACATCCGCGATCTGGCATGGATCATCCCCGGCTGGATCGAGCGCATCCAGAAATCAGGTGGCCGCGTGGATGTGGTGCTGCTGGAGAACGTCGAGGAGTTCCGCACCTGGGGACCGCTGATCGAAACCGACAAGGGGTTGATGCCCTGCCCTGACCGGCGCGGCGAGACCTTCGCGGCATGGTGCAAGGCACTGCGCCGTCTTGGCGGGCGCATCCAGTGGCGCGAGATGCGCGCCTGTGACTATGGCGCCCCGACCATCCGCAAGCGCCTGTTCGTCGTGGTGCGATTCGACCGCGAAAAGATCGTCTGGCCCGCACCGACCCACGGCGACCCGGAATCGGATGAAGTCCGCAAGGGCAAGCTGAAGCCATGGCGCACCGCGGCGGAATGCATCGACTGGTCTCTGCCCTGCCCGTCGATCTTTGACACTTCCGCCGACATCATGGCTAAGCACGGCCTGCGCGCCGTCCGGCCTCTGAAACCCAACACGCTCGCCCGCGTGGCGCGTGGCATCCATCGCTATGTGCTGGAGGCGGCCCAGCCCTATCTGGTCAACCTGACCCATGGCGGGCGGCTGGAGGATCTGGCAGCGCCGATCCGCACCATCACCGGCGCGCACAGGGGCGAAAAGGCGCTGGTGGCGCCGTCCATCACCCGCTTCAACGGCGGCGCCACCGGGACGGATCTGCGCGCGCCCATGGCGACCGTGACCGCGAATAGCTGGATCAAGAAACCGGGCGGCGCGGCGCCATATGGCCTGCTCGCCCCTTGCCTCGCCAGCATCGCCCACGGCTATTCCGGCGGGCGCCGGGAATACCCGCTAACCGATCCGCTGGGCACCATCACTGTGGGCGGCGTGCAGCATGCCGTGATCGCGCCGACGCTCGCCAATATTGCCAATGGTAAAACGACAGGTCGCGGGCCCAACACCTGGCCGGTGGCGGCACCCCTACGAACGATCACAAGCGCCAATGGGCATGCAGTTGTCGCGCCGATCCTGTCGCAGATGTATGGCTCTGGCGGGGGTAATGGCGATCTGCGGCGTCCGCATCCGGTGGTCACCGCCGAAGGGCAGCATTCGAGCGTCATCGCCCCGGTGCTGACCTATGCCCAGCAGGGCGGCGCCTCGCGGCCCATCACGGCACCACACCACACGATCTGCGCCAGCAACAAAGATCAGAATGCGGTCATGGCCGCGACGATGATCCAGACCGGTTACGGCGAACCGGCGGGACAAGCGCCGCGCGCCCTCGACATCCGGCGCCCGCTGGGCACTGTGGTCGCGGGTGGGCAGAAACATGCGCCCATCGCCGCCTTCCTCGCCCAGCAGAACAACGACAGCCGCCGCGTGGGTGGCGTCAATCCGGGCCGACCAGCCGATGCACCCATGGCGACGATCTGCCAGAGCGGCAGCCATCAAACCCCGGTCGCGGCCTTCTTCGCGAAATACTACGGCACCGGCGACGGGGCCCGCACCGATGAGCCCTGCCACACGATCACGACCCGGGACAGGATGGCACACTGCGAGGCATCGCTAGCCGCGCCGCCCTTCGGCCCAGAACATCACGCCAAGGCCCGCGACGTCGCTCAGCTGCTGCGCGATCACGGGCTGTGGGATGACCGGGAGTTCGTGACGCTGACCGTGGAGGGTGCCGAGTTCGTCATCGTCGACATCGGCATGCGCATGCTCACCCCCCGCGAGCTGTTCACCGCGCAGGGCTTCCCGCCGGATTACGTCATCGAGGGCGTGTGGGAGGATCAGGACAGCGAAACCCCTACGTTCCGCGCCTTCCCGAAGGATGTGCAGGTGAGCTGCTGCGGCAACAGCGTCTGCCCGCCGCTGGCCGAAGCGCTGGTGCGGGCGAATTGCGGGCACCTAGCGGTGGATACCGAAGTGAGGACAGCATGACTATCATGGACTTTCAGCCGCGCAAGTTCTGGATGGTATCAGGAGATGGGCCATCGCGCCTGCGCCATCCCGACAGATTGTCAGCAGAGATGGAGGCACGGCGCCTCGCGCGCGCCCATCCTGGAACGCCGTTTTTTGTCATGGAGGCCATCGCCGTTCACCGCAAAGTGGACGTAGAGCGGATTGATCTTGGCGATGCTCCTCATGTCGATGACGTGCCGTTTTGATGGATGACAGCATGACCCATATCGACACGAGCAAAGAGGCGGCGAAACGGGAACATGACAAGTTCGTCACCCGGGTTTTCCGCGACATCCACCAGATCGAGCGCATGGCGACCGAGGCAGTCACCACCGCGCGACCACAGGAGGGCTGACACATGGGCCGCCGCGCGACCTTTACGGAAAAACAGATCGCAGCCGCCGTCTCGGCCGCCCGTGCGACAGATCCGCGTGCGGTGGTTGAAATCGTCACCCCGTCTGGCACGATACGCATTCTGCCGGAATCTGCCCCTGCGAAACCGGCCGATGATGTGGAGGCATGGTTCGGGCGTGACAATGGTTAAGCTGCGCGGCATCAACAAGGTCCGCAAACGCCTGTCCGATGGCAGCGTGATTGAGATGCATTATGCATGGCGCGGCAAAGGTGCGCCGTGCTTCTGGCGCAGTGACAGCAAGATCGAAATCGGGTCACCCGAGTATGTAGCCGCCCTGGCCGAAGCCGCGCCCAAAGGGCAGGCTGCCAAGGGCAAGTTCCGTGAGGTGATCCTCGGCTTTCTGTCCAGCCAGGAGTTTCGCGGTCTGGCGCCGCGCACCCAATCAGACATGCGCATATCCATCAACCATCCGAAAAGCGGGATCGACACCAAATTCGGTGATGCACCCCTCAGGGCATTCGACGATCCGCGTATCCGCAAGCAGGTGCTGGACTGGCGCGACGGGATCGGCGGCAAGGTTGGGGATGACCGCGTGCGCCACCTGCAAAGGATCGTCGGCTGGGCGCTGGATCGCGGGTTGCTGATGCAGCACCGCCTGATGGGGATCAAATCGACCTACAAGGCCAGCCGCGCCGAAGTGTTCTGGCTGGCGTCCGACATCGAGGCATTCGTGGCCGGGGCGCCGGCGCATGTCGGGCGCATCCTGATCGCCGCCACCGAAACCGGCCTGCGGCCCGGCGATCTGGCAAAGCTGACGCGCGAGCAGATTCACCCCACTCCGACCGGCCGCCGGATCGTCGTCTGGACATCGAAGGGTAAGGCCAAGCGCCGTGTCGCCTCGATCCCGGTCACGCCGCGCATGGCTGCGCTGATCGACAGCACCCCGGCCGACCAGTCTGCCATCATCACGAACAAGGGCGGGCAGCCCTATCAGCACGAGAACTATCTGGGCGATGCGGTCAGTACCTGGCGCGACAAGCTCGGGTTGAGATCAGAACTGCGCCTCTATGATGCGCGGGGAACTGCGGCGACCCGGCTCTTTCAGGCAGGTGCAGAACTGCGCGAGATCGCGACCCACATGGGATGGTCTATCAAACACGCATCCGAGGTGATCGAGCGTTATGTCGCGCTGTCTCCGGAGATGACCGACGAGCTCGCCGGAAAGCTGCAACAGGCCGAATCCAGAACGAAAATGCAAACTGGGGTGCAAACCGGATAGGTCCGGAACCTGCTAAGTATTGGTCGGGGCGAGAAGATTCGAACTTCCGACCTACGGTACCCAAAACCGTCGCGCTACCAGGCTGCGCTACGCCCCGACTGGCGGCTTCCTAACCGGGTATCGTCGGCTTGGAAAGAGCTATTCCGCCGCGCAGGGCCAAACAGCTTCATCCTGCCCGATGACGGGATGGCGCAGTTCGGCTCCGGGCGCGATGCCGATGGCTGCGGCCAGACCGCCGTTTACCTCCAGCACGAACTGCACATCTTCACCGCCGTCGATCGGGGTTTCTTCCTGCGGCACCGCATTGGCATGCACCCGCGTCACACGTCCCGCCGCATCGGCGAAGATCATGTCCAGCGGAAGAAGGGTATTCTTCATCCAGAACACCGCGCGTTGCGGTGCCTCATAGACGAACAGCATTCCGGCAGAACGGCCAAGATGATCGCGGAACATCAGCCCCTGCGCCCGCTCTGCCGTATCGTCGGCCACCTCGACAGAGAACCGGGCCGTGCCGAACGGCCCCCGAAGATCCACCGCCTGCGGATCGCAGGCGCCGGCCAGCGCGCTGCCAGCTATCAGGCCGGACAGCACCGCTGCCGTCAGGATTTGTCGCCGCGCACTGCTGCTTCCCATGACACCACCTGCACCGCCATCCGGCCGCGCTTGCCTTCGATGATGCGCAGACAGACCGCCTCTCCCGCCGCCAGATCGGCAAAGCCCGACTGGCGCAGAACCTCGACATGGATGAACACATCCTCTGACCGGCCAAAGACGTTGGCGAAGCCAAATCCCTTGCCCTTGTCGAACCATTTCACCCGCGCGGGTTCCAGCGGACGCGCGGCAATCTCTTCCGCCGTCGCCGAGGTCTGCCCCTCTGCCACCGGGAAGGTCACCCCCCCCGGAGGCTCGATCTTCACCACTTCTACCGCCTGCACTCCACGCTGCGTATTCTGCACAAGAACCGAAATTCCGGTGCCATCCGCGACCGAGCTTTGCCCATAGTTGCGCAGCACATTGGCGTGCAGCAGAATATCTGCCCCGCCTTCGTCACCGACGATGAAGCCGAAGCCCTTCGCCGGATCGAACCACTTTACCTTGCCGTGCACGAGCTGTGCAGCGACATCATTTTCTTCAGTCATATGAGAGCCGTGTCCCCAGTTGTCCCTCGCCTCTGTCAATCGGGCAATCGCGCGACGTGTTCAAGCAAAAAACCACTATGGTTTACGCCCTGCATTTCACGAAGCGTAAAATGTCAGGGGTTCAGTCGGTCGACAACCCATTCGGAAGAAGGTGTTGAACGGGTCCAGCGAAAACGGTCATGGAGGCGGAAGGCACCATCTGCCCAAAACTCAATCTCAGTCGGAATAATACGAATGCCCCCCCAGAACGCGGGGCGCGACGGATTGGTTCCCTTAAGGGCTGTAATTTTTGCGACCTCGGCCATCAGTGCCGTGCGCGAGGCCAGCGGCCGCGACTGGCGGCTCGCCCAGGCACCCAGCCGCGACTTCAGACTGCGGCTGGCGTAATAGGCATCAGCCTGCGGACCTTCCTCGCGTTCGGTCCTGCCCCGCACCCGGATCTGGCGGCGCAGGCTCTTCCAGTGCAGCACGAAAGCCGCCTTGCCGGTGGCCGCGATCTCCTGCCCCTTGGCGCTTTCGTAGTTGGTATAGAAGACGAAACCACCGGCACCTGCCGTCTCGATCTCTTTCAGCAGCACCATCCGCACATTCGGCAGCCCTGCGGCATCGACCGTAGCCAGCGCAATGGCATTGGGGTCGTTCGGCTCTTCCGGCTCGGCCTCGGCCAGCCAGGCCCGCGCCAGTTCGAAAGGATTGTCGCCCGCGAAAATGCCCGTTCTGTCCATATCCGTCTCTCCTGCCGGTCCGCGCCCGAAGCGCCGCGCCATGGTTGCCACTCGCCGCAGCGGGCATCAAGCGCGTTCCGCCCTGCACGGGCCGCCTTGATGCGACCGTGCGGATGGCCTAAACCTCGGGATCAGCCTGAATACTGAGACGAGGGAACAATGGCGAACGGACTGCTGGCCGGGAAGCGCGGACTCATCATGGGCCTCGCGAATGACAAGTCGATCGCCTGGGGTATCGCCAAGGCGGCGGCCGAACAGGGTGCGGAACTTGCCTTCTCCTATCAGGGTGATGCCCTGAAGAAACGGGTGGAGCCGCTGGCCGCCTCGGTGGGGTCGGATTTCCTGGCCGAATGCGATGTGGGGGATGAAGCCTCGCTCGACAGCCTGTTCACCACGCTGAAAACGCGCTGGGACAGCCTCGATTTCGTGGTTCATGCCATCGGCTTTTCCGACAAGAATGAACTGCGTGGCCGCTACGTCGACACCACGCGCGGCAATTTCACCATGACCATGGATATCTCGGTCTACAGCTTCACCGCCGTCTGCCAGCGCGCGACCGCGATGATGGGACCGGGTGGCAGCCTGCTGACGCTGACCTATTACGGCGCCGAAAAGGTCATGCCGCACTACAATGTCATGGGCGTGGCCAAGGCGGCGCTGGAGGCATCGGTCAAGTATCTGGCCGAGGATCTGGGCAAGGATGGCATCCGCGTCAACGCGATCTCCGCCGGGCCGATCAAGACGCTGGCCGCCTCGGGTATCGGCGATTTCCGCTATATCATGAAGTGGAACGAGCTGAACTCGCCGCTGCGCCGCAATGTGACGCAGGAAGAGGTCGGCAAGGCCGCCCTTTACCTCCTGTCAGATCTGGGCAGCGGCACCACGGGCGAGAATCTGCATGTGGACGCGGGCTATCACGTCGTCGGGATGAAGGCGGTGGACGCCCCTGACATCGACGTGGTGACCGGCCGCAAGGACTGATCCCTCAGCATCAACGCAGCGAAAGAGGCCACGCATGATTGACCGCCTGCCGCATGAAAAAGGCTTCCACGTCAGCTGGGACCAGATCCACCGTGACTCCCGCGCGCTTGCCTGGCGGCTGGATGGCAAAGGCCCCGGCGAGGGCGGCGCCTGGAAAGCCGTGGTCGGCATCACCCGCGGCGGCCTCGTCCCCGCGATGATCGTCTCACGCGAGCTGGACATCCGTGTCGTCGATACGATCTCGGTGAAAAGCTACAACCATCAGGCCCAGATGGAAGCCGTCGTGACCAAGAGCCCTCAGGTTGACCTGATGGGCGACGGCACCGGCATTCTGGTGGTGGACGATCTGGTCGACAGCGGCAAGACGCTGGAAATGGTGCGCAAGCTTTATCCGAAGGCGCATTTCGCCACCGTCTATGCCAAGCCCTCGGGCCGCCCGCAGGTCGATACCTATATCACCGAGGTCAGCCAGGACACCTGGATCTTCTTCCCCTGGGACATGGCACTGCAATATGTGCAGCCGTTCCGCGGCACCGACTGACGCATCAGGGGGCTGCCTGCCCCCTCTTGCCTGCGGCAATTCACCCCTGGGGATATTTCCGCCAAGATGAACGCGCATGACTTTCATCTTGGTCCAAATATCCCGGGGGAAGGCCGCAGGCCTGGGGGCAGAGCCCCCTTCCCCATCGACACCCGTAGCTGACGAGGCCCCGATGTCCCTGCCGCTCAACCCCGCGATGGCCGCCACCTTCCCGCCCCCGGTGATGGAGGCGCGGCGCTGGCTGGAGGGGATAGACTTCGGCCCCGACCGCCCGCTGATCAACGTGAGTCAGGCGGCGCCGGTGGACAGCCCGCCGCTGGGGCTGCGGCAGGCGCTGGCGGAGGCGGCTCTGAACGATCCTCAGGCGCATCTTTATGGCCCGGTGCTGGGGCTGCCCGCCTTGCGCGAGGAGATCGCGGTGCAATGGTCGGCGGCCTATGGCGGCACGATCCGCCCCGCACAGGTCGCGATAACCCAAGGCTGCAATCAGGCATTTACCGCCGTGATGTCCACGCTCGCCGGCGCCGGGGATGAGGTGATTCTGCCGACGCCATGGTATTTCAACCACAAGATGTGGCTCGGCATGCAGGGCGTCACCACAGTCCCGCTGCCGACCGGCGAAGGCCTTCTGCCCGACCCCGCGCAGGCTGCCGCGCTGATCGGGCCGCGCACGCGGGCCATTGCGCTGGTCAGCCCCAACAACCCCGGCGGCGCGGAATATCCGGCAGCCCTGATCGCGGCGTTCCGCGATCTGTGTCGCGCGCACGGTATTGCGCTGATCCTTGACGAGACCTACCGCGATTTCGACAGCCGCCACAGCCCCGCCACCGGCGGGCGTCCGCATGATCTGTTCACCGATCCCGACTGGGACGATGTTCTGATCCATCTCTATTCTTTCTCAAAGGCTTACCGGCTGACCGGGCATCGCGTGGGCGCCATCGTGGCGGCCAGCGCCCGGCTGGCAGAGGTGGAGAAATTCCTTGATACCGTCGCCATCTGCCCCAGCCAGCTTGGCCAGATCGGCGCGCTGTGGGGCATGCGCAACCTCCGCGACTGGGTCGAGGGTGAGCGGCGCGAGATCCTCGCCCGCCGCGCGGCCATGGAGGGTGGCTTCGGCGCGCTGGAGGGCTGGCGGCTTCTGGGCTGCGGCGCCTATTTCGCCTATGTCGAACATCCTTTCGCCGCCGCCTCACCCGATATCGCCCGCCGTCTGGTACGCGAAGAGGCGGTGCTGATGCTGCCCGGCACCATGTTCCAGCCCGACACCCACCCCGAGGGCGCTCGGCAGTTCCGCATTGCCTTTGCCAATGTCGACAGCGCCGGAATCGCGGAATTGTTCCATCGGCTTGCCCGTTTCCGGGGCTGAGCCACACCTCCGGGCCTTGCCGGGCAAGGGACGAGCGCATAGAACCTTGCGAAACCCTTGAACGACAGGCGAGCCATGGCCAGAAACGACGAGACCGAAAGCCCGAAACGCAAGCGCAAGGGCGCCTCTGTCATGGTCTGGCTGCTGATGGCGATGCTGGTGACCGGCCTTGGGGGCTATGGCGTCACCAATTATGGCGGGCGGGTTGCGGCCATCGGCTCGGTCGGCGGGCGCGACATTGACGTCAAGGATTACGGCCGGGCGCTTCAGGCGGAAATGAATGCCCTTGGTGCGCAGGCAGGCACGCAACTGACCATGCAGCAGGCCCGCGACATGGGAATTGACGCCCGCGTGCGGCAGCAATTGGTCACCCAGACCGCCGTGGATGATGCTGCGGACCGCATCGGCGTTTCGGTCGGCGATGGCCGCGTCGCGCAGGATATCACCGCCATGCCCAGCTTTCATGGCGCGGCGGGCGGGTTTGACCGTCAGACCTACAAGATGACGCTGGACCGCAACAATCTGACGGAAGCCGAATTCGAGGCGAAGATCCGGGACGATCTGGCCCGCGCGCTGGTGCAGGGTGCGGTGACCGGCGGTTTCGTCGCCCCCGCCGCAGTGACCGACACGCTTTACAATTTCATCGGCGAGCGGCGCGGCTTCTCGCTTCTGGTTCTGTCCGAGGCCGATCTGGCAACGCCGCTCGCCGCCCCAACGGATGCAGATCTGAAAGCCTTCTACGACGCGAATGTCGCGGCTTTCACTAAACCGGAAGCGAAGCGCATCACCTATGTCTCGCTGCTGCCGGAAAAGCTGGCGGCGACGATGCCGGTGGACGATGCCGAGCTGAAGAAGCTCTATGACCAGCACCATGACGAATATGTCAAACCTGAGCGCCGTCTGGTGGAGCGTCTGGTCTTCGGCACCGAGGATGAGGCCAAGGCGGCCAAGGCCCGGCTGGATGCAGGCGAAAGCTTCGAGAAGCTGGTCGAGGAACGCGGGCTGAAGCTGATCGACATTGACCTTGGCGATGTGACCCAGGCTGAACTGGGCGCGGCCGGGGCCGATATCTTTGCCATGCCCGAGCCTGGCGTGATCGGCCCGTTGCCCTCGGATCTGGGACCGGCGCTGTACCGGATGAATGCGGTTCTGGCGGCACAGGAAACAAGCTTTGACGATGCGCGCGAGATGCTGACGCTGGATTACCAAACCGATGCCGCGCGCCGCGCCATCACCGACCGCAGCGAGGCGATCAACGATGCGCTGGCCGGTGGGGCAACGCTGGAAGATCTGGCCAGGGAACAGGCGATGGATCTTGGGACCATCGACTATGCCGCCGGGTCGGACGAGGGCATTGCTGCCTATCCGGCCTTCCGCGAGGCTGCGGATGCCGCCAATGCGGGCGATTTCCCGGAAACCGTTGCCCTTGAGGATGGTGGTCTGGTGGCCCTGCGGCTGGACGAGATCGTGCCCGCCTCGCCCATTCCCTTCGACGAGGCCCGCGAGGGCGTGACCCAGGCCTGGCGTGCCGAGGCGCTGCACAAGGCGCTGTTGGCCGAGGCGGAAGCCATGCGCGAAAAGGTTGCCGCAGGCACCTCGATCGGCACACTGGGCGTGGTCAGCGTCACCCCGGAAATCGCGCGCAACGGTTTTGTCGAAGGCGCACCGCCGAGCCTGCTGCCTGCGGTCTTTGCCATGTCTGAAGGCGAGGCGAAGGTGATCGAGGACAAGGGCTTCGTGGCGCTGGTGCAACTGGACCGCGTCGCCCCCGCCGAGCAGGAAGGCGAAGGCCCCGCCGCGCTGAAAGGGGCGATCGCCGCGCAGGCGGAACAGGCGCTGGCACAGGATGCCTTCGCCCTGTTTGCCCGGGCCGAGGCAGATATCGGTGGCATCACGCTCAATCAGGCGGCCATCGACGCCGTCCACGCCCAGATGCGCTGAGGCCGCGATGACCCTGATCCCTTCTTTCGAAGCCTTTGAACGCGGCTGGAACGCGGGCAAGAACCAGCTGGTCTATGCCCGTCTCGCCGCCGATCTGGATACGCCCGTCAGCCTGATGCTGAAGCTGGCCGAGGCGCGCAGCGATACGTTCATGCTGGAAAGCGTGACAGGCGGCGAAGTGCGCGGTCGCTATTCGGTGGTCGGCATGAAGCCCGACCTGATCTGGCGCTGCCGGGGCGAGGCATCCGAGATCAACCGCGAAGCGCGGTTCGATCCGGCGGCGTTCCGCCCGCTGGACGGGCATCCGCTGCAAACCCTGCGCGATCTGCTGGCCGAATGCCGGGTGGATATGCCCGAAGATCTGCCCGCCATCGCCTCGGGCCTGTTCGGCTATCTGGGCTATGACATGATCCGTCTGGTGGAACACCTGCCCGACGTGAACCCCGACCCGCTGGGCCTGCCCGATGCGGTGCTGATGCGCCCCTCGGTCATTGCCGTGCTGGATGGTGTGAAGGGCGAAGTGACCATCGTTTCCCCCGCCTGGACCGGATCGGGCCTCTCAGCCCGTGCGGCTTATGCGCAGGCGGCGGAACGGGTGATGGATGCGCTGCGCGATCTGGACCGCGCGCCTGCCGCCCAACGCGATCTGGGTGAGGCCACGCCGGTGGGCGAGGCGCAATCCAACTTCACGCATGACGGCTACAAGGCCGCCGTCGAGAAGGCGAAGGAATATATCCGCGCCGGTGACATCTTTCAGGTCGTGCCCTCACAGCGCTGGAAACAGCGGTTCGAACTGCCGCCCTTCGCGCTTTACCGTTCGCTGCGCCGGACCAACCCGTCGCCCTTCATGTTCTTCTTCAACTTCGGCGGTTTTCAGGTGGTGGGCGCCAGCCCCGAAATCCTCGTGCGTCTGCGCGAGGGTGAGGTGACGATCCGCCCCATCGCAGGAACCCGCCCGCGAGGGGCCACGCCGGAAGAGGACAAGGCGCTGGAGGCTGATCTGCTGGCCGACCAGAAGGAACTGGCCGAACATCTGATGCTGCTGGATCTTGGCCGCAACGATGTGGGCCGGGTGGCGAAGGTGGGCACCGTGCGCCCGACCGAGAAATTCATTATCGAACGCTACAGCCATGTCATGCACATCGTCTCGAACGTTGTGGGCGAGATCGCCGGGGGCGAGGATGCGCTGTCGGCGCTACTGGCGGGGCTTCCCGCAGGCACGGTTTCCGGTGCGCCCAAGGTCCGCGCCATGGAAATCATCGACGAGCTGGAGCCGGAAAAGCGCGGCGTCTACGGCGGTGGCGTCGGCTATTTCGCCGCCAATGGCGAGATGGATTTCTGCATCGCTCTGCGCACGGCCGTCCTGAAGGACGAGGCGCTGTATATCCAGGCGGGCGGTGGGGTGGTCTATGACAGCGACCCCGAGGCCGAATATCAGGAAACGGTCAACAAATCCCGCGCCCTGCGCCGCGCGGCTGAAGACGCGGGCCTCTTCGCCCGCCGCAGCAACACATAACATGCAGCGGGGTGCCCACCTGCGCCCCGCTGCCGTTCGCGTGTCTTCAACTGCCCGTTAGGTGCTTGGCAGCGCCGCGCCCTGCCCTTATCCTGCCCCGGAAAACCGCACAGCCCGGGCCAACCGGGAAAGGAACCGAGGCATGACCCGAGTAGCCCCGAGCGCCGCGCCTGTCTTCGCCCAGCCGATCCGGCAGGTCGTGCTGATGCTGATCGTGACCGGCCTTGTCGCTGCCGGGGCCTGGGTGATGCTGCCCACCCTGCGCGGCATCTTCGCCTCAAACCCGCTGTTGAACGGCTTCATCGCCACGGTCTTCCTGCTCGGCGTGCTGACCTGTTTCTGGCAGGTCTGGCAACTGGTGCAATCGGTCAACTGGCTGGATACCTATGTGCAGGATCGCCCCGGCGCCGAACCTGGTGCCGCGCCGCGTATCCTTGCGCCACTGGCCGCATTGCTGGGGCCGCGCACGGCGCGGATGCAGATTTCAGCCAGTTCCTCACGCTCCATCCTCGATTCCGTAGCAACGCGGATCGACGAGGCGCGCGACATCACCCGTTATCTGGCCAACCTATTGATTTTCCTTGGACTTCTCGGAACCTTCTACGGCCTTGCCACCACCGTGCCCGCCATTGTCGAAACCATCCGCTCGCTCGCCCCGCAGGAGGGCGAAGGCAGCATGGAGATTTTCGGCAAGCTGATGGGCGGGCTGGAATCGCAGCTTGGCGGCATGGGCACGGCATTTTCCTCGTCCCTGCTCGGCCTCGCCGGATCGCTGGTCATCGGGTTGCTGGAACTGTTCGCAGGGCATGGCCAGAACCGTTTCTACCGTGAACTGGAGGAATGGCTGTCCTCCATCACCCGCATCGGGCTGGATGGTGCCGAGGGCGAAACCGGCGGCATGGGCGCGCTGGCGCAGGTTCTGGATCATCTGGGCGAACAGATCGAAAGCCTTCAGATGCTGTTCACCCAGTCCGACGTCAGCCGGACGCTGGCGGATGAACGGCTGGGCGATCTTTCGGCCGCCGTCGCGCGCCTTGCCACGCGTCTGGAGGAGGACAGCGCCCAGACTGCCGTGCTGACCCGCATCGCCGAGGGGCAGGACCGGATCGTCGCCGCGCTGACCTCGGAAACCGGGGGTGCGCATGTCGATGCCGAAAGCCGGATGCGGCTCCGTTCCATCGACGTGCAATTGCTGCGCATCCTTGAGGAAATCTCTGCCGGACGTCAGGAAACCATTGCTGACCTGCGCGGGGATCTGGGGGCGCTGACACAGGCGGTGCGGCAGCTTCTGCGGGCACGGGGGTAGGTCATGGCACTGTCGCGACGCGGATCTGTGCGGTCGGGCGACGGGATGATCTGGCCCGGCTTCGTCGACGCTGTGACGACGCTGTTGATGGTACTGATGTTCGTGCTGACCATCTTCACCGTCATGCAATCGGTGCTGCGGCAGGAAATCTCGACCCAGGACAATGAGCTGAACGCGCTTTCGGCGCAGGTGGCGCAACTGGCCGATGCGCTGGGTCTGGAACATGCACGCGCCGATGGCTTGCAGGCCGAAATCGGCGGGCTGCGGTCGAACCTGAATGCGGCACTGGCCAAGGGGGCCGAACAGGAAAGCCTCATCGCCTCGCTGACCAGCCAGATTTCCGACAAGGAAAGCCAGCTCGCGCAGGCGCAGGGGCGCATCGCCTCGTTCGAGGCGCAGGTGGCAAGCCTTCTGACCGAAAGGGATACCGCACGGGGCGAGGCAGCAGCGCTGACCGCTTCGGTCGAGGATCTGAAGGCGGCGCAGGCGAAACTGATGACGGAACAGGAGGCGCTGAACCTCGCGCTGGCGAAAGCGCGCGAGGAGGTGGATGCCCAGACCGAAGCCGCCCGCCTTGCCGCCGCCCGTGCCGATGCTGTGGAGGCACTGGCCGCCAAGCTGCGCGCCGAGAATGCCGAAAGCGCGACGAAACTGTCGGATGCCGAGGCCGCACGGCTGGTCGATCAGGCCGCGCTGGCGGAATTGCGCGACAAGCTGAAATCCTCCGACACCGAGTTGACCGCCATGACCCTTGCGCTGGAAGAACAGCGCAGGAAGGCCGAGGAAACGCTGACCCTGCTGGCCGCCGCGCAGGGGGTAGAGGCCGACAAGACCGATGCGCTGGCCACCGCGCGTGCCTTACTGGCCGAACAGGAAGGCAAATCCGCCGAGGCGGAGCGCCGCGTTGCCCTGCTGAACGAACAGATCGCGGCGCTGCGCACGCAACTGGGCAGCCTTCAGGCCCTGCTGGACGCGGCGGAATCCCGCGATGCCGAAGCCAAGGTGCAGTTGGAAAACCTTGGCGGGCAGCTCAATTCCGCTTTGGCGCAGGTTGCGGCGGAACAGAAGCGGCGGGCGGAACTGGAAGAGGCAGAGCGCAAGCGGCTGGAGGCTGAAAAGCTGGATCTGGAGAAATTCCGGTCAGAATTCTTCGGCCAGTTGCGGCAGGTTCTGGCCGGGCGCGAGGGTGTGCGTATCGTGGGCGATCGTTTCGTCTTTTCCTCCGAAGTGCTGTTCAACCCCGGTTCTGCCGATCTGGCCCCGGAAGGGCGACGCCAGATTGCCGGCGTGGTGCAAACCCTGAACGAAATCGCGGGCGACATTCCGCAGGGCATCGACTGGATCATCCGTGTCGACGGCCACACTGACAATGTGCCGCTGTCCGGTCAGGGCGCGTTCAAGGACAACTGGGAACTGAGCCAGGCGCGCGCGCTGTCGGTCGTGCGCTTCATGCAGGATCAGCTGGGCTTCCCGCCCAACCGGCTGGCCGCAACCGGCTTTGGTGAATGGCAGCCGGTGGCACCGGGCGACAGCGCCGAGGCGCGGGCACAGAACCGGCGGATCGAACTGAAGCTGACCGAACGCTGAGGATCAGCGGCAATAGGCGCCGTTGCGATAGCGCGCGACGTCGAAATGCAGGTGATCCTCGTGATGCCCGTCCGATCCGGGGCCAAGCGTCGTGCCGAAGATGCCGCAGGCCGCCTTGTGCGCAGCCTTCATCCCCTTCGACTTGTAGTAGCCCCCGGCGACATTGATTTTGGTGCCATTGGCCAAAACCAGCCCGCCGATGTCCAGCGCCCGGCCCTTGCCATGTTCGCTGATCTTGTTGCCACGGATGCTGTTGCGCGGGCGGCAGGTATAGCTGCCCGCGATCTGCAACTGCACCACCGGGGTCTTGCCGAACTGCGGCTGCAATCCCCGCTCGATCCATTTCTTCGCGGCTTTGGCGGTATCGCAGGTGATGGTGGCGGGCTGGCTGAATTTCACGCCGGAGATGCTGGTGACTTTCACGGGGTCGGCGATGCCGCAACCCTTGACGCGGCTGACCACGGGGGCAAGCACCTCACCCCGGATATCCGGGTCACCGCAGACCGAGCCCTTCTTGCCGCGCAAGCTTTTCTTGTCCTGCGGCACACGCACCAGCGCGGCCTTTTCGATCACGGCCTCGCCCTGCCCCAATCCGGCGGGGCGGGCTCGCGGGCGCAGCACCGCAGCGACAGCCGGGGCCGCCTGCGCAACCTCCTGTGGCTGGGGTTCGGGTGTCGGCACCGGCAGGACAACCGCCGCCGGGCGCGGTTTGGGGCGAAACAGCGCCAGCGGGCTGACCGCATTGGCGGTGGAAACAGTGGTCACCAGATCCGAAGGCACGGGCGCTGCGGCCACCGGACGGAGCTTCGGCAGCGGCGAGGATTTCAGCCCCTCGGCCCCTGCCCCATGGGCAATAGCCGCAAAAGCCAAAGCCAGCGCCAGCGTGCGTTTCATCCGTCCCGTCCCCCCGAGGGCGGTTGCCCCCGCCCGAAATCCGGCGCGGACGTATCCTGCCCCGCCTCGATGATCCCCCGACGGATCGCGCGCGTCCGGGTGAAATAGGCGTGCAGATGATCGCCATCCCCCAGACGGATCGCCCGTTGCAGCGCAAAAAGCTCTTCGGTGAACCGTCCGAGTATTTCCAACGTGGCATCCTTGTTCGTCAAGAACACATCGCGCCACATGGTCGGGTCACTGGCGGCAATCCGCGTAAAGTCGCGGAAACCCGCCGCTGAGTACTGGATCACCTCGCTGTCGGTGACGCGGGCAAGGTCATCGGCCACACCCACCATCGTATAGGCGATGAGGTGCGGAGTATGGCTGACGACGGCCAGCACCACGTCGTGATGCGGCGCATCCATCGTATCGACCTTGGCGCCGAATCCCTCGACCAGCGCGCGGAAGCGCGCCAGCGCCACGGGGTCATGCCCCTCCAGCGGGGTCAGCAGCCACCAGCGATTGCGGAACAGCGTGGCAAAGCCCGAGCGCGGGCCGGAGTATTCCGTCCCGGCCATCGGGTGACCGGGGATGAAATGCACACCCTCGGGGATATGCGGGCGCACGGCGTCAATCACCGCCTGCTTGACCGAACCCACATCGGTCACCGTCGCACCGGGGGCCAGATATGGGCCGATCTCGGCCGCGATGGCGCCCATGGCACCCACCGGCACCGCCAGCACCACCAGATCGGCGCCTTCCACCGCCTCGGCCGCCGTGGCGGCAGCGCGGTCGATGAAGCCGATCTCAAGCGCGGTGGCGCGGCTTTCGGCGGATTTCGCGTAACCCACGATCTCGGCCGCCAGCCCGCCCGCCTTCATCGCATGGGCCATGGACGAGGCAATCAGCCCCAGCCCGATCAGCGCTACTCGGTTGTAGATGGGGGCTGTCATTTCAGCCCCTTGAACTGCCCCACCGCATAGGCGATGCGGCGGCACGATGCCTCGTCCCCCACGGTGATGCGCAGGCAATGCGGCAGGTTGTAGGAGGCCACGCGCCGCACGATCAGCCCCTGCCCTTGCAGGTAATCATCACAGGCCTCGGCCTCTTCGGTGCTGGCAAACCGGGCCAGCACGAAATTCGCCATCGAGGTGTCCGAGGGCACGCCGACCTCGGCCAGCGCCTCGGCCAGCCAGTGCCGCAGCCGCGCATTTTCGGCCCGGCATTTGGCAACGTAATCCTGATCGCGCACTGCCGCTTCGGCGGTTTCAAGCTGGGTGTTCGACAGGTTGAACGGACCCCGGATGCGGTTCAGCACGTCAATGATCGCCTGCGGGCCATAGCCCCAGCCGATGCGCAACCCGCCCAGACCATAGATCTTGGAAAAGGTCCGCGTCATCACGACGTTCGGCATGGCTTCGACAAGGCTCAGCCCGGCGTCGAAGCCTTCCACATATTCGGCATAGGCGCCGTCCAGCACAAGAATGGCCTGCGGCGGCAGGCCACGCGCCAGCCGCGCCACCTCGCCTGCCGAAATCATCGTGCCGGTGGGGTTGTTCGGGTTGGCGATGAACACAAGCTTCGTGCGTTCGGTACAGGCCGCCAGCAGCGCATCCACATCGGTGGTCCGCTCGCGCTCTGCCACCTCGACCGGGGTGGCCCCTGCCGCCATGGCCGAGATTTTGTACATCAGGAAGCCGTGCTCGGTATAAAGCACCTCATCCCCCGGCCCGGCATAAGCCTGACACAGGAAGTGGATGATTTCGTCCGAACCGACGCCGCAAATGATGCGCCCGGCATCCAGACGGTGTGTTTCCGCAATGGCCTGGCGCAGCGCGGCGTGATCGGTCGAGGGATAGCGATGGAGCTGATGCACCGACTTGGCGAAAGCCTCTTTCGCCTTGTCCGAAGGCCCGAACGGGTTTTCGTTCGAGCTGAGTTTCACCACATTGGCCACGCCAGACACATGGGCCTTGCCACCTTGGTACAGGGCAATGTCCATGATGCCGGGTTGGGGGCGGATGGCGTCGTTCATCGCTAGCTCCATAATCTGCCGCCCGGGTTTAGCGGGCGGCCCGATCCAATGCCAGCGCGATATGCGCGCAGCGGGACGAAAGGACCGCAAACGCGACCCCAAAGCCCCGCTTTCCGCGCCGTTCAGTGTTTGCTCGTGCGCGCGGCCAGCCAGTCCATCAGCGCCAGCAGCACGCCCGAGACGACGAAGGTCAGATGGATCGTCACCAGCCAGAACAGCTTGTCCCCGTTCAGCCCCTCGCCGCTGGTCTTGCCCAGTTCCATGAAGACCTTCAGAAGATGGATGCCCGAGATCGCCACGATCGAGGCGATCAGCTTCATCTTCAGCCCCGAGAAATCGACCTTGCCCATCCAGCTCGGCCGGTCGCGTGAATCGCCGAGGTCCAGTTTCGAGACGAAGTTCTCGTACCCCGAGAATAGCACGATCAGCAGAAGATTGGCCGCCAGCGACAGGTCGATCAGCGTCAGAATGGCCAGAATCGCCTGATCCGCGGTGAGCGTGAAGGTCTTGGCAGCGTAATAGACCAGCTCCTTGGTGAAGACGATGGTCAGCATGGCAAGGCTGATGACCAGCCCCAGATACATCGGCGCCATCAGCCAGCGCGAGGCGAACAGCCCCTGTTCGAACCTGGCCTCAAGCGAATTCTTGTCAGTGGTCATGCGCGGTATCCTGTCCCGTTTTGTCCTGCCCCGCGCGCGAGATAGGGATGGCAGGGACAAAAGAAAAGGGCCTGCGCGCGGCAGGCCCTTCCCAAGCACAAGTCCCGCGAAGGATCAGTTCTTCGCGTAGTATTCGACGACGAGGTTCGGTTCCATGACGACCGGATAGGGCACGTCCGACAGGGCCGGGGTGCGCACGAATTTCGCGGTCATTTTGGAGTGGTCGACTTCCAGGTAATCCGGCACGTCACGCTCGGTCAGCGCGACAGCTTCCAGCACGATGGCCAGTTGCTTGGACTTCTGACGAACTTCGATCACATCGCCTTCCTTGCAGCGATACGAAGCGATGTTCACGCGCTGGCCGTTCACGGTCACATGGCCGTGGTTCACGAACTGGCGGGCGGCAAAGACGGTCGGCACGAACTTGGCGCGATACACGATCGCGTCCAGGCGGCGCTCCAGCAGGCCGACGAGGTTTTCACCCGTGTCGCCCTTCACACGCTCGGCTTCGGCATAGATGCGGCGGAACTGCTTTTCGGTCAGGTCGCCGTAGTAGCCTTTCAGCTTCTGCTTGGCGCGCAGCTGCGTACCGAAGTCCGACAGCTTGCCCTTGCGGCGCTGGCCGTGCTGGCCCGGACCGTATTCGCGCTTGTTGATCGGGGATTTGGAACGGCCCCAGATGTTCTCGCCCATGCGGCGGTCGATCTTGTACTTGGCAGCGGTGCGTTTGGTCATCGCTGATCTCCTTCTTTGTTGGCTCCCTCGACCTGTCCGAAAGCCGGTTTCCGATTTTCGGGTCACGGGCAGCGAATGCCGCGCGGTTCCCGATCTGTCGTTGCCGGCCCGTTCAGGCGTCGGGCGAGAAGGGCGTTGTCCTTTCCCCTTTACCCTTGCGGGTTTCAGGGGCGACAGGCTACCCCTTGCGGGGGCCACCAACACCAATGGAAAGCCCCGCAATCGCTTGCGGGACCGGGCGCTTATACAGCGCAAAACGGGGCTGTCAACAGGCGCGGATCACGCCGCCATGTCATGCCGCAGGATCGCGGCTTCCGAGGCCGAGAGATTGCGCCGCGCATAGTCGCCATAACGCTCGGGATTGGCCTCCACCCGCGGCATCAGCGCCAGCAGGCTGGCGCGGCTTTCCGGGCTCAGCGTATCCAGAGCGGTATTCGCCGGGTGGAAGCTTTCCGTCTCCATCCCGTTGGCAAAGACGATGTTATGCCCTTCCAGCAGCAGATGCACATAGGTGACTTCACGCAGTGCATGATCGACCAGAATGCTGTGATCGTTCAGCAGATCCTCGGCCGCGACCAGCACTTCATCGGTATTGAACAGCGCCCGCGCGGCGGCGCCCGTCACCAGCATCCGGTGCTGCGGCGAGACCAGGAGGTCATCTTCAGGCCGGCCACTGCCGAAAGCGCCCGCGCGAAAGCGCACCGGGCGCAGATGCGGCATGGCATAAAGCCGGGCGCCCGACATGCGGCGGCTGCCGGTCCACAGAATCTCTTGCGGGCCATTGTCGCGGGTCAGCACCCGATCACCGGGACGCAGATGCTGGATCAGTCGCGGACCATCGGGAGTGGCGATGCGGGTATCGGGGGTGAAACAGATCACCCCGCCCGCCTGCCGCGCCCCTGCCCCGGATTGTGTCCGGTCAACGGAGGTCCGCACCACCCACAGATCGCGGTCGGCCGGGGGAAGATCGTCGACAAACATGGCCAGCGTGCTGCCGGTATCGGGCACCGCGATCAGCGTGACGCACCAGCTTTGCAGCCCGTCGGTCACCACGACACCCTGTTCGGGTTCCGCCTCATCCTGTTCCGGCGCGGCCAGTGCGGCTGCGCGTTCCTCAAGACTGGCGCTCAGCGATGCGCCGATCAGTCGGCGCACCATACGCGCCGCACGTTTGCGGATGTCGGCCATATTCTCGGCCGCCTCCAGAACCAGCACCGATTGCGGGCCGTCCACCCGCACCGGCGCGCCGGTCCAGCGCCAGGAGGCGCCCACCGCCAGCACATCGGGCGTGGCAGCCCGAATGCCATCTGTTTCTGTCTGCGACCAGGAAATGACGAACGTGCCCCGAGAGCCCGTTTTCATGCCTGTTCTGCCTGCTCGTTTTATTTTTATGCGAACAGGTTAACAGGCCGACTCAGGCTTGGCTATGTCAAATCGGCAACAATCCGCCTGCTAAACACACATTTCCGAATGTGCGGGAACAGTCAGAAGCGGAGGTTCACGCGCAGCGAACCAACGACCTGCCCTTCCGGCTGACTTTCATATTCCTTGCCCAGCCAGGTGACGCCATAGAAGGCCGCAGCGCGCTCGCCCTGCCAGTGCACACCGGCGCGCAGGCGGCTGCGGCTGTCAGCCAGATCGGCCGTACCGCCCGAAGGCAGGTATTCGCTGTCGAAGACGCGCGCCACATCGCCACCCAGCGTCAGGCTGAAGCCTTGCGCCACGTCGCGTTCGATCCCCAGCGCCCGCTGCCCCGTCACCACATCGCGCGCGAACAGCCCGCCGCGCCCGAAATCGCCCAGCACCATGTCACCGCCGACCCGCACGAAGCTTTCCACACCGGCCTGCGCCTCGACAAAGGGACGCAGCGTCAGACGCTCCGTCACCTCAATGTTGCGGCCGATCTCGGCCTCCAGTGTCGGGTGAAAACCGTCGGGGATCTGGCTGTCGAGCACGGTGGGCCGGTCGAAGCCGAACATCTTGTGAATATCGCGCTGGAAGCGGCCCACGCCGGTCTGCGGCCCGGTGATCACCAGATCCAGACCGACGCGGGTTTCAAACCCGCCCATGTCGAAATGAGTCGCGATCCCCGGCGCGATGATGCCGACATAGCGGCGATCCGGTGTCGGATTGGTCAGCGATTCCGGGGCAATGATCTCGGCCCGCAGACGCACTTCCAGCAATTCGCCAAAGGTGGCGGGCAGGTGACCATCCCAGCGTTCCGCCCGGAAACGGCTGACGCTGTAAGACCCCGTGCGCCAGCGGTCCTTCGTGTCACCAATTGCGTCATTGTTGAAGATTCGCGCGAAACCAAGGGTCACACGCTCCTGCGCGGCGGCAGAATGTCCCGAAAGTGAAAGGGCCGCGAGTGCTGCGGCAAGGAGTGCCTGTTTCATGTATCGTCCGTAACCCGGCCCCCCAGCCTGCACCATTCGTACCAAGATCATCGCCCACGCGATAGTGCAAGCTTGCAACAGCCTGAGACCGAGCATCCGGCGAAGCAGATCTGATACAAAAACCAAGTGAAAGAATCAGACTTTACAAAGCCGAGTGATTTTGTCACCTTATCCTCATCCAAGCCAACCCCCTCGGGTCAGCCCGGATGCCCCGCGCAGACCGCCGCAACACCCGAGGTCCAGATGAAAGCGAATGATACCGGCCCTTTGGCCGAACCCAGACCCGAACCGCTGGTGATCGAGATGATCCGCCAGTCGCTGAACGGGCTGATCCCCGCGTCGCCGGACCTCATGGCCCTTTTCGACCGGATGGAGATGCCCCGATGAACATGCAAGTCGATCCCCGTGCCCTGATGTCCCTGCCTGCCGACACCACCCCCAGCCATGACGCCCTTGCCCTGACTGCGGGCGGCAATCTGGCGCGGATCGTGCTGCACGGTCAGGTCTATTCGCTGCGCATCACGCGGGCGGGCAAACTGATCCTCACCAAGTAACGGACCCCGGAATGAAACGCATCCTTCTGCCCGCCCTTCTGTCGACCGCCGCCCTGCCTGCCTTCGCCGTGACCGAGGCCGAGGTCGTCAAGACCTATGCCGATATCGCTCAGGCCGGGTACGGTGACAGCCTTGCCACGGCGAAGGCGCTGCAAACGGCAGTGGATGCGCTGATTGCCACTCCGTCGGAGGCCACGCTCCAGGCCGCGCGCAGCGCCTGGCTTGCAGCCCGCGTGCCCTATCAGCAGACCGAGGCCTTCCGCTTCGGCAATCCGGTGGTCGATGACTGGGAGGGCCGGGTGAATTCCTGGCCGCTGGACGAGGGGCTGATCGACTATGTCGACCCCGGCTATGGCCAGTCCGAGGAAAACCCGTTGTCCACGCTGAACGTGATCGCGACGCCGAAGTTCAGCATCGGCAGCACCGAAGTGGATGCCACCACGATCACGCCCGCGCTGATCAGGGAAACCCTGCACGAGGCTGACGGGATCGAGGCCAATGTGGCTTCGGGCTATCACGCCATCGAATTCATGCTCTGGGGGCAGGATCTGAATGGCACCGCGCCGGGGGCGGGCAACCGCCCGTACACCGATTACCTCACCGGCGACGGCTGCACCGGCGGCAATTGCGACCGGAGGGGTGCCTATCTGAAAGCCGCGACCAACCTTCTGGTGGCGGATCTGGAAGAAATGGCGGGCGACTGGGCCGAAGGTGGTGCAGCCCGCGCCGTGGTGACTGACGATCCGGCCAAGGGCGTGCAGGCTATCCTGATGGGTATGGGCTCGCTGTCCTACGGCGAGCTGGCGGGCGAGCGGATGAAACTGGGCCTGATGCTGAACGACCCCGAGGAGGAGCATGATTGCTTCTCGGACAATACCCATAACAGCCATTACTACGATGGTGTCGGCATTCGGAACGTCTATCTGGCCAGCTATACCCGGCCCGATGGCAGCACGGTTTCCGGCCCTTCGCTGTCGGAACTGGTGGCAGAGAAGGATGGCGCGCTGGATACCGAACTGCGCGCGCGGCTCGACGCTTCGGTAGAGGCTCTGGGCGCGGTCAAGGCAGCGGCCGAGGGCGGCTTTGCCTATGACCAGATGCTTGCTCCGGGCGACAAGAAGGGCGAGGCGCTGATCATGGGTGCCGTCGATGCACTGGTGACGCAGACCGCCTCGATCGAGCGTGTCGTGCGCCTGCTGGGCATTTCGGGGACAGCGTTCGAAGGCTCTGACAGTCTCGACAACCCCGACGCCGTTTTCCAGTGATCCCGCAAGGGGGCGACACACGCGCCCCCTTCCCCCCTCCGGGCCGAGGTTGCCATGATCGTCTGCCACTGCATGAATATCACCGATCACGAGATCCGCGCCGCCGTCGACTGGATGCGCGCCGCCGATCCTGAAACCATCGTAACCCCCGGCAAGATCTATCACGCGCTTGGTAAGCGGGCCGATTGCGGCGGCTGCATGCCCCTGCTGCTGGATACGATGCGGTCCTGCGACAGTTTCGGTGTTGCCGACCAACCCGCCCGCCCGCCCGTGCTGACCGCAATGCGTCAGCGCCGGATCGGCTGAAGTTCGCAATTTTTAGAATTATTCTAAATTATGCCGCCCACCCATGGACAGGCTGCGGACAGTGGCATAGCGTTTCATTCACACGAAGCCCGTCGGGATGCCTGCGCAGCCCGAGCAACGAATGAGGAACCCCATGAAAGGCGATGCAAAGGTCATCGAATATCTGAATGCCGCGCTGCGCTCCGAACTGACGGCGGTCAGCCAGTACTGGCTGCATTACCGGCTTCAGGAAGATTGGGGCTTTGGTCATCTGGCCGACAAGTCGCGCGCCGAAAGCATCGAGGAAATGCAGCACGCCGACCGGCTGATCGCGCGGATCATCTTCCTTGAGGGTCATCCGAACCTGCAAAAGCTTGACCCGCTGCGCATCGGCCAGACCGTGAAGGAAACGCTGGAATGCGATCTGGCGGGTGAACATGACGCCCGCACCCTGTATATCGAGGCGCGCAAGCATTGCGATGCGGTGGGTGATTTCGTCAGCCGCGCCCTGTTCGATGCGCTGATCGCCGACGAGGAAGGCCATATCGACTTCCTTGAAACCCAGCTTGGTCTTTACGAGAAACTGGGCGAAGAGAAATACGGCCTGCTGAACGCCAAACCCGCCAGCCAGGCGGAATGAGCGCAGGCGGGGCCAGCCACCGGCCCCGCCCCTTCACAGGAAAGTGTCAGCGTCAGAGCCTTGACGCGGCACCGTGTGAAAACGACGCATTGCGCGCGGCAAAAACTCCCGATAAAAAAACTCGGGATACGCCCTGACGCATCGGCACTCACATGACTTACCGCCTCGCCTTTACGGCTGCGCTTCTGCTTGCAGCCCCCGCCATGGCCCAGACGCTTGACGACCGGCACCTGCCCGTCCTCCCCCGCACCAAGGCCGAAACCGCCCGCATCGCCCGCGTGCTTGCGCCCCCTACCGATTTCAGTGCGCCTGAGAAGTTCGAGGCGAAACCCGGCGGCGCCGCGACCACCCGCGCCATCGCCACCGCCGATGCCTTTTCGCAAAGCTCGGAAAACATGCCCTTCGCCCGCGAGATGGATTTCAAATTGGGCAACGGGCTGTTCCGCAAGACCTGGGTCGCGGCGCCTTCCTCGACCAAGGCCAGCGACGGGCTGGGCCCCTTCTACAATGCCCGCGCCTGTCAGGATTGCCATATCAAGGACGGGCGTGGCCATACGCCCGAGGGCGCGGACGAGCCGCGGGTGTCGATCTTCCTGCGGCTCTCGGTGCCCGGCGGCAATCCGGTGCCCGAGATAGCCGATTACATCGCCACAAGCCCCGAACCGACCTATGGCGGCCAGTTGCAGGACTTCGCAGCCCCCGGCCTGACACCCGAAGGACGCATGGGCATCGACTGGCGCGAAGAGCCGGTGACGCTGGCCGATGGCACAGTGGTTTCCCTGCGCCACCCGACCTATCGGTTCGAGGCCCCCGCCAACGGCCCGCTGGCCCCGGACATCCAGCTTTCACCGCGCGTGGCGCCGCAGATGATTGGCCTCGGTCTGCTGGAGGCGATTCCGGCGGCTGACATCCTTGCCCATGCCGACCCAGAGGATGCTGATGGCGATGGCATCTCGGGCCGCCCGAATATCGTGATGAGTGCGGAATATGGCGCACCGATGCTGGGCCGTTTTGGCCACAAGGCCGGTGCGCCGACGATCAAGGAACAAAGCGCAGGCGCCTTCGCGGGGGACATGGGGCTTTCCACCCCGTTGCATCCCGATCCCTGGGGGGATTGCACCGCCGCGCAGACCGCCTGCCGCACGGCGCCGCACGGGCAGGAACCCGACATCCGTGACGGGCTGGAGGTTGATGCGCAAAGCCTTGATCTGGTCACCTTCTATTCCCGCAACCTCGCCGTGCCGGAACGGCGCGGGCTGGATGATCCGCAAGTCCTGCGCGGGAAAGAAATCTTCTATCAGGCACAATGCGCCGCCTGCCATGTGCCGAAATTCGTCACCAACCGGCTGAAGGACCAGCCGGAACAAAGCTTCCAGCTGATCTGGCCCTTCACTGACCTGTTGCTGCATGACATGGGCGAGGGTCTGGCCGACAACCGCCCCGAAGGCCGCGCCACTGGCCGCGAATGGCGCACCGCCCCCCTGTGGGGCATCGGTCTGACCGAACAGGTTTCCGGCCACAGCCAGTTCCTGCATGATGGCCGCGCGCGCACGATACTGGAGGCCATCCTCTGGCACGGCGGCGAAGCCGAAGCTGCCCGTGACATGGTTGTCAACCTTCCCACCGGGGACCGCGAGGCCCTCATCGCCTATCTGGAGAGCCTGTGATGATCCGTCTCTGCCTGTCTGCCCTGCTGCTGACCACCGCCCTGCCCGCCCATGCCGATGTGGCCGAGGCGGTGAAGAAACACGCTCTGCCCGGCTATGCCCGTTTCGCGGAAAAGACCGCCGCCCTCGCCGCACTGGACACTTGCGAGACCGAGCCGTTGCAGGCCGCCTGGAACGAGGCTTTCGATGCCTGGCTGGGCGTCGCCCATCTGCGGCTGGGTCCGGTCGAGGAAGATGGCCGCGTGCTGGCCATCGCCTTCTGGCCCGATCCGAAGGGGCTGGGCCAGAAACAGCAGCGCGCCTTGCTGGAAGCGGCTGACACTGCTGCGCTGACACCGGATCGGATGGCCGAACAATCGGTGGCGGCGCGGGGTTTCTTCGCACTCGAACGGCTGCTCTGGCCCACCGAGCCGCCGCAGGGCGATTACGCTTGCGCCCTGACCCATGCCACAGCAAAGGATCTGGCGCGGATGGCGGCGGAAATCGACGGCGAATGGAAAAAGGGCTTTGCCGAAACGCTGATCAACCCCCGCCCCGATGGCCGCTACCTGAACCGCAGCGAAACCCGGCAGGCGCTGTTCACCGCGCTGGTTACCGGGATCGAGTTCAACGCAGACAGCCGGGTTGGCCGCCCGCTGGGCACGCTGGACCGCCCGCGCCCCGAACGCGCCGAAGCGCGACTTTCCGGCCGCAGCCTGCGTGACATCACCCTCTCGCTGGAGGCGCTGCGCGGGCTGGCCCATCAACTGCATGATCCGCTGCCGCAGACCGATGCCGCTTTCGACCGCGCGCTGAAACAGGCCGAAAAGGTCGATCTGGCCCGGCTGGACGACTCCGGCATGTGGCTGAAAGCCCAGATCCTGCAACAGAACATCAAGGCCATTGCAGAAACCGCTGTCATCGAACTCGCCCCCGCGCTGGGGTCGTCGGTCGGTTTCAACTCGGCCGACGGGGATTGATCCGATGCAACGCCGCGCTTTCCTTGCGACCCTCGCCGCCGCAGCCGCCACGCCCCGGCTCAGCTGGGCCGATGCCGGAAGCCCCGCCTATCTGGCTGCCGCGCGCCTGCCCGATGGCAGCTATGCGCTGCATGGGTTGACCGTGGCGGGTGAAAGCCTGTTCGGCCTGCCGATGCCCGCGCGCGGCCATGCCGCCACCGCCCATCCCGAACGGCCGCTGGCCGTGGCTTTCGCCCGCCGCCCGGGCACCTTCGCGTTGGTGATCGACTGCGCCCGCGGGATCGAGACCGCGCGGCTGACCCCGCCGGAGGGTCGGCAGTTCAACGGCCATGGCACGTTTTCCGCCGATGGCGCGGTGCTTTACACCTCGGAGGTCATCGCCGAAGGCTCCGAAGGGCGGATCGGCCTGTGGGACAGCGATACCTGGCAGCGCATCGGCGAGATGCCGACCCACGGCATCGGCCCGCATGACATCCGCCGCCTGCCGATGTCGGACGATCTGCTGGTCGCCAATGGCGGCATCCGGACCGATCCGACCGACCGCACCAAGCTGAACACCGATACGATGCGGCCAAACCTTGCCCGTATCGCGCCGGACGGCACACTGGTGGCAAAGGCGGAACTGCCCGAAGGTCTGCGCCAGAACTCCACCCGTCATCTGGCACTGCTGCCCGATGGCCGCGCCGCCTGCGCTATGCAATGGGAAGGCGACAGCGCCGAAACGCCGCCCCTTCTGGCGCTGTGGCAGGCGGGCGCGCTGGCGGCCTGTCCGGTGCCCGAGACCGAGGCCGTGACCATGCAGAACTACGCAGGGTCCATCGCGCATAGCCCCGAGACCGGCGAGATCGCCCTGACCTCGCCGCGCGGCGGGGCGGTGCAGGTCTTTGCTGCCGACGGCAGCTTCAGGGCCAGCTTCCGCCGTGCCGATGCCTGCGGCATCGCTGCCGGGCCGGGCGGGTTCGTGGTGACGGATGGTAATGGCGCTGTGCTGGCCCTGACGGGTTCCGGCCTGCGCCCGCTGGCCAGTCATACCCTGAACTGGGACAACCATCTCATCGCGCTGGAGCGGACCTGACAGGAACCGGGGGATATGATCAAATCCCCCCCTTGCATCCCGACCCGCCGCATGCTCATCCTCGGCCCGCAACAGGCGGGAGGCGCGGATGCGAGTCTTCATCAACGGCTTTGGCCGGATCGGGCGGTCGGTGCTGCGCGCCTGGGCAAAGGGCGCTGGCGCAGGGATCGAGATTGTCGGGATCAATGACATCGCCGCGCCCGAAATGTGCGCCTACCTCTTTGAATTTGACAGTGTCTTCGGCCCCTATCCCGGCCATGTGGCGCTGGAGCCCGGCGCGCTGGTGATCGACGGGCGCGCGATTCCGCTGCACCGCACGCCAGACATTTCCAGCCTTGATCTGTCCGGCGCCGATCTGGTGATGGAATGCACGGGCCGCGCCGACAGCCGCGCAGTGGCGGAGCGCGGGCTGAAGGCCGGCGCACGGCGGGTGCTGATCTCCGGCCCCTCGAAAGCCGCGGACCTGACGCTGGTTCTGGGCGCCAATGACGCGGCGCTGGCGGATCAGGCGATCGTGTCGAACGCCTCCTGCACCACCAATGCGCTGGCGCCGCTGGCGCGGCTGATCCATGCGCATTGGGGCATCGTCACCGGGTCAATGACCACGATCCATTGCTATACCGGCAGCCAGCCCACGGTGGACGCGCCTGCCGCCGATTTCGCGCGGTCGCGCGCCGCGGCGCTGAGCATGGTGCCCACCACGACATCCGCGCAACGATTGGTCGATCTGGTCCTGCCCGATCTGGCGGGACGGCTGGAGGGGTCAGCCGTGCGGGTGCCGACGGCCAGCGTTTCGGCAGTGGATCTCTGTGTCATGACCGAACGTCCGGCCGAGGTGGAGGCGGTGAATGCCGCTTTCCGTGCGGCGGGCGGCGTGATCGGTGCGACCGACCGGCCGCTGGTCTCTACGGATCTGCGGGCGCGGGCGGAAAGCATCGTCATGGCCTGCCCGGAAACCCGCGTCACGCGCGGCGGCATGCTGCGCGTGTTCGGCTGGTATGATAATGAATGGGGCTTTTCCAACCGGATGCTGGATGTTGCCCGGCTGATGGGCTGACGGCGCGGGGCGGGGGTGCGGACCGGGGCTCTGCCCCGGACCCCGGAGTATTTTGACAAGAAGCAACGGGATTTAGCCCGGGCGGCGCAGGACGCGCTGCATCTTGTCGAGGAAGAAGGCGACATTGTCGGGGCTGAAGGTCAGCGGCGGGCGGATTTTCAGCACATGGCCCTGCGGGCCGGTGGCCGAGATCAGCACGCCCTCATCGCGCAAGCCGTTCACGATGCGGGCGGCGCGGGCCGCGTCGGGGGCGCCATCGGCCACGATGTCTAGGCCGAGGAACAGGCCTGCCGCGCGCAGATCGCCCAGGGTGGCGTGGTCTTTCGCGAGGCTTTGCAGGCCGTCGGCAAAGAGCGCGCCGGTGGTGCGGGAATTGGCGATCAGCCCTTCGTTCGTGATCACGTCCAGCACCGCATTGGCCACCGCCGCCGCCACGGCATTGCCGCCAAAGGTGTTGAAATAGCGGGCGTGACCGGCAAATTCGGCCACGACCTCAGGTCGGACGGCGAGGCCTGCGACCGGATAGCCATTGCCCATCGGTTTGCCCATCGACACCATGTCGGGCACCACGCCATGCCGGGCGAAGCCCCACATGCCAGCGCCGGTACGACCGAAGCCGGGTTGCACCTCGTCGGCGATGAACAGGCCACCGGCGGCGCGGATTGCCTCAACAGCGGGGGCAAGGCAGCCGGGCGGATCGGCGAAAATGCCGTCGGAGGAGAAGATGGTGTCGACGATCAGCGCAGCGGGGCGGATACCGTGGCGCGCGAGATCGGCGATGGCGGTCTGCACAGCCTGCGCGAAGCCTGCCCCCACGTCGTGGCCAAGGCGGCGCGGATCGGGCGGCGGCACCACGCGGACATGGGTGCCCAGCGGCACGCCCGCGCCCAGCGAGGGCGAGAATTCGGCCACGTTCTGCGTGACGCCGTGATAGGCGTTTTCGGTGACGATGATGCCGGTGCCGCCGGTATGCGCCCGCGCGATGCGCAATGCGAGATCATTGGCCTCGGACCCGGTGCAGGTGAACATCATATGGCCCAGCGTCGCGGGCATCGTGGCCAGCAGGCGCTCGGCGAGGGTCAGCACGGTTTCGTGGAGGTAGCGGGTGTGGCTGGCGAAGACCGCCGCCTGATCGGCCATGGCAGCCACGATACGCGGGTGGCAATGGCCGCAGGAGGCGACATTGTTGTAGGTATCCAGATACTTGCGGCCCTGTGCGTCATACAGCCAGACACCCTCGCCCCGCACCAGATGCAGCGGGTGTTCGTAGAAGAGCCGGTAGGCCGGGCCAAGCGCCGCCTGACGGCGCGCGACCAGTGCGGCTTCCTCGGGCGGCAGATCGACCGCACCGGGGCGGAAGGCGTTGGGCATGGTCTCGCGGGTCATTCTGGCCTCGTCAGTCAGGGCACGGCAGGGCCAGAAGGCCCGCCCGCGCGCCGGGGAAATTGCGCAGGATATAGGGGGCATTGCCGGGCTGCCGCGCGGCGCGGTGGCTGGTGATCGCAAGCGTCGTGACCATGCGGATCGCGGTCAGGTCGCGCAGCAGCGCCGCTTCCTCGGGCAGCAGCGGCAGGATGCTGGCCCAGCCTTCGGCCACCTGCATAAGCGAGGCTTCGGCCTCGTCGGGGTTGAGCTGATAGGCCGCCGCCACCGCCAGATCGCAGATGCGCGGGGTAAAAACCATATCACCGAAATCCAGCACGCCAGAAATATGGGCGGGATCGTCCGGCGCGGTCAGTACGTTATGCGAGTTCAGGTCGGCATGAACCACCTGCCAGGGCAGGCCCATCAGGCGCGGCCCGACCTGCCTGTCGAACCGATCCAGCCAGCGGGTGCAGATCGCACGCAGATCGGCATCGGCGATGGCGGGCAGCAGCGGGCGCAGGCGGCTGGCGTGTTTGATGTCCCATTGCAGCACATGCCGGGCAGCGGGGTGGTCAAAACCTTCCAGCGCGCGGGTCAGGCGCGCGGCCATGCTGCCCATCGCCCGCCGCAGCGCGGCTGACGGCACGACACGGTGCATCGGCACGCCCTCAACCCAGGACAGCAGCCGCATCCGGTTGCCCCCCGCCAGCAGCACACTCGCCGCACCATCGCGGGCGCGGATCGCACGCGGTACCGGCAGGCGGGGATCGCGCGCGGCGATATGGTCGAGCGCGAGGGTCTGAAATTCGGTGACACCCGCATCCTCGGCCGCGTTCACCACCTTCAGCACGAAATCGCCCTGCCCCGTGCGGAGGCGAAAATTCAGATCACGCTCCGATGTCAGTGGCTCCAGCCTGCCGTCGATTCCCCAATGTGCGGCGACGGCCGCAAGACACTCTGCCTCGGTCAGGGCAGGCGGCGGCACGTTCAGGATCGGACCAAGCGGGTCGTCAGTGGCGGGCATCTGCGTCATGGCGCTACGGAACATGAAAACGCCCCCGGCGGCAAGGCCGGGGGCGACAGGCGCATGTCGGCGATCAGTGATCGGCCATGCTGGCAGCGGCCTTCGCCTCCTCGGCACTGCCCGAGGCGCCGTTGAAGAAGGCATTCAGCGCCACGGCGGCGATGGAGGCCAGAAGGATGCCGCTTTCGATCAGCGGATGCAGACCATGCGGCATCCATTGCTTGAAGTTCGGCGCGACCAGCGGGATCATTCCGAAGCCGAGGCTGACCGCCACCACGAACAGGTTGTTGCGGTTGGTGGTGAAGTTGACACCCGCAAGGATGCGCACGCCGGTCGCGGCCACCATGCCGAACATCACGAGACCCGCCCCGCCCAGAACCATGGTCGGGATCGATTCGACCAGTGCGCCCATCTTGGGCAGCAGCCCCAGCACGATCAGGATGATGCCACCCGCGACGCAGACAAAACGGCTCTTGATCCCCGTCACACCGACGAGGCCGACATTCTGGCTGAACGAGGTATAGGGGAAGGTGTTGAAGATGCCGCCGATCAGCGTGCCCAGACCATCGGTGCGCAGCCCGGCGGCCAGCGCCTTCTGATCGACCCGCCGCCCGGTCATGTCGCCCAGCGCAAGGAACATGCCGGTAGATTCGATCATTACCACGATCATCACCAGCACCATGGTCAGGATCATCACCGGATCAAAGCTCGGCATGCCGAAATGGAAGGGCGTGATGAAAGCAAAAATATCAGCCTTCGCCACCTTGTCGAAATTCATCGCGCCAATGGCAATGGCAAGCACGCAGCCAATCACGATGCCCAGCAGGACCGAGATATTGGCGATGAACCCCTTGGCAAACCGCGCGATCATCAGGATCGAGAGCAGCACCACGGCGGAAACCGCGATATTGCCCAAGGGCGCATAGGCCGGGTTCTGCATGCTGGGGGCAGCGGCCAGTTTCTCGGGCATCGGCGGCAGGCCTGCGGCGGCGGCCCCGTCCTTCATCGCGGCCAGCCATTCGGCATGGGCCGGATCAACGATGGAAGGCGCGGTCGGCCCGAACGGGTTGCCGAAGATCCAGTTGATGCCGATCCGCATCAGGCTGACCCCGATCACCAGGATGATCGTCCCCGTCACCACCGGCGGGAAGAAGCGCAGCATCTTCGACACCAGGGGGGCGATCAGCATCGAGATCACCCCCGCCGCCATGATGGCCCCGAAGATCGCCCGCGCGCCTTCGGGGCCGGGATTGGCATTGGCCATGGCGACCATCGGGCCGACAGCGGCAAAGGTCACCCCCATCATCACCGGCAGCCTGATGCCGAACCACTGGGTCACGCCAAGGCTCTGGATCAGAGTGGCGATGCCGCAGACAAACAGATCGGCCGAGATGAGGAAAGCCACGTCGGCAGGGTCAAGTTTCAGCGCACGACCGATGATCAGCGGCACGGCAACGGCCCCGGCATACATCACCAGCACATGCTGGAAGCCGAGGCCGAGGAGTTTCGGGGCCGGCAGGATTTCATCCACCGGATGCGGAGTTGAGGAGGCCATTCTGTCCCTTTCCTGCGGAGGAGTTGTTTTTCGCGCCGTCTCCGCACCTCCCCCGGGGGTCGCGGTCCGGTTAGGCCCCGCTTATGGCGCAGGGAGGATCATGTAAGGCTCGGGGAACCAGTGTTCCTGAAGGTTGGGCGTGGTGCCGATACGGTCGACCACGGCGAAAAGGCCGGGTTCATGCAGCGGCGTCAGCACCCCGTGCCAGGTGCCGCGATGCAGGTTGATCGCCTGCGCCCCGTCGGTGACGAAAGCACGCGGGCGACCGGGGGGGCCGCCTTCGTCCGGGGCCACGATCACGAGGAAGGGATCGGCGCTCATCGGGATGAAGGCCTGACTGCCCTCCGGGTGACGCTCCACCATATCAAGCGTATAGGGAAAGGCGCGCGGCACCGCCTTGAAGATCGACAGGCCCGCCCGGGCCTCCGGGCCGAAATCCAGCCGCGCGCGGTCGTGATACCGGCCACAGAAGCCCTGATTGATGATCCGGTCCGGCGCACCGCTGGCAGACAGCACATCGCCGAAGGGGGCGAAGGCCTCGGGGGTCAGCGGTTCGGTGAGAATCTGCAACATGGTCGGTCTTTCGTGGAGGTGTTAGCGGCCGAAGGCACCGGGGCCGCGCAGCTTGGCGTGCCGGTTGACATCCTTGTACAGCAGATAGCGGAACGGCCCCGGCCCGGCGGCGTAACAGGCCTGCGGGCAGTAGGCACGCAGCCACATGAAATCGCCCGCCTCGACCTCCACCCAGTCGCGGTTCAGCTTGTAGACCGCCTTGCCCTCCAGCACATAAAGCCCGTGTTCCATCACATGCGTCTCTTCAAACGGGATCAGCCCGCCGGGCTGGAAGGTAACGATGTTGACATGCGCATCGTGCCGCACATCGGCTGGATCGACGAAACGGGTGGTGGCCCAGCGTCCTTCGGTATCGGGCATCGGGACCGGGGCGAGGTCGCGTTCATTGATCACGGTGGCTTCGGGCACGGCGACGCCCGGCGCAGGTTCGTAAAGCTTGCGCAGCCAGTGGAAGCGTGCCGGTGCACCACCTTCGGCCAGCAGGGTCCAGCGGGCGCCGGGCGGGATATAGGCGTAGGAACCGGCCTCCATCTCATGCCCCTCGCCGCCGATGGTCAGGGTCGCCAGACCGCCGGTGAAGAACAGCCAGTGTTCCGCGCCGCTTTCCGGGTCGGGCGCGTCAGAGCCGCCTCCGGGCGCGACCTCCATCACATATTGGCTGAAGGTTTCCGAAAAGCCGGTCATCGGCCGCGCGATCAGCCAGAGCCGGGTCTTGCTCCAGCCCGGCAGATAGCTGGTCACGATGTCGGAAAAACAACCCTTTGGGATGAAGGCATAGGCCTCGGTGAAAACCGCGCGCTGGGTCATCAGCGCGGTTTGCGGCGGCAGGCCGCCGGGCGGTGCGTAATAGCCGGTCATTGCAGGATGTCCTTCAGCCGCAGTTCGGCGATGCGTTCCACCTGTTTGCAGGCGGTCGCGAATTCGGTCTCGGTGTCATTGGCGATGCGGGCGCGGAAGGCGGCGAGGATGCTGGCTTTCGTATTGTCACGCACGGCGATGATGAAGGGGAAACCGTGCTTTGCGGTATATTCCGCATTCAGCGCCTCGAAATTCGCGCGTTCCGCATCGGTCAGTGCATCCAGCGCGGCGCTGGCCTGTTCGGCGGTGCTTTCCTCGGTCAGCCGTTTCGCCTGCGCCAGCTTGCCCGCCAGATCAGGGTGGGCGCGCAGCACGCCCATGCGCTCGTCTGCCGGGGCACTGCGGAACATCCGCGCCAGCGCATTGTGCAGGCCCGCCGCACTGTCATGGGCAGGGCCGAGCTCCAGATCATACGCCCGCTCCGCGATCCAGGGCGAATGTTCGAAGATCGACCCGAAACGCGCCACAAAACGCGCGCGGTCCATCTGCGAAGGCCGTTCGAACCGCTTGTGGGGATGGGTCTTGCGCCAGTGATCGGCAATGTCGATACGGCGCGGGAACCAGACGCCCTCATGCGATTGCGCGTAATCAAGAAAGCGCATCAGGCCGGCAATCTTGCCCGGACGCCCGATCAGCCGGCAATGCAGCCCGATCGAGAACATCTTGGCCGCCCCCGCCTGTCCTTCGGCATAAAGCACGTCGAAACTGTCTTTCAGATACTGGAAGAACTGCTCACCAGTGATGTAGCCCGGCGCGGTGGCGAAGCGCATGTCGTTCGCCTCAAGCGTATAGGGGATGACCAACTGGTCGCGGTCGCCCGCTTCCAGCCAGTAGGGCAGATCGTCGTCATAGGTGTCCGAAATCCAGTCCAGCCCCTGTTCGGCGGTCAGCCGCACCGTGTTCAGCGAACAGCGCCCGGTATACCAGCCGGTCGGGCGGCTGCCCGTCACCTCGGTATGCAGGCGGATCGCCTCGGCGATCTGGCGGCGCTCCTCCTCCTCGGGCATGTCACGGTGTTCGACCCATTTCAGCCCGTGGCTGGCAATCTCCCACCCGGCCGCCTGCATCGCGGCCACCTGTTCCGGCGCACGCGCCAGAGCCGTGGCGACGCCATAGATGGTGACGGGGATATTCCGCCCGGTGAACAGCCGGTGCAGCCGCCAGAACCCGGCGCGGGCGCCGTAATCGTAGATCGATTCCATGTTCCAATGCCGCTGCCCCGGCCAGGGCTGGGCCCCTGCGATGTCGGACAGGAAGGCCTCGGATTGCGCATCGCCATGCAACAGGCAGTTCTCGCCGCCCTCTTCATAGTTCAGCACGATGGAAACGGCGATTTTCGCGCCGCCCGGCCATTGCGCATCGGGGGGCGTCGGGCCGTGGCCACGGAAATCGCGCGGGTATCGGGGTGCCATACTTCTTCCCTCTGGTATTCTGGTGCCAGATTAGGCTTGGATCGCCGAAGATTTTTTCAAAAAATCTGCGAAAGACCTTTCCGGCAAGTCCGGTGTCGCATTGCGTGGCGAAGCAGGGCAGGATTGGCGCAGGAATGACCAGCGAAAAGAGGCAGGGAATGAGCGGCGGACGCCTGACAACGCATGTTCTGGACACGGCGCGCGGCAAGCCCGCGGCGGGGGTGCGGATTGCGCTTTACCGTATCTCGGGCCAGAGCCACCGCAAGATTGCCGAGGTGGTCACCAATGCCGACGGGCGCACTGATCAGCCGATGCTGGCGGGCGATGCCCTGAAGGAGGGCAGCTATGAGCTGGTATTCTTCGCAGGCGACTATCTGCGCGCCAGCGGTCAGGCGGGGGAAGGCGTGCTGTTTCTGGATGAAATCCCGATCCGCTTTGGCATTCCCGATGCCGGGCAGCACTACCATGTGCCTCTGCTGATCTCGCCCTTCGCCTATTCGACTTACCGGGGCAGCTGAGCCTTCGCACGAAGCCGCCCGCCCGCCGAAGTGGCGATGCGCACAAGGCGGCGGCGGTCGCCTGCAACGGCCGCTTCGATCAGCCCTCGCATTACGCCGCGCGCACGCAGATACGGGGCGAGGCTGCTGTGCCCCTGATCCGCGAACAGGAACTGGTCGATTCCCGGTTGCTGCGGGAAGGCCAGTGCCTGCGTTGCATCGTCCTGCATGCCATGGAACAGACAGGCCCAGCCTTGCAGCGGGGCGCAGACGGGCCGGAAGGCCGGGATGCGGCTGGTCCAGTCGCGCCAGCGGGTTTCACCGGGCATAACCGCAGGATCGACACTGAACTGCGGCGAGAACGCGAGGGTGGCGTCGATCCGCAGCACGTCAGAGGCCGCCAGCGCGCAGAAACCGCCCATGGAAACGCCCAGGCTGACGATACGATTGACCGGCTGACGCGCCCGCACGGCCGCCAGCGCCGCTACAAGGCCGGGGGCGAAACCTGCGCCGCTGGCCCAGCTTCGGCCTTCGTCCATCACGAACAGGGCGGGGAAGCCTGCCGTGCTGCGCATGAACTCGGGCGAGGGCATGCGCGTCACATCATGGCCGATGCTGGCAAAGGCGATGACCAGCGCCTCGCCCTGCCCCGGTCTGTGGGCGATGCGGAAACCGCCGCGCTCCCACAGCGGCTCCATCATGGCGGGGCCAGCGCGAAACGGCGACTGCCGGTTTCGCTGTAATGGCCCGTTTCCTGCGCGACAAATGTGGTCACCTCGGCCTCGGCAGATGAAAGCACCAGCAGGTTGAAGGCGTTGCGTTCCGTCCGGGTGCGGGTCGACAGGCCGGTGCCTGCCTGCACAAACAGAAGACCCGGCGCCTTGGTGAACGGCCCGGCATGGCTGACATGCACATGGCCCGACAGAACGATCTGCGCACCCAGTTCCGGCAGGCGGCGCAGGGCCTGATCGGCGCCCTGCATCAGCCATTCCTTTTCGCCCGGCAGATGCTCCAGCGGGTGATGCATCACCACGACGCGCGCGCGCGGGCCTGCATCGGCAAAGCTGCGTGCCAGATGATCCAGCTGCGCGCCCGTGATGCGGCCCTGTTTCCACGCCAGCGGATTGGCGGTGTTGATCCCCGCCACCACGGCACCCGGACCCCTCCAGACCGGCGCCAGATCCGTGGTGATCGCCCGGCGATAGCGGCGCCAAGGATGAGCCAGCCGCTCCCACAGGTTCCACAAGGGGGTGTCGTGATTGCCGGGCACCGTCAGCACCGGACAGCCGAACTCCGCGATCAGCGCCGCCGCCTCGGCGAATTGCGCAGGCGTCGCGCGCTGGGTCAGATCGCCGGAAATCGCCACCAGATCAGGCCGCAGCCGCGCCACCGATTCGCGCAGCCGCGCGATCAGGCTCGGCGTCACCGTGCCAAAATGCAGGTCGGACAGATGCAGCAGTCGCGTCATGCCTCGACCCGGTCAGCCGCATCCGGCACGATAATCGTCAGCGCGTCGGGCTGGATGCGGAAGGACAGCGGCACCCGCATCCGGGTCTTTTCACCATCGAAAGCCACACGGGGACGCGGGCGCTCTGTCACCACTTCCAGCGTCGCGGCGGTCATCAGGTCGATGTCCTGCCCGGCGCGCAACCGTCCCGTCGCCAGCCGCAGCGCCTGCCGCAGCAATTGCCAGCGCGTGCCGTCATGCAGGATATAGACGGCGAAACGGTCGTCGCTGATTGCCTTCTCGCCCTCCAGCCCGAACCGGCGCAACTGATAGGCAGAGCGCGCCACGAAAACCAGCGGCGTTACGAGGTCATGGGTGACCCCATCCGCTGTCAGCCGCATGCGCATCGGTCGCTGGAAACGTACCAGCGTGCGCAGCACCGACCAGTGCGCCATCAGACGCGAGCGACCCCAGCGGGCATAGATATCCTCCCGCTCCTGCAGGATGCTGGGGTAAAGCCCGACCGAGGCGTTGTTGAGAAA
This sequence comes from Gemmobacter caeni, assembly GCF_003054195.1. Lineage (GTDB taxonomy): Bacteria > Pseudomonadota > Alphaproteobacteria > Rhodobacterales > Rhodobacteraceae > Gemmobacter > Gemmobacter caeni. The sequence goes on from NZ_QBKP01000016.1 coordinate 42,921, forward strand.
CACCTGACCGTTCACGCTGCCCACCGCGATCTTGCGGCGGTGCCCGCGCAGGATGGCACGCGCGGCTTCGGCTGGTTCCTGCGGCAGGCCCAGACCGCGCGCGAAGTAGTTGAAGGTGCCCAGCGGCAGCACGCCAAGACTGACGGCGCTGCCGACCAGCGCATGAGCGACGCCCATAACCGTGCCATCGCCCCCGGCGGCCACAATGGTGGTAAAGCCATCCGCCACCGCGCGGTTCACAAAGGCCTCCAGATCGTCGCCCTTGTGCCAGCGCCGCAGTTCTGCCGCGCGCCCGAACACAGACATGGCCGCCTCGATGGCGGCCTTGTCGCGACTGTTGCGCCCCGACTTGGGATTTGCGACGACGCAGATCGTCGCGGGAGGGATCGTCATCTTTGCACCTTGGTCAACGTCTGGCCCCGATCTGCGCCGTCCGGGGACAATGCGCCATCAGCCATTCGGTTCCAGCATCAGCCCCTGCATCCGCGCCGCCATGTCAGCCTTGATCCGCGCCACAATGAAATCGACGAACAGCCGGATCTTCGGATCGCGGAAGCGGCGGTGCTGGCTGAGACAGGAAAGCTGCGTCGCCGTGGGCGGCGTCGCCGTGGCCACCGGCACAAGCCGCCCCTCGCGCAGATGTTCGGCCACCTCGAAGATCGGCTTCATCACGATGCCGCGCCCGTCCAGCGCCCAGCCGGTCAGCACATCGCCATCGTCACTTTCAAACGGGCCGGTGATTTCAAACCGGCGCGGGCCTTCTGGGGTTTGCAGGGTCCACTGGAACTCGCGCGCGCCCGGAAAGCGCAGGTTGAGGCAGTCGTGATGCCCCGCGACCAGCGCCGCCCCGTCGACCGGCATGCCACGCCGGGCGATATAGGCGGGTGCGGCGCACAGCACGCGCGGGCAATCCGCCACCAGCCGCACCTTCAGCGTGCTGTCTTCCAAAAGCCCAAGGTGAAAGGCCACGTCCAGCCCCTCGGCTGTGACATCGACATTCCGGTCCGACAGGCGCAGCCGCACGTCGATCTGCGGATACATGTCCTTGAAGGCAGGCACATGCGGCGCGATGAAGCGCCGCCCGATGCCCAGCGGCGCCGCCACGAAGATCGAGCCGCGCGGGTTCTGTGTCACATCGACCACCGCCGCCTCGGCCTCGTCGATCGCCTCCAGCACCTTGCGGGCGCCTTCATAGAAGATGCGGCCGTTCTCGGTCGGTTGCAGGCTGCGCGTGGTGCGGTTGAACAGCCGCACCCCCAGATGCTTTTCCAGTTCGGAAATCCGGGCCGAGGCCACGGCGGGCGAGGTGCGCTGGTCGCGGGCCGCCGCGCTCATGCTGCCCAATTCATAGACACGCACGAACATCTTTATGTTGTTCACATAGGACATCGCGCCCGGACCTCATTTTCTTCGCGCATTTGAAAGTGATCTGTCATTTGATGAATTAACCGAAAAGGTGTGCCCCGGTATACCTTTTTGAAAATCGCAAGGGGGCTGCCGATGTATGACTTCGCCGTCATCTGGGAATGGGTGGAATTCGCCGTCCGCTGGACACATGTGATCACGGCAATCGCCTGGATCGGGTCGAGCTTCTATTTCATCGCGCTGGACCTTGGCCTGCACCGCGACCGCAACCTTGCCTCGGGCGCGGATGGCGAGGAATGGCAGGTCCACGGTGGCGGCTTTTACCATATCCAGAAATACCTCGTGGCGCCTGCCGCCATGCCCTCGGACCTGATCTGGTTCAAATGGGAAAGCTACATGACCTGGCTTTCCGGCTTCACCATGCTGGTGCTGGTTTATTACCTTGGGGCCGAGTTCTATCTGGTCGACCCCAATGTGATGGAACTGCAAACCTGGCAGGCCATCGCCATTTCCATGGCCTCGCTCGCCTTCGGCTGGATCGCCTACAACACGCTGTGCAAGGTCTTCGTCAATGCCAACCAGACGGTGCTGATGGTGGCGCTGTTCGGGGTGCTGGTGGGGATGAGCCTGTTCTACACCCATGTCTTTTCCGGCCGCGCGGCGCTGCTGCACCTGGGCGCCTTCACCGCGACGATCATGTCGGCCAATGTGTTCTTCATCATCATGCCAAACCAGCGCATCGTGGTGGCGGATCTGCAAGCCGGACGCAAGCCGGACCCGAAATACGGCAAGATCGCCAAGCAGCGCAGCACGCATAACAATTACCTGACGCTGCCCGTGCTGTTCCTGATGCTGTCGAACCACTATCCGCTGGCCTTCGCCACGCCCTACAACTGGGCGATTGCCAGCCTTGTGTTCCTGATGGGTGTGACGATCCGGCACTGGTTCAACACGCAGCACGCCCGCAAGGGGGCGCCTTACTGGACCTGGGCCGCGACCGCGATCCTGATGCTGCTGATCGCCTGGCTGTCCTCGATCCGGCACGAGCCGGTGGAGGAGCAGGCCGCGCTCAAGGGGCAGGCGCTGGTCTATGCCAGCGCGCCGGGGTTCGAGGATGTGACCTCCATCGTCATGGGGCGCTGTTCGATGTGCCATGCCGAGGAACCGGCGTGGGAAGGGCTGCACTGGGCACCCAAGGGCGTGAAACTGGAAACGCCGGAGCAGATCGCGCATGAGGCGCGGCGCATCTATGTGCAGGCCGGGGTGACCCATGCGATGCCGCCCGCGAACCTCAGCTACATCGAGCCGCAGGAGCGTCAGGCCATCGTGCGCTGGTTCGAAGGCGCCGCCGCCTCGGGCACCGACAGCTGAGCGAAATGCGCCAGCAGCGCCGCCAGCGGGCGGCGCCCGGTCATCGCCACCGGATGAATGGCAACATAGGCCTGCCGCATCGGCAGCGCCGGGCCGGGGCAAAGCCGTAGCCGCCCCGCCGCCAGATCCGCCGCCACCAACCGGCGCGGCGCCAGTGCCGCCCCAAGCCCGGCCCGCGCCAGCGACAGCGCCATGACGGTGGAGGGCACCACCAGCCCCTGCCCCCGGTCGGGCGCGGGCACCCCCGCCGCCGCGGCCCATGTCGCCCAGTCCGGTTCATTGGGATAGGCGGCGCCCCAGTCGATATGAATGGGCCGATCCGCCGCGCCATCGGCGGATACCGCGACGATTTCATCCTGAAACAGCGTGTGGATGGCATGGGCGGGATAGGCCTGCCCGCCATAAGTCAGTCGCAGATGCGCACCTTGGGTGAAATCCACCGGGTCATCCTCCACCCGGATCGCCAGATCGACCAGCGGAGCACCCTCCAGCGCCCCGGGCAGCCAGCATTCGGCCAGCGAGGGCAACACCGACAGCACGAAGCGCCGCCGGGGCGGACCGTCACGCAGCTCGCCGGTCACGGCGGCAATCTCGGCAAAAGCGGCGCCAAGACGCGGCTGCAAGGCCAGACCGGCGGCGGTCAGGCTCAGCCGGTTGCCCTGCCGCAGGAAAAGACGCTTGCCAAGGTGATCCTCCAGCTGGCGGACCTGAAGACTGATCGCGGCAGAGGACACGCCCAGTTCCTCGCCCGCACGGGTGAAACTGCCGCAGCGCGCAGCAACCTCGAAGGCACGCAGGGCATTCAGGGGTGGCACCATCTTCCCTCCGGTTTTCCTTATGGTTCCCCAGATTTCCCCCGATTGCAACTTTCGCAATCCGGCGCAGTCTGGACAGAACCCGCACAGCAGGAGGTTCCCATGCGCGACATCATCGACCTTGACCGCTACCCGCTGGATCGGCCGGACAGTCCCGAATGGCAGGCGCTTGTCGATGCCGCGCAGGCCGAACTGGCGGCCACCGGCATGTTCAACCTGCCCGGCTTTCTGCGCGCCGAAGCCAGCGTCGAGGTGACTGCGGCCCTGGCCCCTAAGTTCGCCACCGAGGCGCATGTGCATGCGCGCCGCCATAACATCTATTTCCGCAAGGACATTCAGGGCCTGCCCGCTGATCATACGGCACTGGCAGAGGTCGAATCCCGCAACCGCACGCTTTGCGCCGATCAGATCGGCGGCGCGCTGAACCGGCTGTATCACTGGCCCGAATTCGCCCGCTTCCTTGCCGCCACGATGGACAAGCCCGCGCTGCATCCGATGGCCGATCCGCTGGCCGCGCTGAACGCCATGTCCTATGCGACGGGCGACGGGCTGAACTGGCATTTTGATCGGTCCGAATTCACCACCACGCTGCTGTTGCAGGCGCCCGACGCCGGGGGGCTGTTCGAATACCGCCGTGATCTGCGCGGCGACTCGGACCCGAACTATGCGGGCGTGGCGCGGCTTTTGCGCGGCGAAGACCCGGACCTGCGCGCCATCACCCTGTCGCCCGGCACGCTGAACGTGTTTCGCGGCAAGCATACCGCGCATCGGGTGACGCCGGTCGAGGGCACGACGCCCCGTGTGATTGCGGTGTTTTCCTATTTTGAAACGCCCGGCGTGCGCTTCACCGCCGAGGAACAGCGCGGCTTCTATGGCCGCGCGGCCTGAGCCTCAGGTGCCGAAACGCCAGCGTATCCGCTGTTCGCGCGTCTCACCCGCGCGCAGCAGGACCGAGGGGAAACCGGGCTGGTGCAGCGCATCGGGCCAGAATTGCGGCTCGATCGCCAGCGCCTCGTAAGGCGCCGCACCCCGGCGCGAGACGATACGGTTGTCATAGACCTGCACCCCCGGCTCGGTCGTGGCCACCACCATCTCGACCCCGGTCTTGCCGGTCAGCCACAGCACATCGCGCAGCGGCTGGGGGCCGTTTGACAGACAGAAATTGGTATCCAGCGCCGGCTCACCCGGCCAGATGCGGCGCCCCGCCCGAAAATCCAGATCGCCGCCCGCCACCGGCGTCAGCCGCCCTGTGGGCAGCAGCGCTGCGTCCGTCTCTGTCACGCGGTCGGCGACAATGCGCAGTTGATGGCCGGACCAGTCGGCACTGCCATCAAGGTTCCAGTAACTGTGATTGGTCAGCGCCGCAGGGGTATCGGCGTCCGTGGTCAGGGTCAGCCGCAGATGCAGCGTCGCGGGCGCACTGACCCGCCATTCGGCGCGCACCTGCCGGTTGCCCGGAAAGCCGCCCTCCCCCGCCGCCAGATCGCAGACAAGCGTCAGATGATCCTCGCCCGAAGTCTCGATCCGCCAGACCTTGCGATGCAGCCCCGCGCCACCGGAATGCAGGCAGTTCGCGCCCTCATTCGCCTCAAACTGACAGGGCAGACCGCCGATATCGGCCCGCGCGCGGGCAATGCGGTTCGCCACAGGGCCGATCACTGCACCGTGGTAACCCAGCGCGCCTTCATATTCCGCCAGATCCTCAGAGCCGCGGGTCAGGCTGTAGCCCAGACCCGACAGCCGCAAATCCTGAAGGATGGCGCCGTAGGTGAGGATCGTGGCGCCCAGCTTGCCTGCGCGCAGCGTCACCGCCTGCACCGCCTCTCCCGCTGCCGTCTGCCCGAACTCGCGGATCATGCTTGCCTCCCCCGGCCAGAATTTCGCTAGAAATTCACGAGCCGGAGGGAAGGTCAAGGGCTGCTCACGGCGCGGTGAGGCAGTCGGCCAGCGTCGAGGCGAGCCCTTCCAGCACGGCGGTATAGCCATCCGCGCTTGCGGGCAGTGTCACACCGGCAGGGTCCAGCGCCCCGCCCTGCCGGGCGCCCGCCGCCTCGGCAATCTGTTCGATGGTCTTCGGGGCGTGTCCGGCCTCGGGGAACAGGCAGGCCACACCCGCGCCCACCCGCGCCCGCAACTCCGCCAGATGCGCCGCACCGGGGGCTGCGGCATCACCTGCCGAAACGCTGCCTGCGATGGTCAGCCCGTAATGGCCCGCGAAATATCCATAGGCATCGTGGAAAACCACGATGGGCTTGTCCTGAACCGGGGCAAGCTGCGCAGCGATCCGGGCGTCGGCAGCGGCAATCGCCTCTTTGCCCTTCGCGGCATTAGCGGCATAGGTCGCGGCATTTTCGGGGTCCAGTGCGGCAAGCTGCGCGGCGATCGCCTCCAGCCAGATCGCGCCATTCGCCGGATCAAGCCAGGCATGCGGATCGGTGCCGCTGTGGTCGTGACCATGCGCGTCGTGGTCGTCGTGGTCGTCGTGCCCGGCTTCCCCTGCATGATCGTGGTCAGCATCATCGTGCCCGGTTTCCGCCGCAGGATCATGGCTTTCGTGCCCTGCCCCGGCGCCGTGATCGTGGTCGTGATCCTCGTGACCCTCCCCGAAGGGTTGAAGATGGGTGCCCGCGACTTCCAGCAGGCGCAGTTGCTGCCCGTTTGCCACGCCGTCCAGCGCCCGGTCGAGCCAGGGCGACATCTGCGGCCCCATCCAGACCACCAGGCCGGCATCCGACAGGGCCGCAGCCTGGCTCGGGCGCAACTGGAAGTCATGGGCATTCGCCCCCTGATCCAGCAGGCGCTCCGGCTGGCCCAGATCGCCCATCACGGTGGCAACAAGACCATAGGTCGGCGTCATGTCGGTTACCACACGCGGCACCTCGGCCAGGGCCGGGGCACACAGCGCGGTGCTGGCAAGGGCGGCGGATATGATATAACGCATCGGAAACCTCTTCGCTTTGGCGGACGGGCGATCTATGTATGTAATATCATAACACGTCAAGAGGCGCCGCATGGACCCGCAGCCCTTTCACGATCACGATCATCACCTGTGCAGCGATGCCGTGATGTCACAGGCCGAGGCCATGCTGACCGCCAGCGGTGCCCGCCTCACCCCGGTGCGCCGCCGCGTGCTGGAGATCCTGCTGGAACAGCATCGGGCCATGGGGGCCTATGACGTGCTGCAACGGCTGGCCGCAGAAGGATTCGGCAACCAGCCGCCCGTTGCCTATCGGGCGCTGGATTTCCTTGTGGAACAAGGTCTTGCTCATCGCATCCAGCGGCTGAACGCCTTCACCGCCTGCATGCATCCGGGCGAGGCACATGCCCCGGCCTTTCTGATCTGCCAGGGCTGCAACACGGTGGCCGAAGCCCCTGCCGCCCCGGTGCGGGCGGCGCTGGAAAGCGCGGCGGCGGATCTGGGCTTCACCGTAGAACGCGCCAGTGTCGAGGCGCTTGGCCTCTGCCCTGCCTGCCGGGAGGCATCATGACCCAGCCGCTGATCGAGGCGCGCGGCCTCTGCGTCCGGCTGGGCGCGCAGGAGGTGCTGCACGATGTCTCGCTGAAAGTCGACCCGGGCGAGATCGTGACGATTCTCGGCCCGAACGGGTCGGGCAAGTCCACGCTGTTGCGGGCGCTGCTGGGCATCCTGCGGCCCGAGCATGGTGGCATTACCCGCAAGCCGGGGCTGGCTGTCGGCTATGTGCCGCAAAAGCTGCACATCGACCGGACGCTGCCCCTGACCGCGCGGCGGTTCCTGTCGCTGCCACATCGCCATGGCAAGGCGGAGACCGAGGCGATGCTGGCCCGTGTCGGCGTACCGGAGGTGGCGGACCGGCCGATGACGGGTCTGTCCGGCGGGCAGTTCCAGCGGGTGCTGCTGGCCCGCGCCCTGCTGACGCGGCCCGAACTTCTGATGCTGGACGAACCCACGCAGGGTCTGGACCAGCCCGGTGAAGCCGCCTTCTACCGGCTGATCGACGAGGTTCGGCGCGACACCGGCGCCGCCGTTCTGATGGTCAGCCATGACCTGCATGTGGTGATGAGCGCCTCGGACAGGGTGATCTGCCTGAACGGCCATGTCTGCTGCGAGGGCACGCCGCGCGTGGTGTCGAACGCCCCGGAATATCGCGCCCTGTTCGGACTGGGCACACAAGGCGCGCTGGCGCTTTACCAGCACGTCCATGACCACGACCACACGCATGGTCATGACCATGAGCACAGCCACGGACATGACCATGGGCACGGGCCTTCCCATGCGGAGCACGATCATGCTTGACGATTTCCTGATCCGCGCCGCGCTGGCGGGCCTTGGTCTGGCGCTGGCGACCGGCCCGCTGGGATCTTTCGTGGTCTGGCGGCGGATGGCCTATTTCGGCGATGCCACCGCCCACGCCTCGATCCTTGGGGTGGCGCTGGCGCTGGCCAGTGATCTTCCGGTCGGTCTTGGCACACTGGCGGTTGCCTTGGCCATGGCGGTAACGGTGGCGGGACTGGCCGCGCGCGGCTGGGCGCTGGATACCACGCTGGGCGTGCTGGCGCATTCGGCGCTGGCCTTCGGCCTTGTCGCCGTCAGCTTCGTCCCCGAGGCGCGGACCGATCTGTCTGCCTATCTGTTCGGCGACATCCTAGCCGTGTCGCGTGCCGATCTGGGCTTCATCTGGGGCGGGGCCGCACTGGTGCTGGCGCTGCTTTACTGGCGCTGGAACGCGATGCTGACCGCGACACTGAGCGAGGATCTGGCCGCCGCCTCGGGCCTCAACCCCGACCGCGAGCGGCTGGTGCTGGTGCTGGCGCTGGCGGTCACCGTGGCCGTGGCGCTGAAGGTGGTGGGGGCGCTGCTGATCGCGGCAATGCTGGTCATTCCGGCGGCCGCCGCGCGCGGCCTCGTCCGCAGCCCCGAGGCCATGGCCGCACTGGCGGCTCTGATCGGGGCGGCGGCGGTCGTGGGCGGTCTGCGGCTGTCCCTGAGCCTCGACACCCCCGCAGGTCCGTCCATCGTCACGGTAGCGGCCTGCATCTTCGTTCTGGCAGCCAGTCTGGGGCAGATGCGCAAGCAATGATGCCCGGCCTTCCGGCCGGGCATCGGGGGAGCAGGCTGTGGGTATGGAGGGTTAGCCCGCAGCCTCGGGCATGGCTTTCAGTTGCTCTTCGGTGGCGCTGACGTGCAGCACAGTGCCATCCCCGTCGGCATCGGGCGCGATGCGCAGCATGTCGGCGGTCAGGCTCACCGATTTCTCACCGATGCCGAGGAAGCCACCGACATCGACCACGACCGACTGGATCGCGCCATTGCCGTCGAGCGTCACGGCGCTGACCTCACCCACGTCTTCCTCACCCGGGCCGTAGACGCGCTTGCCGACCAGGTCAGCCTCCGTCACGCCGGTGAAATCGACGGGTTCGCCCATCACCGCACCATCAGCCGCGCCAGTGGCCGGGGCTTCCGCCATGGTTTCGGCAGGGGCCGCCGTGGTCGCAGCCGGATCATTGGCCGCCGGAGCCGTGGTGGTATCGGTCGCCATCGGAGCCACCGGGGTTGCCACCGGATCAGCCGTGACGTCCGCACGATCCCCGGCCGGGGCTTCGGTGCTAAAGATCATGGCGGTGTCAAAGGCGGGCGCCGCTTCCAGATCAGTTTTCGTGCCGTTGAACACGATGAAATAGTCCTGCGGGCTGTCAGCATCCGGCACCATGGTCAGACGTGCCATGTCGATGGCCACGGTCTTTTCGCCGATCCCGAGGAAGCCGCCGAAGTCAACCAGCACGGCCTCGGTATCGCCGCTGCGGCTGAGGATCACATCACTGATCTCGCCCGCATCCTGCCAGTCAGCCGACGCCTCGGCATAGCCATCGGGGTTTAGCGCGCTCGTATCGGCTTCGGTCAGCCAGACACGCTTGCCGATGAAATCGGAGGCCCGCACACCCTGGTCGATCGTGGTCAGATAGGGCGACGCCGTCGCGTCGGTCGCCATGGTGTTGGCCGGAGCAGCGGTCTGCGGCGCAGCCGGATCGGGGGTCGTGGTGGCAGTGTCTGCAAGAACCCCGCCCGCCATACCGGCGGTCAGGCCGAGGGCGAGGATCGTCGAGTTGAGAAGGGTTTTCATGTCAGCCTCCGTTCAGGTTGAGCGGCGGGGAAACCGGGCTTTCTGGATCGCCCTGCACCTTCCCGACGCGGTATGAACAGACAACCCGCCCCTTCCCCGTCCGTTCCGGGCGGGGCTGTCACGATAAGTTCAGCCGGGCCACGGGAACCCGCAGCCCGGCTGCACGTTTAAGCGGCCGTGTCAGGACAGCGCGCGCCGCAGCGGCGGCAGGCCGGTCAGCACCAGCAGATCAAAGGCCAGCACCGCCAACAGGGTCAACCCCAGCATCGGGAAGGCCATCGACAGCAACAGCGCAATCAGCACCACGCCACGCGCCAGCGGCACGACCTCGGGCCGTGGCGGCGCGGCCAGACGCGGGGCGCCCGCCGGGCGGCGCTTCCACCACAGCACCAGACCAGAGACCGCAAGAAACACCACCGACAGGCAGAATGCGGTGTTCAGCACCAGATTCCACAGCCCCAGATCGCCCTCGTGGAAGGCAATGCCCCAGGCCATCGCCTTGGCATAGGCCGAGTAATCCGCATAGCGCACGTCGGCCAGCACATTGCCGGTGTAGCGGTCGATATGCAGCGTGCGATCCGCCGCCGGGTCCGGCCCGTCGTTCGACATGCTGTCATGGCTGATGGTCCAGACCCCGCTGTCGCCACCCGGCAGGTTGATCTGGAACCGGCGGTCAAAGCCCAGCCCCTGCGCGAAGGCCGCCACACTGTCCAGCGTCACCGGCCCGGCAATCGCCGCCTGCCCGGCAAGTGAACCGGAGGCGGGCATCGGGGTCTGCTCCAGCCCCCAGGGCACTTCTTTCGCGGCGCCGTGGTTCATGCTGGCATGGGTCGCGTCCGACAACGGAACATTATCCCATTTCTCGGCCGGGAACGTGCTCCAGGCCTGAACGAATTTCTCGCCCCAGATCCCGGCCCAGCTCAGGCCGGAAATCAGGAACAGCACCAGCAGGACCGACACCCAGATCCCGACCACGCCATGCAGCGATTTCCACAACGCCCGCCCCGTGCGGTTGACCGAGGGCACCAGCGCCGCCCGCCAGCCCGTGCCACCACGCGGCCAGTGCAGATAAAGCCCCGATGCCACCAGCAGCAGACCCAGCGAGGCCGCGGCCTCGATCAGCCGGTCGCCCAGCGTGCCCAGGAGAAGCGAGCCGTGGATGTCATTGGCAAAGTCATACCAGCCCGCCCGCCACGGGAAGCTGTGAACCGCCGCGCCGGTGTAGGGGTCCAGCGCAACGCCGGTCTTGCCCGACCCGGTCGCTACGGCAAAAACCGCGACCTTGTCGGCGGCCAGCGGCGCCACATATTGCACGGCCTTGCCGCCGGGCACCGCCGCCTCGGCCGCCTCTTGCAGCACCGAAGGCGCCAGCGGCACCGTGCCGACCGGAACGGTCATCCGTTCGGCGCCGATGCCTGCGCCATAGCTGATCCACAGCATGACAAGGCCGGTCACCGCCAGCATGCACAGGAAAGGAATGACATACAGCACGGCATAGAAATGCCAGCGCCATACGGCAAAATACAGGGGATTGATGCGGCCATTGCCGCTTCCGGCCTGAGGGCCGGGCGTTTGGGTCGACATGGAATACTCCGTCCGATTGCGTTTGAGGAATGCAGATCAGACGGTGCGGGGTGGTCCCCTTGCCCAGATGCCCAGCGGATCGAAAGCGGGGCGCCACAGATCATCCGGCGCGACCGGATGGAAGGCCGCGGCAAGCCGAAGCGGCAACCGCACCACCGGCGCCTCCGGCACCGGCACCGCGACGGCGGCCTGCGCCCAGGAACAACGGCCATCAACGACTTCGGGCGCGGGTTTCAGTTCGCCCGTTTCGGGGTCAAACAGCATCGACACCGGCCCCTGCCCGGAACAGATGACAATGCGCAGCACGCCATCATCCCCCCGTGCGGGCATATAGCCCTGCGCCACCAGCGACAGCAGCAGGAAGGGCATCGCCAGCACGAGACCGGCGAGTCGCATCCAGACTGATCGGGGCGCAGGTGCGAATGTCATGCCCTCTCCTGCCCCGGCGGCACGATTCCGTCAAGCAGGGCTTTGGATGTCGTTTTTCGCCGCAACAGGTCGGGCCGACTTGTCCGTTTCGCCCGCGCTCTGGCATTCATGGGAAAATTCTTCAGCGCGCACGGAGTCGCCCATGAAAACCCATGTCAAAGCCTTGGTCGTCGGCGGCGGCGCCGTCGGTAACGGGATCGCCTATCATCTGGCCAAAGCGGGCTGGGATACCATGCTGGTGGAACGGGACGAGCTGACCTCGGGCTCCACCTGGCACGCGGCGGGCCTGCTGCCCCTGTTCAACATGAGCTTCGCCACTACCCACATCCACAAATATTCGGTGGATTTCTACAAGTCGCTGGAGGCTGAAACCGGCCTGAATGCGGGCTTTGCGGTCGTCGGCAACCTGCGCATGGCGCAGCGCCAGGAGCGCATGGATGAATACATGCTCTATTCCTCGGTGGCCGAAACCGCCGGGGTCTACCATGAATTCCTGTCGCCCAAGGAAATGAAAGACCGCTGGCCGCTGCTGAACACCGAAGACCTGATCGGCGCGCTCTATCACCCGCAGGACGGCTATATCAACCCGGCCGATGTGACGCAGGCCATGGCCAAGGGTGCGCGCCAGCATGGCGCCACCATCGAGCGCAAGGTGCAGGTGGATGGCTACCGCTGGACCGGCTCGGAATGGGTCGTCTCCTGCACCCGCATGATCGAAAAAGGCGGTATGCTGATCCCGGGCGAAGAAAAGTTCGAGATCGTGGCCGAACATGTGGTCACCGCCACCGGCAACCACGCACAGCGCACCGCGCGCCTTCTGGGCGTGAAGATCCCGGCCATCCCGGTGGAACACCAGTTCATCGTGACCGAGCCCGATCCGATGCTGCAGGAATACCGCAAGAACAACCCAGAACACCCGGTGCTGCGCGACGCCGACGCCAAATGGTATGTCCGCGAAGAGCGCGGCGGCTGGATCCTCGGCCCCTATGAGGCCGGTGCGCCCGCCCGCTTCCTCTATGACGTGCCGGAATCCTTCCGCGCCGATCTGTTCCCGCTCGATCTGGAACGGATCGAGACGGAATACATGTCGATGATCCACCGCCTGCCCTCGTCGGAGACCGTCGGCCTGAAAGACGATTTCAACGGCCCGATCTGCTACACCCCCGATGGCAACCCGCTGGTCGGCCCGGTTCCCGGCCTGCGCAATATGTGGATCGCGGAAGGCTTCAGCTTCGGCATCACCGCCGCAGGCGGCACCGGCTATTACCTCGCGCAGATGATGACCCAGGGTGAAGCAGAGATCGACATGGCCTCGCTCGATCCGCGCCGCTATGGCCAGTGGATGACCACCGAGTACGCCGCGCGCAAGAATGAGGAATGCTACGAGCACGTCTTCATCCTGCACCACCCGGATGAAGAGCGCGAGGCCTGCCGCCCGCTGCGCACCGCCCCGGCTTATGACCGTCAGAAAGAGATGGGCGCGCAATTCGGCCAAGTAAACGGCTGGGATCGTCCGAACTACTATGGCCCGAAAGATGCACCCGCCTCGTTCGACCATGACAGCCGCTCGTTCCGCCGCGGCGCCTGGTGGCCCTATGCCAAGGCCGAGGCCGAGGCCGTGCGCAATACCGTCGGCATCATCGACGCCACCGCCTTCACCAAACATCTGGTGCGTGGACCCGGCGCAACGGCCTTCCTCGACCACTTCACCTGCAACAAGCTGCCCGCCGTGGGCCGCATCAACCTCACCTATGCGCTGACCGATGCGGGCACTACCCGCACCGAATACACCATCGTCCGGCTGAAGGAGAATGAATACTACATCATCTCCGCCGGGGCATGGACTTCGTATGACAGCGACTTCCTGCTGAAATCTGCCGAAGATTTCATGGGGAATGGCGGCGGCTATATCGACATCCACGACGTGACGACCCAATGGGGCGTCTATGCGCTGGCCGGTCCGAATGCCCGCGCCCTGATGAAAGACCTCATCAAGGATGCCGACCCGGAAACCGCGCTGTCGAACAAGCGCTTCCCCTGGCTGTCCTATCGCGACATCGAGCTGGGTATGTGCCCGATCCGCGCGATCCGCGTGGCCTATACCGGCGAACTGGGTTGGGAACTGCACTACCCGATCGAGTTCGGCCGCTACCTCTGGGATCTGCTGTGGTCGGTGGGTGAAAAGCACGGCCTGAAAGGTGTCGGGGCCCGCGCGCAGAACTGGCTGCGTCAGGAGAAATCCTATCGCGCCTTCGGCAACGAACTGGGCCGCGACGCAACCCCGCTGGAAGCCGCACTGGACCGCTTTGTCGATCTGTCGAAAGACTTCCGTGGCAAGCAGGCGATGCTCGACACTGGCATCCGTTCGAAATGCGTCACCCTGCTGATCGATGGGCCGGATGATACCGACCCGTGGGGTAAGGAAGCGATCCTGAAAGACGGCGTGAAAGTGGGCCGTCTGACCTCGGGCGGCTATTCGGTGGCCTTCGGCAAGCAGATCGGCATGGGCTATGTCAGCCCCGAACTGGCCGAAGTCGGTACGAAGCTGAAGGTGAAGATGCTGCTGAAGGAATGGGACGCGGTGGTCGTCGAAGACAGCCCCTTCGACCCGAAGAACGAGCGCATCCGCGTCAACGGCTGATCCGCCCTCCCCCAGACCAGAAGGCCGCCTGCAACACGGGCGGCCTTTTTCATCGTGTCCCTGCCCGGCGGCGGGCGAGATCCCCGGCCGCGCATGAGTATTTTTGCAAGGAGCAAGATGGCTTTGCTTCTTGCCCAAATACTCACGGCACGACAGACAGACCGGGCGCCTCGTCAGGGTTGCGCGCGTTTGGCGAGCCAGTCGGCCCAGGCGGCCTCGCCCCCGGCAAAGACGTTGATATCCACAGCACCGGCGATGCCTGGCACCTGACCCGTCGAGGTATATTGCCAGAAGGCCCAGTGCTGCCCCGGATAGCGGTCGGAAGGATGGGCCGCGACCGAACGCAGCCAGAAATCCACGCCCCTGAGCTTCCAAAGCTGGTTGTCCTCGTAGAAATCGACGGTGGTGTAGAGGATCGGTGCCGTGCCGTAATGCTGCGTGAACATGCGGATCAGCACATCTGCATCGGCGCGGATTTCGGTGGCCGGACGGCGGATCGTGCAGGTCGGACTTGTCGGCGTCCATTCCATGTCGATCACCGGCGGCAAATCGCCCGAGCGGCGCGGCACATGGCGGAAGAACCAGCGTGCCTGCTCTTCCGGGACGCGGCAATGATAGAAGAAGTGATAGGCACCGCGCCGCACCCCTGCGCGGGCCGCCCCGCGCCAGTGACTGTCGAACATCTCGTCCACCCGATCGCCGCCTTCGGTGGCCTTGATGAAGGCAAAGTTCACCCCGTTGGCGCGCGCCGTCTGCCAGTCGATGCTGGTCTGGAAGCGCGCGGCGTCGATTCCGTGCACGCTGTGGCGACGGATGGCCGAGGCCAGTTCTGGGTGGGGCTGCGCATCGCCAAAATTCGGCGCGGTCACCGCACCGGCAGGGACCGGGGCCACGGTCCGGCCTTGGGGTGAAGGGGCGCCACCGCAGGCGGCAAGCAGGGAAAGGCAGGCAAACAGGACAAGCGGGCGCCGCAGCATTATAACCTCTGTGGAAACGACTGGCCTGCATCGTTGCCGATGAGGGCCGTATTGTCCACGCGGCTTTTCTGCGGCGCCGGAGGGTCAGCCGAGGTTCGCCAACTCGTCCCAGCAGGCCAGCGCATGTGCGGCATACATCACCGCAGGGCCGCCGCCCATCTGGATCGACATGGCCATTACATCGCTCAGTTCTTCGCGCGTGCCACCCGCCTTCATCAGCGCCTCGACATGGAAACTGATGCAGGGCTCACAGCGCTGCGAGATGGCGATGCCGATGGCGACATATTCCTTTTCCTTCACCCCCAGCGGGCCGTTTTCCTTGGCCGCCCTGGAAAGTTGAGCGAAGCCCTGCATGGTTTCGGGGATGGCCTTGTTCATCACGCGCAATTCGCCGCGCATGCTGTCGATCTTTGCCTTGTAACTCATGTCGTGCTCCTGACTTGCTGTCAGGGCCATGCCATGCGGGCCGGGGCCGCGCCTTGACACATATCAAATCATGAATGTGACAAGTGCCAGATTGTTCGCGGGCATTTCATGCCATTGCAGATCATGGCCGTGGCTGCGCAACTGATCTGCCACCCAGCCGAGATCCTTGTATCCGATGGCCGGATCCTGCGCGCGCAGCGAAGCATGGAAGGCTGCGTCGCCGGGGCTGGTGGTCTGGCCTTCGCGCAGGAAGGGGCCGTAGATCACCAGACGCGGCGCCACCGCAGCAAGGCCCGCCAGCACCGCTGCGGCCTGTGTATCGGAGATCAGGTGCAACAGGTTCACAACCAGCGCCGCATCGAAGCGGCCCATGTCCCGGTGCCAGCCGGGCCGTCCGGCATCCAACACAAGGGGCGGCGCGATGCGGTCCTGCCCGGCCGACCAGGCGCGGATCGAGGTCAGGTTCTCCGGGTTCAGATCGCTGGGCTGCCAGTGCCAGCCGGGAAGGCCATCGCTGAAGGCACGGGCGTGCTGGCCGGTGCCGGAGGCAAGCTCCAGCATCCGGCCTTCGGGCGGCAGCACCTGTTGCAGCAGCGCAAGGATCGGCCCCGCGTTGCGCACGGCGGAAGGCGCGTGGCGGCGCCCCTCGGCATCGGTATCCGCGCCGCTGTCGGGCAGGCGCAGGCTCATGCGAAGCGTGTGGGCGAAAGGCGCGCGGCCAGATCGGCCCCGACATCCGGCGCGGTGCCACCCAGCAGCGCCGCCACCAGCCGCGCGGCGGCGGGCGAGGTCTGGAAACCGTAGCCACCCTGCCCCGCCAGCCAGAAAAAGGCGGGCTCCGCCGGGTCCGGCCCAATGACCGGCACCCGGTCGGGCGAGAAGGTGCGCAGGCCCGCCCAGTTGGCCAGTGGCCGGGTCACGGGCTCGGTCACCATCTCCTCATACCGGGCCAGTCCTTCGGCCAGAACCATGTCATCAGCCCAGGCATCCTGCGGTGCCAGCGGGTCTTCCTCGGCCGGTGAGACGATCAGCGCCCCGGCATCAGGCTTGGCATACCAGCTTTCACCGCAGCCAAACAGCATCGGCCAGCGCGAGATGTCACGCGCGCCGGGTGCCGCGATCCGCGCCATCGACCGGCGCAGAGGCGTGAAGCCCGGATCACGCAGACCCGCCATTCCCGCCACCTGCCCGACCCAGGCGCCTGCGGCATTGATCAAGACGCGCGCGGCAATCTCGCCCATCGCGGTGGTCACATGCCACAACCCGCCCGCGCGACGGAGAGCGCTGACCGGGCTGGAGGTGCGCAACTCGCCACCCCCCGCCTTCAGGCGGCGGATATGGCCCTGGATCAGCAGATCGGTGTCGATGTCCCAGGCATGGCTCGCGGTGGCCGCGAAGGCCACGGTCGCCGGGTTAAGGATCGGCACGATACCGCACGCCGCCTCGACCCCGATTTCCTCAAGCTGAAAGCCCGCCAGATCACGGTCGAAAGTGGCGCGCTGATCCGCCTTTGCCAGAATCATCAGCCCGCGTTCCGACAGGATGCCCGGCAGCGCACGGAATGCCGCTTCCGACGCCAGCGACAGCTCCGCCACCGGCGGCAGGCCATAGCGCGGTTCATAAAGTGCTGCGGAGCGGCCAGAGGCGTGATGCGCAGGATGCGCCTCGCGTTCCAGCACCAGAACCGAGCCAAGCGCCGCCAGCTCGGCGGCTACGGAAAGACCGGCGATCCCGGCCCCGATGATCAGGAAATCATATGTCATGGGGGCGCAGAGTAACCGCCCGTCCGGTAAAGAAAAGGGGGCTTGAAGCCCCCCTTTCGGTCAGCCTTTCTGTGGCGCCTTCAGCTTGTCGATACCCAACATCTTCATCGCGGCTTTTTCGTAATAGGGCTCTGACGTGCCCTTGCGCAGCTTGCGGATGAAGTATTTCTCGAAACCGATCTTGGCCAGATGCACCCATTTGCCACTGGAGGACCAATTGACGTTGCGCGGCGGGATCTGCGGCTGCGCAACAAAGGCAATGCCACTGTCACCGAAATCGGCCAGACATACGGCATTCCAGGTGCCAACCTGATCCGGCTCTTTCCCGCGCACCAGATTGCCGATGTTATGCGCCGTCGCCGTCACCATACTTTCGATCATGAATCCGGTCTTGGGCACGCCACAGGGCACCGGCGTCGGCCCCATCGGCGGGATGGCGACGCAAACACCGACGGCAAAGACATTGGGGAATTTCGGGTTGCGCTGATACTTGTCGACGATGGTGAAGCCACGCGGGTTGCTCAGCCCCTCGATCCCCGAAACCGCCGAGATGCCGCGGAAGGCGGGCAGCATCATGGCAAAGCCGAAGGGCATGTCCTTCTCGGCCTTCACGCTGCCATCGTCGGCGATTTCCTCGACGATCATCTTGCCGTCCTCGACCTTCTTCACCCGCGAGGAGGTCATCCATTTGACGTGCTTGCCGCGCATCTCGGATTCCAGCAAACCCTTGGTGTCGCCCACCCCGTCCAGCCCCAGATGCCCGACATAGGGTTCCGGGGTGATGAAGGTCATCGGCACCTGATCGCGGATCTTGCGGCGGCGCAGTTCGGTTTCAAGGATGAACAGAAACTCATAGGCCGGACCGAAGCAACTTGCCCCCTGCGCGGCGCCGACGATGATCGGGGCGGGGTTCTTGCAGAATTCCTCGAACCGTTCGCGCGCCTTCAGCGCGTGATCGACGTGGCAGACCGACTGCGTATGCCCCTCGGGGCCAAATCCCTCGATCTCGTCAAAGGCAAGCTCGGGGCCGGTGGCGATGACCAGATAGTCATAGCTGATCGAAGTGCCGTCGATCAGGTCGACGCGGTTTTCCTGCGGATGCACCTTCTCGGCGGCGACGGGTTTGAAGGCAATCCCCTTCTTCGCCATGGTCGGGGCGAGATCGACCGTGATGTCATCCCGTTCGCGCCAGCCCACCGCGATCCAGGGGTTCGAGGGCACGAAGTGATAGGTCGGCTCTTTGGTGATCACGGTCACGGTATCTTCCGGCCGGATCTGATCTTTCAATTCGTAAGCCATGATGGCGCCGCCAAGTCCCGCGCCCAGAACGACGATATGAGCCATGCCTGACTTCCTCCCGATTTGCATGCTGGCGTATACAACATATAATCATATATGAATTTGACAAATAAAAACTTCGGCGCGCCAGACAAAAGGCCCGCCAGAACGGCGGGCCTTTCCGGGTCTTTTCGTCGCAGGGGCGCGATTACTTCGGAATATCGCCCTTGATGCCCTCGACATAGAAGCCCATGCCCAGCAAGTCGCCATCCGGCGCGGTCTGCCCTTCGGCCAGCCAGGCAGAGCCGTCCTGCTTGTTGATCGGGCCGGTGAACGGATGGTAGGTGCCCGCCGCGATATCGTCGCGCAGCTTTTCGGCCTCGGCCTTCACATCAGCTGGAATCGCATCGGTGATCTCGCCAATCTGCACCTCGCCGCCGGCGATGCCTTCCCAGGCATCCTGCTGTTCATAGGTGCCATCCATCAGCGCGCCAACGCGCTTGACGTAATAGGGCGCCCAGTTGTCGATGATCGACGACACGCGCGGGCTGGGCTTGTATTCGGTCATGTCCGAAGCCTGACCGAAGCCGATGACCTTGCCGCCTGCCTTGGCAGCCTCGGCCAGCGGCGCGGTGGAATCGGTGTGGCTGGCAATGACATCCACGCCCTGCTCGATCATCGCCTTGGCGGCATCGGCCTCTTTCGCCGGGTCGAACCAGGTGAAGGCCCAGACAACGGTCAGTTCGACATCCGGATTCACCTTCTTGGCATGCAGGTAATAGCTGTTGATACCCATGATCACTTCGGGGATCGGGAACGAGCCGATATAGCCGATCTTGTTGGTTTTGGTCATCCGGCCCGCGATGACGCCCTGCACCGCCCGGCCTTCATAGAAACGCGCGTTGTAGGTCGAGACATTGGGCGATTCCCGCTTGAAGCCGGTGGCATGTTCGAACTTCACGTTCGGGAATTTCTTCGCCACCGCATTGGTCGGGTCCATATAGCCGAACGAGGTGGTGAAGATGATGTCGCAGCCACCCAGCGCCATCTGGGTCAGCACACGCTCGGCATCCGCGCCTTCGGGCACGTTTTCCTGCCAGGCGATTTCCACCTTGTCACCATAGGCTTCCTGCACGGCAAGCGCACCCTGATGGTGCTGATAGGTCCAGCCGCCGTCGCCGATCGGGCCGACATAGACGAAGCAGGCCTTGGTCTTGTCCTGAGCGGAGGCCGCGCCGCCGAAGGCCAGCGAAAGGCCCAGCGCCGCCGTGGCAAGAAGATGTCTGCGGTTCATTCGGTTGCTCCCTGTAGCATCGGGCATTGCGCCCGGGTTGATCGTGGCCGGCTCAACGCGCGGCGTGGAAATTCTGACCAAGGCTCGCCGGCGCGTTCAGCGCCGCCCGGCCCCGGCCCGAGGACATGATGACCAGCACGAGAATGGTTATCAGATAAGGCGACATCGACAAGTATTCGACCGGAATGCCTGAACCCGCCGCCTGAAGATTGAGCTGGAGCACCGTGATGCCGCCGAAAAGCCAGGCCCCCAGCAGCACGCGCCACGGACGCCAGCTCGCGAAGACCACGATGGCCAGGGCGATCCAGCCCGCGCCCGCGGTGATACCGTCGGTCCACTGCGGCACGCGCACGAGGCTGATATAAGCGCCGCCCAGACCCGCCATGGCACCGCCGAACAGGATGGCCAGCACCCGGATGCGCCGCACCTTGTAGCCCAGCGCATGTGCCGCTTCGTGGCTTTCGCCCACGGCGCGCAGAATCAGCCCGCCCCGCGCATTGCGCAGGAATATCCAGACTGCCGCCACCGCCAGAACCGACAGATAGACCAGCGGGTCATGGCCAAAGATCACCCGGCCGAAGAACGGGATGTCGGCCAGCGGCCCGAAGGGCACGGCGCCGGTATGCGGCGGTTTGATCCCCACATAGCCCTGCCCCAGCAGCGACGACAGCCCCAGCCCGAACAGCGTCAGCGCCAGACCCGAGGCCACCTGATTGGCCTGCATGACCTGCGTCAGCAGCGCGAAGAGCAGGCTCAGCCCGGCCCCTCCCGCCGCCCCGCCCAGAAAGCCCAGCGCCGGGCTGCCGGTGACGACGGCGGTGATGAAGCCGCAGACCGCGCCCATGATCATCATCCCCTCGACCCCGAGGTTCAGAACGCCCGCCTTCTCCACCACCAGCTCGCCGGTAGCCGCCAGAAGGATCGGCACCGAAGCCACCATCAGCGAGGCGATCAGCAGGGCAGGATCAATACCTCCGAACATCAGCGCACCTCCTTGCGGGCGGGAACGATACGGAAATTGGTCAAGAGGTCACAGGCCAGCAGGAAGAACAGAAGCATTCCCTGAAACGCCTGAATGGCTGCCGACGGCAGGCCAAGGTTGGTCGAGGCCATCTCGCCGCCGATATAGGTCAGCGCCATCAACAGCCCCGCGAACAGGATACCCACGGGGTTCAGCCGTCCGAGGAAGGCCACGATGATCGCGGTGAAGCCGTAGTTCGAATTGAAGTCGATGCTGATCTGCCCGGCCGGGCCGGTGACCTCGAACATCCCCGCCAGACCGGCCAGCGCCCCGGCTATGCCCAGACACATGACGACAAGACGCTTCGGGCTGACACCCGCAAAACGCGCGGCACGCGGGGCCTGCCCGGCCAGCTTGATCTGGAAGCCAAGGATATGGCGCTGCAACAGCACATAGGCCGCGACCACAGCTCCCAGTGCCGCGACCCCGCCCCAATGCAGGCCGGTGCCCGCGATCAGTTCGGGGTTGGCCGCCGCCGGATAGCTGCTGAAATTGCGGCTGCCGGGGAAACCCGCGCCGTCGGGGTTGCGCAGAAAGCCGGTGGAAGCCATGGCCAGCACGGTTTCCGCCACATAGACCAGCATCAGCGAGACAAGGATCTCGTTGGTATTGAACCTTGTCTTCAGGATGGCCGGGATCATCGCCCAGACCCAGCCACCAAAGGCCCCCGCCAGCACCATCACCGGGAAGATCAGCCAGCTTTCGGTCGGATAGGCTGCAAGGCCCACGGCCGCGCCGCAGATCGCGCCCATGATATACTGGCCCTCGGCGCCGATGTTCCAGATCCCGGCGCGGAAGCCAAGGCTCAGCCCCACCGCAATCAGGATCAGCGGCCCGGCCTTCACCAGAAGCTGCCCGCGCAGATACCAGGCGAATTCACCGAACAGCGGGTCCCAGAAGATCGTGCGGATCGCCTCGAACGGGTTCTTGCCCAAAGCGGCGAACATCAGGCTGCCCGCCATCATGGTCAGCGCTACCGCCAGAACCGGCGTGGCCCGGCCCCAGAAGACCGAAGGCGAAGGCCGCTTTTCCAGCTTCAGCATGCGCTGCCCTCCGTCCCCGCGCAAATTCCTTCAAAGGAATTTGCAATTTTCTTGCAAGAAAATTGCCCGCTCTCAGCCCGCATGATGCGCCACCTCCATCCCGTGCGCGCCGCCCATCATCAGGCCGATCTCGTCGATGGTCAGGCCCTGCACCGGACGCGGCTTCGTCAGCCGCCCCTCGTTCAGAGCCGCGAAACTGTCCGCGATTTCCAGCAGTTCATCCAGATCCTGACTGATGACCACGACCGCCGCGCCGCCTGCGGCACAATCAAGGATCGCCTGCCGGATCGCCGCCGCCGCCGCCGCATCCACCCCCCAGGTGGGCTGGTTTATCACGATGACCTCGGGGCTTTGCAGAAGCTCCCGCCCGACGACGAACTTTTGCAGGTTGCCCCCCGACAGCGCCCGCGCCGCAACATGGGTGCCGGGGGTGCGCACATCGAAACTTTCGATGATCTTCTCGGCAAAAGCCTCGGTGCCGCGCCAGTCGATGAAACCGCGTGCTGTCAGCCCCTGCCGCACCGCGCCCGACAACAGCGCGTTTTCCGTCAGCGTCATATTGGGCGCCGCCGCATGGCCCAGCCGTTCCTCGGGGGCGGAAACCAGCCCCGCCCGACGCCGGTCCGTCGGTCCAAGATCCCCGACGGGCTTGCCATGAATGCGCACCCGGTCCGGTGCCACCCGCAATTCGCCATTCAGTGCCAGCAGCAATTCGTCCTGCCCGTTGCCCGCAACCCCGGCGATGCCCAGCACCTCGCCCCGCGCCACGGTGAAGCTGATCGCCTTCAGGCTGGTGCCGAAGGGGATGGGCGAGGCGACCGACAGGTCGCTGACACCCAGCGCCACTTCGCCCTTTTCCGTCGCGCGCCGCTCCGGCGGGGTCAGCGTTGCACCCACCATCATCTCGGCCATTTCGCGCGCCGTGCTGTCGCGCGGAATGCAGGCACCGACCACCTTACCCCGCCGCAGTACCGTCGCCCGGTCGCAAAGCGTGCGGATTTCCTCAAGCTTGTGCGAGATATAAAGGATCGAGGTGCCCTCGGACCGCAATTGCCGGAGCGTCTGGAACAGAATCTCCACCTCCTGCGGCGTGAGAACACTCGTCGGTTCATCCATGATCAGCAGCTTCGGCGATTGCAGCAGGCAACGAATGATCTCAACGCGCTGCCGCTCACCCGCCGAAAGGTCGCCCACCATGCGCGACGGATCCAGCGGCAGGCCATATTCCTCGCTGACAGCGCGGATGCGCGCGGCAAGTTCACGCATCGGCGGCGGGGTTTCCATGCCCAGCGCCACATTTTCCGCCACGTTCAGCGCCTCGAACAGCGAAAAATGCTGGAATACCATCGCGATACCCGAAGCCCGAGCCGCACTGGGCTGCGAGGGCGCAAACGGCGCCCCGCGCCAGATCATCCGCCCTGCATCGGGCTTCACCAGCCCGTAGATCATCTTGACCAGCGTGGATTTCCCGGCGCCATTCTCGCCCAGAAGCGCATGGACCTCGCCTTCGGCAATGGCGAAGCTCACGTCGCTGTTCGCCACCACCCCGGGATAGGCCTTGGTCACGCCCTCGATGCGCAGCAGATCGCCCGCGCCGGTTTCAGCTGCCGTCATCCCGCCATCCCCCTGCGCTTCCCCTGTTCGCCGGCGCCTTTCAGCAGCGCGCTTGCCATGCCTATTGCTATGGCTTGCGGATGCTTGCCAAGGCTCTTGTCGCCTATCGGACAGGCAATCCGTTGAATTTCCGTATGCAAATGCCCCAGATCGTGCAGTCGTGCCCGGAATCGCGCCGCTTTCGTCGCTGATCCGATCACCCCCAACGAGGCGAAACCATGCGCCAGAATGCGGTGACACAGTTCCAGATCCAGCGCATGCGAATAGGTCAGCACCAGATGCGCCGCGTCGCGCGGGGCATGGGCGACCAGCAGCGCCGGATCTGCCACCGGCACCGCCGTCACCCCTTCGGGAATCGTGGCCGGAAAACGCTCGGGCGCGGTATCGACCCAGGTGATCGCCAGGTCGGGCAGCGGCGCCAGAACCGACACCAGCGCCCGCCCGACATGCCCGGCGCCCCAGATCCACAAGGGCCGCGCCGGAACCGCCACCGGCTCGACAAACCAGCCCTGCACCAGTTGCGGCGCCGGGGTCACGCCGCTGCCGCGCTGCGCCGCCAGCAGCCGCTTCACTGCCAGAGGCATCGCGCTATCGGTTGCAGCGGGGCGGGCAAAAACCCCGTCCGGCAAGGCATCACCCGGCGTGAACCGCTCAAACAGCAGCGCCACGGCGCCGCCGCAGCACTGCCCGATTGCAGGCCCCAGCGGCCAGCGACCAAAGCGCCGCGCCCCGGCACCCGCCAGCATCTCCCCGGCGATGCCGGTTGCCAGATGTTCCAACGCGCCGCCGCCGATGGTGCCCGCCTGCCCGCCGCGCCAGACCAGCATCGCGGCGCCAACCTCACGCGGGCTGGAGCCCTTCACCTCGGCGATGACCACCCGCACCACGGTTCCCTGTGCGGCCAGCGCCGCCTGAAGCTCCGCGCGGTCAAACATCGCCCACCTGCCGCCGCACCGCCGCCAGCACCCGCTCTGCCGTGGCGGGCGCATCAAGCGCCGGATAGGCGGACCCGTCGCCACAGGCTGCTACCGCATCCGACAGCGCCATCAAGGCCGAAATCCCCAGCATGAAGGGCGGCTCGCCCACAGCCTTGGACCGGCCCACCGTCTCCTCCCGGTTGGGGCGGTTCCACAGCGCGACATTGAAGACCGGCGGGCGATCAGAACAGGCCGGGATCTTGTAGGTGGAGGGCGCATGCGTCATCAGCCGCCCCTTGCCATCCCAGACCAGTTCCTCGGTCGTCAGCCAGCCCGCGCCCTGCACATAGGCGCCTTCCACCTGGCCGATATCAATCGCCGGGTTCAGGCTGGCCCCGGTGTCATGCAGGATATCGGTGCGCAGAATGCGGTTCTCGCCGGTCAGCGTGTCGATCACCACCTCGGTCACCGCCGCGCCATAGGCGAAATAGAGGAACGGCCTCCCCTGCCCCTTCACCCGGTCCCATTGCAGTTTGGGTGTGGCATAGAAACCGGTCGCCGATAGCGAGACGCGCGCCTGATAGGCCCATGCCGCCACCTGCGCTAAGGGGAAAGCCTCCCCCGCCACCCGCACCATGCCGCCCTCGAACCGCACCTGCGCAGGCTCCACCCCGAACTTGCCGGCCATGAACGCCGCCATCCGGTCACGGATCGTCAGACAGGCGGCCTGCGCCGCCATCCCGTTCATGTCGCTGCCGGAAGAGGCCGCCGTGGCCGAGGTATTGGGCACCTTCGCCGTATCCGTCGCGGTGATCTTCACTGCCGCCACATCCACGCCGAATACGCTCGCCGCCACCTGCGCAACCTTCAGGAACAGCCCCTGCCCCATCTCGGTGCCACCATGGTTCAACCGGATCGAACCATCCTGATAGACATGCACCAAAGCCCCGGCCTGATTGAGCCAGGTGAGCGTGAAGGAAATCCCGAACTTCACCGGCGTCAGCGCGATGCCGCGTTTCAACACCGGCGATCCCGCGTTCCACCGCGCGATCTCGGCCCGCCGCGCGGCGTAATCCGAGGTGCGCTCCAGCTCGTCCAACATGGCTCGCAGACAGAAATCCTCGACCGGCATGCCGTAAGGTGTGGCCTGCACCACCGCTTTCGGAGAATGGGTCCCGCCATAGCGATGCCCCGTCCCCGGATTTTCGGCCCTGAACACCCCCGCCGTCATTTTCTGTCGGGAAATATCCTCGGGGGGGCCGGGGGGGGCAGACAGCCCCCCCTCCGCAGCCTCCGCATAGAAATTCCGCCGCCGCACCGCGACCGGGTCCAGCTTCAGCGCATGGGCGACGTGATCCACCACCCGCTCGATCCCCACCACGCCCTGCGGCCCGCCGAAACCACGATAGGCGGTGTTCGACTGGGTATTGGTGCGCAGCCGGTGGCTTTCGATACGGATATTTTCAAGGAAATAGGCGTTATCCGCATGCAGCATCGCCCGATCAGCGACCGGCAGGCTCAGATCCTGGCTCCAGCCGCAGCGGAACAGATGGGTGAACTCCACCCCCAGGATCCGCCCCGTCGCGTCAAACCCGGCGCGATAGCCGATCTTCAGGTCATGCCGCTTGCCGGTGATGACCATGTCGTCATCGCGGTCATAGCGCATCTTGCAGGGGCGCCCCGTCGCATGCGCCGCCATGGCGCAGGCGATGGCGAGGTGATTGCCCTGGCTTTCCTTGCCGCCAAAGCCGCCGCCCATGCGGCGCACTTCGACCCGTACCGCGCTCATCGGCAGATGCAGGGCATGCGCGACCTTGTGCTGGATCTCGGTCGGGTGCTGGGTGGAACTGTGGACCACCATATCTCCGCCCTCTTGCGGCAGGGCCGCCGCGACCTGGCCTTCCAGATAGAAATGCTCCTGCCCGCCGACCTCGAACTGCCCTTCGACCACCTGCGGCGCCTTGCCGATCGCCGCAGCCGCATCGCCCCGCGCCCAGATGACCGGGCCCTGTTCAAACCGGCTGTTCGCCGCTAGCGCATCCTCGACCGTCAGCAGCGCCGGGCGTTCGTCATAGCTGATCCTGCCCAGGCGTGCAGCCTTGCGCGCCGCCAGATGGCTTTCGGCCACCACCAGAAACACCGGCTGGCCGACATAATGCACCTCACTCGTGGCCAGAAGCGGCTCGTCGCCCAGCGAGGGCGAGCAATCCGGCATCTCTGGCCAGTCTTCGGCGGAAAACACCGCGATCACGCCGGGGGCGGTCCGGACCGCCGACAGGTCCATCGCGGTGATCGCACCATGGGCGCAGGTCGAAAGGCCGAAGGCCAGATGCAGCGCATCCGCAGGCAGCGGGATGTCATCGGTGTAGCGCGCGGCCCCGGTCACATGCAGGGCGGCGGCATCATGCGGAAGCGGTTTGCCGATGCTCATGCCCGCACCTCCAGCACATCAACGCCTGCGCCGCTGGCCTCGTGCCAGTAGCGGAGCGCCATATTGCCCGCCGTCTCCAGCCGGTAGGCAGCACTGGCGCGCATGTCGCTGAGCGGCGTGAAATCCTGCGCGGCGGCGGCGCGGGCAGCCTCGAAGGCCGCACGGGTGAAGGGCTGTCCGATCAGCGTCGCCTCCATCGCGGTCGCGCGTTTGGGGATACCCGCCATGCCGCCAAAGGCAATGCGGGCGCCCGTGATAGTGCAGCCCGCAACGGTGAGGTTGAAGGCGCCCAGCACGGCGGAAATATCCTGATCGAAGCGTTTCGACAGTTTCCAGACCCGCAGCCCCGGCGCAGTGGCGGGGATGGTAATGGCTTCAACGAATTCGCCGGGCTGGCGATCCTGCTTGCGGTAATCGAGGAAGAAATCTTCCAGCGCCATCTCGCGCCGCGCGGTGCCCCCGCGCAGATGCAGGGTCGCGCCCAGTGCGATCAGCGCGGGCGGGCCGTCCCCGATGGGCGAGCCATTGGCGATATTGCCGCCGATGGTCGCGGCATTCCTCACCTGTTCGCTGGCGTAGCGGGTCAGCATGGCGGCAAAGGCCGGATGCGGCCCGGCCATGGCGGCGCGCAGGTCGGTCAGGGTGACCCCCGCGCCGATGCGGATGAAGTCGCCCTGCGCCTCGATCCGCTGCATTTCAGCGATGCCGTTCAGGAAGGCGACCTGCGGCAGGCCACGCAACTGTTTGGTCACCCAGAGGCCGACATCGGTCGCGCCTGCGACCAGCGTCGCGTCGGGGTGGGCGGCATACCAGTCAGCGAGTTCATCGGTGGTTTCGGGGCGGAAAGCGCCGGGGGCTGTCTGCCCCCGGACCCCCGAGGATATTTGTGCCAAGATGAAAGCGCGGTCGTCTTCCATCCATGCCGGAAGTGGCTGGCCCTCGGCCGCCTCGGCCGCACGGATGATCGGGGCGTAGCCGGTGCAGCGGCAGAGGTTGCCCGCCAGAACCACATCGTGATCCTTGCGGCCCTGCGCATGGGCAGCAGCCATCGAGGCGATGAAGCCCGGTGTGCAGAAGCCGCACTGGCTGCCATGATGATCAACCATGGCCTGTTGCACGGGGTGCAGCGTGCCGTCGGGCGCGGCAATGGCCTCGACCGTGCGCACCGCCTTGCCGTGCAGTTGCGGCAGGAACAGGATGCAGGCATTCAGCGCGCGCGGCCCATGTTCATCGGTCACGATCACCGTGCAGGCGCCGCAATCACCTTCATTGCAGCCTTCCTTGGTGCCGGTCAGGCCCCGATCCTCGCGCAGATATTGCAAAAGGGTGCGCGTCGGGCTGGTTTCACCCAGGCGCACCGGCGTTCCGTTCAGCAGAAACGCTACTCCGGTCATCGGTCGTCCCGCCGCGTTACCCCCTTGGCCCGGTTATTCCCCTCCGATGCGGCGTAAGAGGGGCAGCCTTGTTCTGGTTCTTTATAGATGACCCCAAGGGCCCGTCGTCTGGCAAGCATTACTTTTTTGTGTTTTCCGAAAGCAGTTGCAAGAAATGCCGAAGAATGTGGCACCCTTTCCGGCCGGACGCCGACAGGCTAGGCTATCGGGCATGAGCGATCCAGTCCGATTCATCCATCTGCGTGTCCATACCGAATATTCGCTGCTGGAAGGCGCGGTGCCGGTGAAAAAGCTTGTGGGGCTTTGTGCCGCGCAGAACATGCCTGCGGTGGCGGTGACCGACAGCAATGCCATGTTCGCCGCGCTGGAGTTTTCCACCATTGCGAGCGGCGTCGGGGTGCAACCCATCGTCGGCTGTCAGGTCAGTCTTGCCTATGAGACGCCCGCGCCCGGGGAAAAGCCGAAGGCGCCTGCTCCCGTCGTGCTGCTGGCGCAGGACGAGACGGGATACGGCAATCTGATGAAGCTGAACTCCTGCCTTTACCTCGATCAGGGCGGGCAGTTGCCGCAGGTGACGCTGGCGGATCTGGAGGCGCATGCGGCGGGGCTGATCTGTCTGACCGGCGGCGCCGAGGGGCCTTTGGGCAAGATCCTGCAAACCGGCAACCGGGGCCGGGCCGAGGCTTTGGCGGACCGGCTGGCCGCGATCTATCCGGGGCGGCTTTATGTCGAATTGCAGCGCCACCCCGGCGAAGGCGGGCGGCTGATGGCAGCCGAAGCTGCGACCGAGCGTGGCTTTGTCGAGATCGCCTATGACAAGGGCCTGCCGCTGGTCGCCACCAATGACGTCTATTTCCCGAAATCCGAGATGTACGAGGCGCATGACGCGCTGATCTGCATTGCGGAAGGCGCCTATGTCGATCAGGCAGAGCCGCGCCGGCGGCTGACGCCGCAGCATTACTTCAAGTCCGAAGCCGAAATGTGCGCGCTGTTCGCCGATCTGCCCGAGGCGTTGGAGAATACCGTCGAGATTGCAAAGCGCTGCGCCTTCAAGGCCGCGAAACGGGCACCGATCCTGCCTCGCTTCGCCGATGACGAGGTGGAGGAACTGCGCCGTCAGGCCTGGGCGGGCCTGAAGGCGCGGCTTGACGTGATCCCCCATGCCGCGCCGGTCGAGGAATACGAGGCACGGCTGCAATTCGAGCTCGACATCATCGAGCGGATGAAGTTCCCCGGCTATTTCCTCATCGTGGCCGATTTCATCAAATGGGCCAAGGCGCATGCCATCCCGGTCGGTCCGGGGCGGGGGTCGGGTGCAGGCTCTCTGGTAGCCTATGCGCTGACCATCACCGACCTTGACCCGCTGCGTTATGCGCTGCTGTTCGAACGCTTCCTGAACCCGGAACGGGTGTCGATGCCGGACTTCGACATCGACTTTTGCATGGACCGCCGCGAAGAGGTGATCCGCTATGTGCAGGAACGCTATGGCCGCGACAAGGTGGGGCAGATCATCACCTTCGGCGCGCTTCTGTCAAAGGCCGCCGTGCGCGATGTGGGCCGCGTCTTGCAGATGCCTTACGGGCAGGTGGACCGGCTGTCGAAGATGATTCCGGTCGAGGGGGTGAAGCCGGTCAGCATCCAGAAGGCGCTGGCGGACGAGCCACGCCTGCGCGAGGCGGCCAAGGCCGAGGAGGTGGTGAAGCGCCTGCTGGATTACGGCATGCAGATCGAGGGCTTGCTGCGCAACGCCTCCACTCACGCCGCCGGTGTTGTGATCGGCGACCGGCCGCTGGATGCGCTGGTGCCGCTGTATCAGGACCCGCGGTCGGACATGCCCGCCACCCAGTTCAACATGAAATGGGTGGAAGCCGCCGGTCTGGTGAAGTTCGACTTTCTGGGTCTGAAAACCCTGACGGTGATCCAGAATGCCATCGACCTGATCCTTGGCACCGGGCGACAGTTGCATGAGGCGCCGGACGGTACGCGGCTATACGAGCCGAAGCCGGGGGCCGAGAATGACATCGGCCATATCCCGCTCGATGACAAGGCGACCTACGACCTCTATTCGCAGGCCAAGACGGTTGCGGTGTTCCAGGTCGAAAGCTCGGGCATGATGGATGCGCTGCGGCGCATGAAACCCACCTGCATCGAGGATATCGTGGCGCTGGTGGCGCTGTATCGTCCCGGCCCGATGGAAAACATCCCGGTCTATTGCGAGGTGAAGCACGGGTTGCGCCCGCTGGAAAGCCTGCATCCGACCATCGACCCGATCCTCGCCGAAACCCAGGGCATCATCGTCTATCAGGAACAGGTGATGCAGATCGCACAGGTCATGGCGGGCTACAGCCTCGGCGGCGCTGATCTTCTGCGCCGCGCCATGGGCAAGAAGATCGCCGAGGAGATGGCCAAGGAGCGCCCCAAATTCATCGACGGCGCCAAAGCGACCCACAACATCGACGCGAAGAAAGCCGGTGAGGTCTTTGACCTTCTGGAGAAATTCGCCAATTACGGCTTCAACAAATCCCACGCCGCCGCTTATGCCGTGGTCAGCTATCAGACGGGTTGGCTGAAGGCCAATCACCCTGTCGAATTCATGGCTGGCGTGATGAACTGCGATATCCATCTGACCGACAAGCTGGCTGTCTACAAACGCGAGCTGGACAAGCTGTCGATCCCGGTGGTGCCGCCCTGCGTGAACCGCAGCCTTGCCACCTTCAGCGTGACAGGCGGCAAGGTGGTCTATGCGCTTGGCGCGCTGAAGAATGTGGGCGTCGATGCGATGGGCCTGATCGTTGCGGCGCGGCGCGGACCGAACGGCGCGGACAAACCCTTTGCCACGATCTTCGATTTCGCCCGCCGCGTGGATCTGAAGCGCGTGGGCAAGCGCCCGCTGGAGATGATGGCGCGGGCGGGCTGTTTCGACATGCTGGACCCGAACCGCGCGCGGGTGTTCGACGGGCTGGACGGGCTGGTCGCCTATTCGGCAGCGATCCACGAAGCCAAGACCTCGGCCCAGGTGTCGCTGTTCGGCGAGGCAGGATCGGACATCCCCGAACCGCGCATGGCCAACCGCAATGACTGGCTCCCGGTCGAACGGCTCGCGCAGGAACATCAGGCCATCGGCTTTTACCTGTCCGGTCACCCGCTGGATGATTACATGGGTCCGCTGAAGCGCAAGAAGGTGCTGACGCTGGCCGAACTGACGCTGGCTTGCGAAAATGGCCCGGTGGCGGCCAAGATCGCGGGGTCCGTTTCCTCGAAACAGGAACGCAAATCGGCCAAGGGCAATCGCTTCGCCTTTGTGCAACTGTCTGATCCGACGGGGCTTTACGAGGTCACGGTGTTTTCCGACACGCTGGAACAATGCCGCGATCATCTGGAACCCGGCATGAATGTCGTCCTGACGGTCGAGGCCAATCTGGAAGGCGACACGCTGAAGCTGCTGGCGCGTTCGGCCCAGCCGATCGACAGCGTGGCGGCGGAAGCCGGTGGGACCAATCTGCGCATCCATCTGAATCAGGCCGAGGCGGTGGCCTCGGTCGCGGCCCTGTTCGCGCGGGTCGAGGCCGGGCGCTCCAGGGGCCAGATCACCCTGACCGTGGCCGATGCCGAGGGGCGCGAGATCGACCTGACGCTGCCGCAGCTTTACCCGGTTTCACCGCAGATCAAGGGCGCGATCAAGGCGATGCAGGGCGTGGTCATGGTGGAAGAGGTCTGAGCGGCCTCGCCAAAGCCGGAGGGGACGATGGGAATATTGCGGTTCGTGGTCAAGCTGGCGCTGGCCTGCGCCGCGCTTGTCCTGCTGGCGCGGCTCGCTTTTCCGCTGCCCGCGCTGGACGGACGCAGCGAAAGCCGCGCCCTGCCCGCCGATCCGGCCAGCCCGCTGGCTGCGGCGCTGCTGCCTGATGCCAGCGCGCATCCGGGCCTGACCGGCATCCGCCCGCTGCATCACGGCGCCGAGGCCTATGCCGCCCGGATGCTGCTGGCCCGCGCCGCCACCCGCAGCATCGACGCCCGCTATTACATCTGGCAACGCGATCTGACCGGGCTGCCGCTGCTGGACGAATTGCGCGCTGCGGCCGAACGCGGGGTGCGCGTCCGGCTTCTGGTGGATGACAACGGCACACCTGATCTGGATACCGAACTTTCGGCGCTGAACGCCCTGCCGATGGCAGAGGTACGCATCTTCAATCCATTCACGCTGCGCAGTCCCCGGCTGCTGTCCTATGCCTTTGACTTTCCGCGCCTGAACCGGCGCATGCACAACAAGAGCTTCACCGTCGATGGCGTCGCCACCATCATCGGCGGGCGCAACATCGGCGATATTTATTTCTCGCGCGCGGCAGATACCCAGTATTCCGATTTCGACCTGCTGGCGTCAGGTGCCATCCTGCCCGAGGTCGATGCCGATTTCGATGCCTACTGGAACAGCGGCTCGGCCTATCCGCACGAGGCGCTGGTCACACCACCCAAGGATGCAGCGGCACGCTTTGCCTCGGCTGTGGCGACCGCGCGCGCGGCGCCTGATGCGGCAGACTACAACGCCGCGCTGCGGGACACCCGTCTGGTCGGAGATCTGCTGGCCGGACGGCAGTTCCTGGACTGGGTGCCGGTGCAGATGGTGTCTGACGACCCGGCCAAGGGGCTGGGCCCGGTGGCCCCCGAGGCGCTGATGATCGGCCGGCTGGCCGCGATCCTCGGGGCGGCGGAACAGCGGCTGGATCTGGCCTCGGCCTATTTCGTGCCCGGCCAGCGCGGGGTTGAGGTGCTGACCGGCCTTGCAGCACGGGGCGTGAAGGTCCGCGCGCTGACCAATTCGCTGGAGGCAACGGATGTCCTGCCGGTCCATGCCTCTTATGCCAAATATCGCAAGGCCCTGCTGGAAGGCGGAGTCGAAGTGTTCGAGCTGAAACGCAGCCCCGCCTCGGCCGAAAGCGTCGAACAGCTTGGCCTGCTGGGCAGTTCGGGTGCCAGCCTGCACGCCAAGACTTTCACGCTCGACGGCGACCGGGTCTTTGTCGGTTCGTTCAACTTCGATCCGCGCTCGGTTTTTCTGAATTGCGAGATGGGCTTCCTGATCCGCAGCCCGGCGCTGGCCGCTGCGATGAGCCAGAGCTTCGACAGCAATCTGGGCGATACCGCCTGGCGCGTGACCGAAGGCCCCGAAGGGCTGGTCTGGTCCGATGGCCACGGGCAGGCCCTGACCGACGAACCGGGCAGCAGCCTGCCCCGGCGTATCGCATTGACGCTGATCGGCCTGCTGCCGATTGAATGGATGATGTAGCAAAGAAAAAGCCGCGCGAGAGAGGGGATCCCCGCGCGGCTTTCATCGCCCGTAAAGCTGTGTCAGCCGCTCAGAACAACTCGAAGTCGTTCATCGTCAGTGTGCTGACACCGCGCAACTGGGCAATGAACTCGGCTTCGGCCACATCGCCCTTGCCGTCGGGATCGAACCAGAGCCGCCCGTTATCGGTTTCGAACAGGATGGTCGGGCCCGTTGTCTTGGCGACAGGATTGGCCCCGGTCACCAGCTCGAATGCGGGTTTTTCAAAGGCATAGATCCCGAAGGCATAGCCCTGAATGCCCAGCTTGTCAGAGCCGCGCGTGAAATCGGTGATGATATCGCCCTGATTGCCGTCGCGGTTGAGAATGAACATGTCATTTCCGGCACCGCCGGTCAGCCAGTCGTCGCCGGTGCCACCGTCCAGCGTGTCATTGCCCGCGCGTCCATCCAGCGTATCATCGCCGTAACCACCGTTGAAGTAGTTGGCTTTGCTGTCCCCGCTCAGCCGGTCCTCGTTGAAGCTGCCGTGAACGCGCTCGATGTTCTTGACGGTCAGGCCTTTGGCCAGCCCGTCATTCTGCGACTGCTTGGCCAGGTCGAGGATGACGCTGCCGTAGTAGCCCGAGAACTGGAGCGTATCGGTTCCGGCGCCGCCGTCGAACACGTCCTTGCCGGTCATGTCGCTGCGCCACAGCGTATCATCGCCGTCGCCGCCGTACAGCTTGTCGTTCCCGGCGCCATCGGTCAGCGTGTCGGTGCCGCCCCGGCCCACCAGCGTATCATTGCCGTTGTAGCCGTTCAGGATGTCCACGCCCTCGCCGCCGGTCACGTTGTCCTTGCCGGCGCTGCCGTAATATTGCAGCGCCTCGAAACCCGAGATTTTCGTCGCGGCATCAAGCTTTTGCGTGGCTTTCCCGATGTTGAGCGAGAAATTCCCGGTCTCGCTGGTCAGGTAAAGGACCAGCGTGTCGAACCCGCTGCCGCCGATGGCGGTGGCGCCCAGACCCATCGTGATGACATCATTGTCGGCGCCGCCGTCCAGCACATCGCCGGTTTCCCGCGCGCCCGTGACGCTGCCGCCGGTAAGATAATCCATCCCCGAGCCGCCGTAGAGCTTGTCGACACCCGCCCCGGCGTCCAGCCGGTCACTGCCGGCGCCGCCGTACAGCTTGTCATTGCCTTCGCCGCCGCTCATCGTATCGCCATTTGCACCGCCGGTCAGGACATCATTGCCCGAACCCGAGGTGATATTGACCGTCTCGAACCCGGTTACCTTGATACGGCCGTCCAGCAGCGATTTCGTCTTGCGGATGTTGAAGATGATGTCGTCGGTCTGGTCCCCCAGAGACAGGCCGATAGTATCCACACCGGAGCCACCGTCCGCCACCATCCGCCCAAGGCCATCGACCCGCATCGTCAGTTGCAGGTTGTCATCCCCGGCGCCCAGCTTGACGCTGCCGCCGATCGCATATTCCTCGATCGTCGGATAGTATTCGGACAGCGCCACATAATCGTTGCCACCACCGGCGTCGATCTTGTTGGTGCCGTAATTGTCGTTGATCCAGTCGTTGCCGTCGCCGCCGATGAGCGTGTCATTGCCCTCGCCGCCGTCCAGATTGTCGTCGCCTGCCCCGCCGTTCAGGCTGTCGTTTCCGGCATCGCCGCGCAGGTAGTCGAACGAATTCTTGGTGCCGGAAAGCGTGTCATTTCCGGCGCCGCCGCTCAGGTTGACCGATTCCAGCGCGCCGACCTTGACGAACTTGTCATTGCCCGAGCCGAAGCTGGCGCTGACCGTCTCGATCCCCTTGAACACCGAACCGCCGGTCAGTGTGCCGTTCTTGCCGGTGAAGGCCATCACCAGATCACGGGTGTCGGTATAGTTGCCCATCGACAGCGTATCGCGCCCGGCGCCGCCATCCACGGTATCCTTTTCGGCGGAATCGACGGCAAGGAAGTCATCGCCCGCGCCGCCATAGATCTTGTCGTTGCCACCGTAGGCATAGATGAAATCGTTGCCACTGCCCGAATTCAGAACATCACTGCCCGAGGTCGCATACAGCGTGTCATTGCCGCCCAGCGTGGTGAACTTCAGGCCCTGCCCCTGATTGGAGGCCTGCAGGTTGTAGTTCTCGAACCCCGAATATTTCGTGCCCCCCGGCAGGGTCACGGTCTTGCCCGATGCCTTGGCGGTGAAATTGTCCGTCACCTGTTCGAGGATCAGCGTGTCGCTCCCTGCCCCGCCGATCAGCGTGTCACGGTCGGCACCATAGCGCAGGCTCACAGTGTCATCGCCTGCCCCGGCGTTGATCAGGTCGTTGCCCTCATCACGGTAGAAGACGTCGTTACCCGCGCCGCCATACATCGAGTCATTGCCCAGCCCGCCATCGAACGTGTCGTTCGAAATGCCGCCGGTCATCTTGTCGTTGCCCTCGCCACCGTACAGCCAGCCCGCAAGCCCGCCATTCAGCGTATCGTTGCCAGCGCCGCCATCCAGGAGGTTGGCCCCCTGCTGGCCATCAAGCCGGTCGTTGCCTTCGCCGCCGCGCAGCGTGTCATTGCCCATGCCACCCAGCAACGTGTCGTTGCCAAGCCCGCCTTCAAGCGAGTCATTGCCACCGGCGCCATTCAGACGGTCATGACCGTCGCCGCCATACAGGAAGTCATAGAACATCCCGCCGGTGATCTTGTCGTTCTGCGACGTGCCGGTGATGTTGAACACATCGACCCATGTCACGGATACCCCGCCGG
Organism: Gemmobacter caeni; assembly: GCF_003054195.1. Classification (GTDB taxonomy): domain Bacteria; phylum Pseudomonadota; class Alphaproteobacteria; order Rhodobacterales; family Rhodobacteraceae; genus Gemmobacter; species Gemmobacter caeni. The sequence continues at coordinate 79,417 of NZ_QBKP01000016.1, forward strand.
TCAGCGTCTGGGTCTTGATCCAGTCCCCGATGGTCAGCGAGACTTTGCTGCCGCGCGACGAGTAATCAAGATACATCCAGTCGAGGCCCGAGCCGCCATCGATGACATCTCCGGCGTAATCCGAAATCGGCTGACCATACCCGCCGATCGTATCCGATCCGCTGCCCCCGAAGATGCGGTCCTTGCCCGCGCCGCCGGTCAGGATGTCTCCGGCGCTGTCGCCGTAAATCACATCATTGCCCGCCTCGCCGTTCACCACATCGGTGGCAAAGCCGCCATAGACGGTATCGTTGTCATCGCCCGCCAGGATGTTGTCGTTGCCGAAGCCGCCGAACACCTTGTCGTTGCCCGCATAGGCAAGGATCTGATCGGACTCGTCCGTTCCGTAAATCGTGTTTTTCTTGTCGTCGCCGGGCAGGTAGGCCATGGTCAAACCCCGATTGAAAATTTTCTCTGATATGCCGCATCTCGCAAGGTAAACACATCCCCTGTTCAGGGGATATGCCCCGGAAAGGCCGCGCAAAAGCCAAAGTCCGGGTTCAGCGGGTTGCAGGGTGTCTTTCCTGCGCTATGGTCTGAAACGGGGACAGGCAGGGGCGGATTTTGCCGGGGGAGACGAGGATTTTGCGCATGGAGCCAGAGCGACTTCCCGCAGGGTTGCGGGATGCATGAGCTGCGCACCCCTGCGTTGCGGCTGCTGGCCGCCTGCGTCGGCATCCTGCTTCTGGCGCTTGCCGTGCTGGCTCTGCGCGAAAGCCTGCCAGACTACAGTCTGAGCGTCCAGACCGATGGCAGCCGCCTTTCTGTACTTGCGCCAGACGGGGCGATTGAGGTCCGCGCGCTGGGGCCGCCCACCGGGCAGGCAGGCGCGCCCGTCCTGCTGACACCGGATCTTCTGGTCGAAGACCCCGACATGCTGAGCAGCTATGCCGGTTTCCGTGCCCTGCTCGCAGCGCAGGGCGAGATGACTGCCCTGACCACGCAGGCCACCGCTGCCGGACAGCCGTTGCGCCTGCATCTGGAGAACGGCGACGAGATCGACCTGCCCGTCACGGCTGAAACCCCGCTCCGGCACCTGCCCGCGATGTTCTGGGTCCAATGGGCGGTCGGGATCATCGTTCTGGCCATCGCGGCCTTCCTGCTGGTCCTGCGCAGCGGCCGCAATGGCCGCCAGCAAAGCGAGGGGCTGGGCGGCTTCGTGCTGGCCGGGGCCGGGGTGGCGACGGCGGCTTTCACCGCTTCTGTCTATGGTACGCGCGAGTTGTCCATCGACCCGGATCTGCTGTGGCGCCTGAGCATCGTGAACCACATCGGCACTTTCGCCTTCGGGGTCGGCATGATCGGGCTGTTCGCGCGCTACCCCCGGCCCGTTCTGGCGTCGCGGTGGGTCCGGGCAGTGGCGGCGCTGGCCGCTGTCAACGAAATCGCCTATCGGCTGCAACTTCCGCCCTATGACCTGATCAAGCCGCAGGTGCTCATCGGGGTGATGTTCCTGACGATCCTCGGGCTGATCCTTGCACAGCTGCGCGCCACGCGGGGCCATCCCGCCGACCGCGCCGCCCTGCGCTGGCTGGGGCTGTCGGTGCTGCTGGGCTCGGGCGTTTTCGTCCTCATGGTCTCGTTGCCTGCGCTGATCGGGGCGGAAACGATCCTGTCACAGGGGCTGGCCTTCATCCCGCTCTGCGCGATCTATGTCGGCGCCGCGCTTGCGCTGGCCCGCTATCGCCTGTTCGATCTGGACCGCTGGGCGCTGCGGGTGCTGTTCAGCCTTGCAGTCGTCGCGCTGATGATCGTGGTCGATACGGTCTTCCTGCTGACGCTGAGCCTGTCCGGCCCGGCCTCGCTGGCCTCGGCCGTGGCGCTGGTGGGGCTGGTGTATTTTCCCATGCGAGATCTGGTCTTTGACCGCTGGCTTGGCCGCCGCCGCCCTGATCTCGCGGCACTGTACCGCGATACGTTGTCCGTGGCCTTTCAGCATGGCGGGCAGGCCAAGGCAAATGCCTGGCGCGGTGTGATGGAACGGCTGTTCGCGCCGCTACGGGTCGAGGCGCTGCCCGCGCCGGTGACCGGCGCCCTGCTGGAGGACGAGGGGCTGGCGCTGGTCATCCCCGGCCCCGAGGGTACGCCTGCCCTGCGTCTGGGCTATGCGGCCGCCGGACGACGGCTGTTCAACGCCGAGGACCGCGCACTGGCCGATGAGCTTGCCACGCTGGCCGAAGCCGCGGGCCGCGACCGCGTGACCTATGAAACCGCCGTCGCCCGCGAACGCCAGCGCATTGCCCGCGACCTGCATGACGATGTGGGGTCGCGTCTTCTGTCCAGCCTGCATGCCCGCGACGACGGCCAGCGGCAGGATTTCCTGATCGAAGCGCTGTCAGACCTGCGCCAGATCGCCACCGGGCTGGCCGGGCGCGAGGTGACGCTGCCGCTGCTGATCGGCCAGTTGCGCGCTGAAAGCCGCAGCCGGGCCGAGGCGCTGGACCGCCGCCTGATCTGGCCGCCGGGCAGCGCCGACGAAGCCGAGATCCCATTGCGCTATGACATGCAGCGCAATCTGACCGCCATCCAGCGCGAGGCCCTGAGCAATGCGCTGACGCATGGCGCCGGGGATATCCATGTCACCGCCACCTGTGACGGCCAGAGCCTGCACCTGTGCCTTGTCAATGCGCTTTCCTCTGCGGATCGGCGGGCAGAAGGCCCCCATCGCGGCAATGGCACCGGCAACATGCGCAACCGGGCAGAGGCGCTGAAAGGCCGTCTTGAGGCCGGTCCGACAGAAAATGGCCATTACCGGATGGAACTTTACCTTCCGATGAACGCTGATATTTCTTGAATACCTGAGTTTTCGCCCCACAAAGTCATTTTACGCCGATAGACAGGACCAATGAACCAGAGCCGCGACGCAGACCTTTCCAGATCGCTCCGCACGGACGGGGGTGTTCTGCATGCGCTGGTGCTGGACGATAATCGTGAAACCCGGAACTGGATCTGCGAAACCCTTCAGTCCACGCTGCCGGGTGCCATGATCAGCACCGCCTCCACCTGTGCGGAGGCTGTGACGGCGCTGTTTCACAGCGACACGCGCTTTGACTTCGCGCTGATCGACCTCGACCTGCCGGACGGCCACGGCATCGACATCATTCGCGCGATCACCCGTGACCTGCCCGAAACGCTGCCGGTGGTCATCACCATCTTCGAGGATGACGCCTCGCTGTTCGACGCGCTGGCGGCGGGGGCGATGGGCTATATCCTCAAGGGCGTGAAGGCCGCGAGCCTTGCCGACCAGTTCCGCCGGATCGCAGCCGGAGAGCCGCCGATCTCGCCCCGCATCGCCCAGCGCATGATCGCCCATTTTCAGGCCCAGGCAAAGGCGCTGCGCCCTGCCGAGGTGCCGGGCCAGCCCGATGTGGCACTCACCCAGCGAGAGCAGGAGGTGCTTCGCCTTCTGGGCAAGGGCTTCACCGGCACCGATATCGCCGCCACGCTGGGGATCACGCCCAACACCTGTGCCTCGCATACGAAGTCGATCTACCGCAAGCTCAACATCTCCAGCCGGGCTGAAGCTGCGCTGGCCGCCAGCCGGCGCGGGCTTATCTGACCGGGGCCGCCTCGGCAGGGCCAAGCCGCGCCGCCGCCTCCATCAGGCCACGGCGGGCGGTGCTTTTCTCCACCGCTTCGCGCAGCGTCTCGTCCCGCGACAGAAGATCAAGGAACCGCGCCTCATCCAGCGTCAGCAGCGTGCAATGCGTAATCGCCGTGACCTGCGCCCGGCGCGGCCGGTGGGTCAGGATGCCCAGTTGCCCGAACATCTCGCCCCGGCCCAGACGTTCCACCTGCCCGGCGAATTCGACCTCGACCGCGCCGGAGGCGATAAAGAACACATGCCGCGCCGGATCGCCCTTGCGGATCAGCACATCGCCCGGCTGGGCATAGACCGTCGCGACCCGCTTCTGCACCATGCGCAACTGTGCCGCATCCAGCCCCGCCAGCGCCGGCATCTGCCGCAACATCGCGCTTTTCTGCACCGCCAGATCCAGCCGGGGCCGCCGGTTCAGCCGCCGCCGCGCCCCGCTGAGCGACTGGCGCAGGGTCATGTGCAGTTCGCGCCCGATCAGCCCGTCTTCGAGCAGCGTGTCATATTCCCGCTCCTCCAGCCGCAGGGCAAGACGGCGGATGAAGCGTCGCTCCATCTCCTCGGCATAGCCAGGGTATTGCAGGCGCAGCGCATCCAGCGCCTGTTCCACCTCCTCCTCGCGCTGGGTCAGCAGGCGATGCAGAAGGTCGGCCACACGGCGGCCATGGATGCGACGGATCTTGCTGTCGATATAGCCGTGCAGATCCTTCAGAAGGATACGCTGGTTTTCAAGGATTTCGAAGCGGTGCGCGGTCAGAAGCGCCAGAAGCCACGGCACGCGCAGCCGGTTGTTCATCCAGACGCCCAGCCGGTGCAACCGTCCGCGCCCCAGCGCCCGCCGTGCGGCGCGGCGATAGCCGGTGCGCCCGCCCGCCCGCGTGCCTTCCATCAGCCGGTCGGCGTCGGTCAGCATCTGTTGCGCGCGGCCGGGGCTGATCTCCTGTTCGCGGAACGCCTCCAGCACCAGATCGCGCTCGCGTCCGGCAAGGGCCAGCAGGCCCAGCGTGATGCGGTCCTTCTCGCCGATATCGGAACTGGCATCCGCAAGCTCGACCGCCTGATCGAGACGGGTGGCAAAGCTTTTCGCCTCGGCGCGCGCGATATCGCGGCTCAGGCCATGCTCTTTCACGCTTTCAGACACTTCCTCGCGGACGTTCTGAAGGGCGACAGCGATGACCTGCCGGGACAGCGCGACATCCAGCGGGGCCAGCTTGGCCAGCCCCAGCTTGCGGATCAACAGCCGCAGCGTGGTGCCCTGCATGAACAGGGTGAACAGCGTAAATCCGGTGGCCAGAATGCCAACCTCGCGGCGGATATCGACCGGAACGCGCAGGTTCTCGGTCACTGCCAGTGCCAGCGCCAGCGTGACCGCTCCGCGCAGCCCGCCCCAGAGGATTGCCACGCGATAGGGCTGATCCACCTTCGGCGACAGGCGCAAGCGTGCAAGCAACGGCAGCAGCACCCACAGCATCAGCATCCGCGCCACCGTCGCCGCCACCACCACGACCAGCACCAGAAACAGGTCGAACGGCCGCGCATCCGCCATCAGCCGCGGAATGAGCAGCGAGGCCAGCACGAAAATCAGCGCCCCCGCCCAGTGCGCCAGCAAGTCCCAGACCTCGCGCAGGTTGGTCCAGGCACCGGGCGACAGCCGTCCAGGCCCGGCCCAGTTCAGCGTCATGCCCGCAAACACAACCGCCACCACGCCCGAGGCACCCAGCAACTGATCGGCAATCAGATAGGTCGCATAGGGCACCGCGACCGACAGTGACAGTTGCGCCAGCGGCCATGCGGCCAGCATCACCATGGCGAACAGCGCCACCTGCGCCACGATCCAGCCGGTGAGCATCCCGCTGGCCACCTGCACCGGCAGGCCGATGAAGGCGTCATGCAGCGTCGGGTTCGGCACCCCTGCCATCACGAAGGTCAGGAAGAAGCCAAAGAGCGCGATGGCCGCCGCGTCGTTCAGAAGGCTTTCGCCCTCGACGATCCGCGCCAGCCGCTGCGGCGCGGCCAGTCCCCGGAAGATGCTGACCACCGCCGAAGGATCGGTGGTGGACACGATGGCACCCACCAGAAAACAGGCCAGCACCGACATCTGGCTGAACGGCACCAGCGCGCCGCCGACAAAGGCCGTTGCCGCCAGAACCGCCAGTACCGCCATCACAAGGATCGGCACCCAGTCATCCAGCATCCGCCGCAGATCGAGCCCCAGCGCCACCTGAAACACCAGTGTGGGCAGCAGCGCGTAAAGGAAGACACTGGACCGGATGGGCAGTGCCAGCAGCGCCGAAACCTCCTCAGGCAGGCGTGTGCCCATCGTCGCGGTCAGGGTCGCGGCCCCGGCCCCCAGAAGCGCACCGATGGCCGCAAGGGCCACCGTATAGGGCAGGCGCAATCTTTCGGCCACAGGTTCGGCCAGGGCGATCACAACGAACAGAAGCGCCACGGCGGCGATGATGAGGATGATATTCATGAAACCAGAATAAGCTCATGGCCGGAAAGGCAAAAGACCGATCACGCAAAGGTTGGCTCACCAAAGGTTACAAATGTTGCCTTATCCTGCAAATGATGTATTTTTGCGCATATGAGCGACCGCAGCCCCTATTCCGCGCGCCTGCCGGCGGATGAAAACCGCGACCACCTGATGATTCAGGCGGCGAAGCTGTATTATGACCTCGACCGCACGCAGGCTCAGGTGGCGGATGAGCTGGGCCTGACCCGCTGGCAGGTTGGCCGTCTGCTGGCCGAGGCGAAGGCGGAGGGCGTGGTCCGGGTGGAAATCGTGCCGCGCGCCCGCCGCGCGACGGGGCTGGAGACCGCGTTGCAGGCCCGGTGGGGTCTGCGCGAGGCGCTGGTGGTTCCCATGGGCGGCGTGACCGACCCCGACATGCTGAACGAAGGCATCGCCCAGGCCGCCGCGCGCTGGCTGGTGGCACTGACACCGAAACCGGCGCTGATGGGCGTCAGCTGGGGCCGCACCATGGCGGCGCTGGCGCGCGCCCTGCCGCAGGGCTGGGCGCCGGGTCTGGAGGTCGTGCTGCTGAACGGGGCAGCCGCGCTGACGGTGACCGACCCGCGCAGTTCCGCCGTGGCCGAGGCAGTGGCGCAGGCGGCGGGGGGCAGCGCCACACTGCTGCCCGTGCCCGCGATCCTTGGCCAGCCCTCGACCTGCCGCGCGCTGGAGGCCGATCCGGTGATCGCCCGCGCCATGGCACGCGCCGGGGACGCATCGTTGGTGGCCTTTTCGATGGGCGGCGTCTCGCATCGGTCTGCCCTTTGCGCGCAGGGCTACCTCAGCCCCGCTGAAATCGACACGCTGCGCGCCCACGGCGCGGTGGGCGACATCCTTGGCCGTTTCGTCGATGCGGCAGGGCAGCCGGTCGATGCGGCGCTGGATGCCCGCACGCTGGGCCTGCCACTGCACCGCCTGCCCCATGCCGAACATCGTCTTGCCCTTGTGGCGGGGGCGGAAAAACACGCCATCGCCCGCGCCGCCTTGCAGGCCGGATATGTCTCGGTCCTCGTGACTGACGACGTCACCGCCCATTTCCTGCTGGAGACCCCGAATGAGTGAAAACGGCACGTTCCCCCGGATGACCGGCACGGAATTCACCCCGGAATGGTTCGAAAATGTCAGCGTCAACCGATCCGCCGCCGAACGCCGCGCCGCCAGCCTGCCTGGCCGCCGGACCGTGAAGAAGGATCATCAGGCGGCATGGCTTGCCCGCGCCATCACCTGCATCGACCTGACGACACTGGCAGGCGATGACACCGCCGGACGCGTGCAGCGGCTTTGCGCCAAGGCGCGGCAGCCGCTGCGCCCCGATCTGCTGGCGGCGCTGGGTCTTGAGATGCTGACCGTCGGCGCGGTCTGCGTCTATCCCACCATGGTGCCCCATGCGGTGAAAGCGCTCGATGGCTCGGGCATCCCCGTCGCCTCGGTCGCCACCGGCTTTCCCGCCGGGCTGACGCCGCTGCCGCTGCGACTGGCGGAAATCCGTTATGCCGTCGATCAGGGCGCGGCGGAGATTGACATCGTGATCACCCGCGAACAGGCGCTGACCGGCAACTGGGCGGCGCTTTACGATGAAATCCGCCAGATGCGCGAGGCTTGCGGCGACGCGCATATGAAGGCGATCCTGGCCACAGGCGATCTGAAAACCCTGACCAATGTCTACAAGGCCAGCATGGTCGCGATGCAGGCGGGCGCCGATTTCATCAAGACCTCGACCGGCAAGGAAGAGGTGAACGCCACCCTGCCCGTCTCGCTGACCATGGTGCGGGCGCTGCGCGACTTTGGCGACCGCACGGGCCAGCGTGTCGGCTTCAAACCCGCAGGCGGGCTGAAAACCGCCAAGGATGCGATGAACTGGCTGATCCTGATGAAAGAGGAAATGGGCAGCCGCTGGTGCATGCCCGATCTGTTCCGCATCGGCGCCTCGTCCATGCTGGGCGATATCGAACGCCAGTTGGAACATCATGTGACGGGCCGCTACTCGGCCGCCAACAGGCATGCGTTGGCCTGAGGAGAAGACCATGACCATCAAGGATCTCATGCAGACCATGGATTACGGCCCCGCCCCCGAATCCGCGACCGAGGCGCTGGCCTGGATCGCCGACCGCCCTGTCATTGGCCATTTCATCAACGGCCGTTTCACTGCGCCCGAAGGCGAGATGGCCGAGGTGGTGAACCCCGCGACCGATGCGGTGCTGACCCGCGTGGGGCTTGGCACGGTCGCCGAGGTGGATGCGGCGGTGCAGGCCGCCCGCGCGGCCTTTCCGAAATGGGCGGCGCTGCCGGGTCATGACCGGGCGCGCTATCTTTACGCCCTCGCCCGCCATGTGCAGAAGCGCGAGCGCTTCCTCTCGGTGCTGGAGACGCTGGACAACGGGAAGACGATCCGCGAAAGCCGCGACATCGACGTGCCACTGGTCGCGCGGCATTTCTATCACCACGCGGGCTGGGCCGAGCTGATGGCGGATGAATTTCCGGGCCATTCGGCATTGGGGGTCTGCGGCCAGATCATCCCCTGGAACTTCCCGCTTCTGATGCTGGCGTGGAAGGTGGCCCCCGCTTTGGCGGCGGGCAATACCGTCGTGCTGAAACCCGCCGATCTGACGCCGCTGACCGCCTATGCCTTCGCCGAAATCTGCGCCGAGATCGGCCTGCCGCCCGGCGTTCTGAACATCGTGAACGGCGACGGGGCTACCGGCGCCCTGATTGCGGGGCATGAGGGCGTGGCCAAGGTGGCCTTCACCGGCTCGACCGAGGTGGGCCGGGTAATCCGGCGCCAGATCGCCGGTTCGGGCAAGAAACTGTCGCTGGAACTGGGCGGAAAATCGCCCTTCATCGTGTTCGAGGATGCCGATCTGGACGCCGCCGTCGAAGGCGTGGTCGATGCGATCTGGTTCAATCAGGGCGAGGTCTGCTGTGCCGGTTCCCGCATTCTGGTTCAGGAAGGCGTGGCGCCACGCTTCTTCGACAGGCTGCGAAAGCGGATGGAGACGCTGCGCATCGGCGATCCGCTGGACAAGACCATGGATGTCGGCGCCGTGGTGTCGCGCAAGCAGTTGGCACGCATCCATGGTCTGCTGGCGCAGGCGGAGGCAGAGGGCGCGACCCTGCATCGCGCGCCGGTGCAGATGCCCGCGCAGGGCGCCTTCTGCGCGCCGGGCTTCCTGACCGGCACCGCACCCGCCCACACCGTCAGCCAGACCGAAATCTTCGGCCCAGTCGCCACCACCCTGACCTTCCGCACCCCGGACGAGGCCATTACGCTGGCGAACGATACGCGCTATGGCCTCGCCGCCTCGGTCTGGTCACAGAACATCGACCGGGCGATCGAGGTCGCAGCCAAGGTCAAGGCGGGGGTGGTCTGGATCAATGCCACCAATATCTTCGACGCGGGCGCCCCCTTCGGCGGCTACCGCGAAAGCGGTTACGGGCGCGAGGGCGGCCGCGCAGGGATGCGCGAATACCTCGCCGCCCCCGCGCGGCCGGGCAAGCCGCGCCCAGATCCGGCGCCGCTGTCCGGCGTGGCCCCCCACGCGGGCAAGGCTGACCGCGCGGGCATCGACGTCACGGCGAAGCTTTATATCGGCGGCAAGCAGACACGGGCGGATGGCGGACAAAGCTATACCGCCACCGGCAAGGGCGGCGTGGCGCTGGGTCAGGCGGCGCTGGCCAACCGCAAGGATGTGCGCAACGCGGTGGAGGCTGCGGGCAAGGCCAGCGGCTGGGGCGGCGTGACTGCCCATAACCGTGCACAGGTGCTGTATTTCCTGGCCGAGAACCTGTCGCAGCGGGCCGAGGAATTCACCGCCGCGCTGGCCGCTTGTGGCACCCCGAAACCGGCCGAGGAGGTTGCCGCGACGCTGCGCCGCGCCTTCTGGTATGCGGCGCAGGCTGACAAGTTCGACGGCGCAGTGACGGCCACCAAATCAAACCATGTCACCCTGACAGTGAACGAACCCTTCGGCACCATGGGCCTGATCGCCCCCGACGAGGCGCCACTTCTGGGCCTGATGTCGCTGATCCTGCCCGCCATCGCCATGGGCAACCGCGTGGTGGCCGTCGCCTCGCAAAGCCACCCGCTGATTGCGACGCGGCTTTATCAGGTGCTGGAAACCTCGGACATTCCGGGTGGCGTGGTGAACCTGTTGACCGGCGCCCGCGACGAACTGGCGAAAACGCTGGCCGAACATGACGATGTGGCGGCGCTGTGGTATTGCGGCTCGGCCAGTGGCGTGGCGATGGTGGAAACCGCGAGCGCCGGGAACCTGAAGCCGGTCTGGACAGATCAGGGCCTGACCCGCGACTGGCTCGATCCGGCGCAGGGACAGGGGCGCGAGTTCCTGCACCGCGCCGTACAGGTGAAAACCATCTGGCTGCCCTACGGCGCCTGATTGGCCATCGGCTTCATCGCATGTATACAGGGCTTTCATAAGCCAGGGGACATGCGATGAAGCCCAGCCTGCGACAGATCGAATGCTTTCAGGCGGTGGCGGAGCTTGGCAGCTTTTCCCGTGCCGCCGAGCGGATGAACACCACCCAACCGGCGCTGAGCCAGGCGATCCGCGATCTGGAAACCGGCCTGGGTGCCCGGCTTTTCGACCGCACGACCCGCCGCGTCGACCTGACCGAGGCGGGCGAGGCCTTTGCCGCCTCGGCCTTCGTGGTGCTGACGGAACTCGACCGCGCGGTCAGCAATGTGCAGGATCTGGGCCAGTTGCGGCGCGGGCGGCTGCGGATTGCGGCACCGCCGCTGCTGGCGGCCGCCGTGCTGCCCGCCGTGATCCGCGAAACCGCCGCGCACCACCCCGACCTGTCGCTGCGAGTCGAGGATCTGGGCACCGATGCGATCGTCGGGCAAGTGCGCAACGGGCGGGCCGATCTGGGGCTTGGCACTTTCCAGCCCGGAGAGGAGGGCGTGGTGGTGACGCCGGTGCTGCGCGACCGACTGATGGTGTTTCTGGCCACCGATCATGCCCTTGCCAGCCAGCCGGACCTGACCTGGACGCAGATCGCGGGCCAGCCGCAGGTGGCGCTGACACGCGAAAGCGGGCTGCGACTGCTCACCGAAGTCGGCTATGAAAGCGCGGGCCAGCCGTTCCGTCCGGCGCTGGAGGTGCATCAGATCCATACCGCGCTGGCACTGGTGGAACAGGCGGGGCTGATTGCGGTGCTGCCCGCCTATGCCAAAGCGGCGGTGCATGGCCGCCCCATCGTGGCACGCGCATTGACCGCCCCCGATATCGCGCGCGAAGTGGCACTGCTGCGTGCCCGCGACCGCAGCCCCTCACCCGCCCATGTCGCCGTCGCGGCGATCCTGACCCGCGTGCTTCGCCGGATGGCCGCCTGAGCTTTGCCGCATTTGACGGCGCAGAACAGGCAGGCTAGAAATGTTCCATGAATGTTCTCGTCTGGCTCAATCAGGATCTGCGGGCAGAAGATCACCCGGCGCTGGCTTTCGCCGCCGCGCGCGGTCCGGTTCTGCCGCTTTATGTGGTGGACCCCGATCATTGGGCCAGCCCGGATCGCTCTGCCCGCCACTGGGCCTTCTGCAGCGAAAGCCTGAAGGATCTGGCAGCGGCGCTGGCGGCACTGGAGCTTCCGCTGGCGATCCGGGTCGGCGATCCGGTCCCGGTGATGGAGCGTCTGGTCCGCGCCCATCGTATCACCGAAATCGTGACACAGCAGGCGGGCAGTGCAGCCGAATCGCGTGTGGCGGAATGGGCGCGCGCCTCGGGCCTGCGCTGGACCGCTCTGCCCGCCGATACCCCGGCAGCGCCGCTGACCGCGCGCGGGATCGACGGCGTGTCAACCGGCGCACTCCCCTTGGCCCGCGCGTTGCGGCTGGCGGATGACCCCTGCCCGCACCGACAACCCGGCGGGCGCAGCGCGGCGCTGGCAGTCCTGGAAAGTTTTCTGACCAGCCGGGCCGCGCCAGGCCTCCCCGCGCAGGTAACGCCCGCCGGGGCCGAGCGGGCGAGCCCGCGTCTTTCGGCCCATCTGGCCTTCGGCACCCTGTCGGCGTCCGAAGTCATCACCGCCATCGACGCGCGGCTGACAGATCGCCCGCTGCCGCAGATGGCATCCGGCCTGCGGGCCACGCAGTCCCGGCTGCTGGCGCGCGCGACTGCGATGCGCAGCGCCGAGGCTTTTCCCCGTCGCAGCGCCGAAAGCGATGCTGCGCGGCTGGCGGCATGGGGGGCCGGAGAAACCGGCCTGCCCTATCTGGATGCCTGCCTGCGCTATCTGAACGCGACCGGCTGGCTGCCTCATGCCGCGCGGTCGATGGTTCTGGGTTGCGCCCTGCACCACCTGTCGCTGGATTCCAGATCAGCGGGCGAGGCGCTGGCCCGGCGGTTGACCGATTATACCCCCTCAATCCATTGGGCGCAGGTCCGGCGCCACGCCGGGCTGGCGGAGGTTCCGCCACGCATCTGCAACCCGGTGCGGCTGGGTCAGACTCTGGACCCCGACGGCAGTTTCACCCGGCGCTGGCTGCCCGAACTCGCCCCCGTCCCCGATGCGTTGCTGCAAGAGCCATGGAAATGGTCCGGTGCCCCCGGTCTGCTGGGCCGTCGCTACCCCGAGCCGGTGGTCGACCCCGTCAGCGCCGCCCGTGACGCCCGCAACCGGCTGACGGCCAGCCGCCGCGCTTGCGGAACCCCACCGCCCCGCCGCCTCCGCCCCACTCTCTCCGCCCTGATCGAAGGCAGCCGCTCACCACAAGGCGGTCAGCTTTGCTTCGATCTTTGAGCAGGCAGTGCCCCCGGAATCCGTTTATCAAGAAAGCCCGACAAGTGTTTTTCGCCTGAGCTTTCAAATCCAGTGTCGGCTTCGGTTGCCCGGACGGCGGTTTTTCCGCATCCTCGCGACCGAACAGAGCGGGGAGTCGGAAATGATCGGACGGATGACCAAGAACGGACTTCAGGTGGATCGCGAACTGGCGGATTTCATCGAAACCCGCGCCCTGCCCGGCACCGGCGTCAGCGCCGATACCTTCTGGAGCGGCCTTGCCGCAGCGATAGCCTCGCTTGGCCCGAAGAACCGCGCCCTGCTGGACAAACGCGCCGCGCTGCAAGCCAGTATCGACGACTGGCACAAGAGCCGGCGCGGCCAGCCCTTTGATCCCGACGCTTATGAAACCTTCCTGCGCGAGATCGGCTATCTGGTGCCCGAAGGCCCGGATTTCAGCATTGAAACCGCCAATGTCGACCCAGAGATCGCCAGGATTCCCGGCCCGCAACTGGTGGTGCCGGTGATGAACGCGCGCTACGCGCTGAATGCCGCCAATGCCCGGTGGGGCAGCCTTTACGACGCACTTTACGGCACCGATGCGTTGGGGGATCTGCCCTTCGGTAAAGGCTATGACCCCGCACGCGGCGCCCGCGTCATTGCCTGGGCCCGCGATTTCCTCGACAGCGCTGTGCCGCTGGCTGGCGCCAGCTGGAAGGATGCGCGCGGATTCGCCGTTGAGAGTGGCGCGCTGGTGGTCCGGACCGCTCAGGGCGACAAGGCGCTGGCAGACCCGGCACAATTTGCTGCCCATATGGGCGATGCCCGCGCACCGCAACAATTTCTGCTGCGCAACAATGGGTTGCTGATCGAAGTGGTCATGGATGACCGTTCTGCCATCGGCGCTTCGGATGCCGCACATATTTCCGACATCTGGCTGGAAAGCGCCCTCTCCGCGATCATGGATTGCGAGGACAGCGTGGCGGCGGTGGATGCCGCCGACAAGGTCGTGGCATACGGTAACTGGCTGGGCCTGATGACCGGCACGCTGACCGAAGAGGTCAGCAAGGGCGGCCAGACCTTCACCCGCAGCCTGCGCCCCGATGCCAACTGGACCGGCGCGGATGGCACGCCGCTGGCGGTGAAGGGCCGCGCCCTGATGCTGGTGCGCAACGTCGGCCATCTGATGACCAACCCCGCCATCCTTGATGCCGAAGGCGCCGAAGTGCCCGAGGGCATCATGGATGCCTTCGTCACCACGCTTTGCGCGATGCACGACCTGAAGAAGACCACGGGCGTGCGCAACTCCGTCACCGGCTCGGTCTATGTGGTGAAACCCAAGATGCACGGCCCCGGAGAAGTGGCCTTCGCCTCGGAAATCTTTGACCTTGTGGAAGATACGCTGGGCCTGCCACGCAATACCGTGAAGCTCGGGATCATGGACGAAGAGCGCCGCACCAGTGCGAACCTGAAGGAATGTATCCGCGCCGCGAAATCCCGCGTGGCCTTCATCAATACCGGCTTTCTGGACCGCACCGGCGACGAGATCCACACCTCGATGGAGGCCGGGCCAATGGTCCGCAAGGGCGAGATGAAACACACCGCCTGGATCAAAAGCTATGAGGACCGCAATGTCGATATCGGTCTTGCCTGCGGGCTGCGTGGCCGCGCGCAGATCGGCAAGGGCATGTGGGCGGCACCCGATCTGATGGCCGCCATGCTGGAACAGAAGATCGCCCATCCTCAGGCCGGGGCAAATTGCGCCTGGGTGCCCTCGCCCACCGCTGCCACGCTGCACGCAACCCATTACCATCGCGTCAATGTGCTGGCCCGGCAGGATGCGATTGCCAAAGGCGGCCCGCGCGGCACCTTGCGCGACCTGCTGACCATCCCGCTCGCGCAAGGCGCCAACTGGTCCGAAGCCGAAATCACGGCCGAGATCGAGAACAACGCGCAGGGTATCCTGGGCTATGTCGTGCGCTGGGTTGATCAGGGGGTGGGCTGCTCCAAGGTGCCCGACATCCATGATGTCGGCCTGATGGAAGACCGCGCCACCTGTCGTATCTCCAGCCAGGCGCTTGCCAGCTGGCTGCATCACGGCGTCATCTCGCAGGCGCAGGTGATGGAGGCGATACGCAAGATGGCCGCCGTGGTAGACCGCCAGAACGCCACCGACCCTGCCTATCGCCCGATGGCGCCCGGATTCGATGGCCCGGCCTTCAAGGCCGCTTGCGATCTGGTATTCGAAGGCTGCGGCCAGCCTTCGGGCTATACCGAACCCGTACTGCATCGCCGCCGACTGGAGGCCAAGGCCCGCTGAGGGCGCACCGTCCCTGCCGCGCTCCCGGCAGGGACGTCCTTTTGAGTATTTGTACAAGAAGCAAGACAGCCGGTCGCGCGCCGTTTTGCCGCCCCGCAAAAGCTCTGCTGTTTGCTCCTTGCCCAAATACTCAGGCAAGCTCTGACAGAAGCGCGGCGGTCAGAGCGGTGCGCAGGCGGCTTTCAGCCACTCCAGCGTGGCCCCCTCAACCAGCGGCCCGACCTTCGCCAGAACCTCGGCATGATAGCTGTCTAGCCAGCCGCGTTCGCTTGATGACAGCATGTCCGGAAGGATCAGCCGCCGGTCGAAGGGCACGAAGGTCAGCGTCTCGAAATCATATTGCGCGCGGTGGTCACCCAGCGGCTGCGCCTCCCGCACCACGATCAGGTTTTCGAGCCGGATGCCAAAGGCCCCCTCACGATAATAGCCCGGCTCGTCCGACAGGATCATGCCGGGCACCAGCGGCACGGTGGAGAGCCG
Organism: Gemmobacter caeni; assembly: GCF_003054195.1. Classification (GTDB taxonomy): domain Bacteria; phylum Pseudomonadota; class Alphaproteobacteria; order Rhodobacterales; family Rhodobacteraceae; genus Gemmobacter; species Gemmobacter caeni. The sequence continues at coordinate 95,098 of NZ_QBKP01000016.1, forward strand.
CGAAATCCGCTGCGGCCCCTCGTGGACTGAGAGGAAGGCGCCGACGCCATGCCCCGTGCCGTGGTCATAGTCGTAGCCCGCAAGCCAGAGCGGCGCACGGGCCAGCGCATCCAGATCACGCCCGGCCAACCCCTTCGGGAACCGCGTGCGCGCCACGGCGATCATACCTTGCAACACGCGGGTATAGCAGTCGCGCGCGTCAGGTTCTGACGGCGCGCCGATGGCGATAGTCCGGGTGATGTCGGTCGTGCCGTCCAGATATTGCCCGCCGCTGTCGACCAGCAGCAGATCGCCGGGTGCCACTGCACGATTGGTGGCCTCGGTCACCCGGTAATGAATGATGGCACCATTCGGCCCCGTCCCGCTGATCGTGTCGAACGACAGGTCATGCAGCTGGTTGCTTTCGCGCCGGAAACCTTCCAGCGCCTCGACCGCAGCAATCTCGGTCAGCCCGCCCTGCGGCGCAGTGGCATCCAGCCAGGCGAGAAAACGCACCATGGCAGCGCCATCGCGCAGATGGGCGGCACGGGTCGCCGCGATTTCAACCGGGTTCTTGCAGGCTTTCGGCAGCGCGCAGGGGTCGTCGCCGGTCGCCACCGCAACGCCCGCATCCTCCAGTTCCTGCGCCACCGCGACCGGCGCGCTGGCCGGGTCGATCCGCACCGGGCCGGGCAGGCTGTGCAGGCCCGGCACAAAGGCCGCGACCGGGCGCAGGGTCACATGATCACCCAGACCCGCGCGGGTTTCCGCGTCGAACTTCGCCGGATCGGCATAAAGCGTCACCCGCCCGTCGTCATGCAGCACCGCAAAGCCATGTAGCACCGGATTGCGCGGCACATCGGCCCCGCGCAGGTTCAGAAGCCAGCACAGGCTGTCGGGCAGAGTAATGACGGCCGCGCGCTGGCCCGCCGCACGCAACCCCTCCGCCAGCCGCGCCCGTTTCGAGGCGCTGCTTTCCCCGGCCAAAGCCTCAGGATGCAGGAAGGCACGCCCCTGCGGTGGCTCAGGCTGATCGGGCCAGATCGCATCGACCATATTGGCGCAGGGCCGCAGGATAACTCCGCTGCCTGCCAGTGCGGTTTCAAGCTTCGCAATCTCGTCTGCCGCATGCAGCCAGGGGTCGAAGCCGATCACGCCTTCAGTCAGATTTTCAACGATCCATTCGCCCGGCTTCACCTCAGGCCAGTTCACCGGCGTGAACACCGCCAGATCGACCTGCGCGCGGACCTGCGTGCGGTAGCGGCCGTCAACGAAAACACCCGCCAGATCGGGCAGCACAATGCAGAAGCCGGCCGAGCCGGTAAAGCCGGTGAGCCAGGACAGCCGCTCATCCCGCGCCGCGACATATTCGCCTTGGTGGGCGTCGGCGCGCGGCACCAGAAAGCCAGAAAGCCCCTCCGCCGCCAGCCTGCTCCGCAGCGTCGCCAGCCGCGCCGCCCCCTGAGACGGATCTGCCTGCGACGTGAAATCCTGAAACATGCCCGCCTCTTTCCCTTGGCTCAAATATCCTCGGGGTGAATGCGCCCGGCACGGGCGCAAAGGAGGCGAGCCCCCTCGCCGCCCCGTCAGCCGACCTTGCGCATCCCCAGAACCCGCGCCCGCTTGCGCGGGTCGGTGTCAAACAACCCGGCCAGCTGTTCGGTCATCGCGCCGGCAAGCTGTTCCACATCGGTGATCGTGACCGCACGCTGGTAATAGCGCGTCACGTCATGGCCGATGCCGATAGCGATCAGTTCCACCTGTTTGCGCTTTTCCACCATGGCGATCACATCGCGCAGATGCTTTTCAAGGAAGCTGGCAGGGTTCACCGACAGGGTGGAATCATCCACCGGCGCGCCGTCCGAGATCACCATGAGGATTTTGCGCGCTTCGGGCCGCGAGGCCATGCGACGGTGCGCCCATTCCAGCGCCTCGCCGTCAATGTTCTCCTTCAGAAGCCCCTCTTTCATCATCAGCCCCAGATTGGGCCGCGCCCGACGCCAGGGGGCATCGGCAGATTTATAGATGATATGGCGCAGGTCATTCAGGCGACCCGGCTGTTGCGGACGTCCCGCCGCCAGCCATTTCTCGCGGCTCTGCCCGCCCTTCCAGGCTCGCGTGGTGAAGCCGAGGATTTCCACCTTCACCCCGCAGCGTTCCAGCGTGCGGGCCAGAACATCGGCGCAGATCGCGGCAATCGAGATCGGCCGTCCGCGCATCGAGCCGGAATTGTCCAGAAGCAGCGTCACGCAGGTATCGCGGAACTCGGTATCCTTTTCCTGCTTGAACGACAGCGGCGTGGTGGGGTTCGCCACCACCCGCGCCAGACGGCCTGCGTCCAGCGTGCCTTCCTCCAGATCGAACAGCCACGAACGGTTCTGCTGCGCCTGAAGCCGGCGTTGAAGCTTGTTGGCCAGTCGGCTGACCGCGCCTTTCAGCGGTTCAAGCTGCTGGTCCAGATAGGCGCGCAGGCGTTCCAGCTCAGCCGCCTCGGCCAGATCCTCGGCGCGGATTTCCTCGTCGAATTCCTGGGTGTAGACAGTGTAATTCGGGTCGGCATCGGAATAGGGCGCCGGCGGCGGCGGTTCCTGCGGCGCCTCGCCCTCGGGCAGTTCGGCTTCTTCCGACTGCTCCATGTCCGCATTGTCATCCATCGACACTTGGGCCTGGCTCTGGTCCTGGCTGTCTTCCTGGCTGCGCTCGGGTTCGGCCTCGGCCTCCTCCTCCTGACTGTCCTCGCCGGTGCTTTCGGCGTTGTCCTCGTCCTCCTGCGCCTCGTCCTGCGCTTCGTCATCCATGTCGTCGGCGTCCGGGTCGTCGCCCAGCTGGTCGCCATAGCCAAGGTCCGAGATCACCTGGCGCGCAAGGCGCGCGAAGGCCGACTGATCGGCCAGCGCCTCGTCCAGATTGTCCAGCGCGCCTCTGGCCTGCTGTTCGATGAACCCGCGCCAGAGGTTCATCACATTCGCCGCGGCGGCGGGCAGCGGCTGGCCGGTTGCCAGATGCCGCACCAGATAGCCCGCTGCGACAGACAGCGGCGCGTCGGCGGCCTGTGTGATCTGGCCATAACCCTTGCGCTCGGCCTCGTGGCCAAGCTTGTGGGCAATGTTTACCGCCGTGCCGGGCATGGCACGCGCGCCCAGCGCTTCGGCCCGCGCAGTTTCCATCGCCTCGTAGATTTCGCGCGCGATGCCGCCGGGCGGGGCGTATTTCGCGGCCACCCCCTCATCATGGTGACGGCGGCGCAGCGCCAGCGCATCGGCAGTGCCGCGCGCCATCATTACCTCGTCGCGCGTCATGCGACGGCTGACCTGCGGCAGGCGCATGCCATCCTTGGTCATGCCCGAAGGATCGACGGAATAGCTGACCGTCATCTCCGGATCGTCGGCCATGGTCTTGGTGGCCTCGGCCAGAGCCTTCTTGAACGGATCGGCGGGGTTGTCAGCGGGTTTGGTCATGTCGCGCGCGCGCTCCGGGTCGGATGTTGCCCCCAAAGACGGGGGGCTGTCTGCCCCCCGCGCTTCCCTTCGGGAAGCTCCCCCCGAGGATATTTCCGGACAGAAAATCGGTGAGCCACCGCCTTATTTTCTGTCCGGAAATATCCTCAGGGGGGTGAGGCCGCAGGCCGAGGGGGGCGCGAGCGCCCCCCTGCGACGGTTCACTTCATCGCCATCGAGGCGGCGCTTTCCGGCAGTTCCTCGCCGAAGCAACGCTGGTAGAACTCGGCAACGGTCTGGCGCTCCAGCTCGTCACACTTGTTCAGGAATGACAGACGGAAGGCATAGCCGACATTGTGGAAGATGCGGGCGTTTTCGGCCCAGTTCAGCACGGTGCGCGGCGACATGACGGTGGAGAGATCGCCATTCATGAAGGCGGTCCGGGTCAGGTCGGCCACCGTCACCATCTGGCTGATGGTCTTGCGGCCCTTCTCGGTGTTGTAATGCGCATTCTTGGCCAGCACGATCGCCGCCTCGGCATCATGGCTGAGGTAGTTCAGCGTGGCCACGAGGCTCCAGCGGTCCATCTGCGCCTGGTTGATCTGCTGCACACCATGGTAAAGCCCGGTCGTATCGCCCAGACCCACGGTATTCGCGGTGGCGAACAGGCGGAAGGACGGGTGCGGGGTGATGATCTCGTTCTGATCGAGCAGGGTCAGCTTGCCGTCATGTTCCAGCACGCGCTGAATGACGAACATCACATCCGCCCGGCCCGCATCATATTCGTCGAAAACGATGGCGACGGGATTGCGCAAGGCCCAGGGCAGGATGCCCTCGTGGAATTCGGTCACCTGTTTGCCGTCGCGCAGCTTGATCGCATCCTTGCCGATCAGGTCGATCCGGCTGATGTGGCTGTCGAGGTTCACGCGCACGCAGGGCCAGTTCAGCCGCGCCGCCACCTGTTCGATATGGGTCGATTTCCCGGTGCCGTGATAACCTTGAATCATCACGCGGCGGTTGTAGGCAAAGCCCGCGAGGATCGCCAGCGTCGTGTCAGGGTCGAATTTATAGGTCGGGTCAATCTCGGGCACGCGGTCGGAGCGCTCGGCAAAGCCCTTGACCTTCATGTCGGTGTCGATCCCGAAGACATCCCGCACAGAGATTTCTTCGGTGGGTTTCGCAACTTGATCCAGCATTCCGTCCGCCATCGCATCAGGCACCCCGGGCGCGGGGTGCGGGTTCGTATCCGTGGTTTTGTGGAACATATCGCCCCCCGCTGCAAGGGCAAGGCTTGTCCCCGACACAATCGGCTGCATCGGCGGCGCGACAGGGTGGCGCTTTTGGCCGCCCTGGTCGCATTTGCGTGAAGTGTGAAACATCCGGCCTGCTGCCTGCGTATGGTCATACAGGACCATGGAGGACATCATGCACCGCAGAACCCTTCTCGGCAGCGCGCTGGCGCTGCTCGCCACACGCCCGGCATTGGCCGCGGGCGAATTTCCCTTCACGCTTTCCGATGCGGAATGGCGCGCGCGACTGTCGCCGCTGGCCTATGACGTGCTGCGTCACGAGGCGACCGAGCGTGCCTTCACCTCGCCCCTGAATGACGAGAAGCGCCGCGGCACCTTTCATTGCGCGGGCTGCGACCAGGGGCTTTATGCATCGAGTACGAAGTTCGACAGCGGCACCGGCTGGCCCTCGTTCACTGCCGCGCTGCCGGGCGCGGTGGGCAACCGCGAAGACAGCCGGTTCTTTATGCGGCGGATCGAAGAACATTGCGCCAATTGCGGCGGGCATCTGGGCCATGTGTTCGACGACGGCCCGCCGCCCACCGGCAAACGGCACTGCATCAATGGCGCGGCTTTGCGCTTCCAGCCCGCGTAAGGCCCAGAAAACGCTGGCCCGGCGGGCGGGTGGCGGCTAACCTTGGCCCGAAAGGCGGCAAAAGCCCGCCTGAGTGGCGAGGTTCGGGCATGTCTTCCCGGAACGACGATCTGGTGCGCCGCGTGGCGACCGAAGTACAGCGGCTTGCTGGCCCTGACGCCGGAGACCGCGAGTTGAACCAGGCGCTACGGCTGCTCGCGAAATGGCGGGCGGGCTGGCTGGAGGGCGCGCTTGCACGCCGCCTGCCGCAGCAGATTCCCGCAGGCCCCTTTGCGGGCATGACCTACACGGTCCGCGCCTCCGAAGGGGCGCGTCTCGCGCGATTGCTGGGTGTTTACGAAGCCGGGCTGGCCCCGGTGATCGAAGAGATCGTGGCCCGGCGATATGGTCTGGTGGTCGATATCGGTGCGGCGGAGGGTTATTACGCCGTCGGGCTGGCCCGGCGCCTGCCCGACGCCCGGATCCTCGCCCATGACGGCGATCCGCGCGCAAGGGCCCTTTGCGCCGAGCTTGCGACCCTGAACGGCGTGTCAGACCGCGTGAAGATCGGCGGCATCCTGACCCATGACGATCTGTGCCACCTCCCTGCGGGCGATTGCGTGATCATCTGCGATATCGAGGGCGCCGAAGCCGAGTTGCTGGACCCCGAGTCGGCCCCTGCCCTGCGCGGCGCTGATCTGCTGGTCGAGGTGCACGAGGGCATGAAGCCCGGCACGCTTGACCTGCTGCACCGCCGGTTCAGCGTCAGCCATGAAATCCGGCAGATCGGGCGCCATCTGGCTGATGACGCTCTGCCGGACTGGGCGGAGCGGCTGTCAGATATGGACAGGCTGATTCTGCTGTGGGAATGGCGGTCTTCGCCGACGCCCTGGCTGTGGATGACCCGCCGATGACCGATCTTGCGCCCAATGCGGCAATCTATTTTGCCGCCGACGGCTATGACCCCGGCGCCAAGGGGATCAATGGCCGTCGGGTGGCGGGGGAAAGCTTCATTCGGGGCTTTTTCCGCCATGCGGATGCACCCGCACTGATGTCGTTTACGCCGAAGCCCGCCGATCAGGCGCTGTTCACCCGGCTCGCGGGTGAGGAACGGCCCGGCATGACGGTTCAGCACCTGCCCCTGCGCAGCCCGCAGCGCCTGGCCGAGCCAGGGACACTGTTCTTTCCCAGCCCCAATTTCGCTGGCGAATGCTGGCGCCGTGCGCCGCATGGGGATGCAAGCTGGTCGATCTGTGGCATCACCCATACCATTTCGACCCGGGGCGTGATGCAGGGCTTTTTCGATCTGCGCATGGCGCCGCAGATGGAATGGGATGCGGTCATCTGCACCTCCCGCGCCGTGCAGTCGGCGGTTCTCACGCAGATGGACATGATCGACGCCCATGCGAAGGCACGGTTCATGGCCAACCCGCCGCCCCGCCCGCAGCTTCCCGTCATCCCGCTGGGGATCGACTGTGGCGCCTTTGCCCCGGATGCGGCCGCCGGCGCGGCGTTGCGCGCGCGGCTTGGCGCGGGTGCGGCGGATACGGTGTTCACCTGCATCGCCCGCCTGACCCCTTATGAGAAGTTTGACCCCCTGCCGCTCTATATTGCGCTGGCCGAGGCGCAGCGTCGGCTGGGCCCCCGGCAGAAGCTGCATCTGGCGCTGTGCGGGATCTTCCGCGATGCGTTTTCCCGCAAGGTGTTCGAAGAAGGGGCCGCGCGGTTGATGCCCGATGTGGGCTTTCTGGTGCTCGACGGGGCCGATGCGGCTGAACGGCGCGCGGCACTGTCCGGTGCCGATGTCTTCACCTTCCCGATCGACAATATCCAGGAAACCTTCGGCCTTGCCCCGATCGAGGCGATGGCGGCAGGCCTGCCGGTTCTGGTGTCGGACTGGGACGGCATGCGCGATACGGTGACGCCCGACGTGGGCATCCGTGTTCCGACCCGGACGCTGGGGCCAGGCCATGCGGTATCCGAGGCGCTGCGCCATTTCGGTGGCGCCGACACCTATCCGCAATATTGCGCACTGACCTCGCAGATGACGGCAATCGACATCCGTGCGCTTGTCGAGGCGATCCTGTCGCTCGCAGGCAACCCCGATCTGCGCCGCAGGCTGGGAGCCGCCGGACAGGCCCGCGCCGCAGCGCTGTACGACTGGCGGGTGATCGTGCCGCAGATGCAGGCTTTGTGGGGCGAGCTTGCCGCGCGCAGGGGCGCCGCCACAGCTCCGGCCCTCCCGCCTGCCGGGCGACTTGCCGTAGCCCCCTCGCCCTTCGCCTATTTCGCCAGCTATCCAAGTGCCGCAGGCGGGTTTGCCGGCGTGCGTTTCGCCAGCGCGACGCCACAACCGCCGCTGCCGGTGGCCGAAATGCTGGTGCTGCGCAACTATACCGGCATGGGCCGCTCCACTGAACGGCCCGAAGCCTTCGCCGCCATGGCCGAGGCCATCGCGGCAGCAGGTGCCCCCGGCATCAGCCGCGACGATCTGGCCAGCGCGCATAAATACAACCCGCTGACGGTGGATCGTCTGCTGATCTGGCTGCTGAAATACGGCTATATCCGGCGCCTGCCCGCCGTAACGCCCGTTCAGTCGCGGAAATAGCGGCTTTCGCGGATCTGCTCCCACGCCCAGACGACTTCTTGCAGACGCGATTCGTCATCGCGGTTGCCGCCATTCATGTCCGGGTGAAGATCCTTGACGAGGCTCTTGTATTGCTTGCGGATTTCCGTGCGCGTCCAGGTGTCGCGCGCATCAAGGATCTCCAGCGCCTTGCGTTCGGTCGAAGGCAGCTTGCGCGTCACGGCAGATTGCACCTTGCCGGGGTTCTGCGTGCCCTTCTCGCCCAGGATCGCCATGGGGTCATTGACCCCCAGCCGAGCCCAGGCCCGGCCATCATCCTTCTGGCTGAAGGGTTTGGTTTCCCGCTCCCATACGCGCGCCTTGTCGAGGAACTTCTGAAACTCCTCGTCCGAGGTGCCGTTGAAGAAGTTCCACTTCAGATTGTATTCCCGAACGTGATCCTTGCAGAACCAGAAGAACTCGTCCAGCAGGTCCGGCGATTTCGGCGCGCGATAAAGACCTGCCTCCTGACAGCCCGGATATTCGCAGTTCTTCTGCGACGTCTCAAACGCCCCCGACATGCCCCGGCGGCCCGTCTTGCGGCGCTTCTTGTCCGAGGAAACGCGGATGTCGAATTCGAACGGGGGTTTCTGCATTACACGGCCTTTCCGACACTGCCTTTCCGACTCGGAGGCGAGAGTTTAGATGTTTACGCGCCGGATTGAAGGGGGAGCGCGCTGAAAATGTCTGTCCGTAACGAAATCGAGGAAAGGCTGACCGCTGCCTTTGCGCCGGAAGTTCTGGAAATTCAGGATGATAGTGAGAAACATCGCGGTCATGGCGGCTGGCGTGAAGGCGGCGAGACCCATTTCAACGTGACCATCCGCGCACCTGCGCTGGCGGCCCTGGGCCGGGTCGAGCGTCATCGTGCGGTCCATCGCGCGCTTGGCGATCTGACCACCCGCATTCACGCGCTGGCGCTGGATATCGGCTGAGCCTCAGGCGGTGGCGGCGGTCTTGCGGATACGCTCGACCATCGCCCGCACACCATTCGACCGCTGCGACGACAGATGCTCGTTCAGGCCCAGCCGCGCCAGTTCGGCAGGCGCATCAACTTGGCCGACCTCCGCCGCAGTCAGCCCGGCATAAAGCGCGTGCAGCACCGCGATCAGCCCGCGCACGATCATCGCATCCGACGTGCCCTGAAAATCGAACCGCGCCGAAGGGCCCTTCCCTTCGACCATCGGGCGCAGCCAGACCTGGCTGGCGCAACCATCCACCTTGAAGGCAGGCACCTGAAAGGCCGCGTCCAGATCAGGGAAAGCCTTGCCCAGTTCGATCACATGGCGATAGCGGTCCTCCCAGTCGTCAAGGAATTCGAAGGTTTCCACGATCTCTTCAAAGGCGGGGGTGGCCATGGTGTGCTCCTTACCGTATCGGGCCACAGCTAGGCCGAAGCGCGCGAAAGGTCCAGAGGAGTGCTTTTCAAAAGCCCGCGCTTGGGTTAGCCAAGGGTCAGGCCGGATCAGGCGCCAGACGGGCGCGAAAGGGGATGGGATGAGAAAACCGCTGCTTGCCGCGCTGGCGCTGGTGATGTTCGTTTCCGCCTGCGGGGCGGTGCGCGAGTCGCGCCTCAACCCGTTCAACTGGTTCCAGCGCAGCGAAACGGTGGCGGTCGATCCGGTGACGCAGAAGCCGGAAGACCCGCGCCCGCTGGCCCAGCAGATCATCGACCTGAAGGTCGAACCCGCTCCCGGCGGTGCGATCATCCGCGCCACAGCCCTGCCCCCGACGCAAGGCTGGTGGGATGCAGAGCTGGTGAAGCGCGGCGACGACCAGAACGGTGCCCGCATCTATGACTTCCGCATGTCTGCCCCCAAGACGCAGGCCGGCGTCTCGACCCCACGCTCGCGCCAGATCACGGCCGCGGTGTTCCTGACGACCCGGCAATTGCAGGAGATCACGTCGATCACCGTGCAGGCCGCGACCAACGGCATGACCAGCCGCCGCTGACATCCGCACCGCGGCAGCCGCTTTGACGGGGGCTCGATGCCCCCGGCGAAGCGCCCCCGTTCAGAGCTTCAGCCAGTTCCGCGCCTCGGCCACCATCTGCCCGACGGGACGGAACGCCCGCAGCGCCAGTGCCCCTTCCTCCGCACCCGGCGGCTCCAGCGTGGCGTACTGGCTTGCCAGCAGCGCAGGCGGCATGAAATGTCCCTGCCGCGCTTGCAGATGCCCGGAAATCTCGGCCTCCGACGCCGCCAGATGGATCACCCGCAGGTCAGGAGCAAAATCCCGCAGCCGGTTCCGATAGGCCCGGCGCAGGGCCGAACAGGCCAGAACACCACCCGGTTCCAATGCCACGCCACAGGCCTCAAGCCATGGCCAGCGGTCGTCATCCGACAGCGGCTCGCCCCGCGCCATTTTCGCAATATTCGCCTCAGGGTGCAGGTCATCCGCATCGCGGAACACCAGACCCGTCGCCGTGGCCAGCGCCGCCCCGAAGCGGCTTTTGCCGCATCCGGAAACGCCCATGACGAGAATACGCACGGGCGTCACCCCAGCCGCACCACCCGGACCTCGTTGCCGCGTGCGGTCAGGGCAATTTCGCCCTTGCAAAGCCGCAGCGCATCCTCGCCGAAGGCTTCCATCCGCCAGCCCTTCAGCGCGGGCAGGTCGCGTTCGCCCGCGGCGATGGCATCCAGATCGGCGGCAGAGGCGATCAGCTTGGCCGCGACGCCAAGGCTTTCCGACTTCGCTTTCAGCAGCACACGCAGCAGATCTGCCAGCGCCGGATTGACCTGCAACTGTTCGCGCGCAAGATCAGGCTTCGGCATATCCTCGGGCTTCATCTCCAGCCCGGCTTTCACCGCCGCGATGATTCCGTCGGCGATGTCGCCCCGCCGCCCCTCGCGCAGCAGAAGGCGCGAGCGGCCCAGCTCCTCATGCGTCTGCGGCCGGGTCGAGGCCAGTTCCAGCAGCGCATCGTCCTTCATCACCCGTGAACGCGGCACATTGTTCGTTTGCGCATAACTTTCGCGGAACTCGGCCAGCGCCTTCACCAGCGCCAGGAACCGCCCCGAGGTGGTGCGAGTCTTGACCCGCTGCCAGGCTTCGGCCGGGCGGATCGTGTAGGTTTCGGGGTCGGTGAGCATGCCCAGCTCTTCCGCAACCCAGCGTTCACGCGCCGATTTGGCGATCTGCCGCGCGAGGCTTTCATACACCACACGCAGATGCGTCACATCGGCCAGCGCATATTCCTTCTGCGCCGCGCTCAGCGGGCGGCGCGACCAGTCGGTGAAGCGCGATGTCTTGTCGAGACTCGCCTTGGCGATCTTCTTCACCAGCGTCTCGTAGCCCACCTGTTCGCCATAGCCGCAGACCATGGCGGCGACCTGGGTGTCGAACAGCGGCACGGGGAAGACCCCGCCCTCGACGAAGAAGATTTCCAGATCCTGCCGTGCGGCGTGGAACACCTTGACCGTCGCCTCATGGCGGAACAGGTCATACAGCGGCTCCAGCGACATGCCCTCACCCTCAATCGGGTCAACCAGCACCGCTTCGCCATCGGCGCCCGGCAGGGCCATCTGGATCAGGCAGAGTTTCGACCAGTAGGTGCGTTCGCGCAGGAACTCAGTGTCGATGGTCACATAAGGGTGTGCCTTGGCTGCCGCACAGAATTCGGCAAGCTCCTCGGTCGTCGTAATGGTGCGCATGGGCGTCTTTCGTCTGGCTCACGGGGGTGTCCCGCCCTTCCGCTATAGGCACCTGATACCGCGATGTGAACCTTTTTCCACAAATGTGGGGCGGAAAGCCACGGGAAGCTGCCCCCGTGGCTTTCCGGACAGGCAGATCAGACCAGTTCAGCCAGATCGCGGGCGTCGAAGCCGCGCAGCGCGGCGGTGTCACCCGCCTCCACATGACGCACCCAGTCGGGGTCGGAAATCAGCGCGCGGCCCACGGCGATCAGGTCGAACTCGTCGCGCGCCATGCGATCCATCAGCTGACCCAGCGGCGCGGCCCCGGCGCCTTCGCCCCGGAAGGCGGCAAGGAATTCGGCCCCGCCAAGCCCCACCGACCCCACGCTGATCGTCGGCGCGCCCGTCAGCTTCTTGGCCCAGCCTGCGAAATTCAGCCCGGTGTCCCCGTCGATTTCCGGGAATTCTGCGTCCCAGAACCGGCGCTGCGAGCAATGCAGAACGTCCGCCCCGGCCTCGACCAGCGGGCCAAGCCAGGCTTCCATTTCCTGCGGAGAGGCGGCGAGTTTCACGCCGTAATCCTGCTGTTTCCACTGGCTGACGCGCAGCAGCACCGGGAAATCGGGACCGACGGCGGCACGGACAGCCTTCAGCACCTCCACAGCGAAGCGGCTGCGTTCCGGCAGGGTTGCGCCGCCCCAGCGGTCGTCGCGCAGGTTGGTGCCCTGCCAGAAGAACTGGTCAATCAGATAGCCATGCGCACCATGCACCTCGACCAGATCCATGCCGATCCGCTTGGCATCCGCCGCCGCACGGGCAAAAGCCGCGATGGTATCGGCAATATCTTCCTCGGTCATCGCGCGGCCGCGCGGCTTGTCGGGCGCCAGCAGGCCCGAAGGGCTCTCGACCTCGGCCTCGGGCTTCCACGCCCCGCCCTTGGTCGAGCCGGTATGCCAGATCTGCGGCCCGATCTTCGCGCCCGCGCCATGCACCGCTTCGGCGACGCCGCGCCAGCCTTGCAGCGCCTTGTCCCCGTGGAAGAACGGAATGTTCGGCAGATTGCGCGAGGCCGGACGGTCGATCACCGTACCCTCGCTGAGGATCAGCCCCACGCCCCCCGCCGCCCGGCGGCGATAGTATTCGGCATTGGCCCCGCCGGGCACACCTTCGGGGGCCATGTCACGCGTCATCGGCGCCATGACGATGCGGTTCCTGAGCTCAAGCCCCTTCAGGCGGAAAGGACGGAAAAGCGGCTCTGTCGCGGTCATCTCGCGGACTCCATATCGTTGAGCAGCGGATGTATGTGCGCTAACAGCACTTTCAAGCCGCACTGCAGCATGACCTGACTGCGCGCAGATGCACAGATGGCTGCGCCGGTACAGATTATCTTTCAGGGGAAGGTCTGGTGGAGCAGAGGTCTGGCGAATCCCGCTCTCTACCGCTCCAGACGGATACATACAGATCCATTAATATCAAATACCTATGTGATAATCAGACCGAAGCCGTTGCATGGGATTTCGTTCAATCCTAGATTAATCGGTGGGAAAAACGGCGGGAACAAATCTGATGGTCAAGCTGACCGCCACCACGGTAAAGTCGCGCCACGACCCCGGCATGTATGCGGACGATGCCTGTCGAGGCCTCTACCTTTGCGTTGGAACCGGCGGGGCCAAGTCGTGGATTCTCCGAACGACCGTCTATGGCAAACGCCGGGAAATCGGCCTCGGCTCGGTCCGGGATGTATCCCTTGCGGAAGCACGAGACGAGGCCCAGCGCCTTCGCAAGATTGCCCGTGCAGGCGGCGACCCGATCACCAAACGTAGCCGCGAAACCATAACGTTCGCGCAGGCCACACAGCGGGTTCACGCTGCCCATGTGAACACATGGAAAAACAGGAAGCACACCGAGACTTGGCTGTCCACCATCGAGAACCATGTGTATCCGAGTCTCGGCACCCGCCCCATCGAGACCATCGGCACCGCCGACATACTGGCTGCCCTGCAACCTATCTGGACGGCGAAGCACGAGACGGCGAAGCGGCTGAAGCAACGACTTGCGATAATCTTCGACTGGGCTAAGACCGCCGGACACTATCACAACGAAAACCCGGTCAACGGGATCACGCGGGCGTTGCCCATCGTGAAGGCTACGGACAACCACATGGAGGCCATGGAATGGGCGGACCTGCCCGCATTCATGGCAGACCTACGGAAACGCGAGGGTGTTTCTGCACGGTGTCTGGAGTTCATCATATTAACCGCATCGCGTTCCGGCGAGGCCCGAGGCGCGCGCTGGGAGGAGTTCAACCTCAAAGAGAAGGTCTGGACAGTTCCCGGAAACCGGATGAAGCGCGGCGTCCCGCATCGGGTTCCGCTGGCAGCGCCGGTTATAAGGCTGATCGAAGGCCAGAGAGGTCTCGACCCAGACTATCTTTTCCCAAGCCCGTCACGCGACAAGGACGGAAAGGGCCGCCCACAATCGGACATGGTGTTCAAGGCCCTCTATGAACGCATGGGGCGCAGCGGCTTCACAACACACGGTTTCCGAAGCACGTTTCGGGACTGGTGCAGCGAATCGGCACAGGTTGACCGCGATGTGGCCGAGGCCGCGTTGCATCACACAACCGGAAATCAGACTGAAAGGGCGTATGCACGTTCCGATCTTTTTGATCGCCGCCGGAAGTTGATGCAACGCTGGGCAGAATATGCACTTCTTGAAGCCGTGCAGAGGGCCGAAACTAAGCTTCGCCGAATCAAACGACGGCAAAGTTGACGATCATCGGATTTTTCATCGAACAGATTGTCAATAGGGCTACCGATAACGCAATTTTGCGAAAAACGGCTCAAAACACGCGCCTTCCGGAGAGAGCGAATCAGATCTACAATGTCCGCATCGCTCAACATGGGAGAAATTAAGATGGAAAGCAGCCAATATTTATACACGATTGATGATCTGTGCGAGATATTCCATTGTGCAAAATCAACAATATGGCGCTGGGTTTCATCTGGAACATTTCCGAAACCTATTAAAATTGGAGGCTTATCTCGCTGGACGCAAGCGGCAGTGCTTGGGGTTATCGAGGTAGCGGAAGAAAACAAGAACGCCTCGGCGCAACCCATTTTCGACCATGGGAAGAAAATTCGCCTCAGCCGTGTTAAAATTTCACGAAGATGAAAGCTAGAAGCCGCCCCCTCACAACTGACAGGAAAAATTCCAACATATCTGGAAAATGATTTGTCAGACATAGCAGTATGCCCCCGTGGCACACTACAGGTACATGGTAAATATAAGGGGATTCCGCGTCAAGAATCTGCAAGCAACAGCATGAAATAGCACACAAATACTTGCATCGCGGCACGTATACCTATCACGTGTTCCTTATAGCCGGTTATTCGGAGAACTGTGGCACGGGAAAGGATCCTAATGGAGCATTAGATATTAATTGATACGCCAATCTTTACAGGAAAGATCAAGAACACCAGATGTTCACAAGCAAACGAGCATTTACTTGTGAAGGAAGCTAAGAATGACCCTGCGCTATATCTCCTATTATCGTGTCTCTACCCATCGCCAAGGGCAAAGCGGTCTTGGCCTTGAAGCCCAGCGCGCGGCGACAGTGGCATTTCTTGGCTCCACCGGCTCCGAACTTATTGCCGAATTTACCGAGGTCGAAAGCGGCAAGCGCGCAAACCGGCCCGAACTTGCGGCGGCCATCAAGGCTTGCCGCGACGGCGGCGCTATCCTTCTAATCGCCAAACTGGATCGGCTTGCCAGAAACGTTCACTTCATATCCGGCCTGCTGGAAAGCGGCGTCAAGTTTACCGCCATCGACATGCCGAACGCAGACCGGTTCATGCTGCATGTCTATGCCGCCATGGCCGAAGAGGAAGCACGGCGCATCAGCGAACGCACCAAAGCAGCACTTGCAGCAGCGAAGGCCCGTGGCGTAGCACTGGGCGAAAACGGGGTTCTCCTCGCCGCACAGCACAAGGCAACGGCAGACGACTTTGCCAGAGAGGTGGGGCCGAGGATATTAGCGATGCACGATAATGACGGCCTGAGTTATCGTGCTATTGCAGAAAATCTGAACCGGTCTAAGTTAGGGTCATTTGGTGGAAAAGCGTGGCATTCAACATCAGTCTATCGCGTTGCGACCCGATTCCGAGGAATTGCGGCATAGACTCTATAAACCTTATGGACCTGTATCACAGATTCCCAAACCTACATGCACAAGAGTAGAATGACATGTCACGCGAGGATTTCTTGCCACGTTTGACAGTCGCACCGGATTTCTCTGAATCTCGTGCGTCTCTTGATAAAATCGACTTACGCTTTCTCGATTTTATCCTTACGGGCGAAAACGCGCCAACCGCCTTGAATGACATGATTGGCAACGCTGTCTTTCGTCATGGCGGGGATGGCCTCAATATTTTCCGACATTGGAGCCCGCCGAGACGGCTACTGGTCGATGTGGCATCCGGTCGTCACAGCCGCACGGGACTCGTGCCGGTGTTTACCGGCAAGCTTGTCGGTTCCGCTGCGCATCCGAGCCGCGTCCAGTTCAGTCTGTCTGCCAAGCTGAGCGTGACGCGCGCGATACTTGCCCAGCGACTTATGCGCAGAATTGACAAGCCCGCCATCGGTCGCGGCTCCTACACTCTTCTGATAGATCGGCATTCACCGACATGGCAGGACGAATACCCACTTGTCGATGCGACGAATGTCCTGATCGGCCCTGATCTTAGATATGACTATGCAATGTCGCAGCCTGCATCCGCGCATCTGGTCGGACTTGTGACCGAAATCGAGGAAGCGATTGCCTTGCCTTTCGCAGTTGCGGCCCAACGCCACCAAGTTCAGGGCGATGTCGGAGGTGCATACAGCTTGAGCGAGGCCGAGGTGTATTGGGAGTTTGACACGCCTTCGCCCATTTCGACCGTTGACCTGTTGAGCAGCAAACTCACCAGTGTCGTCAACCGGCTCTGTTGCACAAATCGGGTTATGGCCGAGGTTCCCCTTTCCCCGGACGGACTTATCCCACAGCTTCCGTGACGGGTATGCCGAGCGCGGTGT
>NZ_QBKP01000017.1 GCF_003054195.1 Gemmobacter caeni
TGAAACGCGCCCCTCGCAGCCTTCAACACCATGTTTTATATAGGAAATATAATGGTCAGGACAGCGAAATCAGCGCCTTACTTGGGAAATGTGGGACTAGATGAATGTGCGGAACATTCGAAGCTGCAGAATGTTCTGGTGGGCCTGCATCCACGTGATGACTTCACGGAGGCCGATCTAAATAGATGTGCGGCGCTGCTTGACGAAGAAGGCACACAACCTCGGATGTTCGGACCTATCCTCTGGCAGGACAACTATGCACACCTACCGTCCGAACGATTGTTGGAGCTTGCGAGAAAACTACTAACCAAGGCAAACGGCAGCGACACGCTGCTCGAAGCCTTGAGTATGAAATTGCACGGGAAAGATCCCTTGGAAGATGCTTTGGGACCAGAATTAAGAAAACTTGGTTTGAAAGCGGCGGCTAAATTACTGTTGGGGGATCACGAAGATCCCGGGGGCAGCAAAGACTACAGTATGGAATGTGTAATAAAGTCCGCACTTAGTTTCGATGGCAATGACGCTGAAAAGACTGAGTGGGTGGATGCTATTTTCTCTCACATAGACGAGAAATACGGCTTCATTCATTCATTCGAGGAAGCCATTGAGACGACAGCGGGGCTTATGCCGGAAGCCTTCTTAAATCGTGTCTTTCAGGGGACGGATGATCAGCATCACCGACGCATCTATTTTATTAAAAAAGGAGGAATACGGCGCAGCCCACTCGCTAAGATCAGTGTGGCCAACCTAATTGCGTGGTGCCAGCAGCGAGATCCTCCTGCTATCTGGGGACTGGTTTCTTCTGGCATCGAACTTTGGGAGAAATTTGATGGGAACAGGGGCGGCACATCCATGAGTACGGTCGCTGTTGAGTTTCTTGAAGCAGCGCCTGAGCCTGAGGTCGTCCTTCACGCCTATGCGGATCGTGTTAGCCCGTCTTCGTGGTCCGGGAGTCGTGCAGATGTCATGCAGCCGAGAGCAGATGCCATCGCAGAACTGACCCAGCACAAGCGGGAAGAGATAGCCCGAGCTGCTCGGACAGTATCAGATCGACTGACAAAGGAAATCGAAAGTGAACGGGCGCGTGAGAGACAAGAAGACGAGGAATGGGAACAGCGGTTTGAGTGACTTCCCGCAACGACCCCGGCAGATTTTATGTAAAGCGCGGACTTGAGAGGTTACAATTGGTTCACCTTCATCGAATGGCAGAAATCCACACTGCAGCTGCAGAGTCCGGGCAGCATATCGAGAGACCGTCGATAGGCCATCTTCAACGCCGCGCATAACCTGAGAAAGGGGGCGAATTGAGTGTCGAGATATGCACTTGGAGCATAGCTCTACCTTCAGCTGCTGGCCCCTTAATTTTGTCGTTTTGGCCACTTATTTTTGTCGCGCTACACCTGCAACACCCCGCCAATCACCCTTGGCAAACCCACCACAACCCGCTAGGAAAACACCCGGAACAGTGGCCGAGTGGTCTAAGGCAACCGACTTGAAATCGGTCGGGCCAGAGATGGCCCCGTGGGTTCGAATCCCACCTGTTCCGCCAATTTTCACCCACTAAGCGCATGAAATAAAAGAGAAATTCGGCACATCACGCTGTCTTTTTCCACCATTCCTTCCCCCATTTGGGGCCGGATTGAAACGGAAGATAGCGGAATCAAGCGGCAGGGTCAGCCCTGCGCCGATGCCGCTCTGGGGTCGGGCCAGTCCTGCACCAGCAGGGCTTCAAGCGCATCGCCTATTGCAATGATGGCCTGCCTCTTCTGACTTGCCGCCGTGTTGTCGAGACGTTCGCCAGCGAAGTCAAAGAGAACGGTTTGCAGCGCCAGAACCAGACCTTCGGCCTGTGACAGCTTGTGTTCAAGGCTGATGCGTTCGGCCCAGATTTCTTCGCGTGTGCGCGGCGTAATCATGCTGCATCTCCCTTCCCGTTCAAAGCATCCTCCAGCGCCTCGATGGCAGCGGCGAGGCTGTGGCTTTCGTCGCACAGGTAAGCCAGAAGGCAGGTCAGGCTGTTAGAGGTGCGCGACGGCGGGCGCTCCAAATCGTCAAACAGCACGTCGGCGGCTTCGATCATGCCGTTCAGCATGACGGCGCGGTGCTGGATCTGTGCCGCCTGCTTGGCAAACTGCTGGGCAATGGCGCGGCGCGCACTGGTTTCCTGAAAGACGTTCATTGCACACCCCCTTTCAGGGCCGCGTGGTGGTAGGACATGACAAGGCCGCGCTCACTGCCAAGCCAGAACCAGTCAAGGTTCAGACCGTAGCGGCGGGCATAGGTCAGCAGGTCGCGGGAAAAGGTCACATCCTCGCCCTTGCCCTCGGTGATGCGCTCGGGCGGCGTGGTGCGGGTCCATTCCGAGAACAGCGCGAGGCGTTCAAGCGCACCGCCAGGCACGCCGGTATCGTTCCCCGAAGCGGGGTTGATGGTGGTCATTGCGTTCTCCATTGATCTAAAATCGGAACAAGGTTACGATATGGCAACGCCACCCGATGCGTCAACAGAAATCATAACAGGGTTACGAATGAACTCCACACAATGCCGAATGGCCCGTGCCGCCACAGGTCTGGGCGTCCGCGATCTGGCAAAAGCCGCTGGAGTATCGCCCGACACAGTGGCCCGGCTGGAACGCGGCGAGGATCTGAAGGAAGCAACTGTCGCGGCCATCCGCACGGCGCTGGAAGCTGCCGGGGTGGTGTTCCTGCCCGAGAACGGCAACGGGCCGGGCGTGGCTATGCGGAAGGAAAAGGGAGAATAGATGAAGCCGAATAACTATTCCGGCAGAGGCACCGTGTCATTCTCAAACGGTGAAAGCTACGAAGTTGATGTCCACCTCAGCTTTCATAGTTCAGGTGGATTTGTCAGTGGAGATGGGCGGCTTGAAAGTGATCAGGCGTTCAGCATCGGCATGAATGATAGCGGCGCGACGCTGATCTATGGCGGGCAGAAGATCAAGATCGTGGTCAATAAGACCCATATTGATGAATGCCACTTCTTGACCTCTGGCCCTCCAAGCGCGGCATAGTTTCACCTCCACAGCGCATCGAACCGGCGTGCAGTCAGGCGCCGGGGTCTGCGATATCGTCCGACAGGTAGCTTGCCAGCCGCATAGGCCGCGCGACCAGCGCAAGAGAGACTGCAATACTTGTCGCGGTGGCTTCGGTGCCGGAACACGGTGCCACAGCACTCGCAGGGCTTCATTGCAGCCTCGCGGGCGGCCGCGTTCTTGCAGTCCCGACAACAATGCACCTGTGTTGCCCGTAGCGCCCGGAAAGCAGATCCACAGTGCGGGCAGATTTTGCGCATCGGGCTTTCGTCCAGCGGGCGGCGCAGGTGCCTGAACGCCGTTGGCGGGATGATCACGGTGAACACCATCAACGTTGATCCCTACGGTTCGGAATCCTACGCATTTGCCGTCATGGTCGGGCCAGAACAGGGCGCAACGGCCGACCGCGTCGTGGTCTGCGCCTATGACAAGCGCAAGCAGACCGCCGAAGTCAGCGGCCTTTTCTGAGTGTTAAGGACTGGGCGCTCCCGGCATGCCGACGACAGGCGCGCGTCGTGCCGGGGACGTTTCACGTCAAGGTGATGTTCTATCTCGACGCGCCGAGACTGGCGATGGCTGGCCTTTTGCAATCGGGGGAAGGTATGCCGCAGGCCCACTGATCCAGCGCTGCCATTGCGGTGTCCGGACTGGCACATGCCGATCAATGGAGCCATCAAGCAGGGTCCCGTCTTGCGGCTTTGCAGCACCTTGGTGGCTGTCTATTCCAAGGTCAGAGTCTGTTAGCGCGTCAGGAGACTGCATTCGCGCGCATGTCAACACATCCGCCAGCCAGACCTCAGAATCGGCATTGTTCATCTTCGCTGGGACCAACAGGGAAGATGTCTGAGTTGAGCCAAGAATATCAGTGCCTTCTCGACGAAATGGCATCTTCGTCAAGGGCTCCAGTGGACGATCAGCAGATGGCCTGATGCACCGCACGTGCCACGCATACCTCGTTGCAGTTCCGTATTTGAAAGCAGATCAGCTCACCCCGAATGTCGAGTTTGTTCAAATCAAAACAATGTCGGTCTCATGTTTTGCTGCAG
This sequence comes from Gemmobacter caeni, assembly GCF_003054195.1. Taxonomy (GTDB): domain Bacteria; phylum Pseudomonadota; class Alphaproteobacteria; order Rhodobacterales; family Rhodobacteraceae; genus Gemmobacter; species Gemmobacter caeni. The sequence continues at coordinate 4,096 of NZ_QBKP01000017.1, forward strand.
CACATCTCGAAAGGCGGCTTTGGTGAGTGGCGCATTGCAACATCTCGGTCAGCAGAGTGGCAGCTATGGCCGACGTTACTCTGTCAGATCATCCAGACTCACGCCAAGCGCATCGGCCAAGGCGCGCAATGTTGCGACCGAGCCCTGCTTTCGGCCGGTCTCGATCTCGGCCACGGTGACCCGCTTCACGCCCGATTTTTCGGCCAGCGCCGCTTGGGTCAGGCCGCGCAGATCACGGTAGACGCGCAGGGCGCTTTCGCCATTCAGAAGGCGGTTCGCATACTCTGCCGGAATCAATTCGTCCTCTCCCGCCGCGAGACGCGCCCTGGCGCGGTCATAGCTTTGCAGGTCGGCCAGATCCTCCGCAGCGGCCCGCAGGCGGTCATATTCTTCGCGCGGGATCGTCACCATCTCGTTCATGTCAAACCCTTTCAGTCGTAGACGCCGCCCCGCGGCCCGATATCGAGAACGGCCAGAACATTGCCCTGATCATCCATGATCACCCGCCAATCCCCTACCCTCAGCCGGATACCCTCACGGCCTTTCAAGGGCTTCACGTTATTGGCCTGCGCGCTTGGGTCCTGCGCATAGGCTTCGATCTTGGCGCGGATCAGCGCAGCGGTATTCGAGGGCATCCGCCGCAAGGCCTTGATCGCGGCTTTGGTGTAGCTGATCTGCTTCATGATGTAGCTTTAGGCGACATTTCGGCGAAAGTCAAGTGCAATGTCGCCCTGCGCGACATGCCTGGCCGGCAGACGCCGGCCAGGCAAAGGTCAAAGATCAATCCCCTCCGATAGCGTCAGCGCATCCTCCAGATCGACACCCAGATACCGTACCGTGCTGTCCATCTTTGTGTGGCCCAAGAGCAGCTGCACGGCGCGCAGATTTCCGGTCTTCTTGTAGATCTGCGCAACCTTCGTTCGCCGCATCGAATGCGTACCATGGGCACTGGGCTCGAGCCCGATCGAAGGAACCAAGTCGCGCATGATCCGGGCATACACCCGAGCCCCGTACAAACACCAATGAACGCGGGCCTTCCGACCGGACACCGCGGTAGCCGCTAGACCCCGCTTGGAGTCCGGCCCAGCATCCGGAGTCCGGAAACCACCGGCATCACCACCGAAGGCATGCCGATCACCTCGGTCGGCACAGTCTCACACACGACGCTCGCCGCTACGAATCTGGCGGCCTCAATGCGGCGCTGGCGTCTGACGTCGGCCGCAGTGGTGGACTCGGTGGCCGACCAGCGCTCCGCAGGCTGGGCCTGCTGGCGCGGCAATGCGGTGGGCCTCGGCGGCTGGACCTTCGTCACGCGGATTTCGATGACGACATTACAGGCAACCGTAATGGGCTTCTTCGGCCTGTACGGATCGACGGCCGCGCTGGCCACCACCCTGACGCTCGCCGCAGCCATTAACTGCATTGGCATCGGCTTCCAGCGCGGGACATACACCCGTTGGCAACTGGTCGCAAACGACGGCACCGGGACGCCGCCCCTGACCGACATGGGGATGAGTTTCGCCATAGCGACGGGCGGCGTGCTGACCTTGTTCATCGCCGCACCGCCGAACGGATCATCCGTCTGGGTGCGCGTGGTGGACGAGGTTTGGCGCTGATCAAAAAGGCCGAACTGCCGTCGGCAACGGCCACTTTCGCGTGAACCCGTCCTTCGGCGAAGGGTGCCGGCCGGTCGGTCCAGACATACAGCGCTGCCGAGGGAACACAGCGCCGCATCATAGCAATAGGATCGACGGACAGACTCCCGCCGTGGCTCGTAGAGGTTTCCAACAGAATTCGGATGTCGATGCCGCGACTGCATGCAGCATTCAATGCATCGACCACCGAGGAGACGTCGTATGCAACGAAGCTGACGAGAAAGAGGTCGCTTTGCGCGTGACCGATGAGATCCAAGAGTACCTGCTCCGTGCGGCGAGTGGCGACGAATGGTGTCGTCGGGCCCGTCCAAACGAGCTCGACACGGTTTTCGCGCTGCGCTTGTTGGTGGGCGAAGGCTGCACCGACCAAGATCCCGGCCAGCACATCGCCTGATATTTCCGTCTGCTTCCAGGCGGTGATCAAGAGATCGAGCACTGTGCGAGCAGCCGGCGTGTTCACGAGCTGATGCAGGCTTCCTTCTCGTTCGATTGGCATCGAACCGCGAACACGATCTGCGAGTGCTTCGATCCTCGACGGTGACAACAGCGCCACGACCAGCGCGGGTCTGGCCGCAGCAGGACCGGCATTGGCGTTCGGCTGCCTCGCGCCCGCTTGCGACCACGACGGCGGCGCACAGACAGGCCCTCTTCCCGATAGATGCGGTGGAGCTTCTTTTCGTTCATGATCATGCCCTAGCGCCCCAGCGTGCAACCCACGCGCCGGTAGCTGAAGCGACGGCGCTTCTCGGCGATCCTGTGCATCTCCTCACGAACTTCGCTGCTGCCCGCTGCCGCCTTGCGCGGCAAGATCCTGCCGGAACCTGTGCCGGCAGCCGGGTTGCTGATCTTGTGCGACGGCGAACACGGCGAGCCAGAGGCAACCCTTTCGCTACACCGCCCGACCAAATGCAAAAGGGCCCCCGAAGGGAGCCCTTTCGAAAAACCGAGGCCATGGCCTCTGGCAACGCCTGCCTCAGACAGCGCCAGAGATGAACTTCACGGCATCGCCGAAAGTCTGAATCGTTTCGGCGGCGTCATCCGGAATCTCGATGCCGAAGGCCTCTTCGAAGGCCATGACCAGCTCGACGGTGTCGAGGCTGTCCGCGCCCAGATCGTCGATGAACGAGGCGTTCTCGGTCACCTTGTCCTCTTCGACGCCGAGATGCTCGACGACGATCTTCTTCACGCGATCGGCGATATCGCTCATGTCACTTCCTCATCGTTGCGGGGTGGCCCCCGGTCTGGTGTCCCTGCCGCGGGCCAGGCCCTTGGCTGTTTTCCCCGCGTCAGGCAGGGCACCAGAGCCTTCCGGCGCTGGTGGTTCCGTTCGCGGCTATAGCAAGCGCACCGGCACTTGGCAAACGCTTTCCCGCGCGCCCGTGCCGCCGCGCCCCGCGTCAGATCATCGCCATGCCGCCGTTGACATGCAAGGTGGTTCCGGTGACGTAACCCGCTTCCGGGCTCGCCAGATAAAGCACGGCAGCGGCAATCTCGCCCGCTTCGCCCATGCGCCCGGCGGGAACCTGCGTCAGGATGCGCGCCTTCTGCTCATCATTCAGCTTTTCGGTCATCGCGGTGGTGATGAAACCCGGCGCCACACAATTGACGGTGATTCCCCGGCTCGCCACTTCGGCCGCCAGCGATTTGGACATGCCGACCATCCCGGCCTTGGAAGCGGCATAATTGCCCTGCCCCGGATTGCCGGTGGCGCCAACGACCGAACTGATATTCACGATCCGCCCCCAGCGCGCCTTCATCATGCCGCGCAGTACACCCCGGCACAGCCGGAAGGTCGAGGTCAGGTTCACATCCAGCACCGACTGCCATTCGTCATCCGACATCCGCATGAACAGATTGTCACGGGTAATCCCGGCATTGTTCACCAGCACATCGACAGAGCCCATCTTCGCGGCAGCGGCCTTCGGCAGCGCCTCGACACTGGCCGCATCCGAAAGATCACAGGTCTCGACAAAGACCCGCTCCCCCAGTTCCGCCGCCAGCGCCTCCAGCGGCGCGAGGCGCGTCCCCGACAGCGTGACAGTCGCCCCCGCCGCATGCAGTGCGCGGGCAATCTCGCCGCCGATGCCCCCGGAAGCCCCGGTCACCAGCGCATTCTTGCCACCCAGATCGAACATTGTTTCCATCCTTTTCCCGGCCCGGCTTTTACCCTGGGCCAAATATCTTCGGGGGAAGGCCGAAGGCCGCGGGGGCAGACAGCCCCCGTCCACAGCCCCCGCCCCACGAAAACCGCGCCGGTCAGCGCCCAAAATTCTTGTTCAAGAATTTTGGTCCCGGCTCAGCCCTTCGCCGCCAGCACATCCTCGGGCGCACCCACGGCACGGGTTTCCGCGCCCTTGACGATGCGCTTGATCATGCCCGACAGCGCCTTGCCCGCGCCGATTTCCCAGTATTCGGTCACCCCCGCAGCTTCCATCCACAGCACGCTTTCGCGCCAGCGGACAGAGCCCGTCACCTGCGCCACCAGCAGGTCGCGGATGCGGTCGGCCTCCATTACCGCCTCGGCGCGGACGTTCACCACCACCGGCACCACCGGATTGTCTACCACTACGGCTGCCAGCGCCTCGGCCATCACATGTGCAGCGGGCTGCATCAGCGCGCAGTGAAAAGGCGCGCTGACCGGCAGCATCAGCGCCCGCCTGGCACCCCTGGCCTTGGCGATCTCCAGCGCGCGTTCCACCGCCGCCTTGTGGCCCGAAACCACCACCTGCGCCGGATCATTGTCATTGGCGGCCTGACAGATCTCGCCCTGCGCGGCCTCCGCCGCAACCTCGGTCGCCGCCTCGAAATCAAGACCCAGCAGCGCGGCCATCGCGCCCACGCCCACCGGCACCGCCTCCTGCATCGCCTGCCCCCGGATGCGCAGCAGCCGCGCGGTATCCGACAGCGCCAGCGATTTCGCCGCGCAGAGCGCCGAATATTCGCCAAGGCTGTGGCCCGCCACGAAATCCGCCGTCTCGATCCCGATGCCTTCGGTTTCCAGCGCGCGCAGGGCGGCGATCGACGTTGCCATTAGCGCGGGCTGGGCGTTCTGCGTCAGCGTCAGTTCGGCGATATCGCCTTCCCAGATCAGCGTGGACAGCTTTTCGCCCAAAGCCTCGTCCACCTCGTCAAAGACGGCTTTCGCGGCGGGGTAAGCTTCGGCCAAGGCACGGCCCATTCCGATGGTCTGCGCCCCCTGACCGGGGAATACGAATGCGCGGGACATGGTTCCTCCAAGCGTTTTTACCGGCTTACCGCGTGCGGGCGGGCCATGCAATCGCTGCTGCGCACAGCCGCGCAACCCTTCGCGGATGCACAGAGCCTGTGCCCGCCCTCGCATTTCCGCACTGCAGCATGCGTGCTAGACCACAAAAAACCGAAAGACCGGAGAGAGCATGAGCACCCGCAACACCCCGCAAAGCTATGGCAGCGCCGCCCGCCTGCTGCACTGGCTGACCGCCGCGCTGATCCTGACCGCCATCGGCCTTGGCCTTTACGCCGAGGACATGCCCGCCGACACCTCTGCCGCCGTCGCAGCCAAGGCGCTGGTCTATTCGCTGCACAAGACGCTGGGCGTGGCTGCGTTCTTCACCGCGCTGGCCCGCATCCTCTGGGCACTGACCCAGCCGCATCCGGCACCGCTGCACCCCGAGCGGCGGCTGGAAACATGGATCGCCACCCTGATCCACTGGTCGCTTTACGTCGCCATGATCGCCATGCCGCTCAGCGGCTGGGTGCATCACGCGGCGCTGGACGGCTTCGCCCCGATCTTCTGGCCCTTCGGCCAGGGCCTGCCCTTCGTGCCGAAATCGCAGGGCGTGGCCGAGGCGGCGGGGGCGCTGCACGGGCTGTTCTCCAAGCTGCTGATCGGTTCGGTGCTGCTGCATGTTGCAGGCGCGCTGAAACACGCGCTGATCGACCGCGACCATACCCTGTCCCGGATGTTGCGGGGCACGTCGGCAGGCAAGGGAAGCGCCCCGCGCGCGCCCGCATTCGCCGCCGGGCTGGTCTATGCGGCCGTCGGCACGCTTGCCCTGATCTTCGCCACCGGCGGCGATGAACCGGCGCGCGCCGCCATCGCTACCACCCCCGCTGCAACCGCAGGGAACTGGCAGGTCCAAAGCGGGAGCCTTGGCTTCACGGTGCGCCAGATGGGAGCAGAGGTCAGCGGCCAGTTGCCGGACTGGCATGCCACGATCACCTTCGACGAAACCCCGGTCAATGGCGTGAACGGACATGTCACAGTCGCCATAGACCTGACCAAGCTGACGCTCGGTTCGGTCACCGATCAGGCGAAAGGGCCGGAGTTCTTCGATACCGCAACCCACCCGACCGCGACCTTCGACGCCGATATTCTGCCCGCCGATACAGGCTATGAGGCGAAAGGCACCCTGACCCTGCGCGGCGCCACCGTGCCGGTCACCCTGCCCTTCACGCTGACCACAGCGGACAATACCGCCACGATGACCGGCGCCACCACGCTCGACCGCCGCGCCTTTGGCATGGGGGCGAGCTATAGCGACGAGGCCACCGTCGGCTTCGCCGTCGAGGTTACCGCGACCCTCACCGCGCGGCGTCCCGAATAAATCGGCGCAGGGGGCTTTCCGCCCCCTCTTGCCTTCGGCAATTCACCCCCGGAGGATATTTGGACCAAGATGAAACCCCGCACCTTCATCTTGGTAAAAAATATCCTCGGGGGTGAGCCCCGCAGGGGCGAGGGGGCAGACAGCCCCCTGATCCGTCAGCACCGCTTGCGGACACCCAGATCTTCGTGAAACCGCAACAGATAGCCGTCGGGGTCGGCCACAACGAATTGCCGGTTGCCGAGTTCCTCGTCATCCCGGCGATACCAGCGGTCTTCGGGCGGCAGGATCAGCGGGTGGCCCGCCCCTGCCAGCGCATGCAGCAAGGGGGCGATGGCGCTGACCTCGACTTGCAGGTTGACGCCACGGCCCAGCGGGCGCGGGGCTTCACCAAGACCGGGGTCGAAATCACGGCCCAGCCCGATCTGGTCAAGCATGAGCTCCGCCCCCTCGCGCCCGAGGTAGCAAAAACCCTCTTCAGGCCGCTCGTAAAGGACCGAGAAGCCCAGCAACCCGGTATAGAAGGCGCGGGAAGCACGCCAGTCGGTGACCGAAAGCTCGGGGACGATCACCGCCATCTCAGCGCGCCAGCGCGCGCATCAGCCGCGCCTTCTCGCCGGTATCGGCCCTGTCCGATATGGCGGCGGCCAGCGCCTCCAGCGAGGCAATGGAATGCCCGGCGCGGAAGGCATCGACATGGGGCAGCATCGCGCGAATGCCGGTGGCGCGCGGGGCGAAGCCCTCCCAGCGCAGCAGGGGGTTGAGCCAGATCAGCCGCCGCGCGGACAGATGCAGCCGCTGCGTTTCGCGCGCAAGCTGGCCGCTGTCGTCGCGATCCAGCCCGTCGGTGATCAGAAGCACCACCGCCCCCTGCCCCAGAACCCGGCGCGACCAGTCGCGGTTGAAGGTATGGAGACAGGCACCGATGCGGGTGCCCCCTGACCAGTCCTGCGCCTCGCGCCCTGCCGCAGCCAGCGCCGCATCGACATCGCGGGTCGCCAGATGCCGGGTAATATTGGTCAGCCGCGTGCCGAAGGTGAAGCCATGCACCCGCGCCCAGCCCTGACCCTTGCGATTGGCCACCGCATGCAGAAAATGCAGCACCATCCGGCTATATTGCGACATGGAGCCGGAAATGTCGCACAGCACCACCAGATTGGGCCAGCGCAGCGCCGGGTCGCGGCGGGCCAGCCGCGTGATCTCGCCGCCCCGGCGCATCGCCAGCCGCAATGTGGCGCGCGGGTCGATGGCCTGCCCCAGCGGGGCCGCAGTCTGACGACGCGAGGGCAAGGGCTGCACCGGCAGGCTGAGGCGGGCAAGCATGCGCTTTGCCTCGGCAATCTCGGCCACCGACATCTGTTCGAAGTCCAGAGTCTTCAGCCGTTCTTCGCGCGCCATGGTGGCGGAGGCGTCAATTTCCACCTGTTCCTCGCCCTGAGGGCTTTCCGCCTCGGGCAGATCGCGGTTGGCACCGTCCAGCAGCGCCTCGGCCGCACGTTTCTCGGCAGCCTGTGCCAGCCTCTCCTCCTGCACGCCGCGAATGGCGGGCAGCATGAGGGACATCATCTGTTCCATGTAACGCGGGTCGCGCCAGTAGAGCCGGAACACCTGATCGAAGACCGCACGATGTTCGGGGCGGTTGACGAAACAGGCATGCAGCGTCCAGTAGAAATCGCGCCGTTCGGTGAAACCCACGGCCTCGACCGCGCGGATCGCGTCGATCACCCGGCCCGAGCCGATGGGCAGCCCGGCCTTGCGCAGGGCGCGGGCGAACCACAGGATGTTGCGGCTGATCTTGCCGTCTTCCGGCAGGGTGAGTTCAGCGTAGCTGGCCATGCGATGCGCCGGGGGCGCTGCCCCCGGACCCCCGGGATATTTTTGCCAAGATGAAAGCGGGAAATGAGCGGGCCGTCATGCGGGCACCGTTTCCTTGCGGATTTCATCGAGCAGGCGCTTGGCTTCGGAGCCCTGGATTTTCTGGATGTCGTCCTGATATTTCAGGATGGCGCCCAGCGTGTCGGCGATGACCTCGGGGGTCAGGCTGATCACATCCAGCGCCAGCAGGCATTTCGCCCAGTCGATCGTTTCGGCAACGCCGGGTTTCTTGAACAGGTCTTCGGTGCGCAGTCGCTGCACGAAGGCCACGATTTCGCGGCTGAGCGTTTCCTGCGCCTCGGGGCAGCGCGCGGCGAGGATCTGCATTTCACGATCCGCCGTCGGGTAATCGACCCAATGATAAAGGCAGCGGCGTTTCAGCGCGTCATGCACCTCGCGCGTGCGGTTGGAAGTGAGGATGACGATGGGCGGTTCGGGCGCCCGGATGGTGCCGAGCTCGGGGATCGTGACCTGAAAATCCGACAGCGCCTCCAGCAGATAGGCCTCGAAGGGTTCGTCGGTGCGGTCAAGCTCGTCGATCAGCAGCACGGGGGCGCCGCCGGGCTGCGGGCGCATGGCCGCCAGCAGCGGCCGTTCGATCAGATAGTCTTCGGTGAAAAGTTCGGATTTCAGCGCGTCGCGGTCGGCGCCCCCCGCCGCCTCTGCGGTGCGGATGGCGACCATCTGGGCGGCGAAGTTCCATTCGGCCACGGCCGAGGCGGCATCCAGCCCCTCGTAGCATTGCAGCCGGATCAGCCGACGGTCCAGCGCCCTGGCGATGACCTTGGCGATTTCGGTCTTGCCCACCCCGGCCTCGCCTTCCAGAAACAGCGGGCGCCCCAGTTTCAGCGACAGGAAGGTCACCGTCGACAGCGCGCGCGCCGCCACATAGCCCTGGGCGGCGAGCATCTGCTCCACCCCGTCGATCGACGTCGGAATTCCGCTCACAGGCTCCCCCCTCTTTTGCGCCATGCTGGCGGCGTGGCGGCAGAGGGTCAAGGGTGAAGGCGGGTCTTGCGACCTTTGGACAGGGGGCGTAAGCGGGGATCATCATGCGCGCGATGATCACCCGTCCCCGACTTGTCACCCTTGCTGCTGCGGCCCTTGGGGCGGCGGCCTTTGTTCTGCTGTCCCTGCCGCTGCCATTGCTGCTGGGACCGATGCTTGGCTGCCTGCTGGCGGCGCTGGCCGGGGCGCCGTTGCAGGGGATGGGGGTACTGGGCACGGCCCTGCGCACCTGGCTGGGGGTTGCCATCGGATCGACCGTGACGCCCGCCCTGCTGCATGATCTGCCACGCATGGGGGCGACGCTGGCGCTGGTGCCACTGTTCGTCGGGCTGATCGGGCTGGTGGGCTATCCGTTCTTCCGGCGGGTCATGGGCTATGACCATCCGACCGCCTTCTATTCCGCCATGCCCGGTGGCTTGCAGGATATGCTGATCTTCGGCGAGGAGGCCGGCGGCAATGTGCGCAGCATGTCGCTGATCCATGCGACACGGGTTCTGGTGATCGTGACCGCCACACCCTTCCTGCTGGCGCTGCTGTATGATGTGGATCTGTCGCAGGCACCGGGGCGGCCCGCGTCGGAAGTGCCGCTGTCGCAGATTGCGCTGATGGTCTTTTCCGGCATCGCGGGCTGGAAGATCGCCGAGCGCATCGGGATGTTCGGTGCCTCGATCCTTGGGCCCCTGATCCTGACAGCCTGCCTGAGCCTTGCGGGCGTCATCCAGGGCCGCCCGCCGGCCGAGATGATCTGGGCCGCGCAGTTCTTCATCGGCATCGCGGTCGGGTCGAAATACGCGGGCATCACCCCGCGCGAATTGCGTCATGACGTGACGGCGGGCCTTGGCTATGCGCTGTTGCTGGCCATCCTGTCACTGGGCTTCATCGAGGCGGCGGCACTGCTGTCCGGCCGTCCGGCGCTGGAAGTGGCGCTGAGCTTCCTGCCCGGCGGACAGGCGGAAATGGCGGTGATCGCGCTGATGACCGGGGCAGATGTGGCCTTCGTGGTGGCCCATCACCTGACCCGGATCTTCCTTGTGATCACCGCAGCACCGCTGATCGCCCGCTGGATGGCGCGGCGTTAAAGCAACGCCAGTTCCTTTCGGATATAGCGGTTGTCACCCCGCGTCAGCACATAACGGCCAAGCTTGCGCGCAAGATCCTTGCGCCCCTTGCCGACCACCCGCTTGAACAGCTCTTTCTGATAGCGGGTCGAGGCCTTGCGGGCGCGGATCAGCCGGTAGAACTCCAGTTCGGTCAGCGTGCCATTCAGCGCGCCAAGAGTGATCGGCGACAGCACGCCCATCTGTTGCAGGCTGGACCCCAGCCGGTGCCCGAGGAGCGGCGCGCGCAGTTTCAGCACATTGTCATGGGTAAAGCGGTCGACATGACCGGAATCCAGCGGCTCGTAAGGGTCATAGAGGATGAATACCTTACCCGCCGCCTTCGATACCTCTGCCGCATCGCCGTAATGGCCGCTGAAATCGCGGTCCCACGCCGCCTTGTAGCGGGTTTCCCAGGGCACGATGGAACGGTCCAGCGTCGATTGCGGGCTGATCGCCACCACATCGGCGCCCGGACAGGCCGCGACGAAGGCACAGGCGGCATAGCCGCCCATCGAGGCGCCATAGAACACCACGCGCCTGAACCGGTCGAAGAAATCCGAGGTGGCGAGATCGTCGAACTGATCCCAGACCCATGGGTCACGATACCAGGTCCAGCCGTTCGCCATGACGCCCAGCATCGACCAGCCCTGTTTCTCGATGAAGGAAAAGCCCCAGGGCCGCCGGTCCTCGCGCTTTTCCATCGCGATGTCGAGATTGTCGAAGGTCACCACCAGCGTATCGCTGCCGCGCGGGATATAGAGGAAAGAGTGGCTGTCGCTTTCGCGGAAAAAGCCATCCTTGCCCGCCAGATCGCGGGCGATTTCGGACCAGCCCGGTTCGGGCGCCGGGACAGCGGTTGCGAGCTGAAGCGCATCACCTGCGCGGAACAGCACCCGCGCCACCTTCACCCCGTCGCTTTCACGCTCTGACAGCACCTCGTTGGTGCCCATGGGGCGCAGCACGCCAAAGCCGCCGGAGCCGCCGCGAATATCGGTGAACATGCGGGAACCGGGTTTCAGCACGCGCCCGAACACCGGCAGGAAATCCTTCAGCTTGCCGTCTTTTTCAAAGCCCGGAAGATGGGCAATGACATCCGCGGGCTGCACGTCTTCCAGCGTGCAGGCGATGGTCACGCGGTCTTCCGGCATGCCCAGCCCGATCAGATAGTCGCGGTATTCCGCGATGGCCCGGCTTGGCTGGTCGGGGAACTGGCCATGCGCATCGACATCGACGATCTGCACGGCAGCGCCCCAGCGCTTCCAGATCTCATAGGCCAGCGGGCGCGAGCGGCCACCGATATCGGTGAAAGTCTCCACCGTCTCAAGATCGACACTCTCGACCAGTTCGCCATCCAGCAGCCGCCAGCCGCGCGCGCGCAGCGGCGCGTCCTCGGCCCGCAGCCCGTGCTTTTCCATCAGTTCATAAATGAAACTGCCCTTGCTGGGCACGCCATTGTGGCGCAGCGAAAGTTCGCGCTTGTTCGAGGCCCAGAGATGCATGCCGGTGGTATTTTCGGTGATCTTCGGATGCACGCGGCGCGCGGCGCGGATCACGTCCAGCCGTTCGGGAAAGGTCACCGGATAGAAGGCGTCAACAGGCTGGGCCAGATCGGTCAGCCCCAGCTTGCGGGCGAAATAGGACACCATGGTTGGGCCCCAGACCCCCCATTTCTGCTGGCTGACATGCAGCGGCGTGCCTGCGGCGGCCAGCGCCCGGTATTCCGCCTTGACACGGGGTTTCAGGAATTCGGGGATCGCATACTGATCCGAGGTGAAGTCCAGCATCTCGTCCAGCATCGCGCTGTCGGCGGGCAGACCCAGCACGGCATTGTTGATGCGCGGGCTGCCCTGGCTGACCTCGCGCAGCTCCAGCCCGAAGACATAATCGCTGTCATAGTCGAGCGGACGCCAGCAATAGACATCAGTATCGACCCAGATCATGCCCGGACATTTCTTCATCATATGCAGGCGGAACAGGTCGGCGAACAGCGCATAGCTGTCCTTGCCTTCGTATTTGATGAAATTGTCGGTATCAATGATCTCGCGCCCGTCGCGGCGGATCACGCCTTCGGGCACATTCGGGATGTCGTCATAAGAGAAGAGCGTGATCTTCTGGCCCTGATCGACGAAGGATTTCAGGCAAAGCTGCTCCATCCAGCTCAGGCTGCCCCCGATCCACAGCGTTCCGACCTCGCGCACTCGTGCCATGCCCTTACCCTTCGTCACAAAATCCGGCCCGTCTGCAGGATCAAACCGCGATTTTCTTGCTGCCCGCCCCGACACTTCGGGGATTATTGTAGTTTTTTCGTCAACAGTGTGACCAAGTTCCGCTGATTTGCCAATAGAACCCATAAAATTCCCCTGCCGCAGCTTTGCCCGACTGTGGCCATTATGCTAGCCTAACCTGAAGTCGCGACACGACGACGCGAGGCGAAGGACAGGCGGCTTATGCCGAAAGACCAGACAGAACCGCGGCCGCTGCGCCGCAGGCGGGCCAAGGGGCCCGGCGCGGTGGTGCTGCGCCGGCAACTGGCCGCGCATGCGACAGGGCTGGAGGGGTTGCCGCTGGTGCTGGATGCCGTCGATCTGGGCGATCATTTCCGCGTCTTTCTGGGCCATGGCACCGATACCGCGCGCGTCCTGCCTGACGGGGCGGAAGGCTGCGCGCTGCCGCTGGAAATCCGGGCGCTGTCGGGATCGGCGCTGATCGCAGCCCGGCGCGATCCGGCGGGCGGCGCCGATCTGGCGCTGACCGGAGGCGACCGGCTTGCCCTGTCCCCTTCCCCGGCGGAGCATGACCTGTTCCGCGACCTGAACACGATCTTCGGTTTCCGGCTGGAGGAAAGCGCCGCGCAACTGGCCGAGGGGCTGATCTATCATCACCGCCATCACGGGCTGCAAGCCGCGCTGATCGTCAACCGGCTGCCCGACGCCGACCCCGAGGGGTTCGCCACGCAATTGCGTGCCGCGCTGGAGGACGTGCCGGTGACAGTGGTGCTGCTTGACTGCCCGGTGCCGCTGGGCAAGCCCGATCTGGGGCCGGAAAACCATTTGTTCCTCACCCCCGATGCGCCGGGCAAGGACCGGATGGAACAGCCCGCGCCGGACCCCTGGCGCAGCCCGCTGGGCGAGGGCATCCTCTACGAGGCCGTCAAATGGCGGTTTCTGGCGGAGGCGCGGGCGGTGCTGACCCTGGATGTGACCGACATCCTTGCCCCTCCGCCCCCCGGCACGCCAACCGCGTTCGAGCTTTGTACCCGGTCGAAGAACGGGGTGATCCTGCTGATCGGGCACCGTATCTACCCGTGGCGGGTGCGCGCGAACCGCGAGGCGCGCTTTGGCGATCACATCTGCCGTCAGTTCGATCAGCGGCGCGGTCTCGCCCGCTGGGGTGTGGCCCCGGCACAGGCCGGGCTGGAGAACAGCTGGCGCATGGTGCGCGTCAGCTATGCCAAGCCGGAAGAAGGCGGCATCGCGCATTTCTGGCGGGCCATGGCCATCCGCGTGCCGGGCGCGCCGTCTGGTGCGCTGGCCCCCAAGACCTCGCTGATAGAGGATGAGGCTTTGCTGGCGCTGGCCGAAGGCCCGCTGGGTCATGTTCCCGTGCGTGCGCCGGTGTCGAAAGCCCGCCCCGCCCCGGCCCGTGCCGTCGAAGGGGGGCGCACCGCCATCGTCACCACGATGAAGAACGAGGGGCCCTTCATTCTGGAATGGCTGGCTTATCACCGTGCCATCGGGGTGGATGATTTCCTGATCTACACCAATGATTGCACCGACGGTACCGATACGATGCTGGAACTGCTGACCGCCAAGGGCATCGTGCAGCACCGTATCAACCCCTATGTGCCGGGGGGCGAGCTGAAGCCGCAACATGCCGCGCTGCAAGCCGCCGAGAAAGAGCCGGTGATGCAGGATTGCGGCTGGGGCATCTGCATGGATGTCGATGAATTCATCGACATCAAGATCGGTGACGGCACGCTGAAAGCGCTGTATCACGCCATGGGCGAAGCCAACATGATCTCGCTCACATGGCGGCTGTTCGGCAATGCCGAGGTGCATCGCTATGAAGACCGCTTTCTGATCGAGCAGTTCGACCGTTGCGCGCCCGAACTGATCCGCAAACCGCATCAGGCCTGGGGCTTCAAGACCCTGTTCCGCAATATCGACATCTACAAGAAGCTGGGCGTCCACCGTCCCAAGGGGCTGAAACCCGATCTGTGGTCCGAAGTGCGCTGGCTGAACGGCTCGGGTCGGCCCATGCCGCACGAGGCCTACCGCAATGCCTGGCGCTCCACCACCGACACCTATGGCTATGACTGGGTGCAGCTGAACCATTATGCCGTGCGCAGCGCCGAAAGCTTTCTGGTCAAGCGCGACCGGGGCCGGGTGAACCATGTCGACCGCGATCAGGGGCTGAACTACTGGTTCCGCATGAACCACAATCTCGACCGCGACACCTCGATCCAGCGGATGATCCCGGCGGCGCGGGCCGAATATGACCGTCTGCTGTCCGACCCCGAGATCCGCGCCGCGCATGATCATTCCGTCGCCTGCCACCGCGAGAAGATCACCGCCCTGATGCAGACGGAAAACTACCGCGCCTTTTACGCCGAACTGACCGGCCCGCGGATGGAGCGGCTCTGCCGCTTGCAGCATCATTTCGGATCGGCCGTCTTTGCTGCCGGACCGGGCGTCATCCCGCCCGACCTGCACGAACGCGACCTGCCCGCCGACTATTTCTTCACCGTGGAACACCACGGCGAAGCCGAGCATTGACAGGAGAGTATATGGGTAACGATGTCTACACGCTCATCACCACGATGAAGAACGAAGGGGCTTTTCTCGTGGAATGGGTGGCGCATCACAAGGTGCTCGGGTTCGACAATCTGGTGATCTGTCACAACGATTGCGAGGACACGACGGCGCAGATGATCAAGCGCCTGTCGAAAATGGGCCTGTGCCAGGGGCATCCCACACGCTACCGGCCCGGCCAGTCGATCCAGCGCCGTGCCCTGCGTCAGGCGCTGCAATATGATGCGGTGAAGACCGCGGACTGGATCTATGTCTGCGACGCGGACGAGTTTCTGGCCTCGCGTATCGGAGACGGCTCTGCCCGCGATCTGGTGGCAGCGGCGACGCCCGAGGTGGAGGCGATCTGTGTGCCCTGGCGGACCTTTGGCACCGGCGGGCAGAAAGAGTTCAGGCCCGGCCGCATCACCCCGCAATTCACGCAGGCCAATGCGACGACCGGACCGAAGGCCATCGAATACGCTTTCCCGAAAACCCTGTTCCGGGGCGATGTGGTGCAGCACATGCGGCGGCTGGGCGTCCACACGCCGGTGGTGAAACACGATCTGGGCCGCGAACTGCGCCGTGAGGTGCCGGGCGGCATCCCGGTCGAGCAGGGCAAGTCGATCCTGCATGTGCAGGCCGATTACTCCAGGGCGCAGGTGAACCATTACCAGTTGCGCTCGATGGACAGTTTTCTGGTCAAATCGGCGCGCGGCAAGGTGAACCACGTCAATGACAAGATGGAATTCGGCTATTGGGTGCGCAATGACACCAACGAGGAAGCCTGCGACCTGATCCGCCGCTATGACGAGGCGGTGGAGAAGTGGATGGCCGATCTGCTGTCCGACCAGCGGCTCAACACGCTGCACAACCGGGCCGTCCGCTGGCACGAAAACAAGATCGCCGAACTGCACGCCGATCCCGACTTCGGCCAGATGATCGGCCGGATCGAAGGCCACCGCGCCCGCATGGCCGCCGGCGATGCGGCAGAGGTCGAGGGCAAGGCCTATGACGGCGACGCCGATGTCGGCGACGAGGACGAGGCTGACGCCGCCTGATGCGCGCGCTGGCCGTCACCTCGGTGAAGAACGAGGGCGCCTTCCTTCTGGAATGGCTCGCCCATCACCGGGCTGTGGGCTTCACCGACTTTCTGGTGTTTTCCAATGATTGCGAGGACGGCACGGATGCGATGCTCGACCGGCTGCACGCGCTGGGCTGGCTGACCCATGTGCGCAATCCCGGCCCCTGGGAGGAAGGCCCGCAATGGGCGGCGCTGAAAGCGGCGGATCGTCACCCGCTGAAGGCGCAGGCGGATTGGGTGATGTTTCTCGATGTCGATGAATTCGTGAACATCCACACGGGTGACCGCACCCTGTCTGCGCTGCTGGCGGCCCTGCCCGAGGCCACTGCGATCCCGCTCACCTGGCGGATGTTCGGCAATTGCGGCGTGATCGGACCGCTGGAGGGCCGGGTCACGGAAAGCTTTACCCACGCGGCACCTGCGGTGCTGCACTGGCCCTGGCGGGCCGCGATGTTCAAGACGCTGTTTCGCAACGACGGAACCTATCGCAAGATGGGGGTGCATCGCCCGCGCGCGCCGGATCGCGAGCGGCTGGCGTCGGCACGCTGGTTTGATGGCGCGGGACGGCCGCTGCCCCCGGCTTTTGCCACCGGGCGGGTCTTTTCCGACTTCGGACAGGACAATTACACCCTCGCGCAACTGAACCACTATGCCCTTGGAAGCATGGCAGATTATCTGGTGAAATGCGACCGGGGCCGCGCCAACCGCGCGGCAGAGCCGTTTGATATGGGCTACTGGATCGAACGGAATTTCTGCGCGGTCGAAGATCGGTCGATCCTTGCCCTCGACAGCCGGGACCTGCGTGACACACTGCTGGGTGATGCCGTGCTGGCCGGTCTTGATGCGCAGGCGCGCGACTGGCGGCGCGGTCGTTTCATCACACTGATGGAACAGGAGCCGTGGCGGGCGCTGTTCGGACGGTTGCTGCTGGCCCCGCCCAGCCGGGTGCTGAGCCGTGCGGAAGCCATGCAGATCCTGCGCCATGCCCGCGCGGCGCCGGAGGTTGCGGGCGGATCTGAAAAACGGTCTGTTTCCACTTAGAGGCGAGATGTCACTTGGCTGCCCACTTGTCTGCCCGCTTTGGCCACGCGAGATTGGCATAATAAGTGGAATGACCTGAATTCTTGTGATTGGACTCCATGGCTATGACAGTGACCGCGACAGACCGCAGTGCCCGTTACGACGCTTCGGCCGCGACCAGTCACGCCGAATGGATGGCGCGTCTGGAGGAAATCACCGAGGAAGAGGGCTATTTCGAACCGCTGGGCACCCGGCATTTCGCCTTCTTCGCCGATGAGGGGCCGACGCTGCTGGTCACGTTCGAGACGCTCGAATCGATCCGCGCGCGTCCCGAGCAGATGCCAGAGGGCTGTCAGGCGGTGGCGCGCAACGGCTGGTCGCATCTTTGTGTCATCGCCGACGGTGACACCTGGTATCGCGACCCGGCGGTCTGGCGCTATTTCGACCGGCTGGTCGACGACGCCTTCTTCGAAGATTTCGACCGCGTGGTGTTCTATGGCGCCGGGATGGGCGGCTATGCGGCCTGCGCCTTCTCGGTCTGTGCCCCCGGCGCAACCGTGCTGACGATCAACCCGCGCGCCACGCTGGACCCGTCCATCGCGCCCTGGGACCGCCGTGACCTGGCGAAGCGGCGGCTCGATTTCACCTCACGCTATGGCTATGCCCCCGACATGATCGAGGGCACCGGCGAGGTTTTCGTCATCCACGATCCGCACAGCCTTGAGGATTCGATGCATGCGGCGCTGTTCACCAAGCCTTTCGTGCAAAAGCTCCGCACGCCCTGGCTTGGGGATCGGGTGCAGGACAGCCTGATCACCACGGGCATCCTGCCCGGCCTGATCGACGCGGCGGGTGAAGGGCGGCTGACTCCGGCCCTGTTCGCCCGCGAATGGCGCAAGCGCCGCGAACACGGGCCGTATCTGAAGGCCCTGCTGCACCAGACCGAAACCCGTGGCCAGACCCGGCGGTCGCTGGCGATCTGCCGGTCAGTCGCAGAGCGGATGAACGCCCCGCGATTCCGGCGGCATGTCGCCACGCTGGAGGCCCGGCTGGCGGACGGGGCGGACTGACCGCCCCGGCGCGGTTCAGAGCGTTTCGGCCAGCGCCCGCAGATCGGCGCTGCGCTGTTCGGTCAGTCGCGCGCGGCAGGAATAGATGACCATTGGCTCCGCCGAGCCGCCGTGCATCGTATAGCCTTCGGCCGCGCAGGCGGCATCGCGAAACTCGATCCAGGCGCGCTGCGCCTGTTTCAGATATTCGGCCGCCCCGCGCTGATCTGCGGGCAGGCCGGCATCCAGCGCCTGCATCCGGGCGCGCGCCTCTTTATAGGCCGCATTCAACTCGGCATCGGCGCGATTCCAGTCCTGTTCCGCGCAATAGGTCATTTCCATCTGGAAGGTCGGATTGGCACAATCGACTTCCTGCGCACTGGCGGGCACCGCCAGCAGCACCAGTAAAGCAGAAAGTTTCATGCTCATACGGCCTTTCCGTCATAGGCATAGGCACGCGCCGCCAGTTCACGCGGGTCCACCCCGTCCAGGCAATTGACGTTCACCGCCACCATTTCCGCCCCGTCCGGGCCCTTGCCGGTCGAAAAGCTCTGGATGCCGCAGGTCTTGCAGAACAGGTGATGGATGACATGCTTGTTGAACTGGTATTCGGCCAGATTGTCACCACCCCGCTCCAGCACGAAATTCGCCGCCGGGGCAAAGACCAGCACTGAGCCCAGTTTCTGACACCGCGAGCAGTTGCAGGTCACCGGCTGGTCAAGGCTCGCCTCGACATGATACCGCACCGCGCCGCACTGGCAGCCCCCTTCGTAACGCATCGCAATCTCCTCATCCGCTGCTGCCCGACTCTAGGCCCGGCGGCGGCCCCGAATCCACTGGAAAATCGGCGCCGCTTGCGGTAGCGCGAAGACATGACCCAGAGCCTCACCCTCCGCCGCCCCGATGACTGGCACCTGCACCTGCGCGATGGCGCGATGCTGCAAGGCGTGCTGCCCGAAACCGCCCGCCATTTCGGCCGCGCGATCATCATGCCGAACCTTGTACCGCCGGTGGTAACCGGCGCGCAGGCCGCCGCCTACCGCGACCGGATCCTCGCCGCGCTGCCCGAAGGAGCCGCGTTCGAGCCGCTGATGACGCTCTACCTCACGGAAGACACCGAGGCCGCCGACGTGCGTGCGGCAGCGGCAAGCGGGCTGGTGAAGGCGGTGAAGCTCTACCCCGCCGGGGCCACCACCAACAGCCATGGCGGCGTGCGCAACTTTGAGAATGTTCGCGCGGTGCTGGAAACCATGGCCGAGATCGGCCTGCCGCTTTGCGTCCATGGCGAGGTGACGACGGCAGAGGTCGACATCTTCGACCGCGAGGCGGTGTTCATCGACACGGTGCTGGACCCGCTGCGCCGTGCAACACCCGGTCTGCGCGTGGTGATGGAACATATCACCACCGAGGAAGGCGTGGCCTATGCCCGCGCGGGCGGCCCTGATCTGGGCGCGACCATCACCACCCATCACCTGATCATCAACCGCAACCACATCCTCGTGGGCGGGATCAAGCCGCATTACTACTGCCTGCCGGTGGCCAAGCGCGAAAAGCATCGGCTGGCGCTGCGCGCGGCAGCTACCAGTGGCGAGGGCTGCTTCTTCCTTGGCACCGACAGCGCGCCGCATGTCGATGCGCTGAAGGAACATGCCTGTGGCTGCGCCGGATGTTTTACGGCGACCAATACCATGTCGATCCTCGCCCATGTGTTCGAGGAAGAGGGTGCGCTGGACCGGCTGGAGGCTTTCACCTCGCGGAACGGCCCGGCCTTCTACCGCCTGCCGGTCAATCCGGGCACGATCCGGCTGGTGAAGCACGAAACCGCCCATGCCTATCCTTCGAAGATCATCACCGAGGCAGGGCCGGTCACGGTCTTCGATCCGGGCTTCCCGCTGTTCTGGGGTGTCGCCTGACGCAAGCCCGACAGGCGCCGGGCCGGGTTCGGCGCCTGTTTCCTGACGGCGCGCAGACCGACCGGCGGTCTTTTCTTTCGGCGCAGGCTCGGCTAAGCCGCAGCCACCCCGCCCTCCCGCCGAAAGGACCGCCATGATCCCCGCCGCCTTCCCCCCGAAAGAAGAAATCGCCCGCCTCACCGCCCGCGCCTTCCTGGAAATCGGCGCGGTGCATTTCAACGCACGCGAGCCTTTCACGCTGGCCTCCGGCCTGCCTTCGCCCACCTATATCGACTGTCGCAAACTGATCTCCTATCCGCGCATCCGGTCGATGCTGATGGATTTCATGGCCGTCACCGTGATGCGCGACGCCGGGTTCGAGGCTTTCGACAATGTGGCGGGTGGTGAAACCGCTGGCATCCCCTTTGCCGCGCTGGTGGCCGAACGTCTGGCGCTGCCGATGACCTATGTGCGGAAGAAGCCCAAGGGCTATGGCCGCAATGCCCGCATCGAGGGCGCGATGACCGAGGGCCAGCGCGTCCTGCTGGTCGAGGATCTGACCACCGATGGCGGATCGAAACTGTCCTTCGTCGATGCGATCCGCGAAACCGGCGCGACATGCGGCTGGACCTCGGTGATCTTCTACTACGGCATCTTCAGGGAAACCGAGGAGCGGCTGGCCGAACATGGCGTAAGGCTGAGCTATCTCTGCACCTGGTGGGACATGCTGGCCGAGGCGCGTGCGCAGGGCAGTTTCGACGCCGAGACGCTGGCCGGGGTGGAGGAGTTCCTCAACGATCCGCGCGCCTGGCAGGAAGCGCGCAAGGGCTGAGCCGCATCGGCGGAACCACGCCGAGGCGGGACCACCGCCTGTGGGCAGATCGGGGATAAAACCGGCGCCGAATCGCGCGGCTTGCGGTTTTTCCGCCCCTCGCACCGCATCATGTGGTAGGATCAGGCTGGCGCCCCACTAGGGGGCGTCGGCGGGCCGAATCCGTCCACAGGCTTATCCCGCCACTTATGCGCCTTGCCCCACGGCCTTCCGACAGGCTATCGCAGGGGCCGGGCGCGGGGACCGGGGCACGCGCCGCACAGAAGAAACGACAGGCCAGAGGGCCGGGGCACGGGGTTCATGAACGAGATCACGGCAGTCAAATCGGCCGAGACCGAAGACACGCTTCCGCACAACATCGAAGCCGAACAACAGCTTCTGGGCGCGATCCTGACCAACAACGATGTCTATGACCGCATCGCCAGTCTGGTGAAATCGGAACATTTCTATGATCCGGTCCATGCCCGCATCTTTGAAATCGCGGCCGCCCGCATCCAGAAGAATGCGCTGGCCTCGCCGGTGACGCTGAAGGCGTTTCTGGAAGATGACGCGGGTCTGAAGGAGTTGGGTGGCCCCGCCTATCTCGTGCGCCTTGCCGGTGCCGCGATCAGCGCCTTTGCCGCACGCGACTATGCGCAGATGATCTATGACCTTGCGGTGCGGCGCGAACTGATCGGTCTGGGCCGCGACATTTCCGCCAAGGCGGCCAAAGTCGATCTGTCCTCGGAACCGCGCGAACAGATCACCGAAGCGGAACAGCGGCTGTACAAGCTGGGCGAACAGGGTGTGGCCGAACGCGGCTTCCAGTCCTTCCTGAAGGCGGTGACCGAGGCGGTCAACAGCGCCAATGCCGCCTATCAGCGCGGCGGCGGTCTGGCGGGCATTTCCACCGGCCTGATCGACCTCGACAAGAAGCTGGGCGGCCTGCATGAAAGCGACCTGATCATCCTCGCCGGGCGCCCCTCGATGGGGAAAACATCGCTTGCCACCAACATCGCCTTCAACGTGGCCAAAGCCTATCGCCGGGGCCGCAAGACCGATGGCCAGGAAGGCGCGGTCGACGGTGGTGTCGTGGGTTTCTTCAGCCTCGAGATGAGCGCCGAGCAGTTGGCTGCGCGGATTCTCTCGGAAGCCTCGGAAGTGCCGTCGGAAAAGATCCGCCGGGGCGACATGGAGGAATTCGAGTTCCGCAAATTCGTCGACGCCGCGAAAGAGCTGGAAGCCTGCCCGCTTTACATCGACGACACACCCGCCCTGCCGATCAGCCAGGTAGCCGCCCGCGCCCGCCGCCTGAAGCGGACACACGGGCTGGATGTTCTGATGATCGACTACCTTCAGCTTCTGAAAGGCTCGTCCAAAGGCTCCGAGGCGAACCGGGTGCAGGAGGTCAGCGAGATCACGCAAGGTCTGAAGGCCATTGCGAAAGAGCTGAACATCCCGGTGATTGCCCTGTCACAGCTTTCGCGTCAGGTGGAAAGCCGCGAGGACAAGCGCCCGCAATTGAGCGACCTGCGCGAATCCGGCTCCATCGAACAGGATGCCGATGTGGTGATGTTCGTGTTCCGCGAGGAATATTATCGTGAACGCGAGAAGCCCGCAGATCACGAGCTTGAGAAGATGGCCGCCTGGCAGGAAATGATGTCGAAATGTCATGGCAAGGCCGAGGTCATCATCGGCAAGCAGCGTCACGGGCCGATCGGCACGGTGGAACTGAGTTTCGAGGGCCGTTTTACCCGCTTCGGCAATCTGGAGAAGCACTGGGAGCCGCGTGGCGACGAGGGGTTCTGAGGCTCAGGCCCGCCGCCTTGCGCGGCCGCAGATTTCCTCAGGGAAATTTGCAAATCCGCTGGAACGGATCTGGTGCGCCGGGCGGCCGCCATTTCCCCTTGACCTTCCCGCCCGCCCTGTCAAAACCGCTTCATGGCTACCGCGACCCTGACCATTGACCTTGATGCCATCGCCGCCAACTGGCGCGCGCTGGACCGGATGAGTGACCCGACCACCCAGACTGCTGCGGTGGTGAAAGCCGATGCCTATGGGCTTGGCGCCAAACGCGTTGTGCGTGCGCTGGCCGAGGCCGGGGCGCGGCGGTTCTTCGTGGCCGTGGCCGAGGAAGGCGCCGCCGTGCGGCAGGCACTTGGCCCCGGACCGCAAATTTGCGTGCTGTCCGGCCATATGGCGGGCGACACCGAGATGGTGCATGACCTGGACCTGACACCGATGCTCAATTCGGTGGAACAGATCACCCGGCATCTGGAAAGCCTGCCCGGCCATCCGTTCGGGGTGCAGCTCGATACCGGGATGAACCGTCTGGGGCTGGAAGCCCCGGAATGGGAGGCGGTGGCAGCGCTGGTGCTGGAACAGGGCCCGGAACTGGTGATGAGCCATCTGGCCTGCGCCGACGAGCCGGGCCATCCGCTGAACGAGGCGCAACTGGCCGAATTTCACGCCATGACCGACGGGATCGGCGTGCCACGCAGCCTTGCGGCGACCGGCGGCATCCTGCTGGGGCCGGATTACCATTTCGAACTGACCCGCCCCGGAGTGGGTCTGTATGGCGGCCGTCCGTGGGAAAGTGCGCAGCCTGTGGTGGCGCTGGCGCTGCCGGTCATCCAGATCCGCGAAGTCGCGGCGGGCGAGATCGTGGGCTATTCCTGCGGCTATACTGCCGAGGAGCCGCGGCTGATCGCCACCGTTGCCGCTGGCTATGCCGACGGGCTGACCCGGCGCTACTCCAATGCCGCGACGCTGTGGGATGGTGAGGTGCCCTGCCCCATCGTCGGCCGTGTTTCGATGGACCTCATCACCGTCGATGTCAGCCATCTGCGCGACATCCCCCGCACGCTGGACCTGCTGGGGCCAATGCAGGGGGTGGACGATCTGGCCGATATCGCCGGGACCATCGGCTATGAAGTGCTGACATCGCTCGGGCACCGCTATACCCGCCGCTACGCAACGACCACCACGCGGGGGCAGGTGTGAGCCTTCTGTCGCCGGTTGCCGCGCTGGGGCGCGTGACGCTGGGCCTGCTGGCGCATCTGGGCCGGGTGGCGATCTTTGCCGCGCAGGTGGTCAGCCACATCTTCCGCCCGCCATGGTATCCGCGCGAGTTCTTTCATGCGCTGATGCAGATCGGCTGGTTTTCCCTGCCCGTGGTCGGCCTGACCGCCCTTTTCACCGGCGGCGCGCTGGCCTTGCAGATCTATGCCGGGGGCGCGCGCTTCAGCGCCGAGGCGGTGGTGCCCGCCATCGTGGCCATCGGCATGGTGCGCGAGCTGGGGCCGGTGCTGGGCGGTCTGATGGTGGCAGCGCGCGTCGCCTCCTCCATCGCGGCGGAAATCGGCACGATGAAGGTGACCGAACAGATTGACGCGCTGGTCACCCTGTCCACCAACCCGCTGAAATACCTTGCCGTGCCCCGCGTCGTCGCGGCCACGCTGGCGGTGCCGGTGCTGGTGGGCGTGGGCGATGCCATCGGCATCATGGGCGGCTGGCTGGTCGGGGTGAACCGGCTGCATTTCAATTCGGCTGCCTATCTGAAGAACACCATGGATTTCCTTGAGGTCTGGGACGTGTCCTCGGGCCTGATCAAGGGCGCGGCCTTCGGGTTTCTGGTGGCGCTGATGGGCTGCTATCACGGCATGCATTCGGGTCGTGGCGCACAGGGTGTGGGGGCTGCGACCAAGGCCGCCGTGGTGTCTGCCTCGGTGCTGATCTTCGCGGCAAACTACCTGCTGACGGAGCTGTTCTTCTCATGATCGAGCTTTCCGGCGTCCACAAGACCTTCGGCAGCAACAAGGTGTTGCGCGGCGTGGATCTGACCATTGCCAGCGGCACCTCCATGGTCATCATCGGTGGCTCGGGCACCGGCAAGTCGGTGCTGCTGAAATGCATTCTCGGGCTGGTGACGCCGGATGCGGGGCAGATTACGCTGGACGGGCAGGATGTGACGCGCGGCGACCGCGATGCCTTTCTGGCGCGCTTTGGCATGCTGTTTCAGGGTGGCGCGCTGTTCGACAGCATGCGCATCTGGGAAAACGTCGCCTTCCGCCTGCTGCGCGGCACGCTGAAACGCTCCAAGACCGAGGCGCGCGAGATCGCCATTGAAAAGCTGCGCCGCGTCGGGCTTGGTCCGCATGTGGCCGACCTCTACCCCGCCGAGCTTTCGGGCGGCATGCAGAAGCGTGTCAGCCTTGCCCGCGCCATCGCAGCCGAGCCGGAGATCATCTTCTTCGACGAGCCAACCACCGGGCTGGACCCGATCATGTCGGGTGTCATCAATGATCTGATCCGCGAGATCGTGACCGAGATGGGTGCGACCGCCATGACGATCACACACGATATGTCTTCGGTCCGGGCCATCGCCGACAATGTGGCGATGCTGCATGGCGGCAAGGTGCGGTGGACCGGGCCGGTTTCGGAAATGGATGCGACGCCAGACCCTTACGTCCAGCAGTTCATCCATGGTCGCGCCGAAGGCCCCATCGAATCGCTGCGCTGAGCCAGCACTCCTCCGGCAAATTTCCCGCCCAGGTTGCGGCGCACGTTTCCGGCATGGAAACAATACATGCGATCCACTGGATTTTTCAGGCGTTTTCCGCAATCATGGCGAAAATGTGTTGCCTTTGAGGCATTGAGCGGAATTCTGGAACAAATTCGTTAACGGGGGTTTCGCATGTTCGACAGTCACGGTCCTCTGGTCCGGCAGGCCCAGGGCGTTGCGCAATCCCTCGCCTTCGGGGCCATCGTCTCGGTTACCGCTTTCCTCTGCCTCTCAAGCCTGCTGGCGGCGCTTGGACAGATGCCATGGCCGAGCATGACACTGGCATGGGGAGATGTGCCCCTGCCCGATGCCGGCATGTGGGTGCAACTGGCGCTGACCCTACTGATGCTCTGCATCTGCTTCTTCATCCCGGCCAATACCCGGATGCTGCGGCTGGAGAAGAGCCACCGCTCTTTCCAGATCGGGATGGAGGATGTGAAGCGCGCCTACAGCCTTGCCCATGCTGCCGACCGGACGGGCGTGTTCAGCCTGTCGAACGAGTTCGAATCCATGCGACAGCGGATGGAACTGCTGCGCAAGCACCCCGATCTGCGCCATGTTGAACCCGAACTTCTGGAACTGGCGGCGCAGATGTCCTTCCAGTCGCGCGATCTGGCCCGCGCCTATTCCGACGACAAGGTGAACCGTGCCCGCGAATTCCTGAAGGCGCGGCAGTCCGATGCCGACCTGCTGTCCGAACGCATCAAGCTGGCGCGCATGACCTGCGATGAGCTGAAGCGCTGGCTGACCGATGTGGAGGCCGAGGAACGCCGCAACCATACCCAGATTCGCCGGCTGGAGGCCGATCTGCGCGAGGTGCTGCCCTCTCTCGGCTATGATTTCGACGAACCGCGCGAGGCGAATGTGGTGCCGCTGGCGCTGCACAACGGCAAGACCGACGGGCCGAAGAGCGACGGGCTGCACTGACCGCATCTTGCGGCGGGTTGCATTTGCCCCCATGGTCGCGGCCATGTCGCGCGCCCTCAACCTTGCCCTTGCCCTGCTGTTTCCGGTGTCGTGGTTCGCGCCCCTTCTGCGGGCCGGCCTGTTGCCGGTCTTCGGCCTTTCGGAAATCTCGGTCATTTCCGGCCTGCAATCGCTGTGGAAAAGCGATGCGGTTCTGGCACTTGTGGTCACTTTCTGCGCGGTCTTCGCGCCCATGATGAAGGTTCTCGGGCGGGCCCTTCGCGATTTCGGCCTGCTGGACGTGCGCGCCGAACCGGCACTGGCCGTGCTGGGAAAGCTGGCCATGGCCGATGTGTTCCTGATCGCGCTTTATGTCGTGATCGTGAAGGGCGTAGGGCTTGCCACTGTCGAGGTGGCATGGGGACTTTACCTGTTCACCGCCCTCATCCTGATCTCGCTGTTTCTACGGAGCCCGAAATGACCCGTCCCCCGCTGTCGCTGCTTGATCTGACCCGTGTGCGCGAGGATCAGGGGCCTGCACAGGCATTGCGCAATGCGGCGGGAATCGCAGCGCATGTCGAGTCGCTCGGGTTTGATCGTTACTGGGTGGCAGAGCACCACAATATGGTCGGCGTCGCCTCGGCCGCGACGCCCGTGGTTATCGCCCATGTGGGCGCCGCAACCTCGCGCATCCGCATCGGTGCCGGGGGCGTCATGCTGCCCAATCACGCGCCCTATGTGGTGGCCGAACAATTCGGCACGCTGGCGCAGCTGTTCCCCGGCCGGATCGACCTTGGCCTTGGCCGCGCGCCGGGCACCGATGGCGCGACGCTAATCCGCGCGCTGCGCCGCGACCCGCACGGGGCCGATCATTTCCCGCAGGATGTGGTGGAGCTGATGGGCTGGTTCGCCGCCGAAAACAACCTGGGCATCACCGCCGTGCCCGCCGCCGGGACCGAAGTGCAGGCCATCATCCTCGGCTCGTCGCATTTCGGCGCCATGCTGGCCGCCGAACTGGGCCTGCCCTATGCTTTCGCCTCGCATTTCGCCCCTGCGGCATTGCATGAGGCGCTGCATCTTTACCGCGCGCATTTCAAGCCCTCGGACCGGCTGAAGGCGCCGCATGCCATCGTTGCCGCCAATGTGGTCTGCGCCGAAACCGAGGCCGAGGCGCGGCATCTGTTCACCACGATGCAGAAGGGCTTTCTGGGCCTGATCCGCAACAACCGCCGCTATCAGATGCCGCCCGGCGATCTGGACTGGACGCCGCGCGAAGAGGCGCATGTGGCGGCCATGCTCAGCAGCCATGCCGTCGGCACGCCGGATCAGGTGCGCGCGGGGCTGGAGGGGATCGTGGCCGCCACGCAGGCGGATGAGCTGATCCTCGTCACCGACACCTGGGATTTCGAGGCGCGCAAGCGCTCGCTGACCCTGACCGCCGAGGCGTGGTTCTGATGGCGAAGGCAACGGTCAGCTACGTCTGTTCCGCCTGCGGGGCGGCCTATACCAAATGGGCGGGCAAATGCGACGCCTGCGGGGCGTGGAACTCCATCGCCGAGGAAGCGGCCCTCTCCGCCGGGCCAAAGCCCACGGCGCGCGGCCGCACCATCCCCCTGACCGATCTGGCGACCGAGGAAGCCCCGCCGCCCCGCGCCCAAAGCGGCATTGGCGAGCTGGACCGCGTGCTGGGCGGTGGCCTTGTCCCCGCCTCGGCCATTCTGGTCGGTGGCGATCCGGGCATCGGCAAATCGACACTGCTTCTGCAAGCCGCCGCCAGTTTCGCCCGCAAGGGGCTGAAATGCCTGTATATCTCGGGCGAGGAAGCGGCGGCGCAGGTTCGGATGCGAGCGCAACGCCTTGGCCTACAACAGGCGCCTGTCGGCCTTGGAGCCGAAACCAACCTGCGCGACATCCTGACCACGCTGGATACCGAACGCCCTGCGCTGGCGATCATCGATTCGATCCAGACCATGTGGCTCGATAATGTCGAAAGCGCCCCCGGATCTGTCAGCCAGGTCCGTGCCGCCGCGCATGAGTTGGTAAACTTCGCCAAACGTCGCGGCACGGCGGTGGTGATCGTGGGCCATGTGACGAAGGAAGGCGCCATCGCCGGTCCCCGTGTGCTGGAACACATGGTCGACACCGTGCTTTACTTCGAGGGCGAGCGCGGCCACCAGTTCCGCATCCTGCGCGCGGTGAAGAACCGCTTTGGTCCCGCCGATGAAATTGGTGTGTTCGAAATGGCAGGCGACGGGCTGACCGAGGTGCTGAACCCCTCGGCCCTGTTCCTGTCAGACCGCGAGGCCGCCACCCCCGGTTCCGCCGTTTTCGCCGGGATCGAGGGCACACGCCCGGTGCTGACCGAAATTCAGGCACTGGTCGCGCCCTCCAACCTCGGCACGCCGCGCCGCACGGTGGTCGGGCTTGATTCGGGGCGGCTTTCCACGATCCTCGCGGTGCTGGAGGCGCGCTGCGGCATCCCCTTCGCCGGGCTGGATGTGTTTCTCAACGTCGCGGGCGGCATGCGCGTCACAGAACCCGCCGCCGATATGGCCGTGGCCGCAGCGCTTCTGAGCGCGCGCGAGGATGTGGCAATTCCGCCCGACATGGTGCTTTTCGGGGAAATCTCGCTGTCAGGTGCCCTGCGCCCGGTGGGCCAGACCGAAAACAGGTTGAAAGAAGCGGCGAAACTTGGTTTTTCACAGGCGACACTGCCCGCCCGGTCGAAATCCGGGCAGGCCGAGGGAATGCGCCTGCGCGAGATGGCCGATCTGACGGCGCTTGTCGGCGAAATGTTCGGGGCGGGATAAGCCCCGAGGGGAGACGGGAATGGAAGGTTTCACCATCATTGACGGCGTGGTGGCCGGGGTCATCGTGCTGTCGGCGATCCTCGCCTATTCGCGCGGCCTGATCCGCGAGGCCATGGCTATCCTTGGCTGGATCGGCGCGGCGCTGCTGGCCTATCTGTTTGCCGCCGAGGCACAACCGCTGGTCAAGGAACTGCCGGTCGTCGGCCAGATGCTGGCGGACAGCTGCGAACTTTCGGTCATCGCCGCCTTCGCTGCCGTCTTCGCCGTGGGCCTTGTGGTCGCCGCGATCTTCACGCCGCTGCTGTCGGGCTGGGTGAACCAGACCATGCTGGGCGGCCTTGACCAGGGCCTCGGCTTCCTGTTCGGCGTGGTGCGGGGTGTCGTGCTGGTCGCCATCGCCTTCATCGTCTACGACCGCGCGGTGGCCTCCAATTCCATCCCCATGGTCGACAACTCGCGCTCGGCCAAGGTCTTTGCCTCGTTCCAGGGCAATATCGACGATCAGATCCCCTCGGACGCGCCGGGCTGGATCGTCAGCAAATACGAAGGGCTGGTGAGTATCTGTGCGGCACCGGCGGAACCCGCCGCGCCAGAGGCCCCGGCGACGAACAACTGAATGTGTAAGGGGCGTGACACTCACGCCCCTTCGCATTACATGGGGCGCGAAAGCCCCCCTCGGATTCGGAGAGCCACCATGCGCGCCATCCCCGGCACCCCTTTCGACCCCGTCGAGGACGGCGACAAGCTCAAGGAAGAATGCGGCGTCTTCGGTGTGACCGGCGTCAGCGATGCCGCGAATTTCGTGGCGCTCGGCCTGCATGCCCTGCAACATCGCGGGCAGGAGGCCGGTGGCATCGTCACCTATGACCCGGAACAGGGCTTCAACTCGGCCCGTCGCTTCGGCTATGTGCGCGATAACTTCACCCGCGCAGATGTCATGGCCACCCTGCCCGGCGCCATAGGCATCGGCCATGTGCGCTATTCCACCGCCGGGTCGAAAGGCGCGACCGCGATCCGCGATGTGCAGCCCTTCTTTGGCGAATTTTCCATGGGCGGCGCGGCCATCGCGCACAACGGCAACCTGACCAATGCCGCGCAGCTGCGCAAGGAACTGATCGAGCGCGGCTCGATCTTCCAGTCTTCCTCGGACAGCGAATGCATCATTCACCTGATGGCGCGCTCGATCCAGAAGAACATCGCGGAACGCATCAAGGATGCGCTGCGCCGGGTGGAAGGCGCCTTCTCGGTGGTCGCCATGACGCGGACCAAGCTGATCGGGGTGCGCGACCCGCATGGCGTGCGCCCGCTGGTGCTGGGCCGGATCGGCGACAGCGGCTGGGCCCTCTCGTCCGAAACCTGCGCGCTTGACATCATCGGCGCCGAGTTCGTGCGCGAGATCGAGCCGGGTGAGATGGTGGTGATCGAGGGCAACAAGGTCGAAAGCACCCGCCCCTTCAATCAGGCCCCCTCGCGCTTCTGCATCTTCGAACAGGTGTATTTCTCGCGCCCCGATTCGATCCTGCAAGGCCGCTCGGTTTATGAAACCCGCCGCCAGATCGGCGTGGAGCTGGCCAAGGAAGCCCCGGTCGAGGCCGATCTGGTCTGCCCGGTCCCGGACAGCGGCACCCCCGCCGCCATCGGCTATTCGCAGCAATCCGGCATCCCCTACGCCATGGGGATCATCCGCAACCAATATATGGGCCGCACTTTCATCGAACCGACCGACGCGATCCGCAACATGGGTGTGCGGCTGAAGCTGAACGTGAACCGCGCCCTGATCCGGGGCAAGCGGGTGATCCTTGTGGACGATTCGGTGGTGCGCGGCACCACGTCGCGCAAGATCAAGGACATGATCCTCGACGCAGGCGCCGCCGAGGTGCATTTCCGCATCGCCTCGCCGCCGACCGCCTGGCCGTGCTTCTACGGTGTCGACACGCCCGAGCGTTCGAAGCTCCTTGCCGCCACCATGACGGAAGACGAGATGCGCGACTGGATCGGCGTCGACAGCCTGAAGTTCATCTCGCTCGACGGGCTTTATCGCGCGGCGGGCGAGGCCGCGGGCCGCGATCCGAAATCGCCGAAATTCTGTGACGCCTGCTTCTCGGGCGAGTATCCCATAGCCCCTTCGGACAAAATCGCCGAAGGCTTCGAGATGAAGGCCGCCGAATAAGACCTGCGCGGCCGCGTCGCAGCCGCCGCTCTTGTCCTTTCATCTTGGCTCAAATATCCCACGGGGGTCCGGGGGTGTGAAACCCCCGGGGGCAAACGCATTCCCCCGGCTGGAGGTCATCCCGATGAGCCAACGCATCGCAATCGTCACCGGCGCCTCGCGCGGCCTCGGCGCCGCCATCGCCGAGGAACTGGCCTGCCGGGGCTGGCATGTCGTCGCCGTGGCCCGCACCACCGGCGGGCTGGAAGAGGTGGATGACCGGGTGAAAGCCGCCCGCCAGCCCGGCGCGGGCGAGCTGACCCTTGCCCCCATGGACATCACCAATGACGACGCCATGGCCCATCTGTGCCGCGCGGTCTATGACCGCTGGGGCCATGCCGATCTCTGGGTCCATACCGCCATCCATGCGGCCCCGCTGGCCCCGGCGAACTTCCTTGATGTGAAGGACTGGGACAAATCCATCGCCACCAATGTGCGGGCGACCGGCGTTCTGATTCCGATGATGGAGCCGCTGCTGCGCGGCTCCGACCGGGCAACGGCGCTGTTCCTTGACGATCCGCATGGCGGCGAGATGTATTACGGCGCTTATGGTGCCACCAAGGCGGCGCAGATCGCGCTGGCGCGGTCCTGGCAGGCCGAGGCCGCCAAGGTCGGGCCGCGCGTGCTGATCGAAACGCCCGCACCGATGGCCACCGCCACCCGCGCGCGTTTCCACCCCGGCGAGGACCGCAGCCCGCTGGCCGATGTGCGGGCCGAGGCGGCGCGTCTGGTCGCGCTGATCTGACCGTAGTGCCCTCGGAAACTGCAGAGCGGGGGCTGTTTGCCCCCGTCGCCTGCGGCGACTCCCCCGAGGATATTTTCAGACAGAAAATGCCTATTCCAGCCGAGCCGGGAAGCCTTCGGCGCGCAGGTCGGTGCCCAGCAGATCTTCCAGCAGCTTGACGATCTGCGACGATTGCGCGCTGCCGCCATAGGCGGCCTTGCCCTTCAGGAAGGTCTGGTTCACCAGCGAGGCCAGATCCAGCGGCACGCCAAATTCGCGGCCGAAGCCCATGGCAAAGCCCAGATCCTTCAGCGCCAGATCCATGGTGAAGGCGATGTCATAGCTGCCGTTCAGGATCAGCTGGCCCTCGGTTTCATGCACGAAGCTGTTGCCGGATGAGGCCTGGATCGCCTCCCACGCGGTTTTCAGGTCCAGCCCGCCGCGTTTGGCCAGCATCATCGCCTCGCCATCGGCGACCAGATGGATGAAGGCCAGCATGTTGGTGATGACCTTGATCACCGCCGCGCTGCCCAGCGGCCCCATGTGGAAATGCTGCCCGCCGATGGCATCGAGCGCGGGCTTGTGCGTCTCGTAAAGCGCAGGCTCGCCCCCCACCAGAACCGTGATCTGGCCGCGCGCTGCCAGATGCACGCCGCCGGTGACCGGCGCCTCCAGCATGGCGACGCCCTGGTCCGCCGCCAGCTGGCCCAGCCGCAGCACATCGTCGCGGCCGAGCGTGGAATTCTCGATCCAGTGCGCGCCGGGCTTCATCACCGGCAGGATCTGCGCCAGCACGGTCTCGCTGATCTGCGGCGAGGGCAGGCAGGTGAAAACGTGATCCACCTCTGCCGCCAGTTCCGCCGCCGAGGTAGCCACCCGCGCGCCCATCGCGCGGTGGCGTTCTGACAGCGCCGGGTTACGGTCGTAGACCGTCACATCGAAGCCCGCGCCGATCAGGCTGGCCGCAAGATGCCCGCCCAGATTGCCCAGTCCGACATAACCGTAGCGCATCATGCCTCTCCATATCCGACCAGCGCCTTGACCTCGCAGAAGTCATGGATGCCCCAGCCCGCATATTCGCGGCCATTGCCCGATTGCTTGTAGCCGCCGAAGGGGGCGAAGGTGTCCCAGTCGGGGTAATTGAGGCTCACCTGCCCTGCCCGCAGCCGCCGCCCAACGGCGCGCGCCTCGGCCTCGGGCCCCTGCACATAGGCGGCAAGGCCATAGGGCGTGTCATTGGCCATGGCGACGGCCTCATCGACCGTATCATAGGGCAGAATGGCCAGCACCGGGCCAAAGATCTCCTCGCGCGCGATGGTCATGTCATTGGTGACATTGCCAAAGATCGTCGGCCGGGCAAACCAGCCGCGATTGACACCCTCGGGCCGCCCCGGCCCGCCGCAGACCAGCGTGGCACCTTCGGCGATGCCCTTTTCGATCAGCGCCTGCACCTTGTCGAATTGCATGCGGCTGACCAGCGGCCCCATCGTGGTGGCACTGTCGCGCGGGTCGCCGACGACAACGGCCGCCGCCGCCCCCGCCGCGATCTCCAGCGCCGCGTCATGCTGCACGCGCGGCACGAACATCCGGGTCGGTGCGTCGCAGCTTTGTCCGGTATTGCCAAAGCAGCCCTCGACCCCACCGCTGACCGCCGCCGCCAGATCGGCGCCGGGCAGGATGATATTGGCCGATTTGCCGCCGAGTTCCTGCGCCACGCGTTTCACCGTGGGCGCCGCCGCCGCCGCGACAGCCGTGCCCGCGCGCGTGGACCCCGTGAAGCTGACCATATCCACCTCGGGGTGGCTGCTCATCCGCGCACCGACCACCGGGCCGTTGCCGTTCACCATGTTGAACACGCCCTTCGGCACGCCCGCCTCGTGGCAAACCTCGGCAAACAGCGTGCCAGACAGCGGTGCGATTTCCGAGGGTTTCAGCACCATGGTGCAACCGGCGATCAGCGCGGGCGCCACCTTGCAGGCGATCTGGTTCATCGGCCAGTTCCACGGCGTGATCAGCGCGCAGACCCCGATGCCTTCGTAAATGATCCGCGTATTGCCGCGCGAATATTCCCAGACCATTTCCTCGGCGGCGGTGATGGTGCTTTCGATATGCACCTGCCCCGCCCAGGCCTGCGCGCCGCGCGCCCATTCGATCGGCGCGCCCATCTCAAGGCTCATCGCCTGCGCGAAATCCTCGTAACGGCTGTTGTAGACCTCCAGCACGCGGCGAACCAAAGCAATACGATCCGCCAGCGGCGTGGCGGTATAGCTGTCGAAAGCTGCGCGCGCGGCCAGAATGGCACGGTCGGCATCCGCCTCGGAGCCCAGCGCCACCTCGGCCACGATCTCTTCGGTCGCCGGGTTTTCCACCCCGATACGCTCGCCCCCCAGAGGGTCGACCCATGCACCGTCGATATAGAATTTCAGCAGGTTCGCAGGGATCATGGCATCACCGGAAATGGATGTTGAAACGAGCGCGGATGGCGGCATCAACCTCTGGGGCGATCTGGCAACCGGCCTTGGCGAGGATGTCATTCTTGCGCGCAATCGCCCGGTCGAGCAACACCGGCTTGCCTGCCTCGTTCCATTCCTTCGGCGACATGCGGTTGCCGACGACCGGATAGACATATTCTGTCTGCATCAGACTCAGCGTCTGGCCAGAGCCGAGGTAATGCCCCGGCCCGCCCAGACAGGCCTCTTTCATCGCGTCGATCGAGGTGGAATCCTCGGTCACGTCGATGCCGCGCACCAGCCGCATGACCTGCCCCAGAATGTCATCCCCCATGATCAGGCTTTCCAGACAGAAGCCCAGCAGCGAGGCATGCATCCCGACCGATTCGTAGCACATGTTCAGCCCGGACAGGCCCGCCAGCGTATTGGTGATGCCCTGTTCCCATCCCGCCTGCATGTCGGGCAGCTTGCTGTCGGTGATGCCCGAGGCGGCACCGCCGGGAAGGTTGTAGAAGCGGTGCATCTGCGCGCAGCCCGCTGTCAGCAGCGCCTGTTCTGCGCTACCGCCCGACATGGCGCCGGTGCGCAGATCGCTGACAAAGGGCCAGGTGCCGAAGATCGCGGGCGCGCCCTTCTGGATGGCGTTGACATAGACCACCCCGGCCAGACATTCCGCCATGGCCTGCACGATGGCCAGCGCAATGGGGGCGGGCGCTGTCGCCCCGGCCTGCCCGGCAGACAGCAGCAGGACCGGCATCCCCCGCCGCACGCAATCCTCCATCACCATGCAGCTTTCTTCGGCGAATTTCATCGGCGGTACGACAAAGCAATTGGAATTGCTGACAAAAGGCCGCGCGCGCCACGCCTCCTCGCCGCCTGCCACCATATGCAGCAGGTCGAAACAGCCCGCCACATGGCTCGGGTCGCTGAACGAGGTGCCGACATGTTTGCGCGTACCCGCAAGACAGCCATAGAGCGTGTTCACATCCATGTCGAAATTGTCCACCACATCGCGGCAGACCATGGTGCGCTGGTAGAAATGGATGTTGTCGAGGTTCTGTACCAGCCGCGCAGCATCATACAGATCCTGCGCCGTCGACTCGCGATAGTCCAAAGTCACCGGATCGACGATATGCACCGCCGCCCCCGCCGTGCCAAAATGCACGTTGGAGCCCGACAGATGCAGGTCGTATTTCTCATCCCGGCCATACAGCGTCAGGTCGCGCGCCGCGACCGCCAGCATATCCTCGACCAGCGCGCGCGGGAAACGGATGCGCCCGTCCTCTCCCTGCACCGCCCCGGCCCCGGTCAGGATCTCGACCCCGCTGGCGGGCGCATTGGCCAGCCCGATGACCTCCAGCGCTTCCAGCGCCTGTGCATGGATCTTCGCAACCCCTGCCTCGCTCAGCGGCCTGTAACGCCCGCCGGGCATCCCCGCCCGCACCGGCCGCAGCGCCTCGGCCAGCGGCGCCGCCCGCACCGCCACCCGCGCCGCCCGCCCACCTGACCGCCGCGCCCGCGACGGTTCGCAAACTTCGCCCGGTTCACTCATCGCACGCTCCTGCCCTGCCTTCATCTTGGCAAAAATATCCTCGGGGGGTCCGGGGGGCAGACAGCCCCCCGGCTTTTCTTCAGTCCGACGGGGCAGACAGCCCCCCGGATTCGGTTCAGATAGCCCTACATCCGCACCCGCGCGGCCTTCGGATCATACATCGGCACCAGCGAGGCCTCGGCCGCATGTCGCACCCCCGCCACCTCGATCTCGTAGCGCGAGGCCAGAACCTCCGCCTCGCTCTCGCCCGCGCAGGGCACATAGCCCATGCCGATGGCCCCACCGAGCGCATGGCCATAGTTGCCGCTGGTCACCGGCCCGACGATCCGGCCATCCCGCACGATGGCTTCGTTATGGAACAGCAGCGGTTCGGGGTCTTTCAGGCGAAACTGAACCATGCGGCGCGAAAGCCCGGCCTCTTCTTTCCGCAGCACCGCCTCGCGCCCGATGAAACCGGGTTTCGAGGTCCGCACTGCAAAGCCGAGGCCCGCTTCCAGCACATGATCCTCGTCGGTAATGTCATGGCCGAAGTGGCGGAACGCCTTTTCGATGCGGCAACTGTCGAGCGTATGCAGGCCACACAGCTTCATCTCCGGCGCGGCTTCCTCCAGCGCCTCGAAGACATGCGCGGCCTGATCGGTCGGCACATAGATCTCCCAGCCCAGTTCGCCCACATAAGTCACCCGATGCGCGCGGGCGAGGCCCATGCCGATCTCGATTTCGCGCGCAGTGCCGAAGGGATGCGCGGCGTTGGAAAAATCGTTCGGGCTGATCCGTTCCATCACCGCCCGCGCTTGCGGCCCCATCAGGCACAGCACCGCCTCACCCGCCGTCACATCGGTGATGACCGCAAAATCCTCGCCCAGATGCCGCCGCAGCCAGGCCAGATCGCGTTGCAGCGTCGCCCCCGGCACCACCAGCAGGAAGACGGTTTCCGAAAGCCGCGTCACCGTCAGGTCGCTTTCGATGCCGCCGCGTTCATTCAGCATCTGGGTATAGACGATCCGCCCCGGCGCCACGTCGATCTGATTGGCGCAGACCCGGTTGAGGAAAGCCGCCGCATCACGCCCCTCGACCCGGATCTTGCCGAAGCTCGTCATGTCGAAAAGGCCGACGCCGGTCCGCACCGCCATATGTTCGGTGCGCTGATTGTCAAACCAGTTCTGCCGCTTCCACGAATAGCGGTAGTCCCGTTCCTGCCCCTCGGCCGCGAACCAGTTCGCCCGCTCCCATCCCGCGACCTCGCCAAAGACCGCGCCGCGCGCCTTCAGGTGCTCGTGCAGCGGTGATCGCCGCACCCCGCGCGCGGTGGCCATCTGGCGATAGGGGAAATGGTCGGCGTAAAGCAGGCCCAGCGTTTCGCTCACCCGCTCTTTCAGGTAGCGGCGGTTCTTCTGGAACGGCTGGGCGCGGCGGATGTCCACCTCCCACAGGTCAAACGGCGCCTCGCCCTCGGTGATCCAATGCGCCAGCGCCATGCCCGCCCCACCGGAGGAGGCGATGCCGACCGAGTTATAGCCCGCCGCAATCCAGTAACCGCCCAGTTCCGGCGCCTCCCCCAGATAATAGCGGTCATCGGGGGTAAAGCTTTCCGGCCCGTTGAAGAAGGTATGGATGCCCGCCGTTTCAAACAGCGGCATACGATTGGTCGCCATCTCAAGGATCGGCGCGAAATGGTCCCAGTCCTCTGGCAGGGTGTCGAATTCGAAATCCTCGCGGATGCCGCCCATGCCCCAGGGTTTCGCCTTCGGCTCAAACGCACCGACCATCATCTTGCCCGCGTCCGATTTGTAATAGGCGCATTCGTCCGGCACCCGCAGCACCGGCAGATGGCCGAGGCCGTCAATGCCTTCCGTCACCAGATAGAAATGCTCGCAGGCATGCAGGGGCAGCGTGACACCGCTGGAGGCCGCCAGATCACGCCCCCACATGCCGCCGCAGTTGATGACGACATCGGCAGCGATATGACCCTGCGCCTCGCCCCGTTGCCAGGACACGCCGGTCACGCGACGGCGGCCATTCTCGGCCGCCTCGGTCACGCCGGTAACCTTGACGTTCTCGGCAATCGTCGCGCCCTGCATCCGCGCGCCTTTGGCCAGCGCCATGGCAATATTGGCCGGGTCGCATTGCCCGTCCAGCGGCAGATGCACCGCCCCCACCACGCCATCGGTGTTCAGATGCGGATACATGGCCTTGACCTCGGCGGGCGAGATCTCGTGCACCGCCACGTCGAAGATGCGCGCCACCGTGGCCTGACGCAACAGTTCCTCATGCCGTTCCTTCGTCAGCGCGACCGAGATCGAGCCGACCTGCCGCATCCCCGTTTCCACCCCGGTTTCCTGCGCCAGCCGGACGTAAAGATCGGCCGAATATTTCGCCAGCCGCGTCATGTTGGCGGAACCGCGCAACTGCCCGATCAGCCCTGCCGCATGCCATGTGGTGCCTGAAGTCAGCCGCTTGCGCTCCAGCAGCACGATGTCGCGCCACCCGGCCTTCGCCAGATGATAGGCGACCGAACAACCCGAGACCCCGCCCCCGATGATCACCGCCCGCGCCTTTTGCGGAAGTTCCGTCATGTCACCGCTCCTGCGCCCG
Source organism: Gemmobacter caeni (assembly GCF_003054195.1). Taxonomy (GTDB): domain Bacteria; phylum Pseudomonadota; class Alphaproteobacteria; order Rhodobacterales; family Rhodobacteraceae; genus Gemmobacter; species Gemmobacter caeni. Next base: position 42,770 of record NZ_QBKP01000017.1, read on the forward strand.
CCGCCTGCGGGCAAAAGTTTTCCGAAAACTTTTGCAAATTTCTTTGCAAGAAATTTGCGTCACGCCCGGATCCGCGCATTGGCCGGATCCCAGAGCGGTTCATCCTTCTGCACCCGCGCTTTCAGCTTCTCGCCGAAGATTTCCACCTCGACCTCGGTGCCCGGCACCGCCAGATCGGCGCGGATCATGCCCAGCCCGATGCAGGCGCCGACGCGGTGACCCCAGTAGCCACTGGTCAGTTCGCCGACCACCTGACCCTCGTGCCAGATCGTCGACATATAGGGCGGGTCGAAATCGCCGGTCTCGATCACCAGCGTGGCAAAACGCTTGCTGACCCCCGCCTGCTTTTCCGCCTCCAGCGCCGTCTTGCCCCTGAACGCAGGTTTCGACCAGTCGATGAAGCGCTCCAGCCCGCCTTGCAGCAGGGTGTAATCGGTCGAAAGATCGCCTTTCCATGCACGATAGCCCTTTTCCACCCGCAGGCTGTTGAGCGCAAACATGCCAAAGGGTTTCAGCCCATGCCCTTGGCCGGCGGCCATCACTGCCTCCCAGATGCGCGGCGTATCGGCGTTGCGGGAATGGATTTCCCAGCCAAGTTCGCCCGCGAAGCTGACCCGCATCAGCAGGCAATCCGCCCCGGCGATCACCGCCGTCTGCCAGGTCAGCCAGGGGCGGGAAAGATCTGCCTCCGCCACCCCGGCAAGGATGGCGCGCGCATTCGGCCCGGTCAGGATCTGCGTCGCCCAATCGGCGCTTTCATCGGTGAGGCGCAGCCCCGGTTCGAGATGGCGTTCCAGCCATTCGCGGTCATGCGCCTGCGCCGTGGCGGCGGTGATGAGCCAAAGCTCGTCCTCCGCCAGCCGCGCCACCGACATCTCGGTGACGATGCGGCCCTTGTCATCGGCGAAATAGGCCAGCCCCAGCCGCCCGACCGACGGCACCTTGCCGCTGATCTGCCGTGCGAGCCACTCCGCCGCGCCCGGCCCCGTCAGGCGGAAGCGCGAGAAGCCCGGCAGATCCAGAATCCCCGCCGCATCCCGCACCGCCGCGCATTCCTCGGCCACCGCGCCGAACCAGGGACCTTCGCGACGCCAGGTCTGGGTGCCTGCTTCGGATATGTCATCGCCCGGCCGCGCATACCACAGCGCACGTTCCCAGCCGTTATAGGCGCCATACTGCGCGCCCAGCGCCATGGTCTGAGCATGCACCGGGCTGAGGCGGCGGTCGCGCGCCGCAGGCCAGGCATGATGCGGGAAGTGGATGGCATATTCGTGGCCGTAAACCTCCATCCCTTTCTGCACGCAATAGTCGCGATCTTCCCAGCCGGTGAAGCGGCGCGGGTCGCAGGACCACATGTCCCATTCGGTCGCGCCCTCGGTCACCCATTCCGCCAGCACCTTGCCCGCGCCCCCGGCCTGACAGATGCCGAAGGTGAAAACGCAGGCCTCGAAGGCATTGGGCACCCCCGGCATCGGCCCGATCAGCGGATTGCCGTCCGGTGTATAAGGGATCGGCCCGTTGATCACCTTGGTCAGCGCCGCCTTTTCCAGCAGGGGAACCCGCGCCATGGCATCGGCGATATACCATTCCAGCCGCTCCAGATCGTCGGGGAAAAGCTGGAAGCTGAAATCCTCGGGGAAGGGATCGTCCTTCGTCACCCAATGCGCCTTGCAATTGCGCTCATAGGGGCCAAGGTTGAAGCCGTACTTTTCCTGCCGCAGGTAATAGCTGCTGTCCACGTCGCGCAGCAGCGGCAGCTTGTGGCCCACCTCTTTCGACCAGCTTTCGATCTCGGGGATGGTGTCGAACAGCATGTACTGATGGCTCATCACCATCATCGGCACGTCGCGGCCAAACCATTTGCCGACCTCGCGGGCATAGTAACCCGCAGCATTCACCACGAATTCACAGCGGATCTCGCCCTTCGGCGTTGAAACCACCCAGTCGCCGCCCTCGCGCCGCACGCCGGTCGCCGGACAGAAGCGCTCGATCCGCGCGCCCATGGAACGCGCCCCCTTGGCCAAAGCCTGCGTCAGCTGCGCCGGGTCGATGTCGCCGTCATAGGGATCGTAAAGCGCCCCGGTCAGGTCGTGCGTTTCAAGGAAGGGATAGCGCGTGCGGATGTCCTCAGGCGACAGGATATCAAGGTCCATCCCCTGATAGCGCCCCATGCCGACGACACGTTTGAATTCCTGCAAGCGTTCCGCCGTATGCGCCAGCCGGACCGAGCCGGTGACATGGTAGTTCATCGGATAATCGACCTCGGCCCCAAGGCCGCGATAGAGTTGCGCCGAATAGCGCTGCATGTTCATGATCGACCAGCTTGAGGAAAAGGTCGGCACATTGCCTGCCGCATGCCAGGTGGACCCGGCGGTCAGTTCGTTCTTCTCCAGCAGCACGCAATCGCTCCATCCCGCCTTCGCCAGATGGTAAAGCGCCGAGGCCCCGACCGCCCCACCCCCGATGATCACAACCCGCGCCGTCGTCGGAAAATCCGCCATGATCCACTCCCTGTTTGGGCGGAGTATCGGCCCGCATCTTCGCGCTTTCAATTCACCCGGACGCGCCCTATTGATCGGAAAACCCGATCACGGTGCCGCCATGCAGATCGACCTTCTGGACACGTTTCTCGACCTTTGCGAGACGCGCAGCTTCAACCGCACCGCCGAACGGCTGGACGTAACGCAAAGCACCGTCTCGGCCCGGATCGCGGCGCTGGAAGCGGCGTTGGGCACCCGGCTTTTTGCCCGGTCCCGCGCAGGCACCGATCTGACGATGGAAGGGCGGCGCTTCGAATCCCATGCCCGCAGCCTGCGCCATGAGTGGAACGAGGCGCGCCGCCGCATCCGCCTGCCCGATCGCGCGGCACAGCTGATCCGGCTGGGCATCCAGAATGACCTTGCCGCCCAGCATATCGGCGAATGGGTCGCCGATTTCCGCCGCGCCCTGCCGGAAACCGCCTTTTATATCGAGCCCGATTACTCCAATCAGATGTGCGCCGACCTGCTGACCGGGGTGCAGGATTTTGCGGTGATGTTCTCGCCCAAGCCCCACCCCGATCTGCATTTCGAAACCGTGGGCGAAGTGCCCTATGTCATGGTCTCGTCCGAGGCCGAGACGCTGGAACAGGTCAGCCCCGACAGTTTTGTCTTCGCGCATTTCTCGCCCGCATTTGAACGGATGCACCGCGAGGTGACGCCGCAACTCGCAGGCTCCGCCATTTCGGTTGGCCAAAGCGCCACCGTCGCCAGCCTGCTGACCGCGATGGGCGGCGCGGGTTATGTGCTGGAGAAAACCGCGACCGGGCTTGTTGCCAGCGGCCATTTTCGCCGGGTGAGCGATGCGCCGGTGCTGCGCCAGCCGGTCTATGCCGCATTGCACCTGCGGCACCGTATCTCGCCGCTGCACCGCCGCCTCACCCGCATCGTGCGCCGCCGCCTCGCCGCCGCAGGCCCCGAGCCACTGGACAGCCCGCCCCGCGCCGCCTAGCCTCGCCCTGCAACGCATGCAGGAGGCCCCGATGCCCGTCACCCTCGTTCAGGTCGATTTTCCCCATTCCGGCCCCTGGGGTGCCGAAATGGCCTCCGCTTTCGAAGGGCTGGCGCAATCCATCGCAGCCGAGCCGGGCTTCCTGTTCAAATACTGGACCGAGGATCAGGCGCAGGGCATCGCGGGCGGCATCTACGGCTTTGCCAGCCGGGCCGAGGCCGAAGCCTATCTGACCATGCATACCGCCCGGCTTCAGGGCTTCGGCGTCACCGGCATCCGTGGCCTGATCCTTGATGTGAATGAACCGCTGTCCCGCATCGACAAGGCGCCGGTCCTCTGAGACGCGGCTCTTTCACTCTGACAAAATATCCCGGAGGGTGGCCGGAGACCGGGGGCAGCCGCCCTTGTACCGCTTCCCACCCGGAACCCAGACCTGGACCCAGTCGCCCGCGCGCGCCGGACCTTTGAGGCCCGAAGCCGTTACATGACCCCCACAAGCCGCCGCATGACCGCGCGGTAGCGTGCCTCGATACTGTCGCGCGCCACATGGCGTCCGCCCTGCACGACATGACGCCCTGCGGACCACAGATCGGCCACCAGCCGATCATCGCCCGCGAAAATCCAGGCGTCCAGTATTGCATCCTCGCGCCGCCCCTCCAGCATCAGCGCGCCGGTGTCCAGCGCAAGAAGATCGGCCCACAGCCCTGGCGCAATCGCCCCGGCGGCCCGACCGCCCGCCTGCGCCCCACCCCGCGCCGCACTTTCCACCAGCACCCGCCCGTTCGAGGCATCGGCGGTCGCCAGCATCGCCCGGCCCCGATCACGCAGACGCTGCGAATATTCGTAGGACCGCAATTCCTCGGCCTGCGAGATGCGGATATTGCTGTCCGAGCCCACGCCGAACACACCGCCCGCCGCCTGCCAGCGCATTCCGTCAAAGATGCCGTCGCCCAGATTGGCCTCGGTGATCGGGCACAGCCCCGCCACCGCGCCCGTGCGTGCCAGCGCCTCTGTCTCGGCGGGCAGCATCTGCGTCGTATGGATCAGGCACCAGCGCGCATCCACGGGCGCATGCGCCAGCAGCCATTCGGTCGGCCGTGCGCCGTAAGCTGCCTGCACTTCCTCCACCTCGGCCACCTGTTCGGCCAGATGCAGATGCACCGGCCCACCGAAGCCCGGCATCGCGGCCAGGGTTTCCGGGCGCACCGCGCGCAACGAATGCGGCGCCACGCCGATCACGCCGTCCGGTAGCGTCGCGACCGCCTTCGCGGCGGCCTCATGCAGCCGGGCGAAGCGATCAGGCGCATTGCCAAAACGCAACTGCCCCGTGGTCAGCGCCCGCCCGTCACAGCCGCCGCGTTCGTAAGCGACCGGCAAGAGCGTCAGCCCGATGCCGGTCTCTGCCGCCGCCGCGACGATACGCGCCGACATTTCGGCCAGATCGGCATAGGGGGCACCGCCCGGCTGATGATGCAGGTAATGAAACTCGCTGACCCCGGCAAAACCGGCCTCCAGCATCTCCACCTGCACCAGCGCGGCGATGGCCTGCACATCCTCGGGCGTCAGATGGTCGAGGAAGCGATACATCAGGGTCCGCCAGGTCCAGAACGAATCCTGCCCTGCGCCGCGCCGCTCTGTCATCCCCGCCATGGCGCGCTGGAATGCGTGCGAATGCAGGTTCTGCCCGGCGGGCAGCAGGCAGCCGACCCGCTGCCCTTCGGGCGCGGTGCCCGGCGTGACGGACGTAATGCGCCCCTCCGCCATCTCCACGCGTACCGCTTCGGCCCAGCCATTCGGCAGCAATGCCGTCTCCGCCCAGATCACCGTCATCGCATCCTCTTGACAGATGTTATTATGTGCAGAAATAATCACATCAAGCGCAGACAAAATCAAGCGGGGAGCGCGATGATTCTGACCAATGCCACAGTAGCGACGATGACGGGGGGCTATGGCCTGATTCCCGAGGCCGCCATTGTCCTTGAAGGCGACCGCATTGCCTGGGTCGGGCCGATGGGCGACCTGCCTGCCTCGGCCGCACCTGTCACCGATCTGGGCGGACGGCTGGTGACGCCGGGCCTGATCGACTGTCACACCCATCTGGTGTTTGGCGGCAATCGCGCACGGGAATTCGAGATGCGGCTGACCGGCGCCTCTTACGAAGAAATCGCCCGCGCCGGCGGTGGCATTGTCTCGACCGTAAGCGCAACCCGCGCGGCATCAGAGGACAGCCTGCTCGCGCAGGCTCTGCCCCGGCTGGACCAGATGCTGACCGAGGGCGTGACGCGGACCGAGGTCAAATCGGGCTATGGCCTGGACATCGAGACCGAGCTTCGGATGCTGCGCGTGGCGCGGCGGCTGGCCACCCTGCGCCCGGTGCGGATCAGCACCACCTTCCTTGGTGCCCATGCCATTCCGGCCGAATACAAAGGTCGCGCCGATGATTACATCACCGAACAGGTGATCCCCGCCCTGCACCGCGCCCATGCCGAAGGCTTGGTCGATGCGGTGGACGGTTTCTGCGAGGGTATCGCTTTTTCCCCCGACCAGATCGCCCGCGTCTTTGCCGAGGCACGCGCATTGAACCTGCCCGTCAAGCTTCATGCCGAACAATTGTCGAACCTGCATGGCGCGGCGCTGGCGGCGCGGCACGGGGCGCTGAGTGCCGACCATCTGGAGTATCTGGATGCCGAAGGCGCGCAGGCCATGGCAGCGGCGGGTACGGTGGCGGTGATCCTGCCCGGCGCCTTCTACGCCCTGCGCGAAACGCAGCTTCCGCCCGTGGCGGCGCTGCGCGCGGCAGGGGTCGACATGGCAGTCGCGACAGATTGCAACCCCGGCACCGCGCCGATGACCTCGCTCTGCCTTGCCATGAACATGGCCTGCACCCTGTTCCGCCTGACACCGGAAGAGGCGCTGTCCGGCGCCACCCGCATCGCCGCCCGCGCACTGGGTCAGACCGAGGAAGGCCGGATCGCGCCCGGCTTCCGCGCCGATCTGGCGATCTGGCAGGCCCGGCACCCGGCAGAACTCGCCTATCGCATCGGGGCCACGCCCCTTCACGCCCGCATCTTCGGAGGCCAACTTGACGCCTGAAATCCTGATCCCCGGCCAAACCACGCTTGACCAGCTTGAACGGCTGTGGCGCACCGAAGCCCCGGCGCGTCTGGCACCCGAGGCCCGCGCAGGCGTCGAAGCCGCCGCAGCCAGAATCGCCGCCGCCGCCGCGGGCGACGTGCCGGTCTATGGGGTGAACACCGGCTTCGGCAAGCTGGCGAGCCTGAAGATTGCCGCACAAGATACTGCAACGCTTCAGAAAAACCTGATCCTCAGCCATTGCTGCGGCGTGGGCGACCCGATGCCCCGCGCCACCGCGCGGCTGATGATGGCGCTGAAGCTGCTGTCGCTGGGCCGTGGTGCCTCGGGCGTGCGGTGGGAGGTCGTGGCGATGCTGGAGGCGATGCTCGACAAGGGCGTGACCCCGGTGATCCCGGCGCAGGGCTCGGTCGGCGCCTCGGGTGATCTGGCTCCGCTGGCACATATGGCCGCCGCCATGCTGGGCGCTGGCGAGGCAGAGTTCGCAGGCCAGGTAAAACCCGCCGCCGAAGCCCTTGCCGATGCTGGTCTTTCGCCGATCACACTTGGCCCGAAAGAAGGGCTGGCGCTGATCAACGGCACGCAGTTTTCCACCGCCTATGCGCTGGCCGGCCTGTTTGGCGCCTGGCGTGCGGCCACGACCGCGCTGACTGTCTCGGCCCTCTCCACCGATGCGATCATGGGATCGACCGCGCCCCTGCGGCCGGAAATCCATTCGCTGCGCGGTCACGTCGGACAGATCGAAGCCGCCGCCTTCATGCGCGCGCTGCTGGACGGGTCGGAGATCCGCGAAAGCCACCGCGAAGGCGACAGCCGGGTGCAGGACCCTTACTGCATCCGCTGCCAGCCGCAGGTGACCGGCGCCGCGATGGACATTCTGCGCCAGGCCGCCCGCACGCTGGAGATCGAGGCCAATGCCGCCACCGACAATCCGCTTGTGCTCAGCGACGGGGCCATTGTCTCGGGTGGCAACTTCCACGCAGAACCCGTTGGTTTTGCAGCAGATATGATCGCCCTTGCGCTCAGCGAGACCGGCGCCATCGCGCAGCGCCGCGTGGCGCTGATGGTAGACCCGACGCTCAGCTTCGACCTGCCGCCTTTCCTGACGCCGAACCCCGGCCTCAATTCGGGCCTGATGATCGCCGAAGTCACCACCGCGGCGCTGATGAGCGAGAACAAGCATCTGGCCCACCCTTGCGTCACCGACAGCACGCCGACCTCCGCCAATCAGGAGGATCACGTCTCCATGGCTGCGCATGGCGCGCGGCGGCTGGGGCGCATGGTCGACAACCTGAACGTCATTCTGGGGGTCGAGGCGCTGTGTGCCGCGCAGGGCGTGGAATTCCGCGCACCGCTGGCGACCTCTGCACCACTGGCGGGGGTGGTGGCGCGGTTGCGGACGGAGGTTCCGTCGCTGAAAGACGACCGCTACATGGCGCCCGATCTGGCTACCGCTGCGCGTCTGGCCGGCAGCGGCGCACTGGTGGAGGCGGCGGGCATTGCGCCCCCGGCGCTGGCATGAAGCCGCTGGACGGCCTGCGCGTGCTCGATCTGACCCGCGTTCTGGCGGGTCCGTTCTGCACCGCGCTGCTGGCCGATCTGGGCGCTGAAATCATCAAGCTGGAGCCGCCCTCAGGCGATGACTACCGCCATATCGGCCCCTTCGTGCAGGGTGAAAGCGCGCTGTTCACGCTGGTGAACCGGGGGAAGCAATCCATCGTTCTGGATCTGAAATCCCCGGCGGATCAGGCGCTTGCCCGCGACATTGCGCTGCAGTGCGATGTGGTGGTGGAAAACTTCCGCCCCGGCGTCGCTTCACGTCTGGGGCTGGGCGCCGAGGATCTGCGCGGGGCGAAACCGGGGCTGATCTATGCCTCGATCTCCGGCTTCGGCCAGTCTGGCCCGGCAGCACACCTTCCGGCCTATGATCTTGTGGCGCAGGCCATGTCCGGCCTGATGGCCGCAACGGGCGAGGAAGGCGGCGCGGCCCTGAAGGTGGGCGAAAGCTACGGCGATCTGATGGCCGGTCTTTACGCAAGCTGGGCCATCCTCGCCGCGCTGCACCAGCGTGACCGCACTGGAGAAGGCGCCATGATCGACGTGGCAATGTTTGACGCGCTGTTCTCCCTGCTGCCCACCAGCCATGCACTGCATTTCTACGCCGGGAAGGCGCCCGCGCGCACCGGCAACCGTCACCCGTTGTCCACCCCCTTCGGATGCTTCGCCTGCGCCGACGGGCAGGCGGTGATCGCGGTGCTGGGCGATGGTCAGTGGCAGCGGCTTTGCGCCCTGATCGGCGTGACGCCCGCACCGCATCTGGCAACGGATGAGGCCCGCACCGCGCATGAACCCGAGGTCCGCGCGATGATCGAAGCCTGGACCAGCCCGCGCCCAATGGCCGAAGTGGTCGTCGCCCTTGCTGGCGCGGGCATCCCCACAGCCGAGGTGCAAACGCTGGCGCAGGCGGCGGAAAGCCCCCATGCGCAGGCGCGCGGGCTGGTCAGCGACCTGCCGCATCCGGTGCTGGGGCATGCCAGGACCATCGGGCAACCCGTTCGCTTCAATGGCGAAAAGCCGATCTCCTCCACCTCCGCGCCGCAGCTTGGCGCCGACCGCGCCGCGATCCTGCACCGCCTTGGACTTGCCGACCATGACTGACCTTTTCCATATGCTCAGCGACGAGGAACGCGCCTTCCTCGACATACTCGCCCGCTTCTGCGCGCAGGAACTGGCGCCGAAAGCCGCCGCGACAGATGAAAGCGGCGCCTTCGTCCATGACCAGCTCGCGGCGCTGGCCGCGACCGGCATGATGGGTGCCAACCTGCCAGAGCCCTGGGGCGCGGGGATCAGCGCGCAGGCGCTGCTCAGGGCGGTCGAACTTGTGGCGGGCGGCTGCGGGTCCACCGTCTCGGCGCTGACCGCGCATTACCTTGCTACCGATTCCATCCTGATCGGCGGCACCGGAGCTCAGCGCGATCACTGGCTGCCCATGGCCGCCGAAGGCACCACGCTGGGGGCCTTTGCGCTGACCGAACGCAACGCCGGGTCCGACCCCGCCGATATGCGCACCCGTGCCAGCCGCACCGCGACCGGCTGGCACCTCAAGGGCGCCAAATGCTTCATCTCCAACGGCGGCGTGGCCGATTTCGTCATCGTCTACGCCGTCACTGATCCGGCCAAAGCCCACAGGGGCATCAGCGCCTTCCTCGTGCCGAAAGGCACTCCCGGCCTGACGCCCGGCCGCGCCGAACGCACCATGGGTCTGCGCGGCGGCCATGTGTGGGAACTGGATCTGGATTGCCACCTGCCGCCAGAGGCGTTGCTGGGTGACGAAGGCACCGGCTTCCGCACCGCGATGAAGGTGCTGGACAATGGCCGGGTCGAGGTCGCCGCCATGTGCATCGGCATCGCACAGGCAGCGCTGGACGCCGCCGTGGAGTGGAGCAAGACCCGCATCATCGGCGGCGAGCCGCTGGCCAATCGTCAGGGCATCCGCTGGCAACTGGCCGACATGGCGCTGGACCTGCGTTCTGCCCGCCTTCTGGCGCTGGAGGCCGCGCGCCAACGCGCCCTCGGCCTGCGCTTCAGCGAGGCCGCCAGCATGGCCAAACTCGCTGCCTCCGAAATGGCCGGGCGCGTCACCGATGGCGCGCTGCAACTGCATGGCGGCTATGGCTACACCGCCGATTTCCCGCTTGAACGCCACGCCCGCGATGTCCGCATCATGCGGATCTACGAAGGCTCTTCCGAAATCCAGCGCGGCATCATCGCCGCCCATCTGCTCGCCTGAGGATCTCTTCCATGAACAGCCGTCACAACACCCGCGACATCTATCCGCCCACCGGCACCACGCTGAATGCAAAGAACTGGCAGGCCGAAGCGGCGCTGCGCATGCTGATGAACAACCTCCACCCCGATGTGGCGGAAAACCCGCATGAGCTGGTGGTCTATGGCGGCATCGGCCGCGCCGCCCGGACGTGGGAGGATTTCGACCGCATCTGCGCCGCGCTGAAGGATCTGGAGGCCGATGAAACCCTGCTGGTGCAATCGGGCAAACCCGTCGCCATCGTGCGCACCCATGCCGATGCCCCCCGCGTGCTGATCGCCAATTCGAACCTTGTGCCGCATTGGGCGACATGGGAACATTTCAACGAATTGGATCGCAAGGGCCTGATGATGTACGGCCAGATGACCGCCGGGTCGTGGATCTACATCGGCACCCAAGGCATTGTGCAGGGCACCTACGAGACCTTCGCCGAGGCCGGACGCCAGCATTACGCAGGCGATCTGACCGGCAAATGGGTGCTGACCGGCGGTCTTGGCGGCATGGGCGGCGCGCAGCCGCTGGCCGCCGTGATGGCCGGGGCCTGCTGCCTCGCGGTCGAGGTGGACGAGACCCGCATCGACTTCCGCCTGCGCACCCGCTACGTTGATGCCAAGGCGAAAACGCTGGATGAGGCGCTGGCGCTGATCGCCGACTGGACGGCGAAGGGCGAAGCCAAATCGGTGGGCCTGCTGGGCAACGCCGCCGAGGTATTCCCCGAACTCCTGAAGCGCATGAAGGAGGGCGGCCCCCGTCCCGACATCGTGACCGACCAGACCTCCGCCCATGACCCGCTGCATGGTTACTGCCCGGCGGGGTGGAGCGTGGGCGACTGGCGCGCCAAACAGGAAACCGCGCCTGTCGAAGTCGAACGCGCCGCCCGCGCCTCGATGAAACAGCATGTCGCGGCCATGGTGGGCTTCCATGAGGCCGGTGTGCCCACCCTCGATTACGGCAACAACATCCGCCAGGTGGCCAGGGACGAGGGGCTGGAAAACGCCTTCGCCTTCCCCGGCTTCGTCCCCGCCTATATCCGCCCGCTGTTCTGCAAGGGCATCGGCCCGTTCCGCTGGGCCGCGCTCTCCGGCGACCCCGAGGACATTGCGAAAACCGATGCCGCGATGAAGAAACTCTTCCCGGAAAACAAACACCTGCACCGCTGGCTTGACATGGCGGGCGAACGCATCGCCTTCCAGGGCCTGCCCGCGCGCATCTGCTGGATCGGCCTTGGCGACCGCCACCGCGCCGGGTTGATGTTCAACGAGATGGTTGCCAGCGGCGAACTCAAGGCCCCCGTGGTCATCGGCCGCGACCACCTCGACTCGGGCTCCGTCGCCTCGCCCAACCGCGAGACCGAAGCCATGCGTGACGGCTCGGATGCTGTGTCGGACTGGCCGCTCCTGAACGCGCTGACCAACACCGCCTCGGGCGCCACCTGGGTCAGCCTGCATCACGGCGGCGGCGTCGGCATGGGCTTCTCGCAGCATTCGGGTGTGGTGATCGTGGCCGACGGCACGCCCGAGGCCGCGAAACGCCTCGAACGCGTGCTGTGGAACGATCCGGCCTCTGGCGTCATGCGCCATGCCGATGCGGGCTATGACATCGCACTCGATTGCGCGCGCGATCACGGGCTGCGCCTGCCCGGCATCCTCGGCAATTGAGCTTCCTGCTTCTTGCCGAAATACTCCACGGGGGTCCGGGGGTGTGAAACCCCCGGTCCGCACCGGAAAACCCGCGCCAACGGAAGGAACCTTACATGCATTACGCTCCGGGGTCCGAACCCTGCCCGCTGCCCTATTCCCCGTTCAAGGCCTGCACCGTGCCGCGTCCGATCGGCTGGCTGTCCACCATCTCGAAAGCCGGGGTCGCCAATCTCGCGCCCTACAGCCAGTGGCAGAACCTGACCTTCGATCCGCCGATGGTGATGTTCGCCGCCAATCAGTATTCCGACGGCCGCCGCAAACATACCGTGATCAATGCCGAGGAAACCGGCTGGTTCGTCTGGAACATGTGCACCTATGACCTGCGCGAGGCAATGAACCAGAGCGCGGTGGAATGGCCCGAGGGTGACGATGAATTCCTGCGCGCGGGCGTCACCGCCGCACCCTGCATCGACGCGCCGGGGCCGCGCGTGGCCGAAAGCCCGGCGCATTTCGAATGCCGTTACCTCTCCACCCACCGCCTGCGCGGCAATTCAGGGCACGGCTGGGTCGATGTGGTGTTCGGCGAGGTCGTGCGCATCCATGTCGCCGATCATGTGCTGACACCGGATGGCAAGCTGGATTACGCGAAAATCCGGCCGCTCGCCCGCGTCGGCTATCACGATTACACCAGCTTCGCGGAGACCTTCACCATGCCCATCCCCGGCGCGACCGGCGCCGCAGCGGCGGGGCTGGAAGGCAAAGCCTGATCAGCCCGCGACCGGCTTCATCCCGGCCCGGAACCGCGCCGCATTGGCGCGGTAGCCTTCCGCAGATTTCAAGAGCCGCGCCCGCGCGGCCTCGTCCAGCACCCGCACCACCTTGCCCGGCGCGCCCATGACCAGACTGCCATCGGGGATTTCCTTCCCCTCGGTGATCAGCGCCCCGGCGCCGATCAGGCAACCCTTGCCGATCTTCGCGCCATTCAGCACGGTGGCCCCCATCCCGATCAGGCTGCCGTCGCCGATGATGCAGCCATGCAGCATCGCCTTGTGCCCAATCGTGCAGTTGGCGCCGATGACCAACGGATAGCCCATATCGGTATGCAGCACGCAGTTTTCCTGCACATTAGACCCGGCACCGACGCGGATTTCCTCGTTGTCGCCGCGCATGGTCACGCCGAACCAGACCGAGGCGCGCGCTTCCAGCACCACCTTGCCGATCAGATTGGCATCCGGCGCCACCCAGGCATCCGGGGCGATCTGCGGCGCCACACCGTCAAGCTCATAGATCATCGCGCGTCAAACTCCCTGTTCAGGCCGCGCACAAACTCCGACAGGCCGGGCTGACGGTCGCGGCGCATGCGTTCGGCCCTGAGGATCGTCACCAGCTCCTCGAAGGCCCGGTCGATGTCATGGTTGACGATGACGTAATCATATTCCGCCCAATGGCTGATCTCGTCACGGCTTTTCGCCATGCGGCCCGCGATCACCTCGTCGCTGTCCTGCGCGCGGCCGCGCAGGCGGCGGTCAAGTTCGGCAATCGAGGGCGGCAGCACGAAGATCGACACCACATCACGGCCAAGGCTGGAGTTGCGGATCTGCTGCCCGCCCTGCCAGTCGATGTCAAAGAGCGTATCGCGCCCCTCAGCCATCGCGGTTTCCACCGGCCCCTTGGGCGAACCGTAGAAATTGCCGAACACCTCGGCATGTTCGAGCATTTCGCCCGCCGCCGCCATCGCCTCGAATTCAGCGCGCGATTTGAAGTAATATTCGCGCCCGTCCACCTCGCCCGGACGCGGCGCGCGGGTGGTGGCGGAAACCGAAAACCGCAGCGTTGGATCCCAGTCCATCAGCCGCCGCGCCAGCGTCGATTTGCCCGCCCCCGAGGGCGACGAGAGGATAAGCAGCAAACCCTTGCGCGTCATGGTCATTCCACGTTCTGAACCTGTTCCCGCATCTGGTCGATCACCGTCTTGAGGTCAAGCCCGATGCGGGTCAGCCCGATATCCTGCGCCTTGGAACACAGCGTATTGGCCTCGCGCATGAATTCCTGCATCAGGAAATCGAACTTGCGCCCGACGCTGCCGGGTTCCGCCAGCAGCTTGCGCGCGGCCTCCACATGGGCGGCAAGGCGGTCCAGTTCCTCGGTCACATCGGTTTTCACAACGATCAGCGCCAGTTCCTGCGCGAGTCGCGTCTCATCCGCCGCCTCGGCGGCCTCCAGCAGGCGCCCGACCTGCGCGCGCAGCGCCTCGGCCTGACGGGTGCCGCGCAGGCCCGCCTGGGCTGCGGCCTCGGCGCGCAATTCCGCGATGCGGTCGATCTGGCCCGCGATCACCGTATGCAGCGCAGCCCCTTCCGCCGCACGCGAAGCGGCGAAATCGGCCAGAAGCGGCGGCAGATCGGCCAGGATCGCGGCGCGCAGCGGTGCGGTATCTTCCTCTGCCCCGCCGCTTTCCACCACGCCGCGCCAGGTCAGCACATCGGCGGGTGACGGTTGCGTCAGCGTCACGCCGGTTTCCATCGCCGCTGCCTCCACCGTCGCCAGCGCGCCCAGCACCGCGCGCAGCGTCGCCTGATTGAGCCGCAGCGCCTCGGCCTCCGGCGCATCACGGGTGACGCGCAGGCTGAGGCTCACGTTGCCGCGCCCCAGTGCCCGGCCCAGTTCGGCGCGCAGCGCCTGTTCCAGACCGTCGATCCAGTCCGGCACGCGCAGCCGCAGGTCCAGCCCCTTCCCGTTGACCGAGCGCAGATCCCAGATCCAGCCCGCCCCCGCGCCCTGCCCTCTGCGGGTGGCAAAGCCCGTCATGGAATGCGTCATCATCTTTCTCCGATCGGCCCTTCGCGGGCGGTGCATTTAACCATTTGTATAGATTCCCGCTCCGAAGGCCACAAATCCCTGTATGTTAATTCCCGGGTAAGCAATTTGGCCCGCAGCACGCACTGGCGGAGGAAAGGCGATGGCATTGCGGTTTTTCGGGAATGGTCCGGGCGGATCGGGCGAGGACAGCCAGCCCCCCGGCGCCGGTTGCGCCGCGATGATTGCCGAAGTCCGGGGCTACTGGCAGGCTTTGCGCCGCGACGGGGCGCTGCCGCTCCGCGCCGAGATCGACCCGCGCGGCATTGCCGGGGCGCTGAGCGGCGCCTTTCTGGTGGAACGCATCGCACCCGGCGTCGGGCGTCTGCGCATCGCGGGCAGCAGCTTCACCGAGCTTCTGGGCATGGATGCGCGTGGGATGCCTCTGTCGGCGGTGTTCGATCCGGTGGCCCGCAACCGGCTGGCGGTGGCGCTGGATCAGTGCTTTCTGCGCCCCGCTATCCTTGACGCGCCACTGGCTGCGGAAACAGGGCTGGGCCGCCCTGCCCTGACCGGAAGGATGATCCTGCTGCCGCTGGCCAGCGATGGCACCCGCGCCGAAACGGCCCTGGGATGCCTTGCGCTGTCGGGCACGGTGGGGCGGCAGCCGCGCCGCCTGATCACCGGTGCCCTGTCCCCCGAGTCGGTGGACCCCGGCGCCCCCGACCTGCGCGCGCCCGCACTGCGGATGCTGGAGGCCGCCGGGCCGCAATTCGCGGTCAGGCCCACGCGCAGCGGCACCTCCTATCTGCAACTGGTCGATCTGGACGAGACCTCAGCGCCGCACCGGGTTTGACCAGGCCCGCCGCCCGGCCGCATCAATCACCGTGACGCGCAGCCAGGGCGAGGCGCCCAGCCGCTCAAGCGGCACTTCGGCGCGGGTCATCGACTGGCCATGTACCGCCTTCGCCCCCGTTCCCGCGCCCTGCACGATGACCGAGACAACGGCAGAGCTTTCCACGATCACCCGGTTGCCTTCGACCACCACATCACGCAGTTCCGGGCCTTGTGAACTGTAGAACTGTCCCGACTTCAGCGCCGCCAGCAGCGCCTCGGGCGTGTTCTCGGTGGCCTTCACCATGACCCAGCCGCCAAAGTGATCGGGTTCGGAAAAATGCGCATCATCGGTTGCTATCAGGCTGAGGTCACGCCCCTCGGTCAGCAACAGATCGGCGATGGCAAAGCCGTCCGGCCGGTCGCAGCCCATGGCGCAACCGTGGTTGTAGACCTCGACCGCATGGGCCGCCGTCAGGCTGCGCGCATCCGCCAGCGTCAGGCCCGACCATTGCGGATGAGCGATGGCGACGAAGGCCCCCGCCGCCACGGCGCGGGCGGCAATTTCCGGCCCCGTCTCCATCCCCGGCTGCACACGGAAGTCCGGCGCATTGCCCGGCGCGAAATCCGGCGGCAGGCCAACGGCGAGGATATGCCACAGCTCGCCGTTGGACATCGGGCCGGAATGCAGTTCCGCCCCGATCAGCGTGGTGAAGCCCTCGGCCCGGAACGGCACAGTGTCAGCAACGGGATAGCCGAAGCAGCCGACGAAGTGATCGGTCAACGCCATGAAATCATACCCTTCCGCCCGATAGCGGCGGCAAACTTCCTCTGGTGGCAGAGCCCCGTCCGACAGGTTGGAATGGGTGTGCAGATTGCCGCGCCAGAAACGGCCGGGGGTGGAAAAGGCGGAAAGACGCATCGAAACCTCCATGTTGCCGCCGATCCTGCCACCGTTTCATGGCAGGCGCATGACCGGGGGCGACATCGGCTCAGGCCACACGCTGCCCCGCGACCCAGGTGCCGCGCAGCAACACCGTGGCGCCATGGCGGCGGAAGCGGACCAGATCGGCCCGCAACCCCGGCACCAGCCGCCCGCGATCCGTCAGGCCCACCGCCGCTGCCGGCGCCGCCGTCACCGTGGCAACCCCGCGTGGCAGATCAGACCACAGATCCCCCAGCCGCAGCGCCGCCAGCAGCAGGGCCGCAGGAACATAATCAGACGACAGAATGTCCAGACAGCCCGCAACCGCCAGCGTTTCGGCGGCCACATTGCCCGAATGCGACCCGCCCCGGATCACGTTCGGCGCCCCCATCATCACCGCGATTCCCGCCGCCTGACAGGCCCGTGCGGCCTCTGGCGTGGTCGGAAATTCGGCAAAGCGCGCACCATGTGCGGCGGACTGCGCAACATCCGTGCCGGCGGTATCATCATGGCTCGCGAGATGCGCGCCCAGCCGCCGCGCCGCCGCAACCGCCGCAGCCTCATGCGCCGCGCCCACCTCGGCCGAAAGCGCCAGACGGTCGGCGACATGTGCGTCAAACTCGGCCTCGGTGAAGCCATGCTTGCCCATCAGGTAATGCCGCAGTTGCGTCAGGTCGCGGAACTGCCGCTGGCCGGGCGTATGATCCATCAGGCTGACAATGCCCACACCATCGGCCGCGCCGAACTTGGCCAGTTCCTCCGGCAGGGTTTCCGAACAGATCTCGGCCCGCAGATGCAGCAGGTGGTCGATCTTCAGCACCCCCGCCATGCGCAGGCCCAGAATGTCATCGGCCAGCGCGCGGGCATATTCGCCATACCGCCCCTTCTTGCGCGAGGGCAAGGACCCCACCCGCAAGGCATCGAAAACCGTGGTGATCCCGCAGCCCGCAAGCTCGGCATCATGGGCCAGAATCGCCGCCTCATGCGGCCACGGCACTTTGGGGCGCGGCTCGGTGTGGCGTTCCAGATTGTCGGTATGCAGTTCAATCAGACCCGGTGCCAGAAAATCGCCGCCGCAATCCAGCGCACCGGGCGGCAGATCGGCGCCTTCGCGGATTTCGGCGATGCGCCCTTCCGCAACCACCAGTGCGCCGCGCACCAGCCGGTCGGGCAGAACCAGAACCGCATTGCCCAGAATGAAATCACCCATCGTTGCCCTCGTCCGCCGCCTGTGCCCCTGCCTACCCTGCCGCGCCCGGCAGGAAAAGACCGCCGCCCGGCCTTGCTCTGCCCGCTGCAATGCCGCAAAACGGGACCATCATGTCCGAGGCAGGAAACCGCAGCATGACGGCAGAGCTTACCGACCCGGTGCTGGTTCCCGGCCCCGAAACCGCGCGCAGTTTCCGCGATGCGCTGGGACGCTTCGCCACCGGGGTGACACTCGTCACCACCGAAGGGCCGAACGGGCCGCTGGGCTTTACCGCCAACAGCTTTGCCTCTGTCTCGCTCGACCCGGCGCTGGTGCTGTGG
This sequence comes from Gemmobacter caeni, assembly GCF_003054195.1. GTDB lineage: Bacteria > Pseudomonadota > Alphaproteobacteria > Rhodobacterales > Rhodobacteraceae > Gemmobacter > Gemmobacter caeni. The sequence continues at coordinate 60,903 of NZ_QBKP01000017.1, forward strand.
TCGCCCGCCCGCAGCGCGAGCCGCTTTCCCGCTTTCGCCGCCGCCCGCCACTATGCCATCCATATCCTCGGGGTGGATCAGTTCGACCGGATCGCCGCGTTCGGGCGCGGTGGTCCCGGCTTCGCCGACACCCTGCCCGACCGCAATCCCGAGGGTGTGCCGCTGATCCCCGGCGCGCTGGCGCGGTTCGACTGTGAACAGCACGCTACCCATGACGGGGGGGATCACCTGATCATCGTCGGGCGCGTACTGCGCTTCAGCCTGCGCGACGGCGCGCCGCTGGTGTTCAGCCAGGGTGCCTGGGGCGGTTTCGCCCATGGTGGCTGAGTGCCGCATTTGCAAAATGGACCACATCTGCATATCTTGATGCGAGCGACTGGTCCGAGGTGAACATGAACGCATCCGCACTGACCCCTGTGGAACCCGAAGGCGGGATGGAGCCGCTTGAAGGCTGCGGCGGGCTTTCGGCCGAAGAGATGATGGTGCAGGCCACGGCAGCAGCCGGGTTCCTGAAGGCGCTGGCACATGAGGGCCGGCTGATGATCCTGTGCCACCTGCAAGCGGGCGAGAAATCGGTGACCGAGCTGGAGCACCTTCTGTCCTCGCGGCAGGCCGCCGTCAGCCAGCAGCTTGCCCGGCTGCGGCTGGAGGGGCTGGTCAGTTGCCGGCGCGAGGGGAAGGTCATGTACTACTCGATCCAGGACCCCAAGGTCGCCACTGCCATCGGCATGGTCTATGAGCTGTTCTGCCAGCCGCCGGTCGTCCCGGCAGGCTGATCCCCGCACAGACGGCGTTTGACTTTTCGCTGGCCGCACCCGACAAGGTGTTAGCGCCAACGGGGAGGGAAGCGCCATGTTCCAGCGATTTGTCGCCATGATGATGCTGTGTGCGGGGCTGCTGTTGCCCGCAACAGCCCGCGCCGAGCAGCCATCTGCCGCCGAGGTGATGACAGGCTGGTATCGTCTGGTTCTGGAGCTTGTCCGCCACACCCCGACCTATTCCCCCCCTGTCGCCGCCCGCGCCTTCGGCTATCTGGGTGTCACGACCTGGGAAGTGCAGGTCGCCACCGCTGACAGCGGAGCCAGCCTTGCGGGGCAGCTGAACGGGCTGTCACCGCTGCCTGATCTGCCCGCAGGACTGGACCCGGCCATCACCATGCAGGGTGCCCTTGCCCGCGCCGTGCCCTATTTCTTTGGCAATACCGGCCCGACCGGGCAACGCGCCATGGCAGCGATGGAAAAGCGGCTGACTGACCGGCTGGGCGCGGACCGCGATGCCGCGCTTGTGGCCGAAAGCCTGGCCGCCGGGCAGCGCATAGCCGATCACATCATCGCCTGGTCCGAAGGCGACGGCGGCGCCAGGGTCGAGAACATGGGGTTCCCCGAAACCTATACGCTGACCCCCGGTCCCGCGCATTGGGTGCCGACTTCGGCCATTGTGCAGCAACAGAAACCGCTGCTGCCCGACTGGGGCCGCAACCGGCCCTTTGCCATGCCGGAAGGCAATGCCTGCCCGCTGCCCGCGCCGCCCGCCTATAGCGAGGCGCCGGGGTCTGCTTTCCACGCCGAGGCGCAGGAGGTCTATGACACCTCGCGCAGCCTGACGCCCGAACAGCTTGCCATCGCGCGCTTCTGGTCGGACGATCCGATGCTGTCGCCTACCCCGCCCGGCCACTGGCTGACCATCCTGCTGGATCAGGCGGAGGCTGCCAATCTGTCCGATGACCGGCTGGCTGAAGGCTTGGCACGGCTGGGCATCGGCATGGCCGATGCATTCATCGGCTGCTGGCACAGCAAGTTCGAATTCGATCTGGTGCGCCCCATGACCTATATCCGCCGCGTGATCGACCCGGCATGGGAGCCGCAGCTGATCACCCCGCCTTTCCCCGAATACCCGTCAGGCCACAGCACCCTGTCCGGCGCGGCGGCGGAGGTGATGACGGCAATCTTCGGGGAGGATCACGCCTTCGACGATGGCACGCATGAGGATGATGGCCTGCCCGCCCGCCATTTCGCCGATTTCCGCGCGGCAGCGCAGGAGGCGGCGATCTCGCGCCTGTATGGCGGCATTCACTTCCGCGCTGCCATCGAACGCGGTCTGGCACAGGGCGCCTGCATCGCAACCCATGCCAACGCGCTGAGGATGCGGCAATGACCGCCCGCGCCCTGCTGGTGCTGGCTCTGGGTACCCTGCCCGCACAGGCCGAAACCCCGGCGGTGCCCCGGTTCGAAGCCTACACCGGCGGCCCGGAACACAGCTTCACCGGCGAATGGCAATATATGGTCGGCGGCGGCGTCGCGGCTTTTGACTGTTCAGGCGACGGGCGGCCCGAGTTGTTCATGGCAGGCGGCACCGCCCCCGCGAGCCTCTGGCGCAATGACAGCACGCCCGGCAAGCTGGCCTTCACCCCGCTCGATAGCCTCGAAACCGCGCTGGAAGGTGTGACAGGCGCATGGCCCGTCGACATCGACAGCGACGGCATCACCGACCTGGCGGTGCTGCGCGTTGGCGAAAATCGCCTGTTGCGGGGCTTGGGCGGCTGCCGGTTTGAACCGGCCAGCGCGCTATGGGGCTTCGACGGGGGCGACGCCTGGTCCACCGCCTTCGCCGCCACATGGGAGACAGGCAGCGCCTTCCCCACACTCGCCATCGGCAATTACATTGACCGTGCGGAAGAGGCTTTCCCCTGGGGAAGCTGCACCGACAACTGGCTGCACCGTGGCACCGCCACCGGCTTTGCCCCGCCGCTGGCGCTGACGCCATCCTATTGCAGCCTGTCCATGCTGTTCACCGACTGGAACCGCAGCGGACGACCCAGCCTGCGGGTGTCGAATGACCGTGAATATTACAAGGGCGGGCAGGAACAGCTCTGGCATCTCGACCCCGGCGCGGCGCCCCGGCTTTACACGCCGGACGAGGGCTGGCAGCGGCTGCGGATCTGGGGCATGGGCATCGCTGGCGCCGATCTGGATGGCGACGGCTATCCGGAGTTTTACCTCACCTCGATGGCTGACAACAAGTTGCAGGTGCTGGTGCAGCCCGGACCGGACGCCCCGCCGCGCTACCGTGACGATGCCTTCCCGCGCGGTGCCCATGCCCAGCGGCCCTATACGGGCGGGGATGTGCGGCCCTCGACAGCCTGGCACCCCGAGTTTGCCGATGTGAACAACGATTGCCTTGCCGATCTGTTCGTGGCCAAGGGCAATGTCTCGGCCATGCCGGATTTTGCGGCGGACGACCCGAACAACCTGCTGCTGCAACGCGCCGACGGCACGTTTTACGAGGCCGGGGCTGCGGCGGGTGTGGCGTCGATGAAGGTGGCGCGTGGCGGCGCCGTTACAGATCTGGATGGCGACGGCTGGCTGGATCTGGTGGTGGTAAACCGCAATGCCCCGGCAGAGATCTGGCGTAACACCGGCACCGGGGCGCCCGGCACCTGGATCGCGCTGCGCCCGGAACAGCCCGCACCGAACCGCGACGCCGTAAATGGCTGGGTGGAAGTGCGGAGCGGAGGCAAAACCCAAAGGCAGGAAATCACCGTGGGCGGCGGCCATGGCAGCGGGCAACTTGGCCCGCGCCATTTCGGCCTTGGCACCGCATCAGAGGCCGAAGTGCGGGTGATCTGGCCTGATGGCACGGCGGGCGACTGGACGACACTGGCCGCCGGTCAGGTCTGGCACCTGCCGCGCGGCGGCAGCCCCGCCCCGGCGCCGTAAGACTGCCCCGCCGGACAGGCGGGGCCGGTCATCACTGCATGCCCAGAGCCTGCTTGTAGATTTCCAGCACCGCTTCTTCCTCGGCCAGCTGGTCCTTGTCTTTCTTACGCATGGAAATGATCGACCGCAGCGCCTTGGTGTCATAGCCCCGGCCCTTGGCCTCGGCATAGACTTCCTTGATCTGCTCGGCGATGTCCTTCTTTTCCTGCTCCAGATGCTCGATCCGTTCGACGAACTGGCGCAGTTCGTCGGCGGTCACCTCATACGAGTCTTGTTGGCTCATCTTGCTCTTCCTCTTGCGCGGGATCGCGACCCCGCCCTCCCTAGCGCCCGTGCGGGGGCGGATCAAGCGCAGCGTCAGACGATCTCGGCCATGCGGGCAAAAGGCAGCCGTGGCGCGCGCGGGTTCACCTTTTCCGGCAGGCCATAGCCAAGGTTCATCAGGAAATTCACCTCCCACGGCCGCCCTTGCAGGAAGGCATCGGCCACCTTCGCCTTATCGAAACCCGACATCGGCCCGCAATCCAGCCCCAAAGCCCGCGCCGCCATCAGGAAATAGCCCGCCTGCAATGTGCCGTTGCGCTGCGCACTTTCCCGCGCCGCATCAAGGGACTTGTTGTAGTACCCCTGCACATCGGCCTGCGGCCAAAGCTCGGGCAGGTTGCGCCAGAACTCCAGATCGTAGCAAAGGATCGCCGTCGCGGGCGCTGCCATGGTCTTGTCATGGTTGCCCCGGCTCATTGCCGGGGACAACCGGGCCTTGCCCTCGGCTGTAGTGACGAAGATCACCCGCAGCGGTTGCTGGTTGAAGGCGGTCGGCCCCATCTTCGCCAGATCAAGCACCTGTTCCAGCAACTGCGCCGGAACGGGGCGGTCCTGCCAGCCGTGATGGGTCTGCGCTGCGCGGAACAGCAGGTCCAGCCCCGCTTCCGGCAGGTCGGACATGGCCGCCCGCGCCGCCTCGATCCGCTTGACCGTCGACATTTCCGTCATTCCCGCATCTCCCGTAATGCCATTGCAGACTTGCCAGCGCCCTGCCGCTTCGGTTAGGCCGGAACTCGGCCTGCGGCCAGCCTGCACAGATTCCCGCCCCCGGCAAGGGAGCGCAAGGGAACAGCGGGCGCGACAGACGAAGGGGACATCCACGATGCAACTGCTGATCCTGCTGGGAGCCGCCGTATCGCTTGCCGGAATCGGAGGGCTGATCTGGTGCATCCTGCTGGCCGTGAAGGCGCGCAGCACCTCTGCCAATGACGATGAACTGCGGGTCCGGCTTCAGCGCGTGGTTGTGCTGAACATGGGCGCGCTTGGTGTGTCGGCCATCGGGCTGATGATGGTGGTCAGCGGCATCCTGCTAACCTGAGCCTCAGCGGTTGCGGTCAGAGAAGTGACCGCCCCGCGCCCCCAGCTCCGCGATCAGCGGCGCGGGTGACCACAGGTCGGGTCGCTCCTCGGCCCAGCGTTCAAGGTCATGGCGCAGCAGAATCGGCCCGCGCCGGTCAGCCCAGAACATCGGCCCGCCCTGCCAGCGCGCAAATCCGCTGCCCGCCAGCAGAGCGAAATCCACATCCGACGGCCGCGCAACCAGCCCCTCGCCCAGAAGGCGGGCGCCCTCGTTCGCCATGGCGCCCAGTACGCGCCCGGCAAGGCGTGCGGCCGCCGGAGTCGGCGGGGCATTTTCCGGCGCCTCGGGCACAAGTGATTGCAGCCCGTAATCGGCAAGGGCACCGGCCAGCGCCGCCGGTGTTTCGCCCTGCGCCAGCATATAGGCCACCGCCGCGCGCCCTCTGGCCATGACGCGGGCACCAATCCCGCCCGGAGCGGCGCAGCGCAGCGCCTCCATCCCCAGCCCGCGCGCCAGGGCAATGGCCCGTGCCTGCGCCATGCCCGAGGTCTGCGGCCCGGCCACCACCTCGATCAGGCGCCGCCCCGCCGGGCGGAAACCCAGAACATCGGCCAGCCGCGCCCCGCTTTCCGCCACCTCGGCCCGGACGATCAGCGCAAGGGTCGTGCCGGGGGCGGTCGCCTCCATCGCCTCGGCCAGAAACCCCGCCTCGCCCAGCAAAACAAGCTCGCATTCCGCCAGTGCCGCCGCGCCCAGCGCCGGGCTCAGCCGCGCCCATTGCGCATCGCGCACCGCAGGCTGGATCTGCCCTTCCGTCACCTGCCGCTCCTGCGCCGTGGCGATCCGCTCCAGCGCCTCGACCAGAAGCGGGCGATTGGGGTCGACCAGCACGACATCCAGCCCCGCCATCAGGGCCGGCAATGCCAGATCCGCCGTCCGCGCACCGAAAATGCCGATGCGCTGCGGCATCCGGGCCAGTGGTGTGCCCGGCGGCGGCCGTTGCGCCCCACGTTCAGCAAAGAAGGCATGGCGCAGCGCGGCGGATTCGGGGGTCGAGACCAGATCGTCAAAGGCGGCACGTTCGAATGCCTGCCCCATGTCAAAAGGCAAAAGCTGCGCCGCTTCAACACAATCCACGATCCGGGCCGGGGCGGGCAGGCGCCCCCCCTCGACCTGCGTGCGTGCCTGCGCGACCGCCCGGTGATAGGCGATGCCGTCCCGGACGCCCTCGGTCCGGTCCTGGCTGCGCAGCGGCGGCTGCCCGGCCAGCGCCTGCGCCCGCCGCAGGGCCGCAGCTTCCAGACCGTCTTCCACCACCTCGTCCAGAATGCCGAGGGCCAGCGCCTCTGCCGCAGAAACCGGTTTGCCGTCGAGCATCATCCGCAGCGCGTGTTCCGCGCCGATCAGACGCGGCAGCCGTTGCGTGCCCCCGGCCCCCGGCAGAATGCCCAGCGTCACCTCGGGGAAGCCGACCCGCGCCGAGGCCAGCGCCACCCTTGAATGCGCAGCCAGCGCGAGTTCCAGCCCCCCCCCGAGCGCCGTGCCATGGATGGCGGCAATCACCGGCTTGGGACAGGCTTCGATCCGGTCACAAAGGTCCGGCAAGGCAGGCTCTGCCGGTGGCAGGCCAAATTCCGTGATATCGGCCCCGACCGGAAAACTGCGCCCCTCGGCCCGCAGGACCAGGGCACTGACATCGGGATTGGCCTCTGCATCATGCAGCGCCGCAAGGATCGCGCGGCGCAGGCCTGCACCCAGCGCATTGACCGGGGCAGCATCCAGCACCAGAACCGCCACCGAACCCTCAAGCTCCAGCCGCACCGGATGTCCGCTGTCCGTCATACCTGCCCCCTTGCGATTAGGGGCAGTAAGCCCCCAAACGGGGCGTTTGACAATCCCGCCAGCCGCGTTTTGCTGTCAAACCAAGCTGTTGGCCCTGCTTTCGGCATCAGACCGCCCGCGCGGCGGCGGCGCGGCGCGTCAAACCGGCATATTGTCGAAACCGGCCTCTATCTCTTCCTGCTCGGCCGCGCGCTCGGCTGCGGTTTTCGGTGTGATCGGCGCCAGTGGCATCATAGCCGTGGGCAAGACCCCGATCAGCGCCTGCATTTCGGCGAAAAGCCCCATCAGCCCCTGTTCACGGGCGGCCTGTTGCTGCTTGTCAGTCATTGCTTCCTCCCTCGGGTCACACCGCGCAAGCGCGGCAGAAAGGCGTGAAGGGCACCACATCCAGCCGCTCCTGCCCGATCTCGGCGCCGCATTTCACGCAATATCCATATTCACCGGCCTCAATGCGGTGCAGCGCGGCCTCGATCATCCGCATTTCCTGCTGACCGGACAGACCGATGCCCTCCAGCACCTCATCCCCTTCCCGCTCGGTCGCCATTTCCTCCCAGTCGCGGGCATCATGGCTGTCGAGTTCAGTTTCGATCGCGGCAAGCCGCGCCTGCAATTGTGCCAGCCGACGTTCAAGCTGGGTCTTCCGGGTGGTGACAGGGATCATGGCAAGGCCTCCTCTTCGCGTAAGGGCAGTTTATGCTGCCAGCGCCCGCGCACCTTGATGCAAGTCAACAGAAATCACATTCAAATCTTGCAATGTATCAGTGCTGCATTATATCCTCCGTACAGACGCAGGAGACAGGCAGATGACCACACCGATGCAGCCGAAGGTGCATGCCTTCTTCGATGAGGCAACCAATACGATCACCTATGTCGTGCAGGAACCCGAGGGGCGGGCCTGTGCCGTGATCGACAGCGTTCTGGACTTCGACTATCCCTCCGGCCGGACCGATACCCGATCGGCGGATGCGGTGATCGCCTTCATCCGGGAACAAGGCCTTGATCTGAAGTGGGTTCTGGAAACCCATGTCCATGCCGACCACCTGTCGGCCGCGCCCTATATCCAGGAAGCTCTGGGCGGCCAGATCGGTATTGGCGACCGTATCACCGTGGTGCAGGAGACCTTTGGCAAGATCTTCAACGAAGGCACGCGCTTCCAGCGTGACGGGTCGCAGTTCGACCGGCTGTTCGTCGAGGGCGATACCTTCATGATCGGCCAGCTGCGCGGCGAAGTGCTGCATACCCCTGGCCATACGCCTGCCTGTCTGACCTATGTGATCGGCGACACGGCGTTCGTCGGCGACACGCTGTTCATGCCCGATTTCGGCACGGCGCGCTGCGATTTTCCCGGCGGATCAGCCGAAACGATGTACGATTCGGTGCAGAAGATTCTGAGCCTGCCGGATGCGACCCGCATCTTCGTCGGGCATGATTACAAGGCCCCCGGACGCGACGTCTATGCCTGGGAAAGCACGGTCGGTGCGCAAAAGGCCCTGAACATCCATGTCGGCGCCGGGAAAAGCCGCGAAGATTTCGTGCGAATGCGCACGACGCGCGATGCGACGCTGGCGATGCCGCGGCTGATCATCCCCTCGCTTCAGGTCAATATGCGGGCGGGCCAGATGCCGGAACCGGAAGACAACGGCGTCAGCTATCTGAAAGTGCCGGTCAACGGGTTGTAACCGGCCAGACCGCCAACTGATCGTTGCATGCAGGGAGTTTCGATGATTCCGACGGATTGGATATGGGGCCTGGTCGGCGGCCTTCTGATCGGCGGCGCGGCCGGACTGTATCTGCTGGTGAACGGGCGCATCATGGGGGCGTCGGGCATTCTGGGTGGGCTGGTGGACGGCACCGGCCGCGACAGTATGGTCGAACGGCTGGCCTTCCTGTTCGGCGTGCTGGCCGTGCCGCCGCTGCTGGTGCCACTGTATCGGAGCGTGGACACCCATATTACCAGCAATCCGCTGGTCATCGTTGCGGCGGGCCTTCTGGTCGGCATCGGTACCCGGCTGGCGAATGGCTGCACCTCCGGGCACGGGGTCTGCGGCATCTCGCGTCTGGCGCCGCGCGGGCTGGCAGCGACAGCTTTCTACCTGCTGGGCGGGGCTGTCACCGTCTATCTTTTCCGGCATATTCTGGGGGTGATCTGAATGGCGCGCATTCCCGCGATGCCCGAACCGCGCGAGGTGGTGGCCTTTCTGGCGGGCGGGCTGTTCGGCTCGGGCCTGCTGGTTTCGGGCATGATCGACACGACCAAGGTGCAGGGCTGGCTGGATTTCTTCGGGGACTGGGATCCGACGCTGGCCTTCGTCCTGGGCGGGGCGGCGCTGCCGATGTTCTTCGTCTGGCGCATCGCAGAACGACGGGGCGTCTCGGTCTTCGGCGATCTGATTCCGGCACGCACACCGCCCCGGCTGGACGGGCCACTGATCTGGGGCTCGCTGCTGTTCGGGGCGGGCTGGGGTCTGGCGGGCCTTTGCCCCGGCCCGGCACTGGCCTCTTTTGCCCTCGGCGGCTGGGGCGGAGCACTCTTCTTTCTGGCGATGGTCTCGGGTATGGTCGTCACGCCTGCCATTCGCGCGTGGCTGTTTCGCCCTGCCGTCACCGACTGAGGACCGACCATGGATATCCGTGCCCTGACCCCGACCTATGCCGTCTCGCCGCAGATCAGCCCCGGCGACCTGCCTGCGATCAAGGCGGCGGGCTATGTGACCGTGGTCGACAACCGCCCCGATGCCGAGATCCCTTCGGACCTGCATACTGACAACATGCGCGCGGCAGCCGAGGCGCTGGGGCTGGAGTTCATCGCAAATCCGGTGATCGGCGGCGCGATCACCGAAGAGAACATTTCGGCCCAGCGTGACGCCATCGATGCGGCCAGGGGCCCGGTCTTTGCCTATTGCGCTTCGGGCAACCGTTCGTCGGTGGTCTGGGCGCTGGCTCATGCCGGGCGTCTGCCCGCAGATGAGCTGATCGGGATTCCCGCACGCTTCGGCTATACGCTGGAATGGCTGCGCCCGACGCTGGAAAACGCCTGAGCCTGCTTTGCCTCGACCGGCGTAAAGACGGTGCAGGTATCGCAGAATCGCAAGAGCCCCGATCAGCATGGCTAGCCTGTCCCGGTCAGGGGCAGGACGGATGCTGCGGATTCCTGAGGGAGTGAGGCGGCAAGCGGTGCGGCTCCGCCTTCGCTGAGCGCAGTCAGGCGCACGGCCCGCATACCCCGGTTCTGCCCCAGACGGCCCTGCCCGGCCACCAGGCCATTACCACCCTCCAGACGAATCTGGTCGATCTGTGCGCCGGGCAGAGGCAAAACCCCGCCGGGCGCAAGGCGCAGCACCTCGTTCAGGGGCAGGGTCACCCGGCAAAGGACAGCCTCAACCACCGCTTCGGCTTCGGCCAGACGGTCCGCCAGCGCCGCGGTGAAACCCGGCCCCTCCATCGGGTCGGGCGCGGGCAGCGGCGTCTTGCGCTGCGGGCGACGGCCATGCCCTTCGGCCGGAAGGGCAAGGATCACCCGCCCCTCGCGCCCGGCGGCAAAACGCAGATCACAGGTCAGCACCTTGAACGGCGCATCCTCCAGCATCAGGGCCAGAGGCCGCGGCTCATCCAGATAGGAGGCGTAGCGAAACCCGTCCGTCCAGACCAGATCCTCTTCCGTCAGCAGCGCCTCTTCCAGCGCGGCCAGCGCGGCATCGACCCAGTCCGCCACCATGGCGGCATCGGTCCGTGTCGGGCGGCGCGGCGCAGCCGACTGGGGCGCGACATGCCCCAGCGTCTGCACCTCGATCAGCGCGGCCAGCAGGCCGGAATCCAGCACCATCACCCCTGTGGCCTCGCGCGGGCCTTCCAGAATCGCGATCAGGGCCAGATCAGGCGGCTGCTCCAGCAGTTCCGCCAGAGAGAACCGATGCGCGGCCAGACCCGACACGGTCAGGTCGCAGCCCAGCCTTTCGCGCGCGGCCCGCGCCAGCGCCAGCGGCAGCGCACGTTCCACACCGCCATCGGGCAGCCGCGCCGCCTGCGCCCCTGCCAGTTTGCGCCTGATGACCCCCTGATCCACGGTTGTTCCCCTTGTCTTCCGCCTCTACCCTCGCAGCAGAGGCTTACCAAAGGGTTACGCCGCCTCGGCCAGTGGCGGTTTTTCCAGGCGCAGCGGCATGGAGACACGGAAGGCCGCCCCGCCCTGCCCCGGCAGATAGGTAATGGTGCCGCCCAGATTGGCCATAACCTCGCGGCAGATCGCAAGGCCAAGCCCAGCGCCGCCGGCGCGGGTCTGATCGGTCAGGCGGGCGAATTTCTCGAAGATCAGCGCCTGCTTGTCTTTCGGGATGCCCGAGCCGTTGTCGATGAAATCCACCAGCACCCGCCCGCCGCGCTGGCGCACCACGATCCGCAGTTCAGGGCGCGTGGCGTCACAGTATTTGCGGCTGTTGGAGATCAGGTTGATGAACACCTGCGCCAGCCGGTCAGGATCCGTGCGCAGGAATATCGCCTCGGCGGGCAGGTCGCGGTGAATGAGAAAGTCACGCTCGGGCCGGGTCTGGGCGGCGGCGCGCAGCGAACGGTCCAGCAGTTCCGACAGGTTGGCCAGCTTCAGGTCAAGCTGCACGGTGCCGTTTTCCAGCACACTCAGATCCAGCAGGTCATCCAGCAACCGGGTCAGGCGGATCGCCTCTTCATGGATGATGCCCGCGTATTTCTCGGGCATGCCCTCGGGCATGCCGCCTTCCATCATGATTTCGGAAAATGCCCGGATCGAGGTCATCGGCGTGCGGAGTTCATGGCTGATCTGACTGAGGAAAGCATCTTTCTGCACGGAAAGCTGGGTCAGCTTCTCGTTCGCCTCGCGCAATTGCCGGGCAGTGCGTTCCAGTTCGGCGCGCTGCGATTCCAGCTGACTGGAATATTCCATGATCTGCGCGGTTTCATCGGCCACCCGCATCAGATCATCCACTGTCACCCGCGCCCGCCCCGCGAGTTCGGAAATCATCGCATGGGCTGCCGCCGCACCGACGGACCCCGCCAGTTGCCGCTCCAGCGCGGCCAGAAAGGCGGGCGAAGGGTCGGGCAGATAACCGGCCTTGCCCTGCGCGCGGGCCTGTTCCTCGAAGAAAGTCAGTGCGGGTTCGTCGCCCAGAATGCGCTGCGCCATGATCAGCAGCGATTCCGGCTCGGCCAGACCATCGCCCCATCCGCGCAGTTCCGCCCGTTCGGTGTCAAAGACATAGACGAAGGCCAGACCCTGCGCCCGCTCGATGGGGGTCGGGAAGCTGAGCAGTGAGCCGATGGTGAAGGCGGCAGTGTTAAAGGACAGGCTCCAGAACAGGGCATGGATCAGTGGGTCCATGCCCTCCACCCCGAACAGCGCGCGGGGGCGCAGCCAGCCGATACCGAACGGACCATTGAGAAACACATCCAGCGGCAGGATGGCGCCGGGGCCGAAGCTGGGCAGGAACAGCGTGTAGGCCCAGACCACGAAGCCGATCAGCAGCCCCGCCGCCGCCCCGATCCGCGTGGCGCCCCGCCAGAAGATGCCGCCCAGCATGGCAGGCAGCATCTGCGCCACGCCAACGAAGGAGATCAGCCCGATGGCGGCCAGGGCAGCAGACCCGCCGGACAGCGCGAAATACAGATAGCCCAGCCCCAGCACAGCCGCGATGGACAGCCGCCGCGACATCAGCACCAGCCGCCGCACATCGCCGGAGACGGATTTCGCAGGCCGCAGCCGCAGCCAGAGCGGCATGACGATATGGTTCGACACCATGGTCGCCAGCGCGATGGAAGCGACGATCACCATGGAGGTGGCCGAGGAAAATCCGCCAAGGAAGGCCAGCATGGCAAGCCCGCCCTGTCCCTGGCTCAGCGGCACGGTCAGCACGAAAAGATCGGGATTCGCCCCCACCGGCAGCAGACCGAGGCCCACCACCGCGATCGGCACGACAAACAGGCTCATCGCCAGCAGATACAGCGGGAAGGCCCAGCTTGCGGTGCCAAGGAACCGCTCGTCACTGTTTTCGACCACCAGCACCTGAAACATGCGCGGCAGGGTAATGACGGCGGCGGCCGACAGGAAGGTCAGCCCTGCCCAGCGCGAGGGCACCAGATCCCAGTCGGCAATGGCCGACGCATTGATGCGGGCGGCGATATCCACCGGCCCGTCCGCCACGACCCAGACGACGAAAATGCCCACCGTCACCAGCGCCACCAGCTTCACCACCGCCTCGACCGCGATGGCGGCCACGACGCCGGTATGCTGTTCATTGGCATCAAGGTTGCGGGTGCCGAACAGGATGGTGAACAGCGCAAGCCCCCCCGCGACCCACAGCGCTGTGGAATTGGTGTCGGGGATCATCCAGGCATAGGTGCCGGGCTGCGCGAAGACACCGAAGCTGAGCGTCACCGATTGCAGTTGCAGTGCGATATAGGGCGTGGCCGCGACCACGCAGATCATGGTGACGATCACCCCGAGCGCGTTCGACTTGCCATAACGGCTGGAGATCATGTCGGCGATGGAGGTCACGCGCTCGGTCCGGCCGATGCGCACCAGCTTGCGCAGCACCCACCACCAGCCGACGAAGACCAGCGTCGGGCCAAGGTAGATCGTCAGATACTCCAGCCCCGACCGCGCCGCATAGCCGACGGCGCCATAGAAGGTCCAGGCCGTACAGTAGATGCTGAGCGACAGCGTGTAGACCAGCGGAGACCGCAGCCAGCGGGCGCGGCCCCGCTCGGCCCGCCGTTCGGCCAGAAAAGCCACAAGAAACAGGAAGATCACATAGGTGAGGCAGGCCAGGACCAGCAGGTTGAAGGGCATCAGCCGCGCCCCTCGCCGCCTTCGGTGCCCGGCTCTTCCTCCTGCGCGCCAAGGCCGCGCGCCATCAGCGCCGCCACCACGATCAGCCCGAACCAGACGACAAACAGATAGGCGCCGTCCACCGCCGTATCCCGCGCCTCGGTCTCTGCCGGAGCCCAGAGGATCGGCAGCAGGAACAGGAAGGCCCCGGCCACCGGCAGCAGCCGGGCCGCATCGCGCATCCGCCGCAGGCGATAGCTGCGCCGCGCCAGAAAGACCGGGCCGCGCGGTCTCATGCCACGCCCAGCAGGGACCGGGCCGCCGCCACGAATTCGGTATTGGAGAAAGGTTTCGCCATGAACAGGCTGGCCCCCGCGCGCTCGGCCGCCTCGCGGTCGCGGCCCTGCCCCTTGGCGGTCAGCATCATCACCGGCAGTTCCGCCGTTGCCGGATCGGCGCGCAGGGACTGAAGGATTTCCAGCCCTGACCGGCCCGGCAGCATGAGATCGAGGATCACCAGATCCGGTCTGCGGGCGCGCACCTCAGCCTCGGCCACGCCACCGTCTCCCAGGGTCGTTACCTGCCAGCCCTCGCGGTTCAGCAGGAAGCGGATCGCCTCGGCGATATTCGGCTCGTCCTCGATCAGCATGGCGTGATGAGTCACGGCACCTCCCCCGGTCGCGCTGGCGCCTCCCCGCGCCTGCCCCGACTATCGGCGGAAATCCCCGCCGTGTCAAAAGCCGCGACGGGGAAGCGGCTATGACTTTGGCATCGGTCAGCCGCGCAGGCCGGTCACTTCGCTGACGATGGGCGCCTCGCGCCGGGCCGGGCAGCCGGGCTCGGGGCAGATGCGGCAGGTGGCCCCCACCCGGCGCACGGACCCGCCCGCATCGGGCACCGGGCTGAGCAGCATCGCCGCCTGCCGCACCTCGACCCCGCCAAAGCCCTCGGGCCAGCTTGCCTCGCCCCAGGCGCGGGCGGCAAAGCGGGCGCGCCGCCGCCCTGCCATCTCGATCTCGGCGAGCACGGGCATCATGGGGCGGGCCAGCGCCTCGAACAGCGGCCAGAGCGCACAGGCCGCACCAAACCGCGGCGGCACGAATCCCGGTACGGGTTTGCGGAATACCAGCGCCCCCGCCGCATCCGCGATCACCAGCCCGAGGTCCGAACCGGGCCGCAGCGCCAGCCGCCGCATCGCGACCAGGACTCCTACCCCGGTCCGTGTGCCGATCAGCACCGGGTCCGGCCCCCATTCGGCCAGCGCGGCCTCCAGCCGCGGCAGCGGCAGCGCCGCCATATCGGCCCGCATCCGCGCGACCCAGACCGTTGCCAGATCCCGCGCCGCCGCAGAGGCCAGCGCCGACAGATCGACCTCGCCGCCCGGCGCCTCCAGCTCCGGCAGATACCAGCCGCGCGCGGCGAGCCAGTCGTCCAGCTCCTCCTGCGGCGACACCGCGCCCGGCATCTCGGTCCGGTCCGATCCGTCGAGATAGGCCACCAGCGCCTCGGCCCCGGTGGCCAGCCGCTCGCTGTCATGGTGCAGGTTGGCGTGGAACCGCGCGCGCCATTCCGGCTCGATATCCTCGGTTTCGGCAAGGATGGCCGCGGTGGAGCGAACGGAACTGACTGCCGACAGCACCTCGTGCAGCGACAGGCTCAGGTGCGGGTCATGGGCAATCCGGTCGTTCAGCGCCGCCACGGCCTGTTCCAGCTGACCGATACGCCGCTGCAGGCCCCCGGACAGCCGCGCCCAGCCCGGATAGCGCCCGATGAATTCCTCGATCCGCTCCAGCTCGGCGGCGGCCTCCGGCTCGGCGGCGGCGGCGGTGCGCAGCACCTCGGCCAGCGCGCCCTCACTGCCCTGCTCCAGTTCTGCCGACTCGATGCCAAGCACCGTGGCAAGACGCACCAGAACATCACCCGTCACCCGGCGGCGGCCATGTTCGATCAGGTTCAGATAGGCGGCAGAAATCCCGGCGGCCCGCGCCACATCGGCCTGACGCAACCCCAGCGCCAGACGGCGCTCGCGCACACGGCTTCCGGTCAGGGCGCTCAGCGGCATGGGTCACCTCCGCCGACAATTTACACAAATCTGTAAACTTTACAAATACACAGAAATGAAAAAGGCGGAGCCGGTTCGCACCAGCCCCGCCCCTGTCGCAATGTCGCGTGCCGATCAGGCCAGCGCGATATTGGTCGCCGATTCGCGGCCGTCACGGCCTTTTTCGATGTCGAAGGTCACAGCCTGACCGTCATTCAGTTGACGGATGCCTGCGCGCTCCAGCGCCGAGATGTGCACGAACACGTCGCGCGAACCACCCTCGGGGGCGATGAAACCGAAACCTTTGGTGGCGTTGAACCATTTCACGGTGCCGTTGGCCATCGTGATATCTCCTTTTGTTTGCCGCCCGCGGAGTGCGGCGGCCCGGCTCAGTGTCGTCGTCGGATCCACTGAAGCCATAAGGAAACAGAAGGTCGAGAGAAGAAGCTTAGCCGCTTTTGAATACCACTTCGTCGGCTTCCGCACAAGCACCGGCAGCGGTCTCAAAAAAAGCGCGCGGAGATCCGCCCCCGCGCGCCTTCAGATTTATTGCAGGGCCTTGTCGGTGATCTGATGCGTCCAGGCGCCTTCGGGGGCCTTGGTGATCACCGGGTCCGAACCGCCCGACATCAGCGCCTCGACCGTGCGGGTATAATCCGCCTCGTCCAGCGCACCGTTCGAACCGGCGGTGAGCTTCGCCACCTCGCCCATCATGCGCTTCTGGTGGCTTTCGGTCTGGGCTCCGGTTTCGTCATTTTCCAGCACGATCATCGCGGCTTCGTCCGGGTTCGCCTCGGCGTATTTCCAGCCCTTCATCGAGGCGCGGACGAATTTCACCATCTTTTCGTCGAAGGCCGCGTCCTTGAGGTTATCCTCCAGCACATAAAGCCCGTCCTCCAGCGTGGCGACGCCCTCGTCCTCGTATTTGAAGGTCACCAGATCCTCGGGCTTCACGCCCGCGTCGATCACCTGCCAATATTCGTTATAGGTCATGGTCGAGATGCAGGCCGCCTGTTTCTGCAACAGCGGATCGACGTTGAAACCCTGTTTCAGCACGGTGACATCGGTGCCGTCGGTCTTCAGCCCCAGCTTGTTCATCCAGTTGAGGAACGGATATTCGTTGCCCCCGAACCAGACGCCCAGCGTCTTGCCCTTGAAATCGGCCGGGGTCGCCACGCCCGATTCCTTCAGGCAGGTCAGCATCATCCCCGAGGATTTGAACGGCTGCGCGATATTGACCAGCGGCAGCCCCTTCTCCCGCGCGGCCAGGGCTGAAGGCATCCAGTCCACCACCACATCGGCGCCGCCACCCGCGATGACCTGCGTCGGCGCCACATCCGGGCCGCCGGGCAGAATGGTGACGTTCAGCCCTTCCTCGTCGTAGAACCCCTTGTCCTTGGCAACGTAATAGCCCGCGAACTGCGCCTGGGTGACCCATTTCAGTTGCAGCGTCACATCCTCGGCCTGAACCGCGCCCGCCATGAAGGCCAGCGCCGCCGCACTCGTCATCAGATATTTCATAGTCAAACCTCCATGTTGCCGGTTTTCCCGGTTTTTCACTGTCGTCTCTGCGACGGATGCCAGAAGGTCATCCGTTTCTCGATCAGCGCGACCAGCCCGTAGAAGGCCGATCCCGCCAGGGCCGCCACCGCAATTTCGGCCCAGATCATCGGCAGGCCAAGCCGCCCGATCTCTGCCGTGATGCGGAACCCCATGCCGACGATGGGGCTGCCGAAAAATTCGGCAACGATCGCCCCGATCAGCGCAAGGGTGGTGGCAATCTTCAACCCGTTGAACAGGAAGGGCAAGGCGGCAGGCAGGCGCAGCTTCATCAGCGTCTGCCAGTAGCTTGCGCTGTAGGTTGCCATCAGGTCGCGCTGCATCGGCTCGGTCGCTTTAAGCCCCGCCACCATGTTCACCAGCACGGGGAAGAACACCATGACCACCACGACCGCCGCCTTGGAATGCCAGTCAAAGCCGAACCACATGACCATGATCGGCGCGATGCCGACAATTGGAAGGGCGGCCACGAAATTCCCCACCGGCAGCAGCCCGCGTTGCAGGAAGGGCGAGCGGTCAATCAGGATCGCCGTACCGATGGCAGCACCACAGCCCAGCACATAGCCGGTCAGCGCGCCCTTCACGAAGGTCTGCACGAAATCGGCCCAGAGCGTCGGGAGACTGCTGATCAGCTGCGCCCAGATCGCCGAGGGCGCAGGCAGGATCACAGGGTTCACCCCGAACAGATCCACCGTCATTTCCCACAGCACCAGCAGTGTGATGCCAAAGATCAGCGGAACGACCCGCCGCACCCAGGAGCCGCGCCCCTCGGCCAGGCCGGCGTTCAGCGTCCAGGCGCCGAACCAGACCGCCAGCACCAGCCCAAGCCGCCAGTCGGCCACAAACCCCGCCGCCGCGACGGCGGCCATGATTGCCAGCCCCATCATCGCACCAGCCCCATCCGTTGCAGCACGATCCGCTCCGCCAGCCCGATGATCGCCACCAGCGAAGCCGCCAGCAGCGCCGCCGCGAACAGCGCCGCCCAGATCTGCACCGTCTGTCCGTAGTAGGACCCGCTCAGGAGCCGCGAGCCAAGCCCCGCCACCGCCCCGGTCGGCAGTTCGCCGACGATCGTGCCCACCAGCGAGGCCGCCACCCCCACCTTCAGCGAGGCGAACAGATACGGCATCGACGACGGCAGCCGCAGCTTGGCAAAGGTCTGCGCCCCGCTGGCATTATAGGTGCGCAACAGGTCCAGTTGCATCCCGTCGGGGGCGCGCAGCCCCTTCACCATGCCCACCACCACCGGGAAGAACGAAAGATAGGCCGAGATGATGGCCTTCGGCACAATCCCCTGCACCCCCATGCTGTTCAGAACGACAATGATCATGGGCGCAATGGCAAGGATCGGGATGGTCTGGCTGGCAATAGCCCATGGCATGACACTCATGTCCATCGCCCGGTTATAGACGATGCCGACCGCCAGCAGGATGCCCAGACCGGACCCCATCACAAAGCCCAGAAGCGTCGCCGACAGCGTGACCCAGCCGTGATAGACCAGACTGCGTTTCGACGTCACCTTCTGGCCGAAGAACCCGTCATACAGCCCCTTCGCCACCTGATGCGGTGCGGGCAGCACCGGACGCTCCTGATGCAGCGTCTCGGTCACCAGATCGACCAGCATGACCTCACGCCCCTCGCGCGCCGCCTGATCGTAAACCCAGGTCGCATTCATCCAGATCGCCGCCAGATACCACAAGCCGACAATCGCCAGAACAACGGTCAGAACCGGGACGAGATTACGCAACATGCCCGCCCCGCTCATTTTCTGTCGAAAAATATCCTCGGGGGGTGAATTGCGCCGCAGGCGCAAGAGGGGGGCAGACAGCCCCCCTGGCTTTCGCGCCCTCACATCTCATCGCCATGCCCCGCCCTGAGGCCCTCGCGCACACGATGGGCGATCTCGATGAACGCGCGGCTGTCGCGGATGTCCAGCGGTCGCTCCCTCGGCAAGGGGCTTTCGATCACATCGGTAATCCGCCCCGGACGCGGACTCATCACCACGATCTTCGTGGAAAGATAAACCGCCTCGGGGATGGAATGGGTGACGAAACCGATGGTCTTGCCGGTCCGCGCCCAGAGCTTCAGCAATTCCTCGTTCAGCCGGTCGCGGACGATCTCGTCCAGCGCACCGAAGGGTTCGTCCATCAGCAGGATGTCGGCATCGAAAGCCAGCGCGCGCGCAATGCTCGCGCGCTGCTGCATGCCGCCAGAAAGCTGCCAGGGAAACTTGCCACCAAACCCTTCCAGGTCAACCAGTTGCAGCACGTCCTTCACGCGCCGGTTCTGTTCATCCCGCGCAAATCCCATGATCTCCAGCGGCAGGCGGATATTGCCTGCGATGGTGCGCCAGGGGTAAAGCCCCGCTGCCTGAAACACATAGCCATAGGCGCGTTTGCGCCGCGCCTCGTCCGGCGTCATGCCGTTCACCGTCAGGCTGCCGCCGGTGGGATGCTCCAGCGCCGCGATGCAGCGCAGGAAGGTGGTCTTGCCGCAGCCCGAAGGGCCGATGAAGCTGACGAAATCGCCCTTGTCGATGGTCAGGTTGACATCCTTCAAGGCCTGCACCGGCCCGTCGGCGGTCTGGAACACCAGATCCAGCCCCCGCGCCTCGACCACCGGCCCCGCCTTCTCTGCGCTGTCCTTCATCCATCCCCGCATCCGGCCACTCCGTGCCGGTTCATATTCCGTTTACCGATTCCCCGCATGCTCGGACATTCAGGGAGGATACCATGATCACAACGCTCGCCTTCGCACCGACGGAGGAGGATCTGGAGGAGTATTTCTTCGCCCCTCCGGTCCTGACCTTCGCCCCGCCGCCACCGCCGGACCCGGTACCGCCTCAGACCCCCGTCGCAGGCACGCCTGAACGCTGAACCGGCCGCGGCGCGGTCAGCTCTTTCCACGCGCTCAGCGCCCGGTTCACCGCCGGGCGCGGCGCGCGACCGACAAACTGGCCATGGCCCTCCTCGGTCCGCATCTCGCCGTCATGCACCACGACCTTGCCGCGCGACAGGGTGAACCGCGGCAGGCCTTTCACTGCCTGCCCCTCGAACACGTTGTAATCAATGCTCGACTGCTGGCTGCCCGCCGAGATCACCTTTTCCTTCGCCGGGTCCCAGACCACCAAATCGGCATCGGCTCCAACCAGAACCGCCCCCTTCTTCGGGTAAAGGTTCAGGATCTTGGCGATGTTGGTCGAGGTCACCGCAACGAACTCGTTCGGCGTCAGCCGCCCCGTGTTCACCCCATGGGTCCAGAGCATCGGCAGCCGGTCCTCCAGCCCGCCGGTGCCATTGGGGATCTTCGAGAAATCGCCCACCCCGAACCGTTTCTGTTCGGTCGTGAAAGCACAGTGATCTGTCGCCACGCAGGACAGGCTGCCCGCCTGCAACCCGGCCCAGAGGCTCGCCTGATGCGCCTTGTTGCGGAAGGGCGGCGACATGACGCGCCGCGCGGCATGGTCCCAGTCAGGGTTGAAATATTCGCTCTCATCCAGCGTCAGATGCTGGATCAGCGGCTCGCCCCAGACCCGCTTGCCGGCCTGCCGCGCCCGGCGGATCGCCTCATGCGCCTCTTCACAGGAGGTATGGACCACATAAAGCGGCACCCCCGCCATATCGGCGATCATGATGGCGCGGTTCGTGGCCTCACCCTCCACCTGCGGCGGGCGGGAGTAGGCATGCGCCTCGGGGCCGGAATTGCCCTCGGCCAGCAGCTTCGCCGTCAGTTCGGCCACCACATCGCCGTTTTCGGCATGAACCATGGCAAGCCCGCCCAGATCGCCCACCCGGCGGAATGACGCGAACAACTCGTCATCATTCACCATCAGCGCGCCCTTGTAGGCCATGAAATGCTTGAAGGAGGTGATGCCCGCCTTCACGCTGTCCTCCATCCCCTCCCAGACCTTCTCACCCCACCAGGTGATCGCCATGTGATAGGAATAATCGCAATTCGCCCGGCCCGATTTATTGTGCCACATCTGCGCGGCATCCATCAGCCCCTGCCCCTGCCCCGGCAGCACGAAATCCACCACCATCGTGGTGCCGCCCGCCAGCGCCGCGCGCGTGCCGCTTTCGAAATCATCGGCGGAATAGGTGCCCATGAAGGGCATTTCCAGATGGGTATGCGGGTCGATCCCGCCCGGCATGATGTAGCAGCCTGCGGCATCCAGCACCGTGTCGCCCTTCAGCCCGGTACCGATTTCGGTGATCACGCCCCCCTCGATGCGGACATCCGCCTCATAGGCCAGATCCGCCGTGACAACCGTCCCGCCCTTGATCACCGTAGATGCCATGCCGCTCTCTCCCGATCCGCTTTTGCTTCTTGTCCAAATACTCCGGGGGTCCGGGGGCAGCGCCCCCGGCCTTCCCGTCATTCGACGACTTCGGCCACCTGCAACACCGCATGCAGCAGCACATCGGTGCCTGCCGCCGCCCATTCCGGGCTGATTTCCTCGGCCTCGTTATGGCTCAACCCGTCCACACAGGGGCACATGACCATGGTGGTCGGCGCCACGCGGTTGATCCAGCAGGCATCATGTCCGGCGCCGGAAACGATATCCATGTGGCTGTAGCCCAGCTTTTCCGCACTCGCCCGCACGATGCCCACCAGTTCGGGGTCAAAGGTCACCGGGTCGAAATGGCCGACCGGCTCGATGCTGCATCCAAGGCCCAGTTCGGCCGCAACCGCATGCGCCGCGCGCTCCACCTCGGCGCGCATGGCGTCGAGCTTGGCCTGTTCCGGGCTGCGGATGTCCACGGTGAACACCACCTTGCCGGGGATCACGTTGCGCGAATTCGGATGCACGAAAACCTGCCCGACCGCGCCCACGGCATTGGGCTGGTGGCTCATGGCGATCTGATGCACGCGCTCGGTAATCCGCGCCATGCCGAGGCCGGCATTCACCCGCATCGCCATGGGGGTCGAGCCGGTATGCGCATCCTTGCCCGTCAGGGTGATTTCGAGCCACCACAGGCCTTGCCCGTGGGTGACGACGCCGATGCTTTTTCCTTCCGCCTCAAGGATCGGCCCCTGTTCGATATGCAGTTCGAACATCGCCTTCATCTTGCGGGCGCCGACAACCTCGTCCCCGACCCAGCCGATGCGGGCGAGTTCCTCGCCAAAGCGTTTGCCCTCGGGGTCGGTGCGATTATAGGCGTAATCCTGCGTATGGATGCCAGCGAACACGCCAGAGGCCAGCATGGCCGGTGCGAACCGCGCGCCCTCCTCGTTCGTCCAGTTGGTCACGACGATCGGGTGCTTCGTCTTCAGCCCCATGTCATTGATCGTGCGCACCACCTCCAGCGCGCCCAGTACGCCCAGCACACCATCATATCGACCGCCCGTCGGCTGGGTATCCAGATGGCTACCCATATAGACCGGCAGCGCGTCGGGGTCGGTGCCAGGCCGCGTCGCGAACATGTTGCCCATGGTATCGACACCCATGGTCATGCCCGCCGCCTCGCACCAGCGTTTGAACAGGTGGCGGCCCTCGCCATCGGCATCGGTCAGTGTCTGCCGGTTGCAGCCGCCCGCCACGCCGGGGCCGATCAGGGCCATCTCGTTCAGGCTGTCCCACAGCCGCGCCGAATTGATGCGAAGGTTCTCTCCGGGTGCTGGCATCAGCTTGCTCTCCCTGTCTGCCGCCCGTCTGCTGCGGGCTTGCGGCGAATCTCTTCCTGACCGTATGGTCAGATTGCAGGCTATAGAAGCTGACTATCCGGTCAACGAAAATCTCCGTTCCCCGCAAGCCCCCTGCGATCCGAGGCCCGATGAACGAAACGCCCCGCCCGATGCGCCGCAACGAGATCCGCGCGATGAATGAAACGCTCATTCTTCAGGCAGCGGAAAAAGTCTTTGCCGAGGCGGGGTTTGGTGGTGCGACCATGCAGCTGATCGCCGATCTGGCGGGGCTGCCGAAAGCCAATCTGCACTATTATTTCGCAACGAAGGAAGAGCTGTACCGCCGCGTGGTGCAGAATATCTTTGAAATCTGGCTGCATGCCGCCGACAGCATGGATGGCGCCGAAACCCCGGCGGAAGGCATCGGCGCCTATATCGACGCCAAGATGGATATTTCCCGCCGCCACCCGGAAGGCTCGAAAGTCTGGGCATCAGAGGTGATGCATGGCGCGCCGGTGATCCAGGATTATCTGGAAACCACGTTGCGCGACTGGACGGCGGGGCGGGCCGCGCTAATCCAGCGCTGGATCGACGAGGGCAGGATGGCCCCCGTCGATCCGCAGCACCTGCTTTACATGCTCTGGGCCACGACCCAGCACTATGCCGATTTCAGCCACCAGATCGAAACGCTGAACGGCGGCAAACCGCTGTCCGAAACTCAGTGGAATGCCGCCAAGACCAATGTGAAACAGATCATCCTGCGCGGGATCGGGGTGCTGTGAGGCGTCAGATCACCTCGAAATCGGCGGCCCCCAGCGTCTGAACCGAGATCAGCCGCGCAAAGACCACCGCTTCGCCCTCACCGCTGCCGTCCGCATCGTAAAGCAGCCGCCCCGTCGTGGTGTCGAACAGGATACGATCATCGGCATCCCGCGCCACGCCCCCGGCATTCGCGGCGAAAGCCGTGACCGGCAGCGCCCCGTCTGCCGTGGCGACGAGGCCGCCGAAAGCCGATGCCGAAAGCTGGATGCGGTCCTTGCCCCGGCTGAAATCGACAATCAGGTCGGTGCCGCCCAGTTCCGGTGCGAGGTCGAAGACGAAACGATCCTGCCCCGCCCCGCCGCTGAGCGTATCGTTCCCCGCGCCGCCCGCCAGCGTATCCGCGCCGCGCCGGCCTTCCAGCAGGTTGTGGCCCTCGTTCCCGAGCATGCTGTTGGCAAAACGGTTGCCGATCCCGACCACATCGGCGCTGCCTGTCAGTTCCAGGCGCTCCACCCCGCCCCTGGCCTGCGGGCCGGAGAGGCGGAAATCCAGATGCGTCCGCACCGTATCGACCCCGCCGGACAGGCCACCCGCGAATACCCGGTCCCCGGCATCATCGACGACAAAGATGTCATCCCCAGCCCCGCCGAACATCCGGTCCGCCCCGGCGCCACCGTCGATCACATCATCGCCTGTGCCGCCGCGCAGCAGATCGTCGCCCAGACCACCGGAAAGCGTATCGGCCTCGCCAGATCCGATCAGCAGGTCAATGCCCTCCCCCCCGGTCAGACTGCCCGAGGTGGCAAGCCAGCCTGCGGAAAATGCGAAGCGCCAGCCAGAGGCATCAATATTGTCCAGCCCGAACAGCACCGAGAAGCCGGCGATTTCCCCGGCGGCAACCTGAAGCGGCGCCGTGACGAAAATCCACCCGTCATCATCGCCGCCCGCCGAATCGTAAAATTCCAGCCCGCCGATTTCCAGCACCAGAAAACCGCCGTCATACTGGTAGTAGCCGGTTTCCTCGATCAGCCAGCCATCGGTCTGGTAGGTGGCGGAAATCGTGAACACATCGCCTTCAAATGTCGCCGAAACCAGGGGCGACACGTCCCGAATCTCTTGCAGGATACGCATGTCAGAGTCCGATTTTGCACAATGATGAAGCAGAA
This sequence comes from Gemmobacter caeni, assembly GCF_003054195.1. GTDB lineage: Bacteria > Pseudomonadota > Alphaproteobacteria > Rhodobacterales > Rhodobacteraceae > Gemmobacter > Gemmobacter caeni. The sequence goes on from NZ_QBKP01000017.1 coordinate 85,756, forward strand.
AGCCCAATCACTGTGCGCCCGGCCCGACAACCTGTCAATCAGCGTGTACGGGTGGCTTGCGGCACAACCTCAGCCTGCCAGAGCGTCCGCCACCAGCCCTTGCAGCAGATCATTCACAGGGGCCATCGTCGGCTCGTCCCGGAGCATGAAGCCGACTGTCACCGCCTCGCCCGGCCGCTGGTAGACGGTGATGGCGTAGGGGCAATACCGGATGTTGGTCGGGTCCGCCTCCATCACCTTGCGCGACACCTCGGCCGAGCAGAACAGGAAGATCTCGGCCCCGTCGAACAGCACAACGTCCGACCCGACATCGGCGCGTGTGCGTTCCAGCATGTCGCCGGTATGGGTGTGGCTGTCGATCACCAGCCCGCGCCCGACAATGGCGCTTTCGACCGCGAAGGTCACATCCTCGAATGCCTCCTCGCTGGTCGCCGTGACAAATTCATCGGCAACCGCAGGGGTCGTGGCGCAGATCAGCGCGGCAACGCTCAGAACGCGGGTCATCAGGGTCATGCGGGGCTCCGTCTGGACAGGGCCAGTCTGCGGCAGACAGCGCCGGGGCGCAAGTCAGGCGTCTTTCAGCTCCACCTCGACGAAGCTCATCGGCGCCGGACCGCCATTGATGACATTGTGTTCGGTTCCCTTCGGACGGGAATAGGCGCTGCCCGAGGGAATGAAGCTTTCGCGCCGCTCGCCATCCGGCAGCTCCAGCACCAGCGCGCAATCGGTCAGCGTGGTGATGACATATTCATGGCCGTGAACATGCCAGCCGGTTTCGGCACCCGGTTCGAAATCATATCGCCAGACCCGAACGCGGTCGTTTTCCATCAGCAGCGTGGCCATGGCCTGAAGCCGCATCGCACCTTCCGTCATCCCGCTTCCCCCAAAAGCAGGGACGCGGGGGGCACCCCCGCGTCCGGGCCGCCTTACGGCAGCGTTTTCAGCACTTCGGCCAGCTTGCCGATCAGTTCGTCGATTTCCGCCTTCGAGATGATCAGCGGCGGCGACATGGCAATGATGTCGCCGGTGGTGCGGATCAGGATGCCCTTTTCATAAGCATTCAGGAAGGCCGTGAAGGCGCGTTTGGTGGGTTCACCCGCCATCGGCTCCAGCTCCACCGCGCCGATCAGGCCCATGTTGCGGATGTCGATGACATGCGGCAGGCCCTTGAGGCTGTGGAGCGCATCCTCCCAGTAGGGAGCAAGGTCGTTCGCGCGTTCGAACAGCCCCTCCTCCTTGTAGGTGTCCAGCGTGGCGATGCCGGCGGCGCTGGCGATCGGGTTGCCGGAATAGGTGTAGCCGTGGAACAGCTCGATCATATGTTCCGGGCCCTGCATGAAGGCATCATGCACCTCGGCCGTGGTCAGCACCGCGCCCATCGGGATCACGCCGTTGGTCAGGCCCTTGGCGGTGGTCATCATGTCGGGCAGCACGTCGAAATGCTGCGCCGCGAAGGCCGATCCAAGCCGCCCGAAGCCGGTGATCACCTCGTCGAAGATCAGCAGGATGCCGTGTTTCTTCGTGATCGCCCGCAGCTTTTCCAGATAGCCCTTCGGCGGCATCAGAACGCCGGTCGAACCCGCCATCGGCTCCACGATCACCGCCGCGATGGTTTCGGCGCCATGCAGCGCAACAATACGTTCCAGATCATCGGCGAGGTTGGCGCCATGCTCCGGCTGGCCACGGGTAAAGGCGTTCTGACCCGGCAGATGGGTATGCGGCAGGTGATCAACACCGCCCAGCAGGGTGCCGAACATCTTGCGGTTGTTGACGATACCGCCGACCGAGATGCCGCCGAAGTTCACGCCATGATAGCCACGCTCGCGCCCGATCAGACGGGTGCGCGCGCCCTCGCCCCGTGCCCGGTGATAGGCAATGGCAATCTTCAGCGCGGTTTCCACCGACTCGGATCCCGAGTTGGTATAGAACACATGCTCGATCCCCTTGGGGGCGATATCGACCAGACGGTTGGCCAGTTCAAAGGCCACCGGATGTCCCATCTGGAAGGCAGGCGCGTAATCCAGCTCGGCCGCCTGCTTCTGGATCGCCTCGGTGATTTTCGGGCGGCAGTGACCGGCGTTGCAGCACCACAGGCCTGCGGTGCCATCCAGCACCTGCCGACCGTCCGAGGTGGTGTAATGCATGTCCTTCGACGCCACGAACATGCGCGGCGTCTTCTTGAACTGCCGGTTCGCCGTGAAGGGCATCCAGAAGGCATTCAGGTCGTTCGGCGTCGGCTTACGGTCAAGCGCCATGATCATCTCCGCATTTATCCGTCACGAGACTTCGCGCGACGGCTTGAGTTTCCTTGACCCCGAGGTCAAAATTCAACGCGACAGCAGCCGGAAGACCGGGCGTGGCTGTCGGCATATTGACGGGTTTGCCACCGCCGCTCAATCGGGTTTGGCCGTTCCCGCGGCACATTTCCGACACTTTGATCAAATGTTTCACCCGGGAGGTCCGATGACCCGTGCCAAGCCGAAGACCCGCATCCAGCAAAAGAACTCCGAGGCCATCCTGAAGGCCGCGCTGGAGGTGTTTTCGCAGGCCGGGTTTCGTGGCGCGACGCTGGACCAGATCGCGGATCGCGCCGGGCTTTCGAAGCCCAACCTGCTGTATTATTTCCCCTCGAAAGAGGCGATTCATGCCGAGCTGATCGCCGGGCTTCTGAAGGTCTGGCTCGATCCGTTGCGGGCGCTGGACGCGGGCGGCGATCCGGTGGCCGAGATTCTGGGCTATGTCCGCCGCAAGCTGGAACTGAGCCGCGATTTCCCCCGCGAAAGCCGGCTGTTCGCCAATGAGGTGCTGCAAGGCGCGCCGCGTATCGACGCGGCGCTTCAGGGCGAGCTGAAACCTCTGGTCGATGACAAGGCGGCGGTAATCGCGGCCTGGGTGGCCGAGGGGCGCCTGGCGCCGGTGGACCCTTACCATCTGATCTTCTCGATCTGGGCCACAACCCAGCATTACGCCGATTTCGACGTGCAGGTCCGCGCCGTGCTGGGCCCCGGCCATGATCCTTTTGCCGAGGCCGGGGCATTTCTGGAGACGCTCTACCGGCGGATGCTGGCAGCCTGACGGATCGTTCAAATGCCACGCATTCGCCCCGCCCCGAGGCGGCGGCTGCGTGGTACGATACGACGGGGGCGTTCTGACCGAAAGGGAAGAGACGATGACATTCGTGTCCACCATTGGCGCGCAGCTTGCGCACGCGCTGCCCCAGCCTGACCCCGGCATAACCTCTGCACGCGGCAGCCAGCCCTCCGAGCCGCCCGCCAGCCTGCGGGTCGCCCCCACGGAACTGGCCACCGCGGTGCAACCCGCCGCCGCCAGCGTGACCGTGGTGCTGCAATGCGCGGGCAGGCCCGACCCTGACACGTTCGACAACGTGCCGCAGCCGGGAGACGAAAGCATTCTGGTCGATGACTGGGAAAGGCCGGGCCCGCCGCAGGATACGGCCGACCCCGAGGCGGGGCCAACCCCGGCTGCCCCGATACCGCCGGAAGATGCGCAGCCTGCCATGATCGCCTGGCAAGACAGTCTGCGCATCCTGCGTGGCGGCTGAGCCGCGATCATTCTGCCGCGCGCACCGAAGGGTTGTTGGGGTGTTGCGTCCAGTTGGCGTAATCCCCCACTGTCGCCCCGGTGCGCGGGTCCACCTGACCTTTCGGCAGTTGCACCATGGTGATGCAATTCTCCACCGGGCAGACATTGACACACAGGTTGCAGGCCACGCATTCCTCGTCCTTCACCGTGAAGGTGCGGTCCGCGCCCATTTCGATGGCCTGATGGCTGGTATCCTCGCAGGCGATATAGCAGCGGCCGCATTTGATGCAGTCGTCCTGGCTGATATGCGCCTTGGTGACATAGTTCAGGTTCAGGAACTGCCAGTCGGTGACATTCGGCACCGCGCGGCCCACCAGCTCCGTCGTATCGGTGAACCCCTTGCGGTCCATGTAATCCGACAGGCCCGAGATCATCTCCTGCACCACCTTGAAGCCATAGGTCATGGCGGCGGTGCAGACCTGCACATTGCCCGCGCCCAGAGCCATGAACTCTGCCGCATCGCGCCAGGTCGTGACGCCACCGATGCCGCTGATGGGGATACCGGCGGTTTCGCGCGAGCGCGCGATTTCCGCCACCATGTTGAGCGCGATGGGCTTCACCGCCGGGCCGCAATAGCCGCCATGGGTGCCCTTGCCGTCAATTGTCGGCTCCGGTGCGAAATCGTCGAGGTCGACCGATGTGATCGAGTTGATGGTGTTGATCAGGCTCACCGCATCCGCCCCGCCGCGCTTCGCCGCCTCGGCCGGTTTGCGGATGTCGGTGATGTTGGGGGTCAGCTTCACGATGCAGGGCATGCGGGAATATTGCTTCACCCAGCGCGTGACCATCTCGATATATTCCGGCACCTGCCCCACGGCGCTGCCCATCCCACGTTCAGCCATGCCATGCGGGCAGCCGAAGTTCAGCTCCACCCCGTCCGCCTCGGTATCCTCGATGCGTTTGAGGATATCCTTCCAGGATTCCTCGTCACAGGGCACCATCAGGCTAATGATCAGGGCGCGGTCGCGCCACTTGCGCTTGACCTCCTTGATCTCTTGCAGATTCACCTCCAGCGGGCGGTCGGTGATCAGCTCGATATTGTTCAGCCCCAGCAGGCGGCGGTCGGCGCCCCAGATCGCGCCATAGCGCGGGCCGTTGACATTGACGACCGGCGGCCCTTCGGAGCCCAGCGTCTTCCAGACCACACCGCCCCAGCCCGCCTCATAGGCGCGTTCGACGTTGACCTTCTTGTCGGTGGGCGGCGCGGAGGCCAGCCAGAACGGGTTCGGGGATTTGATGCCGATGAAATTCGATGCGAGATTGGCCATATGCTTGTCTCCTGATGCGGGCGCTCAGCCCGCCGCCCCCGTCAGTGCGGCATGGATCTCCTCGGCGGCGTCGCGGCCCTCGGCCACGGCGGTGACCGTCAGATCCTCGCCCCCCAGCGCACAGTCGCCTCCACACCAGAGCTTGTCACCGGCGCGTTTCGGCAGCTTGCCCGCCGCCACGGTGAGGCCCTCCGGCACACCCGCAAGGGTCTGGCCGATGGCCTTGAACACCTGATCGGCCTTGAGCGTGAAGCCCTCCCCCAGCAGTTTCAGCCCCTCGGGGCTGTCCTGGGTATAGGCAAACTCCACCGCCTCGGCCCGCGCGCCGCCCGTCACCTTCACCGGCGCGGCACCGTAGATGATGCGGACGCCGGTCTGCGTGGCATGTTCCTGCTCGTAACCCGAAGCGCTCATCTTCTCCTTGCCGCGGCGATAGACGATGGTCACATTCTCGGCGCCCAGCAGCTTCGATTGCACGGCGGCATCCACAGCCGTCATGCCACCGCCGATCACCACCACGTCGCGCCCGACAGCGACGCCGGAACGGTCCGCCGCCTGCCGCAGCCCGGCGATGAAATCGACCGCATTCTCCACCCCCGGCAGATCCTCGCCCGCCGCGCGCAGGGCATTCACCCCCGCAAGCCCGATCCCCAGAAATACCGCGTCATAATCGGCCAGCAGATCGGCCAGCGCGATATCTTTGCCCAGCGTCACCCCGGTTTTCAGGGTGATACCACCGATCTTCAGCAGCCAGTCCACCTCGCGCGCCGCGAAATCATGGGTCGATTTGTAGGTGGCGATGCCATATTCGTTGAGGCCCCCGGCCTTGGGACGGCGTTCAAGCACCGTCACCTCATGGCCCTTCATCGCCAGACGATGCGCGCAGGCCAGACCCGCAGGCCCGGCGCCCACCACGGCCACACGCTTGCCAGTCGCCGCTGCGCGGGTGAAGGGATGCACGCCCCTCGCCATCAGCGTATCGGTCGCAAAGCGCTGCAACCGGCCGATCTCCACCGGCTTGCCCTCGGCCACCTCGCGCACGCAGACCTCTTCGCAGAGCGTCTCGGTCGGACAGACGCGGGCGCACATGCCCCCCATGATGTTCTGACTGAGGATCGTCTTCGCCGCCGCATCCGGCGTGCCGGTGGCGATCTGGCGGATGAACAGCGGAATGTCGATCGAGGTCGGGCACGCCGTCATGCAGGGCGCGTCATGGCAGAAATAGCAGCGGTCGGCGGCCACCTGCGCCTCATGCCGGTCAAGCGGCGGCGTATGGTCGGCGAAATTCGCCTCATAGCTGGCGGCGGGCAGACGCGCGGGCACGATGCCGGGCGTAAGCTGGCTGTTGGACAAGGCGCAAACCTCCCGTTGTTTTATTGATTGACCTCACTCTGCCACAGGCAAAAATTTTATCAATCGGTAAATTTTAGCGCGGCGTCGATTTTTCCCGGCTGCCCGCAAGGCAGGCGCGATCCGGGGGGACTGCGGGGAAAATGGGCGCCAGCTTCCCCTTGCCCCCGCCCGAAGCGACGCCCCCGCCGCCCATGGCGCCTGCCCAGGTTACGCGAAGGCTTTTCACCCCTGCCCGCCTCGCGTATAACCGCGTCAGCCACGGCAGGGCTGCTTGCGCTATCACGCGCCGCTCATCGCCCGCCGACAGAACAAACGAGGATGGCATGAGCAAACATTCCCCCGACGCCGACGTTGCCTTCATCCAGGCCCTGGCAGAGCTTCTGAACAAGAACGAACTGACCGAGCTTTCGGTGAAACGCGAATATGGCGAGGATGACAGCCTTGACGTGCGCGTGGTGAAACAGGCGAATATCGTGACCACCACGGTCGCCGCCGCACCGATGGCCATGGCCGCCCCGGCAGCCGCACCCGCTGCTGCTGCCGCCGCAGCCCCGGCCGCCGCGCCGGAAGATCCAGCCCAGCATCCGGGTGCCGTGACCTCGCCCATGGTCGGCACCGCCTATCTGGCCGCCGAGCCGGGCGCCGCGCCCTTCGTGACAGTGGGCGCCACCGTCACCGAAGGCCAGACCGTGCTCATCATCGAGGCGATGAAAACCATGAACCACATCCCCGCGCCGAAAGCCGGCACGGTGAAGCGCATTCTGGTCGCCGATGGCACTCCCGTCGAATTCGGCGCGCCGCTGATGATCGTCGAGTGAGGTCCGCCCGGTGACCCAGATGTTCGAGAAAATCCTGATCGCCAACCGGGGCGAGATCGCGCTGCGCGTCATCCGCGCCTGCCGCGAAATGGGCATCAAATCGGTCGCGGTGCATTCCACCGCCGATTCCGATGCGATGCACGTCCGCATGGCCGATGAGAGCGTCTGCATCGGCCCGGCGCCCTCGGGGCAGAGCTACCTGAACAAGGCGGCCATCATCTCGGCCTGCGAGATCACCGGCGCGCAGGCGGTGCATCCGGGCTATGGCTTCCTGTCGGAAAACGCGGGTTTCGCGCAGGCGCTGGAAGATCACGGGCTCACCTTCATCGGGCCGACCGCGGATCATATCCGCATCATGGGTGACAAGATCACCGCGAAAGAGACCGCGAAGGCGCTGGGGATTCCGGTGGTTCCGGGCTCTGACGGCGGCGTGCCCGATCTGGAAACCGCGCTGAAAGTGGCCGAAGAGATCGTCTATCCGGTCATCATCAAGGCCACCGCAGGTGGCGGCGGGCGTGGCATGAAGGTCGCCCGCAGCGCCGAGGAGCTGGAGATCGCCTTCCGCACCGCCCGCAGCGAGGCGAAGGCAGCTTTCGGCAATGACGAGGTCTATATCGAGAAATACCTCCAGAAGCCGCGGCATATCGAAATCCAGGTCTTCGGCGACGGCAAGGGCAATGCCGTGCATCTGGGCGAACGCGACTGTTCCCTGCAGCGCCGCCACCAGAAGGTTTTCGAGGAAGCCCCCGGCCCCTGCATCACCCCCAAACTGCGCGCCGAAATCGGCGAGGTTTGCGCTGCCGCCATGCGCAAGCTGAAATACATCGGCGCGGGCACGATCGAATTCCTTTATGAGGACGGCGAGTTCTATTTCATCGAAATGAACACCCGGCTTCAGGTCGAACATCCGGTGACCGAAGGCATCTTCGGCGTGGACCTCGTGCGCGAACAGATCCGCGTTGCAGCGGGTCTGCCGATGTCCTTCACGCAAAGCGATCTGGAGATCAACGGCCACTGCATCGAGGTGCGGATCAACGCCGAACGCCTGCCGAATTTCGCGCCCTGCCCTGGCAAGGTGAAGGTGTTCCACGCACCGGGCGGTCTGGGTGTGCGGATGGATTCGGCGCTGTATGGCGGCTATTCCATTCCGCCCTATTACGACAGCCTGATCGGCAAGCTGATCGTTCACGGCCGCGACCGGCCCGAAGCGCTGGCCCGGCTGAAACGCGCGCTGAGCGAGTTGATCATCGACGGGGTGGAAACCTCGGTCCCGCTGTTCCACATGCTGCTGGCCGAGCCGGACATCCAGAACGGCGAATACAACATTCACTGGCTGGAAAAATGGCTGGCGGAGCAATTCGCCTGAGGCACTGTCGCGGCCGTGTGTTGACGGGGTATCCGGGGGTTTCTCACTCCCGGACCCCTTTGCGATGTTTCTGCCAGGATACAAGCCAGACGCCGGGAGCGGGATCATACGCATGATTACGCCCGAGCTTTTGTTGCGCGCCTATGCGGCCGGGGTGTTTCCGATGGCCGAAAGCGCGGAAAGCGATGCGATCCATTGGGTCGATCCGCGCAGGCGGGGCATCCTGCCGCTGGATGGGTTTCACATCTCGCGCAGTCTGGCAAAGGACATCCGGCGCGGCGGGTTCGAGATCTGCGCCGACCGCGATTTCGCGGGTGTAGTGGCGGGCTGCGCCGACCGGGAAACCACCTGGATCAACGCCGACATCTTCGCGCTGTATCTTGATCTGCACCGCATGGGCCATGCCCACAGCCTTGAGATGTGGGAAGATGGCGCGCTGGTCGGCGGCACCTATGGCGTGGTGCTGGGGGCCGCCTTTTTTGCCGAAAGCATGTTCTCGCGCCGCCGCTCTGCCTCGAAGATCGTGCTGGCGCATCTGGTGACGCGGCTGCGGGACGGCGGCTTCACGTTGTGCGACACCCAGTTCCTGACACCGCATCTGGCAAGCCTTGGCGGCATCGAGATCAGCCGCGCGGAATATCACGCGCGGCTGGCCGAAGCGCTGGAGCGCGAGGGCCGGTTCTAGCCCTCTTGCGGTGCCTCTTGCAACTCGTCGTCGGGCTGATCGTCCGGCGTCGGCTCCGGCCCGAGGTCCAGCGGCTGCTGGCCGGGGATGACGCAGCGCAGCACCCAGACATCATAGCGCGGATGTTCCAGCGCCGACAGCGCCGGGCTGGAGGCCAGCATCCAGCCGGAAAACACAGGCGTCTCGCGCCCCTTTTCCATGATGGTCAGATGGGCATAGGCGTCGGAGGCGGGGTTCGCCGAAGGATAGCGGCATTCATCAAGCTGGATGGTCAGCCGCCCGGAAACCGCGGCCTGCCCCCGGCTGAGTTCAATATCCGCCGTTTCGCCGGTCATCTTGTCGAGCCAGCGCAGAATGCCGCCGGGCGCCGAAGTCACCTCTTCCGCCGCGACGGGCGTCGCCGCCAGTGCGAGGGCAAGAAGCCACTTCATTCGGTCGCCCCGGCATCACCCGACATGGCGTCACTGGCGCTTTTTCCGACGAACTTCATCAGCAGGCCGACTAGACTGACCGAGCCTTGCGTATCCTCGATCTCATCTCCCGCCGCCAGATTGTCGGGCAGGCCACCTGGGCGCAGTTCGATGAAATTACCGCCCAGCAGCCCTTCGGAGGACACCAGCGCCGCGGAATCCGTCGGCAGGTCAACCCCGTTGCGGATGCTGAACACCGCATCGGCATAGAAAGTCTGCGGGTTCAGGTCGAGCTTCGAGACAGTGCCAACCTTCACGCCCGCCAGCCGCACATCGGTGCCGACAGAGATGCCTTCGGCCGACTGGAACGAGGCGCGCAGGTCATAGCTGCCACCCGTGCGGGCAAAGCCCGTGCCCTGCGCGGCATAGATCAGGAACCCGAGAGCGACGGCCAGAACGGCGCCGCCCGCGATGACTTCGGTGGTGCTTTCGGCCATGATATCGCGCCCCTTATTCGGGTTGCCACGCCTCATAATCGCGCCGTTCGACCGGCGCGGCGCGGCGGATGGAACCTGCGGGCGCATAGGCGGCCAGCGTGCCGGTCAGGTTTTCCTGATGCGGCTTTTCCCAGGTCTTGTGGGCCAGCGGCGCCCTGGTCGGCGGCTGATCCCAGGTGAAATGCAGCCAGCCATGCCAGTCGGGCGACACGCGGCTGGCCTCGGCCTCACCGTTGAAGATCACCCAGCGGCGCTTGCCGTCACGGGTTTCGTAATAGATGTTGCCCTGATCGTCCTCGCCCACCTTCACGCCCTTGCGCGCGGTGAAAATCTGAGTGCCGAGCGTCTGGCTGTTCCACCAGGTGACGAGACGCTTGAGGAATTCCATGGGCCGATCTCCGAAGGTGTTTGCCTTCATATGGACCAAGGGCCTTCCGGCGTCCAGTGCCAAGTTCCGCAAAAGAAAAAGGCGGGCGAATGCCCGCCTTTCACAGCCGTTTGCGGGGCGGTCAACCCGCCGCCGCCGGCTCTTTCTTCTTGGCGTCGGTATGGACCAGCAGGGGTTTCGCCCCGGCGTTCACCGCCTCGTCCTTCACCACTACCTCGGAGACATCGCCCATGCCCGGCAGTTCGAACATCGTGTCCAGCAGGATGTCCTCCATGATGGACCGCAGGCCGCGCGCGCCGGTCTTGCGCTTGATCGCGCGCTTGGCGATGGCGGTCAGCGCCTCGTCGGTGAAGGTCAGCTTCACGCCCTCGATGTCAAACAGCCGCTGGTACTGCTTGACCAGCGCGTTCTTCGGCTCGGTCAGGATGGTGACCAGCGCCGCCTCGTCCAGATCGGTCAGCGTGGCGATGACCGGCAGACGGCCGACGAATTCCGGGATCAGACCGAATTTCAGCAGATCCTCGGGCTCCAGCTCCTTGAACAGTTCGCCCACACTGCGTTCATCCGGGCCCTGCACCGCAGCGCCGAAGCCCATGGCCGTGCCTTTGTTGCGCTGCGCGATGATACGTTCCAGCCCGGCGAAAGCACCGCCACAGATGAACAGGATGTTCGTCGTATCCACTTGCAGGAATTCCTGCTGCGGATGCTTGCGCCCGCCCTGCGGCGGCACCGAGGCAACCGTGCCCTCCATGATCTTCAGAAGCGCCTGCTGCACGCCCTCGCCCGACACGTCGCGGGTGATCGAGGGGTTATCGGACTTGCGGGTGATCTTGTCGACCTCGTCGATATAGACGATGCCGCGCTGCGCGCGTTCGACGTTGTATTCCGAAGCCTGAAGCAGCTTGAGGATGATGTTCTCCACATCCTCACCGACGTAGCCCGCCTCAGTGAGCGTGGTCGCATCAGCCATCGTGAAGGGCACATCCAGAATCCGCGCCAGCGTCTGCGCCAGCAGCGTCTTGCCGCAGCCGGTGGGGCCGATCAGCAGGATGTTCGACTTCGCAAGTTCAATATCCTGCTTCGAGGAATGGTTGAGCCGCTTGTAATGGTTGTGCACCGCGACCGAAAGCACGCGCTTGGCATGCTCCTGGCCGATGACATAATCGTCCAGCACCTTGCAGATCTCGCGCGGGGTGGGAACACCGTCGGAGCTTTTCAGCCCCGTGGATTTGGTTTCCTCGCGGATGATATCCATGCACAGCTCGACGCATTCGTCGCAGATGAACACGGTCGGGCCCGCGATCAGCTTGCGCACCTCGTGCTGGCTCTTGCCGCAGAACGAGCAGTAGAGGGTGTTCTTGCTGTCGCTGCCGGAATTCGTCGCCATTGTCGTCCTCTGCCGTGCGCGCCTTGCGGCGCAATCTGGAAAGCTTAGGCCAAGCCTCTCGCCTTCACAATCCGAAAACGCCCCCGACGGTCGAGCCGCCGGGGGCCGCAGATCACTTGTCTTCCGGTTCGGCCTTGCCGCGATTTTCCAGAATCGCGTCGATCAGGCCCCACGCCTTCGCATCCTCGGCGGACATGAAATTGTCGCGCTCCAGCGCGGCTTCGACGGTTTCGTAATCGTTGCCGGTGTGACGGACGTAGATTTCGTTCAGCCGGCGTTTCAGCTTCTCGGTCTCGCGGGCGTGAATCATGATGTCCGTCGCCTGCCCCTGATAGCCGCCCGAGGGCTGGTGCACCATCACGCGGCTGTTGGGCAGCGAGAAACGCATCCCCGGATGACCGGCGGTCAGCAGGAGCGAACCCATCGAGGCCGCCTGGCCGACCACGAGGGTCGAGACCTTGGGCTTGATGTATTGCATGGTGTCGTAGATCGACAGGCCCGAGGTCACGACGCCACCGGGGCTGTTGATATACATGCTGATTTCCTTGGACGGATTTTCCGCCTCAAGGAACAGAAGCTGGGCGCAGATCAGGCTCGACATGCCGTCATGCACCGGGCCGGACAGGAAAATGATGCGCTCTTTCAGCAGGCGCGAATAGATGTCGTAGGCACGTTCGCCCCGGCTGGTCTGTTCGACGACCATGGGGACAAGGGTATTCATGTAGGTGTCGATCGGGTCTCTCATCTTCGCCTGCCTGTTGTCTATGTTCCGAGCAATATCGTCGTCCAGTTACCCGAGTCTTAGTGTCGCGCGCCGGGGGCTGCAAGGGCGCAAGGGTAAACAGGATGTGGTGCGCGGATGGATGGACCGCGCCTTCCCGGCAGGCTAACCAAGGCAGCGAATGCGTTGACGGAGCCGATATGACACAGACCCCTCTCCGCCCCGCCCTGGCCGTGCTGGCCGCTGCCCTGCTCGCGGGCTGCGTGGTGATTCCGGTCCCCGCCTCCCGCGGGAAGACAACTGTCGTGGCAGGCCCTGCCCCGGCCAGCGCCAGTTGTCCCCGACCACAGGGCGCCACTGCCGACGAGGCGCGGATTCTGGCGCAGGTCAATGCCCTGCGCGCGGCGCGTGGTCTGGGCCGTCTGAAGCCTTCCTCCCGGCTGCGGCAGGTCGCGCAGGCCCATGCCTGTGACAATGCCGCGCGTGGAAGCTATTCGCATACCGGATCGGATGGCGCGACGCTTCAGACCCGACTGCACCGCTATGGCTATGCACCGCGGCGCGCATCGGAAAATACCGGCTACGGCTTTGATGAGGCGCCCGACCGGCTGGTGGCCTTCTGGATGAACTCGCCCGGCCATCGCGCCAATCTGCTGGACCCGCGCGTGACCGAGGCCGCTTTGGGGCTGGCGCAGGGCACACGTTCGGCCTGGGTGCTGGAGCTTGCCCTGCCACGCTGAGCCTCAGCGCGCCAGCGCGAGTTCGGCCTTCAGCCCGCCCAGATCCTCGCTTTCTCCCAGACGCAGCGCGCCGCCATGGCTGCGCGCGACATCGGCGGCAATCGACAGGCCAAGACCCACGCCGCCGCCGCGATTGGGGTCGCGCGCGCCGTCCAGCCGGGCGAAGGGCTGCACCGCCTCGTCACGCCGCTCCATCGGAATGCCCGGCCCGTCATCCTCGACCACGATGCGCGCGCTGCGCTCGCCAACAAGCAGGCTCAGCCGCGCACGGGTGCCAAAGCGGGCGGCATTGCTCAACAGGTTCTCGATAGCCCGCGTCACCGCCTGCGGCCGCAGCCGCAGCGTCACCGAGCCGTCGCATCCCCGCAGTTCCACCCGCTGCCCGCCGCGTTCAGCATTGTCCGCGACACGTCGCAACAGGGCCGGCAGGTCAACCGCCTCGGTCTCTTCGGTGGCATCGCCCCGCGCGAAGGCCAGAAACTCATCCACCAGCCGCTGCATCTCGGCCACATCGCCCAGCAGCGCATCGGTCTCGTCATCTTCGGGCAACATCGACAGGCCCAGCTTCAGCCGCGTAAGCGGCGTGCGCAGGTCGTGGCTGACCCCCGACAGCATCCGCGTCCGGCTTTCGATCGAGCGTTCGATCCGCGCCCGCATATCCAGAAACGCCGCCCCCGCCGCCCGCACCTCGGTCGCCCCGCGCGGACGATAGGGGATGTGCTGGCCCTTGCCGAACGCCTCAGCCGCCTGCGCCAGCCGCTTGATCGGTGCGATCTGGTTGCGCAGGAACAGATAGGAAATCAGTGTCATCACAGCCGAGGTGACGATCATCAGCACCAGAAGCTGATGCGGATTGGTGGCCGAGGTGCGGCGCCGGTCGATCACCACTCGCACCGGCCCGTCAGGCGTGGCGAAATCTGCGATCACGCGGCCGCTTTCGCGCGTCAGATCGGCGCCCAGAAACCCCGGCACCTCATCACGCAGGGTTTCGGCCACCACGCGCCCGGAAAGATCCAGCGCATCGTAGCGCAGCCCCTCCAGCGGCGGTGCCGCCGTACCCAGACCAAACCCCAGTTCCGACGCCACCATTTCGGCCCCGGCCCGGTCACCTGCGGCCATCCGGTCCAGCACCAGACGCAGCTCCACGGCGATCCCGCCGGTCATCTGCAAAGTCACCCGTTCGAAATGCCGCTGGATGAAGGCTATGGACACGACAAGCTGGATCGTGACGATGGGCACGATCAGGATCAGCAGCGTGCGGCCGTAAAGGCCACGGGGCAGGATGGATTTCAGGCGAAAGCTCATGCCGCCCAGCCTAGCCGCAGCCCGCGCCCCGCGAAAGAGGAGAGCAACAATGCAGCCATGGACACCCGGCGAGGTAATCCGCCCCGAGGCCGGGGTCAGGATGGTGCTGGCCCCCAACCCCTCGCCCATGACGCATTGGGGAACCAATACCTACATTATCGGTGAGGGCGCGGTGGCGGTGATCGACCCCGGCCCCGCCCTGCCCGAACATCTGACGGCGATTCTGGCCGCCCTCGCCCCCGGCGAGCGGGTCAGCCATATCCTCGTGACCCATCCGCACCTTGACCATTCGCCGCTGGCGCGGCCGCTGGCCGAGGCGACAGGCGCCCCGGTGCTGGGATTCGGCCCGGCTGGCACCGGCCTGTCGCCCCGCATGGCGGGAATCACCGGATTGGGCGGCGGCGAGGGCATCGACACCGGCTTTACCCCCGACGTGCAACTGGCGGATGGTGACTTCATCCCGGGTGGAGACTGGCAGCTGGAGGTTCTGCATACGCCGGGCCATATGGCGGGCCATCTGGCCTTCGCGCTGGACGGGCTTCTGTTCACGGGCGATCACGTCATGGGCTGGGCGCCCTCACTGGTCTCGCCCCCCGAAGGCGATATGACCGATTACATGGCCTCGCTCGACCGTCTGGCCGCGCGGCCCTGGCGGCGGTTTCTGTCGGCGCATGGCCTGCCCGTCGAGACCCCCGCCGCGCGCCTTTCCGAACTGACCACCCATCGCCGCGCCCGCGAAACCGCCATTCTGGAGGCCCTGACCCAGGGTCCCGCGGGTCTCGATGCGCTGACGGCACGGGTCTACAGCGACGTATCCCCCGCCCTCCAGCCCGCAGCCCGCCGCAACCTTCTGGCCCATCTCATTGATCTGTCTAACAGAAAGCAGATCACAGCCGACCGGCCCACGCTGCATTCCGCGACCTTCACCCGCTCCTGACCAGCGCCTGACCCATCCGAGAACGCCACACATCGGCCCTGGAAAACTTTCTGCTCCAACCCCGTCATTTTTCTGCAATACCCCTCTTGCGACCCCCGAAACCCGAAGCTATACACCGCCTCGTGTTCCGGCGTAGCTCAGCGGTAGAGCAGTTGACTGTTAATCAATTGGTCGTAGGTTCGATCCCTACCGCCGGAGCCAGAAATCCTAAAAGATTTCAATGAGTTACAGGGGAAGCGGAAACGCTTCCCCGTATCATTTCAGGCGCTCGCAAACATATGGCAAACATTCTGGAGCGCCCACAGTTGGGAGCGCGACCCGATCAGACACCCCGTAAGACGCTGTTATGTCTGCGAAGAACCTGCACCGCCGGAAAACCCGACCAAAAATTCGCCCCATGTGTAAGTCGAATATCCGGGGAGAACCTGACCCCCACCCCCCACCTACATAGGGGGGTGCCTCGGGTTGCATCGGCCCGGCTCAATCATACACGATCACCGACCAGCTCGCACCACCGAAGGTCGAAACAATCGGATTCGGCACAGCGGACAGTCGAGCAGACAGCCCACGGCCAGAATCAGACATGGGCTGATACCTGGATTGTGGGGCGACTGACGTTCGCATGACGTGCGACATGCGACGCCCAACGACACGCCCGCAAATCCGCATCACAGCGCGACGAAGACACACGACGCGCAGCGCCCGGCCCTCACGCGCGAACGCGCGTCCCTAGCCCCGCATCGAGACGCAGAGCGACAAGCACCCATCACCATGCCGACGACGATCAAGCACAGCCCCGCGCACCGCGTCACGTCCAGCCCCTCAGCATCCCAGTTTCCACAGGTGCGCCGTGCGGTCTGCCGAGAGAATGACGTGAAGCAAAGGCAGGCTTGCCACCGAACCAGTAACCGTTACGATCTGTTATGCAGGTACATTCAAATCGTAACAGCAAACTTCCCTTTAATTTCAACACTTCGTTATGGTTGTTACGATGTTATGAATAATATGAAGTATTCAATAATCAAAAAATAGAAAAGGGATAATATATATTGATGTGCAAAACAGAGGGCGATTTCGTAACACTCCATAACAACAATTGGCATCTCATTGATTTTATTAAATAAAACGTGTTACGATACCGCCTTCAATTCCATAACAAAAACGTAACGGGTTCCGTAACAACGGCACAGATTGGCGGATATTTCAGTGGGTACGCCTGATTATTCGTTATTTTCGTTGCACAGCCTTATTCATTATTCGTTGCGCGACACTGCCCCAATCCTACGCAATCCACCCCATGAACCATTTTCTCGTTAGGCGCGAACATGCGCACGGGATTGCCGATATGCCATGAGAAAAGGGGCCGAAGCCCAATGACGCCGCACCACTGTGGATGCCGAAACGCCCTTATGTCCGAGCATGATCCTTGAGAGCGGCTTGCGACTTCTCGGCCATCACTTCCCATGCCAGAGGGTCAGCCATTGGAACCACCAAAAGCCCAGAGATATTGGTCAATGCCGCCTCCGCCTGCTTGCGGGCTGCATCCCTTGCGGTGATCAGTTTGAAAAGCCGATCAAATGCTTTCGTCGCGTGATCGGATTCAGCATGTGTCACGTTCTCCATGCCCATATAGCTTTCAAACTCGTTCTTGAGTTCATCGAGCGTTTGGCATTCCTGAAACCTGATAGGCCGGACACGCTTGCCCTTCTCGGTGAAAAGCAGCTTGGCGGCGTCAACGTCACCGCCCTTTGCCCGAAGTATCAGGCCAGCCGTAATCCGCTCCTCGTCCTGCTCGTCCATGTCGCCCTCGCAATCGCAATTCGCCCGATTATACGCGAAGTCGACATTGACACAATCTCTCGCAATCTAAATAGCCCGGATTATCCGAAATTACCGTTTGAACGATAGCGGCGGATAAATTAAAATCGTCGCAATAAGGGGTGCGGATATGTCGAGTGGAATTAAAATCGAGGAACATCAGTTTCGGGTTATGCTCGACCACTCCGCTGCGCATTCTCGACTGATGGGCGGTATCCAATGGTATGGCCGATCCATGATTGAAACCATGCCAGATTCAAACCTGCTCGACGGGCGGCTTTGGTACTCGACGGACGAGTTCCACGACGCCTTGGGCAGCATGTGGCGGTACTGCCAAGACAACCGCGAGACGCACGGGCTGGATCATGCCCTGATCTATGTTTTCGACGGTCGGGCCGGGACGATGAAGTTTCATGCCTACCTGTGGAAACCCGATACAGGCGACACCATGCAGCCGCTTGATTACGGTCGGGCAGTCGATCCGCTGGATCGGCACTTCTCCTATCCCGGGTGCATCCTTGACGCCCTGCTTGCGCAGAAGAAGGCCGTCAGAGCGTCCACAGTGGTCAAGCGGGCGCTGTCATTGGCGCGTGATCGGCTGGGAACAGGAACCAGCGACGAGGCGCACAACGTGCAGCTTCACGGTGCGCTCAAGACGATGATGCAGACCGAACCCCTGATCCATCGGAAGGACGACCCCTCCGACTTTTCCCCGACTGGTCGTTTCACGATGGTTGAACACCTCGGCATCTATGACAAGGACGCGACATGGCTCAACAAGTGATCAAACTCGACTTCGCGGCCTATGAGCCGAAACTGACCCCCGAAGCCCAAGCGGCTTTCGACAAGTGGCGGGCGTTCTATGACGATATGGCCTACCACTGCCGTCAGGCGGGATGCTGGACGTGGGCCGGGGAACTGACCTACCGCGTCAACGGCGTGAAACGCATGTGCCGCACGGTCCCGCAGCCCGTCAGCGAGGAACACATGCGGGTGATTCTCAGCAGCGTTGAGCAGTTCTATTCGCTCCCGGTCGCAGGCGAGGACAACCCACGCAACCCTGTGGTCGCCCTTATGGCATAGCGAACGGCAGCCTATCGCAGTCAGGGGCCCGCAGTACCCTTTCTCGCTCTAAGCCGATCAACCAGCCCTTTCAGTTGGTCCCACATTTCCCAAGTAAGGCGCTGATTTCGCTGTCCTGACCATTATATTTCCTATATAAAACATGGTGTTGAAGGCTGCGAGGGGCGCGTTTCA
>NZ_QBKP01000018.1 GCF_003054195.1 Gemmobacter caeni
GGTCTTGTAGGTCGGGGATGTAGGTCTGCTCATGCACCCCAGCTACCACGCTGGATTCATGAGATGAATCCCACAGGGGTTTGTGCAACAGAGCCATTTGACAGCAGAAACGCGCCTAGTGCGGCACCCCCGATCATGATCATCTCGAAAGGCAGGGATTTGAGAATGATCCCCAGCTTGCCGCCGGCAAGAATATACCCGCCGAACACCATGACGAAGATTATGACAATACCGACGAGGCCGAACATCGGCACCTCCTTCCCGCTGCATCTCCAACGATCTTTCCGCGTGGCAGGTTAAGATTCCCTCACTCCCTTGGAGCATTCGCGTTGCGACCCGCGATCAGCACGCTCATCGCATAGGCCGTATCCGGCGGCATTCCGGCGAGGATTGCCGCAGCAGCCTGCGGCTGCATCCTTCCAAGGAAACCTGCGGCAAACTGCGGGTCCATCCCGGCAAAGATCGCTGCGGCCTCTTTGGGCTTCATGGCCTGATAGACTTCGGTCAGTTGCGTAAGATCCCGCTCTGCCGCACCGTCGGCGAGCGAAAGCGTTGCGCGAAGACGATCCTCGGCGGTCGCGAGCTCGGCCAGCCGTCTGGTCACAACATCCTCAGCAAGTGCAAGCGCTGCGGTCTTTTCAGCCAGTGCTGCTTCCTGCACCCTGACCCTTTGCTCCCGCAGAGAAAGCGCCTCGACCAGAGCGGCGGGCGGCGTGGGGCAGTTCAGCGGAACCGCCGCCGGGCCTGTCTCCTCCGATGCGGCCAGTGCCTGACCGACGTTGGTGCCGATCCGCAGTGATGCGCTTGCCAGAAGCAGGACCGACAGCAGATAGAGCGCGCCACGTCCGGGCCGACGCACCATCCTGCTCATATTCCGGTCTCCGCTTCATCGCGGCCATTCCGCCGACGCACGAACCGCAATCGCCGGTCCCCCGCATCATCGTCGGCCCGCTCCGGCAGATCGTGCAGCGAGGCCAGCATGACCTCCAGTCGCGCGGCGGCGGTTTCGGCGCGCAAGGTCAGTGATTCCAGCGTCGCGGCAGAGCCGGTTGCGGCGGCCTGCGCCCTGGCCAAAGCGCGGGTCATATCGTCGACCTGTGCCGAAAGAACGGCAATCGCACCACCCATTCCGGATTCAAGTGTCGAGAACCGTTTCAGCCGTGCCGAAAGCACATAGCAGTAGAACGCGACGCCAAACGTTCCCGCAACCATCAGAATATCTGCGACAAATGTCATGACTGCCCTCAGTTCAGAACAAATTCGGTGACAAGCAGGTCGCGCACGCGCCCCTCGCCTGTGACCACCTGAATGCGGCGCAGAAGCTGCGCCCTGATCTTCAGAAGGGCACTGGGGTTCTGCAATTCGGCCACTTCGACGGCCCGCAGATAGGAATTGATGACATCCAGAATCCGGGGCATCAGGTTGGCAACCTCGGTCGTATAGATGGGCGAAACCTCCAGCTGCGATCCGAACTTGAGATGCTGGTTGTTTCCTGCGGCACCAAGGGACATCACCACCGTATCGACCGGCACAAAAGCGAGATCGGGCAGGTTTTCTGCCGGAGGTTCCACCTTGGCCGAATGGCCAGGCAGGGGGATCAAACCGCTGTAGGTGCCATAAAACCCGCCCGCTGCGAGCACCAAGGCGAGAATGCCCCCCACCAGCAGAGGCTTTTTGGAAGCTTTTTTCGACGCCGCTTCCTGCGGCTCTTGCGTGTCTGCCATGGCTCTCTCCGCAACCTTTCGGGAAAAAGCTATAACGCCAAGGTCACTAACCGATTGTTAAGCCCGATCCCGCATGAGTCGTCTGAACGGGGGCAGATGCCCGCACGGCGGAGACGGCGCATGCAGAATCTGATTTCGCTTTGGTCGCAGATGAATCTGCGCAGACGAGTCACGCTGATCGGGGTAACGCTGGCCGTATTTCTTCTGGTTTTCGCCATGTCGCAGATCGCCGGGCGCACGGAATATGCCCTTCTCTACTCCGGGCTGGAGCCTCAGGCGGCAGGCGAAATCGTTGCGGCGCTGGAACAGCGCGGTATCGCCTATGAGGTGCGCGGCAACGCCATTCAGGTCGATGCCGCGCGCCGGGATACGATTCGCATGACCCTTGCTGCCGAAGGCCTGCCCGCTGCGGGGGGCGCAGGCTATGAGCTTCTGGATGGTATGTCCGGTTTTGGCACCACTTCGCAGATGTTCGATGCCGCCTATTGGCGAGCGAAGGAGGGTGAGCTGGCCCGAACCATTCTGGCCAACCCGGCGATTCGCAACGCGAGGGTTCATATCGCCCAGTCTGCTGCGCAACCCTTTCGCAAATCTGCGCCGCCCACTGCTTCGGTCACCGTCACCACAGCCTCAGGGACAGTTTCAGCCGAACAGGCAAAGGCTCTGCGCCATCTGGTTGCGGCCGCAGTCAGCGGAATGCGGCCGGAAGATGTTGCTGTCATCGACAGCGTGGGCGGTCTGGTTCCGCCAGACTCCGACCCCGCCACGAATGCCGCGGCTTCTGACCGGGAAACTGCCTTGCGCCAGAATATCGAGCGTCTTCTTGAAGCCCGCGTCGGACCGGGGAACGCCGTGGTCGAACTCTCGCTGGATCTGGTCACCGATCAGGAGCAGATCACCGAGCACAAATTCGATCCGCAGGGCCGGGTGGCGATCTCGACCGATACGACCGAGAAATCGGGCACCAATCGTGAGGCCAATCAGGATGTCACGGTCGCTTCCAACCTTCCCGAAGGGAATGCCGGACAGAATGGCGGCAGTCAAAGCCAGAGCAGCGAAACACGCGAAAGGGTGAACTTCGAGGTTTCGGAAACCCGGCGCGAGCTGGTCCGGGGTCCGGGCACCATTCGAAGACTCACCATCGCCGTTCTGGTGAACGGCCTGCCCAGCCTCGGGCAGGATGGAAGCACAAGCTGGCAGCCCCGACCCGAGACGGAGCTTGCCGATCTGCGCGAACTCGTTGCTTCCGCCTCAGGGCTCGACACGTCGCGTGGTGATGTCCTGACCCTGAAATCCCTGTCTTTCGAGTCGTTTGCGCCGCAGGGCACTTTGGCCGAGGCGAGCTGGCTGCCGCCGCTTGACGTGATGCGGCTTGTCCAGATTGGTGCGCTTGCACTTGTGACGCTGGTGCTTGGGATTTTTGTTCTGCGTCCCCTGCTGACCGGCGCCAGGCAGATCCCTGACTCGGATACCCCCCTTCTGCCCGCAACCGGCACCGGTATACTGCCTGTCCCCGCGGGCATGACCGAAAGTCCGCGCGTGGTTTCGGGCGAGATTGACGATATCGGCGATATTTCCGGCTTCGCCGATATCCCCGGCGAGAGTGTCGACCTTCCTGATGATCCGGTCGACAGGCTTCGTCGACTGATCGAGGCACGTCAGGCCGAATCCGTGCAGATCCTGCGCGGCTGGCTGGAAGAGCCGGAAGAGAGGGCATCGTGACCCTGAAGCTTGAAGTCTTCGAGTCGCGGGAAGAATCCGAGGCAGCGACACCTCCGCGTGCCTCGGTTGCCGAGGAAGAGCGGCTTGCAGCCTATGAACAGGGATATTCCGCCGGCTGGGAAGATGCCGCGAATGCCGCGAGTCAGGAGCAGGGCCGGATGACGGCCGACCTTGCCCGCAGCATTCAGGCGCTTGGCTTCACATTTCATGATGCGCGGATGCATGTGCTGAAGGCGCTGGCACCGCTGATGCAGGAAATCGCCTGCCGCCTGCTGCCCGGGGTCGCCCGCGAGGCACTTGCGCCAACAGTGCTCGAAACCCTGATGCCCCTGGCGGAGGAACTGGCAGAGGCACCTGTTGAGCTCGTGCTCAATCCTGCCGCGCGCACGTCGGTGGAGATCCTGCTTGGCCAGGCAACAGGGCTTCCGCTTCGTCTGGTCGAGGAGCCGACCCTGAGTGAGGGGCAGGTCTATCTGCGCCTCGGGGAAACAGAAGCGCAGATAGACCTTGATCGCGCGACCAGCGAACTGACCGCAGCGGTTCGCAATTTCTTTGGATTATCAGAACAGGATCGCACAGCATGAACGACACGGCAGATAGCAACCCTTTCGGGCAGGTGCCCATAGAAATCGTGATTTCCGTGGGCAAGGCACGGCCACGCATCCGGGATCTTCTGAAACTCCAGCGTGATGCGGTCCTGCCGCTCGACCGCCGTGTGGACGATCCGGTGGAACTTTACGTTGGCGACCGGCTCATCGCGCGGGGCGAGTTGCAGGAGATGGAGGGTGATCAGGCCGGGCAACTGGCGGTTCGCCTGACCGAAGTCGCCAATCTGCGTGGTGAGCTGTAATGCGGGGAACCCTTTTGACTGGCACTCTGCTGCTGCTGGCCGGCCCGGTAGCGGCGCAAAGCCTGACGGTCGATCTGGGCGCGGGGCCGACATTGGGCCTGCGGTCCATGCAACTGATCGCGCTGATCACATTGCTTGGCCTGGTGCCGGGACTTGCAGTCATGGTGACCTGCTTTCCCTTTATCCTGACCGTGCTGTCCATCCTGCGACAGGCGATCGGCCTGCAACAGGCCCCACCCAACATGCTGATGGTCAGCCTCGCCCTGTTCCTGACCTGGTTCGTCATGGACCCCGTTCTGACAGAGGCATGGACCAAAGGCGCAGGCCCGCTGTCACGGGGCGAGATTGAATTGCAGGAGGCGATCCCACTGACCATCGCGCCCTTCCGCCGCTTCATGGCCGCGCGAACGAACCCCGAGACCTATGCCGAACTCGCCTCGCTGCGCGAGAACGAGCCACCCGAGGTCACAGATGCCGCACTGCCGCTGCTGGTGCCGTCCTTTCTGCTGTCCGAACTGCGCCGCGCCTTTGAAATCGGCTTCATGGTCTTCCTGCCCTTCCTGATCATCGACCTGGTTGTTGCCGCGATCCTGATGTCCATGGGCATGATGATGGTGCCGCCAGCCATCGTTTCCCTGCCCTTCAAGCTGGCGTTCTTCGTCGTTGCCGACGGGTGGAGCCTGCTGTCCGGTGCGCTGGTCCGAAGTTACCTTTAACGCTCGCGCAGCGCCTGCTGCGATTTGTAAAGCGGCTTGGTCAGATAGGTCAGAATGGTCTTGCCACCGGTCTGCAATTCCACATCCGCCAGCATGCCGGGCCGGATTTCCAGCGCCTGCTGGCGTTCGGTCAGCTTCGACAGGTCCACCTTTACCGTGACCTTGTAATGCGGGTCGCCATCGGGATTGCGCGAGCGATCATCCTTGAACGTATCGGCAGAAATGAAATCGACCTTGCCCTGAAGCGTGCCATAAATCGTGTAATCATAGGCGGTCAGCTTGATCGTGGCATCCTGATCCTTGCGGACCTGCGCGATATCCTCTGGTTTCACCCGCGCCTCGATGTAAAGCTCGTCCTCCAGCGGAATGATCTGAAGGATTTCCTCGCCCGGGCGGACCACACCGCCGATAGTGGTGATCGACAGTTTGTTGACCACGCCTTTCATCGGCGCCACCAGAACCGTGCGGCGCAACTGGTCTTCCGCGATCTTCAGCTGCTGTTTCAACGAGGTCAGCTTGGCCAGCGTCTCGGAATAGTTGGTGGCGCGATCCAGCTCCATCTGGGTAATCACGTCATTCAGCCGGTTTTCGGCTTCCGACTGCTGCTTGCGCGCATTCGTCACCTCGATCAGCGGCACCACTTCCATCGCAAGCATCTTCTCAAGGATCTCAAGTTCCTTGTTCGCCTGCTTCAGAACCTGCTCGGCGCCTTCTTTCTTGGAAGAGAAGTCGCTTTGCCGGGCCCCGAGAAGTGTGGTTTCCGAGGCCACGATATCCGGCACCCGCGCGGCATACTCCGGTGGCACATCGAAATCCGCGAGGTTCAGCATCTCGGCCTCCAGCCGGAGACGGCGGATTTCCAGTGTCGCAACCTGATCGGTCAGATCGTCCACCTGGGATTGGTATTGCGTGCCGTAAAGGCGGGCCAGAACCTGACCGGGTTTGACGATATCGCCCTCCGACACGTTCAGTTCGGCCAGAATGCCGCCCTCAAGGTTGTTGATGATCTGCGGACGCGACGAGGAAACCACCGTTCCGGGTGCATGCACGATCTCTGCCACCCAGGCGATGGCCGACCACAACAGAAAGACGACAACCGCAAGACCGATAACCCAGATGGTGACTGAGGGGCGGCGGGTGCGTTCGGACAGGTCGTGATCGAAGGCTGCGCTGCTCATGCCTTGCCCCCCTGCGCCTTGGACAGATGCGCCAGCACGGCGTCGCGCGGGCCATCGACGGCCATCTTGCCGTTCTGGAGGATCACCGTGCGTTCCGTCAGTTGCAGGATCGGCACGCGGTGGGTGGCGATGATCGCAGTGCGCCCCTTCAGCCAGCCATGCAACCGGCTGACCAATGTCGCCTCAAGGGTCTGGTCGAGCGCGGCGGTCGGTTCGTCCAGCAACACGACTGACGGGTCTTGCAGCCAGAGTCGCGCCCAGCCGATGCTTTGCCGCTGCCCGACCGAAAGCCCCTCGCCCAGTTCGCGGATCTCCAGATCAAGCCCGCGCGGATGGTTGCGCACGAAGGGGCCAAGACCCGCAAAATCCAGCGCGGCGAACAGCCGGTCATCATCGCGTTCCAGTTGGGTGAGGTTCAGGTTGTCGCGCAGGCTGCCCGCAAACAGTCGCACCTCCTGCCCTAGATAGCCGATCCCGCGGCGCAGGTCGCGCGGATGCACCTGCCCCAGATCCACCCCGTCGATCAGGATGCGGCCGCGCGTCGGGTCAAACAGACCCGCCAGCAACCGCAGCAGCGTCGATTTGCCGGAACCATTGGCCCCCAGCACCGCGACGTGCTGGCCGGGCGGAATGGCAATGCCGGGGATATCGACCACGGCGCTGGATTTCTCATCATAGCGGAATTCCACGTTGCGCAGCTCGAACCCGCCTTTGATGCGGTCACGGCGCAAATAGCTGCGGCCCGCTTCCTCCTGCTGTTCGGCACTGGCGATGCTTTCCAGCCCGTCCAGCGCCGCGCGCACATTGGCCCAGCGCGCCAGCGTGGCAGAAATCTGCGACAGCGGGCCAAGCGTGCGCGAGGTCAGGATACCGATGGCGATGATCGTTCCCACCGTGAAATCGCCGGCAAAAACCTTGTAGGCCCCCACAACCACGGCGCTGACATAGGTCGCCTGCTGCACGCCCTGCGCCCAATAGGTCAGCAGCGACGACATATGCCGCTGTTCCGAAGATTTCAGCGCCGAAAGCGCAGTCAACTCGGCCCAGATGCGAGAAATCCGGTCCTGCGCGCGCTGGGTTGTGACCGTTTCATGTTCATAGACCGCTTCGTAAAGCAGCCGCGCCGCGCGGGTGGAGGCGCCCTGTGTCGCTTGTGTCAGCGCGATCATGCGCTTCTGGAAGAACAGGCCCGGCGCCACCATCAGGATGCCGCCGACCACCAGAATCCATACCAGATTGCCGCCGATCGAGGCGACAAGCAGGAAGAAAATGATCAGGAAGGGCAGATCCGCCAATGTGCCGATGGTGGTGGAGGTAAAGAATTCACGCACCGAAGAGAACTCGCGCATCGCCGAAAAGGTTTGCGACGGCGTGCGTTTTCCGGGGGCGGCGCGCATGTTCAGCAGCCGCTGCATCAGCCGTTCCTGCACCGACAGTTCGATCCGGCGGCCGGTGGTATCCATCAGGGTCGAGCGGGCGACCTTCAGCATGCCCTCAAGCACCACCGCCAGAAAGGCGCCCAGGGCCAGAACCCAGAGTGTGGGCTCCGACTGGTGCGGAATCACCCGGTCGTAGACCTGAAGCGAAAACAGCGCGACGGCGACCGCCAGCAGGTTCGCAACCAGCGAACCGGCCGCAACCTCTGCCAGCTGGCGGCGATACCCCCTGAACTCACCCCAGAACCAGTGCGGACGCGGCGCATCCTCGGCGTGGCGTTGTTCCAGCGCCGCCATCGAAGGCCGTGCACGCAGGAAAGTGCCACCGAACACCGCCGCAAATTCCTCCAGTGCGACTTCGGCACGCTTGTCCGGCAGGGTGGCGTCATAGATCGTCACGCTGTCATCGGATTGCGAAAGCACCAGAACAAGCTGCCCCGAGGACATTTGCGCAAGTGCGGGCCAGAAGGCAGGCTCTGGCGCAGCAGCACGATCAACCCGCGCGACAAGGCCCAGTTCGGTCAGCGCGCGACAAAGGTGATTGAGGTCAGGTGTCGCCCCGGCGTCGGCATGCCGTACCATCGCCTCGGCCAGATCGGCGGCGGAAAGCTCGGCGCCGGTCAGACCCAGATAGATCGTCGCCAGCCGCGCGCGGGCCAGGGCCTTTTCGCCCGGCTTCACGGCGGGATGTGCCGGGGCGGCGAGGCGCGGCTGCACCGCACTGCGATTGGCATTCAACTCGAATGCGACGACCCGATCGGTCATAGCTGCGCCCCGCTTACCAGAACCCCGCGGTCGCGGGCGATTTCCAGCCTGCGCAACGCAATTTCATATTTCAGTCCGGCCTGTTCGCGCTGCATCGCGACGACGGTCTCGAACATGCCCACCAACTCCATCAGCGGGCGGCGGCCCATCTTGTATTGCTGGGTAAAAGTCGCAAGCGTCGCCTCGGTCTGCGCAAGAACAGTCGCGCCCTCGGCCTCCCGTGCCTGCAAGGTGGCAATGTCATGCTGAAGCGAGACAATCCGCCGGTTGGTATCTTCGGCGCTTTTGGCAATCCGACGGTCCACCACATCGCCTGTGGATTTCAGCGCCTCAAGCTCGGCCCCGGTGCCAAAGCCAAAGGCATTGTCGGCCCCGATAGAGAGGCCGGACAGCAGGCCATCGTCATTCAGCTTCGCCTCGGCCTTCATCCCCGGAAAATAGCCCGCACGCAGGATATCAGCCTCGGCCAGCGTGCGCGTGCCCTCGGCGCGGGTTTTCAGGACCGCAATCGGCTCTGGTGTGGCGGCATCCGGCGGCAAGGACTGAAGACCCGAAACGGCATCCAGCGGCCGGGACGACATCGCGTTCAGCTCAGCCAGGGTCTGGCTGGCATTGAACCTGTCATCATTGAACCTTGCCCGCATCTCGGCGGTTTTCTGTTCGATGACCCGCTGCTCGGAACGGTCTGACAGGCCGCCATCGGCGCGGATCGTGACGATCCGCTGAAATTCGGCCATGCGGGCCACTGCCGCTTCGGACAGCCGCGCGTAATCGCGCGATTGCTGCGTCTTGATATACAGCGACAGGCCATCATAGACGCGCGCATTGGCATCGGCAGCCAGCGAGGCGGCGGCCACTTCGACATCAGCAGCGGAATAGGCCCGTTCGGCCTTCCTTGCGCCGCCGTCGAAAATGGTCTGCTCGATCAGGATGGAAGCGGCGACCGCACCAAGCGAGGTCAGGCTGACGCTCGGCCCGATCTTTGGCAGCCAGTTTTTTGACTTCGCCTCGGACCGCAGCCGCGCCACCCGCAGCTCGGCACGGGCCACACCGGCATTGGCCTCGGTCACGGCCTGCGCGACCTCGGCATAAGGGCCGGAAGGTGGCAGGATCGACTGGCGCGCCAGCAACGCGTCGATGATGTCGGACCGCTGTTTGGCATCCTGCCCGGCGCGACGAAGTTCCGTCATTCCAGCCGGTTGGTCGGGGCGATATCCCGCCCCGAACCCTGATTTGGTTACATCCGGCCCCGGACCGCCCATGCAGCCGGCCAGCGCCAGCACAAGCGTCAGGGCCGGGCCGGGGCGCAAAACCCCGGCGCGAACTGGTTTACACTGCACGGGCATCCTGTGCCCTCCGTCAGATCAACGTCGTATTGATATCGTCGTCGATCAGAACCGAACCGTGCCCGTCGCCCAGCGTGTAAACCGTATAGGTCTGCCCGTCGATCGACTGGGTGCCCGTCGCGGCGAAGTCGCCGCTCAGCTTCACGTCATCGGCCGCATCACCCTTGATCATCATCTGATTGTCCGGCCCGGTCAGGCGGGTCAGGTCATCTGCCGTCAGGGTCATCTGCGCATCCGGTGCCCAGGTCAGGTCCACCGCCGCGAAATCGAAGCCGTGCAGCCCGGCGCGATCAAGATCGACCTCCACCGAATTCGTGGTGTTCACGATCAGCAGCGTGGAGGACGAGTTACCCGCCGCATCCGCATTGTTGATCACCAGATAGCTGCCGTCCGGCACCGTACCGCCAAAGCGGAACTCGGTTTCGTTGAAGGTGGCGTTATCGGTTTCCGTCGCCGAAACATGGCTCACCGCGCCCGAAGCATCCACACGGTCGAATGTGTAGATGTCATCGGTCATCTCGGTATAGAGCGCCCGCATGCCGATGGCGTTACCCAAGGCATCCTTTGTCGGCGTGATCGCGGTGATCTCCGGCGACAGCGGTGCGACCGTATCGACATGGATCGTTTCGGTGAAGAAATCGACGTTGCCGACGCTGTCGGTGGCGCTGACGCGGATGTCGGTATCAATGCCATCCCCGACCGGCAGTTCGCCCGCCGCCAGGGTGACCGACCACTTGCCATCCGCACCGGCATTCACCGTATGGCGCGTGCCGTTCTCCAGCGTCACGGTCACGGTCGAATTGGCCTCGACCGTGCCCTGAACCACAACGCCCTGGGCATATTCGGCGGCATTCACCACGCCATCGCCCGCGATCTCGCCCGAAAGGCCCAGATTGCGCACCAGCGTGTCGACATGCACGGCCTGAGTCAGCGTCTTCGTGTTGCCGATGTGATCGGTCGCCACCATGGTCATCGTCAGGTCATGCTCACCCGCCGGGATCTCGGCCGAGGGCACCCGGACAGACCAGTTGCCGCTGGCATCGACCGTCGCATTGTGCCACGCACCATCGGCCAGCTTGACCACAACGCGCGAGCCGACTTCAACCGTGCCCGAGACGACAAGATCATTGGCCGCTTCCGCGCCATTGATCACATCATCCCCCGCACCGGCGAAGTTCTGCACCTCGGTGTCAATCGAGACCGTATGCGTTGCCGTGTCGGTGTTGCCCGCCGCATCCGTCGTTGTCACACTGACGACCGAGTCGCGGGTTCCTTCGGCAATTTCGCTGCCGAGGTAGGTCACGCTCCACTGGCCATCGGCGCCCACGGTCGTCGTGCGGGTGATACCCTCGAATGTCACTTCGACCGATGCACCGGCCTCGCCCTCGCCGGTCAGCACGATGCCCGCGCTGCCCGAACGCTCGGCGGCCGAGATGTAGTTATCCCCCATCTGCGGATCGTCGATGCTGAGCGAGATTTCGGTATCCACGTCGATGGTGTGGGTCGCGGTCGCGCTGTTGCCCGCCGCATCCACCGCCGTGACCGTGGCCACCGTGCCGCTGTAGGTGCCCGAGGCCACCACACCGGCCGCGAAGCTCGCGGTCCACGACCCATCGGCAGCCACCACCGCATTCACCGTGGTGCCCAGCCATTCAACCGTCACTGTTGCCCCGGCCTGAGCCGAGCCGGTCATGGTGATCGTACCAGCCGCCTCGGCCGCGTTGATCACATCGTCCCCGGCAATGGCGGCATCCGCGAAGGCCACGGTGGTGAAAGTATCCACCACCACGGTTTCATGGATGACCGTCTGGTTGCCCAGCGGATCAGTCGCGGTGATCGTCGCGGCATAGCTGTGCTCACCCGCGGCGATTTCCTCGGTCGAGAAGGTCACAGACCAGTTGCCCTCGGCATCGACCACAGTCGTGTGGGTCGTGCCCTCGATCTCGACTTCGATCGTGGCGCCAGCCTCGCCTTCGCCCCCGATGGTCACGCCATCAAGATATTCGGCGCCGTTCTCAATGTCGCCGACACTTTCCACCCCCGAGGTCGCCGAGACTTCGGGCGGGGTCATGTCGATCACGAAGCTCGGACCGTCAAGCTCATAGGTGAACCCGCCGCCGGTCACGGTGACTTCGGCCCGGAACGAACCGTCCGAGGGGAACGAGCCATCTTCGAAAGTGACACCCCAGGTGCCACTTTCGGTGATCGTGGTGGTCTGCGTCTGATCGCCGACAACTACGGTCACGGTATCGCCCGGCTCGCCGGTGCCGGTCACGACACAGCGCGGTTCCTCGGTGTTGGTCGTCAGAGTGTCGGATGACTCGGGGTGATCGACGGTCGGGGTGGCACGGGTATCGCCGTCACCATCTCCGTCGCCGTCGCCGTCACCATCTCCGTCGCCGTCGCCATCTCCGTCGCCGTCGCCATCTCCGTCGCCGTCGCCATCTCCGTCGCCGTCGCCATCTCCGTCGCCGTCGCCATCTCCGTCGCCGTCGCCGTCGCCGTCACCATCTCCGTCGCCGTCACCATCTCCGTCGCCGTCGCCGTCACCATCTCCGTCGCCGTCGCCGTCGCCGTCACCATCTCCGTCGCCGTCGCCGTCACCATCTCCGTCGCCGTCGCCGTCACCATCTCCGTCGCCGTCGCCGTCACCATCTCCGTCGCCGGTGCCATCGGTGCCATTACCGCCACCGCCGCCCAGAAGGGCAGCGCCACCGATAAGACCGGCCGCAAGCGCGCCTGCGCCAAGGCCACCACCAAGCAGGCCGGGGGCCAGGAAGCCCATACCGGCCGGCTCGTC
Organism: Gemmobacter caeni; assembly: GCF_003054195.1. Classification (GTDB taxonomy): domain Bacteria; phylum Pseudomonadota; class Alphaproteobacteria; order Rhodobacterales; family Rhodobacteraceae; genus Gemmobacter; species Gemmobacter caeni. The sequence continues at coordinate 12,538 of NZ_QBKP01000018.1, forward strand.
GCTGACCATTTCAGCAGCGGCATAGTTGTCGGCTTCCGCAAAACGGATGTCGTCGAGAGTGGAAAACTTGTTCCAGGCGTCGACCGGGCCATAGCTGGCATAGATCACGCCATTTGCGCCGCTGTCTTGCAGCAGCACTTCGCTGACTTCACCATCAGCCGAAAGGTAAAGCCGGTTCACCCGGCCCGGGTCTGCATCGAAGAACCCGGCGAGGTCGACCGTCTGGCCATCCACCAGTTTCACGATCAGATCGGCGCCCTTGCGCTCGTATCCTACGACGCTGGAATGCGCGAGGTGCAACGAGACCTGCTCGCCGGACCCTACCTGAATGAAATTGCTTCCACTTCCACCTGCCGTGCCCTGCACGACACCGCCCGCAGAATTGCGGACAGCGAACTTAATCGCTTGCACCATTTTACTGCTCCGCCTCAAATCCGGGATAATGCCCGGATGATGGGTTATGGCCCCGTTATCGGGGTCCGATTGCCACCATCAATACGCGCGGACCGGCACAATTTCTAGGGGGCAGAAATGGTTGTGCCGCATTTTCTTCCAATTTCCCCATATTCTGGCCACATTTGTTGCTTCGGAGACCAGATAAGCCTTCAGAAAATCCAGAGCCTATATATAGAGGGAACTGGAAGGACTAATACAATCTCTGGCCATCTTCATCGAAGAAGAACAGTTTATTCTCGTCATAGTTGAGCGAGATTTCCTCATCCACCGCGAACTCATGTTCCCCAAACAGCCGGATGGTGATCAGACCATGTGTCGGATTGACCACATAAACCAGAGTTTCGCCGCCCAGTTTTTCGAGGTGGCTGACTTTCGCCACCAGCTTCCCGGCACCGCGATCCAGCGTCAGATGCTCAGGCCGGACACCGACAGTTGCCGCCCGCAGGCCCAGCGCCTCGCCGTTCAGGAAGTTCATCTGGGGCGAACCGATGAAACCCGCGACGAAGGTATTCGCCGGATTGTTGTAAAGCTCCATCGGGGCACCGACCTGCTCGACCCGGCCTGCCCGCAGAACAACGATCCGGTCGGCCAGAGTCATCGCCTCGACCTGATCATGCGTCACATAGATCATGGTCGCGCCAAGATCGCGGTGCAGCCGGGCAATCTCGATCCGGGTCTGCACCCGCAGCGCGGCATCAAGGTTCGACAAGGGCTCGTCGAACAGAAACAGCTTGGGCCGCCGCACGATGGCCCGGCCGATGGCAACCCGCTGGCGCTGCCCGCCCGAAAGCTCCGCCGGGCGCCGCTCCATCAGGGCATCCAGCGACAGCATGGCAGCGGCCTTGTCGGTTGCCTGCGCAATTTCGGCCTTCGGTACCCCGGCCTGCTTCAGCGCCAGACCCATGTTGTCGCGCACGGTCAGATGCGGGTAAAGCGCATAGCTCTGGAACACCATGGCAATCTCGCGCTTCGCGGGCGCCACATCGTTGACCCGCCGCCCGTCAATCATCACATCGCCGGAGCTTACATCCTCCAGCCCTGCGATCATCCGCAGCAGGGTGGATTTACCGCAACCGGACGGGCCGACGAAGACGCAAAACTCGCCATCGTTCACCGTCAGATCGACACCCTTGATGACATCGGTCGCGCCGAAGGATTTCGTCACTTTGGTCAGATTGAGCGTTCCCACAGGGCGGTTCCTTACAGTTTCACGGGATGGCCGGTGCGCACGCTTTCATCCGCCGCAAGGCAGATGGCGAGCGACCGGACGGCATCGGTCATATGGCGGCCAAGGTCGAGGTCTTCGCGGATCGCCCGCGCGACGAAAGCCTGTTCGCGGTCGCAAAGCGCCTGATGGCCGGGTTCATCGGTCATGTTCAGGTCTTCATCCCCCTGCCCCACGCGATGAATGCGCAGAGTGGAGGTCTTGGTATGTGTGTCGATATCATCTGACCGCGCGCTTTCGGGCATACGGATCGAAACGGCACCGCGCGGGCTGACGACATCCTTCACGAAGAAGGCGGTGTCGCTCATCATCGGGCCCCAGCCGGCCTCGTACCAGCCGCAGGAGCCATCGGAGAACAGCACCTGAAAATGGCCGTAGTTATACATCTCCGGCGCAATCTCGTCCGACAGCCGCAGCCCCATCCCCCGCACCTCCACCGGCGCGGCATCGGTGATCTGGCACATCACGTCGACGTAATGCACCCCGCAATCCACGATGGGCGGCGTGGTCTGCATCAGCGCCTTGTGAACCTCCCAGGTCGGGCCGGAGGATTGCTGGTTCAGGTTCAGGCGGAACACATAGGGCCCGCCCAGATCGCGCGCTTCCGCGATCAGCCGCTGCCAGCTTGGATGGTGGCGCAGGATATAGCCCACCACCAGCTTGCGGTTCAGTCGCGTGGCGGTCGCCACCACTCGTTCGGCATCGGCCACCGTCGTCGCCAGCGGCTTTTCGACGAAGACATGCGCGCCCGCCTCCATCGCCGCCACGGCGTAATCGGCATGGCTGTCGGAATAGGTGGCTACACAAACCAGATCAGGCTTCAGCCGCTCCAGCGCCTCGGCATAATCATGGCTCAGCGGGTAGCTGCGCAACGCCTCGGGCAGATCCGGCACCGAGCGGTTCACCAGCCCGACAATCTGAAAGGCAGGGTCATTATGATAGGCAAGCGCATGGCTTTGCCCCATGTTTCCAAGGCCGGCAACAAGAATCCGGATCATTTCACTGCCCCCGCTGTGATGCCGCGGATCAGCTGCCGCGAGAAGATCAGATACAGAACAAGCACCGGCACGATGGCGAGGCTCAGCGCCGCCAGCACCGCGTTCCAGTTGGTGACGAACTGCCCGATGAACACCTGGCTGCCCAGCGTGATGGTCTTCGTCGCCTCGGACGGCGCCAGGATCAGCGGGAACCACAGGTCATTCCAGATCGGGATGAGGGTAAACACCGCCACCGTTGCCATGGCGGGCCGGACCAACGGCAACACCAGCCGGAAGAAGATCGTGTATTCGCTGAGGCCATCAATGCGCCCGGCATTCTTCAGATCGGCGGAGACATTGCGCATGAACTCCGACAGGATGAACACCGCCAGCGGCAGGCCCTGTGCGGTATAGACAAGGATCAGCGCGGTCAGCGTATTCACCAACCCGCTTGCCACCATCATTTGCAGGATCGCCACGGTGCCCAGCCGGATCGGGATCATGATGCCCAGCGCAAGATACAGCCCCATCAGCAGATTGCCGCGGAACCTGTATTCCGACAGGGCAAAGGCCGCCATCGCGCCGAACATCAGCACGAAGAACAGGCTCACCACCGTCACCGACATGGAGTTCAGGAAATACTGAAAGAAGTCGCCCTGCTTCAGCACAGTCTGATAGCCGACCAGATCGAAGGTTGCGGGTCCGGGCAGGGCCAGCGGATCGGCAAAGATCGCCTTGCGTGACTTGAAGCTGTTGATGACCGTCACGAACACCGGGAACAACGCGATGACCGTATAGGTGATCAGGATGGCATGCGCCCCGAAGGTGCGGGCGGTGGAATGGCGTGCCTGGCTCATGGCGGCCCCCTCAGAACTGATAGCGGCGCAGCCGCGTCTGGATGGCGAACAGGTAGAAACAGACGCCGACAAGGATGATCCCGAACATCGCCGTCGCAATCGTCGCCCCCATATGCGGGTCGCCCAGTTGCAACTGGAAGCCAAAGAAAGTGCGATAGAGGAACGTCCCCAGGATGTCGGTCGCAAAATTCGGCCCGGCCAGCGCGCCCTGCGCCACATAGATCAGGTCAAATGCATTGAAGTTGCCGACAAAGGTCAGGATCGAGATGATCCCGATCGACGGCAGGATCAGTGGCAGCTTGATCTTCCAGAACTGCGACCAGCCGGTCACCCCGTCCATCTCTGCCGCCTCGATCACCTCATCCGGGATCGACAGCAGCGCAGCATAGATGAGCATCATCGGAATGCCCACGAACTGCCAGACCGAAATCAGGGCCAGCGTCGTCAGCGCATATTCCTCTTTCCCCAGCCAGGGCGCGAACAGGCTCTTCAGCCCCACCGCATCCAGCATCCCCGGCGCAATCCCCCAGATCGGCGAAAGGATCAGTTTCCACACGAAGCCCACGATGACAAAGCTCAGGATCGTCGGAATGAAGATCGCCGTGCGATAGAAGGCCGAGAACCGCAACCGGGGCGAAGACAACAGCGCCGCCAGCAAGATCCCCACCGGGTTCTGCACCAGCATATGCACCAGGAAGAACCAGGCGTTGTTCGCCAGCGCGTTCCAGAACGCCCCTGACCAACGCGGATCACCGAACAATGTCGCGAAATTCGCCAGCCCCACGAAAAGCCGCGTCTTGGTTTCGTCCAGATTGAACAGCGACAGGTTCAGCGTGCCGAACAGCGGCACGATCATCAGCGCTGTATAAACCAACACCGCAGGTGCCAGAAATACCACGATATGCCAGCGAACAGGCTTCCGCTGCGCCATGACCGTCCCCTTTGCTTCTTGAAAAATACTCTCGGGGGTCCGGGGGGGCAGACAGCCCCCCGGCCTCTCCGCAAGAACAGCCTTACTTGGCCTTTTGCGGCTCGTACCAGCTGGCAAGCCCGTCCTGAAGCCGCTTGGCGGCATCTTCCGGGGTCTCGGTGCCCTTGATCACATTGGCGCTGGCATTCCAGGTCTCGTTCTCAAGGTTCGGCGTGCCGCGCGACAGGATCTGGTAGGTGGACCGGATCGTCGGCTTGCAGGTCTCGCGCCAGCCCACGAACTCCTTGGCCAGCGGATCTTCCATCTCCACCGGAGTGGAATTCAGCGAGAAGAAGCCAGGCAGGGCATTTGCGTAGAGTTTCGCAAATTCGGGCGAGCCTACCCAGTCAAGGAACACTTTCGCGGCGTCAGGATGGGCCGTCTTCGCATTCATACCCAGCCCGATGTCGGTGTGATCCGAGATGTAGCAATCAGCCCCGGCAGCCGGCACCGGCGGGGCAAAGGCGCCCATCTTGAATCCGGCCTGCGCGTTGAAGCCCGAGATTTCCCACGACCCGGCCGGGTAAATCGCCGCGCGGCCCAGCGTGAACAGGTTCTGGCTGTCCGGATAGGTCTGCGCCTCGAACCCGTCACCCAGATAGTCCTTCCATTTCGCCAGCTGGCGATAGGGTGCGACCCAGGCCTCATCCGTCAGCTTCTGGGTGCCTGCGATCAGCGCCTTGCGGCCTTCCTCGCCCTTCCAGTAGTTCGGACCGATGTTCTGATAGCCCATGGTCGCAGCTTCCCACTGGTCATTGGTGCCCATCGCCATCGGGATATAGGTGCCATCTGCCTTGATCTTGTCGAGCGCGGCAAAGAACTCGGCCTCGGTCTTGGGCACTTCGATACCCAGTTCGGCGAAAGCATCGGCATTGTAGATGAAGCCGTGGATCACCGATGCCATCGGCACACAGAACGTGGCCGCGCCGTCATCCGTCTGCCAGGCCGATTTCGCCACATCCGAGAAATTCGCCATCGAGGCGAGACCCGAAAGGTCGGCAAGCTGACCCTTGTTGTAAAGCTCCAGCGAGGCGTCGAATGGGCGGCAGGTGATCAGGTCGCCCGCCGAACCGGCATCCAGCTTCGAGTTCAGGACAGCATTGTATTCCGCTGGGGCGGAAGGGGCAAAGACCACCTTGATACCCGGATTGGCCGCCTCGAAAGCCGGAATGATGGTATCCTGCCAGATCGACAGGTCATCGTTGCGCCAGCTTTCGATGGTCAGCGTGACATCCTCGGCCTGTGCCGCCCCTGCGAGCATGGTGCTCGCCAGCAGCGCGAAACGCATGGTTCTTTTCATCGTCATCTCCCTGATGCGGGCCTTGTTCCGGCCCTGTGGCTGTTATCGTTCAAGTAGTTCGGCCAGATGCCCGCCGCTGCGATCCAGCGCGACCCGCGCCTCTGCGGGCGACAGGCCCTGCGCAACCAGGATCGCGGGCTTCACCGCGCCTTCAGTCTGTGACAATGCGGCGTCAGCCTCTGCCCGGCTGACCCGTGCGACCGCCGCGACGATGCGCGCCGCACGGTCGAGCAGCTTGGCATTGTCGGCGATCACATTGACCATATAGCCGTCGTGCACATGGCCAAGGCGCAGCCCGATCAGCACCGACACCATGTTCAGCGCCGCTTTCTGCGCCGTTCCTGCCCCCATCCGGGTGGAACCGGAAACAACCTCGGCCCCGGTTTCCAGCAGGACCGGCAGATCCGCCCGCGCCAGCAGCGCAGAACCTGCGACATTGGCAAAGCCCGCCACCGTCACCCCGCGCGCCTGCGCGGCCTCGGCCAGCGTCAGCGCGTAGGGCGTCGTGCCCGACGCCGACAGGACCAGCAGCACATCGCCCGCGCCAAGGCGCGAGGCCTCAAGATCCGCCAATGCAAGTGCCGGATCATCCTCGACCGCGCCCGTCATATGCAGCAGCGCAGCGGCCCCCCCGGCAAACATCATCGGCGTGCGATCCGGCGACAGGCCGAATGTTCCCGCAAGCTCCAGGCAATCCGCAAGCGCCATCAACCCGGAGCTGCCCGCCCCGCCATAGCCCAGGCGCCCGCCCCGACGCAGCGATTCAGCCCCGGCGTCAGCCACACGTTCCAGCGCGGCAAGCGCCGGACGCACCGCCGCAAGTGCCGCGACCTGCGCATCCAGAAGCAGGGCAAGCACCTCATCCGCCGGGCGCGCGTGCAGCCCTTCGGATTGTGTATGACGTGCTTCGGTGCTGCGTATTGCCATGTGATTCCCCCTTGCCTCTGGATAATGCCAAACCAATACCAATTGTAAAGAACAATCTTCAATCTTACAGAAATCCCTTGTTTTTCAGAGATGTGAACTTTCCCCTTTTCATTTGGTATTGTTTTGGTATTTTATATGTAGCGTGAGGAGCAGCATGGTCGTCTTTCTGGGAATCGATGGTGGCGGCACCGGATGTCGCGCGGCTGTAGCCGATAGCGCGGGCACCATTCTGGGGCTGGGCGCGGCCGGGCCTGCGAATGTGAACACCGACGTCACCGGGACCTTTGCCAATATCATGACGGCCACCAGACAGGCCCTGTCCGGCCACACCATTGCGGAAACCGATCTTGTGGCCGTGCTGGGGCTGGCGGGCGCGAATATCAGCGCGGCAGTGGATCACCTGCACCAGATGCTGCCCTTCGCCCGCACCCGCATCGTCACAGATGCCGTGACCGCAGCCCGCGGCGCTTTGGGTGGGGCGGATGGGATCGTCGCGGCCATGGGCACCGGATCGGTTTTTGCCGTCCAGCGTGCGGGCGTTATGCGGCAGTTTGGCGGACGGGGTTTTGTTCTGGGCGATCAGGGCAGCGGCGCCGTTCTGGGTCGCACCCTGCTGGCCGAAGCCCTGCGCGCCGATGACGGCTTTGCCCCGATGACACCACTTCTGGCCGAAGTCCTCGGCGAATTTGGCGGGATCGAGGGAATCATAACTTTCGGCTTTCGCGCCAGACCCGCAGAATTTGCCGCCCTCGCCCCCCGCATCGTGCAAAGCGACGATCCGGCAGCCCGGCGCATTTTCGAAGACGCGGTGAAAGAAGTGCGCGGCATCGTTGAAACGCTTCAGGCGGGGGACAGGCTGCCGCTTGTATTTCTGGGTGGCCTCGGACCGTCTTATTCCAGACACCTCGGCGAACTGTGGGAAATCCGCGCACCACTCGGCTCGGGTCTGGACGGGGCGGTGCGACTGGCGCTGGAGGAGGCGTGATGGATCACCTGTTTTCTCCCGAGGGGTTTGACGATACCGGCGCCGGGCCGCTGTATGTGCAATTGCACCGCCGGATTGCGGAGGCCATCGCCTCGGGCCGCCTGAAACCCGGTGACAGCCTGCCGGCCGAACGCGAGATGGCGGCGATGACCGGCCTCTCGCGGGTCACTGTCCGTAAAGGGGTGGAGGCGCTGGTCGCCTCTGGCCAGCTGGTGCAGCGGCGCGGCTCCGGCACTTTCGTCGCGCCAAAGGTCGAGAAACTGGAACAGGCGCTGTCACTACTGACCTCGTTCACCGAGGATATGCGGCGGCGCGGGCTGAACTCGGAATCCCGCTGGCTGTCCCGTGCCCTCCACAGCCCCTCGCCCGAGGAAGTGATGGCACTGGGCCTTGCCGCTGATGAGCGTGTGGCCCGGCTGGAACGGGTGCGCACCAGTGACGGCCTGCCGCTGGCCATCGAGCGCGCCTCGCTGCCGCAGGCGATCCTGCCCGAACCGGAGCGGGTGACGACCTCACTTTATGCCGAATTGCAGGCACGCGGCCTGCGCCCGGTGCGTGCCGTGCAACGCATTTCCGCTGTCAACGTGACACCCCGTGACGCCGAACTTCTGGACGTGCCCGCCGGGGTCGCCGGGCTGCGGATCGAGCGGATTTCCTACTTGCCCGGTGGCAAGGTGGTGGAATTCACCCGCTCTCTTTATCGCGGCGATGCCTATGACTTCGCCGTGGAACTGAAACTTGCCCCCGAGGGCGAAAGGAAAGCCGAATGACCGACAGCCACATGGCCCGCGAAGTGGCCGAAATCCCCGAAGCGGCGGCCCGGTTTCTGGAACGGTCGCGCATTGCCGTGGTCGCGGCGGCGGCGGCACTGCGCCGCACTGACCCCGGCCTGATCGCCACCGTCGCACGGGGCTCGTCCGATCATGCGGCAACCTACCTGAAATATGCGATCGAGCTGGAGGCGGGCATTCCCGTCGCCTCGGTCGGGCCGTCGGTCGCCTCGATCTACAAGCGCCCGCTGAAGCTGCGGCAGGCGGCCTGTATCGGGATTTCACAGTCTGGCCGCAGCCCGGACATCGTGGAAATGATGCGCGCGGCGGGCGAAGGCGGAGCACTGTCCATCGCCATCACCAATTATGCCGACAGTCCGATGGCGCAGGCCTCGGCCCATTGCCTGCCCTTGCAGGCGGGCGAAGAGAAAAGTGTGGCCGCCACCAAGACTTTCGTCACCAGCGTGCTGGCCGGGCTCGCCCTGCTGGCGGAATGGCGCGAGGATGAGGCGCTGCGCGCAGCGGTCGCCGGGCTGCCAGAGGCGCTGTCCCGCGCCGTGACGCTGGACTGGTCACCGCTGTCGGCGCGGTTGGCACGGGCGAACTCGGCCTTCGTGCTGGGCCGGGGGCCGGGGTTCGCCGTGGCCAGCGAGGCAGCGCTGAAGTTCAAGGAAACCTCGGGCATCCATGCCGAAGCCTATAGCGCGGCAGAGGTGTTGCATGGCCCCGCCGCCATCGTGCAGGCCCAGTTTCCGGTTGTGGCGCTGGGGGTCGAGGATGCCGCTCTGCCGCAACTGACGGCGACCGCCGCACGGCTGACAGCGCAGGGCGCCGATGTTTTCGTGACCGGCGCCGAGGTCGAGGGCGCGACCACGCTGCCATCGGTCGACGGGCTGCATCCGCTGGTGGCACCTCTGGTACTGATCGCGGGGTTCTATGCCTTCGTCGAGGGGCTGGCCCGCCGTCGCGGCTTTGACCCCGACACCCCGCCGCATCTCCGCAAGGTGACGGAGACAGTCTGATGCGACAGGTTCTGACGGGGGCCCGGATTTTTGACGGACAAAGCTTTCGGGAAAATGCAGCGCTGGTGATCGAAGGCGACCGGATCGCCGCGCTGATCCCGGCAGACACGGCGCCCGCTGATGCCCGCCCGGTCGAGGGAACCATCGCACCCGCGTTTCTGGACCTTCAGGTCAACGGTGGCGGCGGGCATCTGGTGGGCTCGGAAACCACGGTCGAGGGGCTGCGTCAGGTTTGCGCGGCGCATCTGCGGTTGGGGGCCGCAGGGGTATTGCCCACGCTGATCACCGATACCGCCGAAACCACCGCCCGCGTGATTGGGGCAGGCATTGCCGCAGCGGAGGCCCGGATGCCCGGCTTTCTGGGCCTGCACCTGGAAGGCCCGCACCTGGACCCGCGCCGCAAGGGCGCGCATGACCCCGCGCTGATCCGGCCGATGGAGGCGCAAGACCTCGCGCGCCTCTGCGAGGCCGCGCGGCGCTTGCCCGTTCTGATGGTGACGCTGGCCCCCGAAAGCGTGACGCTGGACCAGATTGCGGCGCTGGCCGAAGCGGGCGTGATCGTCAGCCTTGGCCACAGCGATTGCAGCTATGACACCGCACGGGCAGGCTTTGCTGCCGGAGCGGGCTGCGCCACGCATCTGTTCAACGCCATGAGCCAGATCGGAAACCGCGCACCGGGTCTGGCCGGGGCGATCCTTGATGGTGATGCTTTCGCAGGGCTGATTGCCGATGGGATCCATGTCCATCCGGCGGTGATGCGCATGGCGTTGGCGGCGCGACGCGAGGGGATTTTCCTCGTGACCGATTGCATGGCCTTCGCGGGCACAGACGCCACTGAAATGCTGCTGAACGGACGCCGCGTGCTGCGCCGGGACGGGCGGCTGACGCTGGAGGATGGCACGCTCGCCGGGGCCGACCTCACACTGGCCGAGGCGATCCGTATTCTCATCCGCGATGTTGGGATCCCACCCGAACGCGCCTTGCGCATGGCCAGCGCGGAACCCGCGCGCCTGCTGGGCCTGCAAGACCGCTACGGCGCAATCGCTCCGGGGCGAGCGGCGGATCTCGTGGTGCTTGGGCCGGATGGCAGCCTGACAGCCACCTGTCACGGCGGCGTCTGGCTTTAGACGCCCCGCCGCCGCATCTCGGCCAGCAGGTCATCAAGGCGCCAGCCGACGCGGCCGGTCAACCCGTCGCGCACCGCCCAGCCCAGAAGCCGCAGGAACGTGCGGCGGTTTTCACCCTGTGCCATGCCCCGCAACAGCCACTTCGGCAGCACCACCGCCAGCGCGGGCCAGAACCACAGGCCCGCCGCCTGTTTGTAAAGCAAAAGCAGGTTGCGGTGATAGAAATAGGTCTTCCAGACCGGGGTGAACTGGCCTTTCGCACCGATGGTCGAGCAATCATGCTCGAACCGGATGCCGGGGAAGAAGCCGATCCGCCCGCCTGCCCGGCTGATCGCCATGGAATAAAGCCCGTCCTCGGCATAGACGAACAGCCGCCCATCGGGGAAGCCGGCAAGGCCGATGGCCCGGCGCGACAGAAAGAGACCGACGAAAGACCCGCCATCCACCGGCGTGGGCGCGTCTTTTACATAATCCGCATCCGTCAGGTGAAAGGCTGCCCGTCCCCCGCCCGCCATGGTGCGCAGGAAGATCGAAGGGTGCCAGAACGGGTTGAGCACCGGCCGGTTCATGCCGCAAACCCGCCCGTCGGGGTAATAGACCGCTGCGGCCACTGCATCCCAGCCGCTTTTGTCCGTTTCCAGAAACGCCGTAAGTGCGCCTTGCTCTGGCCGTGCATCGTCGTCCATCACCACAATCCAGTCAGGATCGCAGGTGGCAACCGCATGGCGCAGCCCGGCCTCGAACCCGCCTGCCCCGCCAAGGTTTTCCGCCATTTCCAGAACATCCAGCCGCGCATCCGGCTGCGCCGCCAGCCATTCGCGCGAGCCATCGGTCGAACCGTTGTCGACCACGATCAAACGGTCCAGTGGCCCGGCCAGAAGCCGTTCCACCGTCCGGGTGATCTGAGCAAAACGGTTGAAGGTCACCACAACGGCACACAAACCATTGCCGGGCGTCCTGTATTCCACGTCCAACTGATACATCTCCGCGCGCAGGGCGTTTGCCTGCCACTAGCACAGATCACCCGGATGTAAAGATTGCAGAACCGGCACCGGGGTTGTGGCCGCCCCGCCCCGGCGCCATATTGCCGGCAGGAGGATGCGCAATGGCAGACGACAAGTTTCCCGGCTGGCACGGAACCACCATTCTGGCCGTCCGGCGCGGCGGCGAGGTGGTGGTGGCGGGCGACGGACAGGTGAGCCTGGGCCAGACCGTTATCAAGGGCACGGCCCGCAAGGTGCGCAGGCTGTCGCCTGGCGGGCGCGATGTGGTCTGCGGCTTCGCCGGATCGACCGCCGATGCCTTCACCCTGCTGGAGCGTCTGGAGAAGAAGCTGGAAACCGCACCGGGTCAGCTGGCGCGTGCCTGCGTCGATCTGGCGAAAGACTGGCGGATGGACAAATACCTCCGCAATCTGGAGGCCATGCTGATCGTGACGGACGGTGCGGACCTGTTTGTCATCACCGGCGCAGGTGACGTGCTGGAGCCGGAGCATGACATCGCCGCCATCGGATCGGGCGGCAACTTCGCGCTCGCCGCCGCGCGCGGGCTGATGCAGACCGATTTCGACGCCGAAACCATCGCCCGCAAGGCCATGGCCATCGCAGCGGACATCTGCGTTTACACGAATGGAAATCTGACGGTGGAGCGGATCGCGAAATGACCAACCTCACCCCGCGCGAGATCGTCTCGGAACTGGATCGTTTCATCATCGGGCAGGCCGATGCCAAGCGTGCGGTTGCCGTTGCGCTACGCAACCGCTGGCGGCGCAAACAGTTGGGCGACGACCTGCGCGACGAGGTTTACCCCAAGAACATCCTGATGATCGGCCCCACCGGCGTCGGCAAGACCGAGATCAGCCGTCGTCTGGCCCGGCTGGCCCGCGCGCCCTTCCTCAAGGTCGAGGCGACGAAGTTTACCGAAGTGGGCTATGTGGGCCGCGATGTGGACAGCATCATCCGCGATCTGGTGGATGCGGCGATGATCGAAACGCGCGAGCGGATGCGCGAGGATGTGAAGGCCCGCGCGCTCAAGGCCGCCGAGGATCGGGTGATCGAGGCCATCGCCGGCAAGGACGCCCGTGAACAGACACGCGAGATGTTCCGCAAGAAGCTCAAGTCCGGTGAGCTGGATCAGACCATGATCGAGCTGGATGTGGCCGACAGCGCCCCTTTCCCGATGATGATGGGCGGTGGCAACGGCATGGAAATGCAGATGCAGGGCCTTCAAGACCTGTTCAAAGCCTTCGGTGGCCGCACTACCCGCAAGAAAATGACCGTGGCGGACAGCTATGACATCCTGCTGGGGCAGGAGGCTGACAAGCTGCTGGATGACGAGGCGGTCAAGGCCGCTGCGTTGGAAGCGGTGCAGGAAAACGGCATCGTCTTTCTGGATGAGATCGACAAGATCTGCGCCCGCGCGGATGCCCGTGGCGCCGATGTCAGCCGGGAAGGTGTGCAGCGCGACCTGCTGCCGCTGATCGAGGGCACGACGGTTTCCACCAAATACGGCCCTGTAAAAACCGACCATATCCTGTTCATCGCTTCGGGTGCCTTCCATGTGGCCAAACCCTCGGATCTGCTGCCGGAATTGCAGGGTCGTCTGCCGATCCGGGTAGAATTGCAGGTGCTGACCGAGGGCGATTTTGTTCGCATCCTGACCGAGACGGACAATGCGCTGACCCGTCAGTATGCCGCACTGATGGCCACGGAAGAGGTGACGGTCAGCTTTACCGAAGACGGGATCGCCGCGCTGGCCCGGATTGCGGCCGACGTGAACCGCAGCGTCGAGAATATCGGCGCGCGGCGGCTTTACACGATTCTGGAACGCGTTTTCGAAGAACTGTCCTTCACCGCCCCGGACCGCGCTGGTGAAACGGTTGTGGTTGACGGTGCCTTTGTTGAACAGAATGTGGGGGCGCTGGCGAAATCCGCCGATCTGAGCCGTTACGTCCTCTGATCCCTCTTGGCGCGCGGCGTCAAATCGGCAATGCCTTGGGCGTAGCAGGAGTTTTCTCGTGACCGCCCATCGTATTGCCCTTGGCATCGCCCTGACACTTCTGGTCGCCTGTTCACCGCGGGGCGCGATCACACTGGACCCGGCGGCGGCGCAGGTTGGCGCCGTCGAAGAGATTTTCGTCGCGACAACACGACAGATCGACCCTGAAACCGGCACCTTCGGCAGGCAGCGGTCAGAGACCGAGCATTTCGCCCGGTTCGAGATTTCCGTACCGCCGGAACGCAAGCTCGGGTCGATCACCTTCCCCCGGCGCGGCGGAAAGCCGGATCCGGCCAAGGACTTCCTGACGACGGAACAGCTCATCCATCCGAATGCGGCGACCTTCCAGAAGGATCTGTCCACCGCCCTGAGCAGCCTGCCCCGCGGCAAGCGGGATGCGGTTATCTATGTCCATGGTTTCAATAACACTTTTGCCGAGGGCCTGTATCGGATCGCCCAGTTGAGCCATGACCTGAACATGCCGGGCGTGACGCTGCACTATTCCTGGCCTTCCGCCGGAAATCCGCTGGGTTATGTGGCGGATCGCGATTCCTCGATGTTTGCCCGCGACGGGCTGGAGGAGCTGATGGACCGCGCCGCCGATGCCGGCGCGGAGCGGATCGTGCTTGTCGCACATTCGATGGGTTCTGCCCTCACGATGGAGGCGCTGCGTCAGGTCGCCATCCGCAACAACAAGGATCTGATGCGTCGCATTTCTGGCGTGATTCTGATCTCGCCCGATATCGACGTGGATCTGTTCCGCACGCAGGCCCGTGCCTACGGGACATTGCCGCAGCCCTTCCTCATCTTCGGGTCCGACCGCGATACATTGCTGAATATTTCAGCCAAGCTCACGGGCGCCCCGGAGCGGCTGGGGAACCTGCGCGATATTTCGCGCGTCGCAGATCTGAAGGTCACCTTCCTTGATACCGTGGCATTTTCCGAAGGGGCGGGGCACTTCAACCTCGGTGACAGCCCGGCGCTGATCCAGCTGATGAACCGGATCGGGGATGTGGACGCGGCTTTCGGATCGGATCAGCGCGGCAAGGTGGGTCTGCTGCCCGGAGTCGTGCTGACGGTGCAAAGCGCCACGCAGATCGTGCTCCGGCCCGTGGGCGCGGTGGCGGAGGAACTGGCGAACTAGCGCCCGCGCCGCAGATAGACGTAGTAAGCCCCTGTTCCGCCATGCTTCAGATGCGCCTCGGTCACTTGCAGGACGCAGGGACCGAGTGGCGGCAGGCGCAGCCAGTGCGGCACCTGATGTTTCAGCACGCCATAACGCTGCGGGATGGGGCCGAAATCCGGCCCGGGTTTGCCCTTTCCGGTGATCACCAGAACCAGCCGCAGCCCCTGCGACCAGCTGTTCATCACAAAACGGATGAGTTCGGGATGGGCTTCAGCGACGGTCATTCCGTGCAGGTCGATCCGCGCCTCGGGCACCAGCTTGCCACGGATCATGCGGCCATGCTGCTTGTGATCCATCTGGACAGGCTGGGCAGTAAGACGATCCGGCAAGGAAGGTTGCAGATCGTGCCGCGCCTCGGTCTTGCTGCGCTCGCCGATGCGAAAGCGATTCAGCCCTGGTTCCGGCGGGGTGGGTTGCACCTCGGGCCGATGCAGCGGCGCCTCCGGCGTTTCATCGGCCGGGGGCAGGTGGTTGCCACCATGCATCGGCCGCGCGGTGCGGGCCACGGCCTGCCAGAGCTCGCGCTCGTCCGGGCGAAGGCTGCGACGGCGGGCCATGGCTCAGCCCTCGGGGTAAAGCGCATAGGCAAGGTCGATGGGCAGAAGTACGACCATACGCCCGCCGTCCTTGACCGCCCCCGCCGCATCACCCGCAGCATCGCCCGTCCCGTAGAAGATATCGGCACGTTGCGCGCCCTTGATCGCACCGCCAGTATCCTGCGCCACCATCAGGCGGTGCAGCGGCGCGCGGCCCGTCTTCTCGATCCAGATCGGTGCACCCAGCGGATTATGCGCGGGGTCGACCGCCAGTGACCGCATCCCCGTGATGGACCGGCCCATCGCGCCGATCGGACCCTTCTCTGGTGCAAGATCGGGCAGTCGGCGGAAAAACACATAAGAGGGGTTGGTATCCAGCAGATCCATTCCCGTGCCAGGATTAGATCGCACCCAGGACCGGATCGCCTGCGCCGAAACCTGATCAGGCGTATGCGTGCCACGACGGATCATCTCTTGCCCGACCGAGCGGTAGGGGTGGCCGTTCTTGCCCGCATATCCCACCCGCATTACACGGCCATCAGGCAGACGGATGCGGCCAGATCCTTGAATCTGCAAGAAAAACACCTCAACCGGATCTTCCAGCCAGGCAAGCTCCAGCCCGCGTCCGCGCAGTGCACCGCCTTCGATGGCCGCGCGGCTGTGAAACTGCATGCCGTCACGGAGTTCCGGCGGACGACCATAGATCGGCCAGGCATATCTTGGTGACCGCGTGAGCGATCCGTGCAGCTCCGGCTCATAATATCCGGTGAAGAGGGCAGGCGGTGTGCCTATAACCAGCGGACGGAAGAAAAGCTCGAAAAACTGCCGAGCCGAGGCGGGGCTTGCCCCCGCCTGCGTCGCGAATTTGCAGATCGGCCCCCATTCGGGTTCCTTCAGCAAATCGCAGCTGTCCTGAAAGACCTTCAGCGCCGCGCGCTGATCATCTTCTTCCCAGCCGTCGAGATCGTGAAAGGACAGGATCTGTGCCTGCGCGCTCATCGCCGCACCGACGGCAAGAATTGCCGCGAGCAGAAAGGCGCGAGCGGCACCCATCACTCCCCGGTCGCGACAAGCTGCCAGTTGGGATCGGCGGCACCCATACGGCGCGCGAAGGTCCAGACATCACGCTGGCGCTTCACCTCGGTCGGACTGCCTTCGATCACTTCGCCAGCCTTGTTGCGAACGACCGAGGTAAGCTCTCCGACAAAGCGCACCGTCACTTCACCCTCGCGCGTGGTCTGATCGAAAGTGGCATCGTTCAGCCCCATTTCCCGCAGGCCGACAAAGCTTGCCTCGACCGTCAGACCCTGTTCCTCACGCACGCGCACAGCCGAAGCGAAGCTGTCGTAGACGTCCGGCGACAGGAACGCCTTAACCTGCGACAGATCGCCCCGCTCGAACGCCATCAGGATCATTTCATAGGCGCCGCGGGCACCCTGAAGAAACGTGTTGACCGAAAACGACGGCTCCGCCTGTTTCATCGCGGCAAGCGCGACGGCGGCGGGGCTGCCCTCGGGCACATGATCAGTGATATCGCGATCCGGTCCGCCCTCGATCACATCGAATTTACGCTGCTGAACCGGGTCTGGCCGCGCAGCTTCCTCGGGCGGCAAGGGCGGCTTTTCAAAGCCTTCGCGCGTGCCCAGAACGCTGCGCAGCTTGAGGATCAGGAAGACCGCGATCCCGGCAAGGACAAGAAGTTGGATCAGCGCGTTGTTCATTTGGCCTCGGCACGTCGGTTGGTGGTTGGGGTTGGTAACTGGCCCCCTTCGCCCCTATGTAGGGAAGGGGTGTGGACAAGTCTACCTTCACACCACGAAGTTCATGACGGGAGATTGCAAGATGCGGCTGTTTGGCCCGATCCTGGTGCTGACGCTGATTGAAATAGCACTGTTCATCACGGTCGGTGGCTGGCTGGGCCTTGGCCTGTCGCTGCTGGTGATCCTGGGCACGGCGGTTCTGGGTTCCGGTCTGCTGCGGCTGCAAGGGCAACGCATGGCACTTGATCTGCGTCAGGCCATGAACGGGATCGGGGATCCGTTATCACCCATGGCGCAGCGTGGCCTGATCATGATGGCTGCGGCCCTTCTGATCCTTCCGGGTTTTCTGGGCGATACGCTGGGGCTGCTGCTGCTGCTGCCTCCGGTCCGGCATATGATCATTGCCATGGTCGGCCGCCGGGTGCAGATGCACCGCCCGCCCATGAATGATCCGCACCGGCACGGCGTGGTGATTGACGCGGATTTCGTCGAACTGGACGAGCCGCCTTCCGGACCGCCACCAGCGCGACGTTCGGGCTGGACGCAGGATTGAGGCGCCGCGCGGCGGATGCTAGGAAGAACAGGATCAAGGTGGCCGGAATGGCCAAACCAACAGGAGATTTGCAATGACCGAAGCCAATGGCGAAACTCAGGGCCAGGGCGAAGCGCAGAACGGCGGCTCCCAGGTGCGGATGAGCGTTCTCGCCCAGTTCATCCGTGACATGTCCTTTGAAAATGTTGTCGCGCAGAAGGGCCTTCAGGGCGGTGATGTGCAGCCCGATGTGCAGGTGGCGGTCAGCCTTGACGCCCGCAAGCGCCCTGCGGATCACCAGTACGAGGTGATGCACAAGTTCCGTGTGACCTCGAAGAACAAAGCCAACGGCGACACGCTGTTCCTGCTGGAGCTGGATTACGGCGGGATTTTCCACGTCGAGGGCGTGCCGGACGAGCAGTTGCATCCGTTCCTGCTGATCGAATGCCCGCGCCTTCTGTTCCCCTTCGTGCGCCGCATCATCTCGGACATTACGCGCGATGGTGGCTTCCCGCCGCTGAATATCGACACCGTGGATTATCTGGCGCTGTATCGTCAGGAACTGGCGCGCCGCGCCCAGGCACAATCCGCCGAAGCGGTTCCGGTTCAGTAATCAGCCACGCTTGAGCCAGATTGCCCCGTCGCCCATCTTTGCCACAAAGGCCTCATGGGCGGCGGCTTCCGTCGCAGTGATCCGCGGAGCAAGCGGGGTCGGACGTGGACGCGGACGCCATGTCGAATCTTCCTGAACCGCATCCTTGCGCGGGGTGACGCTGGCCGGGGCCAGAACAAGGTCAGGCTGCCGCCCGCCGATCAGTTCAAGATAGACTTCTGCCAGAATTTCGCTGTCGAGAAGTGCTCCGTGCTTTTCACGCATCGAATTGTCGATACCGAACCGACGGCACAGAGCATCCAGCGAGGCGGGCGAGCCCGGAAATCTTGACCGCGCGATCATCAGCGTGTCGATAGCCTGATTGTTCGGCAGTTGCGGAAAGCCGTGGGTCCGCAACTCCCAGTTCAGGAATTTCATGTCGAAGCTGGCATTGTGGATGACCAGCTTGGCTTCGCCCACGAAATCGAGGAAATTCTGCGCTTCCTGCCGGAACAGGGGCTTGTCGCGCAGAAAATCATCCCCCAGCCCGTGCACCTCGAACGCCTCTTTCGGCATAGGGCGTTCGGGGTTCAGGTAAACGTGAAACGTCCTGCCGGTCGGCAGATGATTGAACAGTTCGACCGCGCCAATCTCGACAATACGATGCCCTTCGGAAGGTTCGAATCCCGTGGTTTCGGTATCAAGGACGATCTCACGCATCGCAGCTCTCCCGAATATAGGCGATCAGCGCCGTGACCGCCGCCTCGACGGAGGCGAGGCTCAGCGTTTCGATGATATGTGTCGCGCGGGCGCGTTTCTGCGGGTCGGGCATCTGCCGCGAGAGGATAAGGCCAAACTGCGCCTCAGTCATTCCGGGTCTTGCTAGTACGCGCGCGCGTTGCAGGGCAGGGGGGGCGGTCACCAGAAGCGTGGCATCCATTTCCGCCTCTGTCCCCTTCTCAAAAAGAAGAGGAATATCAAAAACAGCAATATCAGTGACTGTTTCTGCCGCGAACCTGTCCCGGTCTGCTGCGACGAGCGGATGAACAATAGCCTCGATATCGGCAAGAAAGGCAGGGTCTTTCGCCAGTTCCTGTTTCAGCACGTCGCGTGAAACCCCGAGCTCCGACGCTGCGGTCGGGATCAGCCTGGCAATCGGCGCAACAGCCGCGCCGCCCGGCGCGTAAAGGCGATGCACGGCCGCATCCGCATCCCATACCGGCAAACCAGATTTGCGGAAAAACTCCGCCGTCGTGGATTTTCCCATCCCAATCGAGCCGGTGAGGCCAAGCCGAAACGCTGTCATGCTGACAGAACCGCCTGCCTGGTCGCTTCATCAACCTCGGGGCGATGGCCAAACCAGCGTTCGAATCCCGGCGCAGCCTGATGGAGCAACATGCCAAGACCGTCGACCACCGTGGCTCCCGCCGCCTCTGCCTCAATCAGGAACTGGGTTTTCAGCGGTGTATAGACCAGATCCGTCGCAAGGGCGCCCGGTTCCATCGCATCAAGCGGCACCCGAAACTCCGGCTTGCCTGTCATGCCCAGCGAGGTGGTATTAACCACAGTCGCCGCACCTTCGAGCATGTTTCCAGCCTGAATCCAGTCATGCACCATCACCTTCGCCCCGAAATCGCTGCGAAAGACTTCGGCGCGTGGCCGGGTACGGTTTGCGATACGGATTTCGGGCGCGCCAACTTCGATCAAG
Source organism: Gemmobacter caeni (assembly GCF_003054195.1). Taxonomy (GTDB): domain Bacteria; phylum Pseudomonadota; class Alphaproteobacteria; order Rhodobacterales; family Rhodobacteraceae; genus Gemmobacter; species Gemmobacter caeni. The sequence goes on from NZ_QBKP01000018.1 coordinate 32,465, forward strand.
GCAGCGACAACAGCCCGTGCAGCACCCCCCGCCCCAAAGACCACAGCCGGCCCTGCGGCGGGGTTCCACTGCGGAGCGTTCTGCCGCAAATTCGCTATGAACCCCGCGCCATCGGTATTGTCGGCGTGAATCCGACCATCTTTGCGGAAGATCAGCGTATTGGCCGCACCGATCAACGCCGCGCGATCTGTCACGATATCGGCAAGGCCGAGAATGGTCTCTTTATGCGGAATAGTGACGTTCAGCCCGACAAAGCCCATGCGGGGCAGCAGGCGCAGCGCCTCTGGCAGATCGGCCTGCGCAATGTCCATCGGGATATAATGGCCCTTGATGCCATAGCGGCGCAGCCAGTAGCCATGCAGCGCGGGCGAACGGCTGTGCGCGATCGGAGAGCCGATCACGCCGGCCAGCGGAAGGCGCGGATGGTCTGTCATGTCTCGATGAACCCCCGAAGTTCCAGATAGGCCAGCAGCGGCAGAAGCGGCAGCCCCAGAACTGCAAAGTAATCACCCCGGATGTCGGTGAAAAGCCGCACGCCCTCTTCTTCCAGCTTATATCCCCCGGCAGAGTGGCGCAGGCTGTCCCAGTTGCGGGAAATGTAGCCATCCAGCCAAGCGTCGGAAAACTCCCGCATGGTCAGATCCACCCGGCCGATATGGCGCCAGACCGGCTTTGCCTGATCGTAAAGAACCAGGGCTGACAGCAGCCGATGGGTCTTGCCACGCATCGCAAGCAGTTGAACCCGCGCTTCATCGGGCGAGGCGGGCTTGCCCCAGGCACGACGATCAAACTCCAGCACCTGATCACAGCCAAGAACCAGCGCATCGGGATGCCGTTCAGCGATCTTGCGCGCCTTCATCTCGGCGAGAGCATCGGCGATATCCTGCGGATGTGCGCCCTCAGCCTCCAGCGCGGCGCGGATGGTTTCCTCATCAATGCGGGCGGGCAGCGCACTCGCCGCGACCCCTGCGTTATGCAGAAGCGCGAGGCGCGTTGGGGAAGCGGAGGCAAGCAGGATCTGGCGCGGCATCTGGGGGCGTATCTGTGGAAAATCTGGGTTTGTTCCCAAGGTCGGTCTTGGGGTCATTCAGGCGTCTGGCAAGGATTGGCGACGGCAATCCCGGTTTGTCAAGCAAAGCCGGAATCTTTTCCACCTGTGGGAAGGACATCCCGGCGGCTTGGGACAGCGGAGTAACACACAATGCCGGTATGGCTGACCGCTGTTTGCGAGAAAAGCTCATCTATCTGAAAATAATGGAGAAAGTTCCAAATTTTCTGGTTTCTTCCATAGGTTATGCGAAGTTATCCACCATCGGGCGTATGTGGAAAAGCCTGGGGGTTGCGCCGCAAATCCTGTTATCCACTGCCCCAATCACATCATTCCTTTTTCTCTTTCTTTTATTAATAAGAGGTAAGCACAGCAGGAGGCAGACATGGGCGATTTTCTGGCGGGAGCCTATCCTTGGCTGAAGTTCCTGCATGTGATCTCGGTGATCAGCTGGATGGCAGGTCTGTTCTACCTGCCTCGGCTCTACGTCTATCACGTTGAAAAAGTGTCAAAAGGTTCGGAAACCGATGCTCTTTTTCAGCTTATGGAGCGGCGTCTGCTGCGGGCGATCATGAATCCTGCGATGATCGCGACCTGGCTTTTCGGACTCGCCCTTGTACTCACGCCCGGCATTGTGGACTGGTCGATGATCTGGCCCTGGACAAAGGCCGCGAGCGTGCTTGGCATGACATGGTTTCACATGTGGCTTGCCGCCCGCCGCAAGGATTTCGTCGCTGGGATGAATGCAAAGACCGGGCGGACCTACCGGATGATGAACGAAGTTCCGACGCTTCTGATGATCGTGATCGTGGCCTCGGTCATCGTGAAGTTCTGATTTTGTTGACTCAGGGCTGTCGCAGGCTTATGTGGGCCGCTGAGCAGGGCCGTCCGGCCTGATGCGTTTCCCGATGACAGAACGATCCGGGCCCCCATTGGGGCTTTCGTGGATGGACCATTTCCCATGACCCTTGAACGGCTGAACCTTTCCGATCTGAAAGCCAAGACCCCGGCAGAACTGCTGGCGATGGCCGAGGAATGGGAGATCGAGAACGCGCCTTCCATGCGGAAGGGCGAGATGATGTTCTCGATCCTGAAAGAGCATGCCGAAGAAGGCTGGGAGATTGGCGGCGACGGCGTTCTGGAAGTGTTGCAGGATGGCTTTGGCTTTTTGCGCAGCCCCGAAGCCAACTATCTGCCTGGTCCCGATGACATCTATGTCAGCCCCGAGATGATCCGCCAGTTCAGCCTGCGCACCGGGGACACCATCGAGGGTGTCATTCAGGGGCCGCGGGACAATGAGCGCTATTTCAGCCTCGTGAAAGCGGAGCGAATCAACTTTGACGATCCCGAGAAGGCCAAGCACAAGGTCCATTTCGACAACCTGACGCCGCTTTACCCCGATGAGCGGCTGAAGATGGAAATTGAAGACCCGACCATCAAGGACCGTTCGGCCCGTATCATTGACCTGGTGGCCCCTATCGGGAAGGGCCAGCGGGCGCTGATCGTGGCACCGCCGCGCACGGGTAAAACCGTGCTTTTGCAGAATATTGCGCATTCCATCGAGGTTAACCACCCGGAATGCTATCTGATCGTTCTGCTGATCGACGAACGTCCTGAAGAAGTGACGGACATGCAGCGCAGCGTCAAGGGCGAGGTCGTTTCCTCGACCTTCGACGAACCTGCCACCCGGCACGTTGCGGTGGCGGAAATGGTGATCGAGAAGGCGAAACGCCTGGTCGAGCACAAGCGTGATGTCGTTATCCTGCTGGACTCGATTACGCGTCTGGGCCGGGCTTTCAACACCGTGGTACCGTCGAGCGGCAAGGTGTTGACCGGCGGTGTTGATGCCAATGCTCTGCAGAGGCCGAAGCGGTTCTTTGGGGCGGCGCGAAACATCGAGGAAGGCGGCTCGTTGACCATCATCGCAACGGCGCTGATCGACACGGGCAGCCGGATGGACGAAGTGATCTTTGAAGAATTCAAGGGCACAGGTAACAGCGAGATCGTGCTGGACCGTAAAGTCGCGGACAAGCGGGTATTCCCGGCGATGGATATTCTCAAATCCGGTACCCGGAAGGAGGATCTTCTGGTCGAGAAGGCGGATCTGCAAAAGACCTATGTGCTGCGCCGTATCCTGAACCCGATGGGTACCACGGATGCCATCGAGTTCCTGATCGGGAAGCTGAAGCAGACCAAGAGCAATTCCGAATTCTTCGATTCGATGAATACCTGATCACGGCGTGATACGGGTGCGGGATGGATACGATTTATGCCTTGGCCTCGGCTCGCGGACGTGCGGGCGTGGCGATCATTCGGGTGTCCGGACCCGCAGCCTTTGAGGCTGCGCGAAAGCTGACGCGTGGCGCTTTGCCACCTGAACGTCAGGCCGTCCTTCGCAAGATCGAGCTGGATGGCGAGATTTTGGACGAAGGCCTGCTGCTGCTGTTCGGCGCGGAGCGGAGCTTTACGGGGGAGGCCGTTGCAGAGTTCCACCTCCATGGTTCGATTGCCGTAACGGGTGCCGTCCTGCGCGCGATGTCAACGATTCCAGGCTTGCGGCCTGCGGGTCCCGGGGAGTTTACGCGCCGGGCCCTAGAGAACGGGCGACTGGATCTTGCTCAGGTCGAAGCACTGGCCGATCTGATCGACGCGGAAACCGAGGCTCAGCGTCGTCAGGCTGTGCGCGTTCTTTCCGGGCATATCGGTCAGCGGGTGGAGGCGTGGCGCGGGCGCCTGCTGCGCGCGGCTGCGCTGATTGAAGCGACGATTGATTTTGTTGATGAGGATGTCCCGGTCGACGTTACCCCTGAGGTTCGCGAGATCGCGACCGCCCTCCTGGATGAGATGCAGAAAGAGATTTCGGCATCTGCGGTCGCAGAAAGGGTGCGTCAAGGCTTCGAGGTGGCGATCGTTGGTGCGCCGAATGCAGGCAAGTCGACGCTGCTGAATGCGTTGGCGGGGCGGGAGGCTGCGATTACCTCCGAGGTCGCAGGCACGACGCGCGATGTGATCGAAGTCCGAATGGACATCGCCGGATTTCCGGTCACCTTGCTGGATACTGCGGGGCTGCGCGAAACCGACGATCATGTGGAGGGCATCGGTATTGCCCGTGCCATAGAGCGCGCGGGTCAGGCCGATCTGCGGATATTCCTGCTGGAAAACAGAGCCGATGTGTTGCCGATGACACCGGAGGAGGGGGATATCATCCTCCTCGGTAAGGCTGATCTGTGGGAAGATGCCAATATTCTTTCTGTTTCTGGCAAGACGGGGCAGGGTCTCGACAGGTTGGTTGAACGGATTGGCCAGCAATTGAGCGGTCGCTATGATGGTGAGCCGCTGCTGATTCGTGAACGTCAGAGGCTGGCCTTGATGGATGCGGCCGCGTCATTGAAGGTCGCACTTGCCTGGCTGTCCAGTTATGATAGCCGGGTAGAACTGGTTGCCGAATCCCTTCGTGCGGCGAGCCGGTCGCTGGATATGCTGATTGGCAGGATCGGGGTTGAAGATATCCTCGGTGAGATTTTCTCGAGTTTCTGCATCGGAAAGTAGGAGTGTTCCACGTGAAACATTTCGATGTCATTGTCATTGGCGCAGGTCATGCTGGCTGTGAGGCTGCGGCAGCAGCTGCGCGGATGGGTGCGCGCACGGCATTGGTAACGTTGCGAATGGCAGATATCGGCACCATGTCCTGTAACCCGGCCATTGGTGGGCTTGGGAAGGGGCATATCGTGCGCGAAATCGACGCGCTGGATGGTGTGATGGGCCGTGTTGCCGACCGTGCAGGAATTCAGTTTCGTCTGCTGAACAGGCGGAAAGGCCCGGCAGTGCAGGGGCCTCGGGCGCAGGCGGATCGCAAGATCTATCGGGCCGAAATGTTTGCAGCGCTTTCCAATTATGAAAATCTTGAGATTGTTGAGGGAGAAGTGGCCGATATCCTTGCCAGGGATGGCAAGGTTCATGGTGTCATGCTCGCAGATCAAAGCGAGATACTTGCGCGACAGGTGATCCTGACGGCGGGAACCTTCCTCAATGGCGTGATTCACATTGGTGATGTGAAGCGCAGTGCTGGCCGGATGGGGGACAGGCCTTCGATACTGCTGGCGGATCGCCTTGCAGAGTTTGATCTGCCGCGCGGTCGGCTGAAAACCGGAACTCCACCGCGACTGGATGGACGGAGCATCGACTGGTCGATTCTGGACAGACAGGAGGGCGATGCCGATCCGGTTCTGTTTTCCTTTGCCCACCGGAAACCTTTTGTCCGACAGATCTCTTGCGGAATTACTCACACTAACGAGCAGACGCATGACATCATTCGGAAAAATCTGGATCGGTCAGCGATGTACGGTGGGCATATCGAAGGAGTAGGGCCGCGATACTGCCCCTCGATCGAGGATAAGGTTGTCCGTTTTGCTGACAAGACCAGCCATCAGGTGTTTCTTGAACCTGAGGGCCTGGATGACGATACGGTCTATCCGAATGGGATTTCCAGCTCCTTGCCGATTGAAGTGCAAGAAGCTTATGTGCGGTCCATCCGCGGGCTGGAGAACACCCGTATTCTTCAGCCGGCCTATGCTATCGAATACGATTTCTTCGATCCTCGCAGCCTGAAGCAGACGCTGGAAACGCGTGCGCTTCAGGGGCTTTACTTTGCCGGGCAGATCAATGGCACGACGGGATATGAAGAAGCTGCGGCGCAGGGGCTGGTTGCAGGCCTGAACGCTGCGGCGACGGCGCTGGGGCGCGATGCCATCATCTTCTCGCGCACCGATAGCTATATCGGCGTAATGATCGATGATCTCCTGACCTTCGGCGTCACCGAGCCATATCGCATGTTCACTTCCCGAGCAGAGTTTCGGTTGTTGCTTCGTGCAGATAATGCGGATCAGAGGTTGACAACGAAGGGCCGCGAGGCCGGTTGTATCAGCGATGAACGCTGGGCATTGTTTGAAACGAAGTCGAGGCAGCTTGCCCAGGGCCGTGCTGCGCTGTCTGCGTGTCAGGTGGCACCGAAAGAGGCCGTTGCCATGGGGATCAATGTGAGCCTGGAAGGGGGGCGGCGCTCGGCGTTGCAGCTTTTGACTTTCCCTGATGTTGGGCCGAATGATCTGCGTGGCCTGGCCGAAGATTTTGACAGCCTGCCGGATGATATCAAGATGCAGCTGCGCATTGATGCGCTCTACGATGCATTTTCGGATCGGCAGAAGACGGATGTGATGGCAATTCGGCAGGATGAGGGAAATATGATCCCACCCTCGCTGGACTACCGCGCCATTTCAGGGCTTTCGAATGAGCTGGCAGACAAGCTCAGCCGGATACAGCCGGCCAATATCGGTCAGGCAAGCCGGATCGAAGGGATGACGCCTGCGGCTTTGGTTCTGATCATGGCGCGGATTTCAAAAGAGAAACCTGAACGGATTGCCTCGTGACGCTTCCTGATGGTATCGGAGTAGATGTTTCACGTGAAACATCTGATGCGCTGACGCGGTATGTCAAGCTGCTGGAAAAGTGGAACAAGGCGATCAACCTCGTTTCAAAAGGAACGGTTGCGGATATCTGGACAAGGCATATTGCCGATTCCGCCCAGCTTTTCAGAATGCTGCCTGCCCAGGCTTCAAGTTGGGTGGATCTCGGCTCTGGTGGGGGTCTTCCGGGGCTGGTTCTGGCGATTCTGAGTCGCGATCTGGAGCGGGAGTTGAATTTTGTTCTGGTTGAATCTGACCAGCGAAAGGCAACGTTTCTGCGGCAGGTTGCGATGGAGCTTGCGCTTCCTGTAAAGGTTTATGCTTGTCGCGTGGAAAATCTGCCGGTGGGACTTCGCGCTGATGTCGTTTCTGCGCGCGCGCTGGCGCCTTTGCAGGATCTTTGCACCATGGCTTCACCGCTCCTCGCACCAGACGGGATATGTATTTTTCCGAAGGGCGAGACCGCCGGGCAGGAGATTGAGGCTGCAATGCAGCATTGGCACTTTGATCTTGAACGCTTCCCGAGTATCACAAGTGCGAACTCTGAAATCCTGAAACTTTCGAAGATCCGTCATGTCTGATCCCAGCCGACCGAAGCTTCCCCGTATCGTGGCGGTCACCAATCAGAAGGGTGGCGTTGGAAAGACGACAACCGCCATCAATCTGGCGGCCGGGCTGGTCGAACTGGGTGCCCGGGTGCTGGTGGTTGATCTTGATCCGCAGGGGAATGCGTCCACCGGCCTCGGGATTGAGGCACAAGACCGGGCAGTTACCACTTACGACGTGCTGCTGGATGATGTGCCGATCTCGGACGCGGTTCAGACCACAATCATCGAGAACCTGTTGATTTGTCCGGCCAACGCAGATCTTGCCTCGGCCGATATCGAGCTTGTAGCGAACGAGAAGCGCAGTTTTCTGTTGCACGATGCCTTGCGCGCCATCGATATCGACAATCTGAAGCTGGATTATGTCCTGCTGGACTGCCCACCCTCGCTGAGCTTGCTGACCGTGAACGCCCTTTGCGCCGCACATTCGGTGCTTATTCCTTTGCAGAGCGAGTTTTTCGCGTTGGAGGGCTTGTCCCAGCTCATGCTGACCATCCGCCAGGTCCGGGAGGCAGCAAATCCTGCCTTGCGGATCGAAGGGGTGGTTCTGACCATGCACGATGCGCGGAACAACCTTTCCCAGCAGGTTGAGGCTGATGCCCGTGCGACGCTGGGTGATCTGGTTTTCAAGACCATCGTGCCGCGGAATGTCCGCGTCAGCGAGGCGCCTTCTTATGCAATGCCGGTGCTGACTTATGATTCTGCCTCCAAGGGAAGCGAAGCTTATCGCGCCCTGGCTCTGGAACTGGCGGTGCGGCACGGATTAGCGCAGGAAAGGATCTGACGATGGAAAAGAAAGTTGAACGCCGTGGCCTTGGCCGTGGTCTTTCCGCGTTGATGGCCGATGTGAGCGTGAGCAACCCTCAGGAGGTTCCGGGAACCGCCCGGAAGCCCGATGTCCTGCCCATCGAGGCCATAAAGCCGAACCCGGATCAGCCCCGTCGCAGTTTTACGGATGGTGATCTGGAGGATCTTGCAGCGTCGATCCGTCAGAAGGGTGTATTGCAGCCGCTGATCGTAAGGCCGGTGGAAGCGGGATATGAGATTGTGGCGGGTGAGCGGCGCTGGCGGGCGGCCCAACTTGCAAACCTGCATCAGCTTCCTGTTCTGATCCGGGATTTCGATGACACGGAAGTGCTTGAGATCGCGATTATCGAGAACATTCAGCGCGAGGACCTGAACGCGATCGAAGAGGCTCTGGCTTTCCGGCAGCTGATGGACCGTTTTGGCCATACCCAGGAAAAGCTGGCAGAGGCGCTTTCCAAGAGCCGCAGCTATATCGCGAACCTGCTGCGGCTTTTGAACCTGCCCGAAGATGTGCAGCGGCATGTCCGTGACGGGCGGCTGAGCGCCGGTCATGCACGGGCACTGGTAACCCATTCCGATGCCTCCGCCATTGCGCAAGAGGTCATCGCGAAGGGCCTGTCTGTGCGGGAGACCGAAGAGCTGGTTCGGAAAGTTGGGGCGCCCGCTCGCACCCGGCGATCCGCTCAGGCCGGGGCGTCGGAGAAAGACGCGGATACAAGAGCCCTTGAACTCGATCTGTCAGCGAATCTTGGAATGGGCGTGACCATCGCGCATGGGGTCGATGGTGAGGGCACATTGTCGATTCGCTATCAGTCGCTCGACGAGCTGGATTTGCTGTGCCAAACGCTTTCTGTCATGCGTCGGGACGTGTCCATATGAACAATGCAGCGGCGGCCATTGCGGTCGCCTGCAGGGCTAAGACGCGATAATCCAGCCCGATTGCCAGAGCCAGCAGTACGGAAGCAACCATTGAACCTGTGCTCAGCCGCTTCGCCCAAGGAGAAATCGCACCCCGCTCGCGCCAGGCCATAATAGGTGGCCCCAGCCTCGGATGCGAGATGATCCAGTTATGGAGGCGTTCTGAGGATTTCGAAAATCCGAATGCAGCAAGGATAAGGAATGGCACCGTGGGCAGGATCGGAGTGACAATGCCGATGACACCCAGGGCGAGGGCCAGCACTCCGATCAGAAGCCAGAGAATGCGCATCTAAAGTGCCCCTGCCAGCTGCTCGATCACCGCATTCAGAAGCGGGCGACCCTTTCTTGTGACGCGCAAAGTGTCTGCTTGCAGGTCGATCATGCCCAGCTCACTCAGCTCGGCCAGCTTGCCGGCACGGATGGATGCGTGTGCCATAGCCTCCAGACGAGAAAGTGAGATACCGCTACCGAGCCGGAGGCCCATCAGGAGGTATTCGAGGGCGCAATCCATCTCTCCCAGCGGCTCCAGTTCCAGATTGCCTCGATCTTTGGCTGTTTCACACCATTGGACGGGCATCGGCTGCATCGTCGTGGCATAGCGAGTATCGCCAAGCGTCAGGCGACCATGCGCCCCGGGCCCGACGCCCGCATAGTCACCTGCCGACCAGTAAATCATGTTGTGCCGGGATTCAGTCCCAATGCGGGCGTGATTGGAAACCTCATAGGCAGGCAGCCCGGCTGCTTCCATCATGTCTTGTGTCACGGCGAAGAAATCTGCGCCCTGGTTCTCATCGGGAAGGCCCAACAGCTGTCCGCGTGCAAAGCGCTCGCCAAAGACAGTGCCTTGTTCAATTGTCAGCTGGTATAGCGACATATGGGAGGCGCCAAGTGCGATAGCCCGGGCAAGCTCCTTCTGCCAGCTTTCAAGGCTTTGGTTCTGGCGGGCATAGATAAGGTCGAAGGAAACGCGGTCAAACGTACCCTGCGCGATGTCAAGTGCGCGGAGCCCCTCTGCGACGGTATGCTTGCGGCCAAGCATTCGCAGGTCGGTGTCGTCCAGAGCCTGCATGCCGAGAGAAACCCGGTTCACGCCAGCCGTGCGATAGCCCTGAAAATTGGCCGCATCCACAGAGCCGGGGTTTGCCTCCAGCGTAATCTCGATGTCGTTCGCGAAGTCCCAGTGATCTGCGGCGCGTTCAAGGATCGCTGCCACGGTGTCCGGTCGCATCAGGGAAGGGGTCCCACCGCCAAAATAGATCGAATTGAGTACGCGCCGCCCTGTCATTGTGGCGACGCGATCAATCTCCTGTTCATAGGCGGCTGCCCAGGCACTTTGGTCGATCTTCCCGGCGACATGGCTGTTGAAATCGCAATAGGGGCATTTCGACTGGCAGAAGGGCCAGTGAAGATACAGCCCGAAGCCTCCGGACCGCCAGTCTTCCTTCGCAATTGGCGCGGTATCTGCGGGAGCCCGGGGCAGGGGATGTTTCACGTGAAACACTCCATGAGCTTATGGAATGCTCTGGCGCGATGGCTGATCCGGTTTTTTTCCCAGCGATCCATCTCACCAAAGGTCTGGCTGTAACCTTCGGGGATAAAAATCGGGTCGTAGCCATGCCCCTGATCCCCCCGTGGAGGCCAGCTGAGATGCCCCGGCATCTGGCCTTCGAACACTTCGTCATGGCCATCAGGCCAGGCGAGAACCAAGGTGCAGCAGAAGCTGGCATGATAAGGTGGCGCGGCGGCGATGCTGCAAAGCTCGTCTTGCACGCGCTGCATGGCCATCCCGAAATTCCTGCCATCCGGCGTTTCAGCCCAATCTGCCGTATAGACCCCGGGCGCGCCGCCCAAAGCCTGAACGGAAAGACCGGAATCGTCCGCCAATGCAGGCAGACCGGCTGCCCGAGCGGCGGCGTGGGCTTTAATGCGCGCGTTTCCGACGAAGGTTGTCTCGGTTTCCGCAGGCTCTGCCAGCCCCAGATCTGCCGCAGAAACCACCGAGATGCCAAAAGGTTTCAGCAGGTCGGCGATTTCCTCGAGCTTGCCCTTGTTGTGGGTGGCAACCAGAAGTGTTTGATCCGAAAACTTCCGCATTATGCGATGGCCGAGTTCTGGATCGCGACAAGATCGGCAATGCCCCTCTCTGCAAGGTCAAGCAACTGTGCCATCTGCTCCCGTGAGAAGGTCGCGCCTTCCGCTGACATCTGAACTTCGATCAATCGTTGCGATCCCGTCAAAACGAAGTTGCCATCGGTGCCTGCGGCGGAGTCCTCGGGGTAATCCAGGTCGAGCACGGGTTGGCCTGCGTAGATCCCGCAGGAAACGGCGGCGACGTTGTCCATGATCGGATCGCTTGTCAGAAGGCCGGCCTTAAGAAGCTTGTTTACCGCAAGGCGCAAGGCGACCCAGCCGCCGGTGATAGAGGCACAACGTGTGCCGCCATCGGCCTGGATCACATCGCAGTCCACCACAATCTGCCGTTCGCCAAGCGCCGAGCGATCAATCCCCGCGCGTAGCGAGCGGCCAATCAGGCGCTGAATCTCCTGCGTCCGCCCGCCTTGCTTGCCAGCGGCAGCCTCCCGACGAGTGCGGCTGGTTGTGGCGCGGGGAAGCATGCCGTATTCAGCCGTTACCCAACCCAGTCCCGTGTTCTTCAGGAAGGGCGGAGTCTTGTCTTCGATTGTCGCGGTGCAGATGACATGGGTATTTCCCATGCGGATGAGGCAGGACCCTTCAGCATGCAACGAGACATTGGTCTCGATGCTGACTGCACGAAGTTGATCGAGTTTTCTTCCGGAAGGCCGCATCTTTGTCATCCTGTAATTGGGTGCCTTCAGGTATCGCCAGCCCTATATGGGATGCAACTGTTATTGACGCTGCCGCGTTCCCCACCTTTATTGAACTTCCAGTGATGCGGACAATGCCATGGGCTCGAACAGCAATATCCTGACCGAACTGAACCAGCGTTCGCGCGAGGTGTTTCGACGTGTAGTCGAAACCTATCTGGAATCAGGCGATCCGGTGGGCTCACGAACGCTGACCCGCGGCTTCTCTGAAAAGATCAGCGCCGCCACGATCCGCAATGTCATGCAGGACCTGGAATATCTTGGCCTTCTGAACAGTCCGCATATTTCGGCCGGCCGAATTCCGACGCAGCTTGGGCTTCGCATGTTTGTTGACGGGCTTCTGGAGGTTGGTGCGGTTGCCCATGCGGATCGGGAAATTCTGGAATCCACGCTGGGCCATGAAGCCCCTGATGTGGCGTCGACGCTGGATCGCGTGGGCGCTGCGCTTTCCGGGATTACGCGGGGGGCCAGTATTGTCCTTGCGCCGAAGCACGACGAGGCCGAAATCCGACATATTGAGTTCGTCAATCTCGGGCCGGGGCGGGCACTGGTTGTGCTGGTGCTTTCGGATGGCCAGGTTGAGAACCGCGTTTTTACCCCGCCGCCGGGGCTGACGCCTTCGGCGATGCGCGAGGCGGCAAACCTGCTGAACGCCCTTGCCGGAGGTAAAACACTCAGCGCACTGCGCAGCACAGTGCGTCGCGATATGGATTCCCGGCGACGTGAGATCGACACACTGGCCCAGGCGCTGGTCGAAAGCGGCATCGCGCTTTGGGAAAACGCCGGCGAAACCGGAGAGCGTCTGATCGTCCGGGGCCGCGCCAATCTGCTGGAGGGGACTCGCGAGGCGGATGATCTGGAGCGTGTTCGCCGTCTTTTCGATGATCTTGAACGCACGCGGGACCTGGCGGATTTCCTTGATCTTACAGAGCAGGGTGACGGGGTTCGAATTTTTATTGGCTCAGAGAACAAACTCTTTTCACTTTCGGGTTCCTCTCTGGTGGTCTCTCCCTATATGAACGCTGATCGGAAGATTATCGGTGCGGTGGGTGTGATCGGGCCGACGCGTCTGAACTATGGGCGTGTCGTTCCGGTTGTCGACTATACGGCCCAACTGGTGAGTCGGTTGGTGTCGGATCGCGGCCGAGGTTAGAAGTGACAAAGGATATGAAGATGGCTGATGAAAGTGCATCGAGCCCTGAGCTGAACCTTGAAGAACTGGAAGAGTTCATCGGTGCGGATGAGCTTGAGGCGATCCGCGCTGAGCGTGATGCGTTTCGCGACAAATTCATGCGCGCGCTTGCCGATGCGGAGAACGCCCGCAAGCGCGGGGAGCGTGATCGTCGTGAGGCCGAGCAATATGGTGGTTCGAAACTCGCCCGCGACATGCTTCCGGTTTACGACAATCTGCGCCGGGCTCTGAATGCCGTGCCGGAGGAAAACCGCGCGCAGTCTGCCGCTCTGATTGAAGGCATCGAACTGACCTTGCGCGAACTGCTGGGCGTGCTGAACAAGCATGGTATCTCTCTGATCGTGCCCGAAGTGGGTGAAAGCTTTGACCCGCAGATGCATCAGGCAATGTTCGAGGCACCGCTTCCGGGAACGAAGGCTGGTCAGATCATTCAGGTTCTTACCGAAGGCTTCATGATCCACGACCGCCTTCTGCGCCCTGCGCAAGTCGGCGTCAGTTCGAATACCGCAGGCTAAATTCTGCTTTGTTTCACGTGAAACATCGGGGCGCTGGCTATTCAGCCAGCGCCTTTTTCAATTCATAAACCAGATTGAGCGCCGCCATCGGTGTCAGTTCATCCGGGTTAACCGATTTCAGCCGCTCCTCCAGCGCCGATTCCTTCGGCGGGGCGGGCGACACGGGTGGTGCAATGCGGAAGAGCGGCAAATCATCGACCAGCGTTCTGCGCCGGTTTCCGCCATCCCGATCCCCCGATTCCAACGCCTCAAGAACCACCTTTGCACGCTCGATGACCGGCTCGGGCAGCCCCGCGAGCTTGGCCACCTGCACGCCATAGGAACGGTCCGCCGCGCCGCGTCGCACTTCATGCAGGAAAATCACATCGCCTTTCCATTCCTTGACGCTTACCGTCGCATTCTCCACGCCGGGCAGCTTCTGGGCGAGTGATGTCATCTCGTGGTAATGGGTTGCGAACAAAGCACGACAGCGGTTGGCATCGTGCAGATGTTCAAGTGTGGCCCAGGCAATCGAAAGGCCATCATAGGTCGCCGTCCCCCGGCCGATTTCATCCAGTATGACAAAGGCCCGGTCATCTGCCTGGTTCAGGATCGCCGCCGTTTCCACCATTTCGACCATGAAGGTTGATCGCCCGCGCGCGAGATCGTCCGAGGCACCGACGCGGCTGAACAGCTGGCTTACCAGGCCGATATGAGCCTTCGCGGCGGGAACGAAGGAGCCCGACTGGGCCAGTAGCGCAATCAGCGCATTCTGGCGCAGGAAGGTCGACTTACCAGCCATGTTGGGGCCCGTCAGCAGCCAGATCGCGGGGGCGTCGCGTGCGGTCAGCGCGCAATCATTGGCAACGAAGGCTGCGGCGCCCTGGCGTTGGAGTGCTCGTTCCACAACCGGATGCCGACCGCCTTCAATCAGGAAGGCATGGCTTGCATCAACCCTGGGCCGGGTCCATCCTTCGCCGGATGCGAGATCTGCGAACGCGGCTGCAACATCCAGCTCGGCAAGGCCCGCCGCGGCAAATCCGATCGGGCCGGCAGCAGACAGTATAGCCGTACGCAACCTGTTGAAATGGTTCTTCTCCAGCTCAAGCGCATGATTGCCAGCGTTCAGGATGCGGGTTTCCAATTCACTCAGCGGAAGCGTCGTGAAGCGGACCTGGTTCGCTGTGGTCTGCCGGTGAATGAACTTTTCGTTCAGCGGTGCCGACATCATCTTTTCAGCATGCGTTGCTGTGACTTCGATGAAGTAACCAAGCACATTGTTATGTTTGATTTTCAGGCTCTGTACGCCTGTTTCGGCGGCATAATCGGCCTGCATCCCGGCGATCACGGCCCTGCCTTCATCACGAAGCTTCCGCGTCTCGTCGAGATCGGGGTCAAAACCGGCTGAAATAAAGCCGCCATCCCGGGCCAGAAGTGGCGGATCCTCTACAAGAGATTGATCTAAAAGGGAAATTATGTCCTCATTTCCGGTCAGTGATTTTGCGGCCTGGGTCAGAAGACCGTCGTCCACCCCTGCCACGAGACTGGCAATCAATTGCGCCTGCGACAGCCCGTTCCGGATTGCAGCCAGGTCGCGCGGGCCGCCCCGATCCAGCGCAAGTCTCGAAAGCGCACGATCCATGTCCGGTACACGGCGCAGCGCCTCGCGTAACTGATTGCGCAACCCTGACTGGGCCAGCAGGCAGTCGACGGAGTCGAGTCGCCCACTGATAACGTTCAGATCGCGGGAAGGGGCCGACAGCCTGCGTTCCAGCAGCCGCGCCCCGCCTGCGGTCGCTGTCCGGTCGACGGTTTCAAGAAGTGAACCCGCGCGGCCGCCAGCGAGGGCAGAGGTGATTTCAAGATTGCGGCGGGTCGCAGCGTCGATCAGCATTGCGCCGCCCAGTGCCTCGCGCACCGGCGGGCGCAGCAGCGGCAGCTTGCCTCGCTGGGTCAGGTCCAGATAGTCGACGAGCGCGCCCATGGCAGACAGTTCTGCGCGCCCATAGGTGCCGAAGGCATCCAGCGTCGCAACCTGCCACAGCGCGCACAGCCGCCGCTCCGCCCCGGCAGAGTCGTAAGAGGCGCGCGCGACTTCGGTCACGGCAGCACCAAGATCCGTCGCCACCGAGGTTACCGGCGTATCACTGGCATCGCTGACCAGAATTTCACGCGGCATCAGACGCGCCAGCTCAGGTGCCAGACGGGCGCGGGCACAAGGCATCACCCGTAACTCGCCTGTGGAAATGTCGGTCCAGGCGAGCGCACCCTCGTCACGCACCTCTGCCCAGGCGCAAAGAAAGTTATGCCGCCGCGCCTCCAGCAGGGAATCCTCGGTGAGTGTTCCCGGCGTGACAAGCCGGACGACATCGCGCCGCACCACGGATTTTGAGCCGCGCTTTTTCGCTTCGGCGGGATCTTCCATCTGCTCGGCAATTGCCACGCGAAAGCCCTTGCGGATCAGCGACAGCAAATGCCCCTCGGCGGCGACCACCGGCACACCGCACATCGGGATTGGTTCGCCCAGATGAAAGCCACGCTTCGTCAGCGCGATGTCCAGCGCCTCGGACGCCGCAACAGCATCATCAAAGAACATCTCGTAGAAGTCGCCCATCCGGTAGAACAGGATCGCATCGGAATACTGCGCCTTAATCTCCAGATATTGCGCCATCATCGGCGTCACGCTGTCGTCGGTCACACTGGTCCCCTTCCATCGGCAAGGGTGACCCTACAAAAGGCGAAACCCGGCGAAAAGCGGCAAACCGCAATTGGCACAGGGTCGCGGGGGCGGTAAGAGGGCAGGATAACCCCACAGGATGGCCCCCTGATGACCAAGACCAAGATTACACCCGAAGAGGCGCTCGCATACCATCTGGAACCGCGCCCCGGCAAATACGACATCGTCGCCTCGACCCCGATGGCCACCCAGCGCGACCTGTCGCTGGCCTATAGCCCGGGTGTAGCCGTTCCGGTGCAGGCCATCGCGGAGCGGCCGGAGACGGCATACGATTATACGGTGAAGGGGAATATGGTCGCGGTCGTCTCGAACGGCACCGCCATTCTGGGTCTGGGCAATCTGGGCGCGTTGGCCTCTAAGCCGGTGATGGAGGGTAAGGCCGTCCTGTTCAAGCGTTTCGCCGATGTGAACGCCATCGACATCGAGCTGGATACCGAAGACCCGGACGAGATCATTCAGGCCGTTCGCCTCATGGGGCCGACCTTCGGGGGGATTAACCTCGAAGACATCAAGGCGCCGGAATGCTTCATCATTGAACAGCGGTTGAAAGAGATCATGGACATTCCGGTGTTCCATGACGACCAGCATGGCACGGCCGTGATTTGCGCTGCGGGTCTGCTCAATGCGCTCGAAATCAGCGGCAAGAAGATCGAGGACGTGAAGATTGTCCTCAACGGGGCCGGGGCAGCGGGGATTGCCTGTCTGGAACTGCTGAAGGCCATGGGGGCCAGGCATGACAACTGTATCATGTGCGATACCAAGGGCGTGATCTGGCAGGGCCGGACTGAGGGCATGAACCAGTGGAAGTCGGCCCATGCGGCGCGCACTGATGCCCGCACTCTGGAAGAGGCGATGATGGGGGCCGATGTTTTCCTTGGTGTTTCGGCCAAGGGTGCGGTGACGCCGGAGATGGTGGCTTCGATGGCCGATAATCCGGTGATCTTCGCCATGGCCAACCCGGACCCCGAAATCACGCCGGAAGAGGCGCATGCGGTCCGGGCTGATGCCATCGTGGCGACCGGGCGCAGCGATTACCCCAATCAGGTCAATAACGTTCTGGGTTTCCCCTATCTGTTCCGGGGCGCGCTGGATATTCATGCCCGCGCCATCAATGACGAGATGAAGATTGCCTGCGCCAAGGCGCTGGCTGCCCTCGCGCGCGAGGACGTGCCGGACGAGGTGGCAATGGCCTATGGCCGCAAGCTCAGCTTCGGGCGCGACTACATCATCCCCACGCCCTTCGACCCCCGCCTGATTCATGTCATACCGCCTGCCGTTGCCAAGGCAGGCATGGATACCGGCGTTGCGCGTCGGCCGATCATTGATCTGAAAGGGTATGAGGC
The DNA here is from genome assembly GCF_003054195.1 of Gemmobacter caeni. Taxonomy (GTDB): domain Bacteria; phylum Pseudomonadota; class Alphaproteobacteria; order Rhodobacterales; family Rhodobacteraceae; genus Gemmobacter; species Gemmobacter caeni. The sequence goes on from NZ_QBKP01000018.1 coordinate 49,917, forward strand.
AAGCCTTAAGGCCCGGATGGACCCGACGGCCTCGATCCTTCAGGGTGTGCATGCCCGCGCCAAGGCGGCGCAGGCGCGGATGATCTTTGCGGAGGGTGACGACCCGCGCGTCCTGCGCGCGGCGGTTGCCTATCAGCGGTCAGGCCTGGGCCGCGCGCTGGTGGTCGGTCGCGAGACGGATGTCCGCGAAAAGCTGGAAGCCGCCGGGCTTCAGGATGCCGTGCGCGAACTGGAGGTGGTGAATGCCGCCAATTCCCGACATCTCGACCAGTATCGGGATTTTCTTTACAAAAGGCTGCAACGTCAAGGGTTTGATAGCCACGACATCCGCCGTCTGGCCACGCGTGACCGGCATGTTTTCTCGGCCCTGATGCTGGCCCACGGGCATGGCGATGCGCTGGTAACCGGGGCCACCCGCAAATCGGCGCATGTGCTGAACCTGATCAATCACGTCTTTGATGCAAAGGCCGCGGATGGCGCGGTGGGCGTGACAGCCCTGCTGAACAAGGGGCGGATCATCCTGATCAGCGATACGCTGGTGCATGAATGGCCGGAACCGGAAGACCTCGCCACGATCGCCATTCGGTCGGCGGGTGTGGCGCGCAGCCTTGGGATCGAGCCGCGCGTGGCCTTCGTCAGCTTCTCGACCTTCGGTTATCCGGTCTCGGAGCGTGCGACCAAAATGCACGAGGCGCCCAAGGTTCTGGACCGCATGAAGGTCGATTTCGAATATGATGGCGAAATGACCGTGGATGTGGCGCTGAATGCGCAAACCATGGCGCAGTATCCGTTCTGCCGCCTCTCTGGACCTGCCAATATCCTGGTTGTTCCAGCGCGGCATTCGGCCTCGATCTCGGTCAAGCTGATGCAGGAAATGGCCGGGGCTACCGTGATCGGGCCGATTCTGACCGGGGTCAAAAAGCCGATCCAGATCTGCTCGACCAATTCGACGGTGAATGACATTCTGAATATGGCGGCCCTTGCCGCCTGCAATATCGGCTAAGGGCGGGGCGCGGCATGGCGATATTCAATCTCGGTTCGATCAATATCGACCTTGTATATCAGGTGCCGCATCTGCCCAAGCCGGGCGAGACCCTGTCTGCGCTGGCCTTTTCGCAGGGTCTGGGCGGGAAGGGGGCAAACCAGTCTGTCGCTGCGGCGCGAGCCGGGGCAAGCTGTATTCATATTGGCGCCACAGGGCCGGGCAGTGAATGGCTGCTCGCGCTCATGTCGGATTACGGGGTGGATACCGGATCGGTAACACAGCTCGATGAACCGACAGGCCACGCTGTGATCAACGTTGATCCTGAGGCAGAGAACAGCATCGTCATCTATCCTGGCGCCAATCGGCAGATCACCGGCGCGATGGTCGAGGTTGCCTTGGCGCGGGCAGTGGCGGGCGATAGCCTGCTGTTGCAGAACGAGACTTCGGCTCAGCAGGAGGCTGCGGCTCTGGCGCGGGCCAGGGGCATGCGGGTAGTCTATTCGGCCGCCCCATTTGATCTGGCGGCGGTGCGTTCTGTTCTTGGCCATGTTTCGCTGCTGGTGATGAACGAAGGCGAAGCGGCAGAACTGCGCGCGGCCGAAGGACAACTGCCTGCGGTCGATTGCATCATCACCCGAGGTGCAAATGGCGCAGAATGGATTTCCGCGGAAACAGAGCCGCTTTTCATGCCATCTTTCCGCGTGGAGCCCGTTGATACGACCGGTGCAGGCGATACGTTCATCGGCACTTTGGTCGCGGCGCTTGATCTGGGGCTTGATCGTTCTTCGGCCATGCGCCGCGCCGCGGCAGCTTCGGCACTGCAGGTCACGCGACCCGGCGCGGCGCAGGCGATCCCCGCTGCCGCCGAGGTGACTGCATTTCTCGCAGCGCAGGGCGCTTAGTCGACAAGCATCATCCGGGCCTTGCGGGTCCAGAGCAGCGCCGTCTCGATCTGTCGACCGGGGTAGATTTGCGTTAATGCGGCGCGATAGGCGCGCATCTGGCGTATGAGGCCCTCGGGTATCTCTTGCGGTGCTTCCGGTACGATTGCATTGGATTTGAAATCCACGGCGATAACCCGGCTCGGCAGAACGATCAGCCGATCAATCGCACCGGCAAGCGGCTGGCCCTGAAATTCTGCAACGACAGAGACTTCGCGTAGCGTTGATGGCGCGAAAATCTGCTGAAATTCGGGCCTGTCAATGACCGATCGTGCTTCGAAAAGCAGTTCTGCCCGAAGGACGGGATCGGGGATCAATATTTCGGCAAGCCGGGTCTGACGTTCTGCGGTCAGACCTGGCAGGTGTTCGAACAATCCGTGCAGCAGAGTGCCGCGCGCCTTCGCATCCGGGTTTTCGCCCTCGTAATCGCCCGCAAGAACCTTGGCTCCGCCAAGATTGCTGGGGTTCAGCATCTGTGCCGGGCGCAGGGCAGGCGCCGCAGGTTGCAAAGCCCAGGCAGGCAGAGGCTGCGGTGTTTCCGGGGGGGCCTCCGTCGTCAGGTTGTCCTGCGGCTTAGGCCAAACTCCAAACTCATGCACCAGTCGACCCTTCACCGACGGAACCGCACCGCTTTTCTCCGCCCCGGTGCGGATCAGATCGTACCATGCGGGTGGCTTGTCGCTGTCGGCCTTGCCGCTTTGCGAGGCCAGTTTGCCAGCGGCCGCCACGATCAGCCAGGACTGTGCACGGGTCATGGCGACGTAGAGCAGGCGCATCTCCTCAGCCCGGCTGCGCCGGGCACGCTCGGCGCGGATGCGGGAAATGTCGGCGGGGCTGGCATCCGCCGGGGTGCGCCAGACCGCCGTGTCATGCATCCGAAACAACTCATCCCGGTCATTCGCGGTCATGTCTGCGGTATCGGGCAAGATCACGATCGGGGCCTCCAGGCCCTTGGAGCCATGAACCGTCATCACCCGGATTTTCCGGCCCCCCGAATCCATCTGGCGTTTCACCTCGATATCATCGGTCTGAAGCCAGGTCAGAAAGCCGGTGAGGCTGGGTACATCGTTGCGTTCATAGGCGAGTGCCTGGGAAAGCAGCTCATCAATCCCGTCCTCGGCTTCCTCACCCAGCCGGGCCAGCAAGCGCCGCCGCCCGTCGTGCCGGGTCAGCGCGCGTTCAATCAGATCGAACGGGCGCAGGAAGTCGGCCTGATCACGCAGATCATGCAGCATGGCAAGCAAGTCGGGAAATGTCTCTGTCTGTGCCCGAAGGGCTTCCCACAGGTAGCCTTTTCGAGGTTGTGCCAGAGCGTAGAGTTGCTGCTCGCTCCAGCCGCACAGAGGAGAGCGCAGCAGTTCAGCCAGCGCCAGATCATCCTCGGGCGTCGCCAGAAAGGCCAGAAGCGCGGTCAGGTCTTTTACCGCGATTTCACCACCAAGATGCAGCCGGTCGGCCCCCGCGATGGGCAGTTTCGCGGCTTTACAGGCGCGGATGATCTCTGCAAACAGCGGCGAACGGCGGCGCACGAGGATCAGGAAATCCCCCGCATGCACAGGTCGCGCCCCCGTCGCATCGGGTATCATCGTGCCATTGCCGAGGATTTCCCTAATGCGGTCGGCGATCTGCCGCGCGAGGATTGCGTTATGGTGCTCGCCGGTGACCAGATCGACGGGGTTCGCCCAATCGCCGTCCTCAGGTGTGTCAGCCGGCTCAACGGGGGGCCAGATCTCGACCCGGCCAGGCATGGCGTCGCGGAAGGCGATGTGATGCGAGGGGCCACCGAGGTCGGGGTGCAGGTCTGGCGGAAAGGTCTGGTCCACGAGTCGCAGGATCGCCTGCGACGAACGGAAGGAATATTCCAGCTCCAGCGCGTTGAAAGGGGCATCAATCGCTTTCAAGCGCCCTGCGAAAGCCTCACGCATTTCCGCGAAGGCAGTCACATCGGCCCCCTGGAAGGAATAGATGGATTGCTTCTGGTCTCCGACGACGAAGATTGTGCGCTCGATCTCCCGCGCCCCGGTTCCGGCCGTAAACTCCTGTGCCAGAAGTTCGATCACCTTCCATTGATCTGGCGAGGTGTCCTGCGCTTCATCGACGAGAATGTGGTCAATGCCCCCATCCAGCCTGAACAACACCCATTGCGCTACTGTTGGGTCCGTCAGCAGGCCCATTGCGCGTGAAATCAGATCGTCGAAATCAAGCGCACCGCGCAAGGCCTTGCGATGCGCATAGGCGGGCAAAAACGCCGCGGCGAAAGAGTGCAGTCGCGCAGTCCGATCCGCTGCAGCGAGGGCCAATCGCCTTGGTCGCGCAGCCTCTACTCTGAGCATCAGGGCATGCAGGGCCGGTGACAGGGCTGCAAGTTTGGGTTGCGTGGCCTTGGTGGCAAGCTGGTCGCCCTTGGCGGTGAAGCGTTTGCTTTCCTCCTTCACGTTGCCACTGAACAGCAACACCTCTTCCAGAGCGGCAAGCATGGTCAGATCCTGCCGCGCGCCACGCAGGGCGGCAAGTTTGGCCCCTGCCTGCTGATCCTTGGTGGAACCTGTCATAAGAATGTCGGCGGTGTCCGACAGAAGGCCGGCTTCCCCACCAAGAAAGACCTCGTCCAGCAGGTCTATGGCGGTAAAACCGGGTGGCAGACCAAAAAGTGTCAGGCACCCTGCCGCGTCCAGCGGGGGCGACAGTGCATCGGAGTGGCGGGCGATTTCGGCGGTAAGCGCCGAAAAGTCCTCGCCCGTATAGATCGCTGCCAATGCTGCAATCACATCGGACTTTGATCCAGAAGCAAGGTCCGCGACAATATCTTCGCGCAGCAGTTTGGCGGCACGCTCGTCCATCTCGGTGAATTGCGGCGAAACCCCCGCCTCCAGCGGAAAGCGACGCAACAGGCTGGCGCAGAAGCTGTGGATGGTCTGGATGCGCAAGCCACCGGGGGTCTCAATGGCACGGGCGAACAGGCGCCGCGCTTCGGCCAGTGTTTCACGTGAAACGGGCGCGATGGCGCCAAGGTTCAGCAGCGCCTCCCGCAGGTCAAGGTCGGGCTTCATCGCCCATTCGCCCAGCCGCTGAAACAGCCGGTTCTGCATCTCTGACGCGGCGGCCTTGGTATAGGTCAGGCACAGGATGCGGCCGGGCTCGACCCCGGAAAGCAGCAGCCGCGCCACTCGGTCAGTCAGGACGCGGGTCTTGCCCGATCCCGCATTGGCGGAAAGCCAGGTCGAATATCCGGGATCTGCGGCCTGCACCTGCCGTTCACTGGCGGCGTTGCGAGTCATTCCACATCCTCCGGCGTCGCGCTGTCAGTCATGTCCCATTCCCCGAAACGGGCGAGATGGTCATAGTCGCCGGGAAACCGGCTGGCAAAAACCGCCCGTCTGGCGGTATAGCCCGTTTGGCGGCTCTGATAGCGCCGGACAAGGCGATGGAGGTCTTCCCAGACCTTGTCCAGGTCCTCAGGCATCAGGGCAGTGGTTTCCAGCTTCGGGTTGGTGCCCAGTCCGACATAGGTAATCCGGGCGACCTCGGTCGGGCCGACCTCCTTGAAAGCGCCACGTTCGGCCATGGCCGCCGCCAGAAGAAGCTGTTTGTCGAATTGCTCCTGCTGCTTGCGGGTCGGGGGCGTGCCGGTCTTGTAATCCAGAATGTGCAGGCGTCCGTCCGGCAGCAGGTCGATGCGGTCCGGTGTGCCGAACAGTTCGAAATCCAGCGGATCAAGCCCGATGCGGCCACGCTGCTCCAGACTGACGGGCACCCCGCCATCCGCGCCGTCGTGGCTGATGAAGAAATCGGCAGCACGCGAAATCCGGGCCAGCCACAGAACCCGAGCGGCTGGCCAGGGCACCTCTGTTTCCAGCACTTCGGCGGCAAGGCTGATTAGCCGGTCTCTTGCGGCCTCCATGCTTTCGGCCTGCCGCTCCCGAACAAACCGCTCCAGAATCTTGTGCAGGATAGAACCACGCAGCCGCGCATCGGATTCTCGATGCAGTGGCTCAAGCTTGTTCAGACGCAAGATGTAGCGAGCATAGATCGCGTAGGGATCGCGGATAAGCGTTGCCACCCGCGTCAGCGCGAGCTCTTTCGGGCGGGCAGCAACGGGGGGGCGGGGGGCGGGGCGATGCGCGGAAGGCAGTTGGGCGGCAGGCTGCTCCAGCCGTTTTGCCAGCATCAGCCAATCCTGTCCGCGTGCCCGCATGGCTTCGAGCCCCTCGCGGCCGCCACGCTCCGGCAGACCGTCCAGAAGGTTTGTCAGGCGGTTCACCCAGCGGGAAGGGACGGTTTCCGCATCCGCGTCCCGCCGGGCGCGGGTCAGAACCACTTCACCAGCCGCTATGGCTTGCTGATAGTCATGGGCGGCTAGGCCGATACGCCGTTCTGGCAATAACAGAGCCGCATCCTTGCGCATTTTCCGGTTCAGCCAGGGGTCGGGAGGTGGCAACTGGGGCCAGATCCCGTCATTCAACCCGCCAAGGATTACCAGATCGGCACCCTGAACACGGGCCTCCAGTGTGCCCCAGATCATCAGGCCGGGATGGCCCAGAACCTCATCGCGGACTTCTCCACGGTTCAGGACGGCATCGAACAGGTCTCGATAATCGTGCAGCGCGAAATCGCCCCCGGCATCCGCCTCGGAGCGTAGGGCATCGACCTGCGCAAGTGCCGCCTCTCCGGCGGCTGCGTGCCACAATTCGCCCGTATCCACTCCCCAGGGGCCGCGGGAAACAGTCTCTGTTATTGCCAGATGATGTTCCAGCCGTGCGGCCAGAGAGGTATCGGCAAGCGACGCGGCAGCATCAAGGATGTCGGAAATCCAGGCGACCCAGCCGGGCGCGAGCGGATCATTCCGCGCTTCGGCCCAATGCGCCAGCATAGCTTTGTCGGGGAAGGGCGGACCAAATCGGCGCAGGTGCAACTCAAGATCCCGGGTCAGCCGCAGATGGCTGCCTCGATCCCCGCCGGTCGCAGTCAGCGGGTGTTTCAGCAGGGTCAGCAGCGTCTCGCCGGAAATCCTTTCGCCCAGCAATCGCGCGACATGCCGCAGCAACCGGCCCGGGGCGGACAGAGCGAGCGGCCTGCCAGCGGAATCATCGGGAACAAGGCCCCAGCGATCCAGTGCCGCCGTAACGCGGCGTGTCAGGTTCCGATCCGGGGTGATCAGGGCCGCCGAACGCCCGTCCTCAACCGCCTTGCGCAAGATCAGCGCCACGGAAAGCGCCTCGTCGCGCGGAGACTCCGCCTCGATCAACGTCAGATCGGCGGTCGTGGCGACAAGATCGTCCAGCATCTGCCCCTCGGTCAGCCACTGGTCTGTGACCGGCGCTGGACGCAGTGACAGTGAAACAAGCGCATTCCGTGCCGGATTCGGCGCTTCTGTTGCCGTCCAGCGCCGCACGTCGCCGGGCCTGGCATCCAGCGCGTCCATCAGGCGACGGAAGCGGTATTGCGGGTGATCCTCGGCCGTCAGCGCATCAGACATTCCTGACCAAACGGCGAGTGGCAGGTCGAAATCATACCCCGGCAGGACGAGCGCACCCTGCGGCAGTGCCGCAACAGCCTGCATGAATCGCAGGGTGGTCCCGCGCGAGCCGGTTGAACCCGCAAGGATGACCGGCCCCGAAGGCGGATCGGTAGCCCACCGCTTTGCAAGCGCCTCGACGGTGCGGCGCTGTCGGGCTTCGGGGTCGGGGGCTTCCGCAGTTCCGAAGAAAGGTTCCACGATGCCAAGGAATTGCTGCGTCCGCGTCCAATGGGCGGAATGGTTCGACACATCCAGCGCGGCAATCGTCTCGGGCGCGACGCCTTCGCCCTGCATTTCGTCCATCAGGGCGGCGAGGCTGTCCGCAAGATCGTAAAGGGCGGCACGGGGGGCAAGATCGGGCGCAGAATCCAGCAGACCGGCGATCAGCCGTGTCAGCTCCAGCCGACGCCGCAGGGGCGATACGGCGGGCGGTATCCCCTCCAGCGACGCTTCGATCCCCAGATCGGTAATCAACCGTATTTGCGGCAGAAAGCCGGGGCCTGAAGCTGCAAACAGCTCGACGATGCGTCGGCGCATGCGCTGGGTATTCACGAAAAGCTGCACACGGGCCATGGCCTCGGGCGGCTCGCCCTCCAGACGGTCGCGCAGGCCGCGCACGAGTTCGGCCGGAAAGTCCACACCCGGTGGCAGCGCGAACAGGCGGGACTGGCCGGGTTCAAACATCTCTGGCCTTCCCAAGGAGCGCTTCGGCCTCGGCAATTCCCTCTGGCCGTCCGACATCACACCATCCGCCATCATGCACGACGCCGAAGGCACGCCCCTCGGCAATCGCGATATCCCACAGCCGGTTCAGCGAGAAAACAGTCTCTGATATGGCCGAAATATGCTTCGGAGACAGAATTTGCGCACCAAGATAGGCATAGCTCGGTGCGCCTTTGGCGCGGACAATTCTGCCATCTTCGTCCATGACGAAATCCCCGGTGCCGCGATAGCCTGTGGCCTTTTCGGCAGGCAGCAGCAGCAGCAGCGCATCCATCCGGCTGGCATCCCACCGCGACGCAAGCTGGCTCAGCGCGGGTGCGCCGGTCCAGACTGCATCGCTGTTCAGGGTGTAGAGCGGGCCGGGGCCGAGCTGGGGCAGGGCGGCGCGCAATCCGCCGCCGGTTTCCAAGATCGCGTCGCTTTCATCAGAGAACGCAATTTTCTCTCGGTCCGCAAGATGGGTGCGGATCATCTCGGGGCGGTAGTGCAGGTTAATGACGATCTGACGGGGCCTGATGGCCGCTGCCTGATCCAGCGCATGATCTATCAGGGGGCGTCCCGCCACTTCGATCATCGGCTTGGGTCTGTCTGCTGTCAGTGCGCCCATCCGCGTGCCGAAACCGGCAGCGAAAAGCATCACGGCATCGGGAATGCACGGCATTGGCCTTCGATCCTTACAAGGGCTTCAGGGGTCGGTTCCGGCAGGAGCCGGGCGCAAACCTCGGCCAGTTCCGTCAGTTCGGGATGCGCAAGGTTGCGTTGCAACTGGCCCCAGACGCGGGGCACCAGGCGCAGATAGGCAGGCTTGCCCGCAACAAGGCAGAGGCGTGCGAAAATGCCAAGAATGCGCAGGGCACGTTGCGCCCCCAGCGCAGCATAGGTAGCGGAAAAATGGTCTGCGGGAATGTCCAGCGCCTTGCGAAAGGTCGCACAAACAGCGGTCTCTGTTTCGGGCGCCACGTTACGGCGGGCATCCTGCAACAACGAAACCAGATCATAGGCAGGCTGCCCCATCTGGGCGAGCTGGAAATCCAGCAGCCCGACCCGTGCAAGGCCGCTGCGGTCGTCCAGCCACAGCAGGTTTTCCGCATGATAGTCACGTAGAATAAGAACGCGCGGGCCATCTGCAAGACGCCGCAGGCTGCGCGTCAGGCAATCCACGAACAGCTCTCTGTCGCCGCTGTCGCCCAGAATTGCATGGCGATACCAGTCCAGCGCGAAAGCGGCAGCCCGGGCCCAGTCCGCCGCGCCAGGATCGGGCAGATTCTCGGGTGCGGGAGCGGCCTGAAGGTGCAGCAACACCTCTGCCGCCGCATAATACAGCGCTGGTTCCCGCGCCGGAGCTTGCGAGACCAGTCGCGCAAAGATGCCGTCCCCCAGATCTTCCAGCAGCAGGAAACCGTGATCGAAGTCGCTGGCCTTCACTTCGGGCGCCGAAAGGCCGAGCGCGCGCAGATGCCCGGCGATACGGGCGAAATCGCGCGGATCATCGCCCCTACCCGGTGGAGCATCCATCAAAACTGCGCTTCTGCCGTTCAGCGTCAGGCGCTGATAGCTGCGATCCGATGCGTCACCAGCAAGGTGCCGGCGCGTCGCCGCACCCCAACCTGCCCGTTGCAGAAAGGCCTCTGCCTGGGTTTTTCGCAGATCCGTCATGCGTCCAAAGCCATGAAAGCGCCGCGCAAATCGTCGCGTTTACCGAAATCCAGCATCGCAAGGCGGCCCTCACCTTCGGGGCGGAACGCGATGCGGAGGGCATCGGGCGGGGTTTGGTTGCCAAGCCGGTCTGGCCATTCGACCAGACAGATCGCCGTCTCGAAAGCCGAGATCAGACCCAGTTCCGCAACCTCATCGGGATGGCCAAGCCGATAAAGATCGGCGTGCCAGATATCGCCCCGCGGATCTTCATAGGTCTGGACCAGCGTATAGGTCGGCGAGGGGACATCGACCTCTGCGCCAAGCCGCTGGCGGATGAAGGCGCGGGAGAAATGGGTTTTTCCAGCACCGATGCCGCCCTCCAGCAGCAGGGTCATGCCCGGCTGCGCAAGGGTCGCAAGGCGACGCGCCAGCCGGTCTGTCGCAGTATCGTCTGGCAGGAAAAGGGTAAGGGGCGGGTGGCTGTTCATGCCCGCAGTTTTATCCGCCGCGTTTGCGGCTGCAACCCGGCTCAGGCGCGCAGACGTTCCGTTGCCATCGCGCCCGTCGCATCCTCGATCCGGGTGGCGATTTCAAAACGGGCAAGGGTGGCGCCGCCGGGCAGGGCCGAAATGCGGCATTCGACCAGACGCCCGTCCAGCAGGCGGGCTTCTCCGTGCAGGGGCGCGCTGTCGGTATCATGGGCCGCAGCAAAGCTTTCCGCTTCGGCCCAGAACGGATTTGGCGCGCTGCGGCCCTGCCAGTGCGCACAAAGCGTCGCGAAACTGCCTTCTGAAACGGTGCTCGCCGGATCGTGGCCCCACAACCGGCAATAGGCCGCATTTGCCATCACCAGCGCAGAGGCTGGGGAGAAGACCGCAAGCGCCTGATCCACGGAATCGACAACCGCCTGGCTAAGCTCCAGATCGGCCCGGTATCGCCGTATGCGGCCGATTTCGGTTGAAATATCCTCGATCAGCAGCGCCAGCGCGCCGTTGGGATGGGGGCGTCCGACCACCTTGTAGGTGAGGCCGGACGGCAGGCTCCATGTTTCCTCGAACAGGCCGGAGGAGGCCGCCTGTTCCAGCGCCACCATCTGCCGACGCCAGGTGCGATAATCTTTCGGTTCCGGGATCATGTCGCGGTCGCGCATGGCGTCCAGAAAGGCAAACAGCGTTGGGCGCATCGAAAGGAAATCGGGCTGAAGGCCTGAGAGATCCAGCAAGGCAGGATTGAACAGCACAAGTTGGCGCTGGCGGTCGAAAATCGCCAGCCCGATCGGCAGATGGGCGAAGGTTTTGACCAGGGTTTGCGTGAAATCCCGTAGCGATGCCTCGGCCATTACCAGCGTATCGGCTGGCAGCGCGAATACCAACTGTTCGGCGTCGTCCTGATAGGCGTGAAGTTCGAACCATTTGTCGGGTTGCCCCTGCTGCACCAGCCGGTGACGCAGGGCGGTGCCGGGTTGGTCGGTTGTGCGCTCAAAAAGGCGCGGCAGTGGCCATGTCAGATCCTGTCCGGGGGGTAAACCATCTGCAACGCGGTGCAGATAGGCGGCGTTGGCCCACAGAAGCTGGCCATCCGGTCTTTCACGCCAGACCGGCATCGGGGCCAGCGCCAGCGTATTGCGCAGCCGGCTCAGCTCGTCCTCCGTTGCCTTGCGGGTCAGTGCGTCGTGATTTGGAGCGGTGGCCTGAGCCTCCGGGTCTTCGAGGCTGATCCGGGTCAGCCCGCCGGCCAGTTCGGCCCGCAACAGAATGGGCGTTCCGTTCGTGTCGCAGGAGGTGAGGATCAGCAGCCCTTCCTCGGCGAGATTGGCAAAACGGCTTTCGAAATCGGCAAACCGCGCGCCGAGATAGGAGCGGAGCCGCAGCCAGGCAGGGCCCCGGATCGGGCTTTGGCTGATCAGGGCTCGGGCGGCGGGTGTCGCATCCAGAAGCGTTTCGCCGTCGAAAAGAAAGCTGGTTCCACCTGCGGTATCGGCGAAGATGGAGCGCGGTCCGCGCTGGGTCTGCGGATCAAGGGCCGCAATGGTGAACAGGCCGGCGACAGCGGCCAGAATGGACACAAGGAGCATCATGAAGGCCAGGGCCCAGTCGATCACCATCGAAATTCTCGCACAAGGTTTCAGCCGCAACCTTGGCGGGTGATAGTTAAGGCTTGGTTAAGGCATTGATTGCAGTCATCGCCCCTGAGGCGAAAGCCGCGAAAACCTGTCAGCTGTTCAGCGAGTTCTCTCCCAGGGCGCCGGTTTCAGCCAGAATGCGGTTGGCGGGCCAGATCACCTCGACAATGGCGCCGCGCCGGTCTGCCATCGCCTCAGGCTGTGCATTGGCGAAGGACAGCCGGGCGCCCGTCCTTTCCAGCAGGGTTTTCGCGATGAACATGCCGAGACCCATGCCCTCATACCCCGGTCGTTGCGCGGGATCGGCCTTGCGATTGCGCAGAAAGGGTTCGCCCATCCGGCCCAGAAGATGCGGGGGATAGCCCGGCCCGTCATCGACAATCCGCAAGACAAGCCGATCGCCCCGCCATTCTGCATCGACCCAGACATTGGCATCTGCGAAATCCACGGCATTCTGGATCAGGTTGCGCAGGCCGTGCAGGATCTCGGGCTGCCGCTGAACCACCGGGTCGCTGTCAGGCAGGGTGAAATGCACCGCCTTACCCCGCTTCAGATGCGGTTCGGCGGCCTCGCGCAATACGAGGCTCAGCGGCCCCTGCCGCATCAGCCGGTCATCCTTGCCCGCCTGCCCCATGGAACGCAGGATGTCGCGGCAACGGTCTGCCTGATCGCGGATCAGTTGCGCGTCGTCGCGCAGGTCTGGGTGATCTTCCAACTCCTCCATCAACTCGGCGCTGACCAGCTTGATCGTGGCCAGCGGTGTGCCCAGTTCATGCGCCGCTGCCGCCACCACACCGCCCAGATCAGTCAGCTTCTGCGCCCGTGCCAGCGCCATCTGGGTTGCGAGCAACGCATCCTGCATCGCGTGAATCTCTGCTGCGACGCGGTGGGCATAGATCCCGAGGAAGACGATGCCGATGACGATGGCCAGCCAGAAGCCGAATGAAAACAGCCGGGGCAGGGCAAAGATTGTACCGTCCCCCATGCTCATCGGCACGGCGAACAGGGCAACGACAGAGACCAGAACCAGTGCCACCGTGCCCAGAACCAGCGTCGCCCGTCCCTCCAGCGCTGTTGCGGAAATCGTGACCGGCGCCAGAAACAACAGGGCGAAAGGGTTGGTCAGCCCGCCTGTCAGCATCAGCAGGGTAGCGAGCTGCGTCAGGTCGAACAGCAGGGTGAAGAATACCTGCCGTTCGGTGAGGCGGGTGCTTTCGGGGAAGATGAAGACCGAGATCAGGTTGACGATAACGGACGCGCCCACCACCAGCAGGCAAAGCCCCAGCGGCAGCCGGATTTCCAGCCAGAACTGCGCGGCGAGAAGCGCGATGATCTGGCCGCCAATGGCGATCCAGCGCAACAGGTTCAGCGTGCCCAGGCGCAGCAGGTCTCCGGGGGCCTGAGTGCCGGGCAGGGGCGGTTCGTCCGGGGAAAGGGGCAATGCGGCCATGGTCCTTGCTGTCGCAGAAGGGTGTTTTGGCATTGTTAAAAGTCTCATGATGCGGGATCAATGCGCCACGCAAGAAAGGGGAAAGCCATGTCAAAGCTCTATGCAGGTCTCGCGGTGGCGGTGGTCGTCGGTCTGGTTGGCGGCAGTGCGCTGTGGATCATGTCGAACAAGGCGTCCGATGCGTTCGCGCAATGCCGTGCCGGAGCAGTTGGCGGCGGCGAGATCGGCGGCCCCTTCACGCTGGTCGATGGCGATGGCCGGACGGTAACCGACAAGGATGTTCTCACCAAACCCTCACTGGTCTATTTCGGCTACACGTTCTGCCCGGACGTCTGCCCCTTCGACAATGCCCGTAACGCGGAGGCAATCGACCTGCTGGTGGACCGTGGCTATGACGTGCAGCCGGTGTTCATCTCGATTGACCCGGAGCGAGATACGCCCGAAGTGGTGAAGGATTTCGCGGCCAACCTGCATCCCCGCATGATCGGTCTGACCGGCTCGGCCGAACAGGTGAAGGCGGCTTCGCTGGCCTACAAGACCTATTTCAAGAAACAGGAGGCCGAGGACGAATTCTATCTCGTCGATCACTCGACCTTCACCTATCTGATGCTGCCGGGCAGCGGCTTTGCCGAGTTCTACAAACGCGAGGCAACGCCCGAGCAGATGGCCGACAGTGTTGCCTGTTTTGTCGATGCGGCAAAAGCTGCCGGTCAAAATTGACCTTCCGGTGAATTCGCCCTAGGGTCGGCAGGATTTTCACGACGGAGAGCATCGCCATGGCAGAGGATCTGAGCGCCGAAATCGGGCCGGACCGTTCGCTTCTTCTGGTGGATGACGACGAATCCTTCGTGAAACGCCTTGCCAAGGCGATGGAAAAGCGCGGCTTCATCCCCGAAACCGCCGAAACGGTGGCGGAAGGGAAGGCCATCGCACAAAGCCGTCCGCCCGCCTTTGCTGTGGTCGACCTGCGCCTGGAAGATGGCAACGGGCTTGATGTGGTCGAAGCGCTGCGTGAACGCCGCCCCGATTGCCGGATCGTCGTGCTGACGGGTTATGGAGCCATTGCCACCGCAGTCGCTGCGGTGAAGATCGGTGCCACTGATTACCTGGCCAAGCCCGCCGACGCGAATGAGGTCACCAATGCCCTTCTGGCGCGGGGTGATCTGTTGCCCTCGCCGCCGGAAAACCCGATGTCCGCCGACCGCGTGCGGTGGGAACATATCCAGCGCGTCTATGAGATGTGCGACCGCAATGTCTCGGAAACTGCGCGGCGGCTGAACATGCACCGCCGCACGCTTCAGCGGATTCTGGCCAAGCGCAGCCCGAAGTAAATCGCCTGACAGCGTATATTTGCCGTGCTGCAGTGCGGCTCTTGCCGCGTGGCAAGAACGAACGCTTCCCAAACCGCTGGTTTTGCGCTATGCGGGCGCCCATCTGAGACGTGAGGCCATGCCCCGGGCCGCATGCATGAGGATTGGGGGCGGCGGCAATGGGGCCGCCAGACATCGGGAGACCCGGGATGCGCCCGGGAGAGCTCCCAGGATAGGATGACAGATGTTCAATATCACGAAAAAGTCGATCCAGTGGGGCGATGAAACGCTCACGCTGGAAACCGGGAAGGTTGCGCGCCAGGCCGATGGTTCGGTCATCGCGACGCTGGGCGAAACCAGCGTCATGGCGAACGTGACCTTCGCCAAGAAGGCGAAGCCCGGTCAAGACTTCTTCCCCCTGACCGTTCACTACCAGGAAAAATATTACGCCGCCGGCAAGATCCCCGGCGGCTTCTTCAAACGTGAGGCCCGGCCGTCCGAAAAAGAGACGCTGGTTTCCCGTCTGATCGACCGCCCGTGCCGCCCGCTGTTCGTCGAAGGCTTCAAGAACGAAGTGCTGGTCATGGCAACCGTTCTGTCCTGTGACCTCGTGAATGACCCCGATATCGTGGCGATGATCGCGGCCTCCGCCGCGCTGACCCTGTCTGGCGTGCCCTTCATGGGTCCGATCGGCGCCGCGCGCGTTGGCTTCGTCGATGGCAAATATGTGCTGAACCCGGCGATGGACGACATGACCCAGCTCCGCACCAAGCCGGAGCAGCGTCTGGACCTCGTGGTCGCGGGCACCAAGACCGCCGTGATGATGGTGGAATCGGAAGCTTACGAGTTGTCCGAAGAAGAAATGCTGGGCGCCGTGAAGTTCGGTCACGAGGCGATGCAGCCGGTAATCGACCTGATCATCTCGCTGGCTGAAACCGCCGCGAAAGAGCCCTTCGATTTCTCGCCGCCGGACATTGCAGAACTCTACGGCAAAGTGAAAGCCGCTGGCGAGGCGCAGATGCGCGCCGCCTTCGCGCTGAAGGACAAGCAGGAACGTACCAACGCCATTTCCGCCGCTGTCGCCGCGATCACCGCGTCGCTGTCGGAGGAAGACCAGGCCGACATCAACCTCGGCTCGGCGATCAAGAAGCTGGAAAGCGCGATCCTGCGCGGCGACATCATCAACGGTGGCGCCCGGATCGACGGTCGCGACACCAGGACCGTGCGTCCGATCGTGTCGGAAACCGGCATCCTGCCGCGCGCCCATGGGTCGGCCCTGTTCACCCGCGGTGAAACGCAAGGTCTGGTCGTCACCACGCTGGGTACCGGCGAGGATGAACAGATCATCGACGCACTGAACGGCAACTACCGTTCCAACTTCCTGCTGCACTATAACTTCCCGCCCTATTCGGTTGGTGAAGTGGGCCGCGTCGGCTCGCCTGGTCGCCGCGAGATCGGTCACGGCAAGCTGGCATGGCGTGCACTGCAAGCCGTGCTGCCGGCGCCGACCGATTTCCCCTACACCATCCGCGTGGTGTCGGAGATCACCGAATCGAACGGCTCCTCCTCGATGGCTTCGGTTTGTGGTGGCTCGCTGTCGATGATGGATGCGGGCGTGCCGCTGAAAGCGCCGGTCGCCGGTGTGGCCATGGGCCTCATTCTGGAAGATGACGGCAAATGGGCCGTGCTGACCGACATCCTCGGCGACGAGGATCACCTCGGCGACATGGACTTCAAGGTTGCAGGCACCGAATCTGGCATCACCTCGCTGCAAATGGACATTAAGGTCGCGGGCATCACGCCCGAGATCATGGAGCAGGCCCTGGCGCAGGCCAAGGACGGCCGGATGCACATTCTGGGCGAGATGAACAAGGCGCTGTCGGCCCCGCAGGGCTTCAGCGAATACGCCCCGAAGATCGAGACCCTCTCAATCCCTACCGACAAGATCCGCGAAGTGATTGGTTCGGGTGGCAAGGTGATCCGCGAGATCGTGGAAACCTCGGGCGCCAAGGTCGACATCAATGACGACGGCGTCATCAAGATTGCGTCCTCGTCGGCCGATGCCATCAAGAAGGCCTATGACATGATCTGGTCGATCGTGGCAGAGCCGGAAGAAGGCCAGATCTACACCGGCAAGGTCGTGAAGCTGGTCGATTTCGGCGCCTTCGTGAACTTCTTCGGCAAGCGTGACGGCCTGGTCCATGTGTCGCAGATCGCCAACAAGCGCCTGAACCACCCGAACGAGGTTCTGAAGGAAGGTCAGGAAGTGAAGGTCAAGCTTCTGGGCTTCGACGACCGTGGCAAGGTGCGCCTTGGCATGAAGATGGTCGACCAGGAGACGGGGGCAGAAATCGTGCCCGAGAAGAAGGAAAAGGAAGAAGCCTCCGAAGGCTGACTTTCTGAAAGGCCCCGGCGATGTCCGGGGCCTTTTGCTTCAGGCATCCTGTCGGGTGATATCAGTGATCAGCACATCGCTGACAATGCCGGGCAGGATGGTGCGCGCCGACTCCAGCAGGGCCCGGCGCAGCGGCGCAAGGCTGGTGCCTTCGGTGAAAGTGCCCCGAAAGCCGCCGCTGTTGGCATGATCGAACAGGATTTGCAGGAAACTGTCGCGCAGCTTCGGCTCGCGTGCAAAGACGGTTTCCTGTGCACCCGCCGTGGTCTCCAGGCTGAGAAACAGCACCACGACCGAGCTGATGCGGCCATCTTCGACAATCGGCACGATGAACTGGTTGCTCAGCTTCACATATTCAGGCCCGGTATTGCCCTCTTCCGACCCGTGCCCCTCTGCCGGGGCGGGCGCATCATGTGACGCATCTGCCGCCACATCCTGCCCGGCCTCTTGCGGCGGAGCTTCGGTCGGTCGCAGGAAATAGCCGCCGGCAAGGCCGCCGAACAGGCCGACAAGCGCGAGGATCAGGGGGAGGATCAGGCGTTTCATGGCGATCAGAATGGCAAGAGAACATCGGCGATCTGCTGGCCATAGCGCGGCTGCTGCACATCAGTGATCTGGCCGCGCCCGCCATAGGAAATCCGGGCGCCCGCGATCTTGTCATAGGTGATCTCGTTCTGGCGCGAGATATCTGCTGGCCGGACGTAGCCGGTCACGATCAGCTCGCGCAGCTCGTAATTTACCCGGACCTCCTGCTGGCCTTCGATCCGCAATACGCCATTCGCAAGTTCTTCGACCACCGTGGCGGCAACCCTCAGGGTGAGCTTTTCCTTGCGCGACACCGATCCCTGGCCCTGATAGGCAGAGCTGGAGCGGGTTTCGACCGCGTCGGCCATGCTGGCGCCCTCAGGCAATTTCTCGTTCAGGCGCTCGGGAATGCCGAACAGGGATGGTATGCCCATCGAGTCATTTCCCGCGCGGCTGCGGCCAGATGTATTCGACATCTCGGCCTTGTCGTCGATTTCGATAACAACGGTCAGGATGTCGCCACGCCGCGCAGCCCGGCGCTCGCCGAACAGCGCCTCGCGGTTCGCTGACCACAGCGACGAGGCATCCGCAGGCGTTGCGGGCGGGATGTCATGTGGCAGCGGTGTCGAATACATTGCATGATGCTGGTAACTGCCTTCCAGTGGTGAGAAATCCGGGCTTTTTCCAACCTCTGCCAATCGCGAGCAGGCGCTCAGGCACAGGGTCAGAAGGATCAGGCGATACATGGCGCTCCTCAGGGTTGGGGGCTGGTGATGACGGTGCCATCCGAGCTGACGCGGCCGGTAACGGTGCTGCGGGACGACAGGTTCATGACCCGCACCGTTTCGCCCACCCCGGCCCGCGCCAGTGCGCGGCCTTCGGTCAGGATGTGCAGGGGGCCGGTGCTAAAGCGCAGCGTCACGATCTGGTTGCGTTCGATCAGGGCGGGGGGGCCGATATCTTCGGGCCGGATCGGACGGTTGGCATAGATCGCCACGCGCGCCTCCATCCCTACCACCTGAAGCGGATCATCGAAGCCCTTGCCGCCGGAAACCTGCATCACATCGGCGTCGGTCAGGATGTCCAGCGCGCGAATGGTCCGGGTTGCGACCAGCGTATCGGCCAGCGCGGGCAGCGGCAGCAGGGCAAGCATCAGCCATCGCATCAGCGCACCTGTGTCGTGGCAGCCAGCATCTGGTCGGCAGCGGTGATCACCTTGGCATTCAGCTCGTATCCGCGCTGGGCCTTGATGAGTTCGGTAACCTCGCGCACCGCATCGACCGAGCTTTCCTCAAGGTAACCCTGCCGCAGGCTGCCCAGCCCGTCACTGCCTGGTGTGCCGCTTTGCGCCGGCCCGGATGCAGCCGTTTCAAGGTAAAGATTGCCGCCGATCGCCTCCAACCCCTTCTCGTTGGTGAAACCGGCGAGGGTGATCTGGCCAAGAAGCTGCGGCTGCACCTGATTGGCAAAATAGGCATAAACCTCGCCTTGTGCATTGATGGTCAGGCTGCGGGCATCAGCGGGTATGGTGATGCCTGGCGCAACTTCGTGACCTTCGGAGGTGACGATCAGCCCGTCGGCCGTGCGTTTCAGCCCGCCATCGCGGGTATAGGCAGTGCCGCCGGAGGGTAACGTTACCTCCAGATACCCGCGCCCTTCGATGGCCAGGTCAAGGTCGCCATTGGTCTGGCTCAGCGTGCCCTGCGACAGCACCACCGAAACAGCGGCCGGACGCACACCCATGCCCATCTGCACGCCGGTTGGCAGCATCGCACCATTCTCGGCCGAAATCGTGCCGGGCCTGGCGATCTGTTCGTATTGCAGATCTGCAAATTCGGCCCGCCGGGCGTTGTACGCGGTTGTCGACATGTTCGCGAGATTGTTTGACACGACATCGACGCGCATCTGTTGTGCCGCCATGCCGCTCGCCGCGATCTGAAGCGCCTTCATTTCATCCTCCGAGTGTTCGTATCGCCGTCTGCATCCGCTCGTCCTCACGGTCGAGGAAGCTTTGGCCCAGCTCATAGGCACGCTGGACTTCCATCATCCGGGCGATCTCTGAAAAGGTGTTGACGTTGCTGCCCTCAAGACTGCCCTGGTGCATCCTGCCCCCCTGCATCGGCAGGATTTCTCCCTCGACCGAAAACAGTGTGCCGCCCTCGTGGCGTAGTGCGGTGGCGTTTTGGGGCTGCCACAGACCGATCCGGGCCAGCGGTCCCTGAATGGTCGAGAGCGTGCCATCTTCCGACAGTGCGATCTGACCGGCATCAGCCGGTACGAAAACTGGCCCTCCTGCCTCGTCCAGCAGGCGGTAGCCTTCCGCGTTCACCAGTTCGCCGGTGGCGGAGGGCGTGAAATGTCCGGCGCGGGTCAGCCGGTTTCCCTGCGGCGTCTCGATCTGGAAAAAGCCATCCCCGTCGACCGCAAAATCGAATGTCCCGCCGGTCTGTTGCATCTCTCCGCGGCTCAGATCCACATTGCGGGCCGAAGCATGGGCCATGGACAGCGACGGTGCATCGTCAAGCGCCTTCACATACTCCGCAAAAACCACGCCCTCGCGCCGGAAGCCGGTGGTTGAACTGTTGGCGATATTGTTGGCGATGACCTGCAATTCGTGCAGCAGGCCGTTCTGCCGTGTCAGCGTGGTATAGCCAGAGGCATCCATGGTCAGCCTCCGGCGATCTGCGGGATGATGCGGTCGGTGAAGAAGCCCACCAGCGTCGCGGTCATGAAGCTCATCGAGACCCAGAAGACGATCAGCATGGCGCCGACCTTGGGCACGAACGTCAGTGTCATTTCCTGCACCGAGGTCAGGGCCTGCAACAGGCCGATGGCAAGGCCCGCAATCAGCGCGACGGCAAGAAGCGGGGCAGAAACCCTGACCGCGATCCAGAGTGCCTGACGCAGCAGATCAAAGACCTGATCAGCGGTCATACCGGCATCCTCAGGATTTCCTGATAGGCCTCGACCACTTTGTCGCGCACGGTGACGGCGGTTTCCACTGCCAGTTCGCTGGCGGAAAGCGCCTGAACCAGCGCATGCGGATCGGCGTTGCCGGTCATGGCCGCGCGGGCAGTTGCCTCGCCCTGCGAGAGGATCTGTTCAAACTCCTGCGCCGCGGCAACAAGTCCATCGGTCTGTCCGGCGTCAGGGGGGACGGCGACCACCGGGCGGGCAAGGCCATAGCTGCGGGCGGCCGAAGCGGGGTTCATGTCCATTCTGGACCTCCTTATTTGCGCAAAAGATCAAACAGGCTTTGCGTCATGCGGCGCGCCTGATCGAAAAGTTTCAGATTGGCTTCGTAGCTGCGCTGTGCCTCGCGGGCGTCGGCCACCTCGACCACCAGATCGACGTTGGAGCCATCGTAGTGCCCGGTCTCGTCGGCAAGCGGGTGCCCTGGCGCATAGATACGGTTCAGTGCGCTGCGATCCAGGCGGACAGGCCCCGGTTCCACCCCCGATCCATCCGCGATTTCGCGAAAACTGATCAGCTTGCGATGATAGCCGGGCGTATCAACATTGGCCATGTTTTCAGATACATGCCGCAATCTGGCAGCCTGTGCCTGCATCCCGGAGGCGGCCTGCAACAGGGCGTTGAGCAGATCTGACATGGCCTATCTCCGCCCCAGGCTGGTTCGCAGGACGCTGGCGGCGCTGCGATAGATCCCCAGCGCCATCTCGTGCTGCTGTCCGACTTCGACCGACTTCACCATCTCGGTTTCCAGCGAGACAGTATTGCCGTTCGGTGCGGCTGCTCCCCTTTGCGTGCGGAGGACGGGGGCAGGGCCATCGGTTTCTCCGGACAACAGGTGACCGGGGCGGGTCCGGCGCAGAGCATCCTGTGATGCGTCATAAACCTCGGCAAAAGGCGGCAGATCCCGCGCCTTGAAGCCCGGCGTATCGGCATTTGCCACATTGCGTGCGATTTCGGCCTGCCGCGCGCCAGCATGCACTGCCATCGCCTGCGCCATTCTGACAAGTTCAAGTTTTTCGAACATCGGGGCTTCTCCCTCGACAACCTTCATCAAGGCTTAAGGGTGATTCCTTTAGAAACGGTAAGCGGCGAACAAAGGGAGAATCTCATGGCCGGCCTCTTTGATGCCTTGCAAGCCGAAATCGCGGCGATTGCGCCCGTGCGCCGGATCGGCCGCATCACCGAGATCGGGCGCGGCACGCTGGCGGTGAGCGGGCTGGCAGGCTGTGCCGGTCTTGGGGATCGTGTGTGCATTGGCAGAGGCTACGGCGAAGTGATCCGCCTTTCGCGCGAGGGGGCAACGATCCTGCCCGACAACCCGCCAGAGGGTATCCGGATCGGCGATCCGGTGGATCTCGTCGGTCCGGCAACCATCGCGCCGGACGACAGTTGGATCGGGCGTATCGTCGATCCTTACGGCCTGCCGCTGGATGGCCGCCCGTTGTTTCGCGGCCCGGTTTCGCGGCCGCTGCGCGCCGCCGCGCCTGCTGCCGCGCAGCGTCGTCATCTGGGCGGGCGATTACGCACCGGAACAGCGGCCTTCGACACGCTTCTGCCGCTGGTGCGCGGGCAGAGAATTGGGCTTTTCGCGGGCTCCGGGGTCGGCAAATCCTCGCTGCTGGCGAAATTCGCTCGGGGGGTGGAGGCGGATGTCGTTGTCATTGCGCTGATTGGCGAGCGCGGGCGCGAACTGCGGGATTTCACCGAGAAGGTGCTCGGTCCGCAGGGCATGGCGCGGTCGGTCGTAGTGGCCGCGACGTCGGACCAGTCACCGCTGGCCCGCCGCCGCTGTGCCTGGGCGGCGATGTCTGTCGCGGAACATTTCCGCGATCAGGGGCGCCATGTACTGTTTCTGGCCGATTCGATCACCCGCTTCGCGGAGGCGCATCGCGAGGTCGCGCTTGCCTCCGGCGAGGGCGGAGATCTGCGGGGCTACCCGCCGTCCGTTGCACATATGATCATGTCTTTGGCCGAAAGGGCGGGGCCGGGACCGCAGGAGGCGGGGGATATCACGGCGGTCCTGTCCGTGCTGGTTGCCGGGTCTGATATGGAAGAGCCGGTGGCCGATATCCTGCGCGGTGTACTGGATGGTCATGTGGTCATGGACCGGCGGATTGCCGAGCGTGGACGATTTCCGGCGATCGACCTGCTGCGATCCGTGTCGCGCAGCCTGCCCGACGCCGCCAATGCGGAGGAAAATGCACTGATCGGTGAGGCGAGGCGCCTGCTGGGGGCGTATGACCGCGCCGAGATGATGATTCAGGCGGGTCTCTACAGCAAAGGGTCCGATCCGGTGGTGGACCGGGCAATCAGGGTCTGGCCCGCGCTGGATGGTTTCCTGGCCGAGGACTCGCCCGAGGGGATCGCGGCAAGTTTCCGTCGGCTTGCAGCCTGTCTTGCGCTGTGATGGGACTGGGCGTCATGACAGGCTCTGAACCGAACCCTCCTGCCCCGTCCGAGGCCGCCCGGACATGGGCGCGCATCGCCGCGCTGAGTTTTGGCGGCCCGGCGGGCCAGATTGCGGTGATGCACCGTATTCTGGTCGAGGAGAAACGCTGGATCGGCGAGCGACGTTTTCTGCATGCCCTGAATTTCTGCATGTTGCTGCCAGGACCTGAGGCGCAGCAGCTTGCCACCTATCTGGGCTGGCTGCTGAATGGCACGCGCGGCGGGCTGATTGCGGGTGGGCTGTTCATCCTTCCCGGTCTGCTGTCGATCATGGCGCTCAGCTGGCTTTATGCCCTGCATGGCGAGGCGCCGCTGGTGGCTGCCATATTTTTCGGGCTGAAGGCCGGGGTGTTGGCCATTGTGCTGCAAGCGGTCATACGTCTGGGACGGCGGGCGTTGGGTGGCTGGCTGGCGCGCATTGTCGCGGTGGTCTCGTTCCTGTCGATCTTCGTTCTGGACGTGCCCTTTCCGGTCATTGTGATCGGTGCGGCACTGATAGGCCTGCTCGCCGGGCGCGGGGGGCAGAGCCGGAAGGGGGAACCGGATGAAGACGGGTTGAAGACGCCCCCGATGGCCGGAGCGTTGTTCGCGGGATGTCTGGCCTTGCTGGCATGGCTGGTCCCGGTGGTCCTGCTTGCGCTTTTTGTCCCCGGCACGGTTTTCGATGTGATTGCGCGCTTCTTTTCGCAGATGGCGGTGGTCACGTTCGGCGGTGCCTATGCGGCGCTGGCCTGGGTCGCCCAGGAGGCTGTGGCGGTGCAGGGATGGCTGCGCCCGGGGGAAATGCTGGACGGTCTGGGGCTGGCAGAAACCACGCCGGGGCCGCTGATCATGGTGCTGCAATTCGTGGGCTTTCTCGCCGCCTTCCGCGATGCAGGTGGTTTGCCGCCGCTTCTGGCGGGGACGCTGGGCGGCCTGCTTGCAACCTGGGTGACCTTTGCCCCCTGTTTCGCCTGGATCTTCCTTTGTGCCCCCTGGATGGAAAGGTTGCGCGGCAGTGTGGCGCCTGCGGCTGCGCTGTCCATGGTGACGGCGGCGGTGGTCGGCGTCATTCTGAATCTCGCCCTCTGGTTTGCTCTGCACAGCCTCTTCGGGGACGTCATGCTCTGGCAGGCCGGACCCGTCCGGTTGACTCTGCCGGTGCTGGTCAGCTTCGTGCCGTCGTTCGCCGCCCTGACGCTGCTGGCGCTGGGCCTGATCTTCTGGCGAGGTGTTGGCATCGGCACCACGCTTGGCATCATGGCGGTGGTCGGGGTGGTAGTGCATCTGGCCGGTTTGGTCTGAGCCTGTTTCCCGTGGAACAGGCCGCTGCGCGACCGACCAGAAATCGGTTCCGGGGCGGGAATACGCCTGCTAGGCTGAGGCTCTGGCCAAACGTGAGGACAGAGCCATGCCTGCCACCCGCCGCCTTTTTCTTGCCGCGCCAGCCCTCTTGCTGGCGACGCGTGGTTTTGCGCAGGCGCCTGTCGGTGTCACGCTGGCGCTGACCGGGCAGGCCATTCTGTCGCGCGGAAATGCGGAACAGGCGTTGCACCCTGACGATCCGCTGCATGAAGGCGATACCGTCAGCACGGGTGCCGCAAGCCTTGCTGCGCTGGAGCTGTTTACCGCGACACGGATCAACCTTGGCCCCGAAGCGCGGTTTATGCTTGATCGCTTTGCGGCCGATCTGGGGGGGACGATCACGATTGGCGGGGCCATGGTCTTCGACCGGCCCGATACGCTGGCGCCGCTGGACCTTGAAGTGCAAAGCACCTTCGCCCGTATCGGCGTGCGCGGAACGCGGTTCTACGCGGGGCCGAGCCGGGGCGTTTTCGGGATTTTCGTTCAGCGCGGCCGGGTTGAGGTCATGGCTGCGGGGCAAATCCGGCAGATCGGCGCGGGTGAAGGGGTGAATATCCCCGCTCCCGGGGCGGCACCGTCAGAGGTCAGCATCTGGGGGGCCGAACGGATTGTCGAGGCGTTCACGAGTGTCGGCCTGACCCCGTAAACCGTCCCTTGTCATCTGCCCCAAGCGCGGTTTTCCTTTCCGGCAGAAAGGCCTATATCTTACCTCCGACCTGTTTTGAGGCAGTTTCCCCATGTTCCGGTTTTTTGAAGGGCTTGTTGACCCTTATCAATCCTATGCGCGCAGCGATGCCCCGCCCCGCAGGCTTTGGCCCTTCCTGAGGGAATACGTCCGGCCATTCCGCGGCGTTTTCGCGGTAACAGCGCTGCTTTCGGTGCTTGCAGCAGGGTCGGATGTGGCGCTGATCTGGTATGTGGGGCGTCTGGTCGACTTGCTGGCCACGGCCAGCCCTGCCGAGGTCTGGAATGGCCATGGAACCGAGATCATTGCGGTCGGTCTTGCCGTACTGATCCTTCGGCCGCTGTTGCTGGTGTCGAATGTGGCGCTGCTGCACAACACCATCCTGCCGAATTTCGGAACGATGATCCGCTTTCGCGCGCATGATCATGTGCTGCGCCAGCCTGTCGGCTGGTTTGAAAGCGATTTCGCGGGTCGCATTGCCAACCGGGTGATGCAGACGCCCCCGGCGGCGGGGGATGCGGTGTTCCAGACCTTTGATGCCGTGGCTTTTGCCAGTGTTACCATTGTCGGTGCAGGTATCATGCTGGCCGATGCCGACCCGCGTCTGGTGCTGCCGCTTCTGGTCTGGTTTGCGCTTTATGCGGCGCTGGTGCGCTGGACGCTGCGGCGCGCCGGGCCTGCCTCGAAGGCCAGTTCCGATGCGCGGTCAGCCATCACCGGGCGTGTGGTGGATGCATATACCAATATCCATTCGGTAAAGCTGTTTGCGCATCACGATCTGGAAATGCGGCATGCGACTGATGCCATCGAGCATGCGCGATCCACATTCCAGAAGGAAATGCGGGTTATCACCAAGATGGACCTTGCGCTGACCGGCCTCAACGGCGGGCTGATCGTGGCTGTTACCGGCTGGGCGCTGGTCCTGTGGTATCAGGGGCAGGCGAGCGTTGGCACCGTGGCGGCGGCGACTGCGCTGGTGTTGCGGCTCAATAACATGACCTACTGGATCATGTGGGCGACCACCTCGCTGGTGCAGGCGCTGGGCGTGGTGCAGGAGGGGATGGAGACGATCACCCAGCCCATCGGTCTGGTCGATGCCCGCGAGGCAAGGCCCCTGTACCTGACCAGAGGCGAGATCCGGCTGGAAGGTGTGTCCCATCACTATGGGCGCGGTTCGGGCGGCCTGCGTGATGTTAACCTGACCCTGAGGCCGGGTGAGCGGATTGGCGTTGTCGGCAGGTCCGGCGCGGGCAAGTCCACACTGGTGAAGCTGATGCTGCGGTTCTACGATTGCGAGCAGGGGCGCATCCTGATCGACGGGCAGGATATCTCGCAGGTCACACAAGACAGCCTGCGCCGCGAGATCGGCATGGTTCAGCAGGATTCGAGCCTTTTGCACCGGAGTGTACGGGAAAATATCCTGTATGGCCGCCCCGAGGCGACCGAGGAGGATATGATTGCCGCCGCCCGCCGGGCCGAGGCGCATGAGTTCATCCTGACGCTGGAAGACCCCGAAGGCCGCAAGGGCTATGACGCGCATGTCGGCGAGCGGGGGGTGAAGCTTTCGGGCGGGCAGCGGCAGCGGATCGGGCTGGCGCGCGTCATCCTGAAAGATGCGCCGATCCTGATTCTGGACGAGGCGACATCGGCGCTGGACAGCGAGGTCGAGGCGGCGATTCAGGAAGCGCTCTATGGCGTGATGCAGGGCAAGACTGTCATCGCTATTGCGCACCGTCTGTCCACCATCGCGGCGATGGACCGTATCGTCGTGCTGGAGGATGGCGCAGTGGCCGAAGAGGGCAGCCATGCCGAGCTACTGGAACAGGGCGGGCTTTACGCCCGCTTCTGGGCACGACAATCGGGCGGGTTCATCGGAACGGAGGACGAGGCATGAAGGCACTGCGCGGTCTTGCCGGTTTCATTGATGCCTTCCGTCCGGCGGAGGGTATGCCGCCGCAAGAACTCGGTCCGTTCTTCCGCTGGTGCCTGAGCGGGGCTTGGGCGCCGCTGGCTGTGGCGGGGGCGATTTCGGCGCTTGCGGGCACGACCGAAGTGGTTTCGGCGTTGATCCTTGGCATGGTGGTCGATGCGGCGGTCGGTTCAGGCCCTACCGCGTTCTTTGCCGAACAGGCCTGGCTTCTGGTGCTGTTCATGGTGTTCTACCTTGTCCTGCGGCCACTGACCTTTGCCGCTTCCGCCGCCTCAAACTCCATCATCGTCGGGCCGAATGTGATGCCGCTGGTGCTCAGCCGGCTTCATCGCTGGACGCTGGGGCAAAGCGTCACCTTCTTCGACAATGATTTCGCGGGACGGATCGCGCAAAAGCAGATGCAGGCCGCGCGGGCTGTTACCGATACCGCGACCGAGGTCATCAATACTGTCTGTTTCGCGCTGGCCTCTGTCATCGGATCGGCGATCTTCCTGATCGCCATTGATGCCTGGATTGCCCTGGCGCTGCTGGTCTGGCTGGTGGCCTATCTTGCGCTGATCCGGTTCTTCATGCCGCGGGTAAAGGGCAATTCGGCGGCCCGGGCTGCGGCGCGGGCCATGGTTTCCGGACAGGTGGTGGATACGATCACCAATATCAAGACGGTCAAACTCTTTGCCCATGCCGCCTTCGAGGATCGCGTAGCCCTGCGCAGCATGGAGGTTTTCCGCGAGCGCAGTGTCGAATTTGGCGAGATTTCGACCTGGTTTCGCCTGTCGCTGATGACACTCGCCGGGGTTCTGCCGGTGCTGCTGATCGGTGGTACTGTGCTATTGTGGCAGCAGGGCGGGGCGACGGCGGGCGATATCGCGGCGTCGGGCGCGGTAGCGATGCGGATTGCGCAGATGACTGGCTGGGTCAGCTTCACGCTCATGTCGATCTATACCAGCATTGGCGAGGTCGAGGACGGCATGCGCACGCTGGCGCAGCCGCATCAGCTTGCCGATGCGCCGGGGGCAGTGGACCTGCCGCGCATCAGCGGCAAGGTTGATTACCTCGACGTCAGCTTCGCCTATGGCCGCAAGCGCGGCGGTATCGACAGGGTCACGCTGCATATCGCGGCTGGTGAGAAGATCGGAATTGTCGGGGCTTCAGGGGCGGGGAAGTCGACGCTGGTTGCCTTGCTTTTGCGGCTCTATGACTGCGAAAAAGGCAAGGTGACGCTGGACGGTCACGACCTGCGCCATGTCACGCAGGAAAGCCTGCGCCGCCAGATCGGCATGGTCACGCAGGAAACCGCGATGTTCAACCGATCCGCGCGGGACAATATCGCCTATGGCCGCCCGGATGCGTCGGAGGCCGAGATCATCGCCGCCGCCCGGCAAGCCGAGGCGCATGAGTTCATCCTTGCGATGGAGGATCATCAGGGTCGCAAGGGCTATGACGCCTATCTGGGCGAGCGGGGGGTGAAGCTTTCGGGTGGCCAGCGGCAGCGCATTGCGCTGGCGCGCGCCTTCCTGAAGGACGCCCCGATCCTCGTGCTGGATGAAGCGACAAGCGCGCTCGACAGCGAGGTCGAGGCCAGCATCCAGGAGGCGCTGGGCCGTGTCATGCAGGGCAAGACCGTGCTGGCCATTGCGCATCGCCTGTCGACCATCGCCGAAATGGACAGGATCATCGTGCTGGATCAGGGCCGGATCGTCGAAGAAGGCCGCCACGAGGCACTTCTGGCGAAAGGGGGGCTTTACGCGCGCTACTGGAACCGGCAATCGGGGGGCTTCATCGTCACCGAAGAGGCAGCGGAATGAAACTGACCATCGCGCGGCTTGGGCACCATGGCGACGGCATCGCCGAGGGGCCGGAAGGTCCGGTCTATGTGCCGGGCATGTTGCCGGGCGAGGAAGTGGAGGGGGATCTTCAGGGCAGCCAGTTGACCGCGCCGAAGATCGTGACGCCCTCGGCGGACCGGGTGAAGCCGCCCTGCGCCCATGCAAAAAGCTGTGGCGGCTGTCTGATGCAGCATGCGCGTGACGGTTTCGTGGCTGACTGGAAGCTGGGCATCGTGCGCGGCGCGCTGGCGGGGCAGGGGTTGGAGGCACCGTTGCGGCCGATCCTGACCTCGCCACCACGCTCGCGCCGTCGAGCCACGCTGGCCGGGCGGCGCACCAAGGGCGGGGCGCTGATCGGCTTTCACGCGCGCGGGTCAGATACCATTATCCCCGTGCCGAACTGCCAGCTTCTGCACCCCGATCTGATGGGCGCGGTGCCCGCGCTGGAGGCGCTGGTGCGCACAGGCGGCTCCCGCACGGGCGAGCTTGCGCTGACGGTGACGCGCAGCCTTGCCGGGCCGGATGTGGCGGTACAGGGCGGCAAGCCTCTGGATGCGACGCTGCGGCTGGATCTGGCCCGCGTGGCCGAGGCGCATGGCCTGTCGCGGCTCAGCTGGGGCGATGAGGTGATCGCCCTGCGTGCTGCGCCGATGCAACGCATGGGCCGCGCGCTGGTCGCCCCGCCGCCCGGTGCCTTTCTGCAAGCGACCGAAGAAGGGGAGGCGGCGCTGCTGTCCGCAGTGACCGAAGCCGTGGGCGATGCGCCGCGCATCGTCGATCTGTTCGCGGGCTGCGGCACCTTCACCCTGCCGCTGGCCGAACGTGCCGATGTGCTGGCCGCTGAAGGCGACGCCGCGATGATGGCGGCGCTGGACAAGGGCTGGCGTCAGGCCGGGGGCCTGCACCGCGTCACCTGTGAAACGCGCGACCTGTTCCGGCGCCCGCTGGAGCCTGACGAGTTCAAGGGCGTGGGCGCCGTCGTCATCGACCCGCCGCGCGCCGGGGCCGAGGCGCAGGTGGCGACGCTTGCGCACAGCCGGGTGCCGGTCATCGCCATGGTCTCATGCAATCCAATCACCTTTGCCCGTGACGCAAAGGTGCTGATTGCGGCGGGGTGGCGGCTCGATTGGGTACAGGTGGTCGACCAGTTCCGCTGGTCGGCGCATGTGGAGCTGGCTGCCCGCTTCAGCTTGTGAGTCCGCGCACGAAGGCGTGAAGCGACTGTGAGCATCTGCACGCATATACAGGCTGTGCAGTTTCTGCCATTTTGGCTATGGGCAGAAAAAACAAAGCAGCAGGCACCCCATGACTTTCGCGCGCCTTTTATCGGCATTCCTTCTTGTGGCGTTGTTGGCCGCATGTGGCGGAGGCAACAGCAAGTTCCGCAGTTACAAGGGCCCGGCGGTCACCTCGATCCAGGTCCACAAGGGCGCGCGCAAGATGTATCTTCTGCACGACGCCAAGGTGCTGAAACAATACGATATCGGTCTTGGCTTTGCACCCGAAGGCCACAAGCAGTTCGAGGGCGACGGCAAGACGCCGGAAGGCACCTACTTCATCAGCTTCCACAATCCGAAAAGTCGCTATCACCTGTCGCTGGGCATTTCCTATCCCAACCTCGCGGATAGTGCCTTCGCCGCCTCTCAGGGCAAGCGGCCGGGAGGCGACATCATGATACATGGCCGTTCCAACTACAAAGGCACCAACAAGGGTGACTGGACCGCGGGCTGCATTGCCGTGCGCGACAAGGAGATGGAAGAGATCTATGCCATGGTCCGGCAATATACGCCGATCCATATTCTGCCCTGAGCGCAGCCGCGCAAAAGCAAAAAGCGCCGGTCGCGGGACTGGCGCTTTTTCATTTGGCAGGGCAGTTTACTGCGCCGGAGGCGCGCCGCCGACGTGATCCATCTCGGAGGTCACGGTGCGCCCAAGTGCCGTGGCCGAAACCCGGGCGACGGGTGCGCGTGTCGAATCCCCGGTCAGCAGGGTCCACCAGATCTTGCCGCTCGGCTCCTGATACCAGGAGAAGCCGATTTCGTTCGACTGCGGGTCCATCACGACAGCCCGCGTATCAGGCACAGCGGTCCAGGACGCCAGCGTATCCAGCTCGGTTTCATAGGTTTCCGAAATCAGCTCGCCCTGAAGATGCCCGGCATATCCGGCCCGTTGAACCCGGAGCAGCGGCGACGAGCCGTCCGAACCGAAGTGCCAGGGACGGTTCTGTTCCGACATGTCGCGGGAATGTGCATTGGCGGCGGCGATCAGCGCCCCGTTATATTGCAGCGGCTGCACCCCCTTGGCCGAGCGCAGGGTATTCACTGCCTCCAGCAGACGGCCCGGAATCTCGGCCTCGGTCCGCTTGTCGATGTGATAAACGCGCGGAAGCGGCCGACCGTCCGCCCCGATCGTGGGCTGGGTATCGGGGGCCGCACAGGCCGCCAGCAGAGACAGGGCACAGATCGACAGAACGGGAAAGCGCGTCATTGGGGGCACCAAGTGGGATTTCGACCGCCCGTCTTTATCCAATCGCGGCGGGGTTATCAAACGCAAGTCTGCGTGATTTCGCCAAGTGACATCTCTTTGATTTGCGAGTTTGCCGCACAGCGGCTAAAAACCGCCCAATCCAACCCTCAGGAGATCAGCGATGTCAGCTGAACATTCGCACGGGCCCAGCCGCAGGGCCGTTCTTGTTGGCGCTGCCACGGTGGCCGCCGCCGCAGCCATGCCCGCCTTCGCTCAAGTGGAAGGGTCGGTTCGCAACAATATCTCGAGCTTCCGCATGCTCGACTGGCAACCCTATTTCAGCAATCTCGCCAAGGGCGCGATTCTGGTGGATACGACCTCGCGGGCGCTGCACTTCTGGTCCGAGGACCAGTCGACCTACAAGCTGTATCCCACGTCGGTGCCGCTGTCGGACGAGCTGACTCGCCGTGGCCGGACCGAAATCATCAAGAAGGTCGTCGGCCCGGAATGGCGCCCCACGCCTTCGATGAAAGAGCGTAATCCCGACTGGCCGGATTATATTGGCCCGGGCCCGGACAACCCGCTGGGGACGCGCGCGATGTGGCTGTCCTGGACCTATTACCGCATCCACGGCACGCATGACACGCGCAAGATCGGCCGCAAATCATCGAACGGTTGCATCGGCATGTACAACGAGCATGTCGAGGAACTTTTTGATCTCGCCCAAGTCGGCACACAAGTGTTGCTAATTTGACGACAGGCGCGGGTGCATTCGTGCACCGGGTGGGAGCCAATTGCGCCGGTTTGCGTTCAAGTCTAAACACGCCTTACGAGGTACAGTCTTGGGTGCGCGGTGTCGCCTCTGCAACATCCGATCCCGCGCGTTATCTGGAGAGATCGAAATGAAGAAACTCGCTCTTGCTGCCGCTCTGTCGGTTGCCGCCACCACCGCCTTCGCCGGCGGCATGGTCGAGCCGGTGATGGAGCCGGAAGTTGTGGAAGCTGCCACGTCGTCGTCGTCGGGCGCGCTGGTTCCGCTGCTGCTCCTGCTCGTCGTGGCCGCTGCGGTCGCTTCGAACTGATTTGACTTCACGTCATGGAAAAGGCGGCAGGGTGACCTGCCGCCTTTTTCATTTGGGCCGCAGGTAAAGCGGGCCGGTCAGACCCAGCCCGCCAGATTGTCGCGCACGACGCTCGCCAGTGCCTCGATATGGGCCGCATCGGCGTTCAGGCAGGGGATGTAGGTAAAGACCTCACCCCCGGCATGTTCAAAGCTTTCGCGGATCTCGCCGTTGATCTCTTCCAGCGTTTCGATGCAATCGGCGCTGAAGGCGGGCGCGATGACCGCGATCCGCTTCCTGCCCTGTCTGGCCAGCGCGGCGACATGCTCCACGGTATAGGGCCGCAGCCATTCCTCGGTGCCGAAGACCGACTGGAAGCTGGTGTCGATGCTGCCCTTTTCCCATCCCAGCCGCTCGCGCAGCAGGCGCGTCGTTTTCTGACACTGGCAGTGGTAGGGGTCGCCCTCCATCAGGTAGCGTTTCGGCATGCCGTGATAGCTGGCCACCAGCACATCGGGGCGATGATTCAGCGCGGCATAGGCGCGTTCCACCGATTGCGCCAAAGCCTCGATGTAAAGCGGATGGTCAAAATATTCGGGCACGGTGCGCACGGCGGGCTGGCGCTTTTCCTTCATCAGCGCGCGGAAGAACTGGTCATTCGCCGTGGCCGAGGTAGCGCCTGCGTAATGCGGGTAAAGGGGGAAGAACAGCACCTTTTCGCAGCCCGCCTCCACCATCGCGCGCAGGCGTGATTCGGTCGACGGGTTGCCGTAGCGCATGCAGAAATCCACCATGACCCGGTCGCCGAAATCGGCCCGCAGTGCCTCGGCCAGCGCAGCGGTCTGATCCCTGGTGATGGTCATCAGCGGGCTTTCGCCCTTTTCCTCGTTCCAGATCAGCTTGTAATTCGCGCCGCTGGTGAAGGGCCGCTTGCTGAGGATGATCAGTTGCAAAAGCGGTTGCCATTTCCAGGCCGGGTAGTCGATGACCCGCCGGTCCGACAGGAATTCGTTCAGATAGCGGCGCATCGACCAGTAGTCGTAGTTGTCCGGCGTGCCCAGATTGGCGAGCAATACCCCGATCTTCGGGGCGCGCACCGGAGGGTGATCGGCAGGCGCATGTGCCAGACGGCCTTCGCCCGGCCGGATCAACCCGGCCACCGCATCGCGCAGCGCATCAAGCATCGTCTTCTCCTGCATTCGGTTTCGCGCCCCAGATAGTGCCATGGGGGCAGGGGTCAACTGTCGTTTTTCGTCGCACCTGTGCGGGCGGCGTTCAGTGCATCTTCCAGCCGCTGCACGGCCGAACCGGGGCGCAGCGGTTTTTGCTGGCTTTCATGCGGGCTCCAGCCGGTCAGGCAGATCACTTCGAACTGCGCCTCGATACGGCCATCGGCACCTGTTTCGTACCGCTGCGCGGCGTCCTGCAAAATCCTTCGCCGGGTAAACCGGCGTGACCTTTCGGTCATTGCATTGGCCTCGCCCATGGCGCGCAGGTCGGCCATCAGATGCAGCGCATCCCGATAGCTGACCCGGCGGGTAAAGCTGTCGGCGACCGGCAGGTTCAGCCCGGCGCGTTGCAGCAGCGCACCCAGATCGCGGATTTCGCCCATCGGCAACACGCGCGGTGACAGCCCGCCGGTTTGCGCCACCTCGGCTTCGGCCAGAGCGGCCCGCAAGGCCACCAGCGTCTGCCCGCCCAGAGTCAGGCCGATGAACAAACCGTCAGGGCTCAGGGCACGGCGGCACTGCACCAGTTGTCCGACCGGATCATTCGCCCAATGCAGTGCCATGGCGTGAATCACCAGATCATGCGCACCGGGGACGAGGTTCAGCATCTCGTCATCGGGCACGATCTTCGCATCCGGCAGGACGCCAGCCCAGATTTCCGCGAAAGGCGTCACAATGGCGGGTTTCGTAAACTGCCTGTTAACCGCAGCGAGTCTTTCCTGAACCTCGGTGACGGCTTCGTCATGCAGGAACAGCGCGTCGGGGCGGGCGCGGCGGCGGTTCCGGGCAAGGGCTGGGCGATCAACAAGCTGGGGCGGGGTCATGCGGGCTCCTTTCCGCGGACCATAGGAGGGTCGGATGGGAATGCAAGCGGCTGTGCAACTGGTTTACCCGCCACAGTGCCTCAGTTGCGATGCGCTGGTGACTACGGATTTTGGGCTTTGCGCACGTTGCTGGCGGGAAACGCCGTTTATCGCGGGGCTTGTCTGTGATTGCTGTGGCACCCCCTTGCCGGGCGAAGAGGGCGGCGCACCCGTGCAATGCGACGATTGCCTGACCATTGCCCGGCCCTGGGGGCGGGGGCGGGCGGTGATGCTGTACCGCGACAATGCGCGACGGCTGGTCATGGCCCTCAAGCATGGCGACCGGCTGGATTTGGCCCGGCCCGGCGCGCAATGGCTGCATCGCGCAGCGGCCCCGCTGTTGCAGCCCGATACATTGCTTGCGCCGGTACCGCTGCACTGGCTGCGTCTGTTCCGGCGGCGCTACAACCAGTCGGCGTTGCTGGCGGCGGGGCTGGCCCGGCTGGCTGATCTGCCGCATTGCCCGGACCTTCTGGTACGCCGCCGCAATACCCGCAGTCAGGAAGGGCGCGACCGGGAGGGGAGGTTCCGCAATTTGGAAGAGGCGATCCGGGTCAACGAGCGACGGCGCTGGCAGATGGAAGGGCGGCCGGTTCTGCTGGTGGATGATGTGATGACCTCCGGCGCCACGCTGGGGGCCTGTGCCGATGCCTGTCTTGCGGCGGGGGCCGCGCGCGTGGATGTGGTGGTGCTGGCACGCGTTGCGAAAGACGGATGAATCCCTATAGTCTTGCCGCAACTGCGAGACTGAGCGGACCTCATCATGAAAACTGTCGAAATCTACACCACCCCGACCTGCCCGTATTGCCTGGCGGCCAAGCGGCTGCTGACGCGCAAGGGCGCGGCTTTCACCGAAATCGACGTGAGCCGCGACCCTGATCTGCGGGCGGCAATGACTGACCGGGCGAACGGGCGCCGCACTGTGCCGCAGATTTTCATCGGCGGGCAGCATGTCGGTGGCAGCGATGACATCCACGCGCTTGACCATGACGGCAAGCTTGATGCCCTGCTGGCGGGTTAGGCGATGCGGGTTGCGCTTGTCCAGCTGACGGTGACCGATGATCCGGCTGAGAACCTGCCGGAAACGCTCGCCTTCCTGCGCATCGCGGCAGAGGGTGGCGCCGATCTGGTGCTGACGCCGGAATGCACCAACATGCTCAGTTCATCGCGCGAACATCAGCGCGCCACGCTGCGGCATGAAGACGATGATCCCACGCTGGCTGCTATTCGCGCCGAGGCGAAGGCGCTTGGCATCTGGGTGCTGATCGGGTCTCTGGGGCTGCTGACCCAGGATGCGGACGGGCGCTTTGCCAACCGCTCCTTCCTCATCGGGCCGGAGGGTGAGATCGCCGCGCGCTATGACAAGATCCACATGTTCGACGTGAACGTGACCGAGACCGAGGTTTACCGCGAAAGCGCGGCCTACCGGCCCGGCGCGCAGGCGGTCGTGGCGGACATCCCGCTGGCAAAGATCGGCATGACGGTCTGTTATGATCTGCGTTTCCCGCATCTGTTCCGCCGTCTGGCACAGGGCGGCGCGCAGATCCTGACCGTTCCGGCCGCCTTCAACCACCTGACCGGGGCCGCGCATTGGGAGGTGCTGCTGCGCGCCCGTGCGATCGAGACCGGCTGCTTCATACTGGCGCCCGCACAGACCGGCTTCCACCCCGAAAGCGCGGGCAAGGGACGCAACACTTATGGTCACAGTCTTGCGATTGCACCCTGGGGCGAGGTTCTGGTGGATGCGGGCACCGATCCGGGTGTCACTTTTGTCGATCTCGACCTGACCGAGGTTGAAAAGGCGCGGGGCCGCGTGCCTTCGTTGTCACACGACCGCAGCTTCGACGACCCGTGATGGCAGAGAAGACCGAAGATCTGGCGATTGCCCTGTTTGGCGAGCTGTTCATGGCCGATCAGCTTGCCCGCAACCGTTTGACCAAAGCGCTGCCCAAAGGGATGGAGCTGTCGCATTTTGGTGTGCTGAACCATCTGGCGCGCATTCAGGAAGAACGCACCCCGGCCCAGCTTGCGCGCAGCTTTCATGTCACGCGCGGCGCTATGACCAACACGCTGGCAAAGCTGGAATGGGCAGGCCACATCCATATCCGGCCGGACTGGGACGATGCGCGACGCAAGTTCGTTGCAATCAGCCCGTCGGGCCGGGCGGCCCGCGATGCGGCGGTGCAGGCGATTGCACCCCTTATAGGCGAGGTGGTGCAAGCCCTCGGCGCTGATCGCGTTCGCGCGGTGTTGCCCGTGTTGCGGGAACTGCGGACCAAACTGGAAGGCGCGGAATAGCCGCTCCGGACAGGGCGGCCCGCGCAGGCTGGCCGTCGCGGTTATCTGACCAGACGATCCAGACGCGTGCTGATGCCAACGGCATCATAGAACAGACCAATGATCGTCTTGGTATTCGCCAGCGAGGTCTGGGTGGCCAGAACGAGATCGCGGTCCTGCACGAGGAATTCCCCGGCACTGAACAGCCCGTCGGCGGTGGTCAGGTCCAGCGCAAAGATCACGCGTTCCTTGCCGGGGCCACTGCCATCGCTGCGCAGATCGCCGGGTTTGTAGTTCCGCAGGATTAGCACGCTTTTGGGGTTGGCGCGGGTATCATTCAGGCCGCCAGCCAGTGAGGCGGCATCCAGCGCGGTCACCTTGTCATGCGGGAATGGGATCTGCGCCTCGCGTCCGGTGGCGCCCAGCGACAGGAAGTAGCGCGAATCGTCCTCGACATAAACCTTGTCGCCCCCGCGCAGCGTCGTATCCTGCGAAGGGCTTTTCAGCAGGCTTTCCGCCGAGGTCGCATAAAGCTTGCCGCCCCGCATCAGGCGCACCTGCGGGTTTCGCAGGCTCTTGGTGATCCCGCCACCCATAGCGAGAAGGCTCAGGACCGTGAAATCGCGATCCGGCATGACATAGTTGCCCGGAGAATTTACGCCGCTGACCAGATCGACCGAGCTTTCACGTCCTGCGTGATGGCTGAGCTGAACCTGGGCAGAGGGGATGATCTGCGAAAACTCGGCCTGTATCGTATTGCGCGCCCGGTCGGGGGACATCTTCGCGACATAGACCTGATCGACGTAGGGCAGGAACACCTCACCCGCAGGTGACACGCGGATGCCCTTCATCTCGACCACCTTCTGACCCGACTGGGTCAGAAGCGAGCTGTCGCCGTTGTCCCAGATGGCGAGGTCAAGCGTGTCGCCCGCCTCGATGATCTGCGAACTGGGGCCCTTGGTGCGTGCGATCCAGCCGCCCGCCGGGCTTGCGCCGCGCGTGGGCCAGGACGAAAGCTGCGGAAGCGTCGCGCGGGTCACGGGATAGACGGCGAAATCTGCGTCTTCCTTGTCGGCACCGGCAAGGATCTGACCGGCATTCGGACCGCCCGCCGGAAGGTCGCCACAGGAGGCGACCATCCCGAGGCTGGCTGTAGCCAGGCAAAGCCTAATCGCAAATTTCCGCATCAATATCTCCGATCGGGCCGCACCTGGCAGGGTGGACTTTGACAGCGGTTGCAAGATACTGGGGTGAGGCCGGGGGTTCAACAGCCTAGTTTGGTCCGGTGAATTTGACGGCAAGGCTGCGATGATCTGTGTCTCAGGGGCTTCAGGGCGACTCGGCTCCATTCTGCGGGCCACCTGGGCGCGCGCGGATGTGGTCTGGAGCCGCCGGCTCGCCGGGGAAGGCTGGCTCGCCTGGGACATGATGACAGAGCCATTCCCCGCATCCGGCACCGATCTGCGGGGGGGCGTGATGCTCTGTCTGGCCGGGGTGGTTCCGGCGCCGGGCGCTGTGCTGGCTTCGAACATCCAGATTGCGCTGGCGGCCTGCGAGGCGGCACAATCTGTTGGCGCGCGCCATGTTTTCCTGGCATCTTCCGGTGCGGTTTATGGCCCCGGGGGCCTCAAATCGGTGCCTTTTGCGGAAACCGCCTTGCCGCATCCGACGTCTGAATATGGCGCGGCGAAGCTCGCGGCAGAGCGGGAGGTGGCCCTTTGGCAGGCGCGCCATCCCGGGATCGGTGTCACCCATCTGCGGATCGGAAATGTCGCCGGGGCGGATGCGGTTCTGGGGCGCCCGCTGGATGTCCTGCGCCGGATCGATCCGGTTCCGGGGTCTGCCGGAGGGCCATTGCGGTCCTATATCGGGCCGCAGGGCTTTGCCCGTGTCCTGTCCGGGCTGTGCGATCTGGCGCTTTCCGGCGGCAATATTCCGCCGATCCTGAACATCGCCGCGCCGGGGGCGGTGGCCATGGGTGATCTTCTGACCGCCGCCGGGGCCGACTGGGAGACGGGTCCGGCCAATGCTGCGGTCATTCCGGCGATGGTTCTTGCCACCGGGCAGCTGGAGCGTCTGTTGCCCGGGGTGGCGGGAAGCGGAAGCGTCGATGATCTGGTGGCGGACTGGCGGATCTGGAGGGAGCGGGCGTGACCTGGGGCAAGAGGCTGTTCGATCTGGGGCTGGCGCTGCTGTTGTCGGCGGTTCTGGCCGTGCCTTTCACGCTGCTGCTTCTGGTGCTGTTGATCCGGGACGGCCGGCCGGTTTTCTACGTTGCCGAGCGGATGAAGGCGCCGGGGGTGCCGTTCCGGCTCTGGAAGCTGCGCACCATGACCGTCGCACGGCAGGACAGTGGCGTTTCCGGCGGTGACAAATCGGCCCGGATTACGCCGACCGGGCGGTTCCTGCGCGCCACGCGACTGGATGAAGTTCCACAATTGTGGAATGTGATCCGGGGCGACATGAGTTTTGTCGGGCCGCGCCCGCCGCTGCGACTCTATGTCGAGCGCTTTCCCCGGCTCTATGCAGAGGTGCTGCAAAGCCGCCCCGGAATTACCGGCCTGGCCTCGTTGCATTTTCACCGGCACGAGGAGTACCTGCTGTCGCGCTGCGGCACTGCGGAGGAGACGGATGCAGTCTATGCGCGCCGATGTGTGCCCAGAAAGGC
Source organism: Gemmobacter caeni (assembly GCF_003054195.1). GTDB lineage: Bacteria > Pseudomonadota > Alphaproteobacteria > Rhodobacterales > Rhodobacteraceae > Gemmobacter > Gemmobacter caeni. The sequence continues at coordinate 89,294 of NZ_QBKP01000018.1, forward strand.
CGCGCTTGATCTGATTTATCAGCGAAATCAGCCCACATTCTCCAAGTAAGTCGCTGATTTCGCTGTCGTAATCGTGATATTTCGCATATAAATCATGGCGTTGACGGCTGCGAGGGGCGCGTTTCA
>NZ_QBKP01000019.1 GCF_003054195.1 Gemmobacter caeni
CGACCGCAGGTGCCGCTTGCGGCAGAAAATCCTTGTCTAGCGCTCGGATACAGGCGATCTTCACCTCAAACGACACGCCACTTGGGGAATGCAGGCTGAAGGGTTGCCGAATCCGTTCACCGACAATTCCATCGGTGCGGCGGTGAAGTTTGATGTCGATAAATCGGGCGCGCGTTACTACGTCGTCAGCTCGCTGTTCGACGTGATGGTCACCTACCGGCTGGACGATCTGCGCGCCGCCGTACGCGCAGTACAACTGGCCGAAGAAAAGCATGCGGACAGCGACAATGCCGAGGCCAAGGCGCTGATCGCCGAGGCGCGCAAGCTGATCGAGGCCATGCCGATCACCGAGGAACAAAGCCTCGACCCGGCCTTTGCAGGCGCCTTCACCAAAGTCCGCAAGGAACAGGGCGACGAGATCGGCCAGCGCCAGGCCGAGCTTGAACAACAATGGGATGCGATGGTCGTGGCCAATTACGCCAAGGCCCGTGAACTGGCGGAAAAAGCCGCCGGCATGTGATGCCCGAACCGGCGCCGCGGAAAGTAGGGCCCCGCGGCGCCCGTCAGCGTGGTGCGGCCGCCCCCGGCGGCACCACGCACCCTTTCCAGCAGGACCACCCCCATGAGCCACAGACCCGCCACGGGCACGGGACGGCAGACGCTTGCCGACCGGCTTCCCACCTTCCTGTTTCCGCGCCTCAGCCCCATCGCGCTGACCGGCGTCTTCCTCGCCATCTTCCTGATCGGTTTCCTGATCTTCCCGGTGCTTCAGGTCATCCATGTCGCCTTCCAGAACCCGGCGACCGGCGCGCTGACGCTTCAGAATTTCGGTGATTTCTTCGCCACGGCGCTGTTCCGCGAGAGCTTTGTCAATTCCTTCTACGTCTCGGCCATGTCGGTGGTGGTGGCGACGGTGATCGCGCTGCCGCTGGCCTATATCACCACGCGGTTCAACTTCGGCGGCTCGGCCCTGATCCAGAGCCTTGGCTTCATCCCGCTGATCATGCCGCCCTTCGTCGGCGCGGTGGCGATGCAGCTGATCTTCGGGCGCAATGGCACGATCAATCTGCTGCTGCGGCAGCACCTGGGCTTTACCATTCCCTTCATGGAGGGGCTGAACGGTGTGACCCTCGTGCAGTCGATCCATTACTTCCCCTTCATCCTGATCAACCTGTCGGCCAGCCTGCGCAACATTGACCGTTCGATGGAAGAAGCGGCGCAAAACCTTGGCGCGCACGGGCTGCGGCTGTTCCGCCGCGTGGTGTTTCCGCTCTAGTAGCTCTCTCGACAGCTGAGTGTCATGGATAGCAACCCCCTCGATGAAGCCTCCAATGACCGAAAAGTCATGGTTCGAATCGGATGACCTAGCGAGGTGTTCGAGTAAATCTCTCCAACACTCACGATGGTTGAGGGCTCCCTTCGCAAGGCCGACCCCGAAGGCCTTGCGATAACTCATATGTTCACTAGAGAAAATCTCGGAACCCAATTCTTCAAGTTGATGTTCTGACGCTGCGAAGCTCGCGCCTAAGTCCGAAGCCTTGGCTACTAGCCGCTCGAAAGCATTGCTATATTTTTGGTCGCTGCTATCGTCGAAATCATCATCAAGCGTCCAGCAGTCATGCCTTTTATCCAGAACATATGTTTTGATCTTTGCGATCAGGTTACGAGGCTCCAAGTCCCGGTTTAAATCGGCGAGGCATTGAGGAAGCGGCTCGGGCTCAAGTTCGTCCTTCTGCCTAGTATGATCGAAATAGATTACAGACCGGACGGCTTTCCAACCTTCAACCCATGACTGGTGATCATTGATTTTTCTTGCTGCTTCGATCAACTGGTCACGTATTGCCTCATCGCGCCACAACCCACGAAACTTGTTGGCCAGAGCTAACCGTGCTCGGCCTTTGAGGTCATTGTCATCTGAATTTGCAAGTCGCACAGCCAGACCAATAAAGGCATTGCGCCACTCGACAAGTTGATCATGATCTGGTCGATAACCGTAGTCCCTTGGACGCGCCCCGAACTCATTGAGCCCGCGGCTAGTCCAAGGGGGGCCATCCAGTGCGCTTGAGAGCAATTTGCTTCCCAAAGAACGCCGCGCCAAATCATGAGCACTCAAGCACTTCTCAACAATGGCAAGGCGCTGTTGCAATGAAGCGTGCGTGCCGGATAGATAGGGTTGGAAGAACTCTGCAATCTTGTTCCTGACGGCATCATAGTTGTTGTTTTCGTCTTCATGGTCTGCAATGTGGAGCAAAAGCGACATGCAGCGATCAAACGCATTTGGTTCATATGCCAAGGAGCGAAGCAGATTGAGGATAGTGGTTCTTCGAGGGTTATATTTCGGCTCTAGGCCCCGGAAATCTGGAACCATAAGCTCGGCTTCGATCCGGTCTAGCAGCATATCTGGCGCGACGGGGCCGACATAACCGAGTATTTTCGATCCGTTGTCATCAAGGTCCAAGATACTCCCTAAGAGGCTGTCAGGCTGGAGCCATGATTTGACAATTTTCTCTGCCACAGGATGATCGTGCATAAGGCCAAGCCTGTGTGCGAACGACACAAGAAGCCGACTGTTCCCGGGCGCTTCAAACGTCGATCTCAGAGTGTCAACAGGAATGCTTTCAAGCGCCGAACCAGCAAGCCTGTTGGCAACAGCATGCGGAAGGATTGCCCTCCAATGCGCTCTCTTTTGCACTACATGGCGCTCTGCAAGCTTCGTCACAGTTCGATACAATTGCGCCCTCGAGTGGCCTGAAAGTGTGCCCATGATATCCAACTCATTCTGACCGACCTCGGGATCAGACACTGAGAAGGAATATACTAGAGCAAGTGTTTCGGCCTGTTCGCGCAGATCGCCATCTTGCCCTTTCCGCTGTTGGAAAATTCGGTCAAACAAGTCGGCGGCTGTTAGCTGAGCAAGGCTTTCGCCGTGTTCAACCTGCTCTGCGATGGCCAAGGCTACTCTGGCATTTCCATCAGCAAATTCAGCTACCTTTCGTGCGTTTCCCTGGCCGATTTCTGGAAACCGTCGCAACAATAGCTCCTCGGCAACGTCTGGTCCGTGAGCTTCGATGTGAATGACCTCTGTGGTCTGTGGCTTGTTGTCCCTGATATCATATTCAACTGTGATCAGGCTGACATCACCACTTCCAGCCGACACCTTGCTTGCTAATGCAGAGTGCAGATCGGAACGGCAGTTATCGAGGACCATCACCGCCCGACGCCCTTCAGCAATCAGCCGATCCAGCATCGCGGATGCTGAAGGGTCTGGGGCCTCTCCGGTGTCGACGTAGACGGCAATCGTTCTGTCGAGAGGGTCGCTTCCCACGTTTTCTTCGAAGAGTGCTTGAACAATCCTTGTCTTTCCGACACCGGAAAGTCCCGTGACGCGGATTGCCTTGTTCGATGTGCGTATGAGACGACGCATTGGTTCGATGGCGTCTTCGATTGAAAACTTTTGGTCACGTTCCGTCGGCAGGTGGACAATAACACCCGGGGCCGAGATGAGCGTGTCCTGTGACCCTTTCGGTGGGTTGCTCTAGGCTCCATATGGTTGCCAACCCGAATAGCCTTGGCCGAGTTTGCCTTTCACCCAGAGCAGAACCGATGCGTGCTGTCGTATCCACTGAGCCAGTTTCGAGCGGTCAAAGAAGTCCAAGTGGATCTGGTCTTTGTTCGGATCATTTGCGACAGCTGCCCGCATCGCATCAAGGCGATCCTTCTTCATGGGCGGTGAGCAATCGTCAGCAAGGCTCACCATGATATAGCTGCCGCCGATCTTCGCTTGGTTTGAGATGGCTGCATTGAGTTTGCCATCCTTCTGCATCTCTTTTGAGATTGCAGATTTTGGCATCGTGTCCTTCTTGGATTGGAGGATCGTGTTTGGGCGACTGAGGAAGCCTGTGTCCAGTTCGGGAGTATTTACTTGCACATGGATGTCAATGCCCTCGTCAGGCGCCTTGATCGAGCCCGACCAACTGACACCTGCTGGACTATGCCCATGTGTAGCAATCTCTGCTTCGGCCAACCTTGCAATCAACTCTTCCAGAAGAGCGTCAGACAGCCGAAGCAAGTCATCCTTTTCGATATCGAAAATCGCCATCGCAACACCTTAGCGCACTATATTCCCCATCAATATGGCCGAACGCTCAATACTTGGGAACATCGCGGCCGCAAGCATGTAGCTATGTCTCCACTTGACTTGCCACGACATCAATGTCGACGTTTTCAACGTTTACTATGTCGGCTACGGCCTGCCGATCCTCGGCGATTACGAGGGCCATGCCTGGATCAGGTATTACGACGGCAGCCAGACCGCCGCCGATCCGATGCTGCTGGCCAGATATGGCACGCATCCTGACCGGCCCTGGACCGCCGATATGGTCGGCACCGGCCTCTGCTATGCGATCCTGACCTTCTATTATGACCGCGAGGCCATGGCGCAGGTGGAGGATCAGATGTGCCGGATGACGGCGCGGGGGTATGAAGGCCGTGGCTCGCCCGACCGGGTGGACGCGCTGGTCTGGGCGCTGACCGCGCTGATGGTGGAGCCTGCGCAGCGGCAGGCCAGCCCGCAGGTGCGGCGGCTGTAGGCGCCTCCGGCGGGAGTATTTGGACAAGAAGCAAGAGGCTCCGGGTCTCGCGCGCTGGCGTGCGGGCATGGTGGGCTGTTGCCCGGATGAAGGAGAGCGGGATGGTGTTCGATTTCCTGCGGCGCGCCGAAAGGGTGGCGCCGGAGCAGAAAGCCTCGGCCACGGGGCGGGTGGTGGCCTTCGGGCTTTCGGGCCGGTCGGTCTGGAGCGCGCGGGATACGGTGAGCCTTGTGCGCAACGGCTTTCAGGGCAATCCGGTGGGGTTTCGCGCGGTGAAGCTGATCGCCGAGGCGGCGGCGGCGCTGCCTCTGGTCTTGCAGGATGCCGAGCGGCGCTATGAGCAGCACCCGGTGCTGGATCTGGTGCGGCGGCCCAATCCGGCGCAGGGGCGGGCGGATCTGTTTGAGGCGGTCTATGCGCAGTTGCTGCTGTCGGGCAACGCCTATCTGGAGGCGGTGCCGGGCGCGGGGCGGATGCCGGGCGAATTGCATGTGCTGCGTTCCGACCGGATGAGCCTTGTGCCGGGGGCGGATGGCTGGCCTGTCGCCTATGACTATACAGTCGGCGGCCGGGTGCATCGGTTCGACATGACGGGGGAGGTGGTGCCGGTCTGCCATATCCGCAGCTTCCATCCGCAGGACGACCATTACGGTTTCGCGCCGATGCAGGCGGCGGCGGTGGCGCTGGATGTGCATTCGGCGGCGAGTGCCTGGTCGAAGGCGCTGCTGGACAATGCGGCGCGGCCCTCGGGGGCCATCGTCTACAAGGGGGGCGACGGGCAGGCGGTGCTGAGCCCCGATCAATATGACCGGCTGGTGACCGAGATCGAGGCGAACCATCAGGGCGCGCGCAATGCCGGGCGGCCGATGCTGCTGGAGGGCGGGCTGGACTGGAAGCCGATGGGGTTTTCGCCCAGCGACATGGAGTTCCAGAAGACCAAGGAGGCAGCGGCGCGGGAAATCGCAATCGCCTTCGGGGTGCCGCCCATGCTGATCGGGATTCCGGGCGACGCGACCTATGCGAATTATCAGGAGGCGAACCGCGCCTTCTATCGGCTGACGGTGCTGCCGCTGGTGGGCAAGGTCACGGCGGCGGTGTCGCATTGGCTGGCAGGCTTCACCGGCGAGGCGGTGGAGCTGCGCCCCGATCTGGATCAGGTGCCGGCGCTGGCGGTGGAGCGTGACCAGCAATGGGCGCGGGTCGGGGCGGCTGATTTCCTGACGCAGGCCGAAAAGCGGGCGATCCTGGGGCTGCCACGGCTGGTGGAGGAGGAATGAGCGGGCGCGAGCGGGCCTCGGGCGGGTCGCGCTATCTTTACGACAGTTTCGATGCGGCCGCGGCGCGGATCGAGGCGAACGAGCGGGTCGCGGAGGAGCGGTGGAGTGCGCTGGAATACCGGCTGACGCAGATCGACGGTGCGCTGGAGCGGCTGGAGCGGCGCATCTGGCTGTGCGGCCATCGACAAGGGCACTAACCAGCCGAACAAGTTTCTGGACCCGAAATCTTCGGAATCCGTGCTGCCGAAGTTTTCCACCGGGCGGCGCGACGATCTGATGCAGATGCACTATCTGCTGGCCTTTCATGAATACTGGACCGACCCGGATCATAACCCGCGCTCTGCGCTCTATGACGGGCCGATGCTTGATACGGCGCGGTCGCATGTCTGGGCCTGGGATGCACGGCCCTATCCGGCCTTTCCGGCGGTGGCGAGCGTCTGGAACGATGGTGGCAATTACGCGCGTGGCCACTGGATCACCGGGCGCATGGCCGGGCAGCGGCTTGCGGCAGTTGTGGCCGAGATTTGCGAGCGCGCAGGGCTGACGGATTTCGATGTCTCTGATCTGGTCGGCGTGGTGCGGGGCTTTTACCTGACCGAGATCGGATCGGCCCGCGCGGCCTTGCAACCGCTGATGCTGGCCTACGGGTTTGATGCGACGGATCAGGGCGGTAAGCTGGTGTTTCGCATGCGCGACGGGCAGATGGGGGCGGCATTCGCAACGGATCGCCTCGCGGTTTCGGCCGATCTGTCTGGGCCGGTGGAGACCAGCCGCAGCCCCGAGCCGGAGAGTGCCGGGCGGGTGATGCTGGGCTTTACCGAGGCCGATGGTGATTTTGCGTCGCGACAGGCGGGGGCCGTGGCGCCGGGGGATGCGGTGCCGACGGTGGCGCAATCCGATCTGCCGCTGGTTTTGACGCGGGCCGAGGGTGCTGCCATCGCCGAACGCTGGCTGGCCGAGGCGCAGGTGGCGCGCGATACCCTGCGTTTCGCACTGCCACGCTCGGCCATGGCGTTGCGCGTGGGCGAGGTCGCGCGGGTTGCTGGGGCAGACTACCGCATCGACCGGCTGGAACATGGTGATGTTCTGATGGCCGAAGGTGTGCGCACGGAACGCGGGATGTACCTGCCTGCGCCCCATGCCGAGGAAATTCCGGAGCCCCGTGCATATCTGGCGCCGCTGCCGGTTTATCCGGTGTTTCTCGACCTGCCGCTGCTGACAGGCTCTGAGGTTCCCGGGGCGCCGCATCTGGCTGTGGGCGGTCGGCCCTGGCCGGGAACGGTCGCGCTGTGGTCGGCGGCGGAGGATGCGGGCTATGCGCTGAACACCACTCTCAACCGGAGTGCCACAATCGGGCGGACCGAAACGGTGCTGGCGCGCGCGCCTGCCGGGCGCTGGGATCGCGGCGCGGGGTTGCGGGTGCGGCTGAGCTCGGGGCATCTGATTTCGGCCGGGCCGCGCAGGGTGCTGGGCGGGGCCAACGCCATGGCCATCGGTGATCCGGACAGCGGCAACTGGGAGGTGTTTCAGTTCACCGAAGCGCAGCTTGTGGCGCCGATGACCTACGAGCTGCGGATGCGGCTGCGCGGGCAGGCGGGCACCGACGGCGTGATGCCCGGTGAATGGCCCATCGGCAGCCAGATCGTTCTGCTGGACGGGGCGCTGGCGCAGATCGACCTGCCGCCCAGCCTGCGCGGGCTGGAGCGGCACTACCGGATTGGTGTCGCCGCACGGGGGTATGACCATCCGACGGTCACGCATCGGGTGGCGGCTTTCACGGGTGTGGGCCTGCGTCCCTATGCGCCCTGTCACCTGAAGGAGCAGCGACAGGCGGGGGATCTGGCGTTCACCTGGGTGCGCCGCAGCCGGATCGACGGGGACAGCTGGCAGGCCGCCGACGTGCCCATGGGGGAGGAGCGCGAGGATTACCTCGTGCAGCTCTGGCAAGGGGCGGTGCTTCTGCGTGAGGATCGTTGCTCGGCGCCCGGCTGGGTCTATACTGGCGCGATGCAATCTGCTGATGGCGCTACCGCCACGGTGCTGCTGCGTGTTGCGCAATTGTCCGCCAGTTTTGGTGCCGGACCCGCAGCAAGTCTGGAGGTTACGCTGTAGTGCGTGCGATTCTTCCCGGAGATCTGCATGCGGCCGCGCGGGCGCTGATGGCGCGGCCCCCTGCCGAATGGAGGCCGCTGGCCGACAGGCTGATTGCCGAAGCACATATGGCACATCGCATCGTCAAACGCCTTGGCCGGATGCATCCGGGCCTTGGTGACGGCAGCCTGATGTCGCGGGCCATGCTGTGCCCCTTGCGGCACGAGGCCCACCCCTCGGATCGCCTGTTTCTGGCGGCACTGACCCTGACGCTGGGCCGCTTGCTGCGCTGGTATGATCGCATGGACGGGTGACGTCTGGAATGCGGAGGAAAATCGCCTATAATGCCGTTCGAGATCTGAATGATGGAGTTCCCGATGGCAGAGACCCGAGCAAAGCTCACCCCGGTTGATCCGGTGTGGTCGCGTGTCTGCGAAGAGGCGCTGGCGGCGGTCGCGGCAGAACCGCTTCTGGGCGGGCTGGTTCATTCCAGCCTGCTGCACCATCCGACGATGGAACGTGCGCTCGCCTATCGGTTTTCGCTGAAACTCGCCAGCGGCGAGATGAGTGAACAGCTGCTGCGCGAGATCGCGGATACCGCCTATGCCGCCGATCCGGCGCTGGGGCAGGCGGCGCGGGCCGATCTGGTAGCGGTGTTCGACCGTGACCCCGCCTGCCATCGCTATTTGCAGCCCATGCTGTTCTTCAAGGGCTATCAGGCGGTGCAGGCCTATCGCGTGGGCCATTGGCTCTGGGGGCAGGGCCGGGCAGACATGGCCTATTTTGTGCAGATGCGGGTGTCCGAGGTCTTTGGCGTCGACATTCATCCCGCAGCCCGCATCGGGCGCGGCATCATGATCGACCACGCCCATTCCATCGTGATCGGTGAAACGGCAGTGGTGGGCGACAACGTATCCATGCTGCATTCCGTGACGCTGGGCGGGACGGGCAAGGAAGACGGCGACCGTCATCCCAAGATCGGCGACGGCGTGCTGATCGGGGCGGGAGCCAAGGTGCTGGGCAATATCAGCATCGGCCATTGCTCGCGCATCGCGGCGGGGTCGGTGGTGTTGCAGGACGTGCCGCCCTGCACGACCGTCGCAGGCGTTCCGGCCAAGGTGGTGGGGGAAGCGGGGTGTTCGCAGCCCGCCGTCAGCATGAACCAGATCCTGAAGGACTGCGACTGCTGAACCAGGTCGCAAGCGGAAACGAAAAGGCCCCGGATCGCTCCGGGGCCTTTTGCATTGCGGTGCTGGCTGTCAGGCCAGCATCATCATCGGGTTTTCGAGGTTCTCGATCAGCGCCTTGAGGAACTCGGCCCCCAGCGCGCCGTCGATCACGCGGTGATCCACCGAAAGCGTCATCGACATCATGGTGGCCACCACGATCTCTCCCGCCTTGTTGACCACCGGCTTCTTCACGCCCGCGCCGACCGCGAGGATCGAGCCATGCGGCGGGTTGATCACGGCGTCGAAATTCTCGACCCCCATCATCCCGAGGTTGGAAATCGCGAAGCTGCCACCCTGATATTCATGCGGGGCCAGCTTCTTCGATTTCGCCCGCGCCGCCAGATCCTTCATCTCGGCCGAAAGGGCCGACAGCGATTTCTTGTCGGCATCCTTCAGAACCGGGGTGAACAGACCGCCGTCGATGGCCACGGCCACCGCCACATCCGAGGGCTTCATCTTTAGGATGCGGTCGCCCGCCCAAACCGCATTGCAATCCGGCACCTTTTGCAGCGCCAGCGCCGAGGCCTTGATGATGAAGTCATTGACGCTCAGCTTCACCCCGCGTCCTTCCAGCGACTTGTTCAGCTGCTCGCGGAAGGCCATCAGCGTATCCAGCTGCACTTCGCGGCGCAGGTAGAAATGCGGGATGGTCTGCTTGGCTTCGGTCAGACGTGCGGCGATGGTGCGGCGCATCCCGTCCAGCGGCACTTCCTCGTAGGCGCGATCTGCATAAAGCTTCTTCACCGCATCCGCCGAAGGCGCTGCCGGCGCAGCAGCCGGGGCCGGGGCCGCCGCAGCGGCAGGTGTCGCAGCCGCAGCCGGGGCGGCAGCTTTCGGGGCTGCCGCGGCACCTTCCACATCCGCCTTGACGATCCGGCCATGCGGGCCGGACCCCTTGACCGCGCTCAGGTCCAGACCCTTTTCCGCAGCGATGCGACGGGCCAGCGGCGAGGCAAACACCCGCGCGCCGCCAGAAGCGACCGGCGCCGCAGGGGCTGGGGCCGCAGCAGGCGCAGCTGCCGCCGGAGCCGCCGCAGGCGCGGCGCTTTCCGCCTTGGGCGCAGGCGCCGCAGCGGCCGAGGCATCCTCGCCTTCTTCCAGCAGCACGGCGATGGGGGTGTTCACCTTCACCCCCGCGCTGCCTTCCGCGATCAGGATCTTGCCGATCACGCCTTCATCCACGGCCTCGAATTCCATCGTGGCCTTGTCGGTTTCGATCTCGGCGAGCACCTGACCGGATTTCACCTCGTCGCCTTCCTTCACCAGCCATTTGGCCAGCGTGCCCTCTTCCATCGTGGGCGAAAGGGCGGGCATCAGAACTTGAATGGCCATCTCACACCTCAGCGATAGCAGACGGATTTCACGGCTTCGACCACTTCGGCGGTCGTCACCAGTGCGAGCTTCTCAAGGTTGGCCGCATAGGGCATCGGCACATCCTTGCCGCAGAGGTTGATCACCGGCGCGTCCAGATAGTCAAACGCGCGCTGCATGATCACCGCCGAGATGTGGTTGCCGATGGAGCCGACAGGGAAGCCTTCCTCGACCGTGACGCAGCGGTTGGTCTTCATCACCGAAGCCAGCACCGTGTCATAGTCGATGGGGCGCAGCGTGCGCAGGTCGATCACTTCGGCGCTGATGCCCTCGGCCGCCAGCTTGTCGGCGGCCTCCAGCGCATAGGTCATGCCGATGCCGAAGCTGACGATGGTGACATCCGTGCCTTCGCGCCAGATCCTGGCCTTGCCGAAGGGAATGGTGAAATCCTCGACATCCGGCACTTCGAAGGACTTGCCGTATAGGATTTCGTTTTCAAGGAACACCACCGGGTTCGGATCACGGATTGCCTGTTTCAGCAGACCTTTCGCATCGGCCGCCGAATAGGGCATCACCACCTTCATGCCGGGGATTGCCGCATACCATGCCGCGTAATCCTGGCTGTGCTGTGCTGCGACCCGTGCCGCCGCGCCATTCGGACCCCGGAACACGATGGGACAGCCCAGCTGCCCGCCGGACATGTAGTTCGTCTTGGCGGCCGAGTTGATCAGGTGGTCAATCGCCTGCATGGCGAAGTTGAAGGTCATGAACTCGACAATCGGGTTCAGACCGCCCCAGGCCGCGCCGACGGCGATACCCGCAAAGCCGTGTTCGGTGATCGGCGTGTCAATCACGCGCTTGGGGCCGAACTCATCCAGCAGACCCTGGCTGATCTTGTAGGCGCCCTGATATTCACCGACTTCCTCGCCCATCAGGAACACCGCATCACTGCGGCGCATTTCCTCGGCCATGGCCTCGCGCAGGGCCTCGCGCACGGTCATGGTTTTCACCGGCGTGCCCTCGGCCCAGTCGGGCGAGGCCTTGGACACCACGGCCACCGGCGCGGCAGCGACGGGGGCAGCTTTCGGTGCAGCCTCGGGCGCGGCGGCGGGGGCTGCCTCGGCTGCGGCGGGGGCAGGGGCCGCGACGGCGGCATCCGCGCTTTCGCCTTCCTCGACCAGCACCGCGATGGGCGTGTTCACCTTCACGCCCGCCGTGCCTTCGGCCACCAGCAGCTTGCCGATGATGCCTTCATCCACCGCCTCGAATTCCATGGTGGCCTTGTCGGTTTCGATCTCGGCGAGGATCTGGCCGGATTTGACCGTATCGCCTTCCTTCACCAGCCATTTGGCCAGCGTGCCTTCCTCCATGGTCGGAGAAAGCGCGGGCATAAGAACTTGCGTAGCCATCTTTCCCCTCCCTTATGCGTAGATATCCGTCCACAGCTCGTCGAGCGGCGGTTCGGGGCTGTCTTTCGAGAATTCGGCCGCCTCGTTCACGATGGCCTTGATCTCTTTGTCGATGGCTTTCAGCTCATCATCCGATGCAAGGCCGCCCTGGGTCAGCAGGTCGCGGACATGCTCGATGCAGTCCTTCTCGGTCTTGATCTTCTCGACCTCCTCGCGGGTCCGGTATTTCGCCGGGTCCGACATCGAATGGCCGCGATAGCGGTAGGTCATCATTTCAAGGATATATGGGCCCTTGCCCGCCCGGCAGTGTGCCACGGCCTTTTCGGCGGCTGCCTTCGCCGCCATCACATCCATGCCGTCGACCTGTTCGCCCGGAATGCCGTAAGCCTCGCCCCGGCCATAAAGCGTGACCGATTTGGTGGCGCGCTTCATGCTGGTGCCCATGGCATACTGGTTGTTCTCGATGACGAAGATCACCGGCAGGTTCCAGAGCTCGGCCATGTTGTAGGTCTCGTAGACCTGGCCCTGGTTCGCCGCACCATCGCCGAAATAGGTGAAGGTGACGTTGTCATTGCCCTTGTACCAGTCCGAGAAGGCAAGCCCGGCGCCCAGCGGCACCTGCGCGCCCACGATGCCATGCCCGCCGTAGAAGTGCTTCTCGCGGCTGAACATGTGCATCGAGCCGCCCTTGCCCTTGGAGTAGCCGCCAATGCGCCCGGTCAGTTCGGCCATCACGCCCTTCGGGTCCATGCCGCAGGCCAGCATATGTCCGTGGTCGCGATACGAGGTCAGGCGCTTGTCGCCTTCCTTGGCCGCGGCCTCCAGCCCGACGACCACCGCTTCCTGCCCGATATACAGGTGACAGAAGCCGCCGATCAGCCCCATCCCGTAAAGCTGCCCGGCCTTTTCCTCGAATCGGCGGATCAGCAGCATTTCACGGTAATATTTCAGAAGTTCCTCTTTTGAGACGTTGGGTCTCTCAGGTGCCTTCTTGGTGGCCATGCGGCTCCCTCCCATGTGGCAAAATAGTTCAGCATTAAACTATCTGCACAATATCGGAGAAATAAGGGGTCTGGCAAGTAAAACTCTCGCCGCGCCGCGGCGTGGACTTCCCTGCGCCCTTGCGCCGGCGGCGTCAGTTCGAGGGGTGAAAATGGCGAGGCGGGATCGGTGTGGCGGGACAGGGCGGTCTTCGGAAGGGCCTGCCGCCGCAGCGTCAGCGCAGGCAGGTGATGCCCGCCCCTTGGCCTTTAAATTTCGGCAAAGGCCTAGCGGATCACCAGCTCGTCGGCGCGGACATATCCCAGCACATCGCGCAGCTGCTCATCCAGCAGGTCGAGATCCAGATAGGCGTCGGACAAGCGCAGGGTGCGGTTCTGCAATTCGGCCAGTTCGGCGCGCAGCCGGTCACGTTCGGCAATCAGCGCCTCGGCCTCGGCATTGATCTGCACGCGGCGGAACACGCCGTAATCGCCCTGCACGGCGGCAAAGGTAAAATAGCCGCCCAGCGTCAGCGCCAGGGCGAAGATCATCAGGCTGCCAATGGAAGGGCGGTGCGCATTCATGGTCGATCTGCCTCGTCCCTCCTCGTTCGGCGGGAGGGTTTGGCCAATATGACACAGCCGAATCACTATGTGAATCGCCCCGGCCCGGTCCGTGCGTGACTGTTGCAAGTGGCCCACAGCACGGTCGATTCGGCCGTGCTGCGGGCGGATTGTTCCGGGTTTATTGCAGATCACGGGGCGGGGCTCGCGATTGTCGCGGAGCCGGCTGCGCGGTTCGGGAAGGCCGAGCAGAAACCGCGCGCTTCATCCCGGTTTTCTTGACCCGGCTGCAGCGGAGATTTAACGATTTGTTAAGTTTTCCGGCCAAGTGCCATTATTGGAGTTCAAGTTATGGTCACCCTTGCACCGACCAAATTCCTCGTGCGCGGACTGGATCTGTCGCGCTATGACGATGCCGCTTTCGGTACCCTCAACACCGCTGATCCTACGGATGTGTCGCTGCGTCTGGGCGGCAACCGGGTTGTGCTGGACGGCGACTACACGATCAACGGCGCCAATGATGCCACCGGCATCGTGACCGGCCTGGACCTTCAGGTGCTGGGCAATCCGGTGCTGCGCATCCGGGGGCTTGAACTGTCTGCTGCGGATCTGGTTGATGCGCTGGACGGGTCGAACGGTCTCGATGCTTTCCGCTTCCTGTTTGCGGATGGTGACGCGATGACCGGATCGGGCTTCCGCGATGTCCTGCGCGGTTTCGCCGGTGATGACACCCTTCGCGGCCTTCAGGGCAATGACTCGCTGCATGGCGGGTTCGGCCATGATCTGATTCAGGGCAATGCCGGTCTCGACAACCTTCGCGGCGATGCGGGCAACGATACGCTGTCGGGCGGCTTCGGGGCCGATACGCTGTCGGGCGGCAGGGGCAGCGATATGCTGATGGGCAATGGGGGCGATGATGTGCTGGACGGCGGGCGCGGCAATGACCGCCTGCGCGGCGGGGCCGGGGCGGATTCCTTCGTCTTCGGCACCCATAACGGCCAGGACGTGATCGGCGATATGACGGCCGATGATTCCATCTACATCGCAGCGGTGCGCTGGGAAGGGATGGAGAATGCACGCGACCTGCTGGATACCTATGCCGAGGTTCGGGGCGGCGATGTCGTCATCGACTTTGGGCGCGATTCCATCCGCGTGCTGAACTGGACCGATCTGGATACGCTGGCTGACCGGCTGCGTATGCTTGGCGACGAGATGCCGCTGGGCTGAGCCCACCGGCACCGGATTGATCGGCCCGCCGATCCGGCGGGCCGTTTGCTTTCAGGCGAAACCGAAGACGAAATGGGTTTCGTCCAGCGCTTCGGCGGTGGTGTGGAGCACGAAAGAGATGCGGCCCGCATCCCCGTCGGCAATATCCACCCTCCAGCCATTCGACACCTTGCGCAGCTGCCAGCCGTCTTCCAGCCCGGCGTCGCGGCCCTCCCAGTCCAGTCCGAACATGGTCAGTTCCACACGGTCTTTGGCCGCGTCGAAGTCACGGACATGGCCGGTGCCCGCATCGGTCATGGTGGGAAGCTGGTCATGCGAGGCAAAGACAAACATGTCGGACCCGGCGCCGCCATAGGCATTGTCCCCGCCCGAAACATACAGCCGGTCGTCGCCGCGCCCGCCGCGCAGCAGATCGGCGCCCTTTTCGCCATTCAGCGAATCGTCGCCACCCATCCCGAGCAGCGTGTCATTGCCGCCGCGCCCCATGATGAAATCATTCCCCGCGCCCCCCCGGTGGTTGTCAGCCTTGCGGGTTCCCGTCCAGTCCTCGCCAGCCTCGGTCGCGGCGGCCAGGCCGAAGTCCGGTTTGTCGATCAGCTGCACATTCTTGGTGGTCAGCGCGCCGGGCAGCACGTTCTTCACAAGGATTTTGTAGACATTGCCGCCCGCATCCTCGGCGGTGATCAGTGTATCCTTGCCCTTGCGCTGGAACGAGAAACCGTCCGACAGGTCGGCATCGCGATCCTTCCATTTGAAGTTGAAATTCGCCAGTTGCAGGATGTCGTGACTGGCGCCTTTCGCGGTGAAGTCGGTGATGACCGAGCTGTTCGAGGGCAGCCGCATGTCATATTTGATGCCCACCACTTCGAAGAAGTCGAAACCCGTGCCGCCGCTGAGCGTATCCGACCCCAGAATGGTCAGCGTGTCGTGCCCCGCACCGCCATAAAGCTTGTCGTTGCCACGGTTGCCGTCAAGGATGTCATTGCCGCCCGCGCCATACAGCGTGTCGTTGCCATCCATGCCGAAATACTGATCGACACCCTTGGTGCCGTTCTTCTTTTCGTTGCGGTCAGTGCCCTGCCAGACATTTGGAAAGGTGGGGAAATTGGGGAAGCCCGTAAGCGCCATGGCGATGCCTTGAATATGGATTCGAAAAAGGCCCCGCCGGTCTCCGGCAGGGCCTGTATGCAGTGCTGGCGCAGTCACCCCGATCCTGTCAATCACCTGAGCAGGGGAGGTGGCGGAGGCGTCACATCAGGGCGGCGACGCCGGGCAGCTCCTTGCCCTCCATCCATTCGAGGAAGGCGCCCCCGGCGGTGGAGATGAAGCTGAAGTCGCCCGCAGCCCCCGCCTTGTTCAGCGCCGCCACCGTATCGCCGCCCCCGGCCACCGACACCAGCTTGCCCGCCTTTGTCAGCGCGGCCACCGAACGCGCAGCGGCATTGGTCGCGGCATCGAAAGGCTCGATTTCAAAGGCGCCCAGCGGGCCGTTCCAGATCAGCGTCTTCGTATCCGCGAACACGGTCTCCAGCGCCGCCACCGTCGCGGGGCCCGCGTCGAGGATCATCGCATCGGCCGGGCAGGCATCGGTCGCGACGGTTTCATTCGCGGCACCCGCCTTGAATTCGCGTGCGACCACCACGTCCAGCGGCAGGTGGATGGTGCAGCCCGTCGCCCCGGCCTTGGCCATGATGGCGCGGGCGGTCTCGGCCATGTCGCGTTCGGCGAGGCTCTTGCCGACCTCGGTGCCCTTGGCCACGAGGAAGGTATTGGCCATGCCGCCGCCGATCACCAGATGATCGACCTTCGAGACAAGGTTGCCCAGCAGGTCAAGCTTGGTCGACACCTTGGCACCGCCCACCACCGCGACCACCGGCCGCACCGGCTTGCCAAGCGCGGATTCAAGCGCGCGCAGCTCCGCCTCCATCAACCGGCCCGCGGCGGAAGGCAGCAGATGCGCGATCCCGGCGGTGGAGGCATGCGCCCGGTGCGCGGCGGAAAAAGCGTCGTTCACATAGACATCGCCCAGTTCCGCCATGGCCCTGGCCAGATCGGCGTCATTCTTTTCCTCGCCGGCGTGGAAACGGGTGTTCTCCAGCAGCACTACATCGGCGGGGCTGGCGGCAGCAATGGCAGCCTTCGCCACATCGCCCATGCAATCGGCGCCAAAGACCACCTTGCAACCCAGAGCCTGCGCCAGTGCCTCCTGCACATGGCCAAGGCTCATTTCCGGCACGACCTTGCCCTTGGGCCGGTCAAAATGCGCCAGCAGAACGACCTTGCCACCCCGGGCCTGAATATCCTTCACCGTGGGCACGATCTTCTCGATCCGGGTCGCGTCGGTCACCACGCCGTTCTCCATCGGCACGTTGATGTCCACGCGGGTCAGCACGGTCTTGCCGGCCAGATCCATGTCGTCGAGTGTCTTCCAAGCCATCAGAGCCTCCTCGCAAGCGGTTGCCCTTCTTTCCGCCGAAGCGTGCGCCGCGTCAACCGATCACGCGGGTTTGCCCTTTCCCTTGCGCGCCCGCGCCATTACCTTGCGCCCCGGATAGAAGGAGACCGACCGAGATGGCCGAGATCAAAGACCCGGAAAACACCATCATCATGACGCTGAAGGACGGCGACGTGGTGATCGCACTGCTGCCCGATGTCGCGCCGAAGCACAGCGAGCGCATGAAGGAACTGGCCCGCGCCGGTGCCTATGACAACGTCTGCTTCCACCGTGTGATCGAGGGCTTCATGGCCCAGTCGGGCGATGTGGAAAACGGCAATATGGAAAACAACTTCAACCTGCGCCGCGCCGGGACGGGTGGTTCGGACCTTCCGGACCTTCCGGCCGAGTTTTCGAAGCTCCCGCATGACCGGGGCACGCTGGGCGCGGCACGGTCGCAGAACCCGAATTCGGCCAACAGCCAGTTCTTCATCAACTTCAAGGACAACCATTTCCTGAACGGCCAGTATACCGTTTACGGCCGGGTCATCTCGGGGATGGAACATGTCGACAAGATCATGCGTGGCGAGCCGCCGGCCAACCCGGACCGCATGATCAAGGTCGTGGTGGCTGCCGATGTCGCCTAAGGCCCTGATTGCGGCCCTGCTGCTGGCCGCCACCCCCGTTCTGGCCGAAACCGACGGGCCGGGCCCGAACCTCGTGATCGACGTCGATGGCCAGGCCAAGGGCGAGATCGTGGTGGACCTGCTGTCCGATGTGGCGCCCAAGCATGTGGCGCAGATCGTGGCGCTGGCCAAAGCGGGCGAATATGACGATGTGGTCTTCCACCGCGTCATTGACGGCTTCATGGCGCAGACCGGCGACGTGCAGTTCGGCAAGAACGGTGGCAGCGCACAGGCGGGTATGGGCGGCTCGAACCTGCCGGACCTTCCGGCCGAGTTCTCGTCGGTGCCGTTTGATCGCGGCGTTGTCGGCATGGCGCGGTCGATGGACCCGAATTCGGCCAACAGCCAGTTCTTCATCATGTTCGCCCCGGCGCCGCATCTGGACGGGCAATATACAGTCGTCGGCCGGGTGATCTCGGGCATGGATGTGGTGGATGCGATCCGCAAGGGTGACGGGCCGAACGGTTCGGTCAGCACCCCCGACCGCATGGTGAAAGTCACCGTCCAGGAGTGACACCACAGGAATCGTTGACGAAATCAGGCCCGCAGCCATAGGCTGCGGGCCAAGTCTTTCTGGAAAGGATTAGACATGCCTGTGATGCAGGGAATTTCAGGGCTTGCCCAGTTTGGTGCGTATTTGTCATCGGTTTATCAAGGTCTTACAATCACAGCCGCCTCCGCCGACCGTATCGTGGTCGAGAACCAGAACATCCGGGTGGTGTTCGCGGGGACGGATCTTTCCTGGACGTCGGAAGCGGATATCCTCAGCGACCTGACGGGTGGCACGCTCCAGTCCATTCGCTTTCTCGTGCCCTCCACGCTCAAGGCGCTGGGCAGCATCAGCAACCTCGGGCTGGTGATCGACACCGAGGAAGGGGGCGCCTTCGCCAACGCGTCCAGCCTGCGCACCGCCATTGCCAATATGGAATGGACGATCAAGGGCACGGCCAAGGCGGACGAGTTCTATCTTTCCGACACCAGCACCTTCCATATGGTCGCGCCGCTGACGCTCAAACTGCTTGCCGGGGCGGATTCCGCTCAGGGCGGGCTGGGCAATGATCGCATCCTCGCCGGTGGCGGCAACGATGTGATCTATGACAGCAAGGGCAACGACACGATTGACGGCGGGACCGGCAACGACCTGCTGGGCGGCGATCTTGGTGGCAACGACAGCATTACGGGCGGAACCGGCGCGGATACCATTGACGGCGGGCGCGGCGCCGACCGGCTCTATGGCAACAACGACAACGATTCCATTTCCGGTGGTTTCGGGAAGGACATCCTGTTTGGCGGCACCGGCAATGACACGCTCAACGGCGGCGCGGGGAATGACCGTCTGACCGGCGATGCGGGAGCGGATCATTTCGTGTTCACCGGCAATTTCGGACGCGACGTGGTTTCCAGCTTCCAGCGGGTGCAGGACAGGCTGGTGATCGAGGGCGATTACACGGTTTCGCACGCCAGGGGCGATACGATCCTGAAACTGGATGGCGGCACCATCATTCTCGACAATATCAACCTGACTGTCGCGCAGGTGGAAGCGGTCGTCGATCAGCTTCTGGTCTGAGAAAGATTTGCCCTGTCCCGAAATCTTCGGGGCAGGGCCTTTGGCAGCTCAGCTGAACGTCACCAGCGCGTGACGCTTCTTGCCGGCGGTCAGCTTCAGCGGCTCGGCGAAATCGGCCGCATGGAACTTGTGGCCCGCATCCAGCACCGGATCGTCATTCACACGGGCGCCGCCCTCGGCGATCAGGCGCTTGGCCTCTTTCCCCGAAGGCGCAAGCCCCGCACGCACGAAAAGCTGCGCTGCGGTGATGCCATCCGCCAGATCCGTGACATTCAGTGCCACCGTCGGCAGATCGGCCCCGATACCACCCTTTTCAAACACTTGGCGCGCGGTGGCTTCGGCGGCTTGTGCAGCCTCTGCCCCATGCAGCAGCGTTGTCACCTCATTGGCGAGGATGATTTTGGCGGCGTTGATTTCCGATCCGGCCAGCGCGCCCAGACGGGTGCATTCTTCCACCGGAAGATCGGTGTAAAGCTTCAGGAAGCGGCCCACATCGGCATCGGTGGTGTTGCGCCAGAACTGCCAGAATTCGTAAGGGCTCAGCATGTCGCCGCGCAGCCAGACCGCGCCGGAGGCCGACTTGCCCATCTTCTTGCCGTCCGAGGTGGTTAGCAGCGGCGAGGTCAGGCCATAGATCTCCTGATCCAGCACGCGGCGCGTCAGGTCGATGCCATTGACGATATTGCCCCACTGATCCGACCCGCCCATCTGCAACAGACAGCCGTAGCGGCGGTTCAGTTCCAGAAAATCATAGGCTTGCAGGATCATGTAGTTGAATTCGAGGAATGACAGCGATTGTTCCCGGTCCAGCCGCGATTTCACTGATTCAAAGCTCAGCATCCGGTTCACGCTGAAATGCCGCCCGATGTCGCGCAGGAAATCGAGGTAGTTCAGGTGGTCCAGCCACTCGGCATTGTTGAGCATGATGGTGCCGCCCGGCGCATCGGAATAATCCAGATAGCGGGCAAAGACCTGCTTCATCCCGGCGATGTTCTCGTCGATCTTTTCGGGGGTCAGCAGCGGGCGTTCATCGGCGCGGAACGAGGGGTCGCCCACCTTGGTGGTGCCGCCGCCCATCAGCGTGATCGGCTTGTGCCCGGTCTTTTGCAGCCAGCGCAGCATCATGATGTTCAGCAGGTGGCCGACATGCAGCGAGGCCGCCGTGGCGTCATAGCCGATATAGGCAGGCACCACCCCCTTGACCAGGGCTTCGTCCAGGCCCTGATAATCGGTGCAGTCGGCGAGATAGCCGCGCTCGATCATCACGCGCATGAAGTCGGATTTCGGGTGGTAGGTCATCGGACTCTCGTGTTTTATGACGCCGTGACGCGGTATAGCGGTGCAGGCGAACAAGGGGAAGCCATGTTGAAGGCGGGGCCGGTCTGGGCATTGGGGGCGATGTCGGGCACGTCGCTGGATGGCGTCGATGCGGCGCTGGTGCTGACGGATGGCGAACGCATTCTCGACTTTGGCGAAAGCGGCTATCGCCCCTATGACGAGGACGAACGCGCGGTGATCCGTGCGGCCCTTGGCCTCTGGCCCGGTGCGGCCGAAGTGGAGCCTGCGGCCGAGGTGGTGGAAACCGCCCATGCCGAATTGCTCAGCCAGTTCGGATCGGCGGCGCTGGTGGGGTTTCACGGGCAGACGCTGGCGCATGATCCGGGTGGTCTGGGCACGCATCAGGCCGGTGATGGCGCCGTACTGGCCGAGGTATTGGGTGTGCCGGTGGTCTGGGATTTCCGCAGCGCCGATGTGGCTTTGGGCGGGCAGGGGGCGCCGCTGGTGCCTTTCTTCCATTTCGCGCTGGCCCGTCATATCGGCGCGACCGAGCCGCTGGCCTTCCTGAACCTCGGGGGGGTCGGCAATGTCACATGGGTTGACCCCGCGCAGCCGGGGCCGGAGGCGGAGGGTGCCTGTCTCGCCTTCGATACCGGCCCGGCCAATGCACCGATTGACGATCTGGTGCAGGCCCGCACCGGCCAGCCGCGCGACGAGGGCGGTGTGCTCGCTGCCTCCGGTCGCTGGCAGCGGCAGATTGTCGATGGCTTCCTTGCGCATCGCTACTTCCTGCGAATGCCGCCCAAGTCTCTGGACCGAAACGATTTCCACGATCTGATCTCGGCTGTGGCGGAGCTGCCCGACGCCGATGCGGTGGCCACGCTGACCCGCGCGGCGGCAGCGGCGGTTGCGCGCGGGGCCGAACATTTCCCCCGGCCGGTGACGCGCCTTCTGGTTGGTGGAGGCGGGCGGCACAATGCCACGCTGATGGCCTATCTGGCCGAGCTGATGCCCGGTTGCGTGGTCGAGCCGGTCGAGGCCGCGGGTCTGGACGGTGACATGCTGGAGGCGCAGGCTTTCGCCTACCTTGCCGTGCGGGTGGCGCGCGGGCTGCCGACCTCGGGGCCTGCCACTACGGGCGTTCCGGCGCTGGTGGGCGGAGGCCGCATCTCGCGGCCCGGTGCCTAGGCCTGTTTCTCAGGCCAGCGCGCGCCGCGCGCGCATCATTCCGAAAGTATAGACTGCCAGCGCCGCCCAGATCATCGGGAAAGCCACGGCCTTGGCGGTGCTGAACGGTTCGTGAAACAGGAAGACCGCAACAAGGAAGATCATCGTCGGGCTGACATATTGCAGGATGCCGATGGTCGTCAGCCGCAGAAGCTTGGCCCCGTTGGCGTAAAGGATCAGCGGAACTGCCGTTACCAGCCCGGCCGAGGCCAGCATCAGTGAGTTCGTCAGATCGCCGCTGGCGAAGTGGCCCTGTCCGGTGATCGCCAGCCAGACGATCCAGGCCAGGGCGAAGGGCGACAGCAGCACCACCTCCAGCATGAAACCCTGATTGGGACCGATGGGCAGCTGTTTCTTGAACCAGGCATAGGCGGCCCAGCTCGCGGTCAGGCTCAGCGCAAGCAGGGGCAGGCGTCCGGCCTCCCACGTCAGCACCGCCACCGCGCAGGCTGCCAGCGCCAGCGCCGCCGTCTGCCAGCGGTTCAGCCGCTCGCCCAGCGTCGCGGCGCCAAGAAAGACGGTCACCAGCGGGTTGATGTAATAGCCAAGTGCCGCATCCAGCGTATGCCCGTTCTGGATCGCCCAGATATAGATGCCCCAGTTGATCGAGATGATCGTGGCGGTCAGCCCGCCCATCGCCAGCATACGCGGGCTGCGCAGCGCGGCGGTCAGATCCGCCGTGCGGCCCAGCCAGATCAGTACGGCACCCGCCACCGGCACCGACCAGATCACCCGATGCGCCAGCACCTCTGCGGCGGGCACATGAGACAGCGCCTTCATGTAGATGGGCAGGACGCCCCACAGCATGTAGGCGCCCAGAGCGAAGGCAAGGCCGCGCGGCGAGTCGGTATCGGTGTTCATGCTTCCTGCCTAGAACTTCGGCAGGTCCGTCACCATGACGAACTTGTCACCGGCACAATTGCGCTCAGGCTCGCGGAATATCGAAGCCGGGCGGGGCCAGCGTGAAGCCTTCGAACCGGAAACCGGGCGAGACGGTGCAGGACACCAGCGTCCAGTCGCCGGTCGGGGCTGCCGCCTGCCAGTGATGGGCGGGCACGATGACCTGCGGCGCCTCGCCCGCCAGCACATCCGGCCCCAGCCGGATGTCGCGCGCCGGTCCTTCGGTGGTTTCTGCCAGCGACAGGATCAGCGGTGCCCCGGCATGCCAGTGCCAGATCTCCGCTGCGTCCACCCGGTGCCAGTGGCTGCGCTCGTCCGCTTGCAGCAGGAAATGAATGGCGGTGCCGCTGGGCCGGCCGGAGCTGGAGTCGTCGACCCAAGTCTGCCGATACCACCCGCCTTCGGGGTGAGGCTCAAGCCCGAGGGCGGCGATGAGGCGTTGCGCTTCGGTCATGGCGGGGGCCTTTCGGATGCGGCTTGCGGTAGGGGGCGGCGGGCATCGGCACCTCGACCTCACGCCATTCGCCGGGGGCGAGGTCCTCAATGCTCCAGTCGCCGACCGCCCAGCGGATCAGGCGCAGCGTCGGCAGGCCCACGGCGGCGGTCATCCGGCGCACCTGGCGGTTCCGGCCCTCGCGCAGCGTCAGCTCGATCCAGGCGTCGGGCACCGATTTCCGTTCGCGGATCGGCGGCACGCGGGGCCAGAGCCAGTCCGGCGCCGCAATTGCCCGCGCCGCAGCCGGGCGGGTCGGCCCGTCATTCAGCGTGACGCCCGCGCGCAGGGCAGCCAGCGCGGGTTCGTCCGGCACGCCCTCGACCTGCGCGAGATAGGTCTTGGCCATGCGATGCGCCGGATCGGCGATCCGCGCCTGCAACCGCCCATCATCGGTCAGCAGGACCAGCCCCTCGCTGTCGCGATCCAGCCGCCCGGCCGGGTAAACCCCCGCCACCGGCACCAGATCCGCCAGCGTCGCCCGACTGCCATCGCCGGAGAACTGACACATCACGTCGTAGGGTTTGTTCAGAAGGATAAGGCGCGCCATGGCCCGTTGTGCCACGGCAAGGGGCGGAAGGAAACCGTTGCATGGGGTTGCGCTGTCTGTTGGAGGCGGGTATCTCAAGCAGGATTTGTTATAAGATAACATATCAATACGCGACTCGACTGAAGACCAGAAGACAGCCCGGAATGAAGGAACAGGACATGCGGAAACACTCAATGACCCGGATCGGGGCATTCGCCAGCCTGGCGATACTGGCGCTGGCCGCGCCCGCGGTTGCGCAGCAGAAGGCCCCCCATGACCACGGCCACGCGCATGCGCATGCGGCGGATGATGCCGTCTACAAGGGCTATTTCGAAGACAGCCAGATTGCCGCAAGGGCACTGTCCGACTGGGAAGGTGACTGGCAATCGGTCTATCCGTTGCTGATGGGCGGGGCGCTGGACCCGGTGATGCAGCACAAGGCCGAACACGGTGAAAAGACCGCCGCTGACTACCGCGCCTATTACGAGACCGGATACAGGACCGACGTGGATCGGATCGAGATTCATGGCGACAAGGTGAGCTTTCACAGCGCAGCGGGCACGGTGTCGGGCAGCTATGCCGATGACGGCTATGAAATCCTGACCTATGAGAAGGGCAATCGCGGTGTGCGCTATGTCTTCCGCAAAGTGGCGGGCGATGCCGGGGCGCCGGCCTTCATCCAGTTCAGCGACCATGCCATCGCGCCGGTGAAGGCGGGGCATTATCACCTTTACTGGGGCAATGATCGCGCGGCGCTGCTGGAGGAATTGACCAACTGGCCCACCTATTACCCCGCCGATCTGACGGAATCGCAGATCGTGGCCGAAATGCTGGCGCATTGAGCGGGGCAAGCAGCAAAACGAAACGGGCGCCCCGCAGGGCGCCCGTTTGCTATTTCCGGCAGAAGTGGCTCAGCCCTTCAGGATGCTGCGGCCCGCGTATTCGGCGACTTCGCCCAGCATTTCCTCGATACGGATCAGCTGGTTGTATTTCGCCAGCCGGTCCGACCGCGCGAGGCTGCCGGTCTTGATCTGCCCGCAGTTGGTGGCCACGGCGAGGTCGGCGATGGTGCTGTCCTCGGTTTCGCCCGAACGGTGCGACATGACGTTGGTGTAGCGCGCGCGATGCGCCATATCGACGGCCTGCAGCGTCTCGGTCAGCGAACCGATCTGGTTCACCTTCACCAGCATCGAGTTCGCCACGCCCTTGGCGATGCCTTCGGCCAGACGGCGCGGGTTGGTGACGAACAGGTCGTCGCCCACCAACTGCACCTTGTTGCCCAGCGTCTCGGTCAGCAGTTTCCAGCCGTCCCAGTCATCCTCGGCGCAGCCATCCTCGATCGAGATGATCGGATAATCGGCGCAAAGCTTCGCCAGATAGTCGACATTCTCAGCCGAGGTCAGCGACAGACCCTCGCCCTTCATCTCATACTTGCCACCCCGGAAATATTCGGTCGAGGCGCAGTCGAGGGCCAGATAGATGTCCTCGCCGGGCTTGTAGCCAGCCTTTTCGATGGATTTCAGGATGAAATCCAGCGCGACGCGGGTGGAGGACAGGTTCGGAGCAAAGCCGCCCTCGTCTCCGATGCCGGTCGAGAGGCCCGCCGCCGACAGCTCTTTCTTCAGCGTATGGAAGACTTCCGAGCCCATGCGCACCGCTTCGCGGATATTCGCGGCGGCGACCGGCATGATCATGAATTCCTGAATGTCGATCGGGTTGTCGGCATGTTCGCCGCCGTTGATGATGTTCATCATCGGAACCGGCAGCACGCGGGCAGAGGTGCCGCCGACATAGCGGAACAGCGGCTGCGCGGTATATTCGGCGGCGGCTTTCGCGACGGCCAGCGAGACACCCAGAATGGCATTGGCGCCAAGGCGGCCCTTGTTCGGGGTGCCGTCCAGTTCGATCATGGTGCGGTCGATGCCGACCTGTTCGGTCGCGTCGAACCCGATCAGTTCTTCGGCGATCTCGCCGTTGACGGCGGCCACCGCCTCCAGCACACCCTTGCCCATATAGCGCGACTTGTCGCCGTCGCGCTTTTCGACGGCTTCATGCGCGCCGGTCGAGGCGCCCGAGGGCACCGCCGCGCGGCCCATTGCGCCGCTTTCCAGCGTCACGTCCACTTCAATCGTGGGATTGCCGCGGCTGTCGAGGATTTCGCGGGCGTGAATGTCGATGATCGTGCTCATGGCGAGTTCCTTTGTGGGGAAGCGGTGCTCTCGGCCGCGTCTTTAGCGCGCGTCGCCCGGTGTGGGAAGGGATCGTTTGCGCAAACGCTCGCGTGCAAAGGCATAAAGCCCCGATCCGATAATCAGCGCGGCCCCGGCAAGGGTCGGCAGGTCGGGGCTTTCGGCGAAGACCAAGATGCCGACGATCAGCGCGAAGACCAGCCGGGAATAGCGGAAGGGGGTGATGACCGACACTTCACCCAGTCGCATCGCCTGCACGATGGCCCAGTAGGCGGCGATGCCGAAGGCCAGTGCCCCCAGCATGTAACCGGCTTCCGCAGGTGCGGGCATCCGCGCGCCGCCCGTGACCGCCAGCATCATCGGGCCCAGCAGGATCAGCGTCATGAAGCCCCAGGCCGAAATCTGCGCCGTGCTGATATCGGCGGGAATGCGGCGTGTCGCCAGATCGCGCACGGACAGACCGACCACGGCCAGCACCGACCAGAGCGAGGCGAGGCGGAAGCCCTCGAACCCCGGCCGGATGATGATCATCACGCCGACAAAACCCACCAGAATGGCGCTCCACCGCCGCCAGCCGACCTTTTCCCCCAGAAACAGCGCCGCCCCCAGCGTCACCGCCAGCGGGGTGGCCTGAAAGATCGCGGTGGCGGTGGTGAGGGGCGTCAGTGCAAGCGCGGTGACAAAGCCCAGCGTGCCGGTCATCTCGCCCAGATTGCGCAGCACCACGGCGGGATGCCAGAGGCGGCGGGTAAAGATGGGCTCCCCCCGGAACCGTGCGAAAAGGCCAAAGACCAGCCCGCCGGAGGTGCCGAGCATCAGCATGATCTGCCCGGTCGGCAGCCCCGCCGCCGCCCATTTGATAAACATGTCCTCGATGGCGAAACCCGCCATGGCCGCGACCATCAGAAGGATGCCGCGCAGGTTGTCGCGGGTATCGGTCATCGCAGGCCCTTTCCGGTTTCTCCCGGCCAGAAGCCGTCCCGTCGATCTGTAGGGGAAGGCCACGGCAGTCTCCAGTGCCAAAGTGGCAAAGGAAGGGCCTTGCATCCGCCCGCGCCGCCCGCCACCACTGGCGCGGCGGGCACAGGAGACGGGCCGATGGAAAAGAGAAGGCTGGACGGGCAGGGGCTGGCGATCCTGCTGGGCATCTCGCTGCTGCTTGCGGTGAACCAGGTCGTCGTGAAGCTGACCAACCAGGGCTTGCAGCCGGTATTCTTTGCCGGGCTGAGGTCCGCGCTGGCGGTGCCTTTCGTTGCGGGCTGGATGATCTGGCGCGGCAAGCCTCCGCGCTACACGCCCGGCACGTTGCTGCCGGGCCTGCTGATCGGCGCGGTCTTCGCGCTGGAGTTCCTGTGCCTCTTTGTGGCGCTGGACCTCACGACCATCAGCCGCGCGGTCATCATCTTCTACTCTATGCCGGTCTGGCTGGGCCTTGCCGCCCATTTCGGCCTGCCGGGAGAGCGGCTCAGCCCGCTGCGCGGGGTCGGCCTCGTGCTGGCCTTCGCGGGCACGGCCTGGGCCATTCTGGACCGGACGGGCAGCGGCGGGCAGGGCAGTCTTGCGGGGGATCTCTTCGCACTGGGCGGGGCGATCGGCTGGGCTGCCACGGCCTTTCTGGCCCGCAGGCCGCGCCTTGCCGCTGTCGGACCGGAGACGCAGCTTCTGTGGATGGTCGCGGTCTCGGCGCCGCTTTTGCTCATCATCTCCCCGGCCTTCGGGCCGCTGATCCGCGAGATCCGGCCCGAACACTGGCTGTTGCTGGTGTTGCAGGCGGCGGTCGTGGTGGCGGGCGGCTTCATCACCTGGCTCTGGCTGCTGTCGCGCTATTCCGCCGCCACGGTGGCGAGCTTCTCCTTCCTCACCCCGGTGCTGAGCCTGCTGTTCGGCTGGGCCCTGATGGGAGAGCATCTGGGGCCGTCGATTCTGGGATCGGCCGCACTGGTCGCGGCGGGAATCATCCTCGTCAACCGCCGCACCTGAGCCGCGGGCAGGTCGGGCAGGGTGTCGCAGTCAGGTCACACCCGCATGACGCGGCGGCAGGCGTCTTTGGGGGCCTGATATCGGGTGACGCTGGGTAAGGGAAAGTTTTCCACAGTTCAGGTGCCCCGGCAGAACCCGCCGGGAACCTGCCGGATTTCCGGGCTTTTCACCGTCCCGCCCCGGATCATCCGCAAGCCATCCCCTGTTTCATCCACAGCAGGCTGAGTCGCCGCGCGCATCTATCCGTTGTGGGTAAATTTCCCGTCAACACAAATTAGCGGCCCCGGCGGCTGATTTTTCCGTTGATCGACCCCGGGATTTCCGACAATTTGTCGTCGCAGCGTCATGAGACACCAAATCTGGTGTCAGCGGGGCCGCTCTGAGGAAAATGCCACAAGATGCGCGAGGCCATGCCCGCGCGCCCTTCCGCCAAACCGGAAGGCTGGCCCTCTTTGCGTCCGGCCCGATGCGATGCCGCACAATGATAACCGGCGGGAAACCCGCCAGATGCAGATGTGACAAAGGACGGCGGGGCCAATGAAGATCGAGCGGAAGTTCACGACGGAAACCACCGGCGCATACGGCGCCATGTCCTTCTCGACCACCACCTCTGAAATCCGCAACCCGGATGGCAAGGTGGTGTTCCGCAATGAGGCGGTCGAGGTTCCGGAGGGCTGGAGCCAGGTTGCCTCGGACGTTCTGGCGCAGAAATACTTCCGTAAGGCCGGGGTTCCGGCGATCCTGAAGCGCGTGAAGGAAAAGGGCGTGCCCGAATTCCTGTGGCGCTCGGTTCCCGATTCCGAGGCGCTGGCCGCACTGCCCGAAGACGCCCGTTTCGGTGGCGAGACCTCGGCCAAGCAGGTCTTCGATCGTCTGGCGGGCGCCTGGGCCTACTGGGGCTGGAAGGGCGGCTATTTCACCTCTGAATCCGATGCCCGCGCCTATTATGATGAAATGCGCTTCATGCTGGCCCGCCAGATGGCGGCGCCGAACTCGCCCCAGTGGTTCAACACCGGCCTGCACTGGGCCTATGGCATCGACGGCCCCGGCCAGGGCCATTTCTATGTCGATTACAAATCCGGCAAACTGACCCGCTCGGACAGCGCCTATGAACATCCGCAGCCCCATGCCTGCTTCATCCAGTCGGTCAGCGATGATCTGGTGAACGAGGGCGGCATCATGGACCTCTGGGTCCGCGAGGCGCGTCTGTTCAAATACGGCTCGGGCACCGGCACCAACTTCTCGTCGCTGCGCGGCGAGGGTGAGAAACTGTCGGGCGGCGGCAAGTCGTCGGGCCTGATGGGCTTCCTCAAGATCGGGGACCGCGCGGCGGGCGCCATCAAATCGGGCGGCACCACGCGCCGCGCCGCCAAAATGGTGATCTGCGACATGGATCACCCGGACATTGAGGAATTCATCAACTGGAAAGTCATCGAAGAGCAGAAGGTCGCCAGCCTCGTGGCCGGCTCCAAGATGCACGAACAGCACCTGAACGCGATCTTCGCCGCAATCCGTGGCTGGGACGGCAGTGTGACCGACGCCTGCGATGCCACCAAAAACGAGGCGCTGAAAACCGCGATCCGTGCCGCCAAGAAGGCGATGATCCCGGAAACCTATATCAACCGCGTGCTGCAATATGCGCGGCAGGGTTTCGACAGCATCGAATTCCCGACCTATGACACCGATTGGGATTCGGAAGCCTATATCTCGGTCTCCGGCCAGAACTCCAACAACTCGGTCCGCGTCACCGATGCCTTCCTGCAAGCGGTGAAGGACGATGCCGACTGGGCGCTGGTGCGCCGCACCGATGGCAAGACCGCCAAGACGGTGAAAGCGCGCGAGCTTTGGGATCAGGTCGGCCATGCCGCATGGGCCTGCGCCGATCCGGGCATCCAGTTCCACGATACCGTCAACGCCTGGCACACCTGCCCGGAAGATGGCCCGATCCGCGGCTCGAACCCCTGTTCGGAATACATGTTCCTCGATGACACGGCCTGCAACCTTGCCTCGATGAACCTGTTGACCTTCTTCAGCGAGGGTCGGTTCGACGCGACCGCCTATATGCATGCGACGCGCCTCTGGACCGTGACGCTGGAAATCAGCGTGATGATGGCGCAGTTCCCGTCGAAGGAAATCGCGCAACTGTCCTATGATTTCCGCACGCTGGGCCTTGGCTATGCCAATATCGGCGGTCTCTTGATGAACATGGGTCTGGGCTACGACTCGACCGAGGGCCGCGCGCTCTGTGGGGCGCTGACCGCGCTGATGACCGGCGTGACTTACGCCACCAGCGCCGAAATGGCGGGCGAGCTGGGGGCTTTCGCGGGCTACAGCCGCAATGCCGCGCATATGCTGCGCGTCATCCGCAACCACCGCCGCGCGGCCTATGGCCATGTCTCGGGCTATGAGGCGGTGAACGTCTCGCCCGTGGCGCTGGATGCCGCCAACTGCCCGGATGCTGAACTGGTGACGCTGGCGAAATCGGCCTGGGACGAGGCGCTGAGCCTTGGTGAAAAGCACGGCTACCGCAACGCCCAGACCACCGTCATTGCCCCCACCGGAACCATCGGTCTGGTGATGGATTGCGATACCACCGGGATCGAGCCGGATTTCGCGCTGGTGAAGTTCAAGAAACTGGCTGGCGGCGGCTATTTCAAGATCATCAACCAGTCGGTTCCGGCGGCGCTGGAAACGCTGGGCTATTCCTCGGGTCAGATCGCGGAAATCGTGGCTTACGCCGTGGGCCATGCCAGCCTCGGCAATTGCGCGGGCATCAACCATACCGCGCTGATCGGCCACGGCTTCGGCCCGCGCGAGATCGAGAAGATCGAGGCGGCGCTGCCGTCCGCCTTCGACATCCGCTTTGTCTTCAACCAGTGGACGCTGGGCGAGGAGTTCTGCCAGAAGACCCTTGGCATCCCGGCCGACAAGCTGAACGATCCGGGCTTTGACCTGCTGCGCCACCTTGGCTTCACCAAGGCGCAGATCGACGCTGCCAATGACCATGTTTGCGGCACCATGACGCTGGAAGGCGCGCCCTTCCTCAGGGCCGAACATCTGCCGGTCTTCGATTGCGCCAACCCCTGCGGCAAGAAGGGCAAGCGCTTCCTGTCGGTCGAAAGCCACATCACCATGATGGCGGCGGCGCAGAGCTTCATCTCGGGCGCGATTTCCAAGACGATCAACATGCCGAATTCGGCCTCGATCGAGGAAACGCTGGCGGCTTATGAACTGTCGCATTCGCTTGGCATCAAGGCCAATGCGCTCTATCGCGACGGATCGAAACTGTCGCAGCCGCTGGCTGCCGCGCTGGTCGAGGATGACGAGGAAGTCGAGGAAATCCTCGCCACCGGCACCCCGCAGGAAAAGGCCATCGTGCTGGCCGAGAAGATCATCGAAAAGGTGGTCGTGAAGGAAATCGTGCGCAGCCACCGCGAAAAGCTGCCGGAACGCCGCAAGGGCTATACCCAGAAGGCGGTTGTGGGCGGCCACAAGGTCTATCTGCGCACCGGCGAATATCAGGACGGCAGCCTTGGCGAAATTTTCATCGACATGCACAAGGAAGGCGCGGGCTTCCGGGCGATGATGAACAACTTCGCCATCGCGGTCTCGGTTGGCCTGCAATACGGCGTACCGCTGGAGGAGTTTGTTGACGCCTTCACCTTCACCAAGTTCGAACCGGCGGGCATGGTGCAGGGCAATGACTCGATCAAGAACGCGACGTCCATTCTGGACTATGTGTTCCGCGAACTGGCTGTCAGCTATCTCGACCGCACCGATCTAGCCCATGTCGCCCCCAAGGGAGCGTCGTTCGATGAGCTTGGTGGCGGCGTGGCCGAAGGCAAGCGCGACACCAATCTGGAGCCGGTGAGCGAAAGCGCCGCCTCCAAATCGCTGGAGGTGCTGCGGCAGATCTCCTCGACCGGCTATCTGCGCAAGCGGCTGCCGAAAGAGCTTGTGGTGCTGCAAGGCGGCATGGGCGCCACCGCGCTGGGCGGCGATCCGGCGGCGGTCAACATGCTGATGCCCGACGCGACCCGCGCCACCGGCACCATGGGCGCGACGACCGCGCTGGCCTCCGGCTCGGTCTCGCTGGATGCGCGCACCAAGGCGAAGATGCAGGGCTACGAAGGCGACCCCTGCGGCGAATGCGGCAACTACACGCTGGTCCGCAACGGCACCTGCATGAAGTGCAACACCTGCGGCGGCACCAGCGGCTGTAGCTGACCCGCTGTCGGGCGCAGAAAACGAAAGGCGCGAACCGGAGAGGTTCGCGCCTTTTCAATTTGTTGCGCCTGCTTTCTCGTGTAGTGGATGAAGCGAGGGTCTCACGCCTCCGCCAGCGGTCCATAGAGGATCAGCGCCGGGCTGGTGGATTCTGTGCCATCCAGATGGGCGGCGAGGCTGGCGACGGTGAAGCGTTCCAGCCGTTCCTCGGCAGTGCTGACGCCATGGGCCAGCAGCGCGGGGGTCTCGGGCGGCAGGCCATGGGCGATCAGCGCGGCGGCCAGTTCGGGGAAGGTGCGCTTGCCCATGTAGATCACCGTTGTCGCGCCGGGGTCGGCCAGCGCGGGCCAGTTCAGCGTTTCGGGCAGGCCGCCTGTCACATCGGCGCCGGTCAGGAACTGCACCCGCCGCGCGGTCAGCCGCCGGGTCAGCGGGATCGCCGCCGCCGCCGCCGCCGCCGAGGCCGAGGTGACGCCGGGCACGATTTCAAACCTGATGCCCGCGTCGCGCAGCGCGGTCATTTCTTCCTCCAGCCGCCCGAAGATGCCCGCATCGCCGGATTTCAGCCGCACCACCTGGGCACCCGCCTGCGCATAGTCGACCAGCAGGCGGTTCACATGCTCCTGCCGGGCCGAGGGCCGCCCGGCGCGCTTGCCGACCGAAACCAGATCCGCGTCGGCCCGCGCCAGATCGAGGATCGGCCCCGAGGACAGATCGTCATACAGCACCACATCGGCGGCCCCGAGCCGTTTCACCGCCTTCACGGTCATCAGGTCCGGGTCGCCGGGGCCGGAGGATACGAAGGTGACGAAGCCGGTCATGTCGCTTCTCCGATCAGGTGGAAATAGGTGCCGCTGGCCAGCCCCCGGCGCGATCCGGTTTCCGGGACGGCGGTGCCGTTGGCATCCTCGACTTGGGCGAGCGGCATATCGGGTTGCGCGAGGATGGTCGAGTAGTGAAATTCATGCCCGCGCAGCCTTGTGCCTTTGGCCATGCCGGGCATCGCGGCCTCCAGCCGTGCAAGGCGATAGCCCAAGTGCATCCTGCGCTTTTCATACGAGGTTTCAAGGCCCAGCAACCCCGCCATGCGATGCCGCTGCCCCTTCGCATCGACCAGACCGGCGCCCATCGCCATATAGCCCCCGCATTCGCCATGCACCGGGCGCGTGGCGGCGAAGGCGGTCAGGCGGGCGCGGAAACGCTCTGCCGCCGCCAGCGCGCCTGCATGCAGTTCGGGGTAGCCGCCGGGCAGCCAGCAGGTGGTGGCGCTGTCGTCGGGGCCTTCGTCGCCAAGCGGCGAGAAGGGCAGGATCTCGGCCCCCTGTGCGCGCCAGTCGGCCAGAAGATGCGGATAGGTGAAGGAAAACGCCGCATCCTGCGCCAGCGCGATGCGCTGGCCGGGGGGGGGCATGCGGCGGGCGGTACCGGGCCGTACGCGGGTCGTCCTGGCGGCATGGCGGAGCGCGTCAAGATCACAATGCGCGGCGATGAACGCCCCGGCCTCGTCAAGGATGCGGTGCAGATCTGCGGTCTCGCCCGCCTGCACCAGCCCCAGATGACGTTCCGGCAGTTCGATCGTGGCGCGGCGCGGCAGGGCGCCGAGCACCGCAACACCATGTGCCGCCATCCCGTCGCGGATCAGTGCCTCGTGCCGGGGGGAGGCCACACGGTTCAGGACCACCCCGGCAATGGTCAGCCCCGGACGCATGGCCTGGAACCCGAGCGCGGTGGCGGTAGCGCTTTGCGCCTGACCGGAGGTGTCGATCACCAGCACGACCGGCCAGCCCGTCAACTCTGCCAGATCGGCACTGGCGCCGATGCCGGTCTCGCCCGCTGCCGCCACCCCGTCACACAGGCCCATGGAGCCTTCGGCCAGTACCAGATCGGCCCCTGTCGCCGCTGCCAGCAGCGCGCCGATGCGCGGCGCGGGCATGGCCCAGGTATCAAGGTTGACAGAAACCCGGCCCGAGGCGGCGGTGTGAAAGGCGGGGTCGATGTAATCGGGCCCGCTTTTGAACGGCTGCACCTCCAGCCCGGCGGCACGGAATGCGGCCAGCAGCCCAAGCGTCACCGTTGTCTTGCCGGTGCCCGAGGCGGGGGCCGAGATGATCAGACCCGGTGGCAGGGAAACGGGCGGCAGCATTACAGGCCTTCGGGAAAGCGCGGATGGGTGCCGACCGGGCGATAGCGGCGGTCGTAGTCACCGGCATACAGGCGGCTTTCGCCGAAATCCTCGGCGGCCAGCGCGGGGCCGACAAGGATCAGCGCCGTGCGCTCCATCTCCGCCCCCACAGCGGTTTCCAGCGTAGAAAGCGTGGCGCGGACGATGAGCTGGTCGGGCCAGCTTGCGCGCCAGACCACGGCGACCGGGCAATCGCTGCCGTAATGCGGCGAAAGGGTTTTCACTACGGTTTCAAGCACATGTACCGAAAGGTGAATGGCCAGCGTCGCACCGGTGCGGGCAAAGTTTTCCAGCGCCTCGCCCTCGGGCATGGCGGTGGCACGGCCCGAGGTGCGGGTCAGCACCACCGATTGCGCGACGCCCGGCAGGGTGAGTTCGGCGCCCAAAGCCGCAGCGGCAGCGGCGAAGCTGGGCACGCCGGGCGTCACGTCATAGGGGATGCCAAGGGCGCGCAACCGGCGAAGCTGCTCCCCCATCGCCGACCAGACCGACAGGTCGCCCGAATGCAGCCGCGCGACATCGTGACCTTCGGCATGGGCGGTGGCGATCTCGGCCATGATCTGGTCAAGGCTCAGCGGTGCGGTGTTCACGATCCGCGCGCCGGGGGGGCAATGGCTCAGCAGCGCCTCGGGCACCAGACTGCCCGCATAAAGACAGACCGGGCAGGCGGCGATCAGGTCGCGGCCGCGCAGGGTGATCAAGTCGGCCGCGCCGGGGCCTGCGCCGATGAAATGGACGGTCATGCGGGGATTCCTTGGGCAAGGGCCAGCGTCACACGCCCGCCGGGGGCAACAAGACGCGGGCAGATCAGGGGGGCGCCGGGGCCTGCGGCGGCAAGGGCGGCGGCCTCGGCGACCGAGCCAGCCCCATAGCGTGCGGGCTGGCGGGGCGAGGGGGTTTCGGTCGCCTGCGCGCGCAGGGCCGCCAGCGGTACGGCGATGACCGCGCGCCCGGCCAGCGCGGGATGTGCGGCCTTGTCCTCGGGAAGGGCGAGCACTTGGGGCGTGCAAGGCGCCAGTGCCAGTGCGGCGGCGAGGTCGGCCTCGGTGGCCGTACTGCGCAATCCGATCCCGGCGACGATCATCGGGTGACGCTCCATTGTACCACGGGGCGGGCGGCCTGCCAGTCGCGGAAGGCGCCAAGGCGGCCGCTTTGGGCAAGGTCGATGCGCAGCAGGCTGCCGCCGTGGGTGGCATGGGCCGCGTAAAGCGTGGCCTCGGTTTCCAGCGTCACCGCATTGGCCACCAGCCTTGTGCCCTCGGGCAATTGCGCCCAGAGCTGTGTCAGCAGATCGGGCGTCAGCCCGCCGCCGATGAACACGGCATCGGGGCGCGGCAGGTCTGCGATCCGTTCGGCGCTGTCGCCGTGGTGGGCGTGCAGGCGATGGGTCAGACCGAAGGCTTCGGCATTGGCGCGGATGTTCGGCAGCCGGTCGGCGCGGGCCTCTACCGCCGAGGCGCTGCCACCGGCAAGGCACCACTCGACCGAGACCGAGCCGGACCCTGCGCCCAGATCCCACAGATGTTCCCCCGCGCGTGGCGCCAGTGCGGCCAGCGTCAGCGCCCGCACCGGGGCTTTGGTGATCTGGCCATCGCTTTGGAACAGCGTATCAGGCAGGCCGGGAGTGCGGGGCAGGCCGGGGTCGTGCGCCTCGATGGCCGCCAGCAGGGGGGCTTCGGGGGCGTCAGACGGCGCAGGGCCGATACGCTCTTGCGGGCCGCCAAGCCTTTCCAGCAGGGTGACACGGGCGTTGGGATGGCCGTTGGCGGTCAGCCAGTCGCAGAGCCCGGTCGCCGCCGCGCCGTCGCGCAGGGTGACCAGCGCGCGGGTGCCGCGTGTCAGTAGCGGTCGCAGCCGGGCGCAGGGCGCGGCGTGAAGGCCGAGGCAAAGCACCTCCTCCATGCGCCAGCCCAGCCGGTTGCAGGCCAGTTGAAAGGACGAGGGCGTGGGGTGGCTGACCCATTCTCCGGGCGCAAGGTCGCGGATCAGGCTGCCGCCCGCGCCATGCCAGAACGGATCGCCGGAGGCCAGAACCACGGTGCGCCGCCCGCGCGCCGCCAGCACCGGGGCGGTGGAAAACGGCACCGGCCAGGCGACACCCCGCGACCCCGCCTGTGCCAGCGCCAGATGGCGCGGCCCGCCGATGATGATTTCCGCCGCATCCAGCAGGTCACGACTTGCGGCGGGCAGCCCGTCAAGGCCATCTTCGCCCAGACCGAGGATATGGAGCCAGGGATCAGCCATGACGCGCATTCTTCTTCTGGGCGGCACGACCGAGGCGAGCGCCCTTGCCCGCGCTTTGGCCGGGACCGGGGCGGATGCGGTGTTTTCCTATGCCGGGCGCACCGATGCGCCCCTGGCCCAGCCCCTGCCGACCCGTGTCGGGGGCTTTGGCGGGGCCGAAGGGCTGACGGCCTGGCTGCGGGCCGAGGGGATCACGCATGTGATCGACGCGACCCATCCCTTCGCGGCGCAGATGAGCCACAACGCCGTTGCGGCCTGCGCCGCCACCGGCGTTGCGCTGGCCGCGCTGGAGCGTCCGGCATGGCAGGCCGGGCCGGGCGACCGCTGGACCTGCGTGCCTGATCTGGCGGAAGCGGTGGCGGCGGTGCCCAAGGCGGGCGCGCGGGTGTTTCTGGCGATCGGCAAGCAGCATGTCGCGGATTTCGCCCGGAAACCCGGTAACCACTATCTGCTGCGGCTGGTCGATCCGCCGGGC
Source organism: Gemmobacter caeni (assembly GCF_003054195.1). GTDB lineage: Bacteria > Pseudomonadota > Alphaproteobacteria > Rhodobacterales > Rhodobacteraceae > Gemmobacter > Gemmobacter caeni. The sequence goes on from NZ_QBKP01000019.1 coordinate 37,089, forward strand.
GTGCTGCCGCTGCCAGATGCGACGGCGGTGGTGGCGCGCGGTCCCTTCGATCTGGCGGGCGATCTGGTTTTGATGCGGGACCATCGCATCACCCATGTCGTCGCCAAGAATGCCGGGGGCAGCGGCGCGCGCGCGAAGCTCGATGCCGCGCGTGACCTGGGTTTGCCGGTTGTGATGATCGACCGGCCCGCGATCCCGCCGCGCGCGCGGTTCGGCGATGTCGCGAGCGTCATGGGCTGGCTGGCGCGCTGACCTGGCCGCCGCGCAAGTGGCGGGGACAGGATGCCTCCGGCGGGGATATTTGGGCCAAGATGAAACTGCGGCGCGGGGCATCAGGCGGATCTTGGCGTGTAGACGTAGGGGCCGATACGGCGGGTGGCCGAATTGCCCACCAGAACGACCGTGCGCATGTCGGCCATATCCTCGGTCGCCTCGGCCAGTGCGACGGTGCGCAGGTGCTGTTCCGGGGTGGAGACCGCACGGGCAAAGGTGATCAGCCGCGCGGGGTCACAGCATTCGCGCAGGATCTCCAGCACGCGGGCAAACTGGTGCGGGCGGGATTTTGACCGGGGGTTGTAGAAGGCCATGGCGAAATCCGCCTCGGCGGCAAGGCGCAGCCGGCGTTCGACCAGCGCGAAGGGCTTGAGGTTGTCGCTGAGGTTGATGGCGCAGAAATCATGGCCCAGCGGTGCCCCGGCGGCGGCGGCGGCGGCCAGCATCGCCGTGATGCCGGGCAGCACCGTGATGGGGACATGCGCGAGGTCGGGCCGCGCCTCCAGCGCCTCGAATACCGCGCTGGCCATGGCGAAAACGCCGGGATCGCCCGAGGAGACCACGACAACCCGCGCGCCCTTTGCCGCCATTTCAAGCGCATGGGTGGCGCGGTCCAGCTCCACCCGGTTGTCCGAAGGGTGCAGCGTCAGGCCCGGGCGCGGCGCCACGCGGGCGACGTAGGGGATATAGCCCACCACATCGGTGGCCTGATCCAGCGCCGCCGCGACCTCGGGCGTCACTTTCGCGGCGTCGCCGGGGCCAAGCCCCGCGATGATGACCGCGCCGGTCATTCCGCAATCTCCGGCCGGCGGCCATGGCCATGGACCAGAACCACCGCGAAATAGGGACAGTCGGCGGTATCCACCTCGGCCAGCGGCGCGATGCGCTGACCGGGCATGGTGCCGCGCTCGACCAGCCAGGCCTCGGACAGGCGGCCCGCGCTTTCCAGCGCGCGGCGGATCTTCGGCAGGTTGCGCCCGGTCTTCATCACCGCCAGCGCATCGGCGCGCTGCATATGCGCCACCAGATCGGGTTCGGGCAGGGTACCCATCAGCACGCTCAGCACATCGTCGCCCCAGGTGATGGGCTGGCCGGTGGCGTGCCAGCAGCCAGCCATGCCGGTGATACCGGGGATCACGCTGACCTCCACCCGGTCCTTCAGCCGGGCGTAGAGATGCATGAACGAGCCGTAGAAGAAGGGGTCGCCCTCACAGAGCACGACCACCTCGCCGGGCAGGCTGGCCAGCCGGTCAGCCCAGGCGTCATAGAACCGCGCCAGCGCCCCGATATATTCGGGGCTGTCGAAGGGCAGTTCGGTGGTGACCGGATATTCCATCGCATATTCGGTGACACCGGGGGCGAGCATCCCCTCGACGATGCTGCGGGCCTGACCGCGCCGCCCGGCCTTGCGGAAATAGGCGATCTGGCTGGCACCACGCAGGGCCCGGTCGGCACGGACCGAGATCAGGTCGGGGTCGCCCGGGCCAAGCCCGGCACAGATGATGCTGGCCATGGCCTATTCCTTCCGGCTGGCAAGCGCGTTGACGGCGGCGACCGCGATGGCCGAGCCGCCGAGCCGCCCCTCCACCGCCATGGCCGGGCAGGGCGGGGCTGCCATCAGCGCAGCCTTCGATTCCGCCGCGCCGATGAAGCCGACGGGGCAGCCGATGATCGCGGCAGGGCGCGGGGTGGCGGGGTCTTCCAGCAGGTTCAGCAGGTGGAAAAGCGCGGTTGGCGCATTGCCGATGGCCACCACCGCACCTGCCAGATGCGGCCGCCACAGTTCGACCGCCGCAGCACTTCGGGTATTGCCCATGGCGCGCGCAAGCTCCGGCACCTCCGGGTCATGCAGGGTGCAGATGACCGCATTGCCCGAAGGCAGGCGCGGCCGGGTGATGCCTTCGCTGACCATACGCGCATCGCAGAGGATCGGCGCGCCCGCCTCCAGTGCCGCCCGTGCCGCCACCGCCATGCCGGGGGTGAAACGGATGTGCTGCTCCAGCCCCACCATCCCGGCGGCATGGATCATGCGGACCGCGACAATCTCCTCCTCCGGCGTGAAGCGCGCCAGATCGGCCTCGGCCCGGATCGTGGCGAAGGAATGCAGATAGATCGTGGCGCCATCGGTTTCATAGAGGTGTGGCATCGGGGTCGCTCAGTCGTTCGGGCCGGGCCAGGAGCGCGGCGGCGGTGGTATGGGAAAGCGCCGGCGCATCGGCGCGGCCATTGCGGATGAGGGCAAAGCCCTCGGGTGTGGCGGTCAGGGTGAGGGGGGCGGGGCCGGGATGGGCACACCCCTTGGCGCAGCCCGAGACATGCGTGAGCCGGTCCAGATGCGGTGCAAGCTGCCGCGCCAGATCACGGACCGGCCGATGCGCCTGCCCGCAACCGGGGGCACCGGTGCAGGCGATGACGCGCAGCAGCGGGTCGGCCGGATCGGTGAGCAGGCCGGGCAGGTCCGGCGCCTGTGCGGCGCCCTCCACCAGCAGCATGCGCCAGGGCGTCACCCGCAGCGCGCCGAACCGCGCCAGCGCGGCAAGCGTTCCGGCCTCCATCTGCCCGAAGGCGAAGCCTACCAGCACGCCACCCGGCACCGGGCCGGGGCGGGGCTCAAATCCCTGCGCTGTGGTTTCGATCCCGAAGCCCGGCGGCAGGGCACCGCTGCGGATCAGTGCCGCCATCCGGCCTCGCCCGCCCTGTACGCCGCCTGCGGCCAGAAACCAGCGTGCCAGTGTCAGCGCCTCGGTTGCCGCCGTGTCCGGCGGAACCGGCTTCGCCAACGCTGTGCCATCGGGGCGCAACAGCAGCGCGTCGCCATGCCGCTCGATCCGAATGTCGGCGGCGGTGGCCTCCAGCACGCGTGCCGCGCCGGTATCGACCGCGAAGCCAAATTTTCCCGGCAGGTCCGGCGCATCCGGCGCAGCCAGAGCCGCCGCCAGATCCGCCGCGATGCGCAGCGTCAGCGCGTCGTGAAACGGCTGCACCACGATGTTGCGGCGCGTTTCGGTGGCCACATCGGCGTCGATCAGCCCCAGCCCGCGCAGCCCCTCGACCAGCGCGCCATGGCTTTCCGCCCGCACCCCGCGCAGCTGCACATTGGCCCGCGCCGAAAGGTCGATCCGCCCGTTGCCATGCGCGGCGGCCAGAGCGGCAATCCCCGCCGCCTGTTCCATGCTCAGCCGCCCCAGCCGGGGCCGCACCCGCACCACCAGCCCGTCGCCCGAGACCATCGGCCGCAACGCGCCGGGGCACCAGCCCTGAATGACCGGGTCTGGCCCCGGCGGCCTGCTTTCATCCTGGCCCAAATATCCTCGGGGGGAGGGGGCGTAGCCCCCGCGGGGGGCAGACAGCCCCCCGGCGACCGGAACGCCTTTGCCGACGCCGCTCATGCCGCACCCTCCAGCCAGGCTGCGATGGAATTGCGCCGCGTCACCCACAGCCCTGCCGCATGCAAGGCGTGGAAGCGGTCGCGCAGCGCGGCCAAAGCCTCGGGGTTCTCGCGTTCCAGAAACGCCACCACCTCGGCCCGGCCCAGGGTTGCCTCGTGGCAGAGGTCAAACAGATGGCCCGGCACGGCGCGGGTCAGATGGGCGAAGGCAGCAAGGTGATCCACCGTCGCCACGATTTCCGCCGCGCCGCGAAAACCGTGGCGCATCATCCCCTCGGCCCAGCCCGCATGGGTGGCGCGGGCGCGCACCACGCGGGCGATCTCCTCGCCCAGCAGGCGAGCCTGCGGCCGATCGGGGCGGGTGGCGTCCAGATGGTAAAGCGGCACGGTCTCGGCGCCCAGCCGCGCCAGCGCGGCGGCAAAGCCGCCCTCATGCGCGGCATGGTCGGCGGCCAGCAGCAGGTCGGTTTCGGGCAGATCCTGCACATGGGCGAAGCCCTCGGCCCCGCGCAGCCGCGCCTCCAGCGCCGCCCGGTCGGGGGTCACCGCGCCCTGCGCGTCGATGGCCCATTCCGAGGCGTTCAGCCATGCTTCGCCTGCCGCCGCGCGGGCGGCATCGGAATAATCCTCCAGCGCGGCGCCCATGCCGGTGCCGTAAAGGCCCGGCTTCGGGCCAAAGACGCGGGGGCCGGGGGCGGAGGCATAGGGGTTCTCATCCTCGTCCCGGTCGGCCAGCGCGCCCACCGCCTGCTGGAACAATTGCGCAAGCCCCGGAAAGACATCGCGGAACAGGCCCGACACCCGCAACGTCACATCGACGCGCGGGCGGCCCAGAAGGGCGGGCGGCACGATTTCAAACCCCGAAACACGGGCCGAGCCTTCGTCCCAGCGCGGCGCCAGCCCGGCCAGATGCAGCGCCATGGCAAATTCCTCGCCCGCCGTGCGCATGGTGGCCGACCCCCAGAGGTCCACCACAAGCGCGCGCGGGTAATCGCCCTGATCCTGCAAATGCCGCCGGATCAGCTCTTCCGCCAGTTTCACGCCCTGCGCATGGGCGGCGCGGCTGGGTACGGCGCGCGGATCGACGGCATAAAGGTTGCGCCCGGTCGGCAGCACGTCCAGCCGTCCCCGCGCCGGGGACCCCGAAGGCCCCGGCGCCACATGCCGCGCGTCCAGCGCCGTCAGCAGCCCCGCGGCCTCGCCCTTTGATGCGCCGTAGACATGCAGCCCCTCGCCATACTGGCTTTCTTTCACGTCGCAGACGAAACGGTCGATCCGCACCATCGCCTCGGCAGCCGAGGCATCGGGGGCAAGCCCCAGATCGGCCTCGACGCCCGCCGCCTGCGCCTCGGCCCGCAGATCGGCCACCAGCCGGTCGCGGCGCGCGGGGTCCAGCCCGTCGGCGGTGGAATATTCGTCCAGCAGCCGCTCCAGCCGCAACAGCGCGGGGGGCGTGCCCGCCTGCGTCAGCGGCGGCGGCATATGGCCCAAGGTGACCGCACCGATGCGGCGCTTGGCCTGCGCCGCCTCGCCGGGATCATTGACGATGAACGGGTAGATCACTGGCAGATCGCCCACCAGCGCCTCGGGCCAGCAGGCATCGGATTGCGCCACCGCCTTGCCGGGCAGCCATTCCAGCGTGCCGTGCGCGCCGACATGGATCAGCGCATGAAGCCCCTGCGCCCGCAGCCACAGGTAGAAGGCCACATAACCATGGCAGGGCACGCGGCCAGTGTCGTGATATTCGCCATCACGCAATGCCGCCGTGCCGCGTTCCGGTTGCAGCGCCACCAGCGCCGCGCCCCGACGCAGCGCCCGGAAGCGGAAGAACTGGCCCTCGCAAGCCGGGTCATCCTCGGGGGCGCCCCATGTGGCGTGCAGGGCCGTTTGCAGCGGCGCGGGCAGGGCAGCCAGCGCGGCGCGATAATCCGCCAGCGGCCAGTCGAGCGTTTCGGCCTGAAGCGCGCGGCCCAGATCCGTGCCGGGCGTCACCGCGTAGCCCGCGCTGCGGAGCGTTTCCACAATGGCCTCTGTCGAGGCCAGCGCATCCAGGCCAACGGCATGGGCAAGGTTCCAGCCCTTGCCGGGATAGGTGGACAACACCAGCGCCAGCCGCCGTTCCGCCACAGGCGTGGCGCCCAGCCGATAGCGCGCGGCAACCTTGTCGATCACCGCCGCCACGCGGTCTGCATCGGCGCGATGCACGAAGCGCGAGAATTGCAGGTCAGGGTCGCGGGGGCTGGGTTGCTTGAAGCTGACCACCCCGGCGAAGATCCGGCCATCGACCTCGGGCAACACGACATGCATGGCCAGATCGGCGGGCGACAGCCCGCGTTCTGCGGCGGCCCAATCCTTGCGCCGCGCGGTCGACAGCGCCACCTGCCAGACCGGACAGCCGGGGGCATCCAGCGGCGAGTTACCAGCCTCGCCCCTGGCGGAAAAGGCGGTGGCATTGATCACCGCCACCGGCTGCGCAGCCTGCAGCGCCCCGGCCACCAGCGCGGCATGCGGGCCTTTCAGCGAGGGGGCGAACAGGCCGAAGGCCCGGAAACCCCGCGCCCGCGCCGCACGGATCAGCACATCCACCGGGTCGGTATCGGCGGCGGTCAGGTAAGACCGATAGAAGGTGACGGCGATCAGCGGCGCTTCACTTTCGGGCGAGGCAATGACGCCCCGGTCAGGGCAATACCAGCCACTATCGGGCAGGGTCTTGGCCCCGGCCACCGGCGCCATGTAAAGCCCCGCCGCCAGCGCCAGTTGCGCCAGCGCCGCCTGCGCTGCCACCGCGCCGCCCGCGTCACACAGCACCGCCAGACGGCGCAACGTGCCGCTGGGCAGGGTAGAAAGGTCGTCCAGCCGCGCATCCGGCCGCCCGTCGGCGGGCAGCACCGCCAGCGCGATGCCCTTGCGTCGGCACAGATCCTGCACCGAGGCGAGGCCATAGGGCCAATAGCTTTCACCGCCGATCAGCCGGACCAGAATGCCCTTCGCCCCGGACAGCGTCGCCTCGACATAGGTATCGACCGACACCGGATGGCGCAGCGCCACCAGATTGACCAGCCGCAGCGAAGGCACATCGCCCGCCGCTTTCGCCCGCTGCCATCCTGCCGCGAAAGCGCCAAGGTCGCTGTCGGAAAACGACAGAACCACCAGATCCGCCGGGCTTTGCCCCGGATCGAACGGCGTGTCGGTCTCCTCCAGCCCGTGACTTTCGCGGAAGACGACGTGCAAGGCTCAGCCCTCCAGCACGGTGCGGATGGCGGCTTCGTTCACCTTGTCATGCTCGGCGATGACCACCAGACGGGTCGCACGCGGTGTGTCGCCCCAGGGGCGGTCATATTGTGCCCGTACCCGCGCGCCCACGGCCTGCACCAGCATCCGCATCGGCTTGCCCGCTACGGCGACATAGCCCTTCACGCGCAGGATGTCCTGTTCGCAGGCCAGCCGGATGATTGCGGCTTGCAGCGCCTCTGGGTCCGCCACCTCGCCCAGTTCGATCACCACCGTGTCGAAATCATCATGTTCATGGTCATCATGGCCATCGTGATGGCTCGGGCGGGCGGCAAGGTCGTCTTCGGCTGCCGCATTCAGACCAAGCACGACACGCGGGTCCACCACACCTTCCGAAACGGGCAGGATCGGCAGCTTGCGCGGCGCCTCGGCCTCGATCACCCCGCGCGCGGCGGCCAGACCGGCCTCGCCCGCGAGGTCGGCCTTGGTCAGCAACACCAGATCGGCGCAGGCGATCTGATCCTCGAACACCTCGGACAGCGGGGTTTCGTGGTCAAGACTGTCATCGGCGGCGCGCTGCGCCTCCACCGCCGAGACATCGGGGGCGAAACGCCCCGCCGCCACCGCCTCGGCATCGGCCAGCGCCACCACGCCATCCACCGTGATGCGCGAGCGGATCGCGGGCCAGTCGAAGGCTTTCAGCAGCGGTTTCGGCAGCGCGAGGCCCGAGGTTTCGATCAGGATATGATCGGGGCGCTGCGGCATCGCCATCAGCGCCTCGATCGTCGGAATGAAATCCTCGGCCACGGTGCAGCAGATGCAACCATTCGCCAGTTCCACGATATTCTCGGCCGGGCAATTCGCATCGGCGCAGGATTTCAGGATCTCGCCATCCACCCCCACGGTGCCGAATTCATTGACCAGAACGGCCAGCCGCTTGCCTTGCGGATTGGCCATGAGATGCCGGATCAGCGTGGTCTTGCCCGAACCCAGAAAGCCGGTGATCACGGTAACGGGGACTTTGGTCAGATCGGTCATTCGGCGGCTTCCTGTGTTGCGTCAGAGGGGAATGGGGGGATGCGGGCAAGGCATTGCTTGCGGAACACCTCGGGTCGCTCGCGCCAGGGCACCACTCCGTCAGCGGTTCCGGCATAGCGCGTGGCGCCGTCCAGAATGGCCGCGACATGGGTTTCGGGGTCCAGCCGGCCATAGACATAGGTCCATTTGCCGGGGGCAGAGAGTGCGACGGCACAGCCGTTGGAACAGGCCGACAGGCATTCGACCCCGACGATACACACGCCTTCCGGCGCGCCTGCCTGAGCCAGTGCCTCGTGCAGCACGGCACCGGGGCGCGGCGCGGCGGGGTCCACCCCCTCGCGCCGGCAGGTCAGACAGACATGGAGCGTGGTCTGCGCCATCGGATCATCCCTTCCTTGGCAAAAGGGATGCAGGCGCGGAAGGGGTGACAGGCAGTCACCTCTGCCGGTCGCGGAACACCCCGTCCGCCCGTCAAAACAGATCGCTGGCAGGTCTCCCGGCTTGCGGAGTGGATTTCTCCCCGACCCCGACCTTCCCGGCTGTTTGCCAGTGGTATGGGGTCTCTCCGGTCACGGTCGCGGGGGCGGCTGCGCTTGGCCCTTGAGCCTGTCGCATTCCCTTTTCACCTGCCTCGCGGCAGGAACCAGCATGGCCCGCTTGTGCCACATCCCCCGGCGAAGTCAAGCGCGGCCCGCGCCGCTTCGGCGGGCAGGCGCGACATGGCGCGCGCCGCGCGCGGGCCGTCGCTTCGCGGCTTCCGGTGGACAAGGGCCACCGCTATGCTGCCCCGCGAACAGGAGGATACGATGCAAGATACCGCCCCGCAGACCGAAGTTCCGGCAGAGGATCTGGCCCGCCATGCCGCCAAGATGGCGAAGAAGAAAGCCGCCCGTGACAAGATCATGGCGACGAAAGAAGGCGAAAAGGGGCTGCTCATTGTCCATACCGGCGCGGGCAAGGGCAAAAGCTCCAGCGGGTTCGGCATGATCCTGCGCTGCATCGCCCATGGTATGCCCTGCGCCGTGGTGCAGTTCATCAAGGGCGCCTGGGACACGGGCGAGCGGCGCCTGATCAAAGAGAATTTCGCGGGTCTCTGCCAGTTTCACGCCATGGGCGAGGGCTTCACCTGGGAAACCCAGGACCGCGCCCGTGACATCGCCATGGCGCGCAAGGGCTGGGAGAAGGCGAAAGAGCTGATCCGCGACCCGGAGATCCGCTTCGTGCTGCTGGACGAAATCAATATCGCGCTGCGCTACGATTATCTGCCGCTGGACGAGGTTCTGGACTTCCTGCGCGACGAGAAGCCGCCGATGACCCATGTCTGCCTCACGGGCCGCAACGCCAGGGAAGAGCTGATCGAACTGGCCGATCTGGTGACCGAGATGGCGCTGGTGAAGCATCCGTTCCGCTCGGGGATCAAGGGTCAGAAGGGCGTCGAGTTCTGACCGGCCGGGGAGGGGGCTCTGCCCCCGTCGCTGCGCGACTCCCCCGGGATATTTAAGGCCAAGATGAAAGCAACGAGATGTTAACCGAATCGCGGCAGGTTGAAGGGGCGGAACAGGGAGGGATCCCGATGGCCGCCCAAGGTGAAAGCGCCGCGTCTCTGCCGTGGAAACGGCCCGGGATGCGGCGCCCAAATCGGGCTGGGTGCCATTTCATCTTGGCCTTAAATATCCCGGGGGTGAGGCCCGCAGGGCCGAGGGGGCAGCGCCCCCATCCTGTCCAGGAAGAGGCGCGATGACGGCGCTGATGATCCAGGGGGCGGGGTCGAATGTCGGCAAGTCGCTGCTGGTCGCGGGGCTTTGCCGGGCAGCGCGGCGACGCGGTTTGAAGGTGGCGCCCTTCAAGCCGCAGAATATGTCGAACAACGCCGCCGTTACATCTGACGGGGGCGAGATCGGGCGGGCGCAGGCGTTGCAGGCCCTGGCCTGCGGGCTGGAGCCGGTGGTGGACATGAACCCGGTGCTGCTGAAGCCGGAAAGCGAGACCGGCGCACAGGTGGTGGTGCAGGGACGGCGGCTGACCACGACGCGGGCGGCGGACTATCCGGCGCTGAAGCCACGTCTGATGGGGGCGGTGCAGGAAAGCTTTGCCCGGTTGCGGGCAGCGCATGATCTGGTGATCGTCGAGGGGGCGGGCAGCCCCGCCGAGGTCAACCTGCGCGCGGGCGATATCGCCAATATGGGTTTCGCGCGGGCGGCGGATGTGCCGGTGGTATTGGCCGGGGACATCGACCGGGGTGGAGTGATCGCGCAGATGATCGGCACGCAGGCGGTGCTTGACCCGGAGGATGCTGCGATGATCGTGGGGTTCATCATCAACAAGTTCCGGGGCGATGTTCGCCTGTTCGATGGCGGTTACCGGCTGATCGCGGATCGCACCGGCTGGCGTGGGTTCGGAGTGTTGCCGTGGTTTGGCGATGCCGCGCGGCTGCCCGCCGAGGATGCGCTGGACCTGCCACGCGCGCGCGGCGATGGCGCGCTGCATGTGGTCTGCCTCGCGCTGTCGCGGATCGCCAATTTCGATGATCTGGACCCGCTGGCGCAGGAGCCTGCCGTGCGGCTGACGCTGCTGCCCGCCGGGCAGCCCATTCCGGGCGACGCCGATCTGGTGATCCTTCCGGGCAGCAAATCGACGCGCGGCGATCTGGCCTTCCTGCGCGCGCAGGGGTGGGACATTGATCTTGCCGCCCATGTGCGGCGCGGCGGGCATGTGCTGGGCATTTGCGGCGGGTATCAGATGCTGGGCCATGTGGTGCGTGATCCCGAGGGGATCGAGGGACCGGCGGGCGAAACGCCGGGGTTGGGGCTGCTGGACATTGAGACGGTGATGACCCCGGACAAGCGGCTGACCCGCACCCGCGCCACCCATGCCGCCACCGGCCTCGATGTCGAGGGGTATGAAATCCATATCGGGCGCAGCGACGGCCCGGCCCGTACCCGGCCGTTCGCCTTTGTCGAGGGCGCCCCCGAAGGCGCGGTCTCGGCTGATGGCCGCATCATTGGCAGCTATCTGCACGGGCTGTTCCGGGCCGATGCCTTCCGCGCGGCCTTCCTGCGGGGCCTCGGGGCCACATCGGCGCTGGGCTATGAGGCCACAGTCGAGGCGACGCTGGACGCGCTCGCCGATCACATGGAGGCGTATCTGGACGTGCCGGGTCTGCTCGCGCTGGCGCGCTGACTTGCGCGCAAGGGGCGGTGCGGCTACCGATGGGCGGGAACAGGAGACCCGCATGACCGACCGCATCCCCGTCACCATCCTCACCGGCTTTCTGGGCGCCGGAAAGACCACGCTGCTGAACCGGCTGATGACCGAGCCGGGCTTTGGCGATACTGCGGTCATCGTCAATGAATTCGGCGCGGTGGATGTGGATGGCGGGCTGATGGAGGGCGTGGGCGACCGCGCCTTTGCCTCCTCCACCGGCTGTATATGCTGCACGGTCTCGGGCGATGTGCGGCTGACGCTGCTGCGCCTCAAGGATGAGGCGGACAGCGGCAAGGACCCCGCCTTCAGCCGCGTGGTGATCGAAACGACCGGCCTCGCCGATCCTGCTCCGGTCATGCAGACTTTCATGACCAATGATATCATGCTGGACAATTTCGTGCTGAACGGTGTGGTGACGGTGGTCGATGCCGCCAATGCGACCGAGGCGCTGGACCGATATGACGAGGCGCGGCGGCAGGTGGGCGTCGCCGATCTGCTGGTGATCTCGAAAACCGATCTGGCGGACCCGGCGCCGGTGGTTGAGCGTCTGACCGCGCTCGCCCCCAATGCCGGGGTGGTGACCGCCGCCGATCTGACTGCCGAACGGCTGTTTTCGATTGCCGCCTACGATGTGGCGGGCAAGCCGCCGGTGGTGGCGGAGTGGTTGCGGTTCGCCAGCACCGGCCACCATCATCACCATCACAGTGCCAACCACCATGGCGGCAGCGTCACCGCCTTCTGCTTCATGGCCGATCAGCCGATCGAGGCGAGCGTGATGCAGATGGCAATCGGCGCGTTGCAATCGACCTATGGCCCTGATCTTCTGCGTCTCAAGGGGCTGGTGGAATTGCAGGAACTGCCGGGACGTCCCACGGTCTTCCATGCCGTGCAGCATATCCTCAGCCCGCCGCGCAGCCTGCCCGGATGGCCCGAGGGGATGGCGGGATCGCGGCTGGTGATCATTGCCGCCGGGCCGGGGCGCAACCAGTTGCCCGCGATGATGGCCAGCTTCCTGCCCGAGATGCGGCAGGTTGGCGAGGGTTGGTAGCCGATGTTCGCCCGCCACCGCCGCTTTGTCCTTGCCCTGATGCTTGGCGTGGCGCTGGGCGGTGCGGGCTGGCTCTGGGGGCTGAGTGCCGCACGCGCCGTGCTGCTGGCGGCCGACAGCGCCTTTCTGGTCTATCTTGGGCTTGTCGGCCTGTTTCTGCGCGGCATGTCGCCCGAGGATCTGCGCCGCCATTCCGAACTGTCGGACGAGGGTGTGCCGCTGATTGCGGCGCTGGCGCTGGGCTCGGTCGGGCTGAGCCTTGGCGCCATTGCGCTGGCGATGAATCACGGTGGCCCGGTGGAAGTGGCGCTGGCCGTCGCCTCGGTCCCGCTGGGCTGGACGGTGCTGCATGTGCTGACGGCGTTCCATTATGCCGCGCTTTGGTATGACAAGGGCGCGAAGGGGCTGAGCTTTCCGGGCAATCAGACCCCCGGCCCATGGGATTTCCTGTATTTCAGCTTCACCGTGGGCATGACCGCGCAGGTCTCCGACGTTATCGTCGAACGTGCCGCCCTGCGCCGCCTTGTGCTGGCGCATGGGGTGGTGTCGTTCTTCTACAACACCGTCATTCTGGCGCTGGCGGTGAATGTGGCGGTGGGGTGAGGGGAAGCCCCCTCACACATCCAGTTCCTCCACGAACCGCGCGTTTTCCTGAATGTACTGGAAGCGCAGTTCCGGTTTCTTGCCCATCAGCCGTTCGACCAGATCGCCGGTTTCGCCCGGTTCGTCCTCGTCGATGCTGACGCGGATCAGGGTGCGGGATTTGGGGTCCATCGTGGTTTCCTTCAGGTCCTTGGCGTCCATCTCGCCAAGTCCCTTGAAGCGTTGCACGTCGATCTTGCCCTTGCCGCCAAGGCCCTTTTCCAGCCAGTGTTCTTTTTCGGCGTCATTGGCGACGTAAAGCCGTTTGGCGCCCTGCGTCAGCCGGTAAAGCGGCGGGCAGGCGAGGTAGAGGTGGCCCTTGTCGATCAGCGGGCGCATCTGGGTGAAGAAGAAGGTCATCAGCAGGCTGGCAATGTGGGCACCGTCCACATCGGCGTCGGTCATGATGATGATCTTGTCATAGCGCAGGTCATCGGTGCGGAACTTCGTGCCCATGCTGACACCCAGCGCCTCGCAGATGTCGCGGATCTCGGCATTGTCGGCCAGTTTGTTCGAGGCCGCGCCCAGCACGTTCAGCACCTTGCCGCGCAAGGGCAGCAGCGCCTGATATTCGCGGTCGCGCGCGCCCTTGGCCGACCCGCCAGCCGAGTCACCCTCGACGATGAACAGTTCCGTCCCCTCGCGGTTCTTGGCGGAGCAATCGGTCAGCTTGCCGGGCAGGCGCAGGCGTTTGGTCGCAGATTTGCGCTGCGTTTCCTTTTCCTGCCTGCGGCGCAGCCGTTCCTCGGCGCGCAGCACAAGGAAATCGAGGATCGCGCCCGCTGATTTGGTGTCATTCGCCAGCCAGGTGTCGAAATGGTCGCGCACCGCGCCCTCGACCCATTTCGCGGCCTCCTCGGTGGACAGGCGGTCCTTGGTCTGGCCCACGAATTGCGGTTCTCGGATGAAGCACGACACCAGCGCGCAGCCTCCCGCGAGCAGGTCGTCGCGGGTGATCTGTTCGGCCTTGCGGTTCTTGACCAGCTCGCCATAGGCGCGCACGCCCTTCAGGATCGCGGCCCAGAAGCCCGCCTCATGCGTGCCGCCCTCGGGGGTGGGCACGGTGTTGCAATAGCTGTGGATGAAGCCGTCGCGCGCGGGCGTCCAGTTGATCGCCCATTCGACGGAACCGGGAACGCCGTATTTCTCGGTGAAGCTCACCTTACCGGCGAAGGGCTTTTCCGAATAGGTTTCAACCTTTTGCAGGCTTTCGCTCAGGTAATCCGCCAAGCCGCCGGGGAAGTGGAAGGTGGCCTCCTGCGGGGTTTCGCCGTCTTCGATGGCGGATTTCCAGCGGATTTCCACGCCCGAGAACAGATAGGCCTTGGACCGCACCATCTTGAACAGCCGCGCGGGTTTCAGCTTCAGCGAGCCGAAGATCTCGGGGTCCGGGTGGAAGGTCACGGTGGTGCCGCGCCGGTTGGGGGCGGCGCCCAGCTTTGCAATCGGCCCCTGCGGGACACCGCGCGAGAAGCGTTGTTCGTAAAGCTCTTTGTTGCGGGCCACCTGCACGATCAGCGAATCCGACAGCGCGTTCACCACCGAAGACCCCACGCCGTTCAGACCGCCCGAGGTCGAATAGGCCTTGTTCGAGAATTTGCCGCCCGCGTGCAGCACGGTCAGAATGACCTCCAGCGCGGATTTTCCGGGGAATTTCGGATGCGGATCGACCGGCATGCCGCGCCCGTTGTCGCGGACGGTGACGGAATGATCCTCGTGCATTTCGACCTCGATCCGGTTCGCATGGCCCGCCACCGCCTCGTCCATCGAATTGTCGAGGATCTCGGCGACAAGGTGATGCAGCGCGCGTTCATCGGTGCCGCCGATATACATGCCGGGCCGCTTGCGCACGGGCTCCAGCCCTTCCAGCACCTCGATGGAGGAGGCGTTATATTCTTCGGGCTGGGCGGCGAACATGTCGGTGGGCATGGGCTGCTCGATTCCTCTTTGCGGGCGTCTTCAGGGGCGCGATTAGACCATTCGGGCGGGCGGGGCGCAAGCTGTTGCGTCCCGCCCGTGACGTCACCGCAGTTTGTAGGCCTCAGGCCGGTTCCGCCGACCGCGCCTGCCACATGGCCTGAAACGCCGGCCGGGCCTGACAGCGGGCCAGCCAGCTGGCCGTGGCGGGATGCGCCTCCATCAGCGGCTTGTGGCCCTGGGCGTAGCGCAGGCATTCGGCCACCATCAGATCGGCGACCGTGAAGCGGTCCGACAGCCAGTCGCGGCCGGTAAGATGCGCCTCCAGCCGGGCAAGCCCGCGGGCCAGCTTTGCAGCCTCGGCCTCAACCACCTGCGGATCTTGCGATTGCAGGATCGCCAGGGAATGCGGTTCGATCGCGGTGGCGGCGAACAGCGCCCAGTTTTCGCTGGCCGACAGTTCGGCCTCGTCCTTCGGCGCCAGAGGGCCACCGGCGCGGCGGGCCAGATGCAGGCAGATCGCGAGGCTTTCTGTCAGCACCAGATCGCCGTCGACCAGCGCGGGGATCTGGCCGATGGGGTTCACCGCCAGAAAGCCGGGCGAGGCGGTGTTGACCGGCGCATCGGCGGCGCCGGGATCGGGCAGACGGTAGGCCTGGATCACCGGAACATGGGTGAAGGGCGTGCCTGTTTCGGCCAGAAGCCAGAGCGGGCGCGAGGCGCGGGAGCGATAGCAGCCGTAAAGCGTGATCAAGGCGATACCTCCTGAAGGGATATCCCTTCATCCGATGCGCGGGGCAGATTCGGCAACCGTCTTGCCGGAATCGCGGTTTGGGGGCAGGATATCGATAGGCGCCCGGATTTTACGGCGTCTCAAATCTTTTGCATCTGACGAGGTTTTTCATGACTGGCTTGATGACGGCCGCCATCGCGGCCCTTGCGGCATTGTTCTATCTGACCGCAGCACTTTTCCTGAAAGGATGGGGGCAGATCCCGGTCTGGGTGACGCTGGCCGGGGTTGTGGTGACGCTGATCATCGCCTCGGCGCTGGAGATGGAGGCCCTGCGCCGCGCGCGCTTTGCCGAGGTCGTGCTGCTGATCATCTGCACCGAGGTGACGCTGGCGCTGATCCTGTCGCGATTCCTGTTCCGGGATGGCTTCTCTGCCGTGGAGTTGTGCGGGCTTGCCCTGATGCTGGCAGGGGTTGCGCTGCTGCTGACCGGGGGCGGGCACGGCCATTCCGAAGTGGTGAAAGCGGTGGAAAGAAGGGTGAGCTGATGGCCGGAATGTAAAGCGCGCTTGCTTCGTTCCTTGCGATGCGCAAGCTAGCGAACATGACCGAACGTCCTGTCAAACCGCCCACCGCGCAGTTTGCCGAGCGCGAGCAGAAGGCCGAGATTGTCGACCGCCTTTACGAGGTGGCGCTCGACCCGATCCGGCTTGAGGAACTGCTGGAGGTGTGGGAGGACCGTGCGGCCTCGTTGCGCAGCGGGCCGGTGGATCATGCCGTGGTGCTGGACGATCCCGAGATCGACGCCCATATCAACCGGGCGCGGGTATTCCTGGACCGTTACGAGGCCACGCGCGAGGAGGGCGGTTATCGCCTGCTGCTGGATGACATCCCGCGGTCTGCCGCGTTTGTCAGTGACGGCGGGCCGAAGATCACCGCCTGCAACCGGCCCGCGCAGCATGCCTTCGGCCTGTCCGATGGGGCGGCGCTGACGGCGCTGCCTTTCGACGCCGAGGATGTGGATACCCTGCGCGCGGTGATCCGCAAAGTGGCGCTGGGTCTGGGCGAACAGGTGGCGACACTGCGCATCCGGTCGGTCACCACCGGCAGCCCGGTCATTCTGCGGGTCAGCCGCATCGCAGCACCCGGACCGCATCCGCTGGCGCTGGTCATCTCGACGGAACTTTACTGGCCTGCCGAATTCAGCGCCACGGTGCAGGAGGCCTTCGGGCTGACGCTGGCCGAGGTGGAGATCGTGCGCGGTATCACGCTGGGCCTGCCGCTGAAAGATATCGCCGAACAGCGCGGCCGCTCGATCGAGACGGTGCGGACGCAGGCGCGCTCGATCCTTGCCAAGACCGAAACCCACAGCCAGTCGGAACTGGTGCGTGTGGTGCTGGGGCTGATGGATGTCTCTTTCATCCCCACCTCGGGGGTGCGCGAGGTGGCGGGGCCGGGGCTTCTGCGGGATGTGGAATTCCAGCATCTGCGCGGGCCTGCCGGGCGCAGGCTGGAATTCATCGAATTCGGTGCGCCGGGCGGTGTGCCGGTGCTGTTCATGCACCTTGATTATGGCCTGATCCGCTGGCCTGCCGAAGCCGAGCGTCAGGCCGAACGGCGCGGTCTGCGCATCATCGTGCCGGTGCGGGCGGGCTATGGCGAAAGCGATCTGCACGGGCGCGGGACCGACCATGTTCAGGGCGTGGCCGAGGATTATGCGGCGGTGCTGGATCATCTGGGTATCGCGCAGGTGGCTGTCATCGCGCTGGGGGCGGATCTGCGCTTTGCGCTGGCGCTGGCCGATCTGCGGCCGGGGATGGTCTCGGGCGTGATCGGCTGTGCTGCGCAACTGCCGCTGCGCACCGCCGCGCAGTATGAGCGCATGGACAAGTGGCAGCGCTTCATCCTTGCCAATGCACGCTATGCCCCGAAGGTTCTGCCGTTTCTGGTGCAGGCCGGGTTCAGCCTCGCGCGCAAGCTGGGCAAGGAAAAGTTCTTTGCCCAGGTCAATGGCGGATCACCCGCCGATATGGAAACCTTCGCCGATCCGCAGGTGCGCGAAGCGATGCTGGCGGGCTCCGAGGTCTGTCTGGCGGCGCGCTTCTCCGCGCATGAGGCGTTCACGCGCGAATGCATCAGTTCCGAGCGCGACTGGTCCGCGCTGATCCGGCGCTGCAAGGTGCCGGTGCTGCTGCTTCAGGGAGATCAGGACCCGCAGACTCCGGTGCAGACGATTCGAGAATTGATGGACGATTACCCCCGGTTGCGCGTGGAGTTTCTGCCTGCAACCGGGCAGCTGCTTTTCTTCCGCGAATGGCGTCAGGTTCTAGATCGGCTCGCCGAATTCCTGCCACGTTAACGCCTTTTTACCGCAGATGGAGTATGCGGCGCCCAAGGCCGGGGGCTAGGGTTACGGCATGACGAAAGCCTTTGGCACTGCGGTCATTTTGATAAGGTAGACATTTTCCCCCACAGAGGGCGGCAGGTCTGGGGCTTGCCGCCCTTTCTGTTTCGGCCTGGCGGTTCGGATCGTTACAATCTCGTTGCAAAACTGTCACTTTCCCCGCTCTGCTGCGCCGGATTGACGCGGATCAATGTGCCCGCTTGTGCGGTCGGAAAAGGTGCCCCGAACGCATGTAACAAGGGAGCCCCGTATGGAAGACGCAGCCAAGATCGCCGACCCCGCCGCCGTGCCCGTCGCGCCGATTGCCGCGCCCGCGGCCACCGATGGCCCGCCCGAACTGCCGCCCGCCGCCACCCCTGCCGTGGCCCATGGTCCGCGCCAGTTTCCCCGCGCCGATCAGGATGCGATCCGCGAGGCGTTTGAATCCGGCCGCTACCCTTATTCCCGGCTGATGGGGCGCGGGCCCTATGAAAAAGAGAAGGCGCTGTTGCAGGCCGAGCTGCTGAAGGTGCAGATCTGGGCGCAGGAGACCGGGCAGAAGTTCGTGGTGCTGATGGAGGGCCGTGATGCGGCGGGGAAGGGCGGCACGATCAAGCGGTTCATGGAACATCTGAACCCACGCTATGCCCGTGTCGTGGCCCTGACCAAGCCTTCGGACAAGGAAAAGGGCGAATGGTTCTTCCAGCGCTACATCCAGCATCTGCCGACCGCCGGGGAAATCGTGTTTTACGACCGCAGCTGGTATAACCGCGCCGGGGTCGAACGGGTGATGGGCTTCTGTAGCCCCTCGGAATACCTCGAATTCATGCGCCAGGTGCCGGAACTGGAGCGGATGCTGGTGCGCTCGGGTATCCGGCTTTACAAGTACTGGTTCTCGGTCACACGCGAGGAACAGCACCGCCGCTTTACCGCGCGCGAGACCGATCCGCTGAAGATGTGGAAACTGTCGCCCATCGACAAGGCGAGCCTCGACAAATGGGATGATTATACCGAGGCGAAAGAGGCGATGTTCTTCTACACCGATACCGCCGATGCGCCCTGGACCATCGTGAAGTCGAACGACAAGAAACGCGCGCGGCTGAACTGCATGCGCCATTTCCTGTCGACCATCGACTATCCGGGCAAGGATGCTTCGGTCATCGGCACGCCCGATCCGCTGATCGTGGGGCGGGCCAGTCAGGTGATTGGCGGGGCGGGGCATATCCTCGATACCGCGCTGCCGCCGGATTTCCGCAAGGCGTTTGATGCCGGCAAGACGCCCGCCACCGCGCGGGCGCAGGAAGCCGCCCAGGCCTGACCGCAGCGTGCCGCGCCTCTTGCCGGGGCGCGGCTTCGGCCTTACCCCGGTGGGGACAGGATCGGAGGGCGCGCCATGTGGGATGAACGATATTCGGCAGAGGGCTATCTGTTCGGCACCGAACCGGCAGCCTTTCTGCCGCGCGAGGCCGGGGTCATGCCGCAGGGCGCAAGGGTTCTGTGCCTTGCCGATGGCGAGGGGCGCAATTCGGTCTGGCTGGCAGGGCGGGGCCATCGCGTGACGGCGATGGAGCAAAGCCCTGTCGCGCTGGAAAAGGCACGCGCGCTGGCCGAAGCGCGGGGGGTGACGGTCGATTTCCGCCAGTCGGGGATCGAGGGCTGGGACTGGTCGCAGCCCTTTGATGTGGTGGTCGGCATCTTCATCCAGTTCGCCCCTCCGCCCCTGCGTGCCCGTATCCATCAGGGCATCGCACAGGCGGTGGTGCCGGGGGGCCTTGTGCTGTTGCACGGCTACGCGCCCCGTCAGGTCGGCTATGGCACCGGCGGACCGTCCGATCCCGCCAACATGTACCGGCTGGAGGATCTGCGCACCGATTTCGCGGGCTGGGAGGTGCTGCGGGCCGGGGATTACGATGCCGAGATTTCCGAGGGGCGCGGCCATTCCGGCCGCTCTGCCCTTGTCGATTTCATCGCCCGTAAGCCGGAGCAGTCGGCATGAGGGCTGTCGCACTTGCCATTGCCATAAGCCTGCCGCTTCCGGCGCTGGCGCATCCGCATGTCTGGATCGACACCGGGGTCGAGGTTCTGTTTGATGCCGGGGGACGGGCCGAGGCGCTGCGCATCACCTGGGTCTATGACGATTTCTATTCCATGGTGCTGGTCGAGGAACGCGGGCTGGACGCCGATCATGACGGCAATGCCACGGCGGCCGAAACCGCCGCCCTTCAGGGGTTCGACATGAACTGGGATACCGGCTTCAGTGGCGACACCTACCTGTTGTCGGGGGAAACCCCGGTGCCTCTGGGGCCGCCCGAAGACTGGACGGCGAAATTCGAGGGCGGGCGGCTGACCTCCACGCATCTGCGCCGGATCGACCCGGCCTTGCCGCTGGAACAACCGCTGCGGGTGCAGGCCTATGACCCGAGCTTTTATAACGCCTATACGATTGCCCTGCCGCCGACCTTTACGCCCGCGCTGCCACAAGGTTGCAAGGCCGAAGTGCTGGCCCCAGATGCCACGGCGGCAAATGAGCAGCTTCTGGCGGCTCTGGCTGAATATGGCGCTGATCAGGATGTGGAGGCTGATTTCCCGGCGGTGGGCGCCAATTTCGCCGATGAGCTGGTGGTGACATGCGGCGCGGAGTGATCCTGTTCGCGGCCCTTCTGGCGCTGGGCCTGCTGGCGCTGTGGGCGGGCGGTGGTTTCACCGCGCTGCGGCTCTGGGCGCTGGCCGGCGCGCGTGAGGTGCAGCAGCAGATGGCGGGCGCGGTGCGCGGCATCGCCACCGGGGCGCCCGGCGCGCTGGCGGGGTTGCTGGCGGTCTGTTTCGCCTATGGGTTCTTCCATGCGGCGGGGCCGGGGCATGGGAAAATGCTGATCGGCAGCTATGGCATGGCGCGGCGCGTCTCGCTGATCTGGCTGGCGGCACTGGCGCTGGTGTCGAGCCTTGCGCAGGCCACGGTCGCCGTCGTGCTGCTCTATGCGCTGATGGTGGGCCTTGGCTGGGCGCGGACGCAGATTGAAGGCGTGACCGAGACCGTTCTGGCGCCGGTCAGCCATGCGATGATCCTCGGCATCGGGCTGTGGCTCGTCTGGCGCGGCGTGGCACATTGGCGGGGGCAGGCGCATCCCCATCACGATCATCATCATTCCCACGGTCCCGATTGCGGCTGCGGCCATGCCCATGGCCCGACCCCGGAACAGGTGGCGCAGATTTCCGGCTGGCGCGATGCCGCCGCGCTGGTGGCGGGGATCGCCTTGCGGCCCTGTTCCGGGGCGCTGTTCCTGCTGGTGCTGAGCTGGCAGATGGGCATTGCCGCCGCCGGGGTGGCCGGGGTCTATGCCATGGGCATCGGCACGGCCACGGTGACGGTAGCTGTCGCCGCCTCGGCCTACTTCCTGCGCGAGGGCGCTTTCGAGGGGCTTTCAGGCGGCAGGCTGGCCCGCGCGGTGCCGATGATCGAGATCGCGGTGGGCCTTGTGGTCGCCATCGTCTCGGCCGGGTTGCTGACATCCGCCCTCTGACTAAAATTGCGGCATCTTGCCGCGGCCTTGACCAGTTGGTAAAGCGAAGGCATGATCCGGCTCCTTTCCCCCATAACGCATCTGCGTGCCCTGCTGGCGCTTGGCCTGCCGCTGGTCGGCAGCCACCTGGCGCAGATGCTGCTCCATGTGGTCGATACTGTCATCGTCGGCTGGTATGGCGTGGCCGAACTGGCGGCGGTAGTCATCGGCGGGTCATGCTTCTTCGTCGTCTTCGTTCTGGGTGCAGGCTTTGCACAGGCCGTCATGCCGATGGTGGCGCAGGCGTTGGGCCGCGGCGACGAGACCGAGGTGCGCCGGGCTACCCGCATGGGGCTCTGGCTGTCCATCGGTTGCGGCCTCATCGCCTATCCGCTGTTCTGGTGGGCCGAGCCGATCCTGCTGGCCGCCGGGCAAAAGCCCGAGGTGGCGGCGCTGGCGCGGGATTTCCTGCGCATCGCCGGGCTTGGTCTTGCCCCCGCACTGCTGGTGATGACGCTGAAAAGCTATCTTGCCGCACTGGAGCGCACGCAAGTCGTGCTCTGGCTGACGCTGGGCGCGGTCTTCGTGAATGGGGCGCTGTGCTATGCGCTGGTCTTTGGCCATTGGGGCGCGCCTGAGTTGGGCGTGCGCGGCGCCGGTCTTGCCTCGGCGCTGGTGCAGCTTCTGACCAGTGCCGCGCTGGCGCTTTACGCGGGCTGGCTGCCCGAACTGCGGCGCTTTCACCTGTTCCAGCGCTTCTGGCGGCCGGACTGGCACGCCATGGGTCTGGTGTTCCGCCTTGGCTGGCCCATCGGGCTGACCGGGCTGGCCGAAAGCGGGCTGTTTCAGGCAACGGCGCTGATGATGGGCTGGATCGGCACCGTGCAACTGGCGGCGCATGGCATCGCCATGCAGGTGACGGCGCTGGGGTTCATGCTGCATCTGGGCCTGTCGAATGCGGCCACCGTGCGCACCGGCCGCTTCGCCGGGGCGGGCGACTGGGGCAACCTGCGGCGTGGTGCGCTGGTGGCCATCGCCATTTCCGCCACTGTCGGGCTGGCACAGGTGGCGCTGTATCTCAGCTACCCCGAACCCATCGTCGGCTTGTTCATCGACCACGCCAACCCCGAGGCGGCCGAGATCATCGCCTTCGGCAGCCTGCTGCTGGCCTTCGCAGCGGCGTTCCAGCTTGCCGATGCGGCACAGGTTCTGGCGCTGGGATTTCTGCGCGGTGTGCATGATACCCGCGTGCCGATGTGGATCGCCAGCTTCGCCTATTGGGCAGTGGGGATTCCGACCTCATGGTTCCTCGCCTTCCGGGCGGGGCTGGGAGGCACCGGCCTGTGGCTCGGGCTGGTCATCGGCCTGTTGATCGCCTCAGCCCTGCTGATGTGGCGCTTCTGGAGCCGCGTGCCCCGTCCGGTGTGAATGCGATTGTGTTGCATTTCAGAACTGAGCGGCTGGCCAGCGTCACCTGCACTGTTGGTTTGCAGGCTCCGGGCGAGGGAGAAAATTGAGACCCAGAGTGAACGGTCACTTCAGTTGTTGAAGAAATGCTTCGGCAGCGGCCAATTCCTGCCTCGATAGATCCTTGCTAATCTGTGCTGTGGAGAAAATTGCGTTTGGGTGCGCGCGGAAGACATCGGTGGCGGGCGCCCATCGTCCCCACCTATGAATGACAAGAAATCGCTCTCCTCTGTTGACTAAGGGTAATACTGATTGGATGAGCCAGTTTCGGTGAAACTTTGCTGAAGGGAGAATTCTAGTTAGTTCTTTAACTCTTTTTGCATCGCCATTGACGGAGCGATACGCCACACCGTTGACGAGCGCAGCCGCGCCGGACATGAGAAAACGTGTATAATTCCGGGAACGATAGTATGGTGCGACTGTCCTGGCGGACAAATCAAGTCGCTGAGGGAATGCCAAAGCTTCACGAAATTCCTCATGTGCCAGTGCATCGGGAAATTCAGTAGGCGTTGTTCGCATGTCGAACCCGCCATTATTATCAAGTATGATTATTGGCGCGTTCAGAATATCGCCAATGTATGCTGGCGGAGGAAAATCGAGATTGAAGCCGTGCTCGCCGAACCTACCAAAGGTCGTGGCATCATCCGGATGCACCGATCCCTTCAGCTTCCGCCAATAATCGACAATAGCCTGCAACATGTTCAAATGATGCAGGGCAAAGCATATCAGGTCAACGACCACTTTGCCCGCCATACGCGCAGTTCCGCAATAGCCAGTCCTATCGCCTTCAGGCTCACTCCTCGGCCGCTTCCTCGCCTGCGGCTTTCAGCAGGCGTTCGGCCTTCTTGCGCACCAGAACCGACCGCAGGTCGTGCATCGCCAGCAGCAGGGAGTCGGTCACCTCGTCCAGTTGTGCGTCACTGGCTTTCGATTGCACCCATTGCGTCGTGATGTTCATGTAGTCCACGGCGCGGTGGATGTCGTCGATGTCGCGGCGTGCCAGCAGGGCGCTGCGCCCGGCCATCCAGTCGCGGATCACCTGCATCTCGGCATCCGAAAGCTTGCGGTCGCCATGCGGCTTCACATTGCCGTTCTTGATGTTGATGGTGGCGATTTCATCCATGTCGATGCGGCGCTGCCGGTTCTCGGTATCGACCTTGAACACCACGGCGCCGTTTTCGCGGATGCGGAAATAATAGTCCGGCAGGTCGCCCGCCATGTCAGCCCCCATTTCCCATGCAGCGCAGCAGCGAGCCATCCGCATCCACCAGCGCGAACATGCGCGGCGCTTCGCCGGGCTGGAAGAAGCCGGTCAGCCGCGGGATGGCGCGATGATCACCGGGCAGACCTGCCGCCTGCCATTCGGTGTGCAGCGTGTCCACGTCATCGACCCGGATGCAGGCGGAAAACCAGCTTTCGCCGGGGACCAGATCGGGATGCGGAAAGAACTCCAGTTCCAGCACGCCGCGTTTGAGGATCATCCAGCCCTCGTCCCGCCACTGACGGGTGAACCCCAGCCGCGCATAGAAGGCTTCGGTCGCGCCGAAGTCGCGGCTGGGCAGGTTGGCGGTGATCCGGTCGGCCATGCGGTTCCTTACTTCAGCCCTTCGCAGAAGGTCTTGATCCGGGTGCAGGCCTCGCGCAAAGCCTCGTCCGAGGTAGCGTAGCTGACGCGGAAGTTGGGCGAAAGCCCGAAGGCCGCGCCAAAGACCACGGCGACGCCGGTTTCTTCCAGCAGGGCAGTGGCGAAAGCCTCGTCATCCACGATATGCGCGCCGCCCGCGCTGGTCTTTCCGATGCAGCCCGCGATGTCGGGATAGACATAGAAGGCACCCTCGGGCTTCGGGCAGGTGATGCCGGGGCAGGTGTTCAGCATCGAGACCACCAGATCGCGGCGGCGCTGGAACAGCACCTTGTTATCCGTCAGGAACTCCTGCGGCCCGGTCAGCCCCTCCAGCGCGGCATACTGGCTGACCGAACAGGGGTTCGAGGTCGATTGCGACTGCACCTTGGCCATGGCCTTGATGAGCTCCACCGGGCCACCGGCATAGCCGATGCGCCAGCCGGTCATCGCATAGGCCTTGGAGACGCCGTTGCAGGTCAGCGTGCGGTCGTAAAGGCCGGGTTCGATCTGCGCCGGGGTGACGAAGGTGAAATCGTCGAACACCAGATGTTCATACATGTCGTCCGACATGATCCAGACCTGCGGATGGCGCATCAGCACATCGGTCAGCGCTTTCAGCTCGTCATGGCTGTAGCCCGCCCCGGTGGGGTTGGAGGGCGAATTGAAGATGAACCATTTGGTTTTCGGCGTGATTGCCGCCTCAAGCTGGGCGGGAGTGATCTTGAAATCATTCTCCAGCGTCGCCACCACCGGAACCGGCGTGCCGCCCGCCAGCAGCACCATGTCGGGGTAGCTGACCCAGTAGGGCGCGGGAATGATGACCTCGTCGCCCGGATTGCAGGTGGCAATCAGCGCATTGTAGAGGATCTGCTTGCCGCCGGTGCCCACGGTGATCTGGTTCGGCGCGTATTTCAGGCCGTTCTCCCGTTCGAACTTGGCGCAGATCGCCTTCTTCAGCTCGGGGATGCCATCGACGGCGGTGTATTTGGTCTTGCCCTCGTCGATGGCGCGCTTGGCCGCGTCCTTGATGTTCTGCGGCGTGTCGAAATCCGGCTCGCCCGCGCCAAGGCCGATCACATCGCGGCCCGCCGCCTTCAGTTCCGCCGCCTTGGTGGTGACCGCGATGGTGGGCGAGGGTTTCACGCGGGCAAGGGTGTCGGACAGGAAGGCCATGACAGGAATCCGGGCTGAAGGGTTGGATTTGTTGCCGCTTTCTCTTAGGGTGCGCCCCCCGGTCTATCAAGCGCTATCAGAAGAAGGAGAGGCAAGATGACGGAAACCGATACCCAGGGCTGGTTCAGCGAGGAAACCGCGACCTTCGGCGACCGCGTGACAGGCGCGCGCGAGGGCGCGGGCATGACGCAGGACGAGCTTGCCAAACGGCTTGGTGTGAAGCTGAAAACCGTGCAGGCATGGGAAAACGACATGCTGGAGCCGCGCGCCAACCGGCTTCAGATGATGGCGGGGATGCTGAATGTCTCGCTGGTCTGGCTGCTGACGGGTGAGGGCGAGGGGCCGGACGGTCCGGCGCCGGAGCGCAGCGCCGCAACCGAAACGCGCCGCGCGCTGGCCGAACTGGCCCGCATCCGTGCGCAGGCCCTTGCCCTTGCGCGCGATCTCGGCCAGATGGAGCGCAGGATGAAAGCCCTGATGGAAGTGAGCGCCTGATGAGGGAAACGGCCGAAGCCCGTCTGAAGCGGATGCAGATGCGCAGCTGGCGCCGCGGCACCAAGGAAATGGACCTGGTGCTTGGCCCCTATGCCGAGGTGCATCTGGCGGCGATGGATGCCGACACGCTGGATCTTTACGACGCGCTTCTGGCCGAGAATGATCAGGATCTGCTGCCCTGGGTTCTGGGGCAGCAACCCGCGCCGGAGCGTTTTGCCGCGCTGATCGGCCATATCGGTGATTACGCCCGCCGCAGGCTGCAACCAGGCCGCTGAGCCACGCCGGCGAAAACGCCTAAAATTGCGCCGGTTATCCGCGGCAATTTACGCGATCTTTCCTTTTTCTGCCGAATCTCCACCCAGATCAGACAGGTGGAGACAGGGATGACGGTTCATCAACAGGTGCTGGACGGCTCGCATCGGGCCTTCATGCTGGGCTATCTGGAAAACCTTGCGCTGATCGAACGGCTTCACCGCCTGCTGCTGGATGTGGTGAAGGATGAATTCGAACGGCTGGGGATACTGGAAATCAACCCGGTGCAGGCTTTGCTGCTGTTCAACATCGGCGACAACGAGGTGACGGCGGGTGAGCTGAAATCGCGCGGCTATTATCAGGGGTCGAACGTCAGCTACAATCTGAAGAAGCTGGTGGAACTGGGGTACATGCACCACCAGAGGTCGGAAATCGACCGCCGCTCGGTGCGGGTGCGACTGACCGAAAAGGGGCGGCGTGTGCGTGGCCAATTGCATGACCTGTTCTCGCGCCATGCCGAGGGTCTGGAAAAACGCGGTGTGCTCAGCCCCGCGATGGTCGAGGATGCGAACCAGTCGCTGAAGCGAATGGAACGCTACTGGACCGATCAGATCCGCTATATCTACTGACGCCAGATCCAGGCGTGGCTGGCCAGCATCCCCTGTGCCTTGGCGATGAGGCGGTTCAGCGGCCCCTGATGCGGGATTGTGCCCTGTGCCAGCCGGTCCACCGCGACCTCGGGCGGGCAGGGGCGGCGGGTCAGCGGGTCGTGATAGCGTGGATAGGCGATCAGCGCGGCATGGGCGATCTGGTCCAGCGACGGGCGCGGCAGAGGGTGGCCATCGGGCGCACGGCGTCGGCGTTCGGGCACCGGACCAAGGTCACGGGTCAGGCCCCAGCCTGCATAAAACGGCGCACCGAGGCAGGTGACAGGTTTGTCGCGCAGCAGCGCCTCGAAGCCCAGAAGCGAGGTCATCGTCCAGACCTCGGCACAGGCCTCGATCAGCGCCACCGGATCGGCGCGATCGGCAATCACATCGGCCAGACCCTCGGCACGCAGCAGATCGGGCGGCACCGCACCGGGGCGCAGGCCCGCCTCGACATCCGGGTGGGGTTTGTAGACAATCACCGCGCCGGGATGCGCCGCGCGCACGGCCCGAAGAAGCGCCAGATTGGTGCAGACCTCGCCCGCGCCAAGGCAGATCGAGGCATCATCCTCCACCTGTCCGGGCACGAGGATGCGATGGCCCTCGGGCAGGTCGGGCAGCGCGCCGCCAAGGTTGTATTTCGTCACGCGAAGGCCGATCAGCCGCGTTCGCAGTGCCTCGGCCCGGCGCAGCCCGCCGGGCGGCGGGGTCGTTGCGATCAGCCGCTCCAGCCTGCTGGGCCGCGTCGGGTCGTAATAGATGCCCAGATCATCGGTCACGAGGCTCAGCGGTGGCACCAGTTCCGCACCCAGCCCGCGGGAGCGCAGAAATCCATCCTCCACCCGTCGCATCACAGGCGCGGCCAGCCCCTCTGGTTCTTTCCCGGCCCAGATCAGCAGGCCCGCGCCGCGCCGCCGTGCCAGATCGGCAGCCTTCGCGGGCGGGTCACGAAAGCTCAGCCGCCCGTGCCCGCCGAAGAAGCCGCGCAGCGGCCCGCGTTTCCACAGCCGCATGCCGGTTGCTATATGCCCGGCCCGATCCTCGCGGAAGGCGCGCACCTCGGCCTCCAGCTGGTCCACCGCCTCTTCGAACCCGCACAGCCGGTCCCGGCAGGGATCATACCAGAGCGGGGCAAGGATCATCGCGCCCGCGAACATCTGTGCGGGCGTCAGGCGGCGGCCCCGCCCTGGCACAGGCTGTTCATCCCGTGTCAGCCCCCAACCCGCATAGAAGGGCTGGCCGAAGACGCGCGGCCGGTGCCCGGCCCAGATCGCCTCCATCCCCAGTTGCGACGACACGGTATAGACCGCGATGGCCCCATCCAGCAGATCATGCGGCGAGACCGGATCGGCGCAAATCTGCACGCGATCCGACAGCGCCTCGGGGCCGTAATGGCCGGGCCGCAGCCCCGCCAGGGTCTCGGGGTGGGTCTTGATCAGGATGCGCGCGCCGGGGTTTTCATCCAGCGCGGCGGCCAGCATGTCCTGGAATGTCTGCGCCGTGGCGCCGCCCCAGCGGACCGAGGCATCGCCCAGCGTCTGATCCACCACCAGCACATAACCCGGCGCGGGGGGCGGCACGGCGGGATCGTGCAGGTTGTATTTGGACAGATGCAAGGCCCGCAGCCGCCCGATCCCGTCGCGCGCGCGTTGCAACAGCGCGGCATCGTCCAGCGGGTCGCGGGCGAGGATCGTTTCCAGCCGCGAGGGCGCGCTGGCATCGAAATGCACGCCTATCCCGTCGATCATCAGCCCCAGCGGCGGATCACCCGCGCGTCCCGGCCGCAAGGAGCGCAGGAAGGGATCTTCCAGCCGCACCAGTGGCACGCCACGCCGCGCGGCCACCGCCTCGCCCCGCGCGGCATAAGGCGACCGGCCCCAGACCACCACGCCATCCGCGGGGCCAGGCAGGCCCAGCCGCAACTCGTGCCCGGCCAGCGCAAGGATGCGGCGCAGCTGCGGCTGGCGCAGAAAGCCCGCGTTGTAAAAGAACAGCCGCCGGGGAAGCCCCCCGGCGGCCGGTGTTTCTGCGGTTTGCAGCGGCATCAGTTTCCGGATGTGCTGCTGTTGGCGAGGCTGCTGGCCGCATTGGCGGTGCCGGTGATCGCATTGATCGTTTTCGACCATTGCGTGAACGGCGCCTCGGTGACGTAAAGCGTGTCGCCATCGCGGATCAGGAAATCACGCGCCTCGAACATGCCGGTGGGCTGCGTCAGATCCAGCACATAGACCATGCGCTGATCACCGCGCAGATCCTTGCGGCCCAGCACCTGATTGGCAATCTCGGCCGGTTCGTTGCGGAAGACGAATACCCCGGTGGGATCGGCCAGGGTGGTGGCAAGGCCGCCCACGGTAGCGATGGCCTCGATCGCCGAAAGCGTCTGGGTTTCAAACGGCACAAGGCTTTGCGCCCCGGTTGCGCCAAGGGCGGTGAAGGCACGCTGGTCGCGTTCCACCACGATCTTGTCGCCGCCGCGCAGCGCGATATCCAGTGCCGGGTTCTCGTTCAGATCCTGAAGCCAGACCTTGCCGGTCTGGGTGCCGCGCGTCACGCGGACCACGGCGACCGCCGGTTCGATGGCCACGCCGCCTGCCTTGGCGATCATCGCGGAAAGCGTGCGGGTGGGGCGTTCGATGGGGAAGACGCCCTGCCCGCCGACCGCGCCGGAGACCGAGACCGTCTGGCCGTCGCCCGCCAGCCGCTGCACGGTGACCTGCGGATCGGGGGTCTGGCTGTCCAGCTTGCGGGTGATCGCCTGACGCAGCCCGTCGGGCGTCTGGCCGCCCGCCTTGATCTTGCCGGCATAGGGCACGAAGATATAGCCCTGACCGTCGACCTGAACCTGATCAAGCACCGAAACCCGCTGGCCGGTATTGCCCAGCAGCGGATCATCCTTGACGTTTTCAAAGATCGTCAGCGTCAGCACATCGCCCGCATTGATCGTATCGGAACCAACGGTCCCGGCCTTGCGGAACGCATCGCTGAACCCGTAGGCGGGCATGACGGAAGTGGCACGGGTCACGCGGCTGTTCACGGTCACGACGAAGGCATCACCCTTCTTCATCACGGAACCCGCAAAAATCTCGCGTTTGTTGGGACCGGAACGGGGGAGCCCGCATCCACTGACCATCCCTACAACCGCAGCAAGGCCAACAAGCGTGGCCCTCCGGGTGGTATTCACTTTCACTGCTCGGGCTCCTTTATGGATTATGCCTCAAGTTTTTTCCTGCAACCCTAGCCAAGGGGTTGAAAAAACGCCAGCCTCTCGTGCCGTGCGGCGAAAATACGTCAGTTGACAAGCCGTAACTGTTGCCGAGGTGCCGCGTTTCCCGATGTCAGCGCATCATAGGGGTCTTCCGGCGACAGCATCATGTCGACCACCTGACGCAGCAGGACACGCCGCCCGCGAGCGGAATAGAAGCCGCCGGGCACCTGGCTGGTTTCCAGCAGGTAACGCCGGTAGTCGCGATAGGCGCGGCTGTCGGGGCGGATGGGCTGTCGGAAGAAATCGCTGAGGCTCTGGGTCGAAACGAATTCCGGCTTGGCATAGACCGCAGCGCCGAAGGTCTTGAGTGGCAGGCCACGCCAAAGCGCCTGCTGCGCGGCGGTGGAGTTCACCGTGACCGCGCTGCGGGCGTGGTTCAGCAACAGCGCCAGCTTGCCGCCGCGCACGAAATGCACGCGATCCTGCACGCCATGTTCCCGCGCCAGATCACGGATGGCACGGGCGACGGGCACACGGCCATCTTCCAGCGGATGCGCCTTGAACACCAGATGATGATGCGGCGGCGCGCCACGGGCGAAACCCTCGATCACCACTTGCAGGAATTCGGTCATGGTGCGGAAGGGCGAGTGCATCTGGAAGCTGGAGTCATGTTCCAGCTGCAAAAGCACCAGATGATAGGGAAATCCGCCATGCCGGATGCGCAGCGTCGCCAGCCTGCGCTCTGCGGCATGCAGCGGCAAGAGCGCCAGACGCTTGCAGTAAAGCCAGAACTCCTGCCGCACGGTCAGGGCGCGATGCGGGCGGTAGCCGCGATATTGCCAGACGCCCGTCATCACGAACCAGTGGTAAAGCGCGCCGTAGAACATGTGCTGGCGCATGTCGCCCCAGTGTGCCGGGGCATCGGGCAGGTCGGTGTCTGATTGTGCCAATGCGGCCTGCATCTGGTGCAGGCTCAGGTCCATCAGCCGCGAGTTGCCGTTGGACCCGCCGCGTTCATAGGTCACCCAATGCGGGCGCAGATAGCCTTCCTCGAACACATGCACGGTCAGGCCGCGTGCACGCGCAAGCTTCACTGCCTCGGCATGGATGGACCTTGTATCGCCGTAAAGCACGATATCGGTGATCGCATGATCGTCCAGCAGGGTGCCAAAGGTCGCAGGCCAGTCGGCAGCAGGGCCGCGATAGGGGATGAAGCTGTCACGGTCGGGCCAGAACGCCTGGTCGCCCCGGTTGAAGCCCACGCGCCAGACCTGTGCACCAGCGGCGCGCAGCATCCGTCCCAGCCGGTGAAACCAGGGCCCGTGTGGTCCCTGAAGAAAGAGGAACCGCCGCCCCTCGCCGGTCAGGGCAGGGGCTGCGCCCTCGCTTCCCGTGATCCGTCTGCCTGTCACCATGTCCACTCGTCCGTTTTTCCTGCCTTAGCACGGCAGGGCCAGGGATGAAGGGGAAATCCCGCAAATTCTTGACCATTCTGCCAAAAAGCGCGGCGGTTTTGTGACGATCAGGTGGCCACCCTTGCGCGCTTGCCGCCAGAGGGCTAGGCATCGGGAAACGGCAAGGAGAGACGCGATGTTCACAGGGATCGTCACCGATATCGGCAAGGTGCTGGAGCTGGAGCAGAAGGGCGACCTGCGCGCAAGGATCGGTACGTCCTATGACGTGGCCGGGATCGACCTTGGCGCCTCGATCGCCTGCAACGGGGTCTGCCTGACCGTGATCGCACTGGGGCGCGCGCCGCAGAACTGGTTTGACGTGCAGATCAGCGCCGAAAGCGTCAGCAAGACCAATATCGGGGGCTGGGCTGAAGGAACGCGGCTCAATCTTGAACGCGCGCTGAAGGTGGGGGACGAGTTGGGCGGCCATATCGTCTCGGGCCATGTCGATGGCGTGGCCGAGGTGGTGGCGATCCGCCCCGAGGGCGACAGCCTGCGCGTGACCTTCCGCGCGCCGGAGACGCTGGCGAAGTTCATCGCGCCGAAAGGGTCTGTCGCGCTGAACGGCACGTCGCTGACGGTGAACGAGGTCGAGGGCTGCGATTTCGGCATCAACTTCATTCCGCATACCCAGGCGGTGACGACCTGGAACGAGGTGGCGGTGGGCCAGAAGATCAACCTCGAGGTCGATACCATGGCCCGCTATGTGGCGCGGCTGCGCGAATGGGCGTGACGCCGGATCGTCCGTTACCCGGCATCGGCCATAATGGCGGGCCCGAGACCAATGGCCTGTCGTGGCGGCGCCATTGCTGGCGTTCGGCGCGCGCGGCGCTGGTGCCGCATCTGCCCATCGAAATCGTGCGCGGCCGGGTGCGCCGCGCCAGGGAACTCGGTCTGGATTACAAAACCTATGCCAGCGTGCGTGCCGCGACCGGGCATGACGTTGTGGCCTTCCTGTTTTCCTCCAACGCGCTGCGGGTGCCGGGGGCAGATGCGGGGCTGGGCAGGATCGGGCAGGCGGGGCGTATCGGCCTTGCGGTGGCGCCACTGACGCCTGCCGCGCTGTCTGCCGCGCAGCCGCTGCTGGAGGCCAGCCACGCGGCGCCCCGGCCTTGGGGCCGCTTTGGCGAAATCCGCGCGGCGCTGCGGGCTGCCCATGCCGGCCATCCGGCCGAGGGCGTGGTGCTGGTGGGCGATGCGCCGTTCGAACCGGAATGGGTGGTGGCCGGACGGCTGGGCTATTACCTTCCGGCCGCGCGCATCTTCGCGCAGGGTCTTTGACGCAGGTCTTTGACTCTGTGCCCGTGACTGTGCACTCTGGCAATCGCCGGGGCGCTGCGGTAATGGCAGGGGAACACCTTCCCGGAGACGTGCCATGACCGGACACAAGACCGACTTTTCCGACGCCATTTCCTCGACCGAGGAGATCATTGAAGACGCCCGCAAGGGCCGCATGTTCATTCTCGTGGACCATGAGGACCGCGAGAACGAGGGCGATCTGGTGATCCCGGCCGAGATGTGTGACGCGGCTGCGGTGAATTTCATGGCGACGCACGGGCGCGGGCTGATCTGCCTCACGCTCTCCAGCGCGCGGATCGACCAGCTTGGCCTGCCGCTGATGGCGTCGAAAAACTCGTCGCGCCACGAAACCGCCTTCACCGTCTCGATCGAGGCGCGCGAAGGGGTGGAAACCGGGATTTCCGCCGCCGACCGCGCCCGCACCATCGCGGTGGCCATCGACGACAAGGCCGGTCCGCAGGATATTGCGACGCCCGGCCATATCTTTCCGCTGCGCGCCCGTGACGGCGGCGTGCTGGTGCGCGCCGGTCATACCGAAGCCGCGACCGATGTGTCGCGTCTCGCCGGGCTGAAGCCCGCCGGGGTGATCTGCGAGATCATGAATGACGACGGCACCATGGCGCGGCTGCCCGATCTGGTGCAGTTCGCGCAGCGTCACGGCCTGAAGATCGGCACGATTTCCGACCTGATCGCCTATCGCCGCCGCCACGACAATCTGGTGAAAGAGGCGTCCGTCCGCCGCGTGACCTCGGTTCACGGTGGCGAATGGGTCATGCGCATCTTCTCGGATGTGGCTCAGGGGGCTGAACATGTGGTGCTGACCAAGGGCGATATCGCGGCGCCCGGTCCGGTGCTGGTGCGGATGCATGCGCTGGATCCGCTGGCCGATGTGCTGGGGATCGGCGGCGTCGAAACGGCGGGCGAGTTGTCGGGGGCGATGAAAGTCATCGCGTCCGAGGGGCGCGGCGTGGTCGTGCTGCTGCGCGACACTTCGATGAAACTGGTGGAGGCGGGCGAGGCCTCGCCGCAGACGCTGCGGCAATACGGGCTGGGCGCGCAGATCCTCGCCGCGCTGGGGCTGACCGAAATCACGCTGGTCACCAACCATCAGGCGCCCAAGGTCGTGGGGCTGGATGCCTATGGCCTGTCGATCTCCGGCACCCGCGCGATCAAGGAGTGACCCATGGCCGCCAATGAACAGCATTACACGCTGCCGCTGCCGCAGTTCGACAAGCCGGTGAAGCTCCTGATCGTCGTGGCGCCCTATTACAAGGACATCGCCGACAATCTGGTGGCGGGGGCGCAGGCCATGGCTGCCGCCTGCGGTGCGGAATCCGAAGTGATCGAGGTGCCTGGCGCGCTGGAAATCCCCTCGGCCATCGCGCTGGCGGAGCGGCTTTCGAATTACGACGGCTATGTCGGTCTGGGCTGTGTGATCCGGGGTGAGACCACGCATTACGATACGGTCTGCAACGATTCCAGCCGCGGCATCACGCTGCTGGGCCTGCAAGGCGCCTGCATCGGTAACGGCATTCTGACGGTGGAAAACCGCGAACAGGCCGTGGTTCGCGCCGATCCGGCCGGACAGAACAAGGGGGGCGGGGCCGCCGCTGCCGCGCTGCATCTGATCGCCCATGCCCGTCGCTGGGCCGGAGCCCGCAAGGGCATCGGTTTCCGCGCCGAAGGGGGGCATCTGGCATGAGCGGCAAACCCGATGGCAAGCTGAAACGCTCCGCCGCGCGCTTCTTTGCGGTGCAGGCGCTGTTCCAGATGGAAACCTCGTCCCAGACCGTCGAGCGTGTGGTGCGCGAATTCGAGGCCTTCCGGTTTGGTGAAGTCTTCGAGGACGGCACCGAAATGGCGGAGGGCGATCTGACCCATTTCCGCAAGATCGTCAGCGAGGCCGTGAACTGGCAGGCCAAAATTGACCAGATGACCGACCGGGCGCTGGTGGCGAAATGGCCGATTGACCGCATCGACCCGGTGCTGCGCGCACTGTTCCGCGCGGCGGGGGCCGAACTTGTGGCGATGGATACGCCGCCCAAGGTGGTGATCAACGAATTCGTCGAGGTGGCGAAGGCGTTTTTCCCCGAAGGCAAGGAACCGAAGTTCGTTAACGCGGTTCTGGATCATATGGCGCGTGAGGAAAAGCCACAGGCTTTTTCCGCCTGATCCGCCAAGGATCGTCCGGCGCCCTGCGTCGGAAGGGGAAAGGAGACCTGTGATGTTGAAACCACTTGCCACGCTTTCCCTCGTTTTTCTCGCCGCCTGTCTGCCGGGCGGCGAACCGTCCGCCTCGCAGCCCGTGCCGACCGAAGCCGAACTGGCCCGTATCTGGCGGCTGGAGCGCCTGAATGGCCAGACCTTCGCCGAACGGGCCACGCTGGATCTGACCGACCCCGCCCGCGCCACGGGGCAGGCGCCCTGCAACCGCTGGTTCGCGGCGCGCGAAGGGCAGTTGCCCGCCTTCCGCTTCGGCATGTTTGGAGCGACCCGCATGGCCTGCCCGGCGCTGGAAGCCGAGTCGCGCTATCTGGCTGCGATGGCAGAGGTCGATGCCGCGAGCCTGCGGGACGGGCGGCTGATCCTGACCGGGCCGGACGGGCTGAAACTGGAATTCCTTCCGCAAACGCCCTGAGTTTCGGCAAATTGCCGCCAGCGCCCTGTTCCGCGCAATAAAATGCTGCACCTGCGACGGTTTGGCGCTGGTGCCCCGCGACAGGAGTGTTAGGGTCAGGGTGACAGGAGGATTCGTCATGCCCAAGCTTGTCCGGCTCTATATCGTCAATGTGGCCATTGGCTATGCGCTCGCCGCCGTTTTCGTGGCGCTGCTCGTGTGGTTCAACATCGGCAATCTGGGCCATCTGGTGCTGGAAACCGAAATGGGCTGGTTGGCGGGTCTGATGCTGTTCGTGAGCAACGGGGTCATTTTCGCAGGTGCCCAGTTCGCGATTGCCGTGATGCGCCAGGCGCAGGATGACGAAGGTCCGCGCGGCGGCACCAGGGCGCCGGTCGTGCGCCGTGAACTGATCCCCGTGCAGGTCGAGGCGCGTGCCGCCAAGCCCGGTTTTCCGCACCGCTGAAAATCCTGCCGCGCGGGAACCGACCGCGATAACGGGATGTTACAGCAGGGAGGCCCGCGCGTCACGAAGTGAGCGGGACCGGCTGGAAATCTCTTTGCATTAATTCCCCCTGCACTTGGAACCTGCGCTGCCGCATGTTCCTTTCCACTGGGACCAGTGGAGAATGTGCAATGGATATGCAGCTGCTTCGGACCTTCCTTGAAGTGATAGACACCGGCGCTTTTGCCTCTGCGGCCGAGCGGCTGCATGTAACGCAATCGGCGGTCTCGCTGCGGGTGCAGCGGCTGGAAGACCAGCTTGGCCGCCCGCTGTTCCTGCGGCACAAGACCGGGGTTGAACCCACCCCGGCGGGGCGGGAGTTCCGCCGCCATGCCTGGTCAATCCTGAAAAGCTGGGATCAGGCGCGCCGCCAGGTCGGCGCGATGGAGGCGGAACCCGCCAGCCTGACCATAGGTGCCGAAGCCGCGCTGTGGCCGCGGCTGGGGTTTCGCTGGCTCGACGGGCTGAAGACCGCCTTGCCCGAGGCGACGCTGCGGGCCGAGTTGGGCGGGGGGGAGACGATCCTGCGCCGGATGGCCGAAGGCGAGATGCATGTGGGGCTGAGCTTCACCCCCATCGCGCGCACCGGACTGCGCTGCGAGCCCTTGCTGGAGGACCAGCTTGTTCTGGTCGCTCCGACAGAGGATTGCCAGATTGAGGACATAAGCAAATATTATATCCTCGCGGACTGGGGCCCGGATTTCCTGCGCTTCCATGAAACCGCGCTGCCGGAACTGCCGATCCCGAATTTCCAGCTTTCCCTGGGCACGCTGGTTGGCAGCTACATCCGGTCGCGCCCTTTCGCGGCCTATCTGCCTGCACGCTATGTGAAGCCATTCCTGGATGCCGGACAACTGCATCTTGTGGAAGACGCGCCGAATTTCACGCTGGAATCCTGGGTGATCTGGCGTTCTGACCTGGAAACAGAGCTTGCCGATGTTGCGGAATCGACACTGAAAGCGGTGGTCGCCCGTCTGGATGAAGAGGTGAACGACCTTCTGGATGACCTCTGACCGGCGCCGGAGCGTCGCTAAATCCCCTCCGAGGCTGAATATTTGGCCTCGGGGCTGACGACCGGAGGTTTCAAGGGGGAAGGAGACGAGTAATTCTTGAGGCTGACCCGAGTTTTCTTAATATTGTCCAGATAAATCAAAGGATTAGATGTCCATTCGTGAGCGGCGGAAGTGCGATGCACCCGCTCTTGTTAGTGAAAGGATATCAAGATGACCACGATCTGGAAAAATGTTGCAGTCTCGGCTCTGGCGCTGATGATCGCGGCTCCGGCCATGGCGCAGACTGATCTGACTGGTACGCGTGACCTGAATGACCGTATCGACGATATCGACGAGGCCGTGGCCGAGGATATGGCGCGCGCCGAAGATGCGGCCCGTTTCTCGAACCCGGAATTCCGTCAGGGTTTCTCGGGCTCGGCCTCGCTGGGCTACTCGGGCAAGACCGGCAACAATGAAAGCCAGGAATTCACTGCCGGCGCCCGGATGCGCTACGCCTCGGGTCCCTGGGTGCAGAACATCGGCGTCGCGCTGGATTTCGCGGATGATGATGGCGTGAAGACCAAGGAAGATGTGTTCGCGGTCTATGACGCGAACTACTACTTCAACGACAGCTTCTATGCCTTCGTTCTGGGCCGGGTGGAAACCGATGGCCTGGCCGCGACCGCAGGGGACGTGAAGACGGACGCTTTCCTCGGCTTCGGTCCGGGCTACCGCGTGGTCAACACCCCGGACATGACCTGGCGCGTTCAGGCCGGTATCGGCGTGAGCTATCTGAAGGATGGTCTGGACAACAGCGAAACCGAAACCGGCTACATCGCCTCGTCGCGGTTCTTCTACAAGTTCAACGAGAACGTGTTCGCGACCAACGATACGGACATCCTGTATTCGGATACCGCACTGCGGATCAACAACGACCTCGGCGTGAACTTCAAGATGACCGACAAGTTCGCGACCCGCGTCAGCTATCTGACCGAATACAACGACAGCCGTGCGATCCGCACCGACAACAAGCTGGGCGTGTCGCTGGTGATGGGCTTCTGAGCCCATCCCGACCACGGATCTTTCATCGAACTTCAGGGGCAGGGCAACCTGCCCCCTTTTTCATGCGTGCGGTGCAGGGCACCGAATGAAAAGGCCGGGCGCAGGGCCCGGCCTTTCCGTCAGTTCATGCCCAGCATTCTGGGGAAGGCGAGCGAGACCTCGGGTATGTAGGTCACGATCATCAGGAACAGCAGCGCCGTGACCAGCCAGGGGAAGGTGGCGCGCGTCACCTCGGTCAACCCCAGCCGGGATATGGCAGAACCGACGTAAAGGTTCAGGCCCACAGGCGGCGTGCAGAGGCCGATTTCCATGTTCACCACCAGCATGATTCCGAAGTGCACCGGATCGACCCCCAGCTTCACAGCCACCGGATAGAGGATCGGCGCCATGATCAGCACGATGGCCGAAGGCTCCATCACCATGCCGATGAACAGGAGCATGACGTTGACCATCAGAAGGAAGCCGATCTTGCCGAGGCCAAGGCTGACGATCCAGTCCGACAGCGCCTGCGGGATCTGCTCCGACGTCAGGATGAAGGCGAACATCACGGCATTGGTGATGATGTAAAGCAGCATCGCCGACATCGCGGCCGAGGACAGCAGCACCTTCGGCACTTCGGTCAGCTTGATGTCCTTGTAGACAAAGACCGCCACGATGAAGGCATAAACGGCGCTGACGGCGGCGGCCTCGGTCGGCGTGAAGATGCCGCCATAGATGCCGCCCATGATGATGACGATCAACATGAGGCCCCAGACGCTTTCGCGGAAGGCGTTCAGCCGTTCGCGCATCGAGGCGCGGGGCATGCGCGGATAGCCATTCTTCCAGGCGCGGAAGATCGTCGTGCCGCCCAGCATCGCCGCCAGCATCAGGCCCGGCACCACACCCGCCATGAACAGCGTGCCGATGGAGGCCGACAGCACGGGTTGCCCGTCAGCGCCGGTGACGACCATGCCCGAGGTGGCGACCGAATACATCACCATCACGATGGAGGGCGGGATCAGGATGCCAAGCCCGCCTGCGGTGGCAATGGTGCCCACGCCGAACTGCGGCGGGTAGCCCTGTTTCACCATGGCCGGGATCAGGATGGAACCCACCGCCATCACCGTCGCGGGCGAGGAGCCCGAGATGGCGGCAAACAGCGCGCAGGCCAGAACCGAGGCCAGACCCATGCCGCCATACCAGTGCCCGACCATCGAGGTGGCAAAGCGGATCATCCGCCGCGCGACCCCGCCATGGGTGAGGAAGTTGCCGGCAAGGATGAAGAACGGGATCGCCATGATCTCGAACTTCTCGATCCCGGTGAACAGCTTCAGCGCGATGGAATCCATCGGGATTTCGGTAAAGCCGAACAGGAAGGTGAAGACGGTCAGACCCAGCGCGATGGAGACCGGCATCCCCGTGACCAGCAGCAGCGCGAGGATGAGGAAGATGATGAGCGCGGTCATGCGTGGCCTCCCTTGGCCAGATCGTCGGCCTCGTCCTCAAGCCCGTCCACGGCGCCATGGTCGTGATGGGCGATGTAGCCGGTGGTCAGATACAGATACAAAGCCTGTATGAAGCGGAAGCACATCAGGGCCGAGCCAAGCGGCACCGCCAGGTAGATCAGCCACATCTTGATTTCGAGATCGGGCGAGGTCTGGCCACCGTGATAGACGTGGTAGACGAAATCCGTGCCGATCCACGAGATGATCGCGGTGAACAGGATGCCGCCCGACATGGCGATGATGGTGATGAGCTTGCGGGTATTGCCCTCGAGCCGCTCGACAAGGATGTCGACGCCGACATGGATGCCCTGCCGCACGCCATAGGCGGCGCCGAACTTGGCCATCCAGACGAACAGGTAGATACAGGCTTCCTGGGCCCAAGTCAGCTTGATCGAATTGATGGCCTTGAAGGCCGAACGGCCGAAGGATTGCAGCCAGGCCATATCGGCAGATCGGCCCCAGGCGACAAGATCGGCGGCAAAGCCGATGGAAAAGCGGTGAACGACCGCCACGAAGATCAGCGTCACGGCCGCAGCCATGAGAAGCGAGATGAGGATTTCTTCGAAGCGGTCGAGGATGCGCAGGATCATGGCGAACCTCGTTGGGGTAAGCGGCGGCCCCGGTCCGGGCGGCGGCTGTGAAAAGGGGGGCACGCGGTGGTGCCCCCGCAGGTGGTGGACCCGGTCTCTGGGGAAGGCCGGATCAGTTGGTGCCGAGCGCAGTATAGACCTGCTGGATCAGATCGGCGCCGATACGGTCTGCCATCTGCTCATGCACGGGTTTCAGCGCGGCCACCCATTCGGCGCGTTCTTCGTCCGTCAGCTCGTGGAACTCGGTGGTTCCGGCGGCTTTCATCGCTTCCAGCGCCTTGTCGTTCTCTTCCTTGGCGATCGAATTGGCATAGACGGTCGCCTCGGCCATGGCCTTGTCGAGATTGGCGCGCACATCTTCCGGCAGGCCATCCCAGAAAGCCTTGTTCACGATGACAGCATAGCCCAGATAGCCGTGGTTCGACAGCGTCGCGTGCTTCTGAACCTCGTTCATCTTCTGGGTATACATGTTCGACGGCGGGTTCTCGGTGCCGTCGACAACGCCGGTTTGCAGCGCCTGATAGACCTCGGAGAAGGCCATGACCTGCGGCACGGCCCCCAGCGCCTGCATTTCGGCCTCAAGGATCTTCGAGGACTGGATGCGCATTTTCAGGCCGAGGAAATCATCGGGCACATGCAGCGGCGAGTTGGCCGACATGATCTTGAAACCGTTGTCCCAGTAGGCAAGGCCGGTGATGCCCTTGTCCTGCAGCTTGGCCAGCAGGCCCTTGCCGACCTCGCCATCGGTGATCTTGCGCAGATCGTCATAGCTGCCCATGAGGAAGGGCAGGTCGAACAGCTCGAACTGCTGCACGCCCAGCGGGCCGAATTTCGCCAGCGACGGGGCGAGCATCTGAACGGCGCCCAGTTGCAGCGCCTCCAGCTCTTCCTTGTCCTTGTAAAGCTGGCTGTTCGGGTAAACTTCGACCTTCACCGCACCGTTGGTATAGGCCTCGGCCAGTTCCTTGAACTTCTCGGCGCCCTTGCCCTTGGGAGTGTCGGGGGCGACGACGTGGCTGAACTTGATGACGATGGGTTCGGCCAGCGCGGGCAGCGCGGTCGAAAGCGCGATGACGGCGGCACCCGCAAGGCGGGCGAGGCTGCGACGTGTCAGCATGGGAATCTCCTCCGTGTTCTCCGCCCTCCCGGCGGTCCTCACCTTCTTGCCAGCCGGGACGCGCCACCGCTATTGTGGGTTTCCGCAATTCGCCCGCTAACAGGGGCATGCGGCGCAGGGGGAGGTTACGGCACTGGCGCAGGGCAAGGAGGCGCGGGCGGCATCGGCGGTTCCGCCGGGGGCAGAGGGCGACCCCTGGGCGGTCGAGGGTGGGCGGCCGCGACTGCGACGGCTGGATCTGCTGTCGCTGGTGCCGCTGGTTGCCATCGTGGCGCTGGTCGCCACGGTGGGCGCGCTGGTCTGGGCCGTCAGCCGCAGCGAG
This sequence comes from Gemmobacter caeni, assembly GCF_003054195.1. Taxonomy (GTDB): domain Bacteria; phylum Pseudomonadota; class Alphaproteobacteria; order Rhodobacterales; family Rhodobacteraceae; genus Gemmobacter; species Gemmobacter caeni. The sequence goes on from NZ_QBKP01000019.1 coordinate 78,748, forward strand.
GCCGAACAGGCACGGGTGAAGCTCGCCACCGATGCGCTGTGGGTGGAACAGACCCTGCGCTTCCAGCTGTCGGTGGACGAGGACATGCTGGTGCGGCTGGCGCTGGATGCGGCTGGGGGCGTGCCACCGCAGGCGCTGGATGCACGGGGGCGGCTTCATATCGCCAACAATCCCGAACTCCTGTCGATCGTCTGGTATGATGCCAATGGCCGTCCGGCCCGCGCGCTGCCCGGCGCGGGGGCTGCCAGTGACGCCGATCTGGTGGCGCTGTTGCGGCGCACCGGCGCACAGGCGACGCGTCCGGTCTACGGCGCGGTCGGCGCCGACGGGCGCGTGACCCTGGCGCTGCCGCTGCCGGGGCAGAGCGGTTATGTCAGCGCGACCGTGGCCCTGCCGGTGATGCTGGACCGCCATGTGCCGTGGTGGATCGCCGAACAATATGGCGTGCGCATCCTTGCCGGGGATGACCGGGTGCTGGCCGAACGGCAGCGGCTGGAGCCGGACCTGGCAAACCCTTCGCATGCCATCAGTTTTGACCCGCCGATCCGGGGCACATTGCTGCGCATCACCGCTTATGACGCGCCTGCGGGCTTCCGGTCTGCCCTGATGATCGGGGCCATCGCGGGGCTGGCCGCTTTTGCCATCCTTGCGCTTCTGGTGCTGTTCCGCACGGCCGAGCGGCGGCGCAGCGCCGAATTGCGGCTGCGCGGTGAAACGGCCTTTCGCCGCTCGATGGAGGAAAGCCTGACCGTGGGCCTGCGCGCCAAGGACCATCAGGGCCGCATTCTCTACGTCAATTCCGCCTTCTGCAATCTGGTCGGCTGGCAGGCGGGCGAGCTTGTCGGGCATCACCCGCCGATGCCCTACTGGGACCCGGCCCGGCTGGACGAGACGCAGGCCCGCCATCGCGCACTGGCGGCGGGCGGTGCAATCAGCCAGAGCTTCGAGACGCGCTTTCGCCGCCGCGACGGGCAGGAAATCGACGTGCAGGTCTACGAGGCGCCGCTGATCGACGCGAAGGGCGCGCATCGCGGCTGGATGGGATCGGTCATCGACATCACCGAAGCCAAACGCGCCGCCCGTCTGGCCCGTGCACAGGATGAAACCATGGCGCGCACCGGGCGGCTGGTGACGCTGGGCGAGATGGCCTCGACCCTTGCGCATGAGCTGAACCAGCCGCTGTCGGCCATCGCCTCATACGCGGCGGGCATCCTGAACCTGCTGGACAGCGGCCGCGCCGATCCGGCCATGTTGCGCGGCGCGACCGAGAAACTGGCGCAGCAGGCGGGCCGGGCCGGGCTGATCATCCGCCGCATTCAGGATCTGGTGAAGAAGCGCGAGCCGCAGTTTTCGCAGATCGCGCTGGACGAGGTGATAGAGGAAACCGTGGGCTTTCTGGCGGCGGATGCACGCGAACACCGTGTCCGGCTGGTGACCGGGATTTCCGCCGTTCCCCGCGTCGCAGCGGACCGGATTCTGCTGGAACAGGTGCTGATCAACCTGATCCGCAACGGGATGGAGGCGATGGGCGACACGCGGTCCGGCGATACGCTGACGGTGCGGCTGGTGCAGGACGAGGGGCAGGCGGTGATCGAGGTCGAGGACCATGGCGCGGGCATCGCGCCCGAGGTGGCGGGGCGGCTGTTCGACGCCTTCGCCACCACCAAGGCACAGGGGATGGGCATGGGGCTGAAGATCTGCCGTTCGATCATCGAATTGCACCGCGGGCAGCTGACCCATCGCGCGGCGGCCTCGGGCGGCACGGTATTCCGGGTCAGCCTGCCGGTGGCCGGGGAACAGGAAAGGGCAGCGGAATGAGCGGGATGATCCATATCGTCGATGATGAAGAGGCGATCCGCGACGCGCTGGCCTTCCTTCTGGCCTCGCGCGGGGTGGCGGCGCGGGGATGGGCCTCGGGTGAGGAATTTCTGGCCGCGCAGCCGCTGGAGGATTGCGCCTGCGTCATCCTTGACGTGCGCATGGGCGAGCTTTCCGGCCCGGAGGTGTTTGAACGGCTGCGCGCCATGGGCAATCCGGTGCCGGTGATCTTTCTGACCGGACATGCCGATGTGCCGGTGGCGGTGCGCACGCTGAAGGCCGGGGCCTTCGATTTCGTGGAAAAGCCGTTCAATGACAACCAGATCGTCGATCTGGCCCTGCGCGCCATCGCCGCCCATCAGGCGGCCGAGGCCGAGGCGGCGGCGCGGCGCGATCTGGCCGCCCGCCGCGCCACCCTGTCGGGTCGTGAGGACGAGGTGCTGCGCGCCATGCTGACCGGGGCGCTGAACAAGCAGATCGCTGACCAGCTTGGCATCGCCATGCGCACGGTCGAGGTGCATCGCGGCCGGGTTCTGGCCAAGATGGGGGTGCGCAATGCCATCGAACTCGCGGCGCTGCTGGGGGCCGACGGGCGCGAGGGCTGAGGCGCCGGTCAGGGGCTTCCCAGTGTCAGCAGTGCGCGGCGGAACTCCGGTTCGGTCAGCACCACCTCGCCCGCGCCAAGCGCCTGCGCATGGGCCAGCGCGCGTGCCGTCAGCACCTGCGCGGTTTCCACCGCGCGGGGCAGCGTCAGCCCCCGGCCCAGACCCGCGACCACCAGCCCGGCGAACAGATCGCCAGTGCCGGGCAGGGCAATCGGCAGATGCGGTGTCGGGTGGCGGCTTGTTCCTCCGGGGCCAAGGATGACGCTTTCGATATGGCCTTCTGGCGTATCCTCCAGCGCGCAGCCGGTCACGATCAGTCGCGCCGCCGGGGCAAGCGTCAGCCTGTCACGCGCGGTTTGCAGATCCGCCAGCGTGCGGGTTGTCCCTCCGGTCAGCCAGCCCAGTTCAAACGGGTTGGGCGTCGCCAGATCGGCCAGCGGCAACAGGCGGTTGCGCATCACATCGGCAATTGCCTCGGGCACATAAAGGCCCGGCCCCGCATCGCCCATCACCGGGTCGCACAAATAGGTCAGCCGCGGATTCAGCGTTTTCGCCTCGGCCACGAAATCGGCCACCATCAGCGCCACATCCAGCGAGCCGATATAGCCGGTCAGCAGGATGTCCGCCCGTTCCGCCAGACCGCGTTCGCGCGCGCCTTGCAGCAGGTCGGAAAAGAACTCCGGCGGCAGGGCGCGACCGCGCAGCGTGGGGTAATTCGGGGTGTTGGAAAACACCACGGTGGGGATGGCCGCCACCTCCAGCCCCGCCGCCTGCATTGGAAACAGCGCGGCGGAATTGCCGACATGGCCGAAGACGACCTGGCTTTGAATGGCGATCACGAAAGGGGGCGGGGTCATGCGGGGCCGTCCAGCCTGTTGCTCCAGTCCTCGACCCGGCCGCTTTCCAGCCGCCGGACCGCATATTTGCGCCAGCCCTCGGCCAGCAGGTCAAGGGCGGCGATACCCTCCAGCTCGGCCCGGTTCAGCCGGTCGACATAGAGCGCATGCCAGAGCCGGTGCAGGCTCCACTCCGGAACGGGACGTTCGATCCGCTCCAGCAGGTCGCCGGGGGCTACCGTACCGGATTGCAGCACACGGTAATACCAGCCGGTGCGCCCGCTTTGCTGCACGCGCCGCGCCATGTCGGGCACGGCGAAACGGTGGCTCAGCTTCCAGCAGGGCTGGCGCCCCTGCGACACCTGCAGGATGGCGCTGCCCAGCCGGAACACATCGCCCACCGCGACATCCGCCTCGGTCAGTCCGGCAGCGGAGATATTCTCGCCAAAGCCGCCCGGTGCGCGCAACGGGGGCAGGTCGCCCAGTTCGGCCCGCCACAGGGCATAGTGATCCAGCGGATAGTGATGCACGGCCTTTTCCACCCCGCCATGCACCCGCAGGTCGGCCTGTTCGTCACCTTCGAGCCCGCCGGGGCCAAGCGACAGGGGCCGGTCGACAGGCGTCTTGGCGATGCCGCTGAGGATATCCCGCCCCGTTAGGGGGGCGGCGCGGCCGGTCAGGAGTGTGACGGAAGGATTCGGCATCGGCTGTCCTGTAGTTTACATCTTCTAGATCACCGATCCGCGTGCGATGCAGCACGGAAAATGCCAAAATCGCCCGAATGGCTTGGCCCCGTCGTCGCAGGTGTGTATAGCGACGCCCTTGTAATCCAGCCCGAACCGGCCCCTGCCTTCGCCGGACGGGCGCCCTGCCTATGACAGAACCCGCACCGATGTATCCCTCGCACAAACTTTCCGTGGCGCCTATGATGGATTTTACCGACAGAATGAAAAACGCCGCATAACCAATTGGTTAGGCGGCGCGTTTTCGGTAGGTCATACGGAAGTCATACAGAAGGGCGACTGAGCGTCACCCGTGAAGCTGGTGGAATTCCTTCTGGGCGGCTTCCCGCCGTTCGTCATAGTACGCCGCGAGGTCGCGCAGGTCCACGCCCTTCGCGCTCTTCTGCGAACCTTCGATCTGTACAAGGGGCAGCTTGATTGCGCCGTCCGCCACCTTACGCAGAAACTTTTCGCGGGTCAGGTGGGGGAAGAAGTCCTTGCAGATTACTTCCACCGGCAGGATGGGGCGGCCTTCGTAGCGGGCCATGAGCATCAAGGTAGTGTCCAAGCGTGTATCTCCTTTCTCTAGGTCATCTTGGCATCGGCGGGCCTCCTTTCGGCTTCCGTTTGCGCTTCGGTGATCTAGCTATGCCACGCTTTCGAGATTCACGCAAATATATGATAAAAAACATAAAAATTTGTCTTCAAGCTGAATTTCAGGCTTGGGGGCATTTCCCGCTAACGCGGGGCCATCGGCAGGCCACCGACAAGGAAAAGGGACCTAGCTGGCCCCCCTCTCGCTCATTCGACTAGGTGTCGTGGTCTTCGTCTTCGCCCGCGTCAGCGGGCATCCATGATCACGGACGGGGGGAAGGTCTGGGTGGCTTCGACCATAACTGGTACGATGCCGTCTATGAGGATTTCCAGCGCGTCGCCGAAATCCTCGGGCTGAACCTCAAGACCCGAACCGTCCGGTTGATGGGCGGCGGCACCCGACGGGAGCCTTGCATCTGGTTCCGAGGCTTCTGGAGCCAGGGGGATGGCGCGTGCTTCGAAATCTTCTATGCCTACCGCAAGGGCGCCCCACGCCGGATCAGGGAATACGCACCGCAGGACACCGAGCTTCACTGCATCGCCGATGCCCTGCAGGTGATCCAGCGTCGAAATTTCTACCAGCTTCGCGCCGAAGCCACCCATCGCGGCCATTATTACCATGAGTACTGCATGGCGATCTCGGTCGAGCGTGATAGCCCGAGCTGGCAGGACTTGACCGCCGACGCCGAGGAGGTGGTTATCAAGGCGTTGCGCGATCTGGCCCGCTGGCTCTACCGCCAGCTCAAGCGCGAGTTTGACTATCTGTCGTCGGATGACGTCGTCGATGAGACCATCGTCGCCAACGGCTACACCTTCACTGAAGCCGGCCAACGGTTTGGGTGAGGAGGTTCGGCCTCAGAACTCCTCCCGCAACTCCGCATAGATGGCTTCGATCCGGTCAGCCTCCTCATCGGTCAGAGCGGCGAACTCTTTCGCTCTGGCGCGTCCGGAAAGCCTGCCACCGTTCTGGTGCAGGAAGCGAAAGAGCAGGTCGAGCACGCGGTCCGGCATGTCGATCAGGCCCGAGACGCGGGACTTGAACCCGTCATAGGCACGCAGGAACCGGGTCTCTGCTGGCAGGTCATGGTCGATGGTCTGGGCCACGCAGGCGAAGAGGAATTCGGCATGGGGCGTGGCATCAAAGAAGCGATAGAAATCGCCGGTGTCGTTCAGCACCTCGACGTTCCCGCGATCGGTTGGGCGCCAGCTGACATGGGGCAGCAGTCGACGCGAATAGCTCTCGAGCACCTGCCGATAGGCCTCGATCCGTTCGAGGATCACCGCCGACACCGGAAAGACCAGCCCGGGCGGATTGAAGCCGCGTGCAGCAAGAATGTGGTGGATCAGGTAGCGATGAAGGCGCCCGTTGCCGTCCTCGAACGGGTGGATGTAGACGAAGCCAAAGGCGAGGCTGGCGGCCGCCAGAACAGGGTCGAGCCGCGGGGCGATATCGCGGTCGAACGCTTCGAGCCCGGCGATCAGCGCAGGCAGGTCTTCATGCCGGGCGCTGACGTGATCGGGCAGGGGGGCGCCGGTCGTGCGGTCGTGCTCGCCAATGAAGCCGCCCTCCTGCCGCAGGCCCAGATGGACGAAGCGGGCATCGCCGATGACGATGCGTTGGAGGCGTTCGAGTTCTGCCCGGTCGGTCGGATGGCGCCCGGCGTCACCGATGATCTGGCCCCAGCGCCGGATACGATCCTGGGGCGGGTTCTCGCCTTCGATCTGGAAACTCGACCGTGAATCCTTGAGCAGCAGGAAGGCCGCCGTGCGCGCGAGCAGATCGGCGGGCACCTCGGCCAGTACCGCGCGGGCTTCGGCTGCCAGATCGCGGGCAATGAAGGCTTCGATTGCCGGAGTGCGGAAGATCATCGGGCAGAAATCCGGGGTGCCGGGCAGGTTGTTGCGGACCCGGTGGCGCGTCGAGGGGGCGCCCTCTGCGTCCCATTGGAGCCTGGCATCGACCACGGGCGCGTAATTGCCGCGTGTAGCGTCGGGCAGCTCCAATTCCGCGCCGAGGAGCCATTCATAGAGGAACCAGATCCTGCGCGCGTAGCTGCCCGTCGGGGCAGCCTCGACAATGGCCTGGATCGGCTCTGGCCCGGTTGCCTTGAACAGCCGCTTGAGAACTGCCAGATCCAGCCCCTCGTAGCGCAGCGCGAAGGTCAGATGACCGATGAGGCTCGCCTCGGGTTCATGGCGGGGCGTGTAGAGGCGCCAGCCGTCAGCCTCGTAGACCTTGTGACGTGGGCCGATGGCGGAAAGTGTCCGGGGCAGGGGCGTTGCGAGCGCATAGGCATCGATCAGCGCAGCATAGCCCGCAGGTGTGGACTCCTCGGGGAGCCAGCGCTCGTGAAAAACGGTTACTGCAGCTGAAAACGGATTCCTTTGCGCCTGCTCCATGAAATTCAGTTCTTGGTCCCGATGATTGATCTTAAGTCGGTGTATCTCATGAATATTGATTGCAATCAATGAGGTCTTGCGAAACTTGATGGCGGAGCGCTGTCGCCCTCGGGTCAAACTGTGGATATGCTAGGACGTAAATCATCACGACACAGTGGGGAAATCCGCACCACGGGTCAACGATCGGCTGGTTCCCTCAAGGGAGGCGGGTCGCAGATGTAGCACAGGCGCGGGTTCGCGGCCTTCGCCTCGGCCACGAAATCCGCCACCATCTCGGCCACGTCGAGCGAGCCGATATAGCCGGTGAGAATGTAATCCGCCCGCTCGGAGAGACCGCGTTCGCGAGCGCCTTGCAGCAGGTCGGAAAAGAATTCGGGCGGCAGGGCGCCGCCGCGCAGGGTCGGGTAATCGGGTGTATTCGAGAAGACCACGGTGGGGATCGCCGCCACTTCGAGGCCTGCCGCCTGCATCGGGAAGAGCGCTGCGGAATTGCCCACATGGCCGAAGACCACCTGGCTCTGGATGGAAATGACGAAAGGGGGGGCTTTCATGCGGAGCCGTCCAGTCTTGCGCTCCAATCCTCGACCCGGCGGCTTTCCAACCGCCGGAGCGCGTATTTGCGCCAGCCCTCGGCCAGGACATCGAGCTCAGCGATGCCTTCTAGTTCGACCAGGTTCATCCGGTCCACATAGAGAGCGTGCCAGAGCCGTCGTAAAGTCCAGTCCGGTGCCAGGCGGTCGATCAGCTCCAGACGGTCCCCGGGGGTAACGGTGCCGGTCTGGAGCACCCGGTAATACCATCCCGTGCGTCCGGCCTGCTGCACGCGCCGCGCCATGTCGGCCACGCCGAAGCGGTGGTTGAGCTTCCAGCAAGGCTGGCGCCCCTGCGAGACCTGGATCAGCGCGTCGCCCAGCCGGAAAGTATCGCCGACGGCGACCTCCGCTTCGGTGAGCCCGGCGGTCGAGAGAGGTGGCTGCGGGAACCTGAACAGCCGGGATAAGTGGATTTTCCGCGTAACAGCAGCATGATGCTGCGAGCGAGGAGAAGACCATGGCAAGAC
>NZ_QBKP01000020.1 GCF_003054195.1 Gemmobacter caeni
TGCGGCGGCTTCGGCCCGAGCGCCTGCTGCAGCGCCGACAGCGCCACCGAGGTCAGGAGTTTGCTGACAAGGCCGCCGACGACCGTGCTGCCGATATCCGCACCAAACGGCTGAAGGAACGCCCGGACGTAATCCTCGTCCGACAGGCCCGCTTCCGGCAGTGGCCGGGCAGAGAACGGCTTGGCCGCGTCGAGAAGATCCTGCAACGGCGCCGGGGGATCGATCTGGACCGCATGCCGCCCCACATGGATCAGACCGCCGCCTTCGTCGATCAGAGCGGACGGCACCAGACCACGCTCCCAGAGGTTACCGGGTTGATAGTCCCAGCCATAGCCGATCCCCTCGGGCAGCATGACGGTCAGATCGCCATAAAGCCGGTGCCAGCCAAGCGACCAGCTTTCCTCACCCGCACCCCAGCCCACCAGCTCGACGGCAAGCCATTCGTCCTGGGTGTCGATCCCGGCCGTGATGACGGCCACGCCGGGCGGCAGGCCCTCGCCCCAATGCTCAACGCGACGGGAAAGTGCGCCGGAATCGACCGTCTGGGCGGCTTCCTCCTCCCAAGTCTCGCCCAGCTTGGTGTTGACCCAAGATTTCAGGCGGGCAGGATCGGCGGCCACGCGGCCATGCTCGGCAGCAATCTCGGCCCATGTCTCGAATGGCGACAGCAGCGCTGGCAGATGATAGCCACGAATGCGGCCGTCACCGGGCGCGGTGGCCTGCCAATTTCCGCCGCGCAACAGGGTGGACTTCTCCCGCTCTTCGTGTACCCCACCGCATTCCGGGCAAACACATGCGGCATCCTCGGGTTTGCCCTTCGGCCAGCGAATATCCTTCCAAGCGACGGTAAAAGCATGGGCGCAGTGCAGGCAGGAGACGAAAAACCGCCGCTGATCCGATTCCAGATAGGCGGCCTCGATCCGGCCGAAGCCTTTGATCGTCGGGGTGCTGATCATCAGGATTTTGCGGCGGCCGCGATAAGTGACGGTGCGCTGGACCGCCAGTGCGATTGGGTCGCCTTCGCCCTCCACGTCCAGCGGGAAGGCGTCGATTTCGTCCATGACAAGGAACCGCGCCGGGGTCGAGCGGAGCGAGGATGCGGCATTGGCCCCGGTCATCACCAGCTCACCCCCAGTGAACCGCTTGTGGGTGGCGGTGTTCCCGGCCTCACGGCTCTTGGCGGGCACCACGCGGGCGGTGATCTCGGGCACGATCTCGAAGAACGGATCAATCCGGGTGCCTGACGTTGAAGAAGCTGCGCAGGTGCTTGTTCATTTCGGCCTCGCCTGACACCAGTTCCTGACGCAATCCAAAGCGCCGCCCTGTGTCATACACGGCGGCGCTTTTTACGTTCGAGCGAAAAATTTTCCTGCCAAAGCCTTTACGCCGTTCTGCCAAAGCTGGTACGCCGCTACACATATTGGCCGGATCGGCTTGCCAAGATGCGCGACACCAGCCAAATGCTGCCGTTCATCAGTTTTGTCGCCGATGATGGATGCTGCAATGGAGCATCCGCCATGCGTGGTCGGTGGGTATCGCATGACGAACTGAAACCTTTACCCCTTGACGGCTGCAGCAGCGATCACTGCGGCTGCGACTATCGATGCATGTCTCGAAGGATGGCGATAAGCAGGCAGCCAGACTGGACAATTTCCTCATGATTTGGCTGGTGGTAGAAGAAAGAGGCGGAATGCGTCAGGATTGCCACGATGAGCGCCGATCCTGACGTTTAGCTCGGTCAGACCTTGCTGCGGTGGCGGAGGCCTGTCACGCAACCAGAGAATCCAGCATTTATTGGCTTTTTTTCAGGTCTGACCACAGGAGCTAAGGTTTGGCGTTTCGGTCAGACCTTGATCCTCTGTTTTGGACCTCTCACTAGACCTGACGTTCAGGTTTGACACAGCGGCCTCGGCGTGGATCTGCAATTTTTTTGTGTGTTATCTGCCTGTTGCCCAATGCTGGCCGGATGATCGGTGGATGTTATCCATGTGATGGCTCGATGTTATGCAAAACGGTCAAATTTCGCGGGCTCTATCACGTCACTACCAAAGCACTTTTCGGCACAATGGGCAGTTTCTTCTGTGGTTTCATGCCCTTAGAGGAGATGCACCCCAACACCTTTCACTGACAAAGGTAAGACACCCCTACAGGCGCAACCTCAATTTCTGGATGGAAATTTTCCGCAGCGCCATTTCCCGTCCGTGCCAGATGGAAATGAGATGGTCAGCCTTAACAACCGGACAGCGTAGCTTCGCATCTGCCAGGCGTGGCCGGAACGCAGGACGCGGGGCGAACCCGCGCCAACCATGAAGTGGTCATCCGCAAAGCAAAAAGGGCGGCCTTCGCAGGCCGCCCTTTCCCAACTCGGCACCGCGCTTACTGGCCCAGCGTGCCAGCCTGATGTTCGGCGGCGGCTTCGGCGGCTTCGCGGGCGATCTGTTCCTCCAGCTTCTTCTCGTTGATCGCGCGTTTGGCGGCGATTTCCTCAAGACGGCTGGCGTCATAGGGGATCAGAAGGCCCCATTCATCTTCCATGAACTTGCCTTCCAGCCGCTCCGATTCCTCGCGCGAGCGCGACTTGACGGTGGTCCCCAGCGGGATGCGGTCATAGAGGTCGATGATGTCCTGATTGAACAGCCGGATGCAGCCCGCCGAAGTGGCCCGCCCGATGGAGCGGTTGTCGATGGTGCCGTGGATACGGAAATAGGTGTCCCGGCCGCCGCGATAGAGATAGAGTGCGCGCGAACCCAGCGGATTTTCCAGGCCGCCCGGCAAACCGCCCGCATATTCGGCATAGAATTCCGGCATCGTGCGGATCATGTTCGCAGTCGGCGTCCAGGACGGCCATTTCTGCTTGCGGTTCACCGTCGCATTGCCCCGGAACCCCAGACCGGCGCGGCCAACGGCGATGGAATAGCGCCGCGCCATCCCACCCTGCTCGACCAGATACAGCTTCCGGGCAAAAGCATCGACCACGATGGTGCCCGGCGCCTCGGGGCCGTTATAGGCCACATCCTCGCGCGGGGGAGAGCCGATGAACTGGTTCGGCTTCACCGCCGGAATGGTGATCCCCTCGTCCACCATGGCGCCGTAGCCGGGCGGGGCTTCCTGCGGCGCGGGCTGCTGGGCGGCGGGGGCGGCACAAGCCGCCAGAAGCGGCAGCACGATCAGGGCAAGAAAGCGGGAGCGCAAGCTGGAAACCATTCGCATGTTATCTTTCGGCAGAGATTCTTATTTGGGTGCGACCCTTTGGATCAGCACCGAGCACGCGGCTCAGGTCAAGCCCTCAAAACGGTTCGGCTTCAAAAGAATACCCCCGGCCAAAGGACCGGGGGCAGATTGCGCAACAGTCAGGCGATCAGCGCAGCGCGCCGACGGACCACAGGAAGGTTTCGCCCGAACTGTCGTCCACGCCGTCATTGTCGGTCACCAGCCAGCCGGTGCCGGTAGCGTCGATGGCAAAGCCCTCGACCTTTTCGGCGGTATAGCCATGCCACTGCGCCAGATCGGGTTTGAGATCCCGCACCAGCTCTTTCGTCACCACCGGCAGGTCACTCCCCAGCGGGGCGGGTTGCAGTTGCGCCAGCGGCACGCGGGTCAGGTGTTTCACCTGTGCGGCGTCACCCGTGCCGTTGTCACGCTCGATGAAATAGGCCCAGTCACCGTCGATCTGGATTTCAGAAAGACCCATCCAGCGGCCCTCGGCCGGAACTTCCAGCGGATAGTGCACGGCCCCCCAGGTCTTTTCCTTCAGATCATAGGCCAGCAGCTTGACCATGCCTTTTGGATCGTCCCCCCACTCGCGCTGCATGGCCAGCCACAGCCGGTCGCCCTGCACGGCAATGCCTTCGGCGCCGAAACGGGTCTGATGCGCCAGCAACTCGTCCGGCAGCGCGATTTCCTTGTCGATCGCGCCTTCGGCATCGACGTGGTAGATCGCATGCGGCACCAGTTTGTCGGCACGGCCTTCCGAGGCCAGCCAGAAGCCGCCCTCGCCATCCGTGGCAATACCTTCCAGATCCAGCTTCTGCGCCGGATCGCCGTCACGCGTCACCACCACGGCGCCGGTGATGCGGGCCGGGGTTTGAGTCGCGTCGATGGTGTAGATGGTGGGGGCGGCGCGATAGACGCTGTCCGACACCGCATAAAGCTTGCCGGGGGTCGCCGGATCGGCAGCCAGCGCCGACAACGCACCCCAGCCGATGCCGGTGCCTTCGGCGGTCAGTGTCGGATAGGCGGGGGTGCCCTCCGCGCGTTCATAGATCATGACATGGGCGCGCACGCCGCCATCCTCGACCAGATCGACTTCGTTCGCGGTAACGAACAGATTGCGTGAGGGGACTGCAACAGCGCCTTCCGGGCTGATGCCCGAGGGGAGAAGCTGCTTCAGCACCGGAGCGGCCGGATCAGTCAGATCATAGACCCCAACGATGGATGCACGCTCTGACACGACGAAAGCCATGGTCGTGCCGTCAAAGCTCGCGATCTCGATGGATTCGGTTTCGACGCCCTTCTTGTTGCGGTGCTCGGGGTAATGGCCGATGGCAGCAATCGCCTGTTCGAACCGCGCACCGTCCTCGTAAACGACCGAGCCATCGCGGTTCCAGATCGTCCAGCCACGCGAACCGCCCTTCCAGTCGCCTTCATTGGCGGTGATCAGGTGGTCATTGTCCAGCCATTTCACCCCGTCGGGTTCGCGCAGAACACCATCTTTCTTGCCCGAGAAATCCAGCTTGCCGTCTTTCTTGGTGTCGATACCCGCCAGATCGACCGCGCCGGCGCTGAAATGGCTGGCCACCTTGCCATCGGCACCAATGATCACGATGTGGTTGTTCTCTTGCAGCGTCACCACGATGTCACCGGCGGCATTCACGTCGATGAATTCAGGTTCCGGGTCTTCCGGAGCGATCCCGGCAAGGCCCGTAACGTCGATCTTCTGCGCATTGGCACAGTCCACCGCGCCATCCTTCAGCGGCAGCTTCACCACATAGCCCGCAGGCATCTGCGGCAGGTCACCGTCATTCAGATCCTCGTCGCGCTCGTTCTCGATGGCCACGGCGACAAAGCTGCCATCCTTGGCGCGCACCACCGAATCCGGCTGGCCGCCCAGATCGCATTCGGCCACGACCGCTTTCGACGCCAGATCGACCGAGACCAGCTTGCCCGACGGCGCGGTATAGCTTTCCGAGGTATTCACGCCGACGAAGGCCATGCCGCCGATCACCTGTGCCGTGGTCGGCTCGCCCCCCATGTCGATATTGCCCATGGGCTTCGGCGCTTTCGGGTCCGCGATGTCAACCAGACCGATCACGCCCAGCGGGCTGTCGGAATAGATCAGGGTCATCCCGTCCTCGGTCGCAGTGATGATTTCCGCGCTGGTCGGACGCGCGTGATCCTCGCCTTCCGCCATATTCTGCGGCGTGGCGAAGCTGGCGATGCGGTTGAACACGGGTTCGGACAGGGCCGGGGTCGCGGCCACCAGCGCAAGGGCCGAGGTGAAGGTCAGAAAACGCATGGGCAATCCTCGATGAGTGATGGCCGACCCATGCGGGCGCCGCGTAACGTGCCCATGACGGCGATATGACGCTTTCACGAAATCCCTGCGCCTGCTCGCGCCGATGTGTTCGGAAGCGGTGTCGACAGGCCCGCGCGGCGTTGCTACCTGTCAGCCATGTCCGCGTTGCGCCCCCTGTTCCTGACGCTGATGGTCCTCATGGTCTTGCCTTGGGGGGCCTATGCTGGTGTGGGCGGGTCCTGGGCGCATCTGCACGGCCATGGCACGGCGGTGACCACCGCGCCCGTGACGCCTGTGATCGAGCGCGCGCGCCACAACTGCCGCACCGCCACTCTGCCCGGTGCCCCCTGCGGCACCGATCTGGCGCCGCCTCCGGCCGAGACCGGGCTGGTGGCGCCCGACTGGCGCGGGGCCGTCGCCGCCAGAAGTGCCGCTTGGCACAACAGCCATCCATCACGCCCGCCGGTCCGCCCACCCAGGCTCCTGCTGAAACACCTGCCCCGCGCCTGAGGCGCTTTCGTTTCAGCCTGCATAGGCCCGTTCCAGCCTGCCAAGGATCATTTCGTCATGCTTACCCGTCGTCTGTTCGCCGCCGCCGGTGCTGCGGCCACCCTTTCCGCCTGTGTCAAACCCGCCGTCGCGCCGCCACCGCCCGAGCCGGAGAAACCGGACTGGCCACCGCTGCCCGCCTTTTACGGCGCCATTACGGACGAGCCCTTCCCGGTGCCCGCCGTGCCGGAGGGGATCGTCCCGCCCGAACTCTGGCGTCAGACCGTCGCCAATCCCTTCCCCGGCGACAAGCCCGGCACCATCGTCATCAACCCCTCCGCAGGATTGCTTTATCTGGTCGAATCGTCGGAAAGCGCTCTGCGCTATGGCGCGGGCACCGGCGCCGCCGCTTTCGCCTGGTCGGGCAATGCCCGCTTGCAGTTCGGTCGCAAATGGCCGGTCTGGAAGCCGCCCGCCGCGATGATCGCCCGCAGGCCGGAGCTGGAGCCCTATTCGGTGGCCAATGGCGGCATGCAGCCGGGACCGGACAATCCGCTGGGCGCTCGCGCGCTGTATCTGTTCCAGAATGGAGTTGACACGCTTTACCGCATCCATGGCGCCTGCGAACCGAAATACCTTGGCAAGGCCGTATCCTCAGGCTGCATCCGGCTACTGGATCAGGATGTGATTGACCTGTACGAGCGCGCGCCCCATGGCGCGACGGTCCGTGTTCTGCATGCCGAGATGCCTGCCGAGCTTCTGGGCGTGTACTGACGCCTTGCCCGGCCACAGAAAAAGGGCAGCGCCAAAGCGCTGCCCCTGCCCTTCGGTGCGGACGGGTGTTTTCAGCCCACGACGTTGAAGGCCGGCCCGAACGGGTATTTGGTGATATCCTCGCTGCCATCTTCGGTGATGAAAAGGATGTCATGTTCGCGGTAGCCCCCGGCGCCGGGCTGGCCTTCGGGAATGGTCAGCATCGGCTCCATGCTGATGACCATGCCCGGTTCCAGCACGGTGTCGATATCCTCGCGCAGCTCCAGCCCCGCCTCGCGGCCATAGTAATGCGACAGCACGCCGAAGCTGTGGCCATAGCCGAAGGTTCGGTATTGCAGAAGCTGGCGTTCCTCGAAGAAGGCGTTGATCTTCGCCGTCACCTCTGAGCAGGAGGCACCAGGTTTCAGCAGGCTCATGCCATATTCATGGGCGGCCACATTCGCCTCCCAGATCTTCAGGCTGGCGGCATCCACTTCGCCCATGAACATCGTCCGTTCCAGCGCGGTGTAATAGCCCGAGATCATCGGGAAGGTGTTGAGGCTCAGAATATCGCCCCGCCGCAACTGCCTTGCCGTCACCGGGTTATGCGCCCCGTCGGTATTGATGCCCGACTGGAACCAGACCCAGGTGTCACGGTATTCGGCATCGGGAAAGCGGCGCGCGATTTCCAGCTCCATCGCGTCGCGGCCCGCCATGGCCACGTCGATCTCGCGCGCGCCTTCCTTCACTGCCTCGCGGATGGCAAAGCCACCCACATCTGCCACCGCCGCGCCATTGCGGATGATCTCCAGCTCTGCCGCCGATTTCATCAGGCGCTGGCGCATGGTGGCAGGGGCGATGTCGACCAGCTTCGACGGCGACAGGAAGGACCGGAGCTTTTCGGATTGCACCAGCGTCAGGTGATCGCCCTCATAGCCGATTACACGGCCCGGCCCGGAAACCGACAGGATCGCGCGCCAGTAATTGTCCCGCTGCCAGTCGGTATAGGTGATGTTGTCGCCATGGCTTCGCCGCCAGGGCTGGCTCGCGTCGATGCCCGCGCTGATCGTCACGCTTTCGCTGGCGGTGACAACCAGACCGTAGGGCCGCCCGAACGAACAATACAGGAAACCCGAGTAATAGGCGATATTGTGCATCGAGGTGAAGACGCAGGCGTCCACCCCCTCGGCTTGCATGATCCGGCGCAGCCCCGCCAGCCGCGCGTCATATTCCGACGCGGCGAAGGGAAGCACGCGGTCCCCTTGGTGGAAGCGATACATTTGCGGACGTTCCGTCATGTCAGACCTCGTTCATGGGGTCCGGCATATGTGCGGCGAGACCCCGAAAGGTCCCGGCGTACAGGACTGAGGCAGGTTGCCCTGCAAGCGACGGGGCTAGTGGCCCCTGTGGCGACGCCATCGCCACGGCTCGGATCGAACCTTGCCCCAAACCGGATCATCCCGCAAGCCCGACCGCAAGCCCCGGCTTTCGGCTTGCCCACCGCGACAAAGCGGGCAAGTCTGCGCTGACAGGCAGGGAGAAGGCGATGCGACAGGGGCCACGCAATGCGATCACCGATGTGGCAGGGCTGCACGTCGGCCACGCACAGGATGCACGCCTGCGCTCAGGGGTCACCGTACTGCTGGGCACTGCGCCCTTCACAGCCGCCGTCAGCGTGATGGGCGGCGCGCCCGGCACGCGCGAGACCGACCTTCTCGCCCCCGACCGGCTGGTGCAGCAGGTGGATGCGATCACGCTTTCGGGCGGTTCGGCCTTCGGTCTGGATGCGGCCTCGGGCGTGGCCGAGGGCCTGCGCGCGATGGGCCGCGGCTTTGCCGTCGGCGATCAGCGGGTGCCCATCGTACCCGGCGCTATCCTTTTCGACCTGCTGAACGGTGGCGACAAGACCTGGGTCCGGAACCCCTATGGCGCGCTTGGCCAAGCGGCTCTGGCCGCAGCGGGGCCGGAGGTGGCACTTGGCACCGTCGGGGCGGGTTATGGCGCGGCGACCGGCAGCCTGAAAGGCGGGCTTGGCACCGCCAGCGCTGTGCTGGACAGCGGCATCACCGTCGGCGCGCTGGTCGCGGTCAATGCGCTGGGGGCGGCCACCATCGGCGACGGCCCGCAGTTCTGGGCCTCCCCGTGGGAAATAGACGCCGAATTCGGCGGCCTTGGCCTGCCCTTCAGCTTTCCGCCTCCAGACGATCCGCTGCCGATGAAACGGCAGGGCGAGGCCACGACAATCGCCATCGTCGCCACCGACGCGCGGCTGACCCAAGCCGAAGCACAGCGCATGGCCGTCGCCGCCCATGACGGTATGGCCCGCGCGCTGGTGCCCTCGCATACGCTTCTGGACGGCGATCTGGTCTTTGCCGCTGCCACCGGCACGCGCGATATGGCGGCCCCCCTGCGTGACCTCTATCAGATCGGCCACGCCGCCGCCTGCTGCCTCGCCCGTGCCATCGCGCGCGGCATCTACAGCGCCCGCCCCGAACCTAGTGATCTGCAACCCTGCTGGCAAACGCTTTACGGCTGAGCCTTCCGCGGCAGCCGCCTCCAAGGGGGTTCGATGCCCCCGAGGAGGCGCCCTCAATTGTCGAAGACCTACCAGCGCCGCAGCGCCGCCTCATCCTCGTCCTTCGCCGCGACCCACGCCGCGCCGTCAGCGCCAATTTCCTTCTTCCAGAACGGCGCGCGGGATTTCAGATAGTCCATCAGGAACTCCGCTGCCGCGAAAGCATCCGCCCGATGGGCAGAGGCGGTCGCTACCATCATGATCGGCGCATTGGCCTCCAGCCGCCCATGGCGATGAATCACCAGCGCATCGGCCAAGGCCCAGCGACGCGACGCCTCCTCGACCATGGCGGCGATGGCGCGCTCGGTCATGCCAGGATAATGCTCGATCTCCATGGCCGCCAGTCTGCCGCCATTGTCACGCACAATGCCGGTGAAGGTGACCACCGCCCCCGCCCCCGTCAGGCCAGCGGTAAAGGCGTTGGCTTCAGCTCCGGCATCGAATGCGGTCTCCTGCACAGAAACCCGCATCTCAGCCCCCCGTCATCGGCGGGAAAAAGGCAACCTCGCGCACCCCTTCCAGCGAGGCACCGAAATCGGCAAGCTCCTGATCCAGCGCCACCCGCAGGCTCGTCAGATCGGCGAAGGCCAGCGCGTAACGCTCTTCCCGCGCCGCAAGCTCGGCCACCAGCCCCGCCACCGTTGCCGCATCGGTTTCAACCCGCTCGCGCGGCAGGCCGATCCGTTCACGCACCCAGGCGAAATACAGCACGTCGATCCGTTGCATCACTTGTCCCGCAGATAGGGCAGGGATTTGCGGAAGTAATCCCAGCCGGTCACAAGGGTCAGCATCGCCGCCACCCAGATCAGCACCAGCCCCACATTGGTGGCATAGGCCGCGCAATCGCGCCCGCCGCAGGTGCGGATCGCGTCAGCCGTGCCCGCCTCGACCGCCAGCGCATATTGCTCGGGTGTCATGCCGCGCAGCGCGATCCCCTCAAGATACTCCAGCCCGGTGCCAAGGAACAGCACCGCAATCGCCACCATCTGCGCCGTGGTCTTCCACTTCGCCAGCTTCGTCACCCGCAGCAACCCGGCCTTGTGCCCCAGATATTCCCGCAGGCCAGAGACAAAGACCTCGCGGAACAGGATCGCCGTCGCGGGCAGGATCAGCCAGGGGTTCATGCCGGAATAGCCGGTGATCACCATGATCGCGATGACCACCATCGCCTTGTCGGCGATCGGGTCCAGCATGGCACCGAATTTCGATTCCTGTTTCCACAGCCGCGCCAGATAACCATCGAACCAGTCGGTGATGGCCGCGCCGATGAACAGGGTGAGCGCGAACCAGTCGGCCCATGGCCGCTGGAAATACAGGAACATCACCGCAACACCGGGTGCGGCCAGCAGGCGCAGAAGCGTGAGGACATTCGGGATGTTCCAGGTCATGGCGCAAGTCGTAGCCGAAGCCCCGCGCGCATGGAAGGGGGTGCGGCCTTTACAGCCCGCCGCGCGACGTATAGGCAAACCGCTTTCCGAAAGAACAGGAGGCGCGGATGCGGCATTGCGGGATCGACTTCGGCACTTCGAACTCCACCCTCGGCCTCGCCGACGGGTCCGGCGCAAGGCTCCTGCCGCTGGAGCGGGCCAGCCCCACCCTTCCCTCTGCCGTCTTCTGGGCCGAAGACGGCCCGCCGCAATTCGGCCAGGCCGCCATCGCCGCCTATCTGGAGCATGAGGAAGGCCGCCTGATGCGGGCGCTGAAATCCACGCTCGGTTCCGGGCTGATCCACGAACGCACCCGCGTCGGCAACCGCACCGTCGCCTTCCGCGAGGTGCTGGGCCGCTTCCTCGCCCATCTGGCCTCCCGCCTGCCCAACGGGCCCGAGGCCGTGGTCATGGGCCGCCCCGTGCATTTCGTCGACGACGATCCGGCGCTGGACGCCCAGGCTGAGGCCACATTGGGCGAGATCGCCCGCGATCTGGGCTTCCGCGAGGTCTCGTTCCAGTTCGAACCCATCGCCGCCGCCCGCGACCACGAAAGCCGCTGCACGACCGAGGAACTGGTGCTGATCTTCGACATCGGCGGCGGCACCTCTGACGTCTCGCTGGTCCGCGTCGGCCCGGACCGCGCCCGCCGCGCCGACCGCGCGGATGACATTCTTGGCAATGACGGTATCCGCCTCGGCGGCACTGATTTTGACCGCATGCTGAGCCTCGCCGAGGCCCTGCCCCATCTGGGCTTCGGGGCCGCGACCAAGGGCGGCGCCGGCACCATGCCCCGGCATTATTTCCTCGACCTCGCCACCTGGCACCGGATCAACCAGCTTTATTCCCGCAGCACCATGACCGACCTCAAGGCCCTGCGGCACGAGATCGACAACCCCGAGCTTATCGACCGGCTGATCCGCCTGATCGAGGGCCGTCAGGGCCACGCGCTTGCGATGGAAGTCGAGCGGGTCAAGATCGCACTCAGCGACACCGAGGCGGAGCGCCTGCTGCTCCGCCCGCTGTGCGGTGCGCCCAATCCGGTGGTGCGCCGCGAGGCTTTCGAACAGACGCTCGCCCCTGCTCTCACCCGTTTGCGTGACCTGATCACCCGCGTACTGGCGCAAGGCGGCGTCACCCCGGCAGAGGTCGGCACGGTCTTCGTGACCGGCGGCTCCAGCCGCCTGCCGCTCCTGCGTCGCCTCGTGCAGGATATGCTGCCGCAAGCGCAACTCCACAGCGGTGACGACTTCGGCGCCGTCGGGCTTGGCCTCGCGCTGGAAGCGCGGCACCGCTACACCTGATCCGCATTTACCCTGGCAAGAATATCCCCGCCGGAGGCAGGCCGTCCGCGCATCGCGCGGACGGGACAAGAAGGCTTGCGCCACAGGCGCTCCGCCTGAAAGGCTCAGGCGGCGGCGGGGCGCCGGATCTGCGTGGCGGCTTCCAGCACCAAAGGGCGGAAACCGTCACCACCGTTGTCCAGCAGTTCGAACAGCTGCCGCCGCATCCGGGGTTCCCAGAAATCGTTGATGTGATTGGCAAGGCCCGTCACCCCCTCGGCATGGGGCTTGCTTTCCATGAAGCGGGCGATCTGGTTGGCCATGGTGATCAGTTTGTCATGCGACATGGGCGGCCTCTTGCAGCGTGATGCGTTGCGGGTGGGTGAAACATTCAAAACCGTCGGGCCGGGCCAGCGCGACGAGGGTCAGGCCCGCCGCCTCGGCCATGGCCACGGCAGCGGCAGTCGGGGCCGAAACGGCGATCAACAGCGGAAAGCCCGCGGCACAGGCTTTCTGCACCATATCGACCGAGGTGCGGCAGGTCAGGATCAAGGCGCCCTGCGCCGCCGGCCGCCGGCCGGCCAGCGCGCCGATCAGCTTGTCCAGCGCGTTGTGGCGGCCGACGTCCTCGCGCGCGAGGACAATGCCGCCTTCCGCCCAGAAGGCCGCGCCATGGGCGGCGCGGGTGATGTCATGCAGCGGCTGATGCGCCTCGAGCGCGGCAATCGCTTCCATCACCTGTTCCGGCGTCATGGCGAAATCGTTGGCAGGCACCGGGCGAGGCACGCGAACCGCCTCTTCAAGGCTGTCGATGCCGCACAACCCGCAGCCCACCGGCCCGGCCATGGTCCGGCGCCGCTTTGCCTGCCGGTCCGCTGCCGCCTGCGTCAGCCAGATCTGCAAATCAATCCCGCGCGGGGTTTCCACCGGCTCGATGCTTTCGATCTCGTCGAGGCTGGCGATCCCTTCGGTCAGGGTGAAGCCACGGGCGAAATCTTCCAGATCGGCGGGCGTCGCCATCATGACGGCATGGGTCGATCCGTTATAGCTCAGCGCAACCGCCACCTCCGACGGCAGCTCACGGCTGCCGTCGCGCACCGCGCCCGCCCGGAAGGCAAGGCGCGGAAGGGGGCGGTGGCTGTGCATCACTCGGCCGCCGCGATCCGGCGGGCAAGCGTGGCCTGCGCCTGATACTCCTCCTGCCACTCGGACGGGCCGTTGGAGGGCATGATCTGCACCGCCGTCACCTTGTATTCCGGGCAGTTGGTCGCCCAGTCCGAGAAATCGGTGGTAACGACGTTCGCCTGCGTTTCCGGGTGGTGGAAGGTGGTATAGACCACGCCGGGCGACACGCGATCAGTGATCTCGGCCTTCAGCGTCGTCTCGCCCGAGCGGCTGGCCAGCCGCACCCAGTCACCATCGCGGATGCCACGGGTCTCGGCGTCATGCGGGTGGATCTCCAGGATATCCTGATCGTGCCAGACGGTATTGTGGGTGCGCCGGGTCTGGGCGCCCACGTTGTACTGGCTGAGGATCCGGCCGGTGGTCAGCAAGAGCGGGAAGCGCGGGCCGGTCTTTTCATCCGTCGCCACATATTCGGTGCGGATGAATTTACCCTTGCCGCGCACGAAG
Organism: Gemmobacter caeni; assembly: GCF_003054195.1. Lineage (GTDB taxonomy): Bacteria > Pseudomonadota > Alphaproteobacteria > Rhodobacterales > Rhodobacteraceae > Gemmobacter > Gemmobacter caeni. The sequence continues at coordinate 13,675 of NZ_QBKP01000020.1, forward strand.
CCGTCGATATGCATCAGCGGCGTACCTTCCGGCGCCTTCTCGTTGCACGGCCACTGAACCGAGCCCATCTCCTCCAGCTTGTCATAGGTCACACCCGCGAAGCTGGGCGTGGTCATGGCGATTTCTTCCATGATCTGCGACGGATGGGTGTAGGTCCAGCCAGCCCCCATGGCATTGGCGAACATCTGGGTCACTTCCCAGTCGGCATAGCCCTGTTTCGGCGCCATCACCTTGCGCACCATGTTGATGCGACGTTCGGCATTGGTGAAGGTGCCGTCTTTTTCGAGGAAGGACGAACCGGGGAAGAACACATGGGCGTAGTTCGCGGTTTCGTTCAGGAACAGGTCGTGGACGATCACGCATTCCATCGCCGCAAGGCCCGCCGCCACATGTTTGGTGTCGGGGTCGGATTGCAGGATATCCTCGCCCTGGCAGTAGAGGCCCTTGAAGCTGCCATCCACCGCCGCATCCAGCATGTTCGGGATGCGCAGACCCGGCTCCGGGTCGATTTCCACGCCCCAGGCCTTTTCGAAGATCGCGCGCACTTCGGGCAGCTTCACATGGCGGTAGCCCGGCAGTTCATGTGGGAACGACCCCATGTCGCAGGAGCCCTGCACGTTGTTCTGGCCGCGCAGCGGGTTCACGCCCACACCGCGCCGACCGATATTGCCGGTCAGCATGGCGAGGTTGGCGATGCCGATGACGGTGGTCGAACCCTGGCTGTGTTCAGTCACGCCGAGGCCATAGTAGATCGCCGCATTGCCGCCGGTGGCATACAGCCGCGCGGCACCGCGCACTTCGGCCGCCGGAACCCCGGTCAGCAGTTCCACCGCCTCGGGCGAATGTTTCGGATCCGCGACGAACTCCATGTAATCCTGGAACTCATCCCAGTCGCAGCGGGTGCGGATGAACTCTTCGTTGTAAAGCTTCTCGGTCACGATCACATGCGCCAGAGCGGTGACGATGGCGACGTTGGTGCCAGGCTTCAGCGCAAGGTGATGCGCCGCGCGGTAATGTGCGCCTTCCGCCATCTCGGTGCGGCGCGGATCGACGAGGATCAGCTTCGCCCCCTGCCGCAGCCGCTTTTTCAGGCGGCTGGCAAAGACCGGGTGGGCCGAGGCCGGGTTGGCGCCGATGACCAGCGCCACATCGCATTCCTCGACCGAGTCGAAGTCCTGCGTGCCAGCCGAGGTGCCATAGGTCTGGCCAAGGCCATAGCCGGTGGGCGAATGGCAGACGCGGGCGCAGGTGTCGGTGTTGTTGTTGCGGAACACCGCGCGGGTCAGTTTCTGCACGAGGAAGGTTTCCTCGTTGGTGCAGCGGCTGGAGGTGATCACGCCGACCGACTGGCGGCCGTATTTTTCCTGAATGGCCTTCATCCGGGTGGCGGCGAATTCCATCGCCTCCGCCCAGGACACTTCACGCCACGGATCGTTGATCGTGTCGCGGATCATCGGGTTCAGGATGCGGTCCTGGTGGGTGGCATAGCCATAGGCGAAGCGGCCCTTGACGCAGCTATGGCCGCGATTGGCCTTGCCGTGCTTGTAAGGCACCATGCGCACCAGCTCGTCGCCGCGCATTTCCGCCTTGAAGGAACAGCCGACACCGCAATAGGCGCAGGTCGTGATGATGCTGCGATCCGGGGTGCCGATGTCGATGACCGATTTCTCGGTCAGCGTCGCGGTCGGGCAGGCCTGCACGCAGGCGCCGCAGCTCACGCAATCCGAGGACAGGAAGGTATCGTCCTTCAGACCGGCATGCACGCGGCTGTCCCAGCCCCGGCCCGAGATCGTCAGCGCGAAAGTGCCCTGCACTTCCTCACAGGCGCGGACACAGCGGTTGCAGACGATGCATTTGCTGGGGTCGTAGCTGAAATAGGGATTGCTGTCGTCCTTCGGCAGCCATTGCGGATTGGCCTCGCCGCTGGTGTTCTTGGTGCGGAAATGGGTGTCCACCGCATCATAGCGCACATCGCGCAGGCCGACGGCGCCCGCCATGTCCTGCAATTCGCAATCGCCATTGGCGGCGCAGGTCAGGCAGTCCAGCGGGTGATCCGAGATGTAAAGCTCCATCACGCCACGGCGAAGCTGTTTCAGCTTGCCGGTCTGGGTATGGACCTTGATGCCCGCCGCCACCGGCGTGGTGCAGGACGCCGGGGTGCCGTTGCGGCCCTCGATCTCCACCAGACACAGGCGGCACGACCCGAAAGCGTCGATGCTGTCGGTCGCGCAGAGCTTGGGCACCGAAATGCCGATCTCGGCTGCGGCGCGCATGATCGACGTGCCTTCCGGCACCGTCACCTCGAACCCGTCGATCGACAGGGTCACCAGGGTTTTCGATTTCGAGGCAGGCGTGCCGAAATCGCGGTCATCGGGGATGATGAAGTCTTTCATTCGGCGGCCTCCTTGTGGGTCGCGGTGAAATCATCGGGGAAATGGGTGAGAGCGGACATGACCGGATAGGGCGTGAAGCCGCCCAACGCGCACAGCGAGCCGGATTTCATCGTCTCGCACAGGTCGGTCAGCAGCGGGATGCCCGAGGCATCGCCCCCGCCGATCCGGTCCAGCGTTTCTACGCCACGCACGGCGCCGATACGGCAGGGAGTGCATTTGCCGCAGCTTTCGATGGCGCAGAACTCCATCGCGAAACGCGCCATTTTCAGCATGTCAACCGTATCGTCGGCGATGGTCAGACCGGCATGGCCGATCAGGCCGCCCTTCGCCGCGAAATCCTCGTAGGTGAAGGGGGTGTCGAACAGTTCACGCGGGAACCATGCGCCCAGTGGGCCGCCGACCTGCACCGCCTTGACCGGGCGACCGCTGGCGGTGCCGCCACCGATGTCATCGACGATCTCGCCCAGCGACAGGCCGAAGGCAGTTTCGAACAGACCGCCGAACCTGACGTTCCCGGCGATTTGCAGCGCCATGGTGCCATGCGAACGGCCCATGCCGAAATTCTTGTAGAAGGCCGCGCCGCGATCCATGATCACCGGCACCGAGGCCAGCGAGATCACGTTGTTCACCACCGTCGGACGGGCCATGAAGCCCTCCAGCGCCGGCAGCGGCGGCTTGGCCCGCACCACGCCGCGCTTGCCTTCAAGGCTGTTCAGCAGGCTGGTTTCCTCGCCGCAGACATAAGCACCCGCGCCGACACGCACTTCCATGTCAAAGGCCCGGCCGGAGCCAAGGACCGAGGTGCCCAGCACACCCCCCGCCCGCGCGACCTCAATCGCCTTCTGCATCTGTGATACGGCATCGGGATATTCGGACCGGGTGTAGACATACCCTTTGGTCGCGCCGACCGCGAGACCGGCAATCGCCATGCCCTCGATCAGGGTGAAGGGGTCGCCTTCCATCAGCATGCGGTCGGCAAACGTGGCGCTGTCACCCTCGTCGGCATTGCAGACGATGTATTTCTGCGGCGCTTGCGCGTCATGCACCGTCTTCCACTTGATGCCGGTCGGGAAACCGGCGCCGCCCCGGCCACGCAGGCCCGAGTCGGTCACTTCCTGCACGATGGCCGCAGGCTCCATCGCAATGGCGCGGCGCAGGCCCTTCAGGCCGTGGTGCAGTTCGTAATCCTTCAGGCTCAGCGGATCGACGACGCCAACGCGGGCAAAGGTCAGCCGGGTCTGACGCTTCATCCACGGCAGTTCCTCGGTGAGGCCCAGCGCTTTGGGATGCGCCTCGATGTCACCGAACAGTGCAGGCACATCCGCCACCGACATCGGGCCAAACCCCATGCGGCCATATTCGGTGACCACCTCGACCAACGGCTCCAGCCAGATCATGCCGCGCGAGCCGTTGCGAACAACCGTCACCTCGACGCCGCGCGCGGCGGCTTCGGTCACGACGGCGCGCGCCACATCATCGGCACCCAGCGCCTTGGCGGCCGCATCTCCGGGAACGTAAATCTTCATCAGCGCAGCTCCTCTGCCAGGGCATCGATGCGCGCCTCGTCCAGACGACCCACCAGACGGCCATCGACCATCGCCGCCGGGGCGCAGGCACAGAGACCCAGACAGAATACAGGTTCCAGCGTCACGGCGCCATCTTTTGTGGTTTCATGCCATTCGATCCCGAACCGGCGCTGTGCATGTTCGGCCATCCGGTCGGCGCCCATCGACTGGCAGGCCTCGGCCCGGCAGAGCTTCAACACATGGCGCCCGGCGGGCTGTTCGCGGAAATCATGGTAGAAGCTCATCACGCCATGCACTTCGGCCCGGCTGAGCGTCAGGTGCTGCGCGATCACCGGCAGCGCAGCCTGCGGCACATGGCCGAAGCTTTCCTGAATGGCATGAAGGATCGGCAGCAGCGGCCCTTCCATTCCGTTATGTTCTGCGAGGATCTCGTTGACCCGCGACAGGACGGCGGCTTCGTCAAGGGGCATAGCTGACCTCCGGTTGGCTTGACGCCAAAATCCGGCAAAACGATAGACGGATCAATCGTGAAATACCGTTGTTCAATAGATACTATCTATCAATCCTGCCGGTACCCATCCGCCGCGCACTGTCGATCAGCGCGGCGATCAGGGGCGTGGGCGGATCACGATGCGCCGCGATGAGGCCCACCAGATGCTCAGCCTCCGGCGCGACGATGGGAATGGCCTGCAACTGCCCCGACCGCGCAAACAGATCGGCCAGCTTCTTGGGCAGGACCGAGGCCCAGTTGCCGCTCATCACATGGGTCAGCAGCGTGATGGTCGAATTTGATTCGATGGTCGGTGCCGCAGTCACCCCCGCCTCGGCCAGATGCAGATTGACGATGCGCCGGTTCTGCATGTCCGAGGTCAGAAGGCACAGCGGCAGACCGGCAAGCTCGGCCCAGGTCACGCGGTCGCGGCCCGCCAGTTCGGTGCCGGGCGCGCAGAGCAGACGGTAGAACTCGGAATACAGCGGCACCTGGGTCACACGGCCCAGCGGCTCATTGTCCAGATAGGTGATACCCGCATCCAGATCGAGCCGCTCGATCCCGGTCAGGATCTCGACACTGGTACGCGACAGAATGGTAACGCGCACATTCGGATGCCGTTTGGTGAAAGGCGTCGTCAGATCGGCGACCATCGACAGCGCGGTCGGAATGACCCCGATGCGCAGATTGCCCGCCAGACCGGACCGGACCGACCGCATCTCCTCGCGCAGCGCCCGTGCGTCACCCACGATCCGCCGCGCGCGGTCCAGCACCCGCTGGCCCTCGGGCGTCAACCCCTGAAAGCGCGAGCCGCGATAGACAAGCTGCACCCCCAGATGATCCTCAAGCTGCTTGATGGCCGAGGAAAGCGTCGGCTGCGTCACACCGCAGACCTCGGCCGCGCGACCAAAATGGCCCTCGTTGGCCAGAGCGATGAACATTTCCAGCTTGTCGATCATGCCGACTTGTTGCCGAACCGACGGGCCGGGCGCAAATCTTTTCCAAAAGATTTGCAAATTTCTTGCAGAAGAAATTTGCCCGCGCGCGGAAGCCTTGCCGCATCGGACCGGGCCGCCTACATGCGGGACATGATGTTGCGCTTGCCCTTCACCCAGAAACCGCCGGTCGTTCCGGTAATCCGCCTGCAAGGCGCCATTGGCGCGGGCAGCCGGTTCTCGCCGGGCCTCTCCGATGCCACTCTGGCGCCGCTGATCGAGCGCGCCTTTCGCCTGAAGCCCGCTGCCGTGGCGCTGGCCATCAATTCGCCCGGCGGATCGGCGGTACAATCGAGCCTGATCGCCGCCCGCATCCGGCGGCTGGCTGCCGAAAAGGGTGTGCATGTCCACGCCTTCGTCGAGGATGTGGCGGCTTCGGGCGGCTACTGGCTGGCCTGCGCGGCGGATGAGATCTGGGTGGATGACAGCTCCATCCTCGGTTCCATCGGCGTGATCTTCGCGGGTTTCGGCTTTCCCGACTTCCTGTCCCGCCACGGGATCGAGCGGCGCGTTGTCACCGCCGGCACTTCGAAATCGCTGGCCGATCCGTTCCAGCCCTCGAAGCCCGAGGATGTGGCGCGGCTCCGCGCCCTGCAAGAGCCGATCCATCAGGCTTTCATCACCCATGTGAAGGCGCGGCGCGGTCCCCGGCTCGCCGGGGGCGCCGATCTGTTCAACGCCGATGTCTGGGTCGGGCAGCAGGCGGTCGATCTGGGGCTGGCCGATGGCGTGGCGCATCTGGTGCCGAAGATGAAGGCGCTTTACGGCGACAAGGTGCGGCTTGTGCCGCTGGGCCAGAAACGCGGGTTGATTTCGCGGCTGACCGGCCGCGCCGCCGCCGCCGCGCTGGCCGAGGTGGAGGACCGTGCCGCTTTCGCCCGGTTCGGGCTCTGACATGCTGGTAAAGGTCGTCACCCTCTTCCTGCTCGGCATGGCCGCCATGGCCATGGTGTTCAAGCATCTCAACAGCCGCAAACGACATACAAAAACCGGAACCTGCCCGCGCTGCGGCAGGCACAGGATTGGCAATGGCCCCTGCCCCTGCGGCGCGGCGCAGAAAAAGGTGTAAACTTTGGGAATGGATCTGCTTTATGTGGCCGGCGGGCTGGTGCTTCTGGTGCTGGGCGGCGACGGGCTGGTGAAAGGCGCGGTGGCGCTGGCCTTGCGGCTGGGGATTCCGGCGCTGATCGTCGGCCTGACCGTGGTCGCCTTCGGCACCTCCGCCCCCGAACTGCTGGTGTCCGTTCAGGCGGCCCTGAAAGGCCAGGCGGGGATCGCGCTTGGCAATGTGGTCGGGTCGAACATCGCCAATATCCTGCTGATCCTCGGCCTTCCCGCCCTGATCGCCACCATCCACACCAGCAAGATCGACACGCGGCGCGGCTATCTGGTGATGCTCGGCACGGCGGTGCTGTTCGTCATCCTCAGCCAGTTCGGCCCGATCACCTGGTGGCACGGGCTGATCCTGCTGACCGCTCTGGCCCTGTCGATCTGGGATAACATCCGTCAGGCCCGCGCACATCGCGATGCTCAGCCCGATGACCTGCCGGCCGGGGATCACATGCCGGTCTGGAAAATCGCCGCCTTCATCCTTGGCGGGCTGATCGGGCTGGGCTTCGGCGCTTCCTTCCTTGTGGAGGGCGCCACCAATATCGCCCGCGCACTGGGAGTTTCCGAAACCGTCATCGGGCTGACCCTTGTCGCCATCGGCACGTCACTGCCCGAACTGGTGACAAGTGTGATGGCCGCGTTCCGGGGGCAGGCAGATGTGGCCATCGGCAATGTGATCGGGTCCAACACTTTCAACATTCTGGCCATTCTGGGCATCACCGCCGTGATCGCACCGATGGAGGTGCCCGCCCAGCTTCTGAGCTTCGACAACTGGGTGATGCTGGGCGTTTCGCTGCTGCTGGTGCCTTTCGTATTCTTCAGGCTGGATATCGGTAAGCTGGCCGGGGTCGGGCTGGCGGGCGGCTATATCGCCTACACCCTTGCGCTGGTGTCCTGATGCGGGCGCTGGTCACGGGGGCAGGCAAGCGGCTGGGTCAGGCCATGGCGCTGTATCTGGCCGGGCGCGGCTATGATGTTGCGGTGCATTACGCGGGCAGCGCCGATGGCGCGGCCGAGACGGTGCAGCGGATCGAGGCCATGGGCCGCCGCGCCATGGCCCTGCAAGCCGATCTGCTGGATGAAGCCCAGACCGAAACTGTGGTCGGCCGCGCGGTGAAGGGCCTGGGCGGGCCTTTGACCGTATTGGTCAACAATGCCTCGATCTTCGAATATGACACGTTGGCCAGCGCCAGCCGCATAAGCTGGGACCGGCATCTGGAAAGCAACCTGCGCGCGCCGTTCGTTCTGACGCAGCAGTTTGCCGCGCAGGCGCCCGACGCCGCGCTGGACCCCGCCGGGGAGCCGCTGGCCACCGGCCTCATCGTCAACATGATCGACCAGCGCGTCCGCAAGCTGACCCCGGAGTTCATGAGCTATACGCTGGCGAAATCCGCGCTCTGGACGCTGACCCAGACTGCCGCACAGGCGCTTGCCCCACGCATCCGGGTCAATGCCATCGGCCCCGGCCCGACCATGCAGGGCGCGCGGCAGAGCCTTGACCACTTCACCCGGCAACGGGCCAACACGGTGCTGGGGCGCGGCTCCAACCCCGCTGACATCACCGCAGCGCTGGGTTTTCTGCTGGATGCGCCTGCGGTCACGGGGCAGTTGATCTGCGTCGACGGGGGTCAGCATCTGGGCTGGAAAACCCCCGATATTCTGGGGGTTGAGTGACCTAACGGCAGGTCGCTGCGGCGACTTGTCCACTTTTCACAATCCGTTTACACGCGCGTCAAGAAAACCCTGATTTATCAGTTATTTGCCAAGCGTTTAATTTTAAATCCAGCAATATCAAATGGTTAAAATATCGCCTATTTTTTAAGCAACTCAAGGAACCCGCCTGAATACAAGGGAAAATCGCGGGTCGGGGGATTTTCTCCGCAAAGTTATCCACAGAAACTGGGGACAGCTTTCCCCTTGCCCTCAGGTCGCTATCATTGCAGCGAGGGACCGGGAATCGGCATATCCGTAAGATGGGGTTTTCCGTGCAGGACGACAGGCAAACCGCGCCGGTGAAAACCGGGCATGAGGTCATTCAGGACCAACTGAAAACGCTCGACGGCTCGCCCGGCGTCTACCGGATGCTGAACGCCCAGAACGAGGTTCTGTATGTCGGCAAGGCCCGCAACCTGCGGGCGCGGGTGTCGAACTATGCGCGGGCCTCCGGGCATTCGGGACGGATCGCGCGGATGATTTCGGAAACCGCCTCGATGATGTTCCTGACAACGCGGACCGAGGTCGAGGCGCTGCTGCTGGAACAGAACCTCATCAAGCAGCTGAAGCCGCGCTACAATGTGCTGATGCGGGATGACAAGTCATTTCCGAACATTCTGATCCCGACCGACCACCCGTTCCCGATGATCCGCAAGCATCGTGGCAAACGCAGCGACAAGGGCCGCTATTTCGGCCCGTTCGCCAGCGCGGGCGCGGTGAACCGCACGCTGAACCAGTTGCAGCGCGTGTTCCTGCTGCGCACCTGCTCGGATGTAATGTTCTCGGGCCGGACCCGACCCTGCCTGCTTTACCAGATCAAACGCTGTGCAGGCCCCTGTGTGGGGCGGATCAGCGAGGCGGATTATGCCGCGCTGATCGACGATGCGACGCGGTTTCTGGATGGCAAATCCACCACGGTTCAGGCCGATCTGGCCAAGGCCATGGCCGAGGCATCGGAAGCGATGGAATTCGAGCGCGCCGCGGCGCTGCGTGACCGCATCAAGGCACTGACCGCCGTGCAGTCGACACAAGGCATCAACCCGCGCGGCGTGGCCGAGGCGGATGTGGTCGCCCTGCACCTTGAGGGCGGGCAAGCCTGCGTTCAGGTGTTCTTCATTCGGGGGAACCAAAGCTGGGGCAACAAGGATTTCTACCCGAAAACCGGCGCGGGTGCCGAAGAGCCGGAAATTCTGGAGGCCTTCCTCAGCCAGTTCTACGATGACAAGGAACCACCGCGGCTGATCCTGCTCAGCCATGGGGTCGAAAACCCCGATCTGGTAACGCAGCTTCTGTCAGACCGTGCGGGCCGTAAGGTGGAGCTCGCAGTGCCGCTCAGGGGGGAAAAGGCGGAGCTGGTCGAAAACGCCCATCGCAATGCCCGCGAAAGCCTGGCCCGGCGCATGGCGGAAAGCACGACGCAGAACCGGCTCTTGCAAGGGCTGGCCGAGGCGTTTGACCTTGAGGCCCCGCCGAAGCGGATCGAGGTCTACGACAACTCGCATATCCAGGGCGCCCATGCGGTCGGCGGCATGATCGTGGCCGGGCCCGAGGGCTTCCTGAAAAGCCAGTATCGCAAGTTCAACATCAAGGGCGAAGCGGGCGCGCAGGGCGACGATTTCGGCATGATGAAAGAGGTGCTGACCCGCCGCTTCGAACGCCTTCTGAAGGAAGACCCCGAGCGCAAGACCGACGCCTGGCCCGACCTTCTGCTGATCGACGGCGGCGCGGGGCAGGTTTCGGCGGTGGCCGAGATCATGGCCGAACTGGGCATCGACGACCTGCCCTTCATCGGCGTCGCCAAGGGCATCGACCGTGACCACGGCAAGGAGGAGTTCCACCGCCCCGGCGAGCAACCCTTTGCCCTGCGAATGAATGACCCGGTGCTGTATTTCATCCAGCGCCTGCGCGACGAGGCGCACCGCTGGGCCATCGGTGCCCACCGGGCCAAACGCGCCAAGGCCACCACCTCGACCCCGCTGGACGAGGTGCCGGGCGTCGGCGCCACCCGCAAACGCGCGCTTCTGGCGCATTTTGGCAGCGCCAAAGCCGTGACCCGCGCGGCGGTAGAGGATCTGACCGCCGTGCCCGGCATTTCGGAGGCCCTCGCACAGCAGATCCACGACTTCTTTCACGAAAAGGGCTGAGCGGCGTGCTCAGCCCGCCTGTTTTGACACCGCCCGCGCCCGCAACAGGGTGAACAGCGCCGCCGCGATCACCAGCGCCGCACCGACCACCACATTACGCCGCAACTCCTCGTCAAACACGGTCAGGCCCAGAATCGCGATGAACACCAGTTGCAGCAGGGCAAAGGGCTGGATATCGCTGGCCTCGGCCACCTCATAGGCCTTGATCATCATGAAATGCGCCCCTGCCCCGGTCAGGCAGAGAAGGCCCATCCATCCCCAGTCCGCCGGAGCCATCGGCTGCCAGAACCAGAGGCCCAGCGGCGTGATCAGCACGGCCGCCACGATGCCTGTCCACAGGAAGCTGGTGCCCGCGTTGTCGCCCCGCGCCACATAGCGTGTCAGGAGCCCGTAAAGCGCGAACATGAAGGCAGAGAGCAGCGGCACCAGCGCCCAGGGGCTGAACACCGCCACGCCGGGCTCCAGAATGATCAGCACGCCGATGAACCCCACCCCGATCGCCGTCCAGCGGCGCCAGCCGACGCTTTCACCCAGAATCGGACCTGACAATGCTGCCACCAGCAGTGGATAGCAGACAAAAACCGCATGGGTGGCGATCAGCCCCAGCTTGATGAAGGCGACGACCATGATGCAGACCTCGGCCACCAGCAGCGTGCCCCGCAGCGCCTGAAGCCACGGGTGGCGCGACCGCAACTGCCCGCCGATACCGCCGGGCCACCGCGAGGACAGCGCCAGCGCGAAGGCCGCGAAGAACCAGAAGCGGATCATCACCACCATCCAGACGTTGTATTGCCCGGCCAGATGGGTGGAAATCCCGTCCTGAAGCGCAAAGACGAACGAGGTGGCCGACATGAGCAGGATGCCAAGCCGGGTATTTTGATGCGCGCGATAGGCGGCGGCCATCGGATCTTCCTTTTCCCAGGGGAAGGTGACGTGGCCTCAGACCCGCCAGCCTGCGGTCATATGCCGCTTATGGCCATGCCCCGGCTGCCGCTCTACCTGAAACCCCGCCGCCTGCAAGGCCCTGCGGACATGTCCCGCGGCCGTATAGGTCGCAAAGCTGCCATGCGGTTTTGTATGGTCCGCTACTGCCTGCATCAGATCGTCAGACCACAGCTCAGGATTCTTCGCAGGGGAGAAGCCGTCAAGAAACCACGCATCCGCCGCGCCGGTCCATGCGGGCAGGGTCTGCCGCGCATCGCCGGTCACGATCTCGGCCCGGAGCCCCGGCAGGTCCAGCACCCTTTGCCCCGCAGCCCATTGATCCAGAAACGGCCCCGCCACCGCCCGCGCCTCGGGGAAATGCGCCAGCGCGCGGGCGATGTCGGCGGCCTCCATCGGAAAGGCCTCGAAACTGGTGAAGTGCAGGACGCCAGGCCTGCCCATCGCGGCCCAGAGGATCTGCACCGCCAGCAGGTTCAGCCCGGTGCCGAAGCCCAGTTCCGCAATGTGGAACCCGTCACACAACCGCGCTTCCAGCCGGTTGCCGTGCAGGAACACATGCCGCGTCTCGGCCAGCCCGTCGTTCAGGCTGAAATACGGGTCATCGAACCGGGTCGAAACGGGGATCACCCCGTCGCGCCAGTCAAGGGTCGGGGCCTCGGGGCTCTGGTCCGGCATGGCGGTTTGTCCTATGGCAGATCGGCGCGACACTGCGGAAAGGAGCGGCGAATGACAAGCTGCGATGTTACGGTGCGGGGCGGCGGCATATTCGGCCTCGCCTGTGCCTGGGAAATGGCCCGGCGCGGCGCGAAGGTCCGGCTGATCGAGGGGACGCGCATCGGCGCGGGCGCTTCAGGCGGGCTGGTCGGCGCGCTCAGCCCGCATATGCCCGACCAGTGGAACGCCAAGAAACAGTTCCAACTGGAAAGCCTGCTGATGGCGGAAAGCTTCTGGTCCGGGGTTGCGGAAGCCTCCGGCCTGCCGACCGGCTATGGCCGTGCCGGGCGGCTGCAAGCCCTGCCCGATGCCCGCGCGGTCGAGACGGCGCGGGCGCGCGAAGCAACCGCGGCAGACCTCTGGCAAGGCCGCGCCACATGGCAGGTGATCCGCGCCACCGGCGCGGCCTGGGAACCCGCCAGCCCCACGGGCCTTCTGATCCACGACACACTCTCGGCCCGCCTGCACCCGCGTATGGCCGCCGCCGCACTCGCCGCCGCCGTCACAGCAAAAGGCGGCGAGATTCACATCGGCGAAGCCCCGGAACAGGGCATCGTCCTGCACGCGACCGGGGTGGCAGGCCTGACAGAACTCGGCGCGGCCCTTGGCAAGCCCGTCGGCGGCGCAGTGAAGGGGCAGGCGCTGAGCCTCCGCTACCCCGCCCCCGATGCGCCACAGATCTATGCCAGCGGTCTGCATATCATCCCGCATGCGGACGGCACGGTTGCCATCGGCTCCACTTCGGAAAACAGCTACGACGATCCTGCAACCACCGACACGCAGCTTGACGCGCTCCATGCCCGCGCCCTCGCCGCCCTGCCCTGCCTCACGGAGGCCCAGGTGCTGGAACGCTGGGCTGGTCTGCGCCCCCGCGCCCGCTCCCGCGCGCCCATGCTTGGCCGCTGGCCCGGCCGTCCCGGCCATTTCATCGCCAATGGCGGCTTCAAGATCGGTTTCGGCATGGCCCCAAAGGTCGCCACCACCATGGCCGACCTGCTGCTCGACAGCCGCGACCACATCCCCGAGGGCTTCCGCGTCGAAGACAGCCTCTGACATACGAAAAGAGGAGCCACCGGCCCCCCTTTGCTTCTTGCAAAAATACTCAACTTCCGGGGCCATCCACCCCGCGCAGGCGTCAGGCCGCTTGCAGATCGCCGATCAGCCCGTCGATATCGCCCTTGCGCCTTTTCAGCATGGCGCCGATTTCCTCACGCTCGGAGGCAAGCATGTTCACACCCTCGATGATGATGTTGAAGAACAGATCCTTGCCGGATTTGTTCGACACATGCCAGCGCAGGTCAAACGGCGCCTCACCGCGCAGACGCGCAACCGAAATGACCTCGAAATAGCTTTTCAGCGGTTTCGCATCGACCACTTCAATGGTGCCCCCGATGAACTCGCGGAAGCGGCGGCCATATTTGCGGCCGATATAGCCCTGATAGGCGCGGGTGAAGGCCTTCATCTGGGCCGGGCTGGCCGACCGCGCGGCCGGGCCAAGTGCCGAACGGGCTATGGCATTCACATCGGCATAACGGGCGAAGATCGCCTCGAAATCCTTGAACATCGCGGCTTCGGGCTTGCCCGAGTTGATCACCTTGTTCACATCGGCAATCGCCCGGTCGATCAGCGCCCGCGCCGAGTTGAGATCCAGCGCCAGCGCGGCTCCGGGCACGGTGACCAGTGCGGCACCTGCCAGTGCGGTGGCGGCAAAGGCGCGGCGGTTCAGAACGGGATGAGCCATGTCACTCCTCGTAAGGGTCGATGAAACTGTCACCACCATCTTCGGCCTTCTGACCAAGCTCGAACCGGCGGTTCTGAAGATAGAGCAGCCGTGCCTGCGCATAGCTGTCGGCGCTATCATATAGGACCGAGTCGATGGTTTCGGAATAGCGGTCCCGATCACCAAGTTTTGAACCGACCTTGGCCGCCGTGGCGTAATAGCTTTCGGGCGTCGGCAGGACCAGACGCACCGGATTGGCCACCACATCGACCGCCGTTCCGACGGTATCGCGCACCGTGCTCGGCCCAATGCCCGGCAGTTCGACATAGGCGCCTTCGCCCACGCCCCAGACATGCAGGGTTTCACCGAAATCGGTCTTGCTCTGATGCACCCCCATCGCGCCCGCCGGATCGAACAGCCCGCCGATCCCGATGGTGGAGTTGACCGCGAAGCGCAACACATTGGTGACAAAGCGTTCCGGGTTGCCCTGAAGCGCGCCGTTCACCGCATCCCCGGGCAGATCGAGGTTAGAGGCGAAGTTCGACACCCCTGTCTTGACCGGCGCCGGAATGATCGCGCCATAGGCTTTGGACGATGGCCGGACCAGCGCCTTGTCGAGCCCGAGATTGACCGAATGAAAGGCCCGGTTGGTCTTTTCATAGGGGTCGTAGGGTTCGGCAGGCGGCGGCGGCGCGGCGCAGGCAGACAGAATCGCTGCCGTGAGTCCGGTCAGGCCAAGGCGGATCGCCGAATTGCGCCGGATACGAGAATTCAATGGAAAAACCATCACCATAAGCCTAGTGTCGCGTCCATTCAGCGCCCCGAAGGACAGTCTTCCGGGCCAGAAGGCAAGGGATAAGCCGCACGCCATGCATTGACAACCGCAAAGCGTGGCGCACAGGTGACGCAAAATGATTTGGCAGCGGCTCCGACGGCCGATGCGAAAGGAGTAGGCAATAATGAGCCGACCAGAGCTTTCGGTGAATGTCGCACCGGGTCTAGCCGAACTCAGGGCCGCAAGACGCGAATCCTACGGCGTCATCCTCGCGGTGTTCCTGTTCAGCGTCGTGGTCAACCTGCTGATGCTGACCGGACCGCTTTACATGCTTCAGGTCTATGACCGTGTGCTGGGCAGCCGGTCCGAGCCGACGCTGGTCGCGCTTTCGGCGCTGGTTATCTTTCTTTTCATCATGATGGGTGTGCTGGATCACGCGCGCGGCCGCATCATGGCACGGGTCGGCGCGGCCTTTCAGGCCCGGCTGGACCGCCGTGTGTTCGAAGCTGCGCTGCGCCGCTCGCAGGTGGCGCCGAACGACCCCGCCGCCACTGCCGCCCAGCGTGATCTGGAGGCGGTGCAGCGGCTCTGGACCTCGCCGGTCCTGCTCGCGGTGTTCGACATTCCGTGGACGCCCCTGTTCATCGCCGCGATCTTCGTCTTCCATTCCTACATGGGCTGGCTGGCCATCATCGGCGGTATCCTGCTGATCTTCGTGACCATCCTGAACCAGCGGATGACCAAGACGCCGCTGAACCGCGCCAACAGCGCCACCATCGTGGCCGAACGCATGGCCGACAACCTCAAGGCCGAGGCCGAGGTGGTGCAGGCGCTGGGGATGCAGAGGGCGGGCTTTGACCGCTGGCAGAAGGCGCGCGCCACCGCTCTGGCGCAAACCATATCCGCCGCCGATCTGGGCGGCACCTTCTCGGTCCTGACCAAGACATTCCGCCTGTTCCTTCAATCGGCCATGCTCGGCCTCGGTGCCTGGCTGGTGCTGAAGGGCGAATTGTCCGCCGGCGCAATGATTGCCGGATCCATCCTGATGGGCCGTGCGCTGTCGCCCATCGAGGTGGCCATTGGTCAATGGGCCGTCGTCCAGCGGGCGCAGGAGGGCTGGAACCGCCTGGCCGAACTGTTCACCCGCGTGCCTGTCGAGCCGCCGCGCACCCAGCTTCCGCGGCCCAGGGCCAATCTGGAGGCGCAGAACCTGACCGTCGTGCCGCCGGGCGAAAGCTTCGCCACGCTGCGCATGGTGAATTTCCAGCTTCAGCCCGGCCAGGCGCTGGGGGTGATCGGGCCGTCGGGCTCGGGCAAATCCACGCTGGCCCGCGCACTGATCGGCGCGTGGAAACCGGCGGGCGGGAAGGTACGGCTGGATGGCGCAGCGCTGGATCAATACGATCCCGACACGCTGGGCAGCTACATCGGCTATCTGCCGCAGCGCGTAACCCTGTTCGACGGCACGATTGCGGAAAACATCGCCCGCCTTCAGGGTAACCCCGACGGGCTGAAGGTGGTCGAAGCGGCGCGCAAGGCCGCCGCCCATGACATGATCGTCAAGCTGCCCGAAGGCTATGACACCCGGGTGTCGGCCCTTGGCGGGCGGTTGTCGGGCGGTCAGATCCAGCGGATCGGTCTGGCCCGCGCCATGTATGGCGACCCGGTCATCGTGGTGCTGGACGAGCCGAATTCCAACCTCGACAACGAGGGGTCCGTGGCGCTCAATGCCGCGATCCGCTCGATGAAGGATGCCGGTTGCGCCATTCTCATCATGGCCCACCGCCCCGCCGCCATTCAGGAATGCGAACTCCTGCTGGTGATGGAGGATGGCACCCGCCGCGCCTTCGGGCCGCGCGATCAGGTGCTGCGCGACATGGTCAAGAACCACACTGAAATCGTCAAGAATGCCGGCCCCGGAGGCGTGACATGAGCGAACCCAAAACCCCCGCCGGTAACGAGGGCAAGCCGGAGAACCCGCTTCCCGCCGCGCCGCGCGCCACGGCGGTGGCAGAGCCACGCCCGGCCCGGCCCCCTGCCCTGCCGAAAGACGCGGCAAATGCCTGGTCGCCGCGCCGCTATGTCGTGCTGGGCCTCGCGGCCTTTGCCGTCCTGTTCGGCGGCTTCGGCGTCTGGAGCGTGACGACCAACATCGCCGGTGCCGTGGTGGCGCATGGCCAGATCGAGGTCGAGAACCATCGCCAGGTGGTGCAGCACCCGGATGGCGGGGTGGTTGAAACCATCGCCGTCACTGATGGCGACAGCGTGCAGGCGGGCGACCTGCTGCTGAAGCTTGATGGCACGGTGCTGCGTTCGGAACTGACCATCGTCGAGAACCAGCTTTACGAAATCATGGCCCGCCGCGCCCGGCTGACCGCCGAACGCGACGACCAGACCACCATCACCTTCGCGCCCGAACTGATCGCGGCAGCCGAGACCAAGGACGAGGTGAAAGAGCAGATGGACGGTCAGGTCCACCTGTTCGACGCCCGCGCCGATACGCTGTCCAAGCAGATCGGCCAGCTGGCCGAACGCCGCGCGCAGGTGCAAAGCCAGATCACCGGCATCGCTGCACAATCCGATGCGCTGGGAACCCAGCTGGAACTGATCCAGAAGGAACTGGCCGACCAGCAGTCGCTGCTGGAAAAGGGACTGGCGCAATCCAGCCGCGTGCTGGCGCTGCAACGCGAGGAGGCACGTCTGCGCGGACAGGTGGGAGAGCTTGAGGCCTCGAAGGCGCAGGCGGGCGAAAGCGTGTCTGAGATCGAGCTGGAGATGCTGCGTCTCAGCGCCTCACGGCGGGAAGAGGCGAACAGCCAGCTGCGCGACATCGGCTATCAGGAACTGGAACTGGCCGAACGCCGCCGCGCCCTGACTGAACGCATTGCCCGGCTGGAGATTCGCGCGCCGGTGTCGGGGGTCGTGCTGGGTCTTCAGGTCACCACGCCGCGCTCGGTCATCCGTCCGGCCGATCCCGTGCTTTACCTGATCCCGCAGGACCGCCCGCTGGTCATCGCCGCACAGGTTTCCCCCATCCACATCGACCAGGTCTATGCCGGGCAGGAAGCCCGGCTGCATTTCTCGGCCTTCAACTCACGCACCACGCCGGAACTGACGGGCCGCATCGCGCTGGTTTCGGCAGATGCCCTGACCGACCAGCGCAGTCAGGCCAGCTATTACCGGGCCGAAATCGTGCTGGAACCGGGCGAGATTGAAAAACTGAAGGGACTGACGCTGCTGCCCGGCATGCCGGTCGAGGCGTTCATCCGCACCCATGACCAGACGCCGCTGGCCTATCTGCTGAAACCCTTTACCGACTACTTCAACCGCGCCTTCCGCGAGACCTGAGGTCGCGGAAACACCGGAACAGGACGGGGGCGGCACTTGCCGCCCCTTTCGCTTGGCGCTAGCCTCCGCCGCGACAGAACAGGAGGTTCCCATGACCATCGAAGCCCGTCTTGCCGAACTCGGCGTCACCCTGCCCGACGCGCCCGCGCCGGTTGCCAATTACGTCGGCTTCGTGCTGACGGGGAACCTGCTGCATGTCTCAGGTCAGGTCAGCGCCGATGCCAATGGCCCGATCAGGGGCAAGCTGGGTGCCGATTTCACCGTGGAACAGGGCGCCGCCGCCGCGCGCGCCTGTGCCATCTCGCTGCTCGCCCAGGCCAGGAAAGCCTGTGACGGTGATCTGTCGCGCATCAAGCGGCTGGTGAAACTGGGGGGCTTTGTCAACTCCACCCCTGACTTCACCGACCAGCCCAAGGTCATCAACGGCGCTTCCGACTTCATGGTTGCGGTGCTGGGGGATGCCGGGCGTCACGCCCGCGCTGCCGTTTCGGCCCCGGCGCTGCCGCTGGGTGTCGCCGTCGAGATCGACGCGATCTTCGAACTGAAATGACCCGCATTCCGCTGCCCACCGCCTTTTTGCACCAGCCCGTCGCGCATCGCGCCCTGCACGACCGCGCGGCTGGCAGGCCGGAAAACAGCCTTGCGGCCATTCGGGCCGCGATGGATGCGGGCTATGCCATCGAGATCGACCTGCAACTGTCGTCCGATGGTGTGGCCATGGTATTCCATGACGAGGATCTGCCGCGCCTGACCGGGCGGTCGGGCTGGGCGGCGGATCATACGGCGGCGGAACTGGGTGCGATGACCCTGCTCGGCACCGATGAAACGGTGCCGACACTGGCCGGGGTTCTGGCTCTGGTTGCCGGCAAGGTGCCGCTGCTGATCGAGATCAAGGACCAGCTGCTGTCCCCCATAGGCCGCATCGGCCCGCTGGAACAGGCGACGGCTGCTGCACTGGCGGGCTATGACGGGCCGGTGGCGCTGATGTCCTTCAACCCTGACAGCGTGGCCGAAATGGCCCGGCTCTGCCCCGATCTGCCGCGTGGTTTGACGACAGGCAGCTATGACCCGGTGTCCTATGCACCACTGTCCCCCGCACTGTGCGACCGGCTGCGCGAGATCCCCGATTATGATCGCACCGGCGCCGGTTTCATCAGCCACGAGGCCGCTGATCTGCCCCGCCCGCGCGTCGCAGAGCTGAAGGCACAGGGCGCCGCGATCCTGTGCTGGACCATCCGGTCGCCCGAGGCCGAGGCGACAGCCCGCAAAATCGCCGACAACATCACCTTCGAGGGATATCTGGCCGCGAAGGCTTGACCGGCGCGCGCCGCGCCGCATCTGCTGTGCGTAACCATGATCGAGGGGCCGCGTGTCCGACCTGACCGTCACTCTGGCCGAAAGCATCGCCGCCGTCCCGGCTGCTGACTGGGACGCGCTGGCCGCGCCCGGCACGGGGCGCCCGGACGATCCGTTCACCACACATCGCTTCCTGCTGGCGCTGGAGGCATCGGGGTCCACCGGCCCCGGCACCGGCTGGCTGGCCCGGCCGCTGCTGGTGCATCGTGGAGCGCAGATGATCGCCGCCGCCCCGCTATACGTCAAATCCCACAGCCAGGGCGAATATATCTTCGATCATGGCTGGGCCGAGGCATACGAACGCGCGGGCGGGCGGTATTACCCCAAGCTCCAGATCGCGGTGCCCTTCACCCCTGCCACAGGGCGGCGCTTTCTGACCCTGCCGGGTGAGGAGGTCGCAGGCATGGCGGCGCTGATCGAGGGCGCGACCCGGGTGGCGCAACAGAACGGGCTGTCTTCGATGCACGCCACCTTTTGCACCGAAGCCGAGGCGGAAACCGGCGCCGCCATGGGGCTGATGCCGCGCCTGACCCAGCAATTCCACTGGCAGAATGACGGTTATTCCAGCTACGAGGATTTTCTGGCCACCCTGGCCTCCCGCAAGCGCAAGGCGCTGCGCAAGGAACGCGCCATGGCCAATTCCCACGGGTTGCGCATTGAAAACCTGACCGGCGATGCGCTGCGCGCCGAACACTGGGACGCTTTCTGGGCCTTCTATCAGGACACCGGCAGCCGCAAATGGGGCCGCCCTTACCTGACCCGCGATTTCTTTGATCGCATCCAGCAGACCATGCGTGATGATGTACTGCTGGTGCTGGCTTTCGACGGCAGCCGCCCGGTGGCCGGGGCGCTGAACTTCATTGGACGCAGCGCGCTTTATGGCCGTTACTGGGGCTGCGTGGAGGATTACCCCTGTCTGCATTTCGAACTGTGCTACCATCGGGCGATCGACTGGGCGATTGCACAGGGGCTGGACCGAGTGGAGGCCGGGGCACAGGGCGAACACAAGCTGGCGCGCGGATATCTGCCGGCAGAGACGCATTCGCTGCACTGGATCGCCGATCCCGCTTTCGCCCGCGCTGTGGCGGACTACCTTGAACGGGAACGCGCCGCCGTGGATGAAGAGATCGAGGTGCTGACCGCCTATGGCCCCTTCCGCCGTGGACCCGCGCAGGATGACTGACCGAAGGACACCGCCATGACCGCTCTGACGCTTTACACCAATCCGATGTCGCGTGGCAGAATTGCCCGCTGGATGCTGGAAGAGACCGGCCAGCCCTATACGGTAACGGTGCTGAACTATGGCACCACGATGAAGGCACGCGACTATCTGGCAATCAACCCGATGGGCAAGGTGCCGACGGTGGTCCATGACGGCCGGGTGATTACCGAATGCGCGGCGATCTGCACCTATCTGGCCGATGCCTTCCCCGAAGCCGGGCTGATGCCCGCAGACCGTGCCGCCTTCTACCGCTGGATGTTCTTCGGCGCGGGTCCGGTGGAACAGGCCGTCACCAATACGGCGCTTGGCTTCGTCGTGCCGCCCGAACGCCAGCGCACCGCCGGATATGGCTCGCTGGAGGATGTGGTCACCGCGCTGGAACACCGGCTGGCCGAGGCGCCCTATTTCGCGGGCGACAGCTTTTCGGCGGTGGATGTCTATCTGGGGTCGCAGATCGGCTGGGGCCTGCGCTTTGGCACCCTGCCAGACCGCCCGGCGTTCCGCGCCTATTGGGATCGTATCGCGGACCGCCCTGCCGCGAAACGCGCACAGGCCGCAGATGATGCGTTGATGGAGCAAAAAGCATGAGCACGCCACCGCTGTCCGAAGACGCCCGCGCTACCGCACTGCCGCCACTGATGGAAACCGGCTGGCAGCCGGTGCCGGGGCGCGACGCGATCCGCAAGATCTGGCGGTTCAAGGGGTTTTCCGAAGCCTGGGGCTTTATGTCCCGCGCGGCGCTGGCGGCGGAACGGCTGAACCATCACCCGGAATGGTTCAACGCCTTCAACATCGTGGATGTGACGCTGACCACGCATGATTGCGGCGGCCTGTCCGATCTGGATGTGAAGCTTGCCAACCGGATGGACAAGCTGGCGGGTGCGGCGGCAGTGGAACATGACCACACCAGCCGCACCGCCTGCCTGTGCGAAACCCGGCCCGGACAGGGCTGACCCCGTCCGAACCGAAAGGGCCGGACCGAGAGGCTCAGATCGCCGCCAGCAGCGACTCGCCGCCCGAGGCTTCGCAGACGCCGGGGCTTTCTTCCAGATGCAGCACCTTGACCACGCCATCCTCGGCGTAAAGCGCATAGCGCTTCGAACGGTCGATCAGACCTGCGGGCGGCGCAGTGAAGTTCAGACCGATGGCCTTGGTGAAGCTGGAATCCGCATCGCCCAGAAAGGTCAGCCCGGCTTCGGCCGCGCCGGTCGCATCGGCCCAGGCCTTCATCACGAAGGGATCATTGACCGAAACACAGATGATCTCGTCCACGCCCTTGGCGGCGAACTTGTCCTTGGTGCGGATGAAGCTCGGCACATGCGCCGTGGTGCAGACGCCGGTATAGGCCCCCGGCAGGCCGAAAATCACGACCTTGCGGCCCTTGAGCTTCGGCCCAAGCTCTACCTGCTCGGGCCCATTGGCACCCATGGCCAGCAAAGTGGCATCCGGCAGGCGGCTTCCTTCAGAAATCGTCATTTCACGTCCCTCGCGCGTTGCGTTACCGATAGCGCCAGATATAGGGTCCGCCGTAAGACAGGGCCAGAGGCGGCAGTGGAGGAAGACGGGATGGCGCATTTCGTGGTGGTGGGGGCCGGTCAGGCCGGGGCCGCTCTGGTGGCAAAGCTGCGTGCGCTGGGGTTTCAGGGCGACATCACGCTGATCGGCGAGGAAACCGCCCCGCCCTACCAGCGCCCGCCACTGTCCAAGGCCTATCTGCTGGGCGAGATGGAGGAGGAACGGCTCTGGCTGCGCAGCGCCGATTTCTATGCCGACAACCGCATCACCCTGCGGCTGGGCGAAGCTGTAACCGCCATCGACGCAAGCGCCCGCACCCTGACCGTCGGCGGTGAAACCCTCACCTATGATGAACTCGCGCTGACGACCGGATCGGTGCCGCGTCGCCTGCCCGCCGCGATCGGCGGTGATCTGGCGGGGGTCTATACCGTGCGCACGCTCGCCGACGTCGATGCGATGCGGGCCGAGTTTCAGCCCGGCCGCCGGGTCGTCATCGTCGGTGGGGGCTATATCGGGCTGGAGGCCGCGGCGGTGGCCGCGAAGCTGGGCCTGAATGTCACGGTGATCGAGGCCGCGCCGCGCATCCTGCAACGCGTCGCCGCGCCCGAAACCGCAGATTATTTCCGCGCCCTGCACGGCACGCATGGCGTCACGATCCGCGAGGGCGTGGGTCTTGCGCGGCTGGCAGGCGAAACCCGCGTGACCGCCGCACATCTGGCCGATGGCAGCGAACTGCCCTGTGATTTCGTCATCGCCGGCGTCGGCATCCTGCCGGTCACTACGCTGGCCGAGGCGGCAGGCTGCGCCATCGAAAATGGCATCCGCACCGATGCGCTGGGTCTGACAAGCCAGCCGCACATCTGGTCGGCGGGCGATTGCGCCTCTTTCCCGCATGGGACGGGGCGGCTGCGTCTGGAATCGGTGGGCAATGCCATTGATCAGGCAGAGGCCGTGGCCGCCAACATGCTGGGTGCAGGGCAGCCCTATGTGGCGAAGCCCTGGTTCTGGTCGGATCAATATGACTGCAAATTGCAGATTGCCGGGCTCAATACCGGCTATGACCACATCGTCACCCGCAAGGGCGAAGGTGCTGCGGTCAGCTTCTGGTATTATGCGGGCGACACGCTGCTGGCGGTGGATGCGATGAACGACGCGCGGGCCTATATGGTCGGCAAGCGGCTGATCGAGATGGGCCGCAGCCCCGCGCCAGAGGCTGTGGTGGATACGCCCGACCTGAAGGTGCTTCTGAAGGCATGAGGATCATCGGCGGCACGTTCCGGGGGCTGAAGCTGGCCGAGGTAGGCGCAGGCGATGCGGCGGCGCATCTGCGTCCCACCACCGACCGCGTGCGGGAATCCATCTTCAACCTGCTGGTCAACGGCCGCATCGCACAAACGGGCGATCCTGTGACAGGCGCACGGGTGCTGGACCTGTTCGCGGGAACCGGCGCTCTGGGGCTTGAGGCGCTCAGCCGTGGGGCGGCCCGCGTTGCCTTCGTCGATGACGGCACCGCCGCGCGCGCGTTGCTGCGTCGGAATATCGAGCTGATGCGCGCCATGGGCCAGACCGATGTCTGGCGCCGCGATGCAACGCGCATGGGGCCGAACCGGGGCGCAGGCTATACTCTGGTCTTTCTTGACCCGCCCTATGGCAAGGGTCTGGGCGAACAGGCGCTGGCTTCCTGCGTGGCGGGTGGCTGGCTGGCCCCCGGCGCTGTTGTCCTCTGGGAAGAAAGCGCCGCACCGCTTGCCCCCGCCGGATTCGAACAGATCGACCAGCGCGCCTATGGCGATACGGTCATCACGCTTCTGAGGGCGGCATGATCCCGGCGGCGGTTCTGTTCGATTGCGATGGCGTGGTGGTGGACAGCGAAGGCCCCACTTTCGACATGCTGGCCGAAGATCTGGCCGCGCGTGGCCTGCCGCTGACCCATGCCGAGATGGAGCGGCTGTTTCTGGGCGGCACCGTTGAAAAAGTGGGCCTGCGCGCCGCCGGGATGGGCGCCGATATCCCGCCGGGCTGGGCGGCAGATTTCTATGAACGGCTTTACGCCCGGCTGGCCGAAGGCACGCCGCTGATCCCCGGTATTCTGGACGTGCTGGACCGGCTGGATACGGCAGGGGTGCCCTATGCCATCGGCTCGAACGGAACCGGGCGCAAGATGGGCATTACCATCGGTCAGCATCCGGCGCTGGCCGCACGGCTGGAAGGGCGGATGTTTTCCGGCATCGACCTGAAGATGATCAAGCCCGCACCCGATCTTTACCTGCACGCCGCTCAGGCGGTTGGCGCTGATCCCGTCGCCTGCGTGGTGGTAGAGGACAGCCCGACCGGCGCGCGGGCGGCCCGCGCCGCCGGGATGCGCTGCATGGGATTTACCCCGCAGGGGGATGGTGCCGCGCTGGCAGCCGAAGGCGCGGTGATCTTCCGAGCCATGGTCGAACTGCCCGCATTGCTGGGGCTGGATTAAAGGTCGAACAGCCCGCCTTGCGCTGCCTGCTGCGGTTGCGGCGGGGCGAGACCGATGTGGCGCCATGCCTTTGCCGCCAGCATTCGCCCGCGTGGCGTGCGCTGGATCAGCCCCTGTTGCAGCAGGTAAGGCTCGATGACCTCCTCGATGGCATCACGGCTTTCCGACAGGGCGGCGGCAATAGTCTCCACTCCCACGGGGCCACCGCCGTAGTTCTCGGCCAAAAGCAGCATGTAACGGCGGTCTGCGCCGTCGAGGCCAAGGTTATCGACCCCCATCCGGGTCAGCGCCCGGTCGGCAATGGCGCGGGTCAGCCGCCCGTCGCCTTCGACCGTCACGAAATCCACCACCCGGCGCAACAGACGCCCGGCAATCCGGGGGGTGCCGCGCGCGCGGCGCGCAATCTCGCGCGTGCCCTCGGGCAGCGGTTCGACCCCCAGCAGGCGGGCGCCGCGGGTGACGATATGGTCAAGCTCATCCTCGGTGTAGAATTGCAGCCGGGTCGGGATACCGAAACGGTCGCGCAAAGGCGTGGTCAAAAGGCCCAGCCGCGTCGTTGCGCCCACCAGCGTGAAGGGTTGCAGGTCAATCCGCACCGTCCGCGCCGCCGGCCCCTCGCCGATCACCAGATCCAGCGCGAAATCCTCCATCGCCGGATACAGCACCTCCTCCACCACGGGGGAAAGGCGGTGAATCTCGTCGATGAACAGCACGTCGCGCGGTTCCAGATTGGTCAGGATCGCCGCCAGATCGCCGGGTTTCGCCAGCACGGGGCCAGAGGTCATGCGGAACCCCACCCCCAACTCGCGCGCCATGATCTGCGCCAGCGTGGTCTTGCCCAGACCGGGCGGGCCATGGAACAGCGTATGATCCATCGCCTCGCCCCGCATCCGCGCGCTTTCGATGAAGATGCGCAGGTTCGCCCGCGCCTCGGCTTGCCCCACGAAATCATCCAGCACCTGCGGGCGCAGGGCGCGGTCGGCGTCCTCGGGCAGGCGGTCGGGGCGAAGGGCGGGATCGGGCTGGGTCATGCCCGGAACAATCCCCGAACGGCGGTGATTTGGCAAGCGGATTGGCCGCGCCTCAGGCCCAGGGGCCGCGTCGCCCGCTGCGCGGGATCGACGAGGCGCGGGTCGCCTGCACCGGAGCCGCCGTCCCCCTCTGTCCTGCCAGTGCCATCAAGGCCGCCACCCGGTTTTCCGTGTTCGGGTGGGTGGAAAACAGCGCGTCGCGCGCATGGGCGTGCAGCGGGTTGATGATGAACATATGCGCCAGCGCCGGATTCGCCTCGGCCCGGGGATTGTCGATCCCCTTGGCGAAAGCCTCGATCTTGCGCAGGGCCGAGGCCAGCCACATCGGATGGCCGCAGATTTCGGCACCGATCCGGTCGGCTTCGTATTCGCGCGAGCGTGAAATCGCCATCTGCACCAGACCGGCCATCAACGGCGCGAGGATCATCACCAGAATTCCGCCAATCAGCCCACCGCCGCCGCCCTCACGATCCCGACTGCCGCCAAAGAAGAAGGCGAAATTGGCCAGCATCGAAATCGCCCCGGCCATGGTGGCAGTCACGGTCATGATCAGCGTGTCACGGTTGCGGATGTGCGCAAGCTCATGCGCCATGACCGCCGCGATTTCCTGCCGGTCGAGCCGCCGCAACAGCCCCATGGTCGCGGCCACGGCGGCATTTTCCGGGTTGCGGCCGGTGGCGAAGGCATTGGGCTGGTCTGTGTCGATGATGAACACCCTGGGGCGCGGCATCCCCGCGCCATCGGCCAGATCATGCACCAGCGCCACGAAATCCGGCGCGCTCCGGGCATCGACTTCGCGTGCGCCTGTCATCGACAGTACCGCTTTGTCGCTGTTCCACCAGGTAAACAGGTTCATGCCACCGGCAAAGACCAACGCGATCAGCGCGCCTGACGATCCGCCGATGAGGCCGCCAAGACCCATGAACAGGGCGGTCATCGCCGCCATCAACAGGGCCGTCTTGAAATAACCGTTCATCGAACACCTCCGCGCCCAGCGATATGGGGCGAAGGAAAGGGGCGGACAAGGCCCGCCCCCTCAGGCGTCATTCCGCCTTCATCGCCTCGATCGAGATTTCCACGGTCACATCGTCCCCGACATAGGGCGCGAACATGCCGAGGTTAAAATCGGTGCGCTTCAGCGTAGTGGTGCCGGTGAAGCCCATCCACGGCTTCTTCGCCATGGGATGCTCGCCCGCCTGGGTCAGCGCCGCATCCAGAACCACCGATTTGGTCACGCCGTTCAGCGTCAGGTCGCCGGTGATCTTCGCGGTTTTCTCGCCCGTCACCTCGATGCCGGTGGATTTGAAGGTGACCAGCGCGCTGTCGTCAGCCGCGTTGAAGAAATCGGGCGACATGAAATGGTCAAAGCGTTCCTGCCAGCCGGTCAGCATGGTGCGGACGGGGAAGGACACTTCGACGCTGGAGGCTGCCGGATCTTCGGCATCAAAGCTGATATTCCCGTCGAAGCCCGAGAACATGCCCGTCGTGGTCGAGAAACCAAGGTGGTTGTAGCTGAACACGATCTGGCTGTGCGAGGGATCAAGCACATAGGCCTCGGGCGCAGCCATGGCGGGGGCAGCGGTCAGCGCGGCCAGAAGCGACAGGGTGGAAAGGCGGATCATCGGGAACTCCGTCTGTTTGCAAGGTCGGGCAGCACATGCTGCATGCGCAGAAACTGCCCGGCCCGCCTTCTGTGCACAATTCAGTGCCTGCGAACATGGTCTGTTCGCTGCCGAACATCAAAAGCAGGTCAGAGCCCTTGAATGGCTCAGTTTTTTGGCATGAGGAGCTTCAGCGCCCGGCGGATCAGCTCGGCAGTATCAGCCTCGGGCGCCTCTCCCGAGACCGTGGCCACGGCCTGCGCCGCATCGGCCTGGCCATAGCCGAGGTTCAGCAAGGCCGACAGGGCATCCGCACTATAGGCCGCGCGGGTGACGGCAGGCCGGACCGGGACACTGCGGGCGGGCTTCGCCTTGACAGCGGGCGCGGGTGCGGCCTCTTCTTCCGTCACGACGGCCTCTGCCATCAGGCTGCTGCCCTGGGCCATGATCGCCGGGGCCTTGGATTTCAGCTCCAGCACCACGCGCTGCGCGATTTTCGGGCCGATGCCGGGTGCCGCCTGAATGGCACGGGCATCACCCAAAGTGATCGCCCGCGCTGTCCCCTCGGCCCCCAGTGTGCCCAGAATCGCCATGGCCGCCTTGGCACCCACCCCCTGCACGGTGGTCAGCAGGCGATGCCATTCTTTTTCCAGCATGGTCGGAAAGCCGAAGAGTTGCAGCAGATCCTCGCGCACCAGAAGTTCGGTATAAAGGGCGCAGGCCTCCCCCACGCCGGGCAGCGCCGCCAGAGTACGGTCGCTGACATGGACGATATACCCCACGCCGCGCACGTCGATCAGCACATGATCGGCACCGCGCCACTCGATCCGGCCCGCAATCCTGCCGATCATCCCGCCGCCCTCCGCAATGCAGCCTCCAGCCGGCCGCTCGACTGACAGTGATGCGCATGGCAAATGGCAATCGCAAGTGCATCCGCCGCATCAGGACCGGCGATCTTCACCCCCGGCAGATGCAGCCGCACCATGTGATCCACCTGAACCTTCGCAGCATGCCCCACGCCCACCACGGTCTTCTTTACGGCATTGGGCGCATATTCCCCCACGGTCAGGCCGAATTGCGCCGGCACGAGCAGGGCAATCCCCCGTGCCTGCCCCAGCTTCAGCGTGGCCACCGCGTCCTTGTTGACGAAGGTATGTTCCACAGCCGCCGTATCAGGCGCATGCGTATGCAGCACCTCGGTCAACTGGGCATGCAGGCTGCAAAGCCGCTGTGCCAGATCCCCGTCACCCGTTCCAGGTGTGGAATGGCAAATCCCGTTGGCGATATGGGCGATTCGCGTGCCGGAAACCTCGATCACGCCCCATCCGAGGTTCCGCAACCCCGGATCAATGCCCAATACCCGCATGCCCGCGCCTTTTTGTTCTACATTTTCCCCAAACTAGCACGAAAGAAGAACATCCGCCAAGATCAATTCGGGCTTGCATCCCGCGCAGGCCGGGGTATGAATTTCGCATATTTGCGACTATCCGGCCGATGAAGGCGACGATCGCCTGCGGCCCTCGCAAAGCACTGCCAGAACCCTGTCCACCGCAGCGGCCGAGCCATGCGGTTTCTGCATGTGGGCCATGCCTTTGCTTCGCTTGCTTTGCACCTGCAGCAAGATTATTTGACGCCTCGAAGGCACGGATGCCTTCGATCTAGGCAGTTTTGAAACGAGGAACACCGCCATGGCCGCTTATGAGACGACCCGTACGGCGCCCTTTGGCGCCATCTCCACCTACCGCTTCGTGCAGTTCCTGAGCAACATTTTCGCCGCCGTCGCCGACTGGAACGACGCCCGCGTGACGCGCAATGAACTGGCCAAGCTGTCGGACCGCGAGCTTGACGATATCGGGCTGTGCCGCGGCGACATCTATCAGATCGGCTCCAAACTGGGCCACTGATATCCGTCGCCGGATCGGGCGCGACGCGCCCGCTGCTATGCCGAAGGCCGCTCCTTACGGACGCGGCCTTTTTGGTATTTGACCGCCGGCAACCGGGTGCCCCGGCCCCCGTCGCTTTCAAAGATATTTGTCGAGTTGGGCCGAGATCCACAGTGTCACGGGATCAGCCTGCATCAGGAAACCGCCCAGACGCTCAAACCCCTGCGAGGCCTGCATCGCCACAACCCGGTCCTGAAAGGAAGCGTCGCCGATCTGATGATGCATCGCACCCTTCAGGCCAAGGACGCAAAGCCCAACGATAAGCAGAGGGCCAAGCACACGCCGACGCCGTGATCTGGGACGCTGATAATGGGACCGGCCGAGCGTTCCATCCGCCTCAAAGCCATAACCTTTGGCGCGCGCTTTTTCGACACGCGCGACACGGGCATAAAAATCGCCCAAATCCTGTTCGGCCATACCACACATACTCCACGATACGGCCCCCACCGAGCGTCCTACTTAAGGCTGAAATGTGGCAATATTGCGGCAAAGGCCCGCGCCCCGCCCCGTTTCAGCCTTTTTTCAACACCAGAGTCGACCATTCCCCGATGTCCTCACGCTGCTCCAGGGTGAATCCGGCCGCCAGATAAGCCGCCGTCACCGCCTCCGCCTGTACCACCAGAAGACCAGACAGAATCGCGATTCCTCCCCTGGCCGCATGGGCCGCCATATCCGGCGCCAGTTCGATCAGCGGACCTTTAAGGATATTGGCAAAGATCAGATCGAAAGGCGCGGCCTCCGCGAGCCGCGGCTGGGCAAACCCTGCCGCTTCAAGACATTCTACCCGGCCCTCCAGCCCGTTGATCGCCACGTTCGCCTCAGCCACATCCACCGCCACCCGGTCGATGTCGGAGGCCAGAATCAGAGCCTCGGGCAAAACAGACGCCGCGGCCAGCGCCAGGACAGCCGTGCCGCAGCCGATGTCGGCAACCTTTGCAGGCCGGAACCCGGCGTCGAACAACCGGTCGAAAGCCCGCAGACAACCAAGCGTTGTGCCGTGATGGCCGGTGCCGAAAGCTACTGTCGCCTCGATCTGCAGCGCGATCCGATCCGCAGGCACCTTGTCGGCATCATGGCTGCCATAAACAAAGAAGCGCCCCGCCTCAACCGGCGCCAGCTCGCGCCGCACATGAGCGACCCAGTCGATTTCCGGCAACTCCGACAGCGCAAAGGGCCGTGCCTCGAAAGCCAGCGCCAGAACTTCCAGCATCACCTCGTTGGGCTTCTCGGTGAAATAGGCCCCGACTTCCCAAAGCCCCGAGTCATCCTCGATCTCAAAGACACCGATGCCGACCGGCGCCGGGTCAAGCTTCTCGACCGCCTCGGCCAGGGCCTCGGCAGCATCTTCTCCCATCAACGTCGTGAGGGCGGAATAGGTCGGCATCGCGCGGCTCCTCTCAAGGCAGGCTCGCGCCGCGATAGACCCCGGCGGCTCAAGGGTCAAGCGGCGCTGGCACCGGGCCCGACCTGCCGGGGGCCAGCCCCCGGACCCCCGGAGTATTTCAGGCAAGAAGCAGGACCATATTGCTCTTTGTCCAAATACTCATTGCCGCTTTCCGGCCTGAACCCCGATCCGGCAGGGGCGCGGCTGCCACAGGCGGCAGGCCGGGCGGCGGCGCGGGCGCGGTCTCGACACAAGCAAACCCTCGGGGCACCGCCAAACTGCGGTCAGGCCCGGATGCCAAGGCCAATGGGGCAACTCACGCCCGTGCCGCCGAGTCCGCAATAGCCATCCGGGTTCTTCGCCAGATATTGCTGGTGGTAATCCTCGGCGAAGTAGAAGGTTGGCGCGGGCAGGATTTCGGTGGTGATCCGGCCGCGGCCGGCCGCGGTCAGCGCCTGTTGATAGGCTGCCATCGACGCCCGTGCTGCCTCGGCCTGCGCTTCGGTATAAGGATAGATCCCCGAGCGGTAGGTGGACCCGATGTCATTGCCCTGCCGCATCCCCTGCGTCGGGTCGTGGTTTTCCCAGAAAACCTTCAGCAGATCATCGTACGACACCTTGGCCGGATCGAAGATCACCCGCACCACCTCGTTATGGCCGGTCAGCTGGGTGCAAGTTTCCTTGTAGGTCGGATTTGGTGTGTAGCCGCCCGCATAGCCCACCATGGTCAGCCAGACGCCCGGCACCTGCCAGAACTTGCGCTCCACGCCCCAGAAGCACCCCATGCCGAACATCGCTTCGGCAAAGCCTTCGGGCACATCGGCATTCAGCGGCAGACCGCTGAGGAAATGCGTCTCAGCAGTCGGGATCGGCTCTGCCCGGCCCGGCAGGGCATCGGCAGGGCTTACCATCTTCATCTTGTCGGCCTTGAACATGTTCAGCATCGGCGCCTCCTGTCTGAAGGTCAGAATATAGGTAAGCAAAGGCCTGACGCCAGCACCGTCGCGCGAGAGTGATGGCTCAGGCCGCCGCCTGCGCCCAGTCCGCGCCGCCCCCAAGCCGCGTTTCATTCCCCGGCGAGGGATGGCGCGGCACCAGCAGCGAGAGGATGAACGAGGTCGCGGCCATGCCGGCGGCCAGACCGAATACCGCGCCCGGCGAGGTCACCCACAGATAGCCCAGAAGCGCCGGCAGGAAGACCGCCGCGATGTGGTTGATGGTAAAGGCCACAGCCGCCGTCGGCGCCATATCCGCCGGATCGCCGATCTTCTGGAAATAGGTCTTCTGCGCGAAGGACATGGCGAAGAACAGGTGATCCACGACGTAAAGCACAGCGGCCAGCCAAAGCCCCCAGTCGAACCAGTAGAGCCCGCCGTACAGGATGAACACGCAGAACAGGCCTGCATATTCCACCAGCATGGATTTCTGTTCGCCGAAGCGGGCGATGAAGCGCCCGATCAGTGGCGCCAGCGCCATATTGGCGATGAAGTTGATCAGCATGAGCGCGGTGATTTTCTCGACCCCGAAGCCGAATTTCTCGACCATCATGAAGGCCGCGAACACCACGAAAATCTGCCGCCGCGCGCCCGCCATGAATTGCAGCGCGTAATAAAGCCAGTAGCGGCGGCGCAGCACGATTGATTTGCGCTGCGGATGCGGCGCCTCAAAACGCGGATAGGCGATCAGGCAGAACACTGCAATCAGCGCGCACAGCCCGCCCGAGGCGAGGTAGACGCTGTTATAGGACAGGCCCAAGGCTTTCCACGTCAGCATGATGGCCGCATAGGCGACCAGCGAGGCGGCAGAGCCGGTCGCCACGATCCAGCCCAGCACCTTGGGTGCGCGGGCCTTGTCGATCCATTGCAGTTGCAGCGACTGGTTGACCGTCTCGAAATAGTGGAAGCCCACCGACGACAGGAAGGTGATCATCATGATACCACCGAGGGTGGGGAACCATGCAGTGACGGCGGTCGATACGCCGAGCAGCATCAGCATCCAGCCCGCGACCGACTGTTCCCGGAACAGCAGCAGAATGGCCAGCACGGCCACGGCCAGCAGGCCGGGAATTTCGCGCACCGTATGCAGCCAGCCGATCTCGACGCCGGTGAAGCCTGCGCGTTCGATGACAAAGTTATTCAGCAGCGCCGACCAGGTGGAAAAGGCCAGCGGCATGGCGACGGCCATCAGGAACAGCAGAGAAACAGGTTGCCGCCACAGCGGCAGGTGGCCGGCTTCGGCGAGGGGCAGGATGCGCATTTTCATGGCATCCTTTCTACGCCTGTGCCGGGCACCGCGCGAGTGCGGAATTGTGGCCCGCACAATTCTGCGCCGCAGCCCGGAAAGCCTGCGGATCAGTAAAAGCTTTGCGGGTCTATATCGACCGCGATGCGCAGGTTGTTCGGCGGCTTAAGCTGCGCCAGCCATTCCGCAACGGCAGCCTGAATCGGCGCATGTTTGTCGGCCTTGATCAGCAGCCGGACGCGGTGGCGGCCGCGGACGCGGGCGATGGGGGCCGGGGCGGGGCCGAACAGCTGCGCCCCGATCCGTCGCAGCGGGCCGTCGCGGCGGGCAAGTTCCGCCCCGAAATCAAAGACCTGCGCCACTTCCGGCCCTGAAAGGATGATCCCGGCCATCCGTCCCCAGGGCGGAACACCCGAGGCGCGGCGCTCGGCGCTTTCGGCCCGCCAGAACGCCTCTTCATCGCCGCCCAGGATTGACCGGATCACCGGATGTTCAGGCTGATGGGTCTGAAGGAGCGCCAGCCCCTGCCGGTCGCCTGACCGCCCTGCCCGCCCGGCGACCTGCCGCATCAGCTGGAACGTCCGCTCCGCCGCGCGCAGGTCCGATCCCTGCAAGCCCAGATCGGCGTCAATGACCCCGACCAGCGTCAGCAGCGGGAAGTTGTGGCCCTTGGCCACGATCTGCGTGCCGATGACGATTTCGGCCTCGCCCCTTGCGATTTCCTCGATCCGCTGTTTCAGCGCGCGCGCCGAACCGAACAGGTCTGACGACAGGATCGCAAGCTTCGCCTCGGGGAAGCGTTCGGCGACCTCCTCGGCCAGCCGTTCCACCCCCGGCCCTACCGGCGCCATCCGACCCTCTACCCCGCAGGAGGGGCAGGCTTCGGGCACAGGCTTGGTCGCGCCGCATTGGTGGCAGACAAGCCGCTTGAGGAAGCGATGCTCCACCATCCGCGCGTCGCAATGATCACAACCCACCTGATGCCCGCAGGCGCGGCAGATGGTAACCGGCGCATAGCCACGCCGGTTGAGGAACAGAAGCGACTGTTCCCCCGCCGCGCGCCGCACCTCCACCGCCCGCGCCAGCGGGTCGGAAATCCAGCGGTTCGAGGCCAGCCGCTCGCCCCGCATGTCGATCGCCCGCATCTCGGGCAGTTCGGCCGTGCCGTATCGCGCGCCAAGATCAAGCCGCGTATACTTGCCCTGTTCGGCATTCACCCAGCTTTCAAGGCTGGGCGTGGCCGAGGCCAGAACCACCTGCGCCCCACAGATCGAGGCCCGCAGCACCGCCATGTCGCGCGCATTGTAAAGCACGCCATCCTCTTGCTTATACGAGGTGTCGTGCTCCTCATCGACCACGATCAGACCAAGCTGCTGGAACGGCAGGAACAGGGCGGAACGTGCGCCGACCACCATCTGCGCCCGACCTTCGGATACCATCTTCCACACACGGCGGCGTTCGGTCTGGGTCACGCCGGAGTGCCATTCGGCGGGTCGCGCGCCAAACCGCGCCTCGACCCGCGTCAGAAATTCCGCCGTCAGCGCGATTTCCGGCAGAAGAACCAGCGCCTGCCGCCCTTGCCGCAGACATTCGGCCACGGCCTCAAGATAGACCTCGGTCTTGCCCGATCCGGTGACGCCCTTCAGCAGCGTCGTGCCATAGCCGCCCTGCGCCAGTGCCGCGACCAGCGCATCGGCGGCGGCGACCTGATCCCCTTGAAGCGTCACACCATCGGCGGGGTTCAGGTCGAGAAAGGGCAGATCGCGCGGCGCCTCGTCCTCGGACACCACACCCGCCTTCACCAGCCCCTTGACGACCGACGAGGAACAGGCCGCCGCCTCGCACAATTCGCCCAGAGTCACCGACGCGCCGCCGAAATCACGCAAGGCCTCGATCACCCGCAGCCGCGCGTCGGTCAGCTTGTTGGGCGCGGGGCCGGACAGACGATAGACCCGGCGCAGGCCCGGCGGCTCGCCCAGCCCCGGTGCGCGGGTGGCAAGGCGCAGCATCGCAGGCAACGGGGTCAGCGTGTAATCGGCGGCACGGCTCAGGAAGTTGCGCAGCTCCGCCCGCATCGGCCGCGCATCCAGCACGCGGGAAACGGCGCGCAGCTTCGCCGCGTCGAAATCGCCGGTCCCCGGTCCCCAGACCACACCCAGCATCCGGCGCGGGCCCAGCGGCACCTCGACGAAATCGCCGGTGCCACAGCCGCCTTCGGGGGCGCGATAGTCCAGAACGCCGGTCAGGGCCCGGCCCAAAGGCTCGGTCAGCGCCACGCCGACCCGTTCCCCTGCCGCAAAGACCCGATCCACCTGTCGCCTCTCTTTCCCCGTCCGTCCCTTTGGGCTAATACGGCGGCGAGAGCGCCCGCAACCCCGAGAGGACATCCCGGATGAAATTCTTCGTAGATTCCGCCGACGTGGCCGCCATTGCCGAGTTGAACGACCTTGGCATGGTCGATGGCGTGACCACCAACCCCTCGATCATCCTGAAGTCCGGCCGCGACATCATGGAAGTGACGAAGGAAATCTGCTCCATCGTTTCCGGCCCGGTTTCGGCCGAAGTCGTGTCGCTGACCGCTGACGAGATGATCGCCGAAGGCCGCAAGCTGGCCGAGATCGCGCCCAATATCACCGTCAAGGTGCCGCTGACCTGGGACGGGCTGAAAGCCTGCAAGGTGCTGTCGGGCGAAGGCAAGATGGTGAACGTGACCCTGTGCTTCAGCGTCAATCAGGCGCTGATCGCCGCCAAGGCGGGTGCCACCTTCATCAGCCCTTTCATCGGCCGTCTGGACGATATCAACCTCGATGGGCTGGAGCTGATTTCGGACATCCGTGACGTCTACGACAATTACGGGTTCGAGACCCAGATCCTCGCCGCCTCGATCCGCACCGCCAATCATGTCGCACAATGCGCGCTGATCGGCGCCGATGTGATGACCGCGCCGCCCGCGGTCATCAAGGGGCTGGCCAGCCATGTGCTGACCGACAAGGGGCTGGACCAGTTCGTGAAAGACTGGGCCAAGACCGGACAGAAGATCCTCTGATCCGCACCGTCTGAGCCGAAAAGGATGCCGCCGTCCCGGCCCGGACGGCGGCATCTTTGTTTCCCGGCTTTCCCTTTCGCCACATTTTCGCGCGACAAGGCCCCCGCGCATTTGCTAAAGTCGCGCAAAACCAACAAACGGGCAGTTAAAGCATGATCGAGCCGGACCTCCGCGACCGGATTCTGGAAAAGCCGGAAGTCATTCTGGAAGACCGCGACCTGATGCGCGCCCTGATCGCGGCGACGGATCGGGCGATGGGGTCGAATGTGGTCGATCTGCGTGGCATCGCCATGGAACGGCTGGAAAACCGGCTGGAGCGGCTGGAAGATACCCACCGCACCGTTATCGCCGCCGCCTATGAAAACCTTGCCGGCACCAATCAGGTGCATCGCGCCATCCTGCAAATGCTCGACCCGCTGTCTTTCGAGGATTTCCTCAAAAGCCTCGCGGGTGAGGTGGCGCAGACCCTTCGCGTCGACTGTATCCGCCTCGTGCTGGAATCGGTGCAGGAGGCCGACGATCCGGCTCTGCGCCGTCTGGGCGACGTGCTGTTCGTGGCTGAACCCGGCTTCGTGGCGGAATATGTCTCGGGTGGTCGCAATGTCAGCCTGCGCCCGGTGACCCTGCGCCAGACCATTCCCAGTTCCAACATGATCTATGGCGAAACCGCGGGCTGGATCCGGTCCGAAGCGCTGATGAAGCTCGACTTCGGCAAGGGGCGCCTGCCCGGCCTTCTGGTCATGGGCTGCGAAGACCCGCACCATTTCAAACCCACCCACGGCACTGACCTGCTGGCCTTCTTCGCCGGGGTGTTCGAGCGGACGATGCGCCGCTGGCTGTCGTGACGACACTGGCCATCTCTCCGGCCGCACGCGCGGCGCTGGAGGACTGGCTGACCCATCTGCGCGCGCTGGACGGGCGGGCAGACAAGACCGTGACGGCCTATGCGGCGGATGTGCGCGGCTGGTTGTCCTTTCTGGCCCATCATCGCGGCGGAACCGAAGGGCTGACGTCGCTGGTCACGGTGCCGGTGGGTGATTTGCGCGCCTGGATGGCGCATGAACGCGGGCGCGGGGTTTCGGCCCGGTCACTGGCGCGCAGCCTGTCAGCCGTGAAAGGATTCACCGCCTGGCTGGCCGACCGGCAGGGCGCGGATGCGACCGCCATCCTGCAAGCCCGCGCGCCGCGTTTCCAGAAGAAGCTTCCCCGCCCGCTGTCGGTCGACGGCGCCGCCGAGGTGCTGGACAGCGTGGGCGACGACGCACGCGAGCCCTGGGTTGCCGCACGCGATACGGCGGTGGTGACGCTGCTTTACGGCTGCGGCCTGCGGATTTCCGAGGCGCTGGGGCTGACAGGCGCCGACCATCCGCTGCCCGAGGTGCTGCGCATCACTGGTAAGGGCAACAAGCAGCGGCTGGTGCCGGTGCTGCCTGCTGCGCGCGCGGCCGTGGCGCGCTATGCGGACCTTTGCCCCTACGACCTGACCGCAGATCAGCCGCTGTTTCGCGGCACGCGCGGCGGCGCACTCAACCCGCGCCTGATTGCGGCGGCGATGGAACGCACGCGCAACCGCCTCGGCCTGCCCGCCAGCGCCACACCGCATGCGTTGCGTCACAGCTTTGCCACGCATCTGCTCGCCTCGGGCGGCGATCTGCGGGCTATTCAGGAATTGCTGGGCCATGCTTCGCTGTCCACGACACAGGCCTATACCGGCGTCGATGCCGCGCGGCTGATGGAGGTTTACGCAACCGCCCATCCCCATGCGCGCCGGGCCCGAAGCTGATCTAGTCGTTGATATCGCGGGTCCAGCGCTTCACCTCGCCGCGTTGCTGCGGGAAGACCTTACGCAGCAGGGCCCAGGCCACCACTGACACCAGCGCGAAAACTGCGATCTGGGCGGGCAGCCCCAGCGCCAGAAGCCCGGTCCAGAGGCCGAGGCCGATCGCCAGCGCGCCCAAAGCGAAGCCAAGGAACACATAGCCCGGTGCCAGCACCTCGACGATGCCCAGAACGAAGCCCCCGGCGACCCAGACCCACCAAGCCATGATCAGCCCCGCCCTTTCAGCATCTGGAACGCATTGCCGAACGCCTCCAGCGCCTGCGCGGGCAGCAGGATCGTCTGCTTGCCGCCGCCCTTGGCGACATCCGACAGCGCCTCAACCTGTTTCAGCGCCACCTGGTATTGCGCCGCCTCCAGCCCGTTTTCCCGGATCGCCTGCGCGATGACCCCTGTCGAATAAGCCTCGGCATCGGCGAGGATGCGGCGGGCCTTGGCCTGCTGCTCCGCTGCATAAAGCTCCGCCTCGGCGTTCAGCTCCACCGCGCGCTTCTTGCCCTCCGCCTCGGTCACCTGCGCGCGGCGGGCACGTTCGGCGTTGAGCTGCTGAAGCATGGCGGCGCGGGTCGCCTCGTCCAGATTAACGTCGAGGATTTCGGCGCGCGTCACCTCGATCCCCCAGTCATCCACCATCACCGCCACCTGCTCGCGCACCTTGGTGATAAGGTCGGCCCGGTTCGACTGCACCTGATCCAGTTCCAGCTTGCCGATTTCCGACCGCACGATCCCGGCGACCGTGGTGGCAATGGCGCCATCCACATCACGGATACGGTAGACGGTCTTTTCCGGCTCGGTGATGCGATAGAACACGCTGGTTTCCACCTTCACCAGCACGTTGTCAGCGGTGATCGCGTCCTGGCTCGCATTCGGCAACTGCCGTTCAAGGATCGAAACCTTGTGCGCGATGCTGTCAAGGAAAGGCACGACAAAGTTCAGCCCCGGCCCCAGCACTGCGCGCAACCTGCCAAAGCGCTCGACCACATGCTTCTGGCTTTGCGGCACGATCCGCACGCCAAGGAAGATGCAGAGGATGACAAAGGAGGCAAGCGCAAGGAAGATGGCGTTGCCGCCGATGAGGGTTTCGAAATCCATGACAGGTAACTCCGGTATTCAATCCCCGCCAAGATGGACTTCACAAACCGCCTGATCAATAGGCAAGTGATTCCGTCGCACAGGCCGGCAATAGCCGGACAGATCGGCGGCATTTGACAAAGACCCGATGAATTGTTCGGTCACTTGCCATTCGGGCGCAAAAATTTCCCGGCAGCATTCCTTTCGCGCCCGCAGAACGCCAGAAAATCCCATGGCAAAAAGGTATCATTTGTTCATGGCTTTCAACCAGCGGAGCGGCCCATGAAAATCGTCATCCTCGGCGCAGGTGTCATCGGTGTGACCTCGGCCTGGTATCTGAGCCGTCAGGGCCATCAGGTGACGGTGATCGATCGTCAGGCCGCCCCCGCGCTGGAAACCTCTTTCGCCAATGCGGGCGAGGTCAGTCCCGGCTATTCCGCCCCCTGGGCCGCGCCGGGTATCCCGCTGAAGGCGATGAAATGGATGTTCCAGAAGCATGCGCCGCTGGTCATCCAGCCGCGCCCCGATTTCGCCAAGCTGAGCTGGATGGCGAAAATGCTGATGAACTGCACCGCCGACGCCTATCATGTGAACAAGTCGCGCATGGTGCGGCTGGCGGAATATTCGCGCGATTGTCTGGGTGAGCTGCGCGCCGAAACCGGCATCAGCTATGATGAACGCACGCAGGGCACGCTGCAACTGTTCCGCACGCAGAAGCAGGTGGAAGGCGCCGCGAAAGACATTGAGGTTCTGCGTGAGGATGGCGTCGCCTTCGAGGTCCTGGACCGTGCGGGCTGCGTCGCGGCCGAGCCGGGCCTGGCCGCCAGCGCTGACAAGATCGCGGGCGGGCTGCGCCTGCCGGGCGATGAAACCGGCGATTGCTTCAAGTTCACCAACCGTCTGGCCGATATGGCCGCGGCGGCAGGCGTCGAATTCCGCTGGGGCGTCTCGATCCGGCGCATCCATACCGAAATGGGCCGTGTGGCTTTCGTGGAGACCTCGGAAGGCCGGGTGCACGCCGATGCCTTCGTGCTGGCCATGGGGTCTTATTCGCCCATGCTGGCCGCACCGCTGGGCATTGCGCTGCCGGTCTATCCGCTGAAGGGCTATTCGATCACCGTGCCGGTGGTGGATGAAAGCCGCGCGCCGGTTTCGACCGTGATGGATGAAACCTACAAGATCGCCATCACCCGGCTGGGCGACCGCATCCGCGTCGGCGGCATGGCCGAAATCGCAGGCTTCGACCTGAGCCTGAACCCCAAACGGCAAGCCACGCTGACCCATTCGGTCGAAGACCTGTTCGGTGGCGCGGGCGACCAGTCGCAGGCCCAGTTCTGGACCGGCCTGCGCCCGATGACGCCGGATGGCACGCCGATCGTCGGTCGCTCGCCGATCTCGAACCTTTTCCTCAACACCGGCCACGGCACGCTGGGCTGGACGATGTCCTGCGGCTCGGGCCGACTGCTGGCCGACATCATCTCGGGCCGCGCGCCGGAGATTGAACACACCGATCTGGGCTATGCCCGGTATGAGCGCAAGCGCAGCGCGCGCCCGGCGTTCCGCCCGGTTCCCGCGTGACGCAAAAGTTTTCCTGAAAACTTTTGCAAATTCCCTGAACAGGGAATTTGCCCCCACTGTCAGCCTCGCGCGGGTATGGTAAAAGGTGCCATGCCCGCGCTTTGCCGTTCCTGCCTGACCGCCTTCGATACCGGCAGCCGCTGCCCGGCCTGTCGCAGTCCGCGCGTGCTGTCGCACCCCGAGCTCTGGGATCTTTCCATTGCCCACATGGATTGCGATGCCTTCTATGCCTCTGTCGAAAAGCGCGACAATCCCGATCTGGCCGACAAGCCTGTCATCGTGGGCGGCGGCACGCGGGGCGTCGTTTCCACCTGCTGCTATATCGCGCGGATTTCGGGCGTGCGTTCGGCCATGCCGATGTTTCAGGCGCTGAAGCTCTGTCCTTCTGCCGTCGTCATCAAGCCGCGCATGCAGGTCTATGCCGAAGTGTCGCGCAAGATCCGCGCCATGATCGAGGATCTGACCCCGGCCATCGAACCCCTGAGCCTGGACGAAGCGTTCCTCGATCTCACCGGCACCGCGCGTCTGCATGGCGCGCCGCCAGCGGTGATGCTGGCCCGCCTTGTGCGGCGGATGGAGACGGAACTGGGCATCTCCGGCTCCGTCGGCCTGTCGCACAACAAGTTTCTGGCCAAGATCGCCTCTGACCTCGACAAACCGCGCGGATTTTCGGTGATCGGCCGGGCCGAGACCGAAGCCTTTCTGACCCCGAAACCTGTCCGCATCATCTGGGGCGTCGGCACCGCCACACAGACCGCGCTGGAGACGGCGGGCATCCGAACCATCGCCGACCTGCTGCGCTGGGATCAGGCAGATCTGGTCGCGCGCTTTGGCCATATGGGCGGGCGGCTCTGGCATCTGGCGCGCGGGCAGGACAGCCGCCGCGTCAGCCGGGATGAAAAGCTCAAGACCATCTCGAAAGAGACCACCTTCAATGAGGATACCGCCGATGCCGATCTGCTGGACGGGCATCTGTGGCGGCTGGCGGTGCAGGTGGCCGACCGGGCCAAGGCGAAGGGGTTGGCGGGCCGGACCGTGACGCTGAAGCTGAAACGTGCGGATTTCGTGCAGGTCAGCCGCCGCCACGCCCTGCCCGCGCCGACGCAGATGGCTGATCGCATCTACCGCGAGGCGCGGGCGTTGTTCGATCAGGTGCCGAAGGGGGCCGCCTACCGGCTGATCGGCTGCGGCATCGCCGATCTGGTGCCGGGGCTGGAGGCAGACACCACTGCCGATCTCTTGGACCCGCAGGCCGCCACCCGCGCGAAGGCAGAGGCCGCAACCGATCAAATCCGCGCCCGCTTCGGCCGCGACGCGATTATCAAGGGCCGTGCCCTGCGCTAGGTATTAGGGGACAGTGATCAGGGGCAGGGTTCCTTCCAGCCGTCGATGATGGCCACCGCCTCTTCCGCCGTATCGACATAACGGAACAGGTCCAGATCCTCTGGGCTGATGGTCCCTGCCTCGGCCAGTGCCTGCCAGTTGATGATCTTCTCCCAGAACTCGCGCCCGAACAGCAGGAAGGGCACGGGCTTCATCCGCCGTGTCTGGATCAGGGTCAGGCTTTCGAACATCTCATCCAGAGTCCCAAAGCCGCCGGGGAAGATGCAGATGGCCTTGGCTCGCATCAGGAAGTGCATCTTGCGGATGGCGAAGTAGTGGAAGTTGAACGACAGATCGGGCGTCACATAGGCATTGGGTGCCTGTTCATGCGGCAGCACGATGTTCAGGCCGATGGACTGACCGCCCGCATCATCGGCGCCACGGTTGCCTGCCTCCATCACCCCCGGCCCGCCGCCGGTCACGATGACATTCTCGCGGCCATAGCTTTGCAGGCTGCGTTCAGTCATCATCCGGGCGAAGCGCCGCGCCTCGTCATAATATTTCGACAGCTCCGCCAGAACCGGGGTTTTCGCAGTCTCCTTCTGCGCGGGTTCCGGGATGCGGGCGCCGCCAAACAGCACGATGGTCGATTTGATGCCACGCTCATCCAGCACCATCTGCGCCTTCAGCAGCTCCAGTTGCAGGCGCACCGGCCGCAACTCCTCGCGCATCAGGAAATCGGTATCGGTGAAGGCCAGCCGATAGGCGGGGGCACGGGTCTGCGGCGTGTCGGGGATGCGATGGGTCGCCGCCACGTCCTGATGGCTGTCACGGAACGGGTGCTGGCGGGCGTCGTCGGTCATGCGGTCTTCCTTGGTTTTGGTCGCGGTACAGGCGGCACGGGTCGGGAACGGCGATTGCGCGGGCCGGGGCCTGCGTCTATAGGCTATGGCGCAATCGCCGGATAGGGAAGGGAGCGCCATGAGCAACGCCGCACTGGAAGCCGCCATCGAAACCGCATGGGAGGCGCGCGACGCCATCACCCCGGCGACCAAGGGCGAGGCCCGCGATGCCGTCGAGGCGACGCTGGAGGCTTTGGGCGCGGGCACTCTGCGCGTGGCGGAAAAGCGCGGCGCCGACTGGCATGTCAACCAGTGGGCCAAGAAGGCGGTGCTGCTGGGCTTCCGCCTGAAGGATATGGAACTGCAATCCGGCGGCCCGCAGGGCAGCAGCTGGTGGGATAAGGTGGACAGCAAGTTCCACGGCTGGGGCGAGGCGGAATTCAGGGCTGCGGGTTTCCGCGCTGTGCCGAACTGCATCGTCCGCAAATCCGCACATATCGCCAGGGGCGTGGTGCTGATGCCCAGCTTCGTAAACCTCGGCGCCTTCGTGGATGAGGGCACCATGGTCGATACATGGGCCACCGTCGGCTCCTGCGCGCAGATCGGCAAGAACGTCCACCTGTCAGGGGGCGTCGGCATTGGCGGCGTGCTGGAACCGATGCAGGCCGGCCCGACCATCATCGAGGACAATTGCTTCATCGGTGCCCGCTCCGAGGTGGTCGAGGGCTGCATCGTGCGTGAGGGCTCGGTCCTCGGCATGGGCGTGTTCATCGGCAAATCGACCAAGATCGTCGACCGGGAAACCGGCGAGGTGATGTATGGCGAGGTTCCGGCCGGTTCGGTCGTCGTCGCAGGCTCCATGCCGTCGAAGAACGGCATCAACCTTTACTGCGCAGTGATCGTGAAGAAGGTGGATGCGCAGACCCGCTCCAAAACCTCGATCAACGAGCTGCTGCGCGACTGATCTCTGCCCGAGGCATTCCTGAAACGCGCGCGCCCTGGGCGCGCGTTTTGTATTCCGGCGTCAACCCTCGAAACAAGCGGCGCGCCCGTCGGCCCGGATGGTCTGCGCCCCGTCGAGGATTTGCGAGGCACGGCGCCGCAGGCTTGCCGTGGGCTTTGCCGGATTGCGCGCCTTGGGATCGGGCAGGATCGCCGCCAGACGCGCGGCCTGCACCGGGGTCAGATCCCTGGCAGACACCCCGAACCAGTGCTGTGCCGCGGCCTCGACCCCAAAGACACCTTCGCCAAATTCCGCAATGTTCAAATAGACATGCAGAATACGGCGCTTGGTCCAGATCAGTTCGACCGGCGGTGTCAGCAGCGCCTCGGCTGCCTTGCGCGCCCAGTTCCGGCCCTGCCACAGAAAGACATTCTTGACGACCTGCTGGCTGATGGTCGAAGCGCCCCGCCCGCTGCCTTCGGCCAGCGCGGCACGGATCGCCTTCATGTCGAACCCCCAGTGCAGGCAGAAATTGGCATCCTCGGCCGCCACGACCGAGCGGGCCATGACCGGCGCAATATCATCCCAGCCCACCCA
This sequence comes from Gemmobacter caeni, assembly GCF_003054195.1. GTDB lineage: Bacteria > Pseudomonadota > Alphaproteobacteria > Rhodobacterales > Rhodobacteraceae > Gemmobacter > Gemmobacter caeni. Next base: position 57,548 of record NZ_QBKP01000020.1, read on the forward strand.
GTCGCGCTCGATGCCGCCCAGCCGCCAGCTTTCCTGCATCTGATACAGATTCGTCGGCACCGGCACGACGGCGAAAATAAGGATCAGCGCGGCGAAAAGGCCGATCACCCCGGCAATGCCGCGCAAAATCCAAAGCCGCAGGCGCCCCCACAGGGGTGGCCGCAACGGCGCGACGATTTCGGGCGCCGGTTCGGCGGCGGGTTTCTTCTTGCGGGTGGTCTTGGCCATGCCCCCACAGATCACGAAGCCCGCCTGCCGGTCAAGGCAGGCGGGGCCATCCCGCCGCGTCGCGGATCAAAGCGACGACGCCGTCCCTTGACGGGCCAGCGCCTCGGCCAGCTTTGCTTCCTGATCGGTGCTGAGCGAGGTGCGCAGCACCCTGCCCTTGCCCGCAAAGCTGTCGAGCCCGGCCAGCACCTTGTCGGCGGTCATCTTGCGGATCAGGATACCCAGCGCGGCGCCGCCCGGCGGCAGGCTTTGCCCGGTCTGTTTCAGGAAATCGTCATTGATGCCAACATCGGTCATCCAGCCCGACAGCGCCCCTGCCCCTGCCCCGACCGCCGCACCCAGCAGCGGATTGAGGAACAGAAGGCCGATCAGGCCGCCCCAGACGCCACCACCAGCGGCGCCCATCGCGGTCATGTTGACCGCCTGATGCAGTTGCACCGTGCCGTCATCCTTGCGGGTGACAACCACGGCATCCTCCATTTCGATCAGATATTCCTGCTGCATCTTCACCAGTGCCGCGCGCGCCTCAAAGGCGGTGGCCTCGGTATCGAATGCAATGATGACAAGATCGGACATGGCAGACTCCGGTTACAGGATACGCGTTCCCCTTGAACGTGCGCCTTTCCCGCAGGTTCCACCAGCCCTGTCACGAAAAGATGACGCCCGCGGGGTGACCGCGGGCGTCCGGAACGGCAAGGGCTGTGCCCCACTTATTCCGCCGGCACCTTCGCCGCCTCGTCCGACAGCGGACAGGGCAGATGGACCAGCATCTCTTTCGGGCAGACCTGAAGGAAATTGGCCCGCTCGGCTTCCCAGTCCGCAAGGATCTGCGCGGCTTTCAGGCTGCCGGTCTCGGCGGCATGACGCTCGACCAGACCTTTCACCTGCGCTTCCCAATGCGGGTGGCTGACCGCGCAGGTCACGAGGCTTTCAAGGTTCATGAAATCCTCTGCCACCCCCTCGGGGTCGTAGAGATAGGCCATGCCCCCGGTCATGCCCGCGCCGAAGTTGGCCCCGATCCTGCCAAGGATCACCGCAACACCGCCGGTCATGTATTCACAGCCGTTGGTGCCGCAGCCCTCGATCACCACAGTCGCGCCCGAGTTCCGCACGGCGAACCGCTCGCCCGCCTTGCCCGCCGCGAACAGGTAACCATCGGTCGCACCATAAAGCACGGTATTGCCGATGATGGTGTTCTGATCCGCAACCAGCGGGCTGGACATCTGCGGGCGCACCACGATCAGACCGCCGCTGAGGCCCTTTCCGACGTAATCGTTGGCATCGCCCTGCACCTCGATCTTCAGCCCGTTGACCGCGAACGCGCCCAGCGACTGCCCGGCGTTGCCGGTCAGCTTCACCGTCAGATGGTCCGGTTGCAGGTTGTTGCGCATCCCGAACTTCTTGACGATATGGCTGGACGACCGCGTGCCGATGGTCCGCAGCGTGTTGCGCACAGCATAGGAGAGCTGCATCTTCTCGCCATCCTCGAAGAAGCGCGCGCCATCCTTGACGATTTCCGCATCCAGCGTATCCGGCACCGCATTGCGCGGTTTCGAACGGTCGTAGGTCACCTTCTGCGAGCCGTCGACCGTGATCAGCAGCGGGTTCAGGTCCAGATCGTCCAGCGCCTCGGACCCGCGGCTGACCTGGCTCAGCAGATCGGGGCGACCGATGATCTCGTCCAGCGAACGTGCGCCGATGGAGGCGAGGATTTCGCGCACTTCCTGCGCATAGAAGGTGATCAGGTTCACCACCTTGTCGGCGGAGCCCGTGAACTTCTTGCGCAGATCGACGTTCTGGGTGCAGACGCCCACCGGACAGGTGTTCGACTGGCACTGCCGCACCATGATACAGCCCATGGCGATCAGGGCGGCGGTGCCGATGCCGTATTCCTCGGCCCCCAGCATCGCGGCAATCACCACGTCGCGGCCCGTGCGCAGACCACCGTCGGTGCGCAGCGTCACCCGCTCGCGCAGGTTGTTCATGGTCAGCACCTGATGCGCCTCGGTCAGGCCCATTTCCCACGGCAGGCCCGCGTATTTGATCGAGGTGCCGGGGCTGGCGCCCGTGCCGCCGTTATGACCGGAAATCAGAATGATATCCGCCTTGGCCTTGGCCACACCCGCTGCGATGGTGCCGACGCCGCTGGCCGAAACCAGCTTCACCGTCACCTTGCAGCGCGGGTTGATCTGCTTCAGGTCGTAGATGAGCTGGGCCAGATCCTCGATCGAATAGATGTCGTGGTGCGGCGGGGGCGAGATCAGCGTCACGCCCTTGGTGCTGTGGCGCAGCCGCGCGATCAGTTCGGTCACCTTCATGCCAGGAAGCTGGCCGCCCTCGCCGGGCTTGGCGCCCTGGGCAACCTTGATTTCCAGTTCCTCGCAGGCGTTCAGATATTCCGCCGTCACACCGAAACGACCGCTCGCCACCTGCTTGATCTTGGCGCAGGGGTTATCGCCGTTCGGGAACGGATGCTGGTGCGCCGGATCTTCGCCGCCCTCGCCCGAGTCGGATTTGGCGCCGATCCGGTTCATGGCGATGTTCAGCGTCATATGCGCCTCGGGCGACAGCGCCCCCAGCGACATGCCGGGCGTCACGAACCGCTTGCGGATCGAGGTGATCGACTCGACCTCTTCAATCGGCACCGGCTTGCCCAGCGGCTTGATGTCCAGCAGATCACGGATGTGGATCGGCGGATTGGCCCGCATCGAAGCGCTGTACTGCTTCCAGACGTCATAGGACGCCCGGTCGCAGGCCGCTTGCAGCATGTGCATGGTCTGGGCTTCCCAGGCGTGTTTCTCGCCCGAGCGCCGCGCCTTGTAGAAACCGCCGATGGGCAGAACGTCGCTGCCGCCGCGCCAGCCCTTCGCATGGGCCTCTTGCAGCTTCTGCTGGATGCCGTGCAGCCCGATCCCCGAGATGCGGCTGTGCATGCCGGGGAAGTATTCGGCCACCATGGCACGCGACAGCCCCACCGCCTCGAAGTTCAGTCCGCCACGATAGGACGAGATGACGGAAATCCCCATCTTCGCCATGATCTTCAGCAGACCCGCGTCGATGGCGTCACGGTAGCGGCGCATCGCATCGGTCAGGCTGCCTTCCAGCAACCCGCGCGCGATGCGGTCGGCAATGCTGTCCTGTGCCAGATAAGGGTTCACCGTGGTTGCGCCGCAGCCGATCAGCACCGCAAAGTAATGCGGGTCGATGCATTCCGCCGCACGCACGTTCAGCGAGGTGAAGGTCCGCAGGCCCTTGCGCGTCAGCCAGCTGTGCACCGCGCTGGTGGCAAGGATCATCGGCATGGCCACCTTGCCCTCGCCCTGATGCTCGTCCGTCAGCACCAGATGCGCGGCGCCCGACCGCACGGCATCCTCGGCCTCGGCCCTGATACGCTCCAGCCCCAGACGCAGCGCCTCCTGATCGCTGTCCGCCGGGAAGGTGCAGTCGATGACCGCCACCTGCGCGCCGAACTGCTTCAGCATCACCTGATATTCGATATTGGCAATGAACGGGCTTTCCAGAACCAGAATCTCGGTCTGGGCGCTCGATTCATCCAAGACGTTCTTCAGGTTGCCGAAGCGGGTCTTGAGGCTCATCACCCGCGTTTCACGCAAGGAGTCGATCGGCGGGTTGGTGACCTGGCTGAAGTTCTGGCGGAAGAAATGGCTCAGCGGCCGATACTGCTTCGACAGCACCGCGACCGGCGTGTCATCACCCATCGAGGCGATCATTTCCTTGCCGTCCTCGGCCATCGGAGCCAGAACCTGCTCCAGCTCCTCGACCGTATAGCCCGCCGCGATCTGGCGCTTGCGCAGCGCCGCGCCCGTGAAGGTCTGTTCTTCCGGGATGTCGCGCAGCATCGAGTTCAGGTCGACGACCTTCTCGATCCATTCGCTGTAGGGCTGGCTGCGGGCCAGACGGTCCTTCATCTCGGCGTCGTGGTAAAGCTTGCCCTCCTTGGTATCGACGGCAATCATCTGCCCCGGACCGAGCGCGCCTTTTTCACGGATCGTGCCTTCGTCCACCGGCACCATACCCGCTTCGGACCCCGCGATCAGCAGGCCATCGCCGGTGACGACATAGCGCATCGGGCGCAGGCCGTTGCGGTCCAGCCCGCCGCAGACCCAGCGGCCATCGGTCATCGCCAGCGCGGCCGGGCCGTCCCACGGCTCCATCACCGCGTTGCAGTAGGCATACATATCCGCCCAGGCTTGCGGCATGTCGGCGGTCGTCTTGCTCCAGGCCTCGGGGACCAGCATGGTCTTGGCCATCGGCGCCGACCGGCCAGAGCGCACCAGAACCTCGAACACCGCGTCCAGCGCGCCGCTGTCCGACGTGCCCGAGGGGATGATCGGCTTGATGTCCTCGGCCATTTCCCCGAAGGCCGACGAGGCCATGCGGATCTCATGGCTGCGCATCCAGTTGACGTTGCCCTTCAGCGTGTTGATCTCGCCGTTATGGGCGAGCATGCGGAAGGGCTGCGCCAGCCACCATTGCGGGAAGGTGTTGGTGGAATAGCGCTGGTGATAGATGGCGAAGGTGGATTCGAACCGCTCGTCCTGAAGATCCGGGTAGAAGACCGAAACCTGCTCGGCCAGCATCATGCCCTTGTAGATGATGCTGCGGCAGGACAGGCTGCACAGGTAGCAGCCCGCGATCCCGGCAGCCGTCACCGCCTTCTCGATCCGGCGACGGATGATGTAAAGCTCACGCTCGAACTGTTCGTGGTCGATGTCCTTTTCACAACGGATCAGGATCTGTTCGATCTCGGGCCGCGTCGCATTGGCCTTTTCGCCCAGCACCGACGTATCCACCGGAACGTGACGCCAGCCATAGATATAATGGCCCATGCGCAGCACTTCGGTTTCGACGATCGTGCGGCAGCGTTCCTGCGCGGCGAAATCGGTGCGCGGCAGGAAGACCTGCCCCACCGCGATCAGCTTCTTCGGGTCGGCCTCATGGCCCGTGCGGCGGACCTGATCGTAGAAGAATTTCACCGGGATCTGCACATGGATGCCCGCGCCGTCGCCCGTCTTGCCATCGGCATCGACCGCGCCGCGGTGCCAGATCGCGCGCAGTGCATCCAGACCCGCATCCACCACCTTGCGCGAGGGCTTGCCACTGATCGAGGCGACCAGACCCACGCCGCAGGAAGAATGTTCGTCATCCTCGCGCCACAGGCCATGTTCGCCCATGAAGCGGCGCTTTTCCTCTTCGGCCTTCACCCAGGCTTCATCATAGATCGTCATGGCTTACTCCTCGGGATTGGCTTGCAACGTGGCCAGAAACTCGGCCTCGGTCATCTGCTGGGTCGGACCGGCGAAGGCAAAGGCTCCGGGCTTCCGGTCGATATAGATTTCGCGTTCCAGCCGCTGCCCGGACAGATCGTCCAGCAGGCCCGCGGCCATGTAATAGTCGGTCGGCCCCACACCCGGCTTCAGCCGATACCACAGCGCGGACCCGCAGGTGCCGCAGAAGCTGCGCTCAGCCCAGTCCGAGGAGGCGTAGGAGCGGATGTGTTCACTGCCCGTCACGGTCAGATCGGCCTCGGGTACATCCAGTGTGACAAAGGCAACCCCGGTCCAGCGGCGGCACATGGCGCAATGGCAGGCCCCAAGCTCGTGCGCGGGGTTGCGCACGGTCACCTGTACTGCTCCGCACAGGCAATGTCCGGTCAGATCATGGCTCATGGCGCACCTTTTGCAGCAACGGGTTCCCCGGCGCCTGAGACATCAGCGCACCGCATTCAAAAATCGGCTGGGTGGCGGCAAAGCCCGGCTCGCCCGGCTGGATGAACTGCACCGGGCTGCCATCCGAAGGAAACCACTCGCCGTTTTCATCCCATTCCGACGGACCGGCAAAGAACATCCGCCATTCGGGATGGATGTATTCGTTACCGCGCGCGTGGCGCATGACATTGCCGTCGAGATCGGTTTCAGTGAACTCGAATTCGGTCTGTTGCAGCGTCACGCCGTCAATCACAAAGCTTTTGCCGGTCAGCGCGTCATAGCCGGTGACATGGCTGCGCGAGCCGTCGTCCTTGGACAGCCGGAAATCGAAATCGTCACGTCCGCCCAGCAGCGCATCGAAACTGGCAGGGTCGGCGGGGTTGGCATCCAGCGTCTGCCGCACACGCGGGTTCATCTCGAAGCTTTCAACCCATTGGGTTTCCCGGTCGATCCGGCTGAGGAAGAAGATCCCCTCCTGATCGAAGTCAGCACGCCATTTGTCGCCGGGCTGATCGGCCGTGCAGGTATAGTGGTTCGAGACGCGGCAGCCGCGCGATTGCACCGTCAGATAGGTTTCGCAGCCCGCCGGGGGCGTGAAACTTCCTGCCAGCGCCGGAGACGCCGTCAGTGCCAGAAACAAGACGATCCCGTATTTCATGCCGCGTCCTCCTCGACAGGAACTGCAAGCTGCACGCCATCCAGCGCGTCAGACAGCATTTTCCGCAACCGGCGGGTGCGCCGCCCGAAGGCCAGTTGCACCGCATCATCCAGAATACCCGCGTGAAACATGCGCATGACGGTATCGTGCCGCACACCGGGCAGCGTGAAGCAATGCGTATTCGTTGCCGGGCGCAGCAGCCGCAGTTGCGCGCGCTCCGAACGATGGGTGCCATAGATGATGTAATGCTGGGTGGCCCGCGCCATCACGCTGCGCACATCGGAAATGCGATAAGTCTCGATCCGGTCGCGAAAGGATTTCCAGCGTGTTTCGTCCGGCACCACCGCCGGATCGACCGAAAGCTGTGGCGACAGCGCCAGCGCGCTGTCCACACGCGTGAAGCCGCCCAGGGCCAGAGCCGAAAAGCCGCCCAGTGAATGCCCCATGCTGACCACCTGGGTCGCGCCAACCTCAACCGCCTCGGCCTCGACCAGGGCGACGACCTCCTCGATCAACCCCGGGGCGTTCAGCCAGCTGCGGCGGACATCGGCGATGTAAAGCACATGATCGCGCCCCGAGGCACTGGCCGTTTTGGCAAATTCAAGCCGTGGCGGGCGGCGCTGATAGCGACCCACCCCCGAAAAGCAGACGACAAGACGGCGCCCGCGCCCGCGATGACGCCAGACGCGCAGCGCACGGTCATCCCGCAGCGTCGAAATTTCCACATCCGGGCGGGCAGCACGCGACGAAGGCGCCGCTGCGCTGCCTTCCGCCGATGCTGGTGCCGTCTCGCCCATGATCGGGCCCTCTCTTTTCAGGTCAGAAAGACTGCCGCATCACACGGCAGACAAGGGATTCCCGGCGCCAGCCCTTATTCGGCGGCGACGCTGGCGGGTTGCGCCAGATAGGCCTCGATCGCATCGGCCGCCTCGCGTCCGTCGCGGATCGCCCAGACCACGAGGCTGGCGCCGCGCACGATATCACCCGCCGCGAACACACCCGGAAGCGCGGTCTGATGGGTCTGGAAATCTGCCTTGACGGTGCCCCAGCGGGTCACGGCCAGTTCCGGCACGCCCCAGAGCACCGGCAGATCCTCAGGTTCAAACCCCAGCGCGGTAATCACCAGATCGGCGGGTTCGACGTAATCCGCGCCCTCGATCACCTCGGGGGTCTGGCGGCCGGTCGCGTCGGGGGCGCCAAGGCGCATCTTCTGCACCATCACGCCTTCAACCGCCCCATTCCCGGCAAAGCCCTTGGGCGCCGCCAGCCAGACGAATTCGACGCCCTCTTCCTCGGCATTCTGCGTTTCACGGCGCGAGCCCGGCATATTGGCCTTGTCGCGGCGATAGAGGCACTTGACCGAGGTCGCGCCCTGACGGATCGCGGTGCGCACGCAGTCCATCGCCGTATCGCCGCCGCCGATCACCACCACGCGCTTACCGCTGGCATCCAGATCGCCGTTGTCAAAGGCCTCGACCTCATCGCCAAAGCTCTTGCGGTTCGAGGCGGTCAGGTAATCCAGTGCCTGAACAATGCCCTTCTGGCCGACACCCGGCCCGCCGACGTCGCGCATCTTGTAGACGCCGGTCGCAATCAGCACCGCGTCATGCTGGCCCCGGATGGCATCGAAGCTCAGATCCTCGCCGACCTTGCAGTTCATCACGAAGTTCACGCCCGAGGCTTCCAGCTGGTCGATGCGCTGCATGACCACCGGCTTTTCCAGCTTGAAGCCGGGGATGCCATAGGTCAGCAGACCACCCGCGCGGTCATAGCGATCATAGACCGTGACCTGAAAGCCCTTGCGGCGCAGCATGTCTGCCGCAGCAAGCCCGCCCGGACCCGCGCCGATGATACCCACGCTTTCAGCGCGTTCCACGGCCGGTTTCACCGGCTTCACCCAGCCGTTTTCCCAGGCCGTATCGGTGATGTACTTCTCGACCGAGCCGATGGTCACGGTGCCATGGCCCGATTGCTCGATCACGCAATTGCCTTCGCACAGCCGGTCCTGCGGGCAGATGCGGCCGCAAATCTCGGGGAAGGTATTGGTCGCCTGGCTCAGCGCATAGGCTTCTTCCAGACGGCCCGAGGCCGTCATGCGCAGCCAGTCGGGGATATTGTTGTGCAGCGGGCAATGCGACTGGCAATAGGGCACGCCGCACTGGCTGCACCGGCTGGCCTGTTCCGCCGCCTTCTGTGCGGCAAATTCCCGATAGATTTCATGGAAATCCTGCGCACGCAGATCGGCCGGACGCTTCTCGGGCATTTCCCGTTCGACGGTCACAAACTGAAGCATCCGTTCCTTGGCCATGAGCCACGCCTCCCTCGGCAAATCGGTGGGTGCGCATTGATACTCCGGGCCGGATTCGAATAAAAGTCAGCAAAACTGACCTAAATACAGCTTTTTGCTGAAAAACGTCTGATGTGCTGACTTAAATTCCAGAATTTAGGTCAGCACAATTTACCTATCAAATCAAAACCCCAATGAAAGCGCCGTCAAAGTCACTGCGCCGAGCATGATTCGCCACCAGCCGAACAGCGCATAGCCATGGCGCGAGACGTAGCCGAGCAGCCATTTCACCACCAGAATCGCCGAGATCAGCGCCAGCACGAAACCCACCGCGATTTCGGTCATGGCACTGCTGTCCAGCATGTGCCGGCTTTTCCACAGGTCATAGGCGAAGGCCGCCCCCATGGTCGGCATCGACAGGAAGAACGAAAACTCCGCCGCACCGCGCTTGCCCACGCCCATCAGCAGCCCACCGACGATGGTCGACCCGGACCGCGAGACGCCGGGGATCATCGCAAGGCACTGGAACAGGCCGATTTTCAGCGCCACGCCCAGCGGCACATCCATGGCGTCCTCATAGCGGGGCTCCAGCTTCATGCGGTCGACCCACAGCAGCACCGCCCCGCCCCAGATCAGGTTGATCGCCACCAGCATCGGGGTTTCGAACAGCACGCGTTTGATGAAATCATGCGCCAGCACGCCCACCACAACGGCGGGCAGAAAGGCAAGCGCCACCGCGATGATAAAGCGGAATGCTTTGGGGTCGGTGCGGGCGGTGGAAAAGACCTGCCACAGCTTCGCCGAATAGACCGACAGCACAGCCAGCACCGCGCCCAGCTGGATCACCACCTCGAAGGTCTTGCCCGCGCTTTCGAAGCCGATGAAATGCCCCAGAAGCAGCAGATGCCCGGTCGAGGAGACCGGAATGAACTCGGTCAGGCCCTCGACAATGCCGAGGACCGCGGCGCTCAGCAGCGACTGGTCAGCCATGGATCAGGCCTTGCGCAGGTTCTTCGCCGAAGCCTTGATCGCGTCGTACTGGCCGGACGGACGATAGGGCCACAGGTAATCGGGCAGCACCGCCCCCATGGCGGCGGGCTGGATGCCCAGATCGGCGAAGCCCCTGGCGCCCGGCGCCACCACATTGTCGCGGTAAAGGTTCTTCAGCTGGTCGCCGGTCAGAACCTTGTTCTCGATCAGGCCCAGCGTGACCGCCTGCACCACATCGAAACCGAAGGCAATCAGCCGGCCGACGAAACGCGGCAGCGGCAGCAACAGGCGACGGCGATTGATGACATGCAGCATGCCCTTCATCAGGTCATGGAAGCTTTCGGCATCCGGCCCGCCCAGTTCATAGATGCCCGGCGCGGCCTGACCCAGGGCGCCTTTCACGGCGGCCGCGGCCACATCCTCGACATGCACGGGCTGGAACCGGGTCGCGGCGCCGAACATCGGAATCACCGGGGTCATCCGCGCCATGGCGGCGAAGCGGTTGAAGAAGCCATCCTCGTTCCCGAAGATGATCGAGGGCCGCAGGATCACCGCAGACGGGAAGGCAGCTAGAACGGCGGCCTCGCCCTCGGCCTTGGTGCGCGTGTAATCGCTGTCGCTGTCCCTGTCGGCACCCAGCGCCGAGATATGCACCAGACGGGTCACACCCGCCTCGGCCGCCAGCCGGGCCACCCGGCCCGCACCCTCGGCCTGCACGGCATCAAAGCTGTTCTTGCCGACGGCATTCAGGATGCCCACGCAGTTCACCACGGCATCGGCACCGGCCAGCGCCGCACGCACGCTTGCATCGTCACGGATGTTGCACAGCACAGGCTCCACCTGGCCCACAACGCCATAGGGGCGCACGAACAGCGCCTCATTCGGGCGACGGACGGCCACGCGCACGCGCCAGCCTTCTTTCGCCATGCGCCGCGCCACATAGCGCCCCACGAAGCCCGAACCCCCGAAGATCGTGACCAGCTTGCTCATGCTACGAGCCCTTCCCGGATGCTGCATTTTCGCCTGTCTCCATAACTTTAAGGGGATTTCCAAACAAGTCGCAAATCCTGTGAAGATTTTGCGATTCCCCCTGTTGACACCCCCGCGCGGCATCCGTAGATACCAGCTCACGACATCGCCCAGATGGCGGAATTGGTAGACGCGCTGGTTTCAGGTACCAGTGCCGCAAGGCGTGGAGGTTCGAGTCCTCTTCTGGGCACCAAATGTCCCTGTCATACGGGGACATACCGGGTCAAAACCCAAAAAATGCCAACAACCGCTGGACTTCGGTCCGGCGGTTGGTGTCATTTCGGGCCACGTTGTGCCACTGATGTGTTGGCATGGATGTTGGCAGTCTGGGGAGGTGTTGGCATTGGCTCTGAATCTCACGCGCGTTAAGGCTCTCGTATCAGAGGGCGGCAAGCCGAAGCGGGAATCCGACGGCGGCGGACTGTATCTTGAGGCCACGGCGTCCGGCTCCAAGCTGTGGAAGATGGCCTACCGGTTCGGCGGCCGCCAGAAGACCCTGTCGTTCGGCGCTTGGCCCGCCGTGTCTCTGGTGGACGCCCGCGCGATGCGTGAGCAGGCGAAAAAGATGCTGGCAGAGGGTCAGGACCCCGGGGCCGCCAAGCGCGCACTGAAAAGCGGCGGGAACGATAAGACGTTCGACGCGTGGGCCGGGGAATACATCGCGTTCCGCAAGGCGAACACCCGGAACCCGGTCGCGGAGTCCACCGTGGACAAGTTCGAGTGGAGCCGCGCCGCCGTCCGCCGCCAGTTCGGCGGAACCCCCATCACCGAAATCAAGGTCCCGGAGATCGTCAGCGCGATCCGCAGCATCGAGGGCACCGGGAAACTGCACAAGAGCACGAAGGCAAAGACGTTCGTCAGCCAGGTGTTCCGATACGCCGCCGCCAGCGGAATCGCCGTCATGGACCCGGGTCCCGTGATGAACGAGGCGGTGATCAAGCCGCCCATCCGTAACCACGCCGGTCTGACTGACCCGCACAAGGTCGGCGAGCTGCTGCGGGCGATCGACGAGTATTCCGGGGACGCGTCCACGCGATACGCGCTGATGATGGCACCGCACGTGTTCCTGCGGGACGGTGAGCTACGGGCGTTGCGGTGGTCCTGGATCAGCGACAACGAGCGGATGATCTCGATCCCGGCGGGGGCCATGAAGATGAAGCGGGAGCACCTGGTGCCGATTTCGGACCAGGTCCACGCGCTGCTGCGCGAGATCCGGCAGTTCAGCGGAAACTGCGAGCACGTCTTCCCGTCCCCAAGGCATAGGTCGCGGTCAATCTCGTCCAACACCCTGAACTCCTCTCTGCGTCGGATGGGCTTCTCCAAAGAGGATGTGACGTTTCACGGGTTCCGCACCACCGCGTCAACCCTGCTTAGGCACGTCCCCGAGAAGCATCGCGATTACTCTGACGCGGCCATCGAGCTTCAGCTGTCGCACGCGGACGACAACAAGGTCCGAGCAGCCTACGACAAGGCCCAGAGGCTGGAGGAGCGTGTTGCGATGATGCAGTCGTGGTCCGACAGGATCGATGGTTTCCGACAGCTACCGCCGTCCAAGTGACCATAAGTGTAATCGGTGAAAACCTGATTACACCCTGATTACGCTCTGATTACACTTGCGATTACACGCAACTAACTGAATTTAAACAATAATACCTTAGTGTAAAACGGATCGTGGTCTGTTTTATGAATCTGTATGCTCTGGCGTATGGTAAGTTAGAGCGGCCCGATTACGGCGATCTCGTTTTACAAACCCGATTACGCAAACGAAATCATACGCTTGCGTGTAATCCGAAGTGTAATCAGGCGTTAAACGGCCCCGTTTTCCCGATTACAAACCCCCTCTCCGATTACACTTCCGTGCCCGATCTGCTGGGAATCCGCCTGTCCGTGAGCGCCGTCCGAATCAATTTTCGCCCAAACATCATCGAAACTGATCTGGATCCGGCCGCCGTGGGGGTGAGGGGCGCAAAAAAGATGTGATCTGACTCAAGGAGTTAGCGGATGTTGCGCCGCCTGTTCGTGTCTTCGTGTGTTTTTCCGTTGTTGTCGGCTCATTTTCGTGTATCTTTTGAGCATGAAGGCACAAAACGGGACTGAAAATCATGCTTAAATTTCTGAACGATGAGCGGGAAGATGAACCGAAACTGCAGGCGCCGCTGTGCTTGGCCATCTTCATCCATGACGTCTCCAAGAAGTCCGACGGCGGCTACGACTTCAAAAAAACCGGGAATTCCATCGAGGTTTTGATGACCCCGGACCCTGATGATCTGACGGCCCAGTCCTTCGAGATCATGCGGGCCTGGGTCAAGCGGATGTCGTGCGAAATCGGCATGAGCATGAGCGTTTCGCTGACTGACACCTACATCGGTGTTTGTCTCTCTCGTCGCCGCCCCAACCACAAAAAGCGCGAGAAGTTCGCGGCGACCCTGATTGACCGCTGCGGCCGCGGGGACTTCGATTTTCGCTCCGTCACGGACAACGGGACCATGCGCCGTCTCACGCCTGACGACATGCAAATCCAGATCAACATCCTGTCGATGCAGATCATGATCGGTCTGGCGACCGGCTACGACGTCAAGCTTTAACCCGCCGCCCCCGGCCAAGACACGGAGGACCCAATGACCACCATCACCGAAACCGCCGCCCGCCCGTCCTGGGTCCGCCCGGATGACGTCTGCAAGATGCTGTCTGTGTCGCCTCGAACCTTGAAGCGCTACGTGGCCGACGGCACCTTCCCGGCCCCCATCAGGCTGACCAGCAAGACTAACGTCTGGTTCGAGCATGAGGTTGTCGACTGGATGAATGACCGCGCCGCGGAACTGCGCGCCGCCTAAGAGACCCCCACAAAAACAGGATATCGAAAATGAACGCACCTGTGCGAACGATGAAAACTGCCCAAAACGTCATCATTCCTGATGATGGTGATCCGGATGTTCTGCCGGAAATCATCTACCAGCTCATCAGGGCCCTGATGAGGTCTATTCAGCGGACGAACAATCTGGACTGTAGTTTCGGGGCCGGCAGGGGGTCTGTCTGGCTTTCCATGGGGTCCTTCGAGTTTTCCCACACTTATGGGGACGATCTTACGACCGACGAAATGCTGTGCGAACTGGCTTTCAATGCTTTGTGCGAGGCCATGTCGGTCAACGGGATCCGTTGGGAATACTTCTGACAGTCCCGCACGAACAGCAAACTTAACACTTCGAAAACATGGAGAATGACATGAATGCGTTTGCGCAGATGGGACCGGCTTGCCCCGTGTATCCCCAGAAGACCGGCCCTAAGATGCGGTATCACACGCTCAAATTTGACGGCAACGAATGCCGGAAAGTCAGCGCGGATGTTATGGCCATCGTCTTCGGCGAGGACGTCCGGCGTTTCGCGAGCCGCTGGGGCCAGTTCCCGCTGATCCAGATCGACGCGGACCGCGTGGCCGTGGCCGCCTGCGGCGTCGCCGTCGTCGCGATCCGGGATGCCAACTGCAAGGCCAAGCCGAACCTGGACCACAACACGTTCGTCTGGCTGTCCATGCTGGGGTATCTGGACCGCAAGCTGGAACTGGGGGAAGACGCCGAGTGCCGCTGCGCGGCCTGCGAGGGGCGGGAGGCACTCGAATGAATATGGTCAGAGCGTGGCACACCATCCCCGAGATCAGCTATTTTGAGATGGACGACAAAGACCTCTTGTGCGCTGTCCAGCTCAGCAGCGTGATCGTCAGCTTCACCGCTAACGTCGGGGTCATCCCGCAGATCGAGATGATCGACGAGATGGTGTCCGCAACCGCCATGGGCGTCACCGTGTCCGTTGGTCAAGATCAGGAACTTGATGAGTCTGTGATTTCCGGTCGCACCAACGGCTCTAACTCGATGCACCTCGCGCGAAACCTGATCAACTGTCTGATTACTTTGGAGGGCATGCTGGTTCTGAGGTCTAAGGCTGACGGGTCGTGCGAATGACGGTGGTCCTTACGGTCAACGCCGATCCGCTCAAAGAGTGCCGGGTCGGCGGCCTGAACGCCTTCCCGCCCGATGAGTGGAACCACGCCCTGACCGGTCTGCTGGTATCCAACGCCGTCTCCTTCGCGGAGCATTACGGGTCTGCGGTGTCCGTGACGGTGGACGACGAGTGGATCGTCACCGCCCGGTTCCAGGGTCTGTGCATGCGGAAGATGCTCAGGACGCCCGCAGATATCGGGCCGACGGAGCTGGAAGAGGCCGTTGTGAAGATGTTCGCTTTCCTGTCGATCACGGTCCAAGAGCAACGGTTGGCGGCGTCCGGACAGTAATAGCTGTGGCCCGTATTTCCTTGGGTAAAACAGCGTTTTCCCGAGGTTCCCGTGTCCGACGACGACATCATAAATCTGGACGAACGCCGCCCCGCGCGGGGTCGTCCGCCGAAGTCCGAGGCCACGAAGTCGGATTTCATGAAACCCTGCACCGTATCGTTTTTGGCGTCGGTCCTTCGCAAGGACAAGCGCACCATTGAGCGAAAATTGGCGGGGGTCGCGCCCGTGGCTCGCGAGGGCAAGTCGGACCTTTATGACTTCTCCCAAGCCTGCGAGGCGGTTTTCCGGTCCGAGACCGGCCTGTCCGCCAAGGCTCTGGCCAGTCTGGACCCGACGCAGCTCCCGCCGATCACTCAGGCGGCGTTCTGGAACGCTCAGAGGCAGCGTATCGCGGTCTATCAGGAAGCCGGTGAACTGTGGCGATCTGACCAGATCGAGCACGCTCTGGATGCCATCGTTCGCGTGTTCAGGGAGTCCTTGGTCGCACTCCCCGAGAAACTGAAAACCGCGTCTTCCAACGGGAAGACGCACCAAGACGTCGCATACGCTATCTTGGAGGCCGTCGAGAACCAAGCTGGCCGTTCCGTTCGTGAGCTCAAAGGCAAGTCGTTCAGCTCGGAGCTGGCTCTCATCGAGGAACAGATGACCACGCTGGACCTGTTTGAGGCGGGGGAGCTGCCGGAGGATGATTGACGTCCAGCAATATGAGCGGACCGTCAGTTCATTGTTCGCGGGGTGTTTGGCTGGTCTAAGGCCGCCGGAGAGACTGCCGCTGTCGGAGTTCTCCGAGAAGCACATCTGGGTCGATGACGTCATGACGGCGGGCCGCGAGCGGTTCAACTTCGACAAGCACGCATACCAGCGCGAGATCCTGGACTCTCTGTCGGACCCGGAATGCCAAGGTGTCTATCTCGTGGCCCCGTCCCGGTGGGGGAAGACGGCCTTGGTGCCGAACTTGGTCGCACACACGGTCGAGACGAATCCGATGGACATCATGATCGTCCAGACGTCCCGGACCAACGCGGTCACGTTCGCCAAAGGCGATCTTGAGAAGTTCTTCGAAGCTAACGACTGGTTCTCGGACAAAATCAGGCCCGGCAGGACGACGAACTCGCTGCTTATGAAAAAATTCCGGAACGGGACGATCCTGAGCATCGTCTGGCCGTCCGCGAAGAACCTGGCGGGCGTGAACCGCGGAGTCATCTGCCTTCCGGACTATGACCGTTCCAAGGCGGACGTTGACGGCGAGGGTGCTCTGGTCATCCAGGCGGCCGCCCGTGCCAAGGCATACGGAAGCCGCAAGACGATTTTCGTGGACTCGTCCCCATCCAAGAACCCCGAGAAGTTCGAGAGGTTCGAGCCGGAATCGCCTCACCAAGCCCCGCCTTATCCGGGAATCTTCTCGCTATATAACACCGGAGACCGCAGGTGGTTCTACTGGCAGTGCGTTTGCTGCAACCAATGGTTCCCCGCACACCCCGACCACCTGAAACACGATGACCACGGCTCCAATAAGGAGCGCGCGGCGTCCGCATACGTCCAGTGCCCCAACAAAGATTGCGGTGCGAAATATAAGCATGACGGCGATCGAGAGTCCGGTATGCCCGGCAAGGATGAGTTGAACCGCAAGGGCCGGTGGGTCCCTGACGGGATGTCTCTGGACGAGGACGGCAATCTGGTCGGAAAGATTCTCAATCCACCGGTTCCGGGCGTGGATAACTACCGTTCCTACTGGGCATTCGGGGTTATATCGGCATCCCAGACTTGGGAGAGGATGGTTCTCGAACGTCTGGACGCCGAGGACGATTACGCGAAGAGCGGCGAGGATGGAACGCTCAAAACTGTCATAAATTCGAACTACGGCCTGCCTTGGATCCCGCCGCATGTCGGCGATGGCTCCGACTGGGATAAATATTGGGAGCGTGCCGAGGACTATCAGCACGGCGTTGTTCCTCCGGAAGCCCGTTACCTTGTCAGCTCCGTTGACACACAAGGCACGTCATGGGTCATGCAGACCCACGCCTTCGGTCCCGAGGGCCGGATGTGGTGCATCGACCGCCGCCGCATCATGTATTCCGACAGGGACCACGAGACCCGCAAGAACCCGGACGGCACGCCCGAGAAGGCGTGGGTCAGGCCCGGGACATACCCCGAGGACTGGAAGGTTCTGGAACGCGAGCTGGCGTCCCTGAGATATCCTCTGGCGGACGGCTCCGGCGTCATGACGCCCGCGATAATCGGCGTGGACAGCAACGGCTTGGACGCCACAACGGACCACGCCTACGCGTGGTGGATGTCGCTGTCGGGCCCTGATCTTCCGAAGTCCAGGGTCCGACTCATCAAGGGCGACCCGAAGCTGAAAGTTCTGTGTGAGACCAAAAAGTCGGACGGGACGAAACGCAGCGACCGCAAGGCGTTCCGGGGGGACACCCCGATCCTGTTCGTGTCGTCGAACATGGCCAAGGATGTGATGGCCGCCAACCTGGCACGTGAGGTGGACGGACCGGGTTTCGTTCACCTGCCTAAATGGTGGAAGACGGATTACTTCAAGGAGCTGGCCGCCGAGCAGAGACGCGGAGACGAGTGGGTCAAGATCCGGAAGCGGAACGAGGCGTGGGACCTATTCGTGTATGCTCTGGCCCTGAACCGGTCGGAGACGATGCGTGCGGACCGAATTGACTGGTCATCCGACCGACTGCCCCCATACGCGTTGCCCGCCGCCCAGAACCCGTTCGTCACCCCCATAACCATCTCGTCGGACGGCACCAAGGTCGTTGGAACCGCTCCCACGGGCCGCAGGCCGTATTTGTCCAGAGAACAGATGCGGCAACAATTCCAGGAGCTGAACGGTGGATTTAACGGTTATCCGTGAGCGGCTGGTGCACGCCAGAGACCAGTATCACAAGCTGATGATGGGTAAGGCGACGCGCGTCTTGGTGGACCAGAACGGCGAGCGCATCGAATACACCGCCGTCTCCGCCGCGTCTCTGCTGAAATACATCCGGGACCTTGAAGCGATGCTTGATGCCGCGTCTCGCGGCGGTCGCGCCGTCGGTCCCCTCAGATTCGTTTGGTGACCAATGGGGCTTTTCGACAAGATCAGAGGTGCGTTCTCGGCTGAGACCAGCATCCCACAAGTGGCGGCTTCGGTCGGCAGCGCTTACGACGGCGCTGACCGGATGAACCTGGAGCTGGCGCGATGGACGCCGCCGCTGATGTCGGCGGACGGGGAGATTCTGGGATCCAAGGAGACTCTGGACGCGCGCGGACGGGACATGGTCCGGAATGACCCGCTGATTTCCAGCGCGGTCGACCTGTATCGGAACGGCGTCGTCGGCACGAAGATGATCCTGAACGCGAAGCCTAACGGCAAGGCGTTGGGCCTGACGGACGACGCGGTCGACGCCATCCAGGAGGAGGTCGAGGCGCTGTTCGAGGTCTATGCGTATTCCGAGCGCTGTTACGTGGATGCTGCCCAAAGAATGAACCTTACGGACATCGTCCGTCTGGCCGTCGGCGGGTCAGTCTTCTCTGGCGAGTTCTTGGGGACGTTCGAGCACTTTTCGGACCGCGTTTTCCGGACAGCAGTCCAAGTCATCGACCCGGACAGGTTGTCGAACCCGGATCACGCCATGGACACGGACGTCATGCGCGGCGGGGTCGAGAAGGACCGCTACGGTGCCCCGGTCGCTTATCACATCCGCACCGCGCACCCCGGCGATTACTACGGGATGGGTTCCGCTTCCCCGAGGTGGAAGCGCGTCCCTGCGCGGACAAAATGGGGCCGCACGATGGTCCTGCACGTCTTCGAGGCGATGCGGGCTGACCAGAGCCGAGGCGTCGCGAAGATGGTCTCCGCCCTGCGCCAGATGAAGATGACGTCCAAGTTCTCCGACGTGGCCCTTCAGAACGCCGTCATCCAGGCGCTGGTCGTCGCTACTCTGGAAAGCGACCTGAACCCGATCGAGGCGTATCGGCTGCTGGGAGGGGACGACGCCGGAACCGGGAACATGGGCTTTCTGGGCGAGATGAACGACGCCTATTTGAACGAGGCCCTCAGCTTCATGAAGGCGGGCCAGACCGCGAAGATGAACGGGGCGATGATCCCGTATCTGCCGCTGGGAACCAAGCTGAACGCGAAAGCTCTCGGTGACGGGTCTCTGGGCACCGCGTTCGAGACATCCCTAATACGTAAGATCGCCGCGGGCTTGGGCGTCAGCCACGAGGAGCTGTCGAAGAACCTGTCGGAGACCAGCTTCGCGGGGGTCAAGGCCGCGATGGCCCAGACGTTCCAGCAGATGCAGGCCGTCAAGCGCGCGGTTGCGGACAAGGTCGCGTCCGCGATTTACCGGAACTGGCTGGAGGAGATGGTCGGACGCGGGATGATAACTTCGATGCCGGCGCACACCAAGGGCACGGACTGGGTCATGCGCGGGTTCAATCTGGACGCCTTGGCCACCTGCACGTGGATCGGCGCGGCCCGAGGGTCAATCGACGAATTCAACGAGGTCCGCGCGGCCAAGATCCGCTACGAGATGGGCCTGACCACGATGGAGCACGAGTGCGCCCGGATGGGTCTGGACTGGCGCGACGTCCAGAAGCAGCGCCGCCGCGAGGCCCAGTATCTGGGCGGGAACGGTTCGCAGCCACAGTCGGCCCCGGCGCCCGGAACCGACCAGGCCCAGGCGTCCGCGGACGTCCAGGAGCGGCTGGCGGCGGTTGAGCAGTTCGTCGAGGACGCACAGAACGACCAGTGAGACGTATTTCCTGAACCGACGGGGGCGTAGTTCAGCGGGAGAACGCCGGTTTTGCAAGCCGGATGTCGAGAGTTCGATTCTCTCCGCCTCCACCACGAATCGGTTTAGCTCAGTGGCAGAGCGGCGGTTTCCAAGTCCGTGCGTCCGGGGTTCGATTCCCTGAACCGGTGCCAAGATTCCAACAGAACGGAAGCAGGGCTGAATGCACGGTTGGAGAACTTTTTAAAATTGTTCTTCAACTGGCGTTTCGGTTTTTCTCGGGTTCGCCGTATATCATCACCAAGCAGCCGGTGATGGTTTCTCCGTGGTTGAACACCGGCTGCCCCTGTTGCGGGATGGGGAAGAGGTCTATCCCGTCTGGCTCATAACCAGAAGCTCCCCGGTTCGAATCCGGGTCCCGCAACCACCACCCTCACGCGGACTTCGTATTAATGGTAAGATGCCCGGTCGCCATCCGGGGGATGCGGGTTCGAATCCTGCAGTCCGCTCCAACCCCCTGAAATCAACGAATGTGTAAAACGGCCAACGGCCGATTACACCTCAATTACACCCTGATGACACTTCGGATTACACATAACTCACTGAATATAAACAACAATACCGTAGTGTAAAACGGATCAGGGTCTATGATGAGAAATCATATGGTCTTGTGTATGGTAAGTTGGAACGGCCCGATTGCGGCGATCTCGTTTTACAATCCCGATTGCGCAAGCGAAATCATGCACTTGTGTGTAATCCGAAGTGTAATCGGGCGTTAAACGGGGCCGTTTTCCCGATTACAAAGACCTCTCCGATTACACTCGGGGCTTCACCCGCCCGCGTGTGAACTCTTCAACGAGCGTTGATTTTCGGTGTTTATGACGCCTGAAACGCCGCCTCCATCAACCAGCGTTGACGCCGTCCGCGTCCATCCGGGCCCGTATTTCCCCCGCGAACCGATTTTCGCGAGGCCCCGATGTCCATCTCCGCATTTTACGACGCAGTCCGTCCCTTGTTCGGCGGCAAGCTTAAACAATCGCAGGTGGACGGTCTGGCGGTCCTGCTGGACGCCACGGCGAAGCAGCCCTTGTTTTACCGCGCTTATCTTCTGGCCACGGCCCAGTGGGAGACGGCGCACACCATGCAGCCTTTGCGGGAGACGCTGGCTTCGACGGACGCGTCCGCCGTCGCTCGGTTGGAGAACGCGTGGCGCAAGGGCCAGCTGAAAGCCGTGAAGACGCCGTATTGGCGCGTGGACGCGGACGGGAAGTCATGGTTCGGGCGCGGATACGTCCAGCTCACGCACAAGGTTAACTACCAGAAGGCCAGCGCCCTGACGGGCGTGGACCTGGTCGCTGACCCGTCGAAAGCGATGGTGCCCGCGATCGCGGCGAAGATTTTGGTCGACGGCTCCGTGAACGGGATGTTCACGAAATACCGTCTGGCGGACTTCCTGGACGGCAAGACCCCGGATTACGTCGGCGCGCGCCGGGTCATCAACGGCACGAACAAGGCCGCCGAGATCGCCAAGCTTGCCCGAACCTATGAGGCGGCCCTGCGGAAGCTGGGGGACGCCGCGCCGGTCATCGACGCGGAGCCCGCGCCCAAGCCGTCCCTGCCGATCGACACGCCCGCAGTCACGGAGCCCGAGGCCGACACAGGCCTGCTGTCCGCTATTTTTCGCCTAATCACCAGAATTTTTGGGAAATAATCCATGTTCCGCATCATCCGAGAGATCAGCAACACGGTCAAAATGGCCAACGAGATCGCCAGCCGAGCCGGGCACGAGCCCCGCTGGACGCTGTTTCTGACGAACCGCTCCTTCATCGCACAGGTCATCGCCACCGTGTTCGCGGTCGCGGGGATCTTCGGGGTGTTCCTGCCGGTCGACGCGGGCGACGTCGTCGAGGTCATCGCCGCCGTCGGGTTCCTGGTGTCCCAGGGCTGGGCTCTGGTCGAGAGGGTCAGGGGCAAGACCGCCGTTGTCTGGAACCGCGACCAAGCCGTCAAGGCGGTCACCGAGGCCGAGGCGGTGAAAAACGACGCCCTGAGTCAGGCGCTGGACCGGGCTATCCGGGGCGCGTGAGCCGTATTTCCCCACCAGATTAACGCGGGGCGAATATGACCGAGCCGGTAAAACTGAAGATCACGTTCCCCGCCGACGCGGGTGCCATCCATCTGATCGCGCAGCCGTGTCTGGAAGGATTCATGTCGTCTTTCGGCGTTGAGATCAGCGCCGCTGACCTGAAACCCGCCGAGTCGCGGGCGCAGGACTTCGAGGATACCGGCGATGAGTTCTGGGATAACCCGGATCTCAGGGCGTTTCGTCCATATAATGTGGTGCGCGCCGCCGACGGCACCGGTGTGCTGGTCATCCCGGTTCGCGGAAATCTGTTGTCGGACTTCCCCTATCAGGCGGGCACATACGCCACGGGATATGATTACGTCGAGGCGTGCGTCAGGCGGGGTGCGTCCGACGCCAGCGTGAAGGCCATTCTGTTAGACATCAGCAGCGGCGGCGGGTTCGTTCGCGGTGCTGACGAGTGCGCCAGGTCTATTGCGGAAGCCTGTAAGTTGAAGGCCGTCATCGCTTACGCCTCCGGGATGATGGCGTCCGCAGCTTATTGGCTCGGTTCCCAAGGCACGAAGGTTCTGGTTTCGCCCACAAGCGAGGGGGTCGGGTCCATCGGGACCACGTCCGGAAGATGGGACAGATCTGCCCTGCTCGAGAAGGAGGGCGTGAAGCTGCACGCCTACAAGACAGGCGAACGCAAGACGGACGGCAACCCGTATTTACCGCTCACAGACGAGGAGATCGCGGCGCGCCAGGAGCTGATCGAAGACATCAACGACGAGTTTCTGACAGCCGTCTCCTCAGCACGAAACATAAGCGTTCAGGACATCCGGAAGATGGAAGCCGGTCTGTTCTCCGCGAAAAAATCGGTCCGCATCGGCTTGGCGGACGCGGTTAGCACCAGAGCCGAGGCCCTGATGGCCGCGTTCGGTGCGAAATCGGAACCCCAAGCCGAAACAGGGATCAACGAGGGATCGGACATGACCGACAAGACGAAAGACACCCCAAAGGCTGAAGCCGAAGCGGCTGCGGACATCACTTCCGGCACGGCGCCGGCACCTGTCGTGGATGCGGGCGCTGTGGATGCCGCCGTCAGTGCGGCGGTTGGAGCGGCGCTGACCCGCGTTAAGGATATTCTGGGCTGTGACGAGGCCAAGGGCCGCGAAGCGCAGGCGAACGTCTTCGCGTTCACAACTAATCTGGCGCTGGACCAAGTAAAACAACTTCTGGCCGCAGCGCCCGTCGCCGCCCCTGCGCCAGCACCTCACACAGCCGCCAATCCGTTCGAGACCGCGATTGTTGAACGGCTTGCAATAAGGACCCCGCTTCTGGGGTGATCGGCGTCCAAAAGGGACCCCACCGACCGGGGGTTGGGTCCATTGTGCCTTCGAT
>NZ_QBKP01000021.1 GCF_003054195.1 Gemmobacter caeni
CAACCCGCCGACACCCGAAGCGGCGGCGGCATAACCGAGGCGGAAAACCACTTAGAAAACGCCCGGAACCTGTTCAGAGCAACCGAACCACCTCTCGCACGGCAGGTCCTGTTCTGTCGTCCAACTGTGTGATTGCAAAATCGACCGCCCCTGTCGTCGATCGAGCGTGCTTTCACGAACGTACTTCCCATTTTGGTAACGCATAGTCGCTCGCTCGGTCATCTCCGTCAGAACCAGCCCGATCGGGATGGCGACCAGGTACGCAATTGTCGGTCGGAGCGGCGACCAGATGGTACCATGCCCATACTGACCATATTTCCGGTCGTGGCGGACGGTCTCCCGCTCTTCGATCTTTGCGCGCTGCAACTTCTGATCCGGAGGGGCGACCTTCAGGCGCTGACCGCTCCCGGCGGGTTCGGCGAAGAGGATAAGCGCAGTGAGGCGAAGGCCCGCTCCGAGAGCCTTCAACAGCTTTCGGATATCATGGCGGATTGGACCAAGGCGCTCTCCGTCGAGGCCGAAAAGCGTATGCAGATGGTGGACGGAGAGCGGCGCGTGCATCTGGAAACCCGGCTACGTTTGGCGCGCTCGATGCTCGGCGATCTCGATCCGCTATCATTCATCGAGCAGTGGGTTTCGCCGGAGGAGCGCTACCAGAGAAAGTTCATGGATGAATAGGGTGCCAATAGGATGGACGGCATATCGCTAACCTGCCTCTATCACAGCATTCAGCGGCTATGAAAGTTGATGTCTGTACTTGGCAGAACCTAGGGTGATGCGCGGGTCCTTTCGATGAGATTGACGCACTGGCGCATCATGTGTCGCCGGTTGCGAGCTGCAAGCCCGGCCAGTTTGCATATTTGTCACCGGTTTCGCGGATGTGCGTATAGCGTTTCAGGCTAACCCATGACCTGTGTCCGCTGACCGCTGCGACATGAGGAATGTTCCAGCCCCTTTCGAACAGCCGAGAAATGCCTTCGTGGCGCAGATCGTGGAAGTGCAGATCTTCGATTCCGAGCAGCTTGCAAGCGCGGGTGAAGTTGGCCGTGATCGCGTCCGGAGAGTAGGGGAAGATCTCAGCCTTGCTCTTGCGCATGCTGTCGATGATCCGAATGGCTTCCTCGGGCAGATCGACCCAGGTATCGTTTCCGAGCTTCTCGCCGGGATGCTTCATGTCACGGACCAGAACGCGTTTGTGTTCCTTCTGGAAATCATCCCAGGTGAGTCGGGTGATCTCTGCCTGTCGGCGCGTCGAGAAGAGAGCGAACACGATCACCTTGTGCATGGGCATGGCCTGAGGCGTTCTCTGGCGCCGATCAATGAAGTGAGCCAGCAGCCGGTCGAGTTCATCGAGGGTGGGCCTGCGGTTCCGCTGCGCGGAACGCGAGATGATCCCCATACGGCGCGCGACGGTGATCGCGTCTCTCATCTCCCGATCATCCAGCCGAAAGTCCCACATCGGCCGTGCTATGGCGAATATGGAGGCGAGATGGCTGGCGTAGTTCCCGACGGTTTGAGGTTGTCCGGGCAGAGACTGAAGGAACTCGATGATATCCTTCGACTTGATGGTGGAGCAGGGCAGATCGGCGATCGGGTAGGTGGCTATGGTCCTGAGGACCTGGGCCTTTGTGCGACCGATGTCCTTCCCCGTTTTTTCGGTGTAGCACTCAATCGCTTTGGACAGCGAAGGGTCAGATACGTTCAGCCCTTCCAGCGCACCAGGCTTTGCTAGCTCTTTCTCGCGGTTCTTTATCTAGGCGGTTGCGGCAGGGCGCCTGTCAAAGGTCTTTGTCTCATGATAGGAGGTTCCTTCTCGCATCACTCGCACGCGCGCAAGGTATCTGCTGCTGCCATCCTTTCGCTTGCGTATACTGATCGAACCCATGATGACCTCCGGACTTGGTACATGGGAATTCTATTTGGTACATTGTGCCAAGTTCAGCGTCGAAATCGGCGTATTTGGTACAGAACAGGCCGGAACGAGGCGAAGGCAAGGCGAAGATAAGTGACTGATAAAATAGAAAAACAATATTTATCTACGGCCTCCCGCCTGTCCGTTGCGCCCATGATGGACTGGACGGACCGGCATTGCCGGTTTTTCCACCGGCTGATGACGCGGCGGGCGATGCTTTACACCGAGATGGTCACCGCGCCGGCGATCCTGCACGGGCCGAAGGCACGGCTCCTGGATTTCAGCGCCGAGGAACATCCTGTCGCCCTGCAACTCGGCGGGTCCGATCCGGGCGAACTTGCACGGGCCACCGCCATTGCGCAGGGCTGGGGCTATGACGAGATCAACCTGAACTGTGGCTGTCCGTCGGATCGGGTGCAATCGGGCTGTTTCGGTGCGGTGCTGATGGAGCGCCCGGCGCTGGTGGCGGATTGCATGCGCGCCATGGCGGCGGAAAGCGATGTGCCGGTGACGGTGAAATGCCGGATCGGTGTCGATGACCAGCTGCCGGAGGAGATCCTGCCGCGCTTCATCGAAACCGTCGCCGGGGCCGGGGTTACGCATTTCGTGGTCCATGCCCGCAAAGCCTGGCTTCAGGGTCTCAGCCCCAGGGAAAACCGCGAGATCCCGCCGCTCGATTACCCGCTGGTGTTGGCTATGAAGCGGCGGTTCCCGGAACTGACCATCTGCATCAACGGCGG
The DNA here is from genome assembly GCF_003054195.1 of Gemmobacter caeni. Taxonomy (GTDB): domain Bacteria; phylum Pseudomonadota; class Alphaproteobacteria; order Rhodobacterales; family Rhodobacteraceae; genus Gemmobacter; species Gemmobacter caeni. The sequence goes on from NZ_QBKP01000021.1 coordinate 2,653, forward strand.
CATTGCCACGCTGGAACAGGCGGGTGCGCTGCTGGCCGAGGGGCTGGACGGGGTGATGATCGGGCGTGCCGCCTATCACGATCCGGGAAACGCGCTGATCGGAGTGGATGCGCTGTGGGGCGAAGATCATGCGCCGGACCGTGCGGCGGTGGTCGCGGCGATGAAGCCCTATATCGCGGCGCATCTTGCGGCGGGCGGGCGGCTGCATCAGGTGACGCGGCATATGCTTGGCCTGTTCACCGGCCTGCCCGGCGCACGCGGCTGGCGCCGCGTGCTGTCGGAAGGGGCCTCGCGCCCCGGTGCGGGGCTTGACCTGCTGGATGCTGCATTGTCCGAGGTGCAGCGCGCAATGGCCGTTCAGGCCGAGGGCTGAGCCTCGGGCGCGGGCAGCCGCGCCACCACCAGTGCCAGCAAGAAAGCCAGCGCACCGCAGAGCGCGATGGCTGCCAGCATCGGCAGCACCGTGCCATCGAAGAACGGCGCGGAAACCGCGATCATCACGCCCCCGGCCAGCATCTGCATCGTGCCCCCCAGCGACGAGGCGAGACCGGCAATCGGTCCGTGTTCCTCCAGCGCCACCACCATGGCGGTGGGGATCACCAGCCCGAGGCAGGCATTGGCGAGGAACAGCCCGCCGATGGTTAGCCAGAGGCCGGAAATCCCTGCCAGCGCCAGCAGGAACAGCCCGATGGTGAACACGGCAAAGCCGGTGGTCGCCCGCACCATGACCGTCTGCGCGCCAAAGCGCATGCCCAGCCGCGCCGCCATCTGCGAGGCGCCGAAGAATCCCACCGCATTCAGCGCGAAAGCCAGCGAGAATTGCGTGGGCGTCAGGCCGAAGGCCGCCGCATAGACGAAAGAGGCTGAGGCGATGAAGACGAAAAAGCTCGCCATGCCAAAGCCGCCCAGGAAGGTCAGCGCCATGAAGCCGCGATGCGTCAGCAGATGCCGCGTGCCGCGCAGCATGGCCGAAACCGAGACGGGCTGTCGCGCAGAGGGCGGCAGGGTCTCGGCCAGCAGGAAGCGCGTCATCGCGAGGCTGATCAGCGTGGCCACCACCAGAACGCCGAAGATCGCGCGCCAGCCCGCCAGCATCATCAGACCGGCGCCTGCCAGCGGTGCAAGGAAGGGCGAGACGGAAATCACCAGCATGATGGCCGCCATCAGCCGTGTCGCCTCGTGCCCCGTCGTCATGTCGCGGATCACCGCGCGCGGCACCACCATCACCGCCGCACCGCCAAGACCCTGCACGAAGCGCCCGGCAATCAGCGCTTCGGTCGAGGGGGCCAGCGTGCACAGGACCGAGCCGATCAGAAAGATCGCCAGCCCCGCATAAAGCGGCAGCTTGCGTCCCGCCTGATCCGCCCAGGGGCCATAGATCAGCTGCGCCACGCCGAAGGCGAGGAAATAGCTGGTGATCGTGGCCTGCATGGCGGGCACGCTGGCATTCAGGCTTTGCCCGATCTCGGGCATGGCAGGCAGATACATGTCGATGGCGAAGGGGCCAACGGCGGACAAAAGCCCGAGCACGAGTGCCGGGCGCAGGAAGGATGACGCGGACATGGGAAAACCGTTAGAAAAAGTGACTCCCTCTCTAACCTTTTCTGCGCCGCTGCACAATGCACCTCTGGAACCTTCCGCGCCTTGCGGCTAGCGTCGGGCCGATCCAAGGCGGAAGGTGCCCCATGCCCGACATCTATACTCTGTTGCCGATGCTGGCGCTGCTTGTCGTGATCGGCGGTTTCGCCGGGATCATCGCGGGCCTTCTGGGGGTCGGCGGAGGGATCGTTCTGGTGCCCGCCTTCTATTACGCCTTCTCGCATCTGGGCTATGGCGGTCCGCAACTGATGCAGGTCTGTCTGGCGACCTCGCTGGCCACGATCATCGTCACTTCGGTTCGCTCGGTGCTGGCCCATAACCGCAAGGGCGCAGTGGACTGGGAAATCCTGAAGGGCTGGGCAATCTACATCGCGGTCGGGTCGGTGGCGGGCTTCCTGCTGGCGAGCCGCCTGAAATCCGTCACGCTTCAGGCGATCTTCGGCTGTCTTGGCCTGATTGCCGGACTTTATATGGCATTCGGGCGCGCGGACTGGCGGCTGGGGCCGGAAATGCCGCGCGGCGGCCTGCGGCCGGTGCTGGGGGGCGGGCTTGGGTTCTTCTCGGTGCTGATGGGGATTGGCGGCGGCACCTTCGGGGTCCCGATGATGACGCTTTACAACCTGCCGATCCATCGCGCGGTCGCCACAGCAGCGGGTTTCGGGCTGATCATCTCGGTCCCCTCGGCCATCGGCTTCCTGACGCTGCATGTCGATCAGGCGCCGCCCGGCACCCTGGGTGCGATCAACTTCCCCGCTTTTGCCGTGATCGTGGCGATGACGCTGATCACCACGCCCATCGGGGTGCGCATCGCCCATGCGATGGATGCCAAACCGCTGAAGCGTGCCTTCGCCCTGTTTATCCTCGTGGTCGCGGTGAACATGCTGCGCAAGGCAGCGGGGTGGTAGGCGCGCGCGGCTGGCACCGGATCGGTCCCGATCCGGCAATCGCCAACTGGGCGGCAGCGGCCCGTCCGGTGGCCGAAGCCGTGCTGCGTGACAGTGCCGAGCCATGGCGCTGTGGCGGCACATGGTTTGTCGGCGTCGATGCCTTGCCGAACGGACCGGATGGCGCCATGGGTGGCGCCGGTTTCCCGTGGCAGGCGGTGGGCCTTGCGCCCGAGCCGCTGCATCCGGCGCAGCTTTCCGTCATGCGCCCCGGCTATCCGCAGCCGTCCGAGGCGGAAACGCCCGCCGCCTTCGCCTTCCGCCGCGACCGTGATGCCGCGCATCTGGACGGGCTTCTGGCCGATGCCGCGAAACGCCGCCGCATCGCCGAGCCGCATCACTGGATTCTGGGCATGGCCCTGAACGAAACCGACCCCGAGGCCGCGCCGCTGGTGGTGTGGGAGGGCAGCCACCGCATCCTGCAAGCCGCGCTGGCCGCAGCGCTGGCGCCGCATCCGCCCGCGCGATGGGCTGAGGTGGATATCACCGATGCCTATGTCGCTGCGCGCAGGCAGTGTTTTGAAACCTGCCGCCGGGTCGCCGTGCCGTCCCGGCCCGGTCAGGCGGTGTTGATGCACCGGCACCTGCTGCATGGAGTCGCCCCCTGGGCGGCGGGTGCCAAGGCCCCGCCGGAAGGCCGGATCATCGCCTATTTCCGGCCGCTCATGCCGGATGTCGCAAGCTGGCTCATGCCAGAGTGATACGCAACGCTGGCGCCTTCCACGGCAGTCGGCACGCGGCGGCTCGATGCCGCCAAGGGCCGGGTCAGTTGCCGGGTCAGCCTTCCAGTCGCCCGGCGCGCCCGCCGCGCCGCCTGACCAGCCGGGGCGCCCGCGCGGGCAGGTCTGCCATCACGGCGCGTCGTGCCTCGGGTGTCATCCGTGACCAGGCGCCGATCTCGTCAATGCTGCGATAACAGCCGACGCAAAGCCGCGCTTCCGGGTGGATCACGCAGATCTTGACGCAGGGGCTGTCGACTTCGGCCCGTTTCCAGATCTCATCCGTCACGTTCGGCCTCCCGCCGCAGATGCGCCAGCCGGTCCAGCGCCCCTTGCAGGATAAACCCGGCCGCCACATGGTCGATCACCTCGGAGCGACGCTTGCGCGACGTATCCGCCTCCAGCAGCGCGCGTTCGGCGGCCACGGTGGACAGGCGTTCATCCCAGAACAGCACCGGAAGCGGCGTCAGCTTTTCCAGATTGCGGATGAAGGCGCGGGTCGATTGCGCGCGCGGGCCTTCGCTGCCATCCATGTTGCGCGGAAGGCCGATCACAATGCCGACCGTCTGCCGCGTTGCCAGCAGCTTCAGAAGCGCCTCGGCATCCAGCGTGAATTTCTTGCGCCGGATCGTGCGGTCTGGCGTCGCCACGCCGCGCATCACGTCGGAAAAAGCCACACCGATGGTCTTGGTGCCCAGATCAAGCCCCGCCAGCGCCCCCATGCGGGGCAGGGTGGCGGTGAAATCGGCGGCATCCTCGAAGCTCATTCCGCCACCCCGGCCTGCACGGCGGCGGCGCGCACCTTCGCCAGATCTTCGGGCATGCTGGCAAAGCGACCCTGCGCCTCGGTCCAGATCGCGCGCGCGCGGTCGGTCTGGCCCAGCACCCCCAGCGCCCCGATCAGGCGCGCCCATTCGTCGGCGCTGCCACCCTCGGTCGCCAGCCGTTCGTTCAGCCGCTCGACCATACCTTCGATCATCGCCTGCCGGTCCTCGGCCGACATCTCGGCCGCTGCGGCGACATCCCCGGCGCCAGGGCCAGGCATCATGCCCGCCATCGGGCCAGCAGCGGCGCCGGGCGGCTGATACCGGACACCGGCGCGCGCGGCCATGTCACCGATCTGTTCCTGAAGCGGTTTCACCCAGGGCGAATCCGGTGCCGCAGACTCAAGCGCGCTACGCCACAGGGCAAAGGTGCGGTCCGCCCGGTCGACCTGCGCGAACATCAGGCCGGAAAGATACAGCGCCGCCGTATTCTTCGGATCGCGGCGCAGCGCCTCGGTCAGCGCGGCCTCGGCTTCGGGCGAGACATAGCCCCCCGCCGCATAAACCAGCATTTCCCCCAGCAGCGCATAATCCTCGGCGGTGGCGGCATCCCCCGCCAGCCGGATCACCTCGCGTTGCGCGGCATAGGCCGCGCGGTAATCGCCCAGCCGGGCCTCGTTTTCCGCCAGCAGGCGCTGGCCGCGAATGTCGTCGGGCCGTTCGGCCACGGTGCTGCGAAGCTTTTCCATCAGCGACAGATATTCGGCATCCGCGCCCTGCGGCTGCACCGGCGCGGGCGCATCTGCCTCGGCCACGGCCTGCGACGGGCGGTTCTCCTGCAGCTTTTCCGACATGGCCAGCCGCGCGGCCATCGGCATGTCGGGATAGCCCGGCGCGCCCAGGCTCCAGTAAAGCGCACCGGCCCCGGCCAGTGCCAGCACAACCACCGGCAAGCCCAGACGCGGCCCTTCGGCAAGGCGGGTGGTTCCGGCGGCGCGGCTCTGCCGGTCAGCCTCCAGCAGGCGACGCGAGATTTCGGTGCGCAGACGCCCGGCTTCTTCTGCCGCGATTGTCCCGCGCGCGGCGTCGCGTTCGATCCCCGCCAGCTGGTCGCGATACAGCTGCACATCCAGCGCCGAGGCCGGAACCTCCGCCGCCGCGCCCGCACCGCGCCGGAAGCCCATCAGCAAGGCGATGCCGCTGCCCAGCGCCAAAGCCCCCGCCATCAGCCAGAAAGTCCACATGCGACGCCTCTCCCGCGCCCCTGTGGCGCCTTCCCAACCCATGTAGTGCCTCGTCCCGCGCGGCAAAAGCCCGAAATGCCGCCAGCCCGGCGACAGGGGGTCGACATGATGTCGCAATTTTCCCCATTGTGCCGCTTCGGCAGGCGGATATTTTCCGCCGTCAGGGCATGACTGCACCATACCCGGGACGGGAGTTTGACAACCCATGAAACGCTATTCGGTCTTTGCCATCGCCCGCGAGGCTTTGCGCTATCACCAGGGATGGGAAAAAGCCTGGCGCGCGCCCGCGCCCAAACCCGCCTATGACGCCATTATCATCGGTGCGGGGGGGCATGGCCTCGCCACCGCCTATTATCTTGGCAAGAACTACGGGATCACCAATGTGGCGATTCTGGAAAAGGGCTGGCTGGGCGGTGGCAACACCGGGCGGAATACGACCATCATCCGGTCGAACTATCTCCAGGACCCGTCGGCGGCGATCTACAACAAGGCGCTGAGCCTTTACGAAGATCTGAGCCAGGATCTGAACTACAACGTGATGTTCAGCCCGCGCGGCCTCCTGATGCTGGCGCAGACCCATCATGAGGTGCGCGGCTACCTGCGCACGGTGCACGCCAACAACCTGCAAGGCGTCAAGACCGAATGGATCGGACCGGAAAAAGTGAAGGAGCTGGTGCCGATCATCAATATCGACGGCCCGCGCTACCCGGTTCTCGGCGCGCTCTATCAGGCGCGTGGCGGCACGGCGCGGCACGATGCCGTGGCCTGGGGCTATGCCCGCGCCTGTTCGGCCATGGGCATGGATATCATCCAGCAATGCGAGGTCACGGGCGTCCGGTCCGAAAACGGGCAGGTGACGGGCGTTGAAACCACCAAGGGCTTCATCGGCACCCGGAAACTCGGCATCGTCGTCGCCGGGCATTCGGGGCAGGTGGCCGATATGGCGGGCTTCCGCCTGCCGGTCGAAAGCCTCGCGCTTCAGGCGCTGGTGTCGGAACCGATCAAGCCCTGCATGGATGTGGTGGTCATGGCCAACACCGTCCACGGCTACATGTCGCAATCCGACAAGGGCGAAATGGTCATCGGCGGCGGCACCGACGGGTTCAACAACTTCACCCAGCGCGGCAGCTTCCACCATATCGAGGAAACACTCCGCGCGCTGGTTGAAACCTTCCCGATGATTTCGCGGCTCAAGATGCTGCGGCAATGGGGCGGCATCGTCGACATGACCGGCGACCGCTCGCCCATCATCTCGAAAACCCCGCTCGGCAACTGCTTCATCAACTGCGGCTGGGGCACCGGCGGCTTCAAGGCGATCCCCGGCTCCGGCTGGGCCATGGCCGAGCTGATGGCCAAGGGCGAACCCGGCCCGCTCGCGGCCGAGTTCAACATGTGGCGCTTCCGCGAAGGCCAGTTCATCGACGAGTCGGTGGCGGCCGGGGTGGCGCACTGATGTGTCATTTTCTGTCTGAAAATATCCCGGGGGTCCGGGGGCTGCGCCCCCGGGGTTCCCGCAAACACGAGGCCCGCACATGCTGATCCTTGAATGCCCCTATTGCGGCGTGAAGGCCGAGGAAACCGAACTCTCGCCCGGTGGCGAGGCGCATCTGAAACGCTTCGGCCCCGGGTCCACCGGCGAGGAATTCGAAGCCTACATGTTCGCCCGCAAGAATCCGAAGGGCGTGCATTTTGAACGCTGGCGCCATGCCTATGGCTGCGGCAAGTGGTTCCTCGCGGCGCGCTGCACCGCTACGCTGGAGGTCTTCGGTACCTATTCCGCCCAGACCACCGAGCCGCCCGCCGAAATCGTCGAGAAGATCAAGGCCAAGCGGCCGGACTGGAAGGGCACCAAATGAGCACCCGTCTTGCGAAGGGCGGCCGTCTGATCGACCGGACGGCGCCTTGCGAATTCACCTTCAACGGCAAGCGCCTGAAGGGCTTTGGCGGCGACACGCTGGCCGCGGCGCTGCTGGCCAATGATCAGATGCTGGTTGGCCGGTCGTTCAAATATCACCGTCCGCGCGGCATCGTGGCCTCGGGCGCGGAAGAGCCGAACGCTCTGGTCAACATGGGGCAGGGCGGCCGGTTCGAGCCGAACCAGCGCACCACCACGACCGAGCTGTTCGATGGCCTGACCTGCACCTCGCAGAACCACTGGCCGAGCCTGGAACTCGACGTCGGTGTGGTGAACAACTATGCCAGCCGCTTCCTGCCTGCCGGGTTCTATTACAAGACCTTCATCCACCCGCGTTTCGCGTGGAAGCACATCTTTGAACCTGTGGTCCGCCAGTCGGCGGGTCTGGGTCAGGTGCCGAAGGACCGTGACGCGGACCGTTACGAACAGGCCTATGCCTTCTGCGACATCCTCGTGGTAGGCGGCGGGATTGCCGGTATTCAGGCGGCGCTGACGGCTGCGAAGGCGGGCAAGCGCGTCTGGCTGGTGGAGCAGACCGCCCATTGGGGTGGCCGCGCGCCGGTCGATGGTATCGAGATTGAGGGCCAGCCCGCAGAGGTCTGGGTGAAGAACGCCGTCCAGGCCCTTGAAAGCATGGAGAATGTGACGCTCCGCAGCCGTTGCATGGCCGCGGGGTCTTATGACCACGGCTATGTGCTTTGCGACGAGAAGGTCGCCGATCATACGCCGGGCGACGGGCGTCCGCGTCATCGTCTGTGGCGTCTGCGCGCCGGGCAGATCATCGCGGCGACTGGCGCCATCGAACGCCCGCTGTCCTTCGCGGGCAATGACATTCCGGGCGTCATGCTTGCGGCGGCGGTGCGCGATTACCTGATCAACTGGGCCGTCGCGCCCGGCGACCGCACTGTGATCGTGACCAACAATGATGACGCCTATCGCACCGCCATCGCGCTGAAAGAGGCGGGGCTGGAGGTGCCGGTGGTGCTGGACGCCCGTGCCAGCGTGACGGGTGAACTGCCCGCGAAGGCCCGCGCCATGGGCATCCGGGTCGAGGCGGGCAAGGCCATCGCCAAGGTGAAGGGCGGCAAGCGCGTCACCGGCGTCGCCATCTGCGCGCAGGTCGGCCAAGGCTCGGTTCTGGAAGAGATTGCCTGTGATGCCGTCGCCATGTCGGGCGGTTGGTCGCCGGTCGTCCACCTGTGGAGCCATTGCGGCGGCAAGCTGCGCTGGGACGAGGCGCAGGCGCAATTCGCCCCCGACAAGGCCCGACCGCCGCTGAACCATGATGGTGCTGCGCTGGTGGTGACCGCTGGTGCGGCCTCGGGGGCGCTGTCAGCCGCCGATGTGCTGCTGGACGCCACTGACGCCGCTGGTGGCGGTATGGCCCCCGTGGCCACCGCCCCGCAGGAAGCGGCGATGGAGCCGGTCTGGATCATGCCACAGGGTGCGCCGGTCGATCTGCGCATGAAGATGTGGCTGGATTACCAGAACGACGTCAAGGTCAGCGACGTGCAACTGGCCGCGCGTGAGGGCTATACCTCGGTCGAACATACCAAGCGTTACACCACGCTGGGCATGGCAACCGATCAGGGCAAGCTCAGCAATATCAACGGTCTGGCGGTTCTGGCCGACAGCCTGTCGGCCCCGGTGCCGCAGGTTGGCACCACGACCTTCCGCCCGCCCTATACGCCCGTGACCATCGGCGCGTTGGCGGGCGAGGCGCGGGGCGAGATCTTCCAGCCGCTGCGCACGACGCCGATCCACGCCTGGCACCTGTCCCAGAACGCCTATATGGAACCCGTCGGCCTGTGGCAGCGCCCCTATTGCTATCCGCGCGCGGGCGAAACCCATGAACAGGCGGTGCACCGCGAGGTGAAGAACACCCGCACCAATGTGGGCCTTCTGGATGCCTCGACCCTTGGCAAGATCATCGTCAAGGGGCCGGATGCAGGCAAGTTCCTCGACATGCTGTATACCAATGTCATGTCGAACCTGCCGGTGGGCAAATGCCGCTATGGCCTGATGTGCAACGAACAGGGCTTCCTGTCCGATGACGGCGTGGTTGCGCGCATCGACGAGGATACCTGGCTTTGCCACACCACCTCGGGCGGGTCGGATCGCATCCACGCCTGGATGGAAGACTGGCTGCAATGCGAATGGTGGGATTGGCAGGTCTATACCGCCAATGTCACCGAGCAATATGCCCAGATCGCCGTGGTTGGACCCAACGCCCGCAAGGTGCTGGAGAAGCTGGGCGGCATGGATGTCTCGAAAGAGACCTTGCCCTTCATGCAATGGGCCGACGGCACGCTGGGCGGCTTCAACGCACGGGTCTATCGCATCTCGTTCTCGGGCGAATTGTCCTATGAGATCGCGGTGCCGGCCAGCGAAGGCCGCGCCTTCTGGGATGCGCTGCTGGCGGCGGGGGCCGAGTTCGGCATGATGCCTTACGGCACCGAGGGGCTGCACGTCCTGCGCGCCGAAAAGGGCTTCATCATGATCGGCGACGAAACCGATGGCACGGTGATCCCGCAAGACCTGAACCTCGGCTGGGCGATTTCGAAGAAGAAGGCCGATTATCTGGGCAAGCGCGGGCAGGAACGGCCCTATCTGGCCAATCCCGACCGCTGGAAGCTGGTGGGTCTGGAAACGCTGGACGGATCGGTCATCCCCGATGGCTCTTACGCGCCGGCGCCAGGCTTCAACGCCAATGGCCAGCGCAATACGCAGGGCCGCGTAACCTCCACCTATTTCTCGCCGACGCTGGGCAAGGGCATTGCCATGGGTCTGGTGAAAGGGGGCCTGACGCGGCTGGGCGAGACCATCGAGATGACGAAGCTCGACGGTTCGACCATGCAGGTGAAGATCGTGGACCCGGTGTTCTACGACAAGGAAGGGGAAAAGCAGAATGTCTAAGGTCGCAAGCGCCCTGGGCGGTGCCCGCTTCGACGGCTTCGCCTCTGTCCGGGAAATCGGCCCGCTGGGCATGATCACCCTGCGCGCCAAGCCTGATGTACCGGGTCTGGCGGCGGCGGTGACCGCCGTCACCGGCACCGCGCTTCCCGCGCAGCGCCGGATCGAGGTGGCGGGTGACAAGGCCGCAGGCTGGATGAGCCCTGACGAATATCTGCTGATCGTCCCCTATACCGAGGTGAAAGCCGCGCTGGCCACGCTGGCAGAAAAGCTGGCCGGACAGCATCATCTGGCTGTGGATGTGTCGGACGCGCGCGCGGTGTTCCGGATTGAAGGCACGCAGGCGGCCGAGGTGCTGATGAAGCTCGCGCCGGTTGATCACGCGACGCTGGCGCCGGGCGAGTTGCGCCGGACCCGCTTGGCGCAGGTGGCGGGCGCCTTCTGGGCGGATGAGACGGGCTACAGCCTCGTCTGCTTCCGCTCGGTCGCGGGCTATGTGATGGGCCTTCTGTCGCATTCCGCCACCAAGGGCGCAGAGCTGTTCTGACCCGCTCACTTTGCAGTTGACAGATCCGGGGCATTCATGCGCTACAGGTTGTAGGCGCGTGTATGCCCCGGAGTTACCAGATTGTTTTCAAGACGTTTTGTCGGGCTGATGATCAGCCTCTGCGCGGCCCTGCAGGCAAATCACGCCCGGGCCGCAACACCCCCCGTGATCTATGGCTGCGAGGTGACGGCGAAAAACCGGCTTGCTCTTGCCAAGAACCCGCTGTTGATCATGTTCGATCCTGCCAACAAGGTTGTGCTGGCCATGGACCCGCTGATCCATTCGGTTACCGGCGGTTCAGGGGTAACGGCGCAGGTGGTGCGTGACACGCCGAAAGATCTTGTGCTGCGCTGGACGCTGAAAGGCGTGCGTGACAACCGCTCCGCCCGGTCCGATCTGCGCTACGAGGCCAGGATCGGCCGCAAGGATGGCAGCCTGCGCCTGACCATCGTGCCCGAAGCCTATCCGGGCAGCTATTCCTATCGTGGGCATTGCGAGGTGGTTCGCGACAAGCCCGGCAAGCGCCCGAAGAAGTGATGTCCTTCTGCACCGGCACGCCGGTGCGAGGCGCCCGTACGGCGGGGCGACTGTGGTGCCGTGTTTCAGACTTGGGAGTAAGTCATGCGTAACGTGTTTGGTATTGCGGCGAGCGTCATGTTGCTGGCCGCAGGGGCGGCTCAGGCCGCGCCGCAGGCGTTGATTTGCACGCAGAAAGTGTCAAATTACGAATGGGTGATGCCGGAAATCCTTTTCATCCTGGATGAAGCGCAGGGCAGCGCGCAGGTCTACGATGGCGTCATCGCGCACTTTGTCGGGAAGAAGCCGATCCCGGCCAAACTGAAGGCGGATGGCGATACCGTCACCTGGGATGTGCGTGTGCGCGGGAGCAAATCGGCCCGGACGGGTACCATCATGTACACCGCCACCTTCAGCAAGGATCGCCGCAAGGTCTCCCTGTTTGGTGCCCCGCGTGGTTACGACAATTCCACCAATGTGCGCGGTACCTGTAAGGTGCTGAAGGACGAACCTGCGAAGAAACGCAAGAAATAATCTTCCTTTCAGGCCAAGCACGACTGTTTCAAGGGTATATGGAGAGTAACATGCGGAAAATATTCGGTATTGCGGCCGCGGTCGCCCTGATTTCCGGCTTTGCCGGGGGGGCGCATGCGGCGGACCCGGTGACGGTTTATTGCACGACTGGCAAGCAAACCAAGGGCTCTCCCATTCCGCCGGACATGATCATCCAGATGGTTCCGGGAACAGGTGTGGCGGTGGTGGCCGACGGGCTTACCCAAAAGGTCACCGGCGGTTCGGTGAGTGCCAAGGTCACGCAGGACGATGACCGTCAGGCCACGTTTAAATGGGAAGTGCGTGGCGCCAAGGGACGGAATGCCCGCAACGCCAGCCTTGCCTTTACCGGAACGCTCATCAAGGCGACCAATGAAATTCGCCTTTCCGTGATTCCGCGGGGCTTTGACAATCGCTTTACCTCGCGCGGCCAGTGCGAGGTTCGCGCGGACGCGCCGAAGAAGCGCAAGAAGTGATCCACCCTCCCGCCGGATGAAGGACAGGGTTTTTGTCGGGAACCGGGAGGTGCCCCTTGACCTTGTTCCTTTGGGGGGCCTTATTGGCCCCGACGGCAATCTTCTCGAACAGGAGTGACTCCCATGGCTTTCACGCTTCCCGATCTTCCCTATGCCCATGACGCGCTGGCCGCGCTCGGCATGTCGAAAGAGACGCTGGAGTACCACCACGACCTGCACCACAAAGCTTATGTCGACAACGGCAACAAGCTGATCGCGGGCACCGAGTGGGAATCGAAATCGCTCGAAGACATCGTGAAGGGCACCTATCAGGCCGGCGCCGTGGCGCAGAACGGCATCTTCAACAATGCCTCGCAGCACTGGAACCACAACCTGTTCTGGGAAGTGATGGGTCCGGGCGAAGACAAGAAGATCCCCGGCGCGCTGGAGAGTGCGCTGGTCGAGGCCTTCGGCTCGGTCGCCAAGTTCAAGGAAGACTTCGCCGCCGCCGGCGCGGGCCAGTTCGGCTCGGGCTGGGCCTGGCTGGTGAAGGACAAGGACGGTTCGCTGAAGGTCACCAAGACCGAAAACGGCGTGAACCCGCTTTGCTTCGGCCAGACCGCGCTGCTGGGCTGCGACGTGTGGGAACATTCCTACTACATCGACTTCCGCAACAAGCGCCCGGCCTATCTGACCAACTTCCTTGACAAGCTGGTCAACTGGGAAGCGGTTGCTGCCAAGCTCTGATCTTTTCGGGATCATGCGCAGGCCCGTCGGGGAAACCCGGCGGGCCTTTTCTGTGCCGGTTTCAGTGCCGGTGGGTGGCGGCAGCCCGCGCGGCTTCCTCATAGATGCCTGACAGCAGGTTCAGCGTGCGCGCGGCTTCGGCCAGACGGGCGGCGAAACCCGGCACATTGCCGATCGCCTCGATCAGCAGACGGCGGCGCAGCGTGCCGTAATCATCGGTCACCTGGCGGCCCTGGTCCGTCACCTCGTAGGTGACGCCCGCACGGCCCGAGCCCTTGCGCTCCACCAGACCGGCGCCGATCAGCTTGCGCAGCGAATATTGCATGTTCGGCACGTCGTCGCGGTTCATCAGCCGGGCGAGGTCCTTCAGACTTTTGGGCCGGTCATTCATGCGGATGATGTGCAGCATGGCGTTTTCCGGCCCGGTTGCCGCCACGTCGCAGACCGAGGCGAGGCATTCCGACTGCCAGCGCCCGAATCCCTCGAAGGCGCGCATCAGGGCAAACTCCAGCTCGGTCGCATCGACTTCGGCGGCGCTGGCGGCAAGGTGCCAGCGCAGGTCCAACCGGGTGTCGGCGTCATCGCTTTGAGTTTGAAGGGTTTTCTTCGCCATTGGTTTTCCGTCATCCATACCCGCAGCATGGGGCGGCAAAACCGTTGACGCAATGCGATTTTAAGATAGACTTTCAATCATAAAATAAATCCTAAACCAACAGGGACCGCTGACATGCCGCAACACCCGATGCTCTCGGGCGATCGCTTTCGCCTTGGCACTTTCTCGACCAACTGCTCGTCGGGCATGACACCGACGAAGATTGCCGAACGCTGGGACAATTCCTGGGACAACAATCTTGAACTGGCGAAGATGCTCGATGCCGCCGGCATCGACTTCATGCTGCCCATCGCCCGCTGGATCGGCTACGGCGGCGAGACCGATTTTCACGGTGGCGTGCTGGAAACGATGACCTGGGCGGCGGGTCTGCTGGCCTCGACGAAGAACATCGCCGTCTTTTCCACCATCCACACCACCGCCAACCATCCGGTCGTCGTGGCGAAACAGATCGCCACCATCGACCAGATCGGCCATGGACGCGCCGGGCTGAATATCGTCGCGGGCTGGAACAAGCCGGAATACGAGGCGCTGGGTCTGGACCTGCCCGACGATCACGAAACCCGCTACGGCTATGCGCAGGAATGGTTCGATCTGGTGAAGAAGCTCTGGTCCTCGGATGAGCATTTCGACTGGAACGGCAAGTATTTCAAGGCAAAGCGCGTGAAGGGCGATCCCAAGCCGCAGCGCGGTTCTGTGCCGATTCTCAATGCGGCGGGCAGCCCGCAAGGCCGCGCTTTCGCCACCGACAACGCCGATTTCCTGTTCACCCCGGCCATCGACCTTGAGCGGTCAAAGGGCGAAATTGCCGATTTGAAGGCGCAGGCCGCCGCCAAGGGCCGCAAGGTCGAGGTGCTGACATTCAGCCATGTGATCTGCCGCCCGACCGAGAAGGAAGCGCAGGACTGGCTGCATTACACGGCGGTCGAGAATTGCGACAAGGAAGCCGTGGACAATCTGGTGAACCTGCAATTCGCCCATGCCCACAGCTTCCCGCATGACCTGCTGGCGCAGATCAAGCACCTGTTTGCCATGGGCCATGGTGGCTTCCCGCTGGTCGGAACCCCCGATCAGGTGGCGGCAGGCATCGTGAAGCTGCACGAAACGGGCTTTGCAGGCACCACGCTCAGCTTCGTCGATTACATCAAGGAATTCCCCTATTTCCGCGACGAGGTTCTGCCGCGTCTGGAAAAGGCCGGCATTCGCTGATCTTGCCCTAACCCCTGACTGGTCCGGCCTCGCGCCGGGCCTTTCTTTTGAGGGCGGGGACAGGCCAGATTTTCCCGAAACGCTCTAGGCAAGCCCGCGCGCCTCGCGCATGCTGGCCCTGACGCGCCTGTGGAGGGGAAGATGCTCACCATCGCCCGGCTGGAAACCTTTTCCAACGAATTCGTCTGTTTCGTGCGGGTGACCGCGCAGGATGGCTCTTTCGGCTGGGGGCAATGCGCGCCCTATAACGCCGACATCACTGCCGCGATCTTCCACCGCCAGATCGCGCCCTGGGCGCTTGGCTGGCCGGTGGCCGAGGCGGCTGAACTGGGCACCCACATCCTGACGATGGAACACAAATACCCCGGCAGCTATCTGCAACGCGCGCTGGCGGGGCTGGATACCGCGCTCTGGGATCTGCGGGGGCGGGTGGCGGAACAGCCGGTGGCGGTGCTGATCGGCGGGCGGCCGGGCAGGGTGCGGCTTTACGCCAGTTCCATGCGCCGCGATATCCAGCCGGATCTGGAGGCGGAACGTCTGGCGCGCCTTTGTGGCGAACAGGGCTTCACCGCCGCGAAATGGCGCATCGGGGCGGAATGCGGTGCTGACCGTGACCAGTGGGAGGGGCGGACCGAGGTCATCATTCCCACCGTCGCCGCGCGTCTGGGGCAGGGTATTGATATGCTGGTCGATGCCAATTCCGGCTTCAGCCTGCCGCGCGCCATCGAAGTGGGCCGCAGGCTGGAAGATAATGGCGTCGCCCATTACGAGGAGCCCGTTGCCTGGTGGGATATCGACGCCACTCGCGCGGTGACCGAGGCGCTGGAGATCGACGTGACCGGCGGCGAGCAGGATTGCGACATGGCCCAGTGGCAGCGCATCGTCGCAGCTCCGGCGGTGGATGTGGTGCAGCCGGACATCCTGTATCTTGGCGGCCTCACCCGCACGCTCGATGTCGCGCGGATGGCCGCCCACGTGGGCCTGCCCTGCACACCCCATGCCGCGAACCTGTCGCTGGTCACCATCGCCACCGCGCATCTGTTGCGTGCAGTGCCCAATGCCGGGAAATACCTCGAATTTTCCATTGAGGGCGATGATTACTACCCGTGGCAACGCGGGCTGTTCGAGGGCGATCCCTTCCGCGTCACCGACGGTCAGATCGAAGTCACCGACGCCCCCGGCTGGGGTGTCGAACCCGCTGCTGCATGGCTCGCGCAGGCCGGGCACCGCGAAACCTCGACCGAGGGCTACGCCCCCTCCGCCTACAACCGCCTCTATCACGGGCAAAGCTGACCCGGATCATTTTCTGTCCGCAAATATCCCGGGGGAATCGCGCGGCACGCGCGATGGGGGCTGGCCCCCGATCCGGCCGACACCCCGCGTCAGGCTTGGCTTTTGCCGCATTTCCCGGCATCAAGCGCGCTGGACCGAAGGACAGGACCATGACGCAAAGATTCGGCTTTCAGCTGCACGCCACCAATGGCCGCGCCCGCACCGGCGTGATCTCCACCCCACGCGGCGAGATCCGCACCCCCGCCTTCATGCCGGTCGGCACCGCAGCAACGGTGAAGGCCATGCTGCCGGAATCGGTGCGCGCGACAGGGGCCGACATTCTTCTGGGCAACACCTACCATCTGATGCTGCGCCCCACCGCCGAACGCATCGCGCGTCTGGGGGGCTTGCACAAGTTCATGAACTGGGACCGCCCGATTCTGACGGATTCCGGCGGCTTTCAGGTGATGAGCCTCGCCAGCCTGCGCAAGCTGACCGAAGAGGGCGTGCGCTTCTCCAGCCATGTCGACGGTTCCAAACACATGCTGACACCGGAACGCAGCATGGAAATCCAGCGCCTGCTCGGCTCGGACATCGTGATGTGTTTCGACGAATGCCCGGCGCTGCCCGCGACCGAGGACGAGGTGGCGAAATCCATGCGCCTGTCGATGCGGTGGGCGCAGCGCTCGCGCGACGCTTTCGGTGACCGGCCGGGCCATGCGCTGTTCGGCATCATGCAGGGGGGCGTGACGCCCGAACTGCGCGAGGAAAGCGCTGCGGCACTGAAATCCATCGGCTTTGACGGCTATGCCGTGGGTGGCCTTGCCGTGGGCGAGGGGCAGGAGGCGATGTTGGGTGTTCTGGACTATGCGCCGGGCTATCTGCCCGAGGACAAGCCGCGCTATCTGATGGGCGTGGGCAAGCCCGATGACATCGTGGGGGCGGTGGAACGTGGCATCGACATGATGGATTGCGTGCTGCCCTCCCGCTCTGGCCGTACAGGTCAGGCCTGGACCCGGCGCGGGCAGGTCAATATCAAGAATGCCCGCCATCAGGATGACCCGCGCCCGCTGGACGAAAACTGCACCTGCCCGGCCTGCCGCAGCTACAGCCGGGCCTATCTGCACCATGTTTTCCGCGCGGGTGAGATGATTTCCGGCATGCTGCTGACCTGGCACAACCTGCATTATTATCAGGAGCTGATGCAAGGCCTGCGCGATGCCATTGCCGAAGGCCGGATGGCCGCTTTTGTCGCCGATTTCCACGCCCGGCGTGCCGAAGGCGATATCGACCCGCTGTAAACCCGCTCCGGTGCCCGCATCGGGTCGCCCCACAAAGGTACCGATCCGGCCAATGTTACCGGCACCGCGGTTGACAGTTCCATGACAGCCCCCCAGATATGGAGGCCAGAGGGGGAAGCCAGGGCTGCCGATGGTCGGGGCCGGGGTCTTCCTGCCAGAGGAAGGAAACGCGCATGAGCGATATTCACACGCAAAGCTTCCCGGTCCTGCCGCTGCGCGACATCGTGGTGTTCCCGCATATGATCGTGCCGCTGTTCGTCGGACGGGACAAGTCGGTGCGTGCGCTGGAAGAGGTGATGGCCGAAGACCGCCAGATCCTGCTGTCCAGCCAGATGGACCCGACAATTGACGACCCCAGCGCGGAAGGCATCTACCGCACCGGCGTGCTGGCGAATGTGCTTCAACTGCTCAAGCTGCCCGATGGCACCGTGAAGGTGCTGGTCGAGGGCAAGACGCGGGTGCGCATCACCGAATTCCTGACGAACGACTCGTTCTTCGAGGCCCGCATCGCACCGCTGGAGGAAACCCCCGGCGACATCGACGTGGTGGAGGCTCTGCTGCGCGCCGTGGCCGAGGAATTCGAACGCTACGCCAAGATCAAGAAGAACATCCCCGAAGAGGCGCTGGCCGCCGTTTCGGATACCCGCGAACCTGCGCGTCTGGCTGACCTTGTCGCCGGGCACCTGGGGGTTCCGGTCGCCCAGAAGCAGGAGCTTCTGGAAACGCTCGATGTGGGTGAGCGGATGGAGAAGGTCTATGGCCACATGCAGGGCGAAATGTCGGTCCTGCAAGTGGAGAAGAAGATCAAGTCCCGCGTGAAGAGCCAGATGGAGCGCACGCAGCGCGAGTACTATCTGAATGAGCAGATGAAGGCCATTCAGAAGGAACTGGGTGACGGCGAGGACGGCCAGAACGAGCTGAACGAGCTGGAAGAACGCATCCGCAAGACCGAACTGTCGAAAGAGGCGCGCGAAAAGGCCGAGGGCGAGCTGAAGAAGCTGAAGTCCATGAGCCCGATGAGCGCCGAGGCGACGGTGGTGCGCAACTACCTCGACTGGCTCCTGGGCGTGCCGTGGGGCGTGAAGTCGCGCGTCAAGAAGGATCTGGGCGCCGCCCAGAAGGTGCTGGATGCCGACCACTACGGGCTTGAGAAGGTCAAGGAACGTATCGTCGAATATCTGGCGGTGCAGGCGCGCTCGACCAAGCTGAAAGGCCCGATCCTGTGCCTCGTCGGCCCGCCCGGCGTCGGCAAGACCTCGCTGGGGCGTTCGGTCGCCAAGGCGACTGGGCGCGAGTTCATCCGCATTTCCCTTGGCGGGGTGCGCGACGAATCGGAAATCCGCGGTCACCGGCGCACCTATATCGGATCGATGCCCGGCAAGATCATCCAGGCGCTGAAAAAGGCCAAGACGACCAACCCGCTGATCCTGCTCGATGAAATCGACAAGATGGGCCAGGATTTCCGGGGTGATCCGGCGTCGGCCATGCTGGAGGTGCTGGACCCGGAACAGAACGCGACCTTCGTCGACCACTATCTTGAGGTGGAATACGACCTGTCCAACGTGATGTTCCTGACCACGGCCAACAGCTACAACATGCCGGGGCCGCTGCTGGACCGGATGGAGATCATTTCTCTGGCCGGCTATACCGAGGATGAAAAGCGCGAGATCGCGCGCCAGCATCTGCTGCCCAAGCAGGTGGAGGCGAACGGTCTGAAGAAGGGCGAGTTCAGCATCACCGATCCGGCGCTGAACGACGTGATCCGCTACTACACCCGTGAGGCGGGTGTGCGGAATCTTGAGCGCGAGATCGCGAAACTTGCCCGCAAGGCGGTGACCGACATTCTCAAGAAGAAGACGAAAACCGTCGAGGTGACGCCCGAGAAGGTGGGTGAGTATCTGGGCGTGCAGCGTTTCCGCTATGGTCTGGCCGAGAAGGAAGATCAGGTGGGCGTGGTGACGGGGCTGGCCTGGACCAGCGTGGGCGGCGATCTGTTGCAGATCGAGGCACTGAAGCTGCCGGGCAAGGGCCGGATGAAGACGACCGGGAAACTGGGCGATGTGATGAAGGAATCGATCGACGCGGCGTCGAGCTATGTGCGCTCGATCAGCCCCGATATCGGGGTGAAGCCGCCGAAGTTCGAATCGCTCGACATCCACGTTCACGTTCCTGACGGTGCCACGCCGAAAGACGGGCCTTCGGCCGGTCTGGCCATGGTGACGGCCATCGTCTCGGTCCTGACCGGCATCCCGGTCCGCAAGGACATCGCGATGACCGGCGAGGTGACGCTGCGCGGCAATGCCAGCGCCATCGGGGGTCTGAAGGAGAAACTGCTGGCGGCGCTCAGGGGCGGCATCAAGACCGTGCTGATTCCCGAGGAGAACGAGAAGGATCTGGCCGAGATTCCTGACAATGTGAAGGAAGGGCTCAAGATCATTCCCGTGACCCATGTGCGCGAGGTCCTGGCACAGGCGCTGGTGCGTGCACCCGAGCCGGTGGAATGGGACGAGGCCGCCGAGGAGGCTGCCGCTGCCGCAGCGGCCGCCAAGGCCGGGCCGCAGACCGGGCAGGTTGCCCACTGAACCCAAAAGGGCGCGGGAAACCGCGCCCTTTTTTCTGGCAATATTGTTGCCTTGTGGCGAACGGTTCCTGCCACATGTTTCCAGAACAGAAATTCTGCCCTATTGTCGCGGCACAAGTCGAGTCCATGGGGAAAATATGGCCACGAAACCCTCTGACGCTGCCAAGGCGGCACCCAAACGCACCAAGAGCACCGGCACCGCGACACGCAAGCCCGCCGCCGTCGCGAAGGCAAAGGCAGCACCCAGGGCGGCCGCCGAAACTGCCGCGCCCGATGCGGTGACCACGGCTGCGCCCGCTGCCAGGCCCGCGGGTGAGACGCTGAAAGTGCAGCGCCTTGTGGCCGAGGTTGCCGCCGCGACGGGCGCGAAGAAGCCGGTGGTGAAAAGCGTCGTCGAGGCCGCGCTGGCCCGGATCGGCGAGGCGCTGTCGCAGGGGCAGGATCTGAACCTGCCGCCGCTGGGCAAGGCCAAGATCGGCCGCCAGAAGGGCACGGCCGGTGACGAGATGATCGTGATCAAACTCAAGCGCGGCGGTGGAAAAACTTCGGACAAAAAAGATGTGACAGAGGGGGTTGCAGAGGCCGAAGACTGAGGCTAAACACCGGCCTATCGGGCGATTAGCTCAGCGGTAGAGCGCTTCGTTCACATCGAAGATGTCAGCGGTTCAAATCCGTTATCGCCCACCATCAATAGCTTGAAAAGCCTCGGAAAATTCCGGGGCTTTTCTGCTTTTGCGAAGTGCCCCGGAGTTCATTGAACCTACTTTCTGGCTCGAAGTCTGACGAAATCCAACACTTCCGCTGCATTGGCCAGATGATCCGGTGCAAACCGGCCATAGGTCGAATAGGTGATGGTCGTGTTGCTATGGCCCAGATACTGCGCGACCTGGGTGATCGGGATGCCGGACGAAACCATGGCGACGGCGGCCGAATGCCGGATCGTGTGCAGCGTGACATCTTCGAGGCCGGCGCGTTTCACTGCGGCCTCGAAACCTTTGCGTATGCTGGCAACCGGCTTGCCGCCCCATTCGACAACATGGTCTGAGAGGGCAGCATCCCGTGCGGTCTGAAGCGCCGCCAGCAGGCCCCGGTTGATCGGGACGATGGCGCGGCCTTTCCGCGTCCGGGCATCATCCAGCCGCAGGTTGATCACCCCGCGTTCCATATCGACGCGATCCCAGGTCAGTTGCAGCACGGCCGAAACCCGCCCTGCCGTTGCGAACAGCAGGTGAATGGCCAGTGCGATATGCGGAGCCTCGGCATGGTCGATCAGCCGCGCCACTTCGTCTTTCCTGATGAACCGCTCTTTCGGTGTCGGCTTGGCTGGCCGTTCGATATGCGGCGCGGCCTCGATCATCCGGTTTCGCTCTGCCCATGTCATTGTGCTGCGCAGATGTCCCAACTCGGTATGCACCGCGCCTTGCGAGATTCCTGCTGCCATACGGGCGCGGGCATAGGTGCGGCAAAGCTCGGTCGTGATCTGGTCCGGGCGGTAATGGCCGAAGTGAGTGAGAACCGCTTTGCCGGTGTAGCCCATGGTCTTGGCGGTGGGCTTGTCGCCCAGATCGCGCCGGTATTCATCCCAAAGCTCTGCCACCGTTGCCCCGGTTTGCGCCTGGGCGAAGTGCTTCAGCCGATAGACGTCAATGGCCTCGGCTTCCGCTTCCGCTCGGGTGCGTGCCTTAAGCTGATGCCGGGCTCTCTTGCCATCGGTGCCGGTCCAGAAGACACAGTATCCGCCTCTGAGCCTGCCGATGCTGATGTCTGGCACTGTTCAATCTCCTCAACAACGCGGGCCGGGATGCGGTAAAGTTTGCCGAACCGGAAATGCTCCAGCTCGCCGGACGCGCATTTCTTGCGCACAGCATTTGCGGTTACGCCCCACCTTTCTGCAAGGGTTTCCGGCGTGAATGGCGGGCGGATGGTTTCATGTCTTCCCATGTGTCAGCCCTTCGGTTTCGGTGGTGGTGGGGTCGTTGGCGCGGCGGCACGAGGCTGTTTTGTCCCGCCGCGATATGGTGGATCAACGTCACGCTCTTTCAGTTCCACCCCAACCGCACGGGCCAGCAACTTGCCAACGGCTTCCGGCCAGCACAGCGCCTGCCAGAATGGCATGCCCGCATCATGGCAGCCTGAAGCGATGAAGAGATATGTAAGCGTCAGGATCACCTCTCAGCCCTCCTGTGGTCGCGCGGTGATGCCTGCCTCGGTCGCCATGCGCTCGATCTGGTGGATGTCGCGGAAAACCCGGGTGACGAACTTGTCATGCTCCCGCTTTGCCGCGACCGGGATGCCGGCGCGGCGACGCAGCTCGTGGGACAGACTGCTGACTGCACTCATGCCAGCGGTCTGCCGCTCGGCCTTGCTGGGCACGCGGCCCCGGATCAGGTGTTCGCCGCGCCAGTCGTCAGTCATCGGTCTGTCCACCCGCGAGGATGCGGGTGACCTCCTGACTGGTGGCGGGATGGTTCCGGCCGCATTTCGCACAGTAGACGGCATATCCGGTCTGGGTGACCGCGCGATAGAGACGCTGGTTCTTGGCGTCGTCACAGCAGCTCATACCGCACCGCCTTCCAGCAGATCCGCGCGACCGATGGCGGTCAGCATGTCGGTCAACACCGGGGTTTCAGGTCGGGGCAGGGACCGGGGAGAAATCACGGCCAAGGTATCGGGGTCATCTTCCATGGTGATCAGCCATGGCATGCCGTCGCCCCGGCGCGAGATCTGCACCCCGCGCCAGAGAGAACAGGTTTCAGAAACTACACGAGGGTCGAAGCAGTCGGGCCAATGCCCCTTTCTCGCGTGGACCCTGTTACTCGTGTAAGAGGGGTCAAGGAAATCCGCACTGACGGCCTTCCGCCAATCCGGGAATGCCCCAGAGATCTCTTCCGCGATGACATGCATCACCGGCTCTTCCCGGCCGCCATAGACGATTCCGGCAGCGACCGGATGGTCGGATATTTCGGGCGGGATACGGATATGCTGCGCGGCCCAGTTTGTTTCCAGCCGTTCCCCCCATTCATCATATGCGTCGGGCAGCCACGGTTCCTGCACCGCAATGGTCGCAGCCCGTGTCGCGGTCGCATGGCGCGCGCGGTGGATCAGCATGGCGACCCCATCGGTGGCGACCATGAAAGCGCCTCCAGCGGCGATCGGCTCGATCCGCACGCCGGACAGGTAGACGCGGGTCGAGGCCATCGGCGCGGCGATCACGCGCTGCATGTGGAACATTATGCGGGCGGGAAGGATGAAATCGTAGCTCATGCCGCATCCTCCTCGATCGCGGCCGGGCCTTCGGCATCGGGCAGGCGCAGTTCGGGTGGCAACCAGCGGTCGATCGCGGCGTTCTGGTCGCGCGAGAGGCCGAGGGCCTCGCGGTAATCCGCGTCATGGATGATGCGGTGCAGTTCCGCCGCCTTGGCAGCTTTCTTCAGCTCGCGGAACCTTTGCGCCTCGTCCGCCATATGCGGCAGCAGTTCATCGCGGATCTGATCCAGCATGCCCATCGGCAGGCGTTTGAAATAGTTCTCGGCCGTCGGATGCCACACGTTGCGCGGGTTGACCCGCAGGCGGGCGGCGAGGGCCTTGCCGAAATCGCTGCCCGCCGTGTGCATGGTACGGGCAAGGGCGGCGGTGATCGCCGCATTGCGCGCCTTGCGGCCCAGGCTCTGAACATCAGACAGCAGGCCGATCGTCAGATCGGCCTTGCCGGTGCGATCATCCGTCGGGATGGCCCGTGCCAGACGCGCGTCGATATGGGTTTCGTCAGGCTTGGACGGGGTGAGGGTCTGCGCCGTCGGGCTGAGTGCCAGCGGGCGATACCATGGCCAGACATCGGCAGTGAGGGTGACGGCCAGAAGATCCAGTACCAGCTCGGGTTTTTCCAAGAGGGCGGTTTGCAGAGCCAGCGTCTGGATGATCCGCAGATCGTCGCGGAGGTTCTGCGGGATGGCTTCGGCCTTGCCGGTGATGGCCTCGCTGCCGCCTGCCTCGCCCTCGTTCGCCTCACGCGGCAGCCACGCGCCGTCCATGATGACATCGCCGCCATTGCTGACATGGATAAAGGCCGTAGCCCGGGTGCGGTCGGCGTCGTCAAAATCGCCCGCGGCCCGCGTCGTCAACTCGTCCATGCGGGCGAGATCCTCGCGGCCGAGTTCCTCTGCCTCGGCGCGGGCCATCAGCTCGTCCAGTTCCTCGGCATCGGCCTCGGGCAGGGCCACGGGCACCCGTTCGAGGCGCGCGCCGCAGCGTTCGCGGAGCAGCTCGTAGTCGGGATAGGCGGCGGAAAACGCATGGACCTCGGCCCAGCCCTCGGCGCAGATCTCCGCGCGGGCGGATTCGAGTTTTTCGGCGAACAGCAGGTCCAGCAACGCCGGGTCCAGCAACACGGTGCTGTCGGAAAACAGGTCGGACTGGATGCGCCCACCGCGATCCGCATAGGTGTCGAGGCCGACGAAGCGGGCGCGGCGGTCGGACGCCGGCACCGCCTCGGGGTTCAACTCGCGGCGGATCTGCTCGGGGCGCATGGTGTTCCATCCGTTGACCGCCTTCAGGATGCGCGGGATCATGGCGGCAACGGCGTCATCGCTTTGGGCAACAGTCAGCGCCTCGGCCTGGTCGATCGAGATCTGCCCGGCGCGCAGCGCGTCCAGCGCCTCATCCGGCAACAGCGCCAGTTTCAGGCGGCCCAGCACATGCCGTTCGCGCACCGCAAAGGCGCTGGCGATAGCGGTGGGACTGGCACCCTGCGCGCGCATCCGGCGATAAGCCACCACCTCATCTGCCGGATTCAGCGCGGCGCGGGCGGTGTTTTCGGTGCCTGCCCATTCGGCAGCGGTGGCGGCGTCGCCGGTAATCAGCACCGGCACCTCGACATCGCCGCGTCCCGGTCCATGCAGCAGCTGAAGCGCGCGCAGGCGGCGCCCGCCGGCGACGATGCCGATGCGACGGGATTGCAGATCGTTGCCCTCGGCAAAGCCGCCCTCGGGGTCGGCATAACCCATCAGGTTTTGCAACAGCCCGGCAGTACGGATGCTTTCGGACAGCAATTCGATTTCCGCGGGGGGCGGCTCGGAGCGGCTGTTGAGCGGATGGAGGTATAGGCGCGACAGCGCCACCCAAGTAATCTCGGCCATGGTCAAATCCATTTCTAAGAGGGGCAGAACCGGCACGTTTTGCCGGGCGTCAGGGCCAGAAACTCAGGGCTTGTGGCCGTAACGGGTCAGGGTCACGCGGGCGAGGCGTTGCATATCGCGGAACAGGCCGTTCCAAGCTTGCTGGCTGAAGGCCTCGTCCGATTCAGGCGAACAGGTGGGCGTGTGCCGTGCGATGGCCAGCAGGGTCTCGCGGTAATCGGTCAGCTCGGTCTCGGGCGTCGTGGGCGTATCGGCCATTTCACCACCCCGAGCTGATGCAGGTGCGCGGGGCGGGTTGGGGCAGGCCGGTTGCGAGGGTGAGCATGCCCGCCGCGAAGGTCAGCACCGCCAGCACAACGGCGGCATGATGATGGGCCTGCATCACGATGCCTCCGGCAGCGCATCGGTCAGCGGCAGGCGCAGGGCAACCGGATCGCCGTCGGGGCCGTGCCGGAAGATCGACAGGTGATCGTCAGCCGTGATGCAGGCATGCACGACACTGCCGCCCGAGGTCAGCCCCTCCAGCACCCAGTTGTCGCCACGCGCATGTACCGGGCGCAGGGCGCCGCAGGTCACGGCGAGCGCGGCTACCTGCGGATCATCGCGGCAGGCGTTCGCCCAGGCGAGCGTCAGGCGGGACAGGCCGGGGCGCAGGGGCACCACCTCGGCCCGCGGAGGATTACGGGGAAACCGGCCGTCCATCATGCCGCCTCGCCCCCGGCGCTGTGGTC
This sequence comes from Gemmobacter caeni, assembly GCF_003054195.1. Taxonomy (GTDB): domain Bacteria; phylum Pseudomonadota; class Alphaproteobacteria; order Rhodobacterales; family Rhodobacteraceae; genus Gemmobacter; species Gemmobacter caeni. The sequence goes on from NZ_QBKP01000021.1 coordinate 28,407, forward strand.
GATCATGTGACTGGCCCGCAGGCGGTGCTGATGCACGATCTGACCACGGGCGGATTTCAGGGTGAGCCATGCCATCGCGTACAGGCTGGGCCGATGGGCATGATCACCGGGCGCGGCGCAGATCGCCATGGCATCGCGCTGCAAGAGCGGCGTCCGGCCGTGGTGGGTGGAAGGATAGGGGATAATGGTCACGGGGGGCCTCCATCGGGTTGCAAGGCAAGGTGGAAGAGAGAAAGGTCAGGTGCGGGCGGAGGCACTCACCGCCACCCCGAACCCGCGCCAGCGGTCCAAAGCGCGATCTTTCTCCGCCTGTCGGCGGCTGGTCTCACGGGCGGCACAGTTGTTCTGGATGATGCGTGCCGCCTCTTCATGGCGCGTCATGCCGATGGCCACGCCGAAGGCATTGATCAGGCGTTCGAGGCTGAGCCGCTGTTCCGGCGTCCGGGCGGCGATCAGGCGCAGCCAGCACAGATCGCGCAGTGAATGCAGTTGGCGGACATTCACCACGCCCAGATGGGTGGTGGCGAAGTCGTTGGCTTCGGCGACGGTGACCGGCTCCGTGACCTCGGGGATATCGGATACCGAACCGAATACGGCGCGCGAACAAAGCGCCTGCATCAGGTTGAAGCGGGTGTCGGCGTCAGACACCTGCGCTGTGGTGCAGGCGGCAGCGATCTGATCGTCGGGTTCGTCGGGCATTAGGGCCTCCATCGTTGGATGAAGGCAAGATGGTGGGAATTAAATCCCATGTCAAGCATTGGTGAGAAAGTAATCCCATTTCAATCTTGAGCCCATTGGCGGCCTATGCCAGAATCACCCTGCGGCAGGGTGCCGCCGGACGAAAATGGCCGCCAAGGGGGCGGGCGCTGGAGGAAAGAAATGACCGATAAGTATAAGGACTGGAATCGGGTGCGGATCGTGACGCCACCGTCGGCGGATGGCCGGCCCGTCATCGCATATGGCACCAAGGTGCTGACGCATGACGGAAAGGAATTGCAGGGGGTGTTTAGTGTGACCATCAGGCCGCTGGTGGCTGACGCGTTTGTGATCGCAGAAATCGGGCTGTCTCTAGATGGGCTGGATATCGAGGCGCACCCGCTGCTGACGCGGGACAGCCTGGTGCGCGCGGCGGCGGCATGCGGGTTGCGGCTGGTGGACGCAGATGGGCGCGATGTTTCCGCATCCGGTGTTCAGCCTAGCCACGATCTGAGCGGAAAGTGGCTGGAGGGAGACGGGAGATGATGGCAGAAGTGAACGAAGCGGGAGAAGTGGTGCAGATATGGTATCCGGTAACCGAAGGTCGGTTGCGGTCGCATTCCTGCTTCAGTGTGAAGAGCTCTGGATAATCGAATGCGGAGCGCCGTTAAAGCAATTGCAATTGTCGCTATCGTTGTCCTTCTTGCTCATCTGGGGCAAGTGCCGCTCTCGCGATCCTGCGAGCATATAGAAACAAGATGAATAAAGACAAATGAGCCGATCCTACCGCAAATATACCAATACCGATTTCGAAGTTCATGGCTGCCATGCCAGCTCCTGCTGCAATGAATCCGGCGCCGGTAAGCAGAAACGTTGAAATAACCTCGGGCCACATCCAGTTGAGTACCTGCAAACATCTCACTGGGGTGGTGATTGCAGCATTGATAAATGCCCCGCCCACCATCGCGTAGAGAGCAATAGCCAAAACCACAATAAACTCAGTCAGCGTCATTTTAGCCTTTGTTCAGTATCGAGTAGCAGTAGCTGCCTAGCCGGGGATATTCCGTCTCACCAGGTACCATCGGCAAGGTTCCTTATTTCGGTAGGCGGTCTTTTTGGCTGCGGTGAATAACTCCCGCAGCCATGTGAGCATCAGCACCGGCTGTTTATATCTGCCAGATCAAAGATGTTGATGCCGTTCATGTCGCGAATAGCAATGCGCGCGGCCTTGGTTTCCAGATCATAGATGAAGGGTGTAAAGCCCACATAGCCACCGAATGAATTCTTGCCGTTGATCTCGCCGCAAATATAAGACATGGACTGACCCTTGCTCGTCTTGCCTCGAATGCCCCGCAGATTGCGGAACTGTGCCGATGACGGATCTTTCATGTTATACGCAGTCTGGGTCTGAGCCTCCGCTACCTGCGCGTTTGTCGGAGTGAAGCGCTCCTTTGTTTTCAGAACGGGCATGCAGGCCGCCAGAAGGCCCGCGCTAATCACTGTAAAACTCAGAAATGTGAGTTTTTTTGTCATATTCGTCTCCCTTGTAAACTGGATCAGCCGTTAGACTTTTTTTCCGAACCATATTACTCGCCCAACGGGGTGCACTTCGTCGCGGGGGAGTTCCTGCGCTCGGTAATTCTGATTGTCGGATATGATCTGGATGGTATCGCCCCGGCCGCGCGCGATCCGCTTGACATGCAGTGCATCGCCGAAGCGCAGCACGAAGATGCCATCCCAGTCGAGATTGCACTTGCTGGTGTCCAGCATCACGATGTCGTCGTCGTTCAGAGTGGGGGACATGCTGTCGCCCTTGACGCCGATGATCGCCAGATGGCGCGGGTTGGTCTTGGTCAGGCGAGCCAGAAAGTCCGGCGGGAAGGCGAGGCGCTCGGTCACAATTTCATGGTCTGGCGCGATCATCCCGTTGCCCGCACTGGCGGCCACGTTCCAGACGTCGATTAGTGGTGTGCTGGTGACTTCCATCGATAGGTCAGCGGCATCGAATGAGTGCCCGGCAACCTCTTCGACCGACATGCCTATGGCTTTGGCAATCTTTTCAGCGGTTTGATGCTTCGGTGACTTGGTCGCACCGCTGAGCATCTTTGCGATGGCCCATTGGCTCAGGCCCGCGCGAACGCCGACCGTTGCGGGCTTCACTTCTGGGTTTTCGTCGAAGTATCGACGCAACCCCTCAACGAACTTATCAGGCTCTTCACTATTCATGGGATCATTATCCCGCGCATCGCGCGGGTATAAATGGGAATGTTGTCTCTTGACGAGATGAGAAAACAATCCCATTAATGGGCCTATGGAACAGCTCATCCGTGATATCGAAGCCTATGCGTTGGCCGTTGGCCGCAAACCGCAGGCGGTGCTGCGCGCCGCTTACGGTGCGGGCTGGGGCGTCTGGGAGGCATGGAAGGCTGGCACCTCCAGCCCGACCTACGCCGTGGGCGACCGCATCTATGCCTACATGGCCGAGAACCCGCCCCCCGTCGCGGAAGACCCCGAAAAGGATGTCGCCTGATGCAGTGCCAACCCCCAACCCCTGAGGCTCAAGATGTGTTTGCCAGAGGATCTTCCCGTCAAAGGAGCTATCCTTTCCGCCCTCGCCAGTGCCTTCAGCACCGTAAGCGCTATTGCAAATGCGGCGGGGGCCTCGGATGTCGTGATCGCCATCCCGTTTCTGGTGGCGGTGGTCCTTCTTTCCATCGCGGTGGTCATGCTTGTGCTCGACCGCTTCTGGTAGCGGTGATCCCTCTCTCGAAGTGGCGCGCGCACGGTTCACGTCTTCGCCTTCACGCTTTTCGGGCTGTTTCGTTTGTCGAACCATCGAAAGGTGATGGCAAAGCAACCGGGCAGGCCGCTGACGCCATTCTTTCCGGGAGGGGCAAGAACGGTGATCGTCTGCCGTTTGGCGGCATTGGCCTCGACCGGGATGCCCGGATCCAGCTGAAGGCTGCGTGCGCCGGCAATTTCGGGTGGGTGGTCCGGGAATACGTTCTCCGTGGATGTGCGGACGATATGAAGCCAATCATTGCGTATGGTCGTATCTCGCGGGGTCTTGAGGTCGGCGGGGTCAACCAGCCTGCCACGTTCATACAAAGGGATCGAAATACGGTTGATCGCCACACGGGCGGGGGCCGGATTGGTTATCTCGATCCTGATGCTGGACCAGCCAGCCCATGGTGTATCGGCAGCGACAGTCACTTCGCAGATCGGGCGTTTTCGGGCATGCGCCCGCCAAGCATAGTAACCGGATGTGCCTGCGGAGACGGTCGAGACGACCGCAGCCGTCCAACCCCAGATCTCGGGGAAGTAGTTCATGAACTGGCGCATTTCCCGTCACCGGACGTTGTCACGGTGATCGATCTCGCCGCAGCTCTCGCAGGTCCATTCTTCATCCCTGGCGCCGAGAACGCCAAACGGACCGGAGGATACCTTGCTGCTGGTCCGTCTGAGGCCGGGCATGCCGCAGGCGGGGCAAGGTTCGCCGGGCAGTTTGCCGGGCAACAGCTTTGCGCCTTCCAGTTCCGCGACGCGCCGTTCAAGCGCCTCGATGCGGCCGGGCAGGGCTTTGAGAGTTTTCCAGACCGGAATCTGATCGAGGATCTTAACGATGTCTGAAACGGAAATCATGGCAGGGTCTCTCCCAAAAATGGTGAAGGAAGCTTGTGAAATCGCCCGGGAATCATCCGGAGGTGGTACCTGCAGCGTCAAATATAGCGTGTGTGATGGCAATCAGCGGTTCGCGCTGTTGATCAGTTTTGAAGGTGATTACATCGATGATGCTGAGGATGTTGCCTGATGCCTCAGCCATCTGCTTTTCCCCTCCCGGTTCCAGCGTGCTGGCGTGGCCTGACCGTGGTCTGCGGAGACTGCGGCATGGCCATCCTGTCATTCTCAATGGAAGATGGATCGGTTTTGCGTCTGCTGGTTTCGGCGCAATCGCAGCTTGATCTGGCAGAGGTTCTGGCCGGGCAGCACGCCAGCGAATGCGCTTGCACAAACTGTGGAACCCCGCCGCGCAGATCATATCCCGTTAGGCCATTGTCATCGCTCGGGCCAGAGATCGGCCGTGTCGGGCTGGAGCTCTGGGAGTTTATCCCTCCGGCCTTCCGTCGGGAGGGCTGAGCGCCGTGCCGAAAGTATTCAATCAAGAGAGGCCTGTTTTCGGCAATCTGCATGAGGTTTGTGCCTGATGTCATCGTCCCCACTCCGTAAAATCGCACCTGCCGATCATGCCCCGCGCCGGGGTCAAATGTCCCAAACCAAGGGATTTGACCGGCGCCGGTCGGCATCGGCCATGCGTCGGGTGAGCGTGGCGCCGGTGATCACCCGGCATGAACGGATCGTCTGGTGGGCCGATCTGGTCGCGCGGCGCTGCGGCACGCGCGAGGCCTGCGCAGTCATGTTCGGCGTGACGTATCAGACCGCGTGCAACTGGTTCGATGGTTTCAGCTGCCCGACCGGCGACAAGGTTCTGGATGCGATCGACATGTGGCCTGAGGAATTCGGGAAATGAGCCGGGCCACCATCACGTTCGCGCGGCCCTGCCGGACGCGCCTTGAGTTGGCGCAGAGGATGCGGGTGACGGCGGCGCTGATCCAGCCGGATCAGGTGCTGGAACTGGGCGTCCGCGCCTCTGATTTGCGGTTGTGGGCGCAGGCGATCGAGGCGCTGGAGGATCAGCCCGCTGTCGTCGTCTCCGAGGTAGAGCGCGAACCCGGCTGGGCGATCTGGCTCATGCTGGCCGCGACTGTTGCGACTGCCGCCATGAATGTGCTGATGCCTGCGGCGCGGTTTGTCGCAGCCCAGCTGTTCGGGGTGGTGCCATGACGCCACGCCCTTCGTTGCCTGCTCACATTGCCTGTCCGCATGGTGAGCGACTGGTGCGGCGCGATGCCGCCGCACCCTTTTTCATTCCCATTCGCCCGGGTCGGGCGGATGCGCGCCGGGCGCTTTCCCGGTTTCTCTCTGTTGTCCCGGCGCGCTGGTTCGGGGTGTTCCCCTCGGGCCAGCGCTTCGGCGGGGAGAGAGGGTGATGGGCTTTCGGCCGATCGGCAGCATTGCGGCGCAACTGGTGACAGTGACCTGTCGGCGTGACCTTCCGGTCGGCGATTGCACCGCCACCGTGCTGCTGGCCGAGGGCGCGGCGCAGCTGATCTGGCACCGGGGTGAGCCGGGGCCACTGGTTGGACCCGCTGTCCTTTGGAACGACTTTCTGGCGCCCGGCATGGGCGCGCAACTCCGTCACCTGGCCGATGCGGTGGACGCCGCGCAGGCGCTGATCGAACCGAATGGGGGATTCAAATGAATTTGAGTGCGCTTTCGCTGGCTGAGCTTGTCGAGCTGCAACAGGCCTTTGCCATTATCCATAAGGGAGTCAGCATCCTGTCCGGTCTGCCGGTCAATCAGGGCGAGGCCGAGACCACCATCGACATGACGCCGGGCGAGGTGGTGATCATCACCACGCATTACGCCATGCCGGGCCATTTCCGGAGGTTCGATCCTCCGCCCGAATTCGTACTGGTCGAGCGCGAAACCGATCAGGCCGCCGACGTGGCGGCCGCTGAGATGCTGGGCGGGTCGGGGGATCTGCAACGGCATAGTCTCGTGGAGAGTCCCCCCGCGTGTGCCGCGCGTGACAGCGGCGATGACATCCCGGCGGCGCCCGAGACGCCGCCTGTGTCCGCTGTTGCGGCGGACAGCGCTGGCACCGGGGGAGGGGATCCCGGTGCCAGCGTGGGTGATCTGGAAAGGACAGGGCCGAGGCCCGGGCCGGTGACGGGTCCGCTGAGTGATCAAGAGCGAGCCGAGATTCAGCGGCTCGACGCCCAGGGCGTTTCGCGGAAAGAGATCGCCAAGCGCCTCGGGCGCCGGTCGCAGACGGTGGCTCTGTATCTGCATGGGCTGGCGAACCCGCCCAAGGGCGCCGCCGGCAAAACAGAAGAATTCAAGGCGGCCCAGCCCGCCCCCGTGGCCGAACAGGCTTCGGTTGCCGATACCCTCGGTGCCGATGCGGCCGTGGAAGTGCCGGTGGCGGTGGAGGCCGCGCCGGTTGGTGCGATCGCCGAAGGGGTAGCCCGTCGGTCAGCCCCGATCCCCGCGCCGGTGGCTGGCGGCGCGGGGATCGGGGCTGACCGACAGCGTGAGATTGCGGCCCATGTCGCGCGCTTGTCCGGCCGTGGCGGTTTCGATGCCGCCACCGATCTGGCGATGGTCGAGCAACTGACCTCTGGCACCAAGGCGGGGCAGGTGGCGCTGGATCTGGGGCTGGATTCGGCTGCGGTGGTCGGCCGGTTTCGCGCCCTGACCGCCGTGATCCGGGATGACCGTGATCGCGTGACGATCGACGGGCAAGCCGATCTGTTGCTGGTGCTGCGCGCCATGGCAGAGGTCGTGGCGCCGGCTGCGGCCTAAGCGACGACAGAGCGCGAGGCAAGGTATGGCAGGCAATCATCCGGTGGATTGGCGGCGCGTGATGGCGCCGCAAGGATCGGCCTCGGCCCTTGTGCGGGTCGGGTCCGACCCGGCGCAGGTGGCGCGGCATTGCAGTGGCATCGCCTATGTGGCGGCACCCTATGATGCACATGCCGGGCAGCGCCGCAAATGGCAGATCGACCGCTCGACCATGATGTCGACGCTGGCCGCGCGCGAGGTGCTGCGGCTGATCTGCGCGCGGGTCAGCGCGATCTGCCCAACGGTGCTGCGGGCTGAGGCCATGCATGCCGCCCCGACGGTGAAAGAGGCAGCGGTCAATCCGCTGGATGTGGAGTTCTGGGCGAGCTGGTCGGCGCCCTACCTGAACGCCTGCGGCGTCATTGTGGTGCCGGATATCCGCGGCTGGCAGCGCTGCCCCATGGTGGCGCGGGATGTCACCTGGGCGCTCGATCACAATGTGCCGGTGCATATTTATGCGGGGGGTGTCTGATGGCTATGACCGCCAATTCCACCCGCGAGGCGCTGACCTGTTTCTGGCGGCGTAACCGCGAAACATTTGTGCCGCTGACCTCGGATGAGTGGGATCGCTATGCCGGGATCAGCCCATCTGTCCGAGGGCAATTGGTCAAGCGCGGGCTGGTCTCTGCCAGCAATGCCAAATTTGGCCGGTTGACGGTTTATGACATCACCGAGGCAGGCCGGACCTTTTTGGGCGATATGGCATGACCCGCGATGATCCACGCCCGGCCGAGGCAGCGGCCATGGATATGGCCGAGGTCGCCAACCGGCTGGCCATACAGGGCCTGCAACGCGCCGGGCGCGAGATGATCGGGCCATGCCCGCGTTGCGGCGGCACCGATCGGTTCGGGATCAACACCCAGAAGCGGGTGTTCCAGTGTCGCCGATGCGGTGGCAAGGGCGGCAATGTCGATCTGGTTATGTTCGTGATGGGCACGTCTTTCCCGGCCGCACTGGAATGGCTGTGCGGATCGGTGGAAGGCGTCAGCCCCGAGGAACGCCGCCAGCGCGAGCGGCAGGCGGCCGAGAACAAGGCACGGAACGATGCCAAAGCCGCCGCCGCGCGGGAACAGGCCCGGCGCGAGGCGCGCGAGATCTGGGAACAGGGGCAGCCGGCGCAGGATAGCCCGGTGCATGATTATCTCGCGCTGCGGGGCATCCCGCGCGCGCGATTCCCGCGCTTGCCGGTGTGCCTGCGGTTTCACCCCTCGCTCGGCTATATGGTGCAGGTCGATCGGAAATGGGTCGAGGCGCATCGGGGCCCGGCGATGCTGGCCGCCATTCAGGGGCCGGACGGGCGGTTCATCGGTGTGCATCGCACCTGGTTCGACACGTCCCGGCCGAAGGGCAAACCCGAGATACTGCACCCGGTTTCCGGTGATCGGCTGAAGGTCAAGAAGTCGCTGGGGTCGGTCAAGGGCGGTTCGCTTCGGCTGACGCCGCCGGGCCGGGTGCTGATCATGGGCGAGGGGATCGAGACGACGCTGACCGCGCTGCTGGCCGATGAACCGCCGGGTGCCTCCTATTGGGCCGGGGTGAGCCTCGGCAATATGGCGGGCCAGCGTCAGCTGGGGCAGGGCATGAAATACGCCGGGCTGCCCGATCTGGGCGATACCGAGGCCTTCGTGCCGCCCGCTGGCGTCGAACGGCTGATCTTCGTCCAGGACGGCGATTCCGAACCGCGCCTGACGCGTGCCCAGCTGCTGTCCGGTATCCGCCGCGCTATGGCGCTGCGCCCCGGCCTGCGCGGCCAGGTGGTGCCGTGCCCCGCCGGCGTGGATCTCAATGATGTGCTGATGGAAGGGCCGAAGGTATCCGGCCCGGTGCCGTGACGGCGCCCCTCGAAATCACGCTGTGCCGAGAAACCGGCACGGCCCTGATGTGCAAGGCCGGATGGTCGGAGCGCATCCCGATAGCCGATCTGCCCCGGAAGCTGCGGTTTTACCGCAGTCTCTGGTCGCGCGGGTCGAAGGTCAAAGGCGAACCCGGTCCCTGGGCCGGGCACTACGAACAGGATCTGCGCGCCCTCGAGGCCGCGATCCGGGAGGCAGGCAGTGACGGATAATCTCGACAAGGTGCGCCAGATCATGGCCTCGGCCGAGGATGTGGACATGCCGGAAGGGCTGGTGGCGCCGGAGGCGGAACAGGATGATGCCGTGCCGCCCCGCGACCCCGCACCCCCTGAAGATGACACTCCGGACCTCCCGCCCGTCGCCCGCTGTGCAGAGCTGGCCTTGAATGATCGAGGCAATGGCGAGCGCTACATCATCCATCACGGGGAGGATCTGGTGCATGTGCCGCGCGTCGGATGGTTTGTCTGGGCGCAATGCCGGTTTGAGCCCGATCCGGACGAGATCGCGGTGCGCCGCCGTGCGCATGGCATGACGGAGCTGATCGAGGCCGAGATCGAGTATATGACCCTTCCGGAGTCGGAGATGGAGATCCTGTCCGAAGCCGAGGAAGCACAGTCCGTTCTGGACGAGTTGGGCGTGATCCCGAGGTCCGACCGCACCGATGATCAGATCATGGAGGCAATCCGCCTGCAAAAGCTCGTCCAGGCGGCAAAGGACATCAAGGATCGGCGCGACAAGTCGATCGGGCGGCGCCTGACCCATGCGAAGAACGCCGGCAACAGCAACACGATCAACAACATGATCAGTGAGGCCGGGGCGATGATTGCCCGGCCGCTCGATGATCTCGATCGCGATCCGCTGGTGATCAACACGCAGGGCGGGGTGCTGCGGTTTCGGACAGAGCCCGGCGAGGATGATGGCGGTCAGTTCGAGCCGCCGCCGAAGGTGACTGTCGAGCGGTTCGACCACCACCGCGACCAGCTGCTGACGAAGATGATGCCGGTCAATCTGGACCCGAAGGCGGGTTGCCCCCGGTTTCTGGAATTCCTTGCGCGGATCCAGCCATCGAAAGAGATGAGGGCCTTCCTTCAGCGCTGGTTCGGTTATTCGATGACCGGGCTGACCGCAGAGCAGGTGTTCGCCTTCTTCTATGGGTCCGGTGCCAATGGCAAATCGGTGCTGGTCGATCTGATGGCGAAGATCTTCGGTGATTATGCTGCCTCGGCCAAGATCGAGAGCATCACGGGCCGTAGCCGGCGCGGCGGTGGCGATGCCACTCCGGACCTTGTGCCCTTGATCGGCGCGCGCTTCGTGCGGACGTCAGAGCCGGATCAGGGGCAACAGCTGCAAGAGGGTCTGATCAAGGAACTCACGGGCGGCGAACCGATCATGGTGCGGTCACTGAACGAGAACTTCATCACCGTCTATCCGTTCTTCAAGCTCACCATGTCCGGGAACCATCGCCCAGAGATCAGGGGTGGCGATGACGGAATCTGGCGCCGTGTCATGCTGATACCGTTTGAAGTTCAGATCCCGGCTGAAGAACGTGACCCGGATCTGGGTCGGAAGCTCTGGGAAGAGCGGGACGGCATATTCAACTGGCTGGTAGATGGTCTGCGGGAGTATCTCGCCCATGGTCTGCAAATCCCGGATCAGGTGCGCGCCGCGACGGCCGAGTATCGCGAGGACAGCGACCCGCTTGCCACCTTCCTCGTACAGATCTGCGCGGTGACGGGGGATCCGTCGCATTCGATGCGCGCCAAGGATCTGCAAGAGGCTTTCGCATACTGGCTCGATGAGACTGGGCGCGGCGCGTGGAAGCCACGCACGATCTACAATTCGCTGACCGCAAAGCAGGGCAAATGGCGAAGTCCGGTGACAGGGCAGACCTTCAGCAGGCGCAAGTCGTCAGATGCCTACTATGACGGCATCGGTCTGCTGGAGCCTTTCCGCAGCCGGTTCGAGACCCACCAGAACAGCATGGCATTGCGTCAGGCAGGTCGGCAGTCCGATGCGCTGTTGTGATGCCCCGCACCCCGCTTCCGTCGAATTACGGGACGTCCGGGACGTCCGGGGCACAGGTCAGGGACGACGCGACGGAACAAGGGGTCCGGGGGATGATCAGCGAAATCATGGGCTTGCGGTGCGGTGTGGGACGTGCGGGACGTCTGGGACGACGCTGCGCGGGCGCGCGTGTGATGTGCGAGAAGGGTGCGGGTCGGCGGATGAATGCAGTGATGCTGCTTTCATGCGTAGCGCGGAACTGTCGTCCCAGACGTCCCGCACGTCCCGTGCGTCTGGTATCTATTTGATATCGCGTTGTTTCCTCACTTGCCCTTGTCGCCTCTGTCGTCCCGTAAAATCTCTTTGTCGTCCCAGACGTCCCATTCTTAAAACAGACCATTCAAGATGATGAAAAACAGCCGAGCAAAGGCACAAGATATGGGAAACGCGATGCTGGAACGGGAAATCGAGGCAACGGTGCTGCGGATGGTGGCGCGGCGGACAGAGGTGGTGCGGGCCATTGCCTCGGCCATGGGGATGGCTGATCCGATCATGTGCGAGGGGGACCGGCTGGCCACGCTGAAGGCGCGGGCGGTGGCGCCCGAGACTTGCGGTCCGGATATGCCGCTCGCCCCGGCACGGGGTCGCATGGTGCGGGTGGCGCCGGTGGCGATGCAACTGACCGATGAGGGCTGGGCGCCGCAGCACGGTGGCTTCCGGGGCAGGGATGCGGCGCGGGCGGCCGATGTGTTCGACGAAATGGCCCGGCAGGCGAGGCGAGCTGGTGGCGATGATCCGTTCACTCAGCGCCAGAAGGGCGCAGGCCGGGCCTATGCGGCGCTGGTGGAGCGGCATTCGGCGGTGGGCCTGAAGGGCCGGTCGGTCGAGACCATGCTAACCGGGCGCAGCGGTCGGGGTGGCGATGGTGTGATGGATATCATCCTGGATGAGGGCGCGGCGATTGCAGCCATGCGGTCAGCGGTCGGGGATGGCTGGGCGCTGGTGGTGGTGCGCCAGAGCAAGCGCAAGCGCACGCCTCTGACCGTGGCCGAACTGGTGGATCGTGTCTGCCTGCGCGGCGAGACCGTGAGCGCCATTCTGGATGCCTGCGGCTGGTCGGTTTATGGCGAGTCGAGGGACTGGGCGAGGGCTGCACTGACCGAGGCGCTGGACCGTATGGCAGATACCATGCCGAAAGTGTCTTGACGCCTTAACTCCACCGGATGTAGTCATATTGACATGATCCACAGATGCGCCCGGAGGAAACCCCTCTCGGGCGCTTCGCGTTTCAGGGGGCTGCATGGACTTTAGTGTAACCCTTGACACCAGCACCTTCAGCTTTGCGATGCAGCAGCTTGCAGACAGGGATCTGCGGATCGCGACGGTCTGGGCGCTGGACGATATGGCGGCCGAGATCCACAAGGATCTGGGTGACCGGATGGATGTGGTGTTCGACCGGCCGACGCCGTGGACGAAGAATGCGTTCATGGTGGTGAATGCCAGCACATCCAGACTGGAAGCCGCGGTGCAGCTGAAGCCCTCGGCGTCGCGGCGTCACTATCTGCGGGTGCAGGAGGAGGGTGGGCCAAGGCCTCAGACCGGGTTCGAGGCGCAGCTGTCGCGCAGCCTCGTCCATGAGGGCGTCATTCAGGCGATCATTCCGGCCGACAATGCCCGGCTGGATCAATTTGGCAACTGGGCGCGACCGGAGCGCAATCAGGTGCAATCTGCCCTGAAGGCCCAGAGGGACGGGGCCACGAACATGACCGACGCGTCGTGGCGGCGGGCGCGCAAGCGGCGGGACAGCTACTTCGTGCCGCAGTCGGGCCTGACGCCGGGGATTTACAAAAAGGATGGGCAGGGCCGCATCGGCATCGTGGCGATCTTCACGCCGAAGGTGCCGGTCTATCAGCAGCGCCTCGGGTTTTATGAGCATGCTGAGCGGCTGTTCGCTGCGCGGATGGCGGACCATCTGGGCCGGACCTTCGGGCAGATGCTCGCAAAGCGGTTCGGCTAAGCCCTCGGGTCCTTCCGGGGCATCTCCCTCACGCGGGTAATTCGCACCCCGTTACTTTTGGTCGGGAATTTTTCGGCATGGGTGCATGTTACCGTGCTTGTTGTTGTTCTTGAAAGGAAAAACTGTGTCTGACCTCATCACTCTGTCGGATGGGGAGGTGCTGGACGTTTCGGCATGGCCGCTGCCCGACGGGGTGGAGGATGGCGTGCTGAACCGGGGGCAGCTTTCCCGCGCTTTCGATGTGACCGAAAACACGATCACCAAGTGGATCGGTCAGGGCATGCCGGTGCTGTCCGAAGGGCAGAACGGCGTGTCCTATGAATTCCGGCTGTCGCATTGCTGGGCATGGCGCGCGGCGCGGAATGAGAAGATCCGCGCGGCCAAGCAGCGCGGCGACCAGATCGCAGCGCAGGCTGCGCTGGCCTTCCGGAACCTCGACGATGATCAGGCCGAGGCTGAAGCGGGCATGTCAGCGGCAGAAGTGCGGGCATGGTCCGAGGCAGAATATGCCCGGAACCGCCTGGCAGAGCAGCGCGGGGATCTGATCCGCACAGACAGGGTGCGGGCGGTTTTCGAAGAGTCTCTGGTCAAGATCGGCAACAGCCTCGATACCCTGCCGGATTTTCTGGAGATGAAGTTCGGCCTGTCAGCGGAACAGGTGGCGCAGGTCGTGGCCCGGACTGACGAGCTGCGCGACGATATCAAGACGGCGCTGGAGGATCTGGTGCGGCGACCGGGATCAGTTGTCCCGATCAATGCCCGGCAGGGTGAGCTGAGCGTCTGATGGTGGCGATGTCTGACCGGGGGATCGGGCTCCTGGCCCGTATCCCGCCGTTGCCGCCATTCATCACGCCGGAGGAACTGCTGGCAGATTCCCTGCCATTGCTGGACCCGCCCAGCCGGATTTCGGTGACGGATGCGGCAGAGCAGTATCTGAAGGTGCCGGTGCAGGGCAACTGGCAGGACTATGACCGGACGGTCGCGCCCTACACGGTCGAGCCGCAGGACATGAGCCAGTCGCGCCGGTTCAAGACCGTCTGCTTTGTCGGGCCGTCACAGAGCGGCAAGAGCCAGATGCTGCTGTCAGTTTCGACGCATGCGATCATGTGCGCGCCGTCGCCGGTGCAGATCATCCACATGACCAAGACGGATGCGGATGCCTGGGTTGAGGAAAAGCTGGACCCGGCGTTGATGAACAGCCGCTTCTTGCGGGATCGGTTGGGCACGGCGCGGGATGACAGTACCTTTGCCCGCAAGCGGTTCAAGGGAATGCGCCTGACCATCGGCTATCCTGTGCCGAACCAGCTTTCCAGCCGGTCGCAGCGGATGGTGCTGCTGACCGATTACGACCACATGCCGCAGAAACTGGGGCCGAAGGACTCGCCTGAGGGTTCGCCGCATGGGATGGCGCTCCAGCGCATCCGGACCTTCATGAGCCGGGGATGCGTGTTCGTGGAAAGCACGCCGGCCTTTCCGGTCGATCCCGAACAGGTCTGGGAGTTTGACAAGACCGCGCCGCACCGGCTGCCGCCCGTGACGAACGGGATTTGCAAGATCTACAACGAGGGGACGCGGGGCCGGTGGTTCTGGGAATGCCCCAACTGTGCCGAGCTGTTCGAACCGCGCTTCGACAGGCTGGTCTATGATGAGACACTGGAGCCGGGGGCCGCCGGCGCCACGGCAAAGATGCAGTGTCCCGATTGCGGGCACCGGATCAGCCACCGCGAAAAGGCGCGCCTCAACACCCTCGCGGCACTGGGGCGCGGCGGATGGTTGCACGAGGCGCGACCGTTCGATGCGGAGGGCAACGCGCTGGTGGACGCGCGCGGGCACCGATTGCTGGTGCGCATCGACGATCCGCGCATCCGCCAGACCCCGGTCGCCAGCTATGCGCTGAATGGCGCGGCGGCCGCGTTCAGCGGTTGGGATGAACTGGTCGAGCGATACGAGACGGCCCGCCGCGCATTCGAGGTGTCGCAGGATGACAGCGATTTCGCGCGGGTGCATTACACCGATATCGGGGTGCCCTATGCGCGGCCCGATGGCGATGAGCAGGATCTGACCGCCGCCGCGTTGCGCGAGACTGCGGTGGAACTGGGCGCGATGACCTGTCCGTCCTGGACGCGGTTCATCACGGTGTCGGTGGATACGAACGGGTCGTGGTTCGCGGTTCTGATCACCGCATGGGGACTGGACGGCAAGCGCATGGCGCTGGATCGGTTCGATTTGGTGCAGCCGCCGGAAACGGCGCCGAAAGCGCGGGATGCGGAAGGGCGCTACCGTGCGATCAACCCCGGTAAATATGTCGAGGATGCCGAGGTCCTGACCGATCTGATGGAACGGTCATATGCGGTGGAAGGTGAAGACTGGAGTCTGAAGCCTTGCGTTGCAGTGGTGGATTTCAACGGCCCGACCGGCTGGTCTGACAATGCCGAGAAGTTCTGGCGGCGCCGCAAGCGCGAAGGCAAGGGCGCGTTGTGGTTCCTGTCCATCGGGCGGGGCGGGTTCAAGCTGTCGGATCGGGTCTGGCATGTTTCGCCGGAACGCGGGTCACAAGGCAAGAAGGCGCGGTCGATCAAGCTGCTGAACATGGCAGTGGATCGGCTGAAGGATACCGTTCTGGCCGCGGCGGCGCGGCTGGATCATGGCCCCGGCGCCTATCTGTTCGCGGCGTCGATCGAGAAAGAGCGGATCGAGGAAATGCTGGCCGAGCGGCGCGGCATCGATGGCTACAGCAAACGGCCGGGTGCCGGGCGCAACGAAACCCTCGACCTGTCGGTGCAGGCGCAGGCCATTGCCGAGCATCGCGGCATCAACCGGCTGAACCCGGACGATCCGCCCGGCTGGGCGGTGCTGGGTGAAGTCAACCCGTTTGCGACCTGGACGGGGCAGGCCGCGCCCCCACCAGAGGCCAGCGAGGATGCTGCGCCGCAATACATCAACTGGCTGAGAAGGTGAGGGGAACCCATGGCGATTGATCAGGCTGAACTGGTCCAGATGCGTGATGCTCTGATCCGGGCCCGCGCCAAGGGCGTGAAATCGGTGCAGCTGAACGGCGAGCGGGTCGAGTACCGCACTGACGCGGAGATGGCCGCCGCAATCGCATCGCTGACCGCGCAGATCGCGGAGGCGCAGGGCGCTGGCGGCTTCGTCGTCGGCTATGTCACGACCGGGCGGGGCCTCTGATCATGGGATGGATCGGAGCCACTCTGGACGCGCTGGTTGGCGAATTTGCTCCGGAAGCCGGGCGGCGCCGGGCTCTCGCCCGCTCGGCCGCGAAACTGGCGATGAATTATGACGCCGCTTCGCGGGGCCGACGCGCAGCGGGATGGAAGGCGCCGGCGACAGATGCCGATGCTGCCGCATTCGGGGTAAGGGCGCGTCTGCGCCAGCTGAGCCGCGACATGGTGCGGAATCGCCCCTACGCGGCGCGGGCGCGCGAGGTGGTGATCTCGAATGTGGTGGGCACCGGGATCGTGCCATCGGTGGTGCATGAGACTGCTGAGGTGCAGGCGCAAATAGGGGCGGTGTTGTCGGAACACCTGCTTACCCCTGCGCTGGATGCACGGGGCGAGCTGGACCTCTACGCCATGCAGGAAGTGGTGATCGGCACCGTCTTCACCGATGGCGAGGTGCTGGCCCGCCGCCGCATCCGGCGCGGGAAATACGCCCGCGATCTGCCGTTGGGCTTTCAGGTCGAGCTGCTGGAGGCGGATCATCTGGACGATACCGTCACCAGCTGGGGCGCGAACGAGGTGATCGAGGGCGTCGAATACAGCCCCATCGGCGATATCGAGGCCTATCACCTGTTTGACGAACATCCCGGCGCGGCGCGGATGCGGGGGCTGAAGCTGACGTCGCGCCGCGTGCCGTGGCAGGATGTGCTGCACATCCGGCGGTTCGACCGGCCCGGCCAGCTGCGCGGTGTGCCGTGGCTGGCGCCGGTCATGATGACAATGGGCGAGATCAGCGATTATCAGGAAGCCCAGATCCTGAAGCAGAAGATGGCGGCACTGCTGGCGGCTGTCGTGACCTATGACAAGGATTCCGGCGTCGATCCCTCGAAGCGGCTCAAGGGGCTTGAGGCGCTGGAGCCCGGCGCCGTGGTGGGCACGCCGGAAGGGACGTCGGTCAATTTCACGACCCCGCCCAAGGTCGACGATTATCAGCCCTTCATGCGCGAGGCACTGGGGGCCGTTGCCATGGGCATCGGGATCACCCGTGAATCCCTGACGGGGGATCTGAGCGGGACCAATTTCTCCAGTGGCCGCATGGGGCGGATGGAGATGGACCGCAATGTCGAACGCTGGCAACGCATGGTCATCATGCAGTTCTGCATGGGGGTCGAGCGTTGGGTCCGGGAGTCCTGGGCCATGCAGCGCGTGCTGCCCGCCGAGGTCATTCGGCTGAACCATACGCCGCCGCGGCGCCCGCTGATCGACCCGAATGATGAAATCGACGCCTTTCTGAAGCAGATCGATGGGGGCGTGAACAGTCGTCAGAACGTCCAGCGCACGCTCGGGCTCGACCCCGAGCGCATCCGGCGCGAGCGCGCGGAAGATGCGCAGAAGGACAGCGATGCGAACCTAGCCCCGACCGGGGCAAGCAACCTGCCGACCGCCCGCGAAAGCCGGGCCAAGGCCAATCCCGAAGGAACTGTGGTATGAGACGACGCGGGGCGGACCTGATCATCGGCGGCGAGCTGGTGCTGTCGGGCTATGTGATGTCGGATGAGGCGGCGGGATGGGCCTGGGAGGAAGAGATCTTCTTCTGCCCGGCCATGGTCCGCGAGGCGCTTCTGGTCATGGGTGAGGGGCGTATCACCGTGCGCCTGAATTCTGGCGGCGGCGATCCGGTGGCGGGCGAGGCGATCCGCACGGCGCTGCAAGGCCATCCCGGCGGCTGCCGTGTCATTGTCGAGGGGCAGGCATCCTCGGCGGCCTCGCTTCTTCTGATGGGGGCCGCGCAGCGCGAGATGACCGCCGGGTCGTTCATCATGCTGCACAACCCCTCCGGCTATGCCTATGGCGGGGCAGAGGATCACCGTGCGCAGGCCGATTTCCTCGACATGTTGGCCCGGGTCTACGCCCAGGTCTATGCAGATCGGTCGGGCCAGAGCATCGAAGCCGTTCTTGCCATCATGAATGCCGAAACCTTCTACAGCGCCTCGGCCGCCATCGAGGCGGGATTCGCAGATGCGGTGGCCGATGGCACTGACGCGAACGCAGCCCCGCCCAGCTTCGACGATGCGCTGCGCGCCCGCATGCAGCGCGACATGACCGCCTATGCCGCGATGATGCGCGACAAATCTCCGGGCCGTGGCACTGCCGCGCCCCGCAACCCTGCCGCCCCCGGCGGTGTCCCGGCCCCGGTGGCCGCAACCATGGAGCATGTGATGCCCGATCCGACCAACCCCACCGCGCCGGTACAGACCCCGGCGCCGACGCAAATCCAGACCCCGCCGTCGCCCGCGCCCGATCCGCAGGCGGCAATCATGGCGGAGCGCAACCGCGTCACCATGATCCAGAGCATGGCGCGTCCGTTCGTGGAGGCCGGTCGCCTGACCGACGCGGATGTGACCGCGCTGATCAATGACGGCACGGCGGCCGATATGGCCGGGTCGCGGTTCATGGCGACCATGGCGCAGCGCGAACCGGCGCCCGGCCCGATGCGGGTGACCGAACGCGGCCGCGATGAAACCGAAACCCGCCGTCTGGGCATGGAAGGTGCGCTTGTCGCCCGCCTGACCCGCGCCGAACCGGCGGACGTGTCGCGGCAGTATATGGATTTCTCCATCGTCGAAATGGCGGCCGAACGGCTGAGCCAGCGCCGGGTGCCGGGGCATTTCGCGGGGCGCGAGGAAACGCTGCGTATGGCATTCCATTCGACCAGCGATTTCCCGGCGCTGCTGGAAAACGCGATGAACCGTTCGCTGGCCGCGCGCTATGCGCAGGCACAGCCGACCTACCGCCGCATCGCCCGGCAGCGGACCTATGTGGATTTCCGCGACCACACCACCGTGCGCGTGGGTGACTTCCCGGATCTTCAGCCGGTCAGCCCCGAGGCGGGCGAGCTGAAGGCGGGCAGCTTCAGCGAGTCGAAGGAAAAGACCAAGGTTTTGGCCTATGGTGTGCAGGTGCTGCTGTCGCGGCAACTGCTGGTCAATGACAGCCTCGACGGCATCATGCAGGTGCTGAACGACCGGGGCAATGCGGTGGCGCGGTTCGAAGACCGGACCTTCTACACCATGATGCTGGGCGGTTCGAATGCCGATGGTCCGACGCTGCTCGAAACCACCCGGCAGGTGTTCAATACGACCGATGGCACCAAGGCCGGGACGGCGGCGGCGATCAACATCGCCTCGCTGAGCCTTGCGCGCGCCGCTTTGCGCAAACGCAAGTCGCTGGATGGTGCCGAACTGGAACTGACCGCCGCGATCCTGCTGTGCGGGCCGGACAAGGAAACCGAGGCGCAGCAGATCCTCGCGCCGATTCAGGCACAGCAGGCGGGCAACGTGAACCCGTTCTCGGGGGTCATGTCGCCGGTCATCACCGCCAAGATCACCGGCAACGCCTGGTATGTCTTCGCCTCGGTCGATGAGGCGCCGTGCTTCGAATGGGGCCTGCTGGAAGGCTACGCAGCGCCGCGCTTCCGCATGGAAGATCCCTTCGGTGTGCAGGGTACCAAGTTCTCGCTGGAACACGACTTCGGCTGCGGCGCCATTGATTTCCGCGGCGGCTACAAGAACGCCGGCGCCTGATCGGGCGACGACATGACCTGACGAAAGGGCGGCTTTCGGGCCGCCCTTCGTCATTCGCCCTGCATGAATGCCGGGTGCAATCGCCAACCGAAAGGATCGGAACATGAAGAACTATGTGCAGCGCGGCGAGCGGATCACGCTTCCCGCGCCCTATGACGTGGCCTCGGGCGCAGGCCTTCTGGTCGGGACCATCTTCGGCGTTGCTGTCCACGATGCGGTCAGCGGTGCGGATGTCGAGACGCAGCTCGAAGGCGTCGTTGATATCCTGAAGGTCGGGTCGCAGGCCTGGACGGTGGGCGCCGCGATCTACTGGGACAATACCAACAAGTATTGCACCACGACCTCCAGCGGTAACACGCTGATCGGCAAGGCCGTGTCGGCTGTCGGCAGCGGTGCCGGGGAAACCACGGGCCGTATCCGGCTGAACAGCTGACATGGCGAGCGTGTTTGACGGCATGGCCGGGGTGCTGGCGGAAACGCTGGGCGCCCCGGTTGCCTATACGCCGAAGGGCGGGGTGCCCCGTGACGTGCAATCGATCTTTCGGGAAACGCCGGTCGAGGCCATCGATCCGGATGGCCATCCTGTGCTGATCACCTCGCCCAGCTGGCGGGTGCGGCACAATCTGGCGCCCGAGCTTGCCACAGGAGACCGGATCGCCCCGGGCAACGGTAAGATCTACGCCGTGTTCAACGTGGTGCCCTCAGGATCAACCGCATCAGACGCGCATGTCATCTGCGAACTGGAGAGGATCATCGAATGAGCCGTCGTTCCGATTTTCGGGCCTTGGCCCGGCAGGCCCTCGCGGCTGATCCTCGCATGGGGGATGTCACGCAAATCTCGGCCTGGGCAGGGAATATCTCGGCCGATGTCCTGCCGGTGCTGGGTGTGGTGACCGCGCAGGAAAACGTTCAGCCCGAATCCCTGTCACATTTCTCCCGGTCCACGCTGTTGCAGGTCGTGGTGAAGCGGCTGGGCGGTGCAGATCCGGAGGCCGATCTGGATGACGACGCCGACGCTATCGAGGCCTGTCTCTGCCCGTTTTTCGCCGCGCAGGGCATCATGCTGCTGCCCGAAAAAGTGACTTTCACCCTCAACGGTGAGGGCGAACAGAAGATCGCCACCATCACAGCCGACTTTCGCGTGACCTGGCAGCGCACACTGGCGGGTCAGCTGCTCTGACCACGAACCTCCTGGCCCGCAGGATCAGCGGGTTAATCCGGCCCTGCCATCCGGCGGGGCTTTTCCATGTCCGAAAGGCTCCACATGGCAACCATCACGAAGACGACGATGGGCGGTCCCGGTGCCCGCAACGTGACCGAGGTGACGCTGACCTCCAGCAACACCTTCGCGTACGAGGCGGGCACCGGGCAGATTCTCATCCTGCGCAACCCTACGGCTGGTGCCGTTTCCTGCATCATCGACGGGGCTGACGGAACCGTGGTTCCGGCACCGGGCATCGGCAATGTCGATGTTTCTGCCGGATATGCGGTCGGCTCCATCCCTGCCGGTGCATCCCGCCTGGTACCGCTCGACAGCATCTCGGCCTATTTGCAGGGCACGATCAATGTCACCGGAACCGGCCTCGTGGCCATGCTGCTGGGGGCGTGATCATGGCGAAGATCCTCAATCCCGGTCTGCGTCCGATCCCGCTGCCGACTGGCCATGTGGTTCCGAGGCAGGGCGAACTCGTGACAACCAATGATGTGCTGCGCTGTGCTGACAACGTGGCCTTCCTGCGCGGTCAGGAACTGTCGGGTGCGCTCACCCTCCAGTTCGATCCCGACCCTGTGGAGCCGCCCGAGGCGCCCAAGGTCGCCCCGACACTTTCCTCCCAACCTGAATCGCCCGCTGCGGGCAAATCGAAAGGCTGATTTCCATGGCACTCATCACCTATATCGGCGGCACCGTCGCCGTTTCCGCCGCCGTGCCCGCGACCGTCGATCAGGCGGGTTTCGCGGCACTGACCTATACTGCCGTCGGCAGCATCACCGAATGGGGCGAGGTGGGCGACAGTTCGGAGGATGTGACCGAGACCACGCTGGCCGGTCGCACCTACCACGCCAATGGCGCGCTGGACGGCGGATCGGTTGCGTTCACCATCCTGAGCAATGGCACCGATGCGGGCCTGACGATCCTCAAGACCAAGAACAACACCAATGACGAGGTGTCGGTGAAGATCACCGATCCCGATGGCCAGATCACCTATTTCTTCGGGAAGGTTGCGAACCTGAAGGATCGTCAGCGCACCGCCTCGACCATGAAAGGCCAGACCGGCGAATTCCGCGTCAACAGCGCGACCGTCCGCGTCTGATATGGTGTCAGGCCCGCCGCCATGCGGGCCTGATCCTCAACGAGAAGCGCCTATGCGCCCGTACAGGAGGGAAGGCTAGTGAACCGTTCGCTGAAGAGAATCGTGGACGAGCTTCTGGGTGAACTGAAGAGGATCACCCGCGAGATGGCGGCGGATACTTCCCCTGAAGTTCATCAAGCAAGCGGTAAAGGCGCTCTGAAGCGCTTGGCCCGAGCGATTGGATTGGTGACGAAGCCATAGTATGCGCGCGGAAGGCTTCAAGCAGGCTGAATGCCTGGCCTTGGGGAAGCCTCTGAAGCGAAATCTCGGCAATGGCTTTGTAGATTGCAGCCTCTGCGCGCATCATCTGGAACTCGGTTTCCTCTTCCTCGGTCATGCGGGCCTGATCCTCAAACCGTGCCTACCAGTTCCCGGCGCGCCGCAGATGCCAGAAAGGACGATCTGGTCATGCCGCGTGCCTTGGCGGTTTCGTCGATGGCGCGCAGCAAGCCACGTTCCATCGAGATATTGACCCGCTCCGGGGCGGTGTCGGCCGGGATATAGGGCACGGGCAGCAAAACGGCGCCGTCGGCAATGGCTTCAGCCACATCGGCGCGGGCCCGGATCTGGTCGAGCGACGCGGGATCGACATCCGGCATATCCTCGAACCAGAGGTCGAGAGCCTCGGTCGCGGCGGCAGAGATGCCCGCCCAGTTGTCCGCAGCGGCATGGCAACCGGGAAGGTCGGGGAAGGTCAGGCCGAAGGCACTGTCACCTTCCTGGTGAACGATAGCGATGTAGTAGCGCATGGCAGTACCCCATGTGGTTGTTTCGTAGAGGGGCGATGGGGTGGCCGGGCTAAAGAAGCCCGGCCTGTTCGTAGATGCTCCTGACGGTCCCGAGCGGCAGGTCTTTCTTCGGATGCGGCAGGATCACGGTGCGATCCCCTTTCCGAAGCTTGAGGTGTGAACCCTTCTTGGACACTTCCTCAAAACCCTCTGCTTTCAAGACTTTCAGGAGCTTTCTTGAATTCGTTTCAAGCTCCATCGCCCCTCCTTTCATGTGTATTTATATACACACTCTCTGACCGTTCGTCAAGGGAGTGTGTATATAAGTGTGCATAAATCTTTCCTGACCGAGTGCATGGCCTGCGACATGTAGGCCAGTCGGGCAGGTAAGCCGGGCGGCGCCGGTCGTGGTTCAGCCGGTGCCGCCCATCCCTTGAACCAGAACCTGAAGGATGAAGATCATGGATTTCACGACGTTTGCAACTATGGGTAAGGTGCTGGCCAGCAACGAGGGCACCGAGGTCCATCTGGTCGGCCCGGATGGCTTCACGCCGCTCTTTGCCGTTGAGGATGCGCAGCGCGGCTGGATTGTGACTGTGGATGCGGAAGCGAAAGGTGCGGTGCCGTGCATCATGACTGTGGTCGGGCAGGACAGCCGCACCTATCGGCGTCGTCGTCATGAAATGGTGGATGCGATGCGTAACCGGCAGCGGAGCATCAAATCGGCTCAAGCCGAGCAAGAAGCAATGAAGATGGTCGCTGCCGGGGTGGTGGGCTGGAAGAATATCCCGTGGTCCGATGCAGACAAGGGCTATCTGCTGTCGTTTACCGACGACAATCTTCTCATGTTCCTGGAGGCATATCGTCCTGCGTTTGATCAGCTGAATGAGTTTATCGCGGATCGTACCCGTTTTTTGCGGATCGACGCGACCGCCTAATACTCTGGGCGGCGCAGTCAGGGTGGCTCGATGCGGATCCTGTGAATGAGAAAAGAAAGCAGCCTCGGGGCGTTACAAATCGTGCTCTGAGGTTGCGTCTTGGGCATGAACTGGGCCTGCCGGAACTGGGCGAGAATGACCGCAACCTGATTGTCGCCTTCCGGGAGTGCGGTATCAGCAAGTCGGGCTTTGCCGGAGCCATTCCTTTGGAGTGGCCCGACATCCTCGCCTTCGCGATCAGCACGGGATCGGTCGAGGACGGCACGGACATGGGTATCCTGTTTCACATGTGCAGGGCCTATTGCTCTGCACATGATGAAGCGCGAAATGATGCTATGGTCATTGCCCCCGCCGAGAGATCGCCAAATACCTGATGTCTTGCGAGATAGATCACCTTTTAAAGGGACTGTAACGGATCAGCCCCCAAAGCGGCTGGTCCGGGAAGTCTCGTCTGGCATCAGAAATTTCGGCATTTAACTTACTCTCGTCCTGAGGGGACGATATGGAGGAAAACAAGGGATCATCGAGATCGGTGCCATCGGGCAGGTGCGATTGTAGTGTCACGGCGGTGGAGATCGCTGCTGTTACGCAGGTGGCCCCGCCCGCAAGAGTCTTATTGATCCGAAGGCAAGTTTCTTTGAGTTCGAAAGCCTCTGGCGGGTAAATTCTGCTAAACGCGTCCAGAGTTAGAACTGCAACATGGGCGTGCGGCAAGCAGGCAGCAACTTCCATGAATCCTGTCGCTTCCTTTTGGCAGGCTGCGACAGCGCGAGGGTCTGCTTTGCCTGCAGCTGGCGCGGCTTGATCAAATTCGGCCTCTGCCGCGTGAAATCCAAAGGTGATGTGGCTACCCTCTTGATCGGCTCTTGCAGGAACCGGCAATCCTTGTGATCCGCAACGCAGGATTGCCCTCCGGGCAGCTTCGTATGCCTGCCTTACTGCGCTGTCTGATCCGCCTGAAAACGAAAGAAGCTCGATTGACGATGCAACCGGCCTGCCGTCTGCACCGATGATCATCCCGATCTCTACCGCAACACGCTGCGCCTCAGTTGAAAGCGATCCAACGTTCCAGCAGCGTTCTATCGCGACGCGCAGAGCATCCATTTCGCTAGAAGTCAGTCGAATTTCTCTGATGACAGGGCCAGATCCCGAGGCATCACTTTGGTTCGGAAGATTGGGTATGGGCGTTTCAGCGAGGGCAGTACCTGGAAGTGCCAAAAGGATAGCGGCGAAAAATTGCAAATGCATCGAGCCTCACATTGCCCCCGGGTTTTCCTGCCATGGGGGCTTTTCTATCAGAAATGGAACGCAGTATGACCACTTTCGCTGAGCTGTCCATTCGGCTGACAACTCGCGGCGCAGACGAATCTGCCCGTGATATTCGCAAGATTGAAGGAGCTGCCGGGCAGGTTGGTACGGCAGCGCAGCGGTTGTCGCGTTCAACCCGGCGGTTGGCGACAGATATGATCGCAGGTGCCAATGGTGTTCGGCGTGTGACGGACCAGCTAGATCAAAACCAGCGCGCTATTGTGCAAAGCACTGGTGGCATGCAGGGGCTGATTGCTGCCATGGGTCGGTTCATCGGCTTGTCCAGCAGGGGCGGTGTTGTGGCGAGAGGTTTTCGCGAGGCCAATGTTGCCGCCGCTGCGGGCAGCAACCGGCTAACCGGCGCCATCACAAATGCTAGCTTCCAGGTGCAGGACTTCTTCGTCCAAGTGGCGGCTGGAACTGCCGCTGTCACAGCACTGTCTCAGCAGCTTCCACAACTGCTGGGCGCTTTCGGCTTCTCTGGCAAAATAGCGCTTTTCGGGGCCATCCTCGGTACTTTGGTGGCTATCGGTGCGGCTGTCATCCCCAAGATTGATGGGGTAGGCGAAGCGGTGAAACGCATGACCGATCAGCTTGATCAGGCCACCGGCGTCGTCACGGCCGCGCGCACTGCCATCGGTACTTTGGCCCAGCATTTTGACCGGATCGTCGTTTATGCAGGGACTGCTGCCGCACTATTCGCAGGGAAGTGGGTGGCTGGTTTGCTGGCTTCGGCCGTCGCCACCGGCACTTTGTCCGGGGCTTTGCTGGTACTGCGCGGCGCGCTGATCCGTACCGGGATAGGAGCGCTGATCGTGGGGGCCGGAGAGCTGGTCTATCAGTTTGGCCGCGTCACAAAGGCTGCTGGGGGTATTGGCAGGGCGTTTTCTCTGATGGGCGACGTTGTGTCAGGTGTTTGGGAGGGGATCGTTATCTCTGCGGGCGCAATTCCGGCTGGGCTCGCTTCGGTGTGGGAAGATGTGAAGTCCAACTTTTTTGACATGCTCACAGTTATTGCCGGGGCATGGCGGGATTTTCTAGCGTCGATGGGTCTGGACGGCTTGGCCTCAACAGCTGATGAAATGGTTACTTCGTCGATGAAGGCGTCCACGGATGCTTTTATTGCATCTGGCGAAGCCGCAGCGCGGGCCAGTGCGATTACTGCTGATGGCTTTGGCAAGGCCAAGGAAGCCATTGGCCAACTTTCAACCGTGCTTTCGGACGATGAAAAGCTCTTCGAGCTTCCCAGTCTAAGGTCTGGGCTGGGCGACAGTGCAAAGAAGGCTGGAGGGGCCGCCAAAGCAACAGATGATCTTGCGAAGGCGGCTGATAAATGGCGTGACCGGCTGAAAGAAACGCAAACACCTCTGGAAAGATACAACACTGAGCTCGCTGAACTGACGCAGCTCTACAAGGCTGGAAAGCTCACGCAGGAAGAGTTCGGCAGGGGCCAAAAGCTAGTTTCGCAAGAATTGGCGCACGCGATTCCACTCGTGGGCGATTTGTCGAATGCCTGGGCTGATTTCGTGATGTCGGGGGGCAAGGATATCTCCGGCCTTGGCGATCTGTTCAAACAGACCCTGCACCAGATGATCGCGGATGCCGCGAAACAGCAGATCATGGTCTCGATGGGCATTCTGCCTGCGGATGGAAAGGTTCCCGCGGCTGGCGCAGCTGGCGGCGCGCCCGGCCTGCTCGGCCTTGGCAGCCTGATCGGCAAGGACAGCTGGCTGGGCAAAGGGCTGGCATCCGGAAAAGGCTTCCTTGGCGGTATCGGCAAGCTGTTCGGTTTTGGCGGTACCGGCGCGGGCGGGGCAGGGATGCTGGGCGGTCTGGGCAGCATGCTGGGTACCGTGGGCATGATCGCGGGCGGCATCGGGCTTGTCATGTCGCTTGGCAAGGCGTTGTTCGGGCGCAAGCTGGCCGA
Organism: Gemmobacter caeni; assembly: GCF_003054195.1. GTDB lineage: Bacteria > Pseudomonadota > Alphaproteobacteria > Rhodobacterales > Rhodobacteraceae > Gemmobacter > Gemmobacter caeni. The sequence goes on from NZ_QBKP01000021.1 coordinate 55,454, forward strand.
TACCGGCGTGATGGGCCAGTTCACCGGCGACACGTTCGATGGATCGTCCTATCGCTACTACAAGGGCGGGCTGTTCCGGTCGAACAAGACCTCGACCGAAGCACTGGACCCGCAGGTGTCTGATACCATCGGCCTCGCCTATGCCGATCTGCGCGGCAATATCCGCGACATGGCGGGGGTTCTGGATCTGGGATCGGGCGCGATTGCTGATTTCGTGCATGATTTCAAGATCAGCACCAAGGACATGTCCGAGGAACAGGTGCTTCAGGCCTTGCAGGCGGAAATGGCCAAGGCCGGGGCAGGGATGGCCGAACTGGTGTTGGGGACGGACGCCTATACCCGGGCGGGCGAAACCGCACTGGATACGCTGACCCGACTGTCGGCCAGCCTGATCGGCGTCCGCGACGTGGTGGATCTGCTGGGGCATCGGTTCGACATGGTGGGGCTTGTCGGCGGGGATGTCGCATCATCGCTGGCCGATGCGTTCGGCGGTCTGGACAACATGGCCACGGCAACCGCGAACTATTTCCAGACCTTCTACACGCAGGAAGAACAGGTCGCGACCGCCACGCGGCGGGCCGAGGCGGAGCTGGCCAGGCTCGGGGCTGCCATGCCGAAGTCGCGGGCGGAATACCGGCTGATGGTCGAGGCGCTGGATCTGACCGACAAGAAACAGCAGGAGCTCTATGCAACGCTGATCGGCCTTTCCGGGGTGATGGATCAGGTTCTGCCTTCGATTGCCCAAATGACGCGCGAAATGGAGCAACTGACGGGCATGGTCTCGACCGGGCTGGACGCGACGATTGATGCAACGACGGAGGCACAGCGGGCGGCGCTGGATGCAGCCCGGACATGGTACCGCGCGGCGCAATCGATCCGCGACTATATTGACCGGCTTCGTGGCACGGCTGGGGCGCTGGTCTCCGGGCAGCAGGCGCTGGTTTACAATGAGGCACGCTATCAGGCCATTCTGGCGCGCGCTGTGGCAGGCGATATCGCGGCGGTTGGTGATCTGACCGGCGCCGCCGATGCGATGCTGGCAAGCCAGCGCGATATGGCGCGCAACCGTGTGGATCTGGCGCGGGCGCAGGCGCGGGTGCTGTCCGACCTCGGGCTGGTGCAGGGCGTTGCAGATATCGAGGGGGCCCGGCATGACGTGATCGCCGGGCTGCTGGGGCAGCAGATCGATGTGTTGACCGAGGTGCGGGATTTCCTCGCCGGCGGTGGCGTATTGGACGAGGCGATGATCGATCAGCTGAACGGCCAGCTGGCCGGCCTTCAGCAGGCTATCGCCGCGGCCGAGATGATCAACTACCAGTTCCTGCGGGAGCGCCTGGCGGTGACCGTGGATGTGATCGCGGATGCCGATATCCCGCCGCATTTGCGCGCCTTGCTGAACAATGCAGCGACCGGCGTCACCGGCTATATTGATTTCCTGACGCGCAGTGATCTGCCTGCCGATCTGAAGTGGCTGGCACTGACCGGAGCCTCCGAACATATCAAGACCATCGATTACTTGGCCCAGAACGATCTGGGCCATGATCTGACGCGGCTGGCACTGGCCGATGTGTCGAGCCTGCAAAAGACCGTACATCTGCTGACGGGGGCTGCGCTGCCGGTCGATGTGATGCGGATCGCGCTGGCCGGAAACTCGGAATTGTCGCGTGTTGTGACGGCGACGCTTTCCTCCGGGATCAGCCCGGCTGCGATGCGTCTCGCGCTCGGGAATGTCGGCGCATATGCGGTCAGCGTCATGGCCTCGCTATCTCCCGGGATCAGCGACGGTGTGCGGCGGATCGTGATCGCCCAGCAGGGCAGCTACGCCGCCATGATCGAGGCGGCGATCAGCGCGCAGATGGGGGAGCGCGCGCGCCGGATTCTGTTGGCGCAGCAGGGTGAGTATATCGCGAACATAACGGGTGTTCTCGCTTCGGACATGGACGGCCCGACCCGTCGCCTCCTGCTGAATGCAAACACGGCCGCCGCGCGGGCGATTACGGTTGCGTCCGTGTTTGCCAGCAGCATGACGGCCGATCAGCGCGCGGCCCTGATTTCATCGGCACAAGAGTCCTTCAAGACGATCCGTGCCGCAATCAGCCTGGCAGGGCTGTCACCCACCGGGGCCTTGTTTCTGGCGCAGATCGGGGCAGGCAGCAAAGCCTTCCAGAAGACGATCACGGGCCAGATCGCGCTGTCTGCGCTTTCAGCCGATCAGCGGATGCTGCTTGGCGCGATCAGCGAGACGGTGCGGAAGAATGCGGATCTGAGGGCAACAGGGTCCATGACCACCGATCAGCGCCTGTTGCTCGCTGCGATTTCCGGAACGGTGAACCGTGCGGCGATCTTCAAGGCTTCCGGCACGCTGACAGTGGACCAACGCCGCATGCTTCTTGCCGAAGCCGGAAGGGTCGATATCACAATCGCGGGTGGCGTGACCCTGGCAAAGCTGGGGGCGGATCAGCTCAGGATGCTGCGCGCCACCACCTCGACCATTCTTCGCACGATCAAGGGGGCTGTGGATCTTTCCGGGCTCAATGACAGACAGAAGACCCTTCTCGATGCGATCAACGGGACCACGGCGGGCAAGATCCTGCTTGGCGGGAGCTTCGCATTCGAGCCTGCAAAGGCATTCTCGGTATGGTTCGAGACGACGACGACCTCGAATATTGCCAATCCGCTTGCCACGATGCGGGGCGCGCTCGCCACACTGGGCGGGTCGCTCGCGGATTTGCGGAAAGTGATAGAGGCTGAAGGCAACCGGCAGGAGCGTGCGGCAAAGGTTGCAGCGCTGAACGCCTATGTGGGGACGTTGACCCGCGATGGCGAAGGCCGTGCCTTTGTCGATGATACCGAACTTGCGCGGATGGCCGAAATCCTCGGGATCGATGCTACCGGAATGGATCGGAACACGCTGCGCAACCGTGTGGCGGGGTATAGCAAGGGCGATCTCTTGCGCGGGACGATCTATGATCCCACGGGATCGCGCGAACGCCGGTATCTCGACAGCCTTTTGCCGGAGGAGACACAGGGTGAAAGCCTGACGCTGGACGATTTCCGGATCTTCCGGCGTCAATACGGCAGCGATGACGGTAGGGTCGAGGGCTTTTCGATCCTTGGCCCGCTCGGTGGAATCCGGGGTACCATCGGGCCAGGCGGGGCACAATTCATCACCAGAGCAGCGGCGGAAAAGTGGCTGAAAGATCAGAAGTACCCGGCATTTGCCCGCGGCGGTCAGCATAGCGGCGGCCCGGCATATATCGGGGAAAATGATCTGGAGCTCGTGGCCCCGTCCCGGGTCTACAGCCCGCGTGAGACCCGGGAGATGCTCGACAATCGTGCCGTGGTCGAGGCGATCACCGAATTGCGCCGGGAGGTTGCCGCCGCCCGCGCGGAAAACACCCAGCTGCTGCTGAGGATCGAAGGGTACGAGCGTCAGCAGGCCCGGATCGTGAGGGACTGGGATGCCAATGGTCTGCCTGCGGAGCGCACAGAATGAGGGTGGTCGAGCCGATTGCCATTACCGAAGCCATGCTGGTTTCGTCCAATGTCCCGGAAACCGATGCCGCGGCGTGGAATGTCGGGACGGCCTATGCCATCGGCAACCAGGTGATCCGGGGGCATGCTGTTTATGAGGCCGTGCAGGCGCATACCGGGCAGGACCCGCTGCTGGACGCGGGCAGCACCTACTGGCTGAAGCTGGGGGCGACGAACCGCTGGAAGGCGTTTGACCGGCTGATCTCCGATCCGGTCGTGAAGACGGGCAGCATCACCTATTTGCTTCAGATCAGCAGCCTTGCGGATGCTGTCGCGTTCTTCGGGCTGAATGCCTCATCCGTGCGGGTCAAGGTGACCGATCCGGTCGATGGCGTGATCTTCGATGAAACGCGCGACATCGTTGACAATGCGGCAGTCTTTGATGGCTGGTCTTATTGCTTCGAGCCGGTGATCTACGACACGCAGGAGATCGTAACAGGGGCGCCGATCTATTCCGGCGTCACGCTCGATATCACGGTGAGTAGCGGCGGCACGACACAGGTCGGACAGATCGTCGTCGGCCGCGATCAGATCCTTGGCGAGGCGCTTGTCGATACATCCATCGGCATCGAGGATTTCTCGCGCAAGGACCGAGATGAATTCGGCAACGCGATCATCGTCGAGCGTGCCTATGCGCAGACCGCCACTTTCCGATTCGGGTTTCCGACGGAAGATGCGCGCCGCATCAGGGGGATTTTGGCCAGATTGCGGGCAATCCCGGCCGTCTATTACGCCGGTCCCGGCTCAAGCCAGTTCGGAACCACGGTCTACGGATTCTTCCGGGATTTTTCGATCCCGCTTACCACCAACCGCTCCTTCGGGAGCCTTGAGGTCGAGGGCCTTACCTGATGTCGATCACACTCCCGCCGCCCGCGCCATCGCGCAACAACCCGGCGACGTTTTCCGACCGTATGGATGCGTTCCTTGCTTGGTTCGTGACGATGGCGCCGGAGCTTAATGCCCTGGCATATGCAACTGGACCGGGTGTTTTTCTGAATGGTAACGCCGCAGCGCCCGCTATCATTTTCGGTAATGATACCGACACGGGCCTATATCGACAGGCAGAAAATCAACTTGCGATGGCGACGGCAGGCGTGCGGCGCCTCCTTTTGGGTGCGAGTGCTTTTCAGGTTGATTTGCCGATCACCGGCACGGCTGTCACCCAGTCATCCACCGACACGACAGCAGGGCGTCTGCATCGCACCGATGACAATATCCTGTTCCATGCCCTGCGCCGCTTCGGCGTCTATTACCCGTCAGGGAACGGCGTCAATATCGACTCAGCTGTCGCTGGCGATGCGGGGCTGTATGATGCCACACTCGCAGGGACATTTCCCGCGGCGTCAGGTTTTTGGTGGATCACCTCGCAGGCGATATATTCGGGGGCGGCGCTGTTACAGCGCGCCATTCGGTACACCGCAGCTGGCACTCCACCGGCAACGGCAGATGAATATATGCGTATCCGGGCAAACGACGGCACATGGGGCGCCTGGCGGCGGGTCTACAATAGTGGATCGGTTGTCGGTCCAGTCAGTCAGTCAGGCGGTGTGCCCACCGGCGCGCTGTTTGAACCGTCGTCCAACGCCAATGGCAGATACCACCGTGATGCCGGAGGTCTGATGACATGCTCCCACACTTTCGTGATCAAGCCAAGCAGCGACGCCACATCCGGGGTCAAATCTGCTACATGGACGTTCCCGGCGGCATTTGCTGATGCTGTTTCGGTGGTGCCGACCGGCGCACTGATTTCGTCGTCGCCCAATGGCCGGGTTGGGCTGACCTTTGGCTTCCCCACAACAACATCTGTCGTCGTGTATTACAACGAGATTGCCGGCACGAGCAGCGATGTAAATGTCCGCGTGCAGGCGGTCGGTCGCTGGTATTGAGGAGACCCACCATGATCATCACCCTATCTCCCATCCGCTCCGACGCCGCCCTGACGCTGATCCGCCAGGGCGACACCCTGATCCTCAACGGCGTGGCCTATGATTTTGGCCCGCTCGCCGAGGGCGCCACCCTGCCGCGCGAGGCCATCGCCTGCGACTGGCTGGCCTCGGAGGTCACCCGGATCGACGGGGTGATCCATCTGACCCTGCTCCTGCCGCATGGCCCGATCCCGTGGCCCGCCCCGCCTGAATCGCGGGTGGTCACACATCCCGAACCAATCCTTGTCACGACAGACGGGCCGATCCTTCTGCCGAGCTATAGCCCTGAGGAGATCAGCCAATGATCGACTGGAGCAAGACGATCACCGCCGACGCCCGCGCCGCAACCGCGCTGGCCGCCGCCAAAGCCGAGGCCCGTGTCACGCTGGCAGCGGCCGTCACCGCCGCCCGCGCCGCGCTGATCACCGATCTGCCGGGGCAGAGCATGATCTACCTGGCGAAAGAGGCGGAGGCCCGTGCCTGGATAGCAGATCCCGAACCGGATCTTGCCGCCTATCCGCTGCTCTCGGCCGAGCTGGGCATCACCGCCCCCGACGCCGCCAGCCTCGCGCAGATCTGGCTCAACCTCGCCACCCTGTGGCGCAGCGCCGCTGCTGATCTGGAGGCCTTCCGCCTCGCCGCCTGCGCTGCCCTGGATGCCGCGACATCGGTGGCCGAGGTCGAGGCGGTGCAGGTAGATCCGGGCAAGGCCAT
>NZ_QBKP01000022.1 GCF_003054195.1 Gemmobacter caeni
CCTGAAACAGCCGTTAAAGCCAAGTTTTATTGATGTTTTCGGGCGATTAGCAGCTCGGGTCCGGGCGCCAGCGAGGGCGCGGATCACGCTCTGGCTACCTGTTTGGCGCAATATTTTCGTCGCGACCGCCATGACCGCCCCGAAGCCGCCCAGACACGCCACCAGAGCCTCACAGCCCCGGCAAGCGCCTTATTTTATTGAGGAAAGACGGCTGGCGACGGGTAACGACACCTAGCGACGGATAGGGCAACGCACTCTCTTAAAAACCCCTATGTTTTTGTCGCGTTACAGCACTCCTCCTCCGTTCGACAGCTGGGCACGGAAAATCCGGACGGAAGCTGCATCCACACCGAGGCGGCGAACCGCATCCATATGATTTTAAATAAATAAATGGTGACCCCGACAGGACTCGAACCTGTAACCTGCCCCTTAGGAGGGGGCTGCTCTATCCAGTTGAGCCACGGGGCCTTGTGGGCCTTCTAGCGGCGATTTCGTCGGTCTTGCAAGACTTTCCTGTTCTGGCAGAACGAAAAAGGGGGAGCGCTTTTGGCCCATCGCTCCCCCTTGGTCCCTCGCGCCGGTTGAGAGCTTGCTGGCGCGGTGGATACTGGTCGGCAGGAGTGCCGTTAGCGCTATCAATAACAGGGAAACAGGCCTTGGACAAGGGGAAGCTTTGGCGCTAACAAGGATTCACGTTCTTGCGAGAATTTTGCAGAAGGTCCAACAAACGTGTCCAAGCCTCCCGTTGCCGATCCGCGCCGCACCCTGACCCTGCGGGACGTCTCCGAAGCCTCCGGTGTCAGCGAGATGACCGTCAGCCGGGTGCTGCGCAACCGCGGGGACGTTTCCGAAACGACGCGGGAACGTGTGCTTCAGGCAGCGCGTGACCTGGGCTATGTGCCGAACAAGATCGCCGGTGCGCTGGCGTCCCAGCGGGTCAATCTGGTCGGTGTCATCATACCCTCGATGTCCAACATGGTTTTTCCCGAAGTGATGATGGGCATTTCCGAAACGCTGGAGGATACCGGCCTGCAACCCGTGGTCGGCATCACCAACTACAGCCCGGAGCGTGAGGAGGCTGTGCTTTACGAAATGCTGAGCTGGCGCCCCTCCGGTGTCATCATCGCGGGGCTTGAACACAGCCCGGCGGCGCAGGCCATGCTGGAAAGCGCGGGCATCCCGATCGTCGAGATCATGGATATCGACGGCACGCCGGTTGACAGCGCGGTCGGCATCTCGCACCGGCGGGCCGGACTGAAGATGGCCGAAGCCATCGTGGCGGCGGGGTATCGGCGCATCGGGTTTCTGGGCACCAAGATGCCGGATGACCACCGCGCCCGGAAGCGGCTGGAGGGGTTCAAAGAGGGGCTGGCGGCTGCGGGTCTGTCGCTGGCCGGCGAGGAATATTATGCGGGCGGCTCGGCGCTTCTGAAGGGTCGCGAAATGACGGGGGCGATTCTCGAACGCAACCCGGATCTCGATTTCCTTTACTATTCAAACGATATGATCGGTGCGGGCGGCCTGCTTTACTGTCTCGACAAGGGGATCGACGTTCCGGGGCGGCTGGGGCTGGCGGGCTTCAACGGGGTGGAGCTGCTGGACGGGCTTCCGCGCAAGCTGGCAACTATGGATGCCTGTCGCCGCGAGATTGGCGTACATGCGGCCGAGATCATCGCGGGCAAGCGCCCCTCGGGTGTGATCGGCGGTGAGCGGATCGAGTTGTTCCCGACGCTTGAGCCGGGCGACACCATCCGCAAGGGATGATCGCGCCCGGCCCGGAGGTTCAGTAGACCAGCCCGTCGAACAGGCCGTAGACCCCTGCAGCGCTGCCAAGGTCGCGGCCGCGTCCGCGATCATTGGCATAGGCCACGATGGCGGAATAGGTGCCGGGGCCGAAAGCGCCATCAATGCCGCCCCGGTAGTAGCCGCGCGCGGCCAGGCCGCTTTGGATCCGGCGGCGGTCGTAGGCGCTGTAGGAATTGAAGGCCTGCGCAGAGGGGGTCATCCATATGCTCGGGCGCGAGGGCTGCTGATAGCGATCATAATGCGGGGCGGGGCGGTAGACCTGCCGATAGACGGGGCGGGGCTGCACATATTGCGGCTGCACATAGCGCGGCCGCTGGTTCCGGCGCGCCTCGTCCAGCAGGCGGTCGACCACCATGGCGGCGGCCACCCCTTTCAGGAAGTTGCGTTCATTCCGGCCAAGCGCCTGCGCGGGGGCGGCGGCGGTCAGGCCGATGGCCAGTGCGGTGATGGTGGCAATGGCGGCACGGCCGAACCGGCGCGGTGCAGTCGATGCGGGAGCAGAGATGACAGCGGGCAGCATGTCCGTTCCTTTCTGTTTGCGGATTCGCTGTCCCGACAGATGCACCCCGTTGCCGCGCTAGGCAAAATCGGTGGCCTGTTATCGGATAACAAGGCAGGTTGACCAGCTTGGGCACCCTGGCCGCGTGGTGGGCAATCCGATGATGGGACCAGAAGTTGCCGTGCCAGCGAAGGGTGGCGCGACGCTATAGAAGGTTGACCTGCATAAGGCTCTCCGGGGCCGTCTGGACTTGACGGAGAACAGCAGGTTTACCGGGTGCCATCACCCTGCTTTTCGGCCGGGCAACGGGGGCGAGACGACGTGCGGATCGTCCGCGATTTCACATCGGTGACGGGCGTGACCTGCCAGAACCGCGCTAGGGGCGCGATGAATTTGGCGGTGACGCGGGCGGAGACTCTTCCGATGGTCGGGGCGGAGAACATCTGGATATATCGCGGCGCCGGGGCCGGGGCTGCGGGTTGCCATCGGCAGCTTTCTGGCCCATCGGTGCCCTGCCAGGCGCCGCAGGGCTATACAAGGGGTGGGATTTGCTGTAGGCGCGGCGGCAAGGCTCCGAATGATTCCGGGGCAGCACGGGCAGGGAGGCCCGGCTGCAAGGGGAATGGCAGGGCCGTCACAGGGCCTTCCCGCCCCTTCAGGTAACAGACATGACTGATCTTCCGATTGCGGCCCCGCTGGCAGCGGCGCTTGCCGCCAAGGGCTATGAAAGCCTCACCCCCGTGCAGGAAGCCGTTCTTGCGCCCGAATTGCTGGGTCGCGACGCGCTGGTTTCGGCGCAGACCGGCTCGGGCAAGACCGTGGCCTTTGGCCTTGCCATGGCGCCCGAGGTGCTGGGCGGCGCGGACATCCTCAAGCCCGCCGAGGCGCCGCTGGCGCTGATCATCGCGCCGACGCGCGAACTGGCGCAGCAGGTCGCGCGCGAACTGGAATGGCTTTATGCTGAGGCCGGCGCCCAGATCGCCACCTGCGTCGGTGGCATGGACTACCGCACCGAACGCCGCGCGTTGTCCTTCGGCGCGCATATCGTCGTGGGCACGCCCGGCCGCCTACGCGACCATATCGAGCGCGGCAGCCTTGATATGTCGCTGCTGCATGTCGCCGTGCTGGACGAAGCCGATGAGATGCTCGACCTTGGTTTTGCCGAGGATCTGGAGTTCATTCTCTCTGCCGCGCCGGAAGGCCGTCGCACGCTGATGTTCTCGGCCACTGTGCCGAAAGAGATCGAGAAACTCGCGTCCACCTTCCAGCGTGACGCGATCCGTCTGCAAACGGCGGGCGAGGCCAAGCAGCATGGCGATATCGAATATCGCGCCTTCAACGTCAGCCCGCGTGACCGCGAACACGCGATCTTCAACGTGCTGCGCTACTATGAGGCGCGCACGGCCATCGTGTTCTGCAAGACCCGCGCCAACGTCAATCATCTGCTGGCGCGGATGGGCAACCGGGGATTCCAGGTCGTCGCCTTGTCGGGCGAGCTGAGCCAGACCGAACGCATGCATGCGCTGCAAGCGCTGCGTGACGGGCGCGCGCGGGTCTGTATCGCCACGGACGTTGCGGCGCGTGGCATCGACTTGCCGGGGCTGGAGCTGGTCATCCACGCCGATCTGCCGTCGAATTCGGAAACCCTGCTGCACCGTTCGGGCCGCACTGGCCGCGCAGGCAACAAGGGCGTATCCGCGCTGATCGTGCCGCCGTCGGAATTCCGCAAGGCCTCGCGTCTGCTGCAAGGCGCCAAGGTCGTGGCGGAATGGGCCAAGGCCCCTTCGGCTGACGAGGTTCAGGAACGTGACGACGCGCGGCTTATGGAACTGCCGCTGCTGTCCGACCGGCCGGGCGAAGAGGCCGCGCTGGCGCGGGATCTTATCGAACGCTATGGCGCCGAACATATGGCGGCGGCTTTCGTGCGGTTGTGGCGCGATGCGCGTTCGGCGCCCGAGGTGCTTCAGGACATGGCGCCCCCTGCTGCGGCGGCCCCCTCGGCCCCGCGCGACCGCAACGCCTTTGGCGAGGCGGAATGGTTCCTGCTGACGGTCGGCCATGAGGGTCGGGCGGAGGCGCGCTGGCTGTTGCCGAAGATCTGTGATGGTGTCGGCATCACCAAGAACGAGATCGGTGCGATCCGCGTGCAGCAGACCGTGACCTTCGTCCAGATCGCCAAGGCGGCGGCTGGTCGCATCGGGGCGCAAGTGGAGCTTGAGCCCGGCCTGAACATGGAGCGCGTCGAGGGCGAGCCGCAGTTTGGCCGCCCGGAACGCGGTGGCCCGCGTCCTGAGCGCGCCCCGCGCCCGGACCGTGGTGACCGGACTGATCGTGCGCCGCGTCGTGACAAGCCTGCCTATCAGCCGAAACCGTCGCGCTTTGTCGATGAGGGTGAGGCCGCGCCGCGCCCTGCGCGGGAGGACCGCCCGGCCCGGGACCGGGACGAACGCCCGGCGCGTGCCTGGGAAGATCGTCGCCCCGCAGCGGCTGAGGGAACCCGCAAACCCTATGCGAGCCGCGAGCGTGAGTATCCGCAACGCCCGGAAGGTGCCGAGACGGAAAAGCGCAGCTACAAGCCGCGCGAAGCCGCGCCCTATGGCCGCAAGGCACAGGGCGAGGAGGCCGCTCCTGCGCGCAAGCCCTACACCCCGCGCGACTCCGGCGACCGCAAACCCTATGCCCCGCGTGAGGCGGGAGAGCGCAAACCTTACGCCCCGCGCGACGGTGCGGACCGCAAGCCCTACACGCCGCGTGAGGGGGGCGAGCGCAAACCCTATGGCGCCCGCGATACGGGGGACCGCAAGCCTTATACTCCGCGCGAAGGCGGGGATCGCAAACCTTACGGAGCGCGGGACGAGGGCGACCGTAAACCCTATGCGCCGCGCGGTGCCGGGCCCGAGGGCGGCGACCGCAAGCCGCGCTGGTCGGCGGGGGATCGTGCCACGAAGGGCGGCGATGCCAAACCGGCGGCCAAGTCGGCTGGCTTCAAGTCCCATGGCGGCGGCAAGGACAAGCCCGCCCGCGCGGCCGGAACGAAGTCGCACAAGGCGGAAGGCGGTTTCGCGGCGAAGTCCGGCAAGGGCAAACCCGCGCCGCGTCCGGTGGATGCGCGCGACACCTCCAAGCGCTTCGTGCCGCCGAAGAAGAAGTAAGACGCAGATGCGGGGCATTCAGCCCCGCAGTGGCACCATTGCCTTGATCGCCGCGACATGGGCGGGGGTTGCCCCGCCCGCATCCTCCGCAAGCTCGGCTGCTGTGGCCATCAGGGTCTCCGGCGCGACGATGCGGTCCAGCATACCCCAGGCCAGCGCTTCTTCCGCGCTGGCCTTTACACCTGCCATCAGGATCATCTTGGCCCGTGACGGCCCGACCAGCGCGGCCAGACGGCCGGGGTCCGACGGCTGTGGCAGGAAGCCAAGCTTCATCACCGGGTAGAAGAATTTCGCTCCCGGTACGCCGATCCGCAGGTCACAGGCCAGCACCATGCCCATGGCGCCCCCGGCCAGCGTGCCGTTCAGCGCGGCGATGGTCAGGCAGGGCAGGGCGGCGATGCGGCCCGACAGCCGTTCCCAGACATCGGCGGTGGCAAGCCCTGCGCTGGCTTCGTCCAGATCGGCCCCGGCAGAAAACACCTTGCCGGCGCCCGTCAGCACCAGCACCCGCGCGCCCTCGGCCCCGGCGCGGATCGCGAGAGTGTCCAGTTCCTCCAGCATGGCGCGGGTCAGCGAATTGGCCTTGTCGGGCCGGTTCAGTGTGACGGTCCAGACATCGCCGTCGACAGACAGTTCGATCATGCCAACAGCCCCACCTTGCGCCGGATGTTTTCGTCCCTGAGCGAAATTTCCTCGCCCCGCCAGTCATCGGCTTCGGGGCTGCACATCCACAGCAAGGCCTGCGCGGGCCAGTCGGCGGGAATATGGTCTGTCACCTCAAGACGGCTGACAGGGTTGATGCCTGATGCCTTGATCTGCACCTGCATCCCGGTCGCGACCGTGCCGGGCGACAGACCCATGACGCGCAGCCACTGGCCTTCCTCCAGATGCAGGGCGCGCGTCAGCATCGCCGCCCCGGCCTTCGAGGCGCAATAGGCGCTCCAGCCCTCCAGTGGCCGGTGCGCTGCGCCGGAAGAGATGGTGATGATCGTGCCGGTACCGGCGGATTTCATCACCGGAAGCGCCGCGCGGATGCCGTTGAACACCCCCGCCAGATTGACCTGCACCGCCTGTGCCCAAAGCGCGGGATCGGCGTCTTCGATCCGCGCGATCGGCTCGATCATTCCGGCGTTGTTGACCAGCACGTCAAGCTGTCCCCAGTGTGCGACAATCTGCGCCACCGCAGCCGAAACCGCCGCTGCATCCGCCACATCGCAGGCCAGCGCCAGGGCGCGATCCGCGCCGATATCCGCCGTCAGCGCCGCCATTTCCGCTTCGCTGCGTGCCAACAGGGCGACTTTCGCGCCTGCGGCCGCGAAAACCCGCGCCGCCGCCGCGCCGATCCCCCGGCTTGCGCCGGTAATCGCCACTACCTTCCCGTTCATCACCATGCCTTCTTCCCTCCGTCACGCAGGCTTGATACCTCATGTGACATCGCGCCGGAAAGCCTTGACCGGCCCATGCCACTCGCGGATGCTGTTGCATCATTACAGCAGGAAGGTTTCGTTATGACCCGATTGAAATTCATGTGCTCGACCGCCTGCGTGGCGCTTCTGGCGGGCAATGCCGCTTTGGCGGATGTGACTCCCGAACAGGTCTGGGAGAACTGGAAGACGCTCAGCACCTCCTACGGCCAGACGATGACGACCGGCAGCGAAGCCCGCGAGGGTGATACGCTGGTGATTCGCGGCATCGACCTTACGTCGAAGAACGAAGGAGCCGAGGCAGTGATGCATCTGGACGAGGTGCGCCTGAAGGAACAGGGAGACGGCACCGTCGAGATGACGATGAGCGAGACGTCCAGCATGACGGTGAAAACCGAAGCCGAGGGTGAGGTGCCCGCAACCACCACCGGGCTGACGATTGCCACCCCCGGCATGCGCGTCATCGTCTCGGGCACGCCCGAGGAAACCCGGTATGATTTCACCGGCTCCAGCGTGAAAGCATCACTGTCCGGCATCGAAGGCCCGAAAGACGTCCCCGAGGATCTGAAGGTCGAGGCGACGCTGCGCGGCCTTTCCGGCAATTACCTGGTCTCGGGCACGACCGATTTGGTGGTGACCAGCAATCTGGCGGCGGACAGCCTTGGCATTGTGATCAGCGGCACGGATACCGCAGACAACAGCAAGGTTGACGTCAAGGCCGACATGACCGCGCTGACCGGGCAGTCGACTTCGCGGATGACCGGCGGCGTGGCAGATGATTTTCTGGCCGCGCTGAAAGCGGGCAGCGCGATGGAGGGCAGCTTTGCCTATGCCGGGGGCACCTTGGACATGAAGGTCGATGGCGCGGAAGGCCCGATGCAGATTTCGGCCTCCAATACCGGCGGCAGCCTTTCTTTCGCGATGGACGCCAGCCGTCTGGCCTATGGTGCCGGTGCGAAGGACGCGCGCGTCACGGTCTTGGGTGCGCAGATCCCCTTCCCGCAGGTGAATTTCGGCTACAAGGAAGGCGCGTTCAATCTGGTGATGCCGGTTTCCCGAACCGACGCCCCCGCCGATTTTGCCTTCCTGACCAAGCTTGTCGGGCTGACCGTCTCGGATGAGATCTGGGGCATGCTGGACCCGACAGCGCAGCTGCCGCGCGACCCCATGAACGTGGTGCTGGATACCAAGGGCAAGGTCACGCTGAACGTCAATCTGCTGGACGAGGCCGAGATGGCCGCGCTGGGTGAAGGCGCTCCGGGCGAGATCAATGCGCTGGACATCAACGAACTTCAGGTCACCGCCGCAGGGGCCGAGGTCACGGGTTCGGGCGCGCTGACCTTCGACAACAGCGATATGGAAACCTATGGTGGCGTTCCGGCGCCGACCGGCCAGATCGACCTGAAGGCCGTGGGCGTCAACGCGCTGCTGGACAAGCTGATGGCCATGGGGCTGGTCCCTGAGGATCAGATGATGGGCACCCGGATGATGCTGGGCATGTTCGCCAAGGTCGATCCCAGTGCGCCGGATACTATGACCTCCACGCTGGAGTTCAAGGACAAGCACTTCTTCGCCAACGGCATGCAGCTGCAATAACCTGCACCCGACATCCCTTGGGCCGCCCTCATCGGGCGGCCTTTTTCGTGAAAGGAAACGCCCCTTATGCAATCAGACGCGCTGTTCGCCCAGTTGCACCGCGAGGCCGAGGCGCTGGGCGGCGCGCGGCTCTTTACCATCAGTGTGCAGGACCCCGATGTGGGGCTGGCGCGCCGGGCCTACAGTTCGGATCATACGGCCTATCCGCTGTCCGTGCCAAAGCCGATCCAGCAGGACGCCTGGTCGCGCCGCGTGCTGATCGAGGGGAAGCCCTTCATCGCCAATACCACGGCGGAGTTCGCGCCTTATTTCTTTGATCATGCGCAGATCAATGCGCTGGGCTGTCATTCCGCGATCAACCTGCCGGTGCTGGATGGCGGGCAGGTGATCGGCACAGTGAACATTCTGGATGTGGAAAACCACTTCACCCCGGATCGGGTGACGGCCTTGCAGGACTTGCTGGCGGCGCAACATGTGGCGCTGGTTGCGGCCATGCGCGCCGTGCCGGTGGGCGGTTCGGTGGCTGAGGCGCGTCTGGCGCGGTTGCGCGTGCGGATGGTCGAGGCGGGGGTGGATCTGGTGGCGCTGGCGCCCGGCGCGCATCTGCGCTGGCTGCACGGGTTCGCGCCGATGCCGGATGAACGGCCCTGCCTCGCGCTGATCGGCCATCGTACCGCTGGCTGGCTGATGCCCGCGCTGAACGGCGAGGAGGTGGCGGCGCACAGCGACTGGGCGCAATGGCGCTGGGCGGATGATCAGGGGCCCGCCGCCGCGCTGGCTGAGGCGCTGGCCGCGCTTGGTGACATTGGCACGGTCAGTCTGGATGAAACCATGCGCGCCGACCATGCCCTGCTGCTGCTGGACGCGCTGCCCGCTGCCGGTCGGATGTTTGCCTCGGAAACCGTGGGGCATCTGCGGCTTTGCAAGGATGCGACCGAAATCTCCGCCCTGCGCGAAAACGCCCGCATCGCCGATCTGGCGCAACAGGCCCTGCGCGCCGCGATCCGCCCCGGCCAGACGGAGCGGCAGGTGGCCGAAGCCGCGCGCGCCGCTTTCAAGGCCGAAGGCGCGGTGCCGGAGTTCACCATCATCGCCAGCGGCCCGAACGGGGCTTTCCCGCATCATCACACCGGCGACCGGGTCATCGCGGAAGGGGACATCCTCGTCTGTGACATTGGTGCCCGCAAGGATGGATACTATTCCGACATCACCCGCATGGCGGCCTGTGGCCCCGCGCCCGAAGGCTATGCCGAGGTACATGCCGTGGTCGAGGCGGCGGTGCAGGCCGCGCTGGCCGTTATCCGCCCCGGCATCCCGGCGCGTGACGTTGATGCAGCGGCCCGCGCGGTGATCGCGACGGCGGGCTACGGCGATTTCTTCACCCACCGCACGGGCCATGGCGTCGGGCAGGAAATCCACGAGCCACCCTATATCAGCGGCACGTCTGACGTGATCCTGGCGCCGGGAATGGTGTTCTCGGTCGAGCCGGGCATCTATCTGCCCGGCCGGTTCGGCATCCGGCTGGAGGAACTCGCCGTCGTCACCGAAACCGGATGCGAGATCCTGTCGTCGCTGCCGCGCGATCTGCATATCGCATAAGTCTTGCACGCAGGCGCCGGGCGGCTTAGCTCGGTCCTGCACAGGAAGGACATGCCATGACCGATCTCGCTACCCTGACCCATGCCCTGCTCGACGCGGCCCGTAAGGCGGGCGCCGAGGCTGCCGATGCACTGGCGGTAGAGGGCACGGCGCTGTCCATCGACATCCGTCAGGGCAAGCTGGAACAGGCGGAACGGGCCGAACAGATCGACCTTGGTCTCCGCGTGCTGATCGGCGGGCGGCAGGCCTGTGTTTCGGTCTCGGATACCTCACCGCGCACGTTGGCCGAGGTGGCGGAACGCGCCGTCGCCATGGCGCGCGAGGCCCCGGCGGACCCATACGCGGGGCTGGCTGATCCCGGCCAGATCGCCCGCGACTGGGATCTGGCGGCGCTGGATCTTGCCGATGACGCGCCCGAACCCAGCCCTGCCGCGCTGGAACAGGCCGCCCGTGCCGCAGAAGACGCCGCCATGGCCCGCGCCGGCATCCGGCAGGTGGAGGCTTCCGCCGGCCATTCGCGCCGCCGCATGCACCTTGCCGCGACCAACGGCTTTTCCGGTGGCTATGCCCGCAGCGCCACCTCGGTTTCCGCCGTCGCTTTCACCGGCGAGGGCACGGGGATGGAGCGTGACTGGGCCGGGGAATCCCGCATCCATATCGCCGACATGCCGCCGCCAGAGGAAACCGGCGCCCTGGCCGCCGAACGTGCGCTGGCGCGGGCGGGGGCGCGCAAACCGGCGACCGGCACCTATAATGTGCTGTTTGACGAACGGATCGCGCAAAGTCTGATCGGCCATCTTCTGTCGGCAGTGAATGGCGCTTCCATCGCGCGCGGCTCAAGCTGGCTGCGCGATGCTTTGGGGCAGCAGGTGTTGCCCAAGGGGCTGTCGGTGATCGAGGATCCGCATCGCGCGCGGATTTCCGGCTCGCGTCCTTTCGATGCCGAAGGGCTGCCGACGCAGCGCCGTGCCATTGTGGAAAACGGCATCCTGACCGGCTGGACGCTGGATCTGGCTACCGGGCGCAAGCTTGGTATGGCCTCCACCGCCAATGCGGCGCGCGGCACCACGTCGCCGCCTTCGCCCGCGACCTCGAACATCGACCTGACGCCGGGCACCGCCACGCGCAAGCAACTGATCGGGCAGATGGGGACCGGGCTTCTGGTGACCTCGATGATCGGCTCGACCATCAACCCGACTACGGGGGATTATTCGCGCGGCGCCAGCGGCTTCTGGGTCGAGGATGGCGAGATCGCCTATCCGGTGAATGAATGCACCATCGCGGGCAATCTGCGGACCATGCTTCTGTCGATGATCGCCGCCAATGATGCGCGGCCGCATCTGTCGACCCGGGTGCCCAGCCTGCTGGTGGAAGGGATGACGCTTGCGGGTCAATGAGGATGACCTTGTCCTGATCACCGATGCGGCCCGGCAGGCGGGTGCGCTGGCCATGCGATACTGGCGGCAGGCGCCGAAATCCTGGGAAAAGCCGGGGCAGGGGCCTGTCAGCGAGGCTGATCTGGCGGTGAACGCCCTGCTGCACGACCTGCTTTTGAAGACGCGTCCTGATTATGGCTGGCTGTCCGAGGAAGACGCAGACACGCCCGAACGGCTGGGCGCCGCGCGGCTGTTCGTTCTGGACCCGATCGACGGCACCCGTGCCTTCATCGCGGGCGAGGATACCTTCGCCGTTTCGCTGGCCGTGGTAGAGCAGGGCATCCCGGTGGCGGGTGTGGTCCATCTGCCGGCGCTGGACCGCACCTATACGGCTGCACTGGCGCAGGGGGCGCGGAAGAACGACGCGCCGATCCGCGCCTCGGGCCGGGCCGGGGTCGAAGGGGCGACGCTGCTGACCACCGGGCCGAACATGGCGCCGGAGCACTGGCCCGGCGGGGTGCCGGACCTGAAACGCAGCTTTCGCCCCTCGCTGGCCTATCGGCTGTGTCTGGTGGCCGAGGGGCGGCATGATGGTATGCTCACCCTGCGCGATGCCTGGGAATGGGACATTGCCGCCGGGGCGCTGATCGCGGCCGAAGCGGGCGCCACGGTGACTGACCGGCTGGGCCAACCCCTGCGGTTCAACATCGCGCATCCGCAGGCGGCGGGGGTGATCGCTGCGGCGCCGGGGTTGCATGCGGCGCTACTGTCGCGCTTGGGCCATGGCTGATCGGGCGCTCCACCTCTATCTGCCCGCACATCTGCGGGCAGATCACGAAGCGGGCAAGACCAATATCCTCAGCCGGATCATCGAGGCGCTGCCGGGCTGGGCGCTGCATCACCACCCGGAGGCTGAAGGCGCCGAGCCGCCCGCGCGTGGCGGCTATACCCTGACCCATATGCAAGAACCGCAGGACCGGCGCACGTTGTGTCTGCGCCGCGCCTATTACTATCCGTTCTGGCGGATCGAGCCGACCAACGAGCGCTGGAACTTCGCCGTCGCGCGCAAGGCACCTGATTACAGCCGCATCCCGCCCCGCGCCCGAGCCTTCCACGCGCGGTTGCGCGAACGTGTGCTGGCAGGGCGCGAGTCCACGCGCGAAGGCTTTGTCTTCATGCCCTTGCAGGGCCGCCTGCTGGATCACCGCTCGTTCCAAAGCATGAGCCCGATGGCGATGATCGCCGAGACGCTGGCGCGTCAACCCTTGCCGGTGGTGGCGACGCTGCATCCCGGCGAGACCTATACCGGGGCCGAGCGCGTCGCGCTGGCTGGGGTGACAGACCCGCGTTTCCGTCTGGTCGAGGCGCCTTCTGCCGAACTGCTTGCCCGCTGCGATCATGTGGTCACGCAAAACTCCAGCGTGGCCTTGCAGGCGATGATCGCGGGCAAGGGGGCGGTGTTGTTTGCCGGGATCGACTTTCATCACCCCGCCGGTTCGGTCCTGCGCGACGGGATCGAAGCCGCCTTCGCGCGTGGGGCCGCGCCGCCAGACCGCATGGCCGAATATCTGTGGTGGTTCTTCCGGCACGAGGCGATTGACGCGCAGGCCCCCGACGCCCCGGCCCGGATCGCGGCGCTTCTTAAGGCCCAGGGCTGGCCGATCGCCTAGAACACCCGCATAAAAAAGGCGGCCCCGAAGGACCGCCCTTTCCGAAATTCAGCGCAAAATCAGATGGCCGAGCTGATCCAGTTCGCCAGCGCGGCTTTCGGCGCGGCGCCGATCTTGTTCGACACCACCTGCCCGTCCTTGAACAGGAACAGCGCCGGAATGCCGCGCACACCCAGAACAGCCGGGCTGTCGGGGTTTTCGTCGACATTGACCTTCACGATCTTCACCTTGCCCGCATATTCAGTGGCGAGTTCCTCCAGCGCCGGGCCGATCTGGCGGCACGGGCCGCACCATTCGGCCCAGAAATCCACCACGACCGGGATCGGCGATTTGCGGACTTCTTCATCGAAAGTGGCATCGGTGACGGCTACGGTTGCGGCGCCCATGATCGTTCTCCAAGGGAATCTGTCAGGCAAGAAACGTAAGGAGCCGGGCGCGCAGCGTCAAGGACTAGCGGCTGCGGCATAGCCGACCTCACGATATCGGGATGCTCGCCAGCCGCCGCGCCGCCGCGCGCCCCGCATGAAGGCCGGTGGCCCAGCTTGCGGTCAGCAGATAGCCGCCGGTCGGCGCCTCCCAGTCCAGCATTTCCCCGGCGGCAAAAAGGCCCGGCAGGGCTTTCAGCTCCAGATCATCGGTGAGGGCCGCGCGCGCGATCCCCCCCGCTGAGGATATCGCCTCGTCCAGCGGGCGGGGGCCTGTATGGGGCACCGGCAGATGCTTCAGCAGGGGGGCCAGATCGGCGGGCAGGGGCCGGGCCAGTTCCATCACCAGCGCGGTCGTCGCGGGCGGCAATCCCAGCTTGCGCAGCCGGTTACTGGCACTTTCGCCCGGCTTCATCCGCACCAGCCGGTCGCGCAGTGTCGCCAGAGTCAGATCGGGGAACAGATCCAGCGCCAGAGGTGCCCCCAACCGCAAGTCGCGGCTGATTGTGTAGATCCCGCCGCCTTCAAGCCCGCGGGCAGAGATCACGAACTCGCCCCGCTCGCGCCGGTCGCCCGCAATCAGGCAGGCGCCCTTGACCGGCTGGCCGAAATGCCGCGCCATATGGGGGGACCAGCCCATGCAAAAGCCCATGTTCGCCGGGGCGAAGGGCGTCATCTTCACGCCCCGCGCGGCCAGCCAGGGCAGCCAGGCCGCATCTGACCCCAGCCGGGGCCAGCTTGCGCCGCCAAGCGCCAGCACGGTGACGGCAGGGCGCAGCGCTTGCGGGCCCTCCGGCGTGTCGAAAATCAGCGCATCGCCATCAAATCCGGTCCAGCGCCAACGGCGGCGCAGGTCCACGCCCTTCCGCGCCAACCGCTCCAGCCAGGCCCGCAGCAGCGGTGAACCTTTCAGAGCCACCGGAAACACCCGCCCCGACGAGCCGGTGAAGACCTCTTGCCCCAACCCGCGACAGAAGTCCTTCACCTGTTCGGGGCCAAAGGCGGCCAGTATCGGTGCCAGCCATCCGGCATCGTACTGCGCGGCGAAGGCGGGCAGCGGCTCGTCCTTCGTCACGTTCAGCCCGGATTTCCCCGCCATCAGCAGCTTGCGCGCAGGAGAGGGCTTGGCCTCTGCCACCACGACTGCATGCCCCGCATCGGCCAGCGCCTCGGCTGCCATCAGCCCGGCCGGACCGGCGCCGATGACCAGCGCCCTCATGCCCCCGCGGCCTCGGCGCCTGCGTTGCGGATATGGACCACGCGCTGCGGGAAGGGCATCTCGATCCCGTTGTCCTTCAGCGCGTTCCAGATGGCGAACAGCACGGGTGATCCGAAGCGGTTCTTGCCATCGTCAATGCCGTTGACCCAGTATTCCACCGCGAAATCGACAGAACTTTCGCCAAAGCCACGCAACTCGCAGTCGGGCCCGTCGGGTTCGGTCAGCACGAAGGGCAGCGCGGCGACTGCCGCCTCGATGATCTCCGGCACCTTGTTGATATCGGTGTCATAGCTGACCGAGAACTCTGCCTCGTAACGGTTGGCTGACCCCTGATCGGAATAGTTGACCACGCGCGAGGTGATGAAATGGTCATTCGGCACCACGATCCATTTGCCATCGAAGGTTTCCAGAATGCAGGCGCGGGCAGTCATCCGGACGATGGTGCCCTTTTCGCCGCCGTCCAGTTCGACGTAATCGCCGACGGTGGTCTGGCCTTCCAGCAGCAGGATGATGCCGGACACGAAGTTCGCAGCGATCTGCTGCAGGCCAAGGCCGATCCCGACACCCAGCGCACCGCCCAGAACCGCGACGGCGGTCAGGTCGATGCCCATGATCGACATCAGCAGCAGGAACGAGGCGCCGAAGATCATAACCTCGGTTGCCTTCACCGCCAGTTCGCGGGTGGCCGGGCGCAGCTCTTCCTGTTTCTTGATGTAATCGGCGCTCTGCCGGTTCGACCAGGCGCCCAGCCAGAACAGCAGCGATCCCGCAATCAGCCCCCGGATCAGTGCCATGACCGAGAAGCGGATGTTGCCGAAAGCGATGATGGTTTCTTCCAGCCGCAGCGAAATCTCGTCCAGGATGCCAAGCGCATAAAGCGCGGCGACCGGAATCAGGACATAGCGACCCAACAGCCGCAGGAAGCTGTCACGCAGCACTTCGCGCACGAAGATCCGGGCGGCGAGGAACAGGAAGATGCGCTTGCCAAAGGCGATAACGGCACCCGAGCCGAACAGCGAGCGGGTGATCTCTTCTCCCAGAGCGGTGAAGGCCCAGGCGAAAAGAGGCAGCAGAAGCGGCAGGAAGCGGCTGGCGAACAGGCGCGCCGTGACCATATAGCCGGTCTTGCCCTCCGGCGGGGTGATCAGCCGCATGAACAGCGGCTGGGTCCGCAGCGTCAGCAGCCGCGCGGCCATGAAGGCCACGATCAGCAGGGCGAATTGCGACCAGGCGGCGGGCGACAGCAGCCAGAGCTTTGCCGTCTCGACCGCCGGGTCCAGCCATTCATGCAGCACGAGGAAGAATTCGGATTGCTTGTCCATTGCGATGCCCCAATACGCCGGGTCCGACCTGCCGGGAATGGCGGAGGCTTCGCAGAACCCGCCCGCCGGTGCAAGCCTTCGTCACCGGCAGGGCGGGTGCCCCAACGTCAGATCATGCGGATCGTATCTTTCTCGACCGAAAGCACATAGCCGCGCCGGGCGATGGTCTTGACCAGAAGTTCCGACACCAACTGGTTCCCCAGCGCGTCGCGCAGCCGCTTGACCCGCGTGGCGCCCGATGCCTCGTCGCAATCCGCCTCGGTCCGGCCCGAGATCACCGCCTCGATCTGCGCGCCGGTCAGCACCTCGTCATCCATCCGTGCCTCGGCCAGCACCGACAGGGTTTCGATGGCGGCCTCGGTCAGCTTGAATTCCAGATCGTTGATATAGACCGCCCGGCTTTCCCGGCTGATCATCAGGGACGACACGGTGATCCCCGACCGCTGGATGGCTGACATCCGGCGGTTTTGCCCCACGATGGTCAGCAGGAACACCAGACAGGCCACCAGCAACCCGGCGGAAAACACCAGAAGCACGAAGATGACCATGCGATAGCTCGACAGCACCTCCTGAAAGGTGGTGCCGGATTGCGCGATGATCTCCAGCAGCTTGATCTCGGCTAGGGTGCGCAGGTCGTCGTTTTCGACGAAGAGCTTTTCCACCCGCGCATTGAAGGCATTGGCGTCAGGCAGGCTGAGAAACAGGAACACCGCCGCCGCGGCGAGAATCGCGACAATGGCGGCGACGCCGAAAGCGGCCGTGCGGTTCCCCGCGCGGAGACTTTCAGTAACGGAGGAAGTAATCTCCGGCACTCGATCGCCTTTCATTGAGGCCCTCGGGGCCGAAGGTGGACACGATATTTAAGAGCTTCCAGCCCTGCGCGGCAAGGCGCGGCGCCAGTTCGGCGCGGGCGCCTTTCTTGTTGCAGGCGGAAACTTGCGCCACGCCGTAGTGCAGGCGCAGCGGGTTGTCCTGCTTGGCCTTGTAATCGGCATAGCATTCGGCAGCCGCAGGCATGGCGACAAGGCAGGCAAGGGCGGCTGCAAGAAGAACGCGGATCATGGCGCAGGCTCCGGTTAGGGTCTTTGCATACTGAGGGGGAAGCGCCTGTAATTCAATAACCTGAGCGGAGATTGGCCGTTGTTATCGGATAACGCGGCCGTGTCATTGCCTGTCCTGCGGCGCCGGGCGAATATGCCTGCAATGACTGGCGAACCATGAGTCGCCGGCATCGACGCAGAGCAGAAGAACAGGAGATTTCAGATGACCCAACCCCGTCACCGGGGGCGGCTTTCGCCGCAGACCCGTTTCGCCCTGACCATGATGGCCGCACTCGCGGTGATGATTGCCCTGACGCTGTCCGCCCTTCCGGGGCAGGGAAATGCCACGACGACCTGCAAGCTGGAACTGTCGGAACCGGCGCATCGCGCCTGTGACGTCTGATCCGTGGCTCGTCCGGTTCCCGATCTGAGCCTTGAGGATGAGGCCCTGTCCCGCTTCCCCGGCCCGATTGCCGGCGTGGATGAAGTCGGGCGTGGTCCGCTTTGCGGGCCTGTTACCGCAGCGGCTGTGATTCTCGATCACGCGCATCTGCCGGAAGGCATATCCGACAGCAAGACCCTGTCATCTGCGACGCGCGAACGGCTCGCCGAAGAAATTCAGGCTTCGGCACTGGTCGGCATCGGTCACGCGAGCGTCGAGGAGATCGACGCGCTCAATATCCTTCAGGCCAGCTTTCTGGCCATGCGCCGCGCTGTCGCCGCGCTGGCCGTGGCGCCGGGCTTCGTTCTGGTCGATGGCAACCGCCTGCCCCCCGGCCTCCCCTGCGCGGGACAGGCCGTGGTGAAGGGGGACGGGCGCAGCCTGTCCATCGCAGCCGCCTCGATTGTTGCCAAAGTGGCACGCGATCGCATCATGGTGGATTTGGCGCAACAGCACCCCGGCTACGGCTGGGAGCGCAATGCCGGTTACCCGACCAGGGACCACCTTCAGGCGCTTCTAGATTTTGGGGTGACCCCTCATCATAGGCGTTCGTTCCGCCCGGTCCACAATATCTTGTATCAAGACGTTTCTATAACTCGTTGATTCAAAAAAGAATTTGACGGGGAATCGTCTCTGACTCATCTTGGGACACAAGATAACGGCCCGCAGAGGCCGCAGACCGAGGCAGTAATGACGATCAAGAAGACCCGTGCGGAGGCCCCCGGCCTGCCGCTTAACCAGATCATTGCCGGTGACTGTATCGAGGCCATGAACAGCCTTCCGGCCGGCTCGGTGGATCTGATTTTCGCAGATCCGCCCTATAACCTTCAGCTGAAGGGCGAGCTTCATCGTCCCGACAACAGCAAGGTGGATGCGGTCGATGATCACTGGGACCAGTTCTCCAGCTTCTCGGCCTACGACCGCTTCACCCGCGACTGGCTGACCGCTGCGCGGCGCCTGCTGAAGCCGACCGGCGCAATCTGGGTGATCGGCAGCTATCACAACATCTTCCGCGTCGGCGTCGCCATGCAGGATGCGGGCTACTGGATGCTGAACGATGTGGTCTGGCGCAAGACCAACCCGATGCCCAACTTCCGCGGCAAACGTCTGACCAACGCGCATGAAACGCTGATCTGGGCCAGCCGCGATGAGGCGGCCAAATACACCTTCAACTACGAGGCGCTGAAAGCGCTCAATGACGGTGTGCAGATGCGCAGCGACTGGGTACTGCCGATCTGCACCGGGCATGAACGGCTGAAGGATGAAAACGGCGACAAGGCGCATCCGACGCAGAAGCCCGAAAGCCTGCTGCACCGCATCCTGATCGCCACTACCAACCCCGGCGATGTGGTCCTCGACCCATTCTTCGGCACGGGCACCACCGGCGCGGTGGCCAAGATGCTGGGCCGTGATTTCATCGGGATCGAGCGGGAGGAAAGCTACCGCAAGGTTGCCACCGAACGTATCGCGCGTATCCGCAAGTTCGATGCCTCGGGGCTGGAAGTCACCGGCAGCAAGCGGGCCGAGCCGCGTGTGCCCTTTGGTCAGGTGGTCGAACGTGGCATGCTGCGTCCGGGGGAAGAGCTTTATTCCGTCGGCAACCGCTTCAAGGCCAAGGTCCGCGCCGATGGCACGCTGATCGGGAACGAGGTCAAGGGCTCGATCCATCAGGTCGGGGCGGCCTATGAAAAGGCGCCTTCCTGCAATGGCTGGACCTACTGGCACTTCAAGCGGGATGGCAAGATGATCCCCATTGATATCCTGCGCCAGCAGATCCGCGCCGAGATGGAGGCTGACGAGCGCCAGCATCACTGAGGCGCCGTTTCCCATAAGCTCAAAAGTTACGCCTGTGCCCCGGTCCGCCGGGGGCACACCTCCCCGCCATGCCTGCATGGCGGGGCTTTTTGCATGCGGTCAGAACCTGCATGCCCGGCCTGTTTCATCCCTTTGCGCGGCCATGCGTTGGTCCGAAACCCCGCTTCCGGCTTTTGCAGCCTGCGCGGAATACCATCCGGGCCATCAGGCTGCGGGCGGGGATATCTCGCAGACCGTCAGCGGCGCATCGAAACCGTCTGGATGCGCGATCTGTGCAGGGCGGTTCAGGCATTCACTTTCCCGAACCTGCCCTGGAGGCCGGTACAAATGGCGTCAAACCCCTGAGGTCAGGGGCGCTATTTCGCGTCAATGGCTTAGGCGTAATTGGGTGAGAGGCTGGACAACGACCCAAGCGGGGCTCGTTACGGCTGCTTCCTTCCGGACCTGACCGGGTTGGCGAGGCGCTCGCCCGCGCCAACCTCTCGAGGCATCACATAGGCAAGGTGGCGGGATTCTGCAAGCCCTCGCGTTTAGCGGGGCAGGGCGGCGATCAGCTTGGTCAGGGCGGTCCTGAACCGCTCGGGCGCGGTGTCGCGGCTTTGCAGGTGGTCGCCGGGGGTGAGAACCAGAACGGTGTCGCCGCCGCGTGCGGCCAGCAGGGCCTTGCTGGTTTCAGGTGGTACGATCCGGTCCGCCTCGCCATGAAAGATCAGCAGCGGACCCTTGAAGGCGATAAAGGCATTTGTCACCCGCGCCTGTGACAGATCAAGCCCGTGGCTGAAGCCGAAGGCGGGCAGGGCCAGCGCGGTTCCGATCCCACCCAGAGGCAGCGCCATCCGGCGGGTGATGTGGCGCAGTGTGGCGGGAAAATCCAGCGCGGGGGCATCCAGAACCACGCCAGCGGTCATCCTGGCACGGTCGGACCGGGCCAGAAACTGTCCGGCGATGCTGCCCCCCATCGAGGCTGCGACCAGCAGTACCGAGTCATAGCCCTGACTTTTCGCCCAGTCATAAGCCGCCTCCAGGTCGCGCCATTCGGTCAGGCCGAAGGCATGCAGGCCGTCAGGGGCGGGCGGGGCGCCCGCGTCGTTGCGATAGGTGATCAGCAGAACGGGCAGACCCGCCTGATGCAGTTGCGGCAGGAAAGGGTAGCCGTCCTCGCGCGCGCCGCCGATCCCATGAACGAAGATAGCAAGCCGTTTGCCATCTGCGCCGGGGGCAGGGATTAACCATGCGGGGGCGGGGCCCAGCGGCGTCTCCAGTTCGACGCCCTGCCACGCCATCCCGAAAGCGCGCCCCGGATCGCCGCGATAGCCGATTTTCAGCGGATCGTCTATTTCAGGCTGAGCCAGCGCCGAGAAGGCGCGGCCGGTCAGTACCTCGACCATCAGCCGATGCGCAAACCATGCCGACCCCAGCACCGCCAGCAAGGCAAGGAGCGCGGCGGCAGTCAGAAGGCGCCTGATCCAGCGGCTGCTCATGTCAGATCACCCCGGCCAGACGTGCGCCTTCCAGCAGGTTTTCGGCCACATGATTGGCATGAACCCCCTCAGTCGGCAGGATGTCAGGCACCTGCACCACTACGCAGCCTGCCTCGCGGGCGGAGCGGGCGCCGGTTTCGCTGTCCTCGAACACCAGACAGCGCGCTGGGGCGACACCCAGCCGCGCGGCGGTCAGCAGATATGGCTCGGGATGCGGCTTTGGCGCGCTCACGTCATCGCGGGTGATGACATGGCGGAAATGGCGCGACAGGCCCGCCATCTCCAGCTTGCGCAGGCCGCTTTCGCGCGCCGAAGAGGTGCAGAGTGCCATCGGCAGGTTGATAAGCTCCAGAATCTCGCGGGCGCCGGGCTTCAGGGGCACATCACCGTCGAGGGCGGCGTGGAAGGCGGCATCCCAGCGCCGGACAAGATCGGCGACATCCGTCTGCGGAAACCACGCCTGCAGCAGAAGCTGGCCGCTGGGGCCGTCCTTGCCGATCAGATCGTGGAACAGATCGTCACCCGCGATCAGCCCCATATCGGACAGAACGCCGCGCCCGGTCCGCATGGCGACGGATTCCGTGTCGATCAATGTGCCGTCCAGATCGAAGATCACCGCATCGAACATCGCATTCCCCGTCGCTGGCCCGTTTCGCGTCCGAGGTCTAGCCGATCACAGGTGCAGACGGAAGCGGGCGAAGCCTTCGGGGGTGGTGCCAAGAGGTTCCGGGTGCAGATGGGCCACCTCTGCCAGATGACGGGTGGCCTCGGGTGCGGTGTCGAAGGTCACGCTGGTGCCAGGCAGCGGCAGAAAGCTGAAGGAAGTCGTCTGGCTGGCAGTGGCAGGGGGGCTGGCGAAATGGCGCAGCAGGATGTCGCGGATCATGGCGTGGCCCACATCCACCAGACGTTCGGGCACCATACGTTCGGGCCGCGCCGCGAGATAGCCGCCGCAGCCTGCCGCGCGGTAACTGTTGGTCGCCAGCAGGAATGTCTGTTTGGGCCGCACCGGCTGTCCCTGATGGCACAGGTCCTGGATGCGCCGGGCTCCGGGATGCACCAGCGCGCCATGGCGGTCGTAACGGGCGGGCTGGCTGAGGTCGATCCGATAGCTCAGGCCGAGGATGTGATCATGGTTATAGCTCGGGAAATCCTCGTCGATCAGTGGGGTATCCCGGCTGCCGGGCGCGATCTCGCGGTAGATGCCGGTCGCGTTTTCCAGCCAGTCAGCGATTTCCGCCCCGCTCAGCTTCAAGACGGCAATCGTGTTCGGGTAGATGTAAAGATCCGCGATATTCCGCAGGGCAAGCGGGCCTGCGGGGATGTCGGTATAGTTACCGGGGCCGCCGCGTCCACCCGCCTTGAACGGAGAGGCGGCAGACAGCAGGGGCAGATCGGCCTCGGGCTGGTCCCGAAGCTGGTGACGCACATAGCTGGCCTGCGCCTCGGCGACAACATCCAGTACGGCCGAGGGCGTGATCGTGGCAAAGTAGCTGTGCAGGGCCACGGCGGTCTGACCGGCGGGGCGACGGATATGGGTCAGTATCGCGGCATGATCCGCCGCAACCGCAGCGGTGAGGGATGGGTCCGGGGATATTCCGGCGGAGGGTCGCAGGTGCGCATGGCCCTTCGTCACCTGCCAGCCCCGCCTCGGGTCATGCGCAAGGTCAAGGTCGATCACCCCCAGATGGGAGGCGTAGTGGCCCGGCAGCACCACAGGCCGCCCGAAAACCAGCCCGCGCTTCAGATCCATGCCGGGGGCGACAGGATATCCCGGCCCCGGAAAGGGCAGATGGCTGTGCCCCGCGATGATCGCATCTATCCCCGGAAAACGCGCAAGGTCGGTCGCGGCATGCTCGGCATTGAACCCGGCATCGGCGGGGCCAAGCCCGGAATGCGCCAGCGCGATCACGATATCCGCCCCGGCCGCACGCAATTCCGGCACCTGCGCGGCCGCAGAGGCGAGAATATCCTGCGTCTCTACGCGCCCCTCCAGAACATTCCGGTCCCATTGCACGATCTGAGGGGGCACGAAACCGATGACTCCGATTCGGATCGCATGTCGCTGGCCATCCGACCCGGTCAGTTCATGCCGCAGCAGACACCACGGCGGCAGCAGCGGCGCGGTGGGCTGCCTGCAGGTCACATTTGCGGTCACGACCGGAAACCGTGCGGCCTTCAGCGCCGCCATCAGCCGCTCCAGCCCGAAGTTGAATTCGTGATTGCCCAGCGTGGCAGCGTCATAGCCAAGGTGGTTCATCGCGATCAGCGCGGGATGCGGGCCGCTGTCGGGCGTGAGCACTTGCTGCATCGCGAAATCGCCCAGCGGATTGCCTTGCAGGAAATCGCCATTGTCAAACAGCAGACTGTCCGGCGCCTCGGCGCGGGCCTGCGCGATCAGGGTCGCAACCCGAGCGAGCCCGATATCGTCCCGCTCCTGATCCGCGTAATAATCATAGCCCAGAACATGCGAATGCACATCGGTCGTGGCCAGAATGCGCAGCCGTGCGGTGAGGGGCGAAGCAGCAGGCGCGGGCACCGGCGCGTTGCGGTCTGAGGGCATGCTTTTCCTGTTTTCTCCGCATGATAGCGGATGCGGGAAATGTCTTTGGGTCTGTCTAACGGCCTATCTAGCCGGTGGGACTTTGCGGCTGTCAATCTTGCAACGAGAATATTTCCACTCTGGGTTGCGATTGGCGCAGTCCTGTCGTTGCGGGTTTGCGTCATGCCCCGGCTCGTGCCAGAAAGCGGCGCAGGGCAGCGCGCGGGAGGATCGGATGCGCCATTCGGAAACCGTGACTTTCGGCGGCTCGGGGCTGGTTCGCGCGGCGCATCTGCGCGGCGATGCCGAGGCGCTGACCCGGCTGCGCGCCGGGGGCGGGCAGGTGCTGGTGCTGTGGCGCGGGCGCATTCCGGTGGCGGATACGGGCGGATTGGTCTGGGTGGCTGCCGATCATCCGCTTGTCGCAGGCCTTCCGGCGCCGGTCTTTCTTGGGCTGGACGACGGCATTGCGCGCTTCGCGGTCGACCTGCCGGGCTGGGTGCCTGCCGAAGGGGCGCCGACACCCGCCTTTCTGGATCAAAGCCGCATCCGTCACCCGCAACTTGCGGCAGACCATGGCTTTGCCGAATTGCGGGCCGAGATGACGCGGCTGACAGCGCGAGAGGCCGAGCTGGCCGCGACGGCGCGGGCGATCCTGGGCTGGCACAGTTCTCACGGGTTCTGCGCGGCCTGCGGGGCAGCGACCGAGATGGTCAATGCGGGCTGGCAACGTGCCTGCGCGCAATGCGGCGCCCAGCATTTTCCGCGCACCGATCCTGTGGTGATCATGCTGATCACGCGGGGGAACCGGGCGCTGCTGGGCCGCTCGCCGGGCTGGCCCGAGGGAATGTACTCCTGCCTTGCCGGTTTCATGGAGCCGGGCGAGACGGTCGAGGCCGCCGTGCGCCGCGAGGTGGCCGAGGAAACCGGCATCCGCGTCGGTGCGGTGCGCTACCTTGCCAGTCAGCCCTGGCCCTTTCCGGCCTCGCTGATGATCGGCTGTGCGGGCGAGGCGCTCAGCGAGACGATCACGCTGGACCCGGTCGAACTGGAAGATGCCTTGTGGGTAAGCCGCGAGGAACTGATGGAGGCGATGGCTGGCGCGCATCCTGTGATACATCCGGCCCGCAAGGGCTCGATTGCGCATTTTCTGCTGTCGAACTGGCTTGCAGACCGACTTTTTTAATCGGAAACTTACACGATAACAGGCAAAAGGGGACAAGCGGCAGCCCCGGAGAGGCAGGAATGAATGAAGCTGACCACACGCGAGGACATCGAGGCGCCGCTGGATTTCGTCTATGGCGCCTTTGCCGATACCGGACACTGGGAACGGTCTGCCATGCGCCGCGGGGCCGAGGTGGTGCGGTCCGACCGGATTCAGGGCTTCGCGCCAGGCATGGTGTGGAATGTCAGCTTCGTCTATCGCAGCCGCCCGCGCCGTGTGGCGGTCAAGCTGGTCTCGGTGGACCAGCCAAACAATCTGGGTTTCCAGATCATCGCCACCACCTTTGACGCAGGCGTCACGCTGGATTTCGTCGAACTGTCGTCGCGCCGCACCCGCGTGACCATCACCTCCGAGGTGAAGCCGCGCACGCTGGCGGCGCGGGTGTTCATCCAGTCGATGAAACTGGCGCGCAACAAGATCGAACGGAAATACGAGGCGCGGGTTGGTCTGATCTGCAACGAGATCGAAGAGCGCTACCGCATCCGCCGCTGAGAGCAGGGGGCCGCCGGATGCGGCCCCGGTCCCGGATCAGACCCGGCTTTCATCGGCCGGATAGACCCCCAGAATGTTCATGTTCGTGGTGAAATAGCGCAGCTCTTCCAGCGCGCGGGCCACATGCGCATCCTCGGGATGGCCCTCGATGTCGGCATAGAACTCGGTCGCCGTGAAGCTGCCGCCGACCATATAGCTTTCCAGCTTGGTCATGTTGACGCCGTTGGTCGCAAAGCCGCCCATTGCCTTGTACAGTGCGGCGGGAATGTTGCGGACGCGGAAGGTGAAGGTCGTGATCATCCGCGCGGCGCGGCGGCTGTGGTCGGGGGTGCGGCTCATCACAAGGAAGCGGGTGGTATTGTTGGCCTGATCCTCGATATGGCGGGCCAGCACGTCCAGACCATAGATTTCGGCCGCCAGCTCGCTGGCCAGCGCGGCGCGGGCCGGATTGCCTGCCTCGGCCACTTCACGGGCGGCGCGGGCATTGTCGCTGCTGACGACGCCCCGGATGCTACGCTCGCGCAGGAACTGCGCGCATTGCGGCAGGATCACCACATGGCCATGCGCCTCGCGCACCTCGTCCAGCTTTGCGCCCCTGACACCCAGAAGGTTGACGTGCACCCGGACGAAGGCCTCGTCCACGATATGCAGCCCGGCCTTGGGCAGCAGGCTGTGCACGTCGGCGACCCGGCCGTAGGTGGAGTTTTCCACCGCCAGCATCCCCAGATCCACCTCGCCCGCGCGCGTCATCTCCACCACATCCTCGAAGGTGGTGCAGGGCACCGGGGTGAATCCGGGGCGCGCCTGTGCGCAGGCCTGATGCGAATAGGCGCCCAGTTCCCCCTGAAAAGCGATGCGTCCGGTCATGTCTGCTTTCCTTCCTGCCCCTCGCGTGGTCAAATCGCCGCATTTACGGGGCCGGAGGTGCTACTACACCTTGAAACCCGTGCGGGGAAGCGGATAGAAGCCCCCTCAGCTTCATGCCAAAACGGGACGCGACATGTTCGACACGATGACTTTCACGAAGGTGCTGGGTGCGGTCTGCGGGTCGCTGCTCGTGTTCCTTCTGGGCAACTGGGCTGCCACGGCGCTGTATTCGATGGAAGGTGGCCATGGCGAAGGCGAAGAATCGCAAAGCTATGTGATCGAGGTCGCCGATGCCGGCGGCGCAGGTGACGCAGGCGCAGAGGCCGGCCCCTCGTGGGACGAAGTCTATGCCGCCGCCGATCCGGCCAAGGGCGAGAAGGTTTTCGCTAAGTGCAAGGCCTGCCACAAGGTCGATGGCACCAACAGCACCGGCCCGCATCTGGACGGCGTCGTGAACCGTGCGAAAGCCTCGGTCGAGGGCTTCGGCTATTCGGACGCGCTGAAGGCGATGGCGGGCGACACCTGGACCCCCGAGAATCTGGAACATTTCCTGACCAACCCGAAAGGCTATGCGCCGGGCACCAAGATGTCCTTCGCCGGTCTGCCGAAGATCGACGACCGTGCGAATCTGATCGCCTGGCTGGCGACCGCACATCCGTGATCCCGCGCTTCTTGCGCAATGGTCGGGCCACCCCTTGCGGGTGGCCTTTTCATTTGCGGCATTCACGACGGATAACGCAAACGCGCCCCGGATAACGCAAACGCGCCTTGAGGGCAGGGGAATTTCCGTTACTCTCAGGCCAAACGCACGCCAAGAAGGCCGCAGGAGAGTTTCATGCCGCACACCCCAGCCCGCCCGATCCGCCGCAAGTTTCATCCGATGCGGGTGATCGGGCCGGGGTTGCTGGCGGTTGTGGCGGCAGCGCCTGTTTCGGCCGAGGAAAAGGTGATCCATGCGCATGGCATCTCGACCTTCGGGGATCTGAAATATCCGGTCGATTTCGCGCATTTCGACTATGTGAATCCGGATGCGCCCAAGGGCGGCACCATGAGCTTTCGTGGCACCGGCGCCAGCTCTACCTTCAACAGCCTGAATCCCTTCATCCTGAAAGGCGAACCTGCGCAGGGGCTTGGGCTGCTTTATGACAGCCTGATGAGCGGTTCGCCCGACGAACCCGATGCCTCTTACGGGCTGGTGGCGTCCAGCCTCGAATACCCCGAAGACAGGTCGTGGGTGATCTTCAACATGCGCCCCGAGGCAACCTTTTCGGATGGTGAGCCGATCACGGCGGCGGATGTGGTATTCACCTACGAGGTGCTGCTGGACAAGGGCGCGCCCAGCTACAAGGTGGCGCTCAAGGACATTGAAAAGGTCGAGGCGCTGGACCCGCATCGCGTGAAGTTCACCTTCCGGCCCGGCGTCGCCACCCGTGACCTGCCCGCACTGGCGGGGGGGCTGTCGATCCTGCCGAAACATTATTACGATAAGGTGGATTTCACCGCCTCGACGCTGGTGCCGCCGGTCGGCTCGGGTCAGTTTGTGGTGAAGGATGTGAAGCCCGGACGGTCGATCACCTATTGCCGTAACCCCGATTACTGGGGTGCCAGCCTGCCGGTGAACATCGGGGGTGCGAATTTCGACTGCTACACCTACGAATACTACGCCGATACCACGGCGGCCTTCGAGGCGTTCAAATCCGGTGGCTATCTGTTGCAGCAGGAGTTTTCCTCGCTGATCTGGGCAACGGCCTATGATTTTCCCGCGCTGAAGAAGGGCTGGGTCAAGCGCGAGGAACTGGCCGACAACAACCCCTCGGGCACGCAGGGCTTCTGGTTCAACCTGCGGCGCGAGAAGTTTGCCGATCCGCGGGTGCGGCAGGCGCTGGGCATGATGTTCAACTTCGAATGGTCGAACCAGACGCTGTTCTTCGATCTTTACAAACGCACCGACAGCTTCTTTGAAAACTCGCCCCTGCAAGCCGAGGGCCTGCCAGAGGGCGAGGAGCTTGCGGTGCTGGAGCAATTCCGCGACCGGCTGCCGCCTGAAATCTTCACCGAACCGGCCTACGAGCCGCCGGTTTACGAGGCGACAGACCCCGCGACCGGCAAGCTGCGGCAGCTTGATCGCAAGATCCTGCGCCAGGCCTCTGCCCTGATGGACGAGGCGGGCTGGAAAGTGGGCGAGGGCGGGCTGCGCCGCAATGACAAGGGGCAGGTGTTCACGCTGGAATTCATCGAGGATCAGCCTTCGTTCGATCGCGTGCTGAACCCCTATATCGCCAACCTCAGGGCCTTGGGCATCGACGCACGGCTGACCCATATCGACGCGGCGCAGATGCAGCAGCGGCAAGAGGATTTCGAATACGACATCATCAGCGGTCGTTTCGTGATGTCGCAAACCCCTTCGGTCGAATTGCGCCAGTTCTTCACCACCGAATCCGCCGATGCCAAGGGCTCGGCCAATCTCAGCGGGGTTGCCGATCCGGTGCTGGACGACCTGGTCGAACTGGTCATCGCCTCGAAAACCCGCGAGGAACTGACTGTGCGCGCCAAGGCGCTGGACCGGGTGCTGCGGTTCAAGCAGATCTGGGTGCCGAACTGGTACAGCGGCAAGTATCTGGTCGCCTATTGGGATGTCTTCGGCCGCCCGCCGGAGCAGCCGCCCTATTCGCGCGGCGACGGGTTGTGGTGGATGGACGAGGCGAAGCTGGGCGTCATGAAGGCCCAGGGGGCGCTGCGCTGACATGGGCGCCTATCTGCTGCGCAGGCTTCTGCTGATCATTCCGACCCTGCTCGGGATCATGGTCATCAATTTCGTGCTGACCCAGTTCGTGCCCGGCGGGCCGGTGGAACAGGTTCTGGCCCGGCTGGATGGCGCGGGCGATGCCTTTCAGTCGATTTCCGGCGGGGGCGGAGATGCCGGGTCGGGCGGGGCGCCCGCAGCGGGGGCGGGCAACGAGTCCGGCTATATCGGTGCGCGCGGTCTGCCCGCCGATTTCATTGATGATCTGGAGGCGCAGTTCGGCTTTGCCCGTATCATCTGTGCCGAGGGTTATACCGGCCCGGTCAGCACCCGCGCGCCCGAATGCCACAAGGAGCCGATCCCGCTGCTGGAACGCTTTGGAATCATGATGGGCAATTACCTGCGCTTCGATTTCGGCGAAAGCTACTTCCGGTCGATCAGCGTCACCGATCTGGTGCTGGAAAAGATGCCGGTCTCGATCACGCTGGGCCTGTGGTCCACGCTGATTGCCTATCTGATTTCCATTCCGCTGGGCATCCGCAAGGCGGTGCGCGACGGGTCTGCTTTCGACACCTGGACCTCGGCCATGATCATCGTGGGCTATGCGATTCCGGGCTTCCTGTTTGCCATCCTGCTGCTGGTTTTGTTCGCGGGCGGCTCTTACTGGCAGTGGTTCCCGCTCAGGGGCCTCACCTCGGATGGATGGAGCCAGATGAGCCTCTGGGGCAAGATCACGGATTACCTGTGGCATATCGTGCTGCCGGTCACCGCCTCCACCATTTCCAGCTTTGCCACACTGACGCTCCTGACGAAAAACAGCTTTCTGGAT
Organism: Gemmobacter caeni; assembly: GCF_003054195.1. Classification (GTDB taxonomy): domain Bacteria; phylum Pseudomonadota; class Alphaproteobacteria; order Rhodobacterales; family Rhodobacteraceae; genus Gemmobacter; species Gemmobacter caeni. The sequence continues at coordinate 29,565 of NZ_QBKP01000022.1, forward strand.
GAAATCCGCAAGCAATATGTGATGACGGCACGGGCCAAGGGGCTGACGGAAAGCCGTGTGCTGTATGGCCATGTGTTCCGCAATGCCATGCTGATCGTCATCGCCGGTTTTCCGGCGGTCTTCATCAGCGTGTTCTTCGGCGGGTCCATCATCATCGAGACGATCTTCTCGCTGGATGGCCTTGGTCGCCTTGGCTTCGAGGCGGCGGTGAACCGCGATTATCCGGTGCTGTTCGGGACGCTGTTCATCTTCGGGCTGATGGGGCTGGTGGTCGGGATCATTTCTGACATGACCTATGTGCTGGTCGATCCGCGCATTGATTTTGAGCGGAGGGGCTGACCATGGCGCTTTCGCCGCTGAACCAGCGCCGCTGGCGCAATTTCAAGGCCAATCGCCGGGCCTTCTGGTCGCTGTGGATTTTTGCCGTGCTGTTCGGCCTGTCACTGGGAGCGGAGCTGATCGCCAATGACAAGCCGCTGCTGGTCAGTTTCAAGGGGGAGTATTACACGCCCTTCCTGAAGTTCTACCCCGAAACCACCTTCGGCGGCGACTTCCAGACCGAAGCCGCCTATCGAGACCCCGAGGTGCAATGCCTGATCGTCGCGCAGGGGGCGGAAGCCTGCTGGGACGATCCTGAAGGGGTGCTGACGCAGGCCAGGGCCGGTGCGGTGGACGGGCAGCCGGTGGTGCCCGGCTGGCTGCTTTGGGCACCGATCCCCTACAGCTATAACACGATCAACGATCTGGGCGGGGCTGCGCCTTCGGCCCCCGATGCGCAGCACTGGCTGGGCACTGATGACACCGCGCGCGATGTGCTGGCGCGGGTGATCTATGGCTTCCGCCTGTCGATCAGTTTCGCCCTGATCGTGACCGCGCTGACCAGTGTCATCGGTATCGCGGCAGGGGCGGTGCAGGGCTATTTTGGTGGCTGGGTCGATCTGACCTTCCAGCGCGTGATTGAAATCTGGGGCGCCACGCCCTCGCTTTACATCATCATCATCGTCGGCGCGATCTGGCAGATGAGCTTCTGGCTCCTGATCGGGCTGATGGTGCTGTTTGGCTGGACCTCGCTGATCGGCGTGGTGCGGGCCGAATTCCTGCGCGCGCGCAATTTTGAATATGTGCGCGCGGCGCGGGCGCTGGGCGTACCTGACCGGGTGATCATGGTGCGCCATGTGCTGCCCAATGCGATGGTCGCGACGCTGACCATGCTGCCCTTCCTTGTCACCGGCACCATTGGCACGCTAGCCGCGCTGGATTTTCTGGGCTTTGGTTTGCCAGCCTCGGCCCCCTCGCTGGGCGAGTTGACGCAACAGGCCAAGGACAACCTTCAAGCACCCTGGCTGGCCTTTACCGCCTTCACCACCTTCGCCCTGATGCTGTCGCTGCTGGTTTTCATCTTTGAAGGCGTGCGCGATGCTTTCGACCCCAGAAAGACCTTCCGATGAGCGTTCTGTCCGTTGAAAAGCTGAACGTGCGCTTTCGGCAGGACGGCCGCATCGTCCATGCGGTGCGGGATGTGAGCTTCAGCGTCGACCGGGGCGAGACGGTCGCGCTGGTGGGGGAAAGCGGGTCGGGCAAGTCGGTGACGGCGCTGTCCACCGTGGGACTTTTGCCTGACAGCGCGATGATGGAGGGCTCCATCACCTATCAGGGCACGCAAATGGTGGGCGCGCCCGAGGCGGATCTGCGCCGTATCCGGGGCAATGACATCAGCTTCATCTTTCAGGAGCCGATGACCAGCCTGAACCCGCTGCACACGATCGAAAAGCAGCTGACCGAAAGCCTTGCGCTGCATCAGGGGCTGCGGGGACAGGCGGCGCGGGCGCGGGTTGTCGATCTGTTGAACAAGGTCGGTATCCGCGATGCCGAAAGCCGGCTGGGATCTTATCCGCATCAGCTTTCGGGTGGGCAGCGGCAGCGCGTGATGATCGCCATGGCACTGGCCAACGGGCCGGAACTGCTGATCGCGGATGAGCCGACCACCGCGCTCGATGTGACGATTCAGGCGCAGATCCTTGACCTTCTGGCGGATCTGAAGCGCAGCGAAGGGTTGTCGATGCTGTTCATCACGCATGATCTGGGGATCGTGCGGCGCATCGCCGACCGTGTCTGCGTGATGAAGGACGGCGAGGTTGTCGAACAGGGGCCCGCAGCCGAAATCTTTGCCAATCCGCAGCACCCCTATACCCGGAAGCTGCTGGCGGCAGAACCGAAGGGCCGCCCCGATCCGGTGCCCGAGGGTGCGCCCGAACTGGTGCGCACCGAAAACCTGCGCGTCTGGTTCCCGATCCACAGCGGCCTCATGCGCAAGGTCACCGGCCATGTGAAGGCGGTGAACGACGCAAGCCTCTCTGTCCGCGCGGGCGAGACGCTGGGCATCGTCGGTGAAAGCGGCTCTGGCAAGACGACGCTGGCGCTGGCCATCATGCGGCTGATCGGTTCGGAAGGGCGGATCGTGTTCATGGGCCAGGAAATCTCGGGCTGGCACAGCCGCCAGCTGCGCCCCTTGCGCCGTGACATGCAGATCGTGTTTCAGGACCCTTTCGGATCGCTCAGCCCCCGGATGACGGTGGAGGAGATCATTGCCGAAGGTCTGGGCGTTCACGGTCTTGAACCGGGTCGCAACCGGCGCGAGATGGTCAGCGACATCATGGTTGAGGTCGGGCTGGACCCGGCCGCCATGGGGCGTTACCCGCATGAATTTTCCGGCGGGCAGCGCCAGCGCATCGCGGTGGCACGCGCCATGATCCTGCGGCCGAAACTGGTGGTGCTGGATGAACCGACATCGGCGCTGGACATGACGGTGCAGGTGCAGATCGTCGACCTGCTGCGCGCGTTGCAGCGCAAATACGGCCTTGCCTATCTGTTCATCAGCCACGACCTGCGGGTGGTGCGGGCGCTGTCGCACAAGGTTCTGGTGATGCGGAATGGCGACGTTGTGGAAGCCGGAGACGGGCAGGCGGTGTTCGAGACACCGCAAACCGAGTATACCCGTGCCCTGATGGCCGCCGCTTTCGGCGCGTGACGAGGCATTGCATGAAAATTCTTTTCGTTCACCAGAATTTCCCTGCCCAGTTCCTGCATCTGGCACCGGAAATGCAGCGGCGTGGCCATGACTGCATCGCGCTGACGGATACGACCAACAACCGAAGCTCTGAAATCCGGGTTGTGAAATATCGCCACAACAGCCCGGCGCCCGATCCGCAGGCCTGCCGTCTGGGCCGCAACTACACACAGATGAGCGACCGCGGCGTCACCGTGGCCCGCGCCGCGATGCAGATGCGCGAGCAGGGCTATGTTCCCGACGTGATCTTCGGCCATTCCGGCTGGGGCGAGACGCTGTTTCTGAAAGAGGTCTGGCCCGAGGCGAAGCTGCTGGTCTATGCCGAATTTTACTACAAGGGCCGTGGCGCGGATGTCGGGTTTGATCCCGAATTCGACCGCCCGAATTTCGATCAGGTCATCATCGCCCAGGGCCGCACCACGCATCTGGGGCAGGCGCTGCTGCATGCCGATGCAGGGTTGTCGCCGACGCGCTGGCAGGCCAGCACCTATCCGCCGATCCTGCGAGAACGGATCAAGGTCATCTTCGACGGTGTGGATACCGGCGTGATGAAGCCCGATCCGACCGCAACGCTGACGCTTCCGAATGGCAGGGTTCTGAAGGCGGGGGACGAGGTGCTGACCTTCGTGAACCGCAATCTGGAACCCTATCGCGGCTATCACACCTTCATGCGGGCGCTGCCCGCCATCATGGCCGAACGGCCGGAGGCGCAGGTGGTGATCGTGGGCGGTGATGAGGTCAGCTATGGCCGTCCCGCGCCCGAGGGCCAAAGCTGGAAGAACATCTATCTGGATCAGGTGAAGGACCGGCTGGATATGTCGCGGGTGCATTTCATGGGCAAGGTGCCGTATCCCACCTTTGTCAGCATGATGCAGGTCAGCCGCGTGCACGCCTATCTGACCTATCCTTTCGTGCTGAGCTGGTCGATGCTGGAGGCGATGGGCGCCGGATGCATGGTCGTGGGCTCGCGCACCGCGCCGGTGGCCGAACTGATCGAAGACGGGGTGAATGGCCGTCTGGTCGATTTCTTCGATGTCGAGGGCTGGTCGAAGATGATCACCCGTGCGCTTGCGCGGCCCGAACGGTTCATGGACCTTCGACGCGCCGCGCGTGAAACCATTGTCAAAGGCTATGACCTGCGCACGGTCTGCCTGCCGCAGATGGTGGAGTGGGTGGAAAGCTTCGGCCCTTCGGCCTGAGGGTCAGGAATCGAGGGGAGCGGGGTTCAGGGGGCCACGCCCTCGCGCTCAAGGCATTCCTGCACCTTCCGCATCGCCGCCGCCAAGCCCGTCAGCGCCGCAAGCGTTCCTGCCAGGGCGGTCAGGTGTGTGCCGTTGCGCAGTGCGGCCTGCTGTTCGGGGTCGAGAAACCAGATCAAGCCGTCCTCACCGCCGAAAAAGTTCCGGTGAAGCGGGTGCTGTCAATCCTGATCGTCCCCGCCGCCTCGCCCGAGGTCGCGGTGCCGGGCAGAACCACCGTCCAGCCCTCGGCACTCGTCTGGGTTTCAACACCGCCCTGCGGTGCGGTGGCCGCACAGCGCAGCGCGATCCCGTCATGCCGGAGCGCAGCCTCTTTGCAGCGGCGGTCCGGCCCCCTCAGATCGCCGCGGAATGCTGGGCCTTGCTATGGTCATAGGCGTCGAAGGTGCGGGCTATCATCCGGGTCAGCGGGCGGGCGGGCACCGGGATGGACAGGCCGTCCGCATCGACACGCACCATTTCGCCGAACTGAGCCTTCGCCGCCGCGAACATGGCCGACAGCGCGGCGTCATCGGTAGCGAAATCGCGGAGCAACTCTGCCCGCGAGACGTGGAAGTCGCACATCAGCGCCTCGATGATGCGGCCGCGCAGCTTGTCTTCACCGCTGAACACATGGCCGCGATGCGTGGTGAAATGCCCGGCGCGCACGGATTTGGTGTAATCCGAGGTGCCCGAGGCGTTCTGCGCATAGCCCTGCGGAAAGCGCGAGATGCTGGAGGCACCAAGCCCCACCAGCACATCGGCACGGTCATCGGTATAGCCCTGGAAATTCCGCCGCAAGCCGCCGCTCCGGGCCGCTACCGCCAGCCCGTCATCAGGACGCGCGAAATGGTCGATGCCGATGGATTCGTATCCGTCCCAGTCGAACAGCTGCGCTGCTGTTTCAAACAGCTTCAGCCGCTCCTGCGGGGTTGGGATGGCATCCGAGGGGATAAGTTGCTGGCGACGGCTCATCCAAGGCACATGGGCGTAGCCGTAAAGTGCCACCCGGTCGGGGGAGAGTGTCAGCAATTTCTGCACGCTGTCGGCAATCCGTGCCTGGGTCTGGTGCGGCAGCCCGTAAAGGATATCGGCATTGAGGCTGCGAACATCACGGTCACGGATCATGTCAGCGACACGTTTGGTCAGATCGTAAGGTTGGATACGGCCGATGGTGGCCTGAATTTCAGGGTCAAAATCCTGAACGCCGATCGAGGCGCGGTTCATCCCCGCTGCCGCCAGCGCGTCCAGCCGCACAGCATCCACCTCGTCGGGGTCAATCTCGACCGAAAACTCCGCGCCTTCGCCCATCGGCACCGCATCGAACACCGTTGCTGCCAGATCGCGGATCATGTCGGGCTTCAGCAGTGTCGGCGTGCCACCGCCCCAGTGCAGGCGGCTCAGATGCACGCCCTGCGGCAGATGCGCCTTCAAGAGCGCGATTTCTGCCTTCAGGGTCTGCACATAGGCCAGCACCGGCTCGTCGCTGGACGTGCCCTGCGTGCGGCAGGCGCAGAACCAGCACAGGCGCCGGCAGAACGGCACATGCAGATAGAGCGAGATTGCAGATCCGGCCGGAATCGTCTCGATCCAGCGGGTAAACAGCGCAGGGCTGACGTCGTTTCCGAAATGCGGGGCCGTGGGGTAGCTGGTGTAGCGGGGCACACGCGCGTCGAAAAGACCGAGCCGGGTGAGTTGCGATTCCTTGTCCATGCCACTAGATTAGAAGGCGTAACGCGCAACAGCCTTGACCCAGATCAAGACCAGGAAACCGGGATGCCGATGCAGGACATGCACCCAGTGCATCACGAGTGCGGGGATTGCCCCATCAGACACCGTGCGGTCTGTGCCCGCTGCGAGGCGGATGAGCTGTCGCGGCTGGAGCAGATCAAATATTACCGCTCCTATCAGGCCGGTCAGACGGTTGTCTGGTCGGGCGACCGGATGGATTTCGTGGCGTCCGTTGTCAGCGGTATCGCCACACTGACGCAGACGATGGAAGATGGCCGTCGCCAGATGGTCGGGCTGTTGCTGCCATCGGATTTCGTCGGGCGGCCCGGCCGGTCCACTGCGGCCTATGATGTGACGGCGACCACCGATCTGGTGATGTGCTGTTTCCGCAAGAAGCCGTTCGAGGACATGATGCTGTCCACGCCTCACATCGGCCAGCGCCTGCTGGAGATGACGCTGGACGAGCTGGACGCCGCGCGTGAATGGATGCTGCTTCTGGGGCGCAAGACGGCGCGGGAAAAGATCGCCTCGCTTCTGGCCATCATCGCCCGGCGCGACGCGACGCTGAAGCTGAAGGCGGCGAAGGGGCCGCTGGTGTTTGACCTGCCGCTGACGCGCGAGGAAATGGCCGATTATCTGGGCCTGACTCTGGAAACCGTCAGCCGCCAGATCTCGGCCCTGCGGCGTGAGGGGATCATCCTGCTGGATGGCAAGCGCCACGTCACCATCCCCGATTTCGACCTCCTGCTGGAAGAGGCGGGCGACGACAGCGACGGCGGCGTGCTGGGCTGACTTGCGCCCGGCGGCATCTTCCCTATGATTGCCGGGCGTTCCGTGCAGCGTCTTCGAGGACCCCGTGAAATCTGCGGACCGAACCATCTGAAGGACGCCCTGCGCCTTGTGGCAGGGCCATAGCGCATCGCCCTCGCGATTGCGCTTTCTTCGCCTGAGCGCGATTACCCTTGTCCATTCAGAGAACTGCAAATGAAGAACTATTTTGACAGCCCCTTCCGCGGGGTGACACTCGACCGGCAGGTGACGAACCCGAACATCACTGTCGGGCGGTTCAGCTACTATTCAGGATACTATCACGGCCACAGCTTTGACGACTGTGCGCGATATCTGTTGCCGGATGAAGGGGCTGACCGCCTGGTCATCGGCAGCTTCTGTTCCATCGGGTCGGGGGCGGCCTTCATCATGGCGGGCAATCAGGGCCACCGGAATGATTGGGTCAGCACCTTTCCCTTTTTCTGGATGCCAGAGGTTGCTGCCTTCGATGGCGCGGAAAATGGCTATCGTCCCGCAGGGGATACGGTCATTGGAAATGATGTCTGGATCGGGTCAGAGGCCATCATCATGCCGGGGGTGACGATCGGCGATGGCGCCGTGATCGGCACGCGGGCTCTGGTGACCCGCGACGTCGCGCCCTATGCCATCGTGGCGGGCAATCCGGCGAAGACCATTCGAAGCCGGTTCGATGAGAGCGCCGTCGCGCTTCTGCTGGAGATGAAGTGGTGGGACTGGTCGGAAGATCAGCTCCGGCCCGCGATGCCATTGCTGACAAGCGCGAAGGTTGAGGAATTGCACGCCTACTGGCAGAGGCAGATCCGTTCCGCGTGATCAAAAGGCCCGCGCCCGCCAAAGCGGGCGCGGCCGGGATCAGTGGGCCATCAGCACCGGCACTTCGGCGTGTTCCAGCATATTGCGGGTGGCGCCGCCCAGAATGGCCTCGCGGAAACGCGAATGGCCATAGGCGCCCATCACCAGCATGTCGGCGTCGATGTCGCGGACATGGCGGTTCAGCACGTCCGAGATGCGCGGCATGGTCCGGGCCAGCACCGAAACCTCTGCCTTCACGCCATGGCGCACCAGCATCTGACACAGCGCGCCGCCGGGGTCGGACCGTTCGGGACCGTGCTGCGGCGGGTCGATGATGGCGATGTTAACCATCTGCGCGCCTTTCAGGAAGGGCAGGGCGCGGCGCACTGCCACCATGGCCTCGCGGCTCTGGTTCCAGCCGATGACCACGCGTTGCGGCATCGTGACTTCGCGGACTGTTTCGGGCAGGACCAGAACGGGGGCCTGACTTTCGAACAGGGCCGCCTCGACCACGGCTTCCGCCTCGGAGGATTTGCCCTTGCCATAGGGCGGGGGCAGAACAACCAGATCCGAGAAACGTGCCTTCAGCGATACCAGATCGGACAGCGCGCCCAACTGGGCGACAGCACTTTCAACCGCCCACCGCTGGTCGGCGGAATATTCCTCAAGCGCCGCCCGTGCGGCGGCTTCGGTGGCACGGGCCTCGGCCTCGGCCTGGTCAAGTGCGGCCTGAAGGATGACGCTGCCACCCCCGATATAGGCATAGCCGACCTGGGTCCGGTCAACCCCGAGCGCCAGCACATCAAGATGCGCGTCCAGCGCATCCGCAAGCCGTGCCACCGGGGCTATGGTGGCTTGCGCCTCCTCTGCCGAAGTGACGACGGTTGTGAGGGTCTTGTAGCTCATTTTCTCAATCTCCTCGCGCGTTTGGATAATGGACACTATAGCCGCGCGGGCAGCATGCCGCATTGACTTCGATCAACCTGCGGGGTCCCTTGGGTTGACATGGATCAATGCCACCTGTCGCCGCATCTGCGAAAGCGGGACAGTCGAAAAGCGTCCGGGCGACTCGCCGACCAGCGGGATGGACCGGGCCAAGACGAAGGGACGCAAAATGTGGGATTACGTTAAACTGGTCGTGCTTGGCGTGGTCGCGGTCTTCGCCGCGATCGCCGCCAATTACGCGCACGACCTGCCTTATCAGGTTAACGCGATCGTCGTCATGCTTGCGGCAGCCATCACCTTTATCTGGGTGGCACGCCGCATGGGTGAGCCGGTCACGGTAGCCGTGAATGAATATAACGACGGTGTGGTGCGCGCCGGCGTCATTGCGACGGCCTTCTGGGGCGTCGTGGGCTTTCTGGTGGGGGTGGTCATCGCCTTCCAGCTGGCTTTCCCCGCACTCAACATTCCCGGCGTCGAGGGGATTCTGAACTTCGGACGCCTGCGTCCGCTTCACACCTCGGCCGTGATCTTCGCCTTCGGGGGCAACGCCCTGATCTGTACCGCCTTCTACGTCGTTCAGCGCACCAGCGCCGCGCGCCTGTGGGGCGGCAATCTGGCGTGGTTCGTGTTCTGGGGCTGGCAACTGATGATCGTGCTCGCGGCGACCTCCTATGTACTGGGCGGCTCGCAGGGCAAGGAATATGCCGAAACCGTCTGGTACATCGACTGGTGGATCGTGGTGGTCTGGGTCTCGTTCCTGCTGGTGTTCCTGGGCACGGTGATCATGCGGAAAGAGCCGCATATCTATGTGGCGAACTGGTTCTACCTGTCGTTCATCGTTACCGTGGCGCTGCTGCATGTGGTGAACAACCTCGCAATCCCGGTCAGCTTCCTGTCGTCGAAATCGGTCTCGCTGTTCTCGGGCGTGCAGGATGCGATGACGCAATGGTGGTATGGCCACAACGCCGTGGGCTTCTTCCTGACCGCTGGCTTCCTGGGCATGATGTATTACTTCGTGCCGAAACAGGCTGAACGTCCGGTCTTCAGCTACAAGCTGTCGATCATCCACTTCTGGGCGCTGATCTTCCTGTATATCTGGGCCGGTCCGCACCACCTGCACTATACCGCGCTGCCGGACTGGGCCTCGACTCTGGGCATGGTGTTCTCGATCATGCTGTGGATGCCGTCGTGGGGTGGCATGATCAACGGCCTGATGACGCTTTCGGGCGCCTGGGACAAGCTGCGCACCGATCCGATCATCCGCATGATGGTGGTGTCCATCGGTTTCTACGGCATGTCGACCTTTGAAGGTCCGATGATGTCGATCAAGGCGGTGAACTCGCTGTCGCACTACACCGACTGGACCATTGGTCACGTCCACTCCGGCGCGCTTGGCTGGAACGGCATGATCACCTTCGGCGCGCTTTACTTCCTCGTGCCGCGCCTGTGGAACCGCGAACGGCTGTATAGCCTGAGCCTCGTGTCCTGGCACTTCTGGCTGGCGACCATCGGCATCGTGCTCTACGCCTCGTCTATGTGGGTGACCGGCATCATGGAAGGCCTGATGTGGCGCGAAGTGGATGCCAATGGCTTCCTCGTCAACGCCTTCGCCGATACCGTGGCCGCGAAGTTCCCGATGTATGTGGTGCGCGCGCTGGGTGGGGTCATGTTCCTCTCCGGGGCAATCATCATGTGCTACAACCTGTGGATGACCGTTCGTGCCCAGCCTGCCAAGGCGGCTGTCAACGCGAACAACTTCGTCCCGGCAGAATGAGGAGCGACTGCAATGGCTTTTCTTGACAAACACAAGGCCATCGAGACGCATGCGACGCTGCTGCTCGTGCTGTCCTTCCTCGTGGTGACGATTGGCGGTCTGGTGCAGATCGTGCCGCTGTTCTACCTCGAAAACACCATCGAGAAGGTGGAGGGGATGCGCCCCTACAGCCCGCTGGAGCTTGCGGGGCGTGAAATCTACATCCGTGAAGGCTGCTATGTCTGCCACAGCCAGATGATCCGTCCGATGCGCGACGAGGTCGAACGCTATGGCCATTACAGCCTCGCGGCGGAATCGATGTATGACCATCCGTTCCAGTGGGGCTCCAAGCGCACCGGGCCGGATCTGGCCCGCGTGGGTGGCCGCTATTCCGACGAATGGCATGTCGACCACCTGAAGAACCCGCAATCTGTGGTGCCGGAATCGGTGATGCCGAAGTATGAGTTCCTGATGGGCAACGTCATCGACGCCCGCTACATCAAGGACTCGATGTCGGCCAACCGTCTGGTCGGTGTTCCCTATACCGACGAGATGATGGAGAATGCCGAGGCCGACTTTGCGGCGCAGGCTTCGCCCGATGCCGATACCGAGGGCCTTCTGGCACGGTATCCCAAGGCGCAGACCCGCAACTTCGACGGCCAGCCGCAGCTGACCGAGATGGATGCGCTGATCGCCTATCTGCAAATGCTGGGCACGCTGGTCGACTTCTCGACCTTCCAGCCGGATCCGGCGCGGTAAGGAGGGGGATATGGACGTTTATAGCCTTCTCCGCCACTTCGCCGACAGTTGGATGCTTCTGTTCATGACGCTGGTGTTCGTGGGCGTGGTTTTCTACGCCTTCCGCCCCGGCAGTCGCAAGGCACAGAACGAAGCCGCCATGTCGATCTTCCGCAACGAGAGGCGGCCCGCCGCGTCCGGGGCGGAACCGGACGCCAGCAAACTGAAGGAGGCGTAAGACATGTGCGCCAAGCAAGTAAAGAAACCGGGTGAGGTTCCGACCACCGGGCACGAATGGGATGGCATCCGGGAATATGACAACCCGATGCCGCGCTGGTGGCTGTGGACCTTCTACCTGACGATCATCTGGGCGATCGGCTATACCATCGCCTATCCGGCCTGGCCGCTGATCAGCAGCGCCACGCAGGGCATGACGGGCGAAACCGCGGCGGGTGATACCCGTCTCGCCGTGGCGGAAGAGATCAAGCGGTTCGACGACGCCAATGCACCGATCAAGGCGAAGCTGGTGGCCGCCGATCTGAACGCGATCTCGACCGATCCCGAACTGGACGGCTATGCCAAGGCTGCGGGTGCCGCCGTGTTCAAGACCTGGTGCGCCCAGTGCCACGGGGCAGGCGCGGCCGGCAACAAGGGTTATCCCAACCTGCTGGACGACGACTGGCTGTGGGGGGGCACCATGGAGGACATCCATACGACTGTCACCCATGGTATCCGCAACACCACCGACGCCGATGCCCGCTATTCGGAAATGCCGAAGTTCGGCGCTGATGGCCTGCTGGAAAAACCGCAGATCGAGGAGGTCGTTGAATACGTCCTCCAGATCTCGGGGCAGGAACATGACGCGACCAAGGCGGCTGCCGGGGCGACGGTCTTTGCCGACAACTGCGCGGCTTGCCACGCGGAAAACGGCACCGGAGACCGGGCGCAGGGCGCGCCGAACCTGACGGACGCCGTGTGGCTTTACGGCGGTGACCGGGCGACGATCACTGAAACGGTGACCAACGCGCGATTTGGCGTGATGCCCAACTGGAACGCCCGTCTGACGGAAGACCAGATCCGCGCGGTGTCGGTCTATGTGCACAGCCTGGGTGGCGGCGAGTAATCGCAGGTTCCCTGCAACGACAAACCCCCGCCACCGGCGGGGGTTTTCATTTCGGACGGCAGAACTGTGGGGATATCATGTCCCTCAGTCCCGGTGCCGGTCCTGTTGCGGCGTGTTCCGCCCCTGCCAGAACCATTCATCCTCCAGCCGCCGCTGCTCCGCGAGCTTTTCGCGCCCGGTGCCGCGATCCATTCGCGTCGCGATCAGCAGGCTTTGTGCAATCAGGTTAAGCATTTCTTTGACCTCCGGCTTCTCTATATGCCTTAATGTGCCTGAAAATATGCTGTCTCGCGAGGCAGCGATTCTTTGGATTTGAAAGTCAGTCTTACATGACGGAATGGCGTGATCTTCCGCCTCTCTCGGCGCTGCGGGCGTTTTCAGCCTTTGCCTCTGCCTCCGGGCTGGAGGAGGCTGGCGCCCGTATTGGCGTGACCCATGCTGCGATCAGCCAGCAAATCCGCGGGCTGGAAACCCATCTGGGCATCGCGCTGGTGGATCGCGGCGGGCGGCGGCTGGTGCTGACCACCGAAGGACGGCGGCTGGCCGATGTGCTGGAGCTTGGCTTTGGCCAGATCGCGGCCATCATTGCCGAACTCACCGGGGCGGAGGCTACGCGCCCGTTACGGGTGACCACCACCCCCGCTTTTGCCGGGGGCTGGCTGTTGCCGCGTCTGCCGGATTTCCGGTCACGCCATCCCGGCGTCGACCTGATGATCGACCCGGCCTCGGAACTGCGCGAACTGGGACGCGATGCCGATATCGCGCTGCGCTACGGCAACGGCGACTGGCCCGGACTTGAATCGCGGCTTTTGCTGCGCTCCTCGGTCGTGGTGGTGGCTGCGCCCGCGCTGGTGCCCGAACATATGGCGTCGGATATGGCCCATCTGGCGGCCCTGCCATGGCTACAGGAACTGGGCACCACCGAGGCAAGTGCGTTTCTGGAGAAACATGGTCTGATCCGTCGCGCGGGCATGATCTCGCTGCCGGGCAATCTGATGCTGGACGCGGCACGGGACGGGCAGGGGGTGGCGGTGATCGCCCGCGCCTTTGTCGAGCGTGACATTGCCGCCGGCCGGTTGCGGCAGTTGCACGAGGATTCCGACCGCGAGGGCTATTTCATCGTGCATCGTCCGGGCACCATGCGTGCGCCGCTGGCGGCTTTTGTGCGCTGGCTGCTGCGACAGGCGGACGCAGGGGTGCGCACGGCCATTTGATGCAGGTCAAGGCGCGGGGGCGATTTCCGGGGCAGAGTCAGCTTGTCCGGGTCCAAAGCTGGACATTGGCACCGTCGCTCCATCCTGTTCGCGCGTTTCCTGGGAGTGACGGTGCCTTCTTCTTCCGATGTCAGGTCAGAACGACAATCCCAGCATGTTTCTGCTTGTGTTCGGGCTCCACATGAATGGTGATCCGTGCGCCCGGAACAGCGGTCTTCAGGGCTTCTTCCACCTGGTCACAGATTTCATGGGCATCGAAAACGCTCATCTCGCCGGGCACGACAAGGTGAAATTCGATGAAGGTCGCCTTGCCGGCGTGGCGGGTGCGCAGGTCATGCGCCTCGACCGCGCCGCCCGCTTCGGTCGAGATGATGCTGCGCACGCGGTCCAGTACATCCTGCGGAACGGCCTCGTCCATCAGACCGCTGAGCGAATCGCGCACGACTTTCGCACCTGACCACAGGATATTGACGGCCACCAGCGCCGCCATGATCGGGTCGAGTACCCACCAATCCGTTACGATGGCCAGCAGCACGCCAATGGCCACCCCGGCCGAGGTGATCACATCGGTGAACAGGTGCTTGCCATCGGCCACCAGCGCCGGTGACTTGCCGCTGCGCCCGCGCGTGACCAGAAGCCAGGCCCAGAACGCGTTGATGACGGTCGCAGCCCCGTTGATCAGCAGACCCTCGATCGGCAGGTCAAGCGCGACCGGATTCATGAAGCCGTGAAACGCCTCGCGCAGGATCAGCAGGGCGGCAATGATGATCATCACCCCCTCCAGCACGGCACTGAAGAATTCGGCCTTGTGGTGCCCGTAGGGGTGCGAGGCATCGGCGGGGCGCGAGGCCACGCGAATTGCGATCAGCGCGGCGATGGCCGTTGCGACATTCACCGTGCTTTCCAGCGCATCGGAATAAAGCGCGACCGAGCCGGTGATCCACCAGGCCAGTGCCTTGATGGCCAGCACGATTGCCCCGACGATGACGCTGCCGATGGCGAGCTTGAGGGTCGTGTTCATAGGCAGGCTCCTGGCAAGGGTCGTGTCGGGCGATTGGCGGCAAAGGCCACCAGAGATGCCGCGCCATGCCTTGCGGCACGGTATAGGTGAAACGTGTCCAGATCATGCGGGAAGCGTCCTGCGGACGCCGCCCTGAAGGTTGCTGCGCGTGGCCGGGGTCGCTGTGCGAAGGCTGCCGGATGCTTGCGCTGTCGGGCGCGCTTAAACGGGATTTCCCGCAGAATCGCAAGCTGTCAGTTGGCGGGGTCAGAGCGGGTGTTGCACCTGTGCCCGGCACCTTTGCCGATGGGGATGCCGGGGTGGGTTCTGGTGCCGTTTGCATCATTTGCCTGTTTTTTGATCGCTTGTGAGTCACTGTTTTGATGCTGACTATCCGAGGATGCTGCCTGACCCTGCCTGATCCGGGTCAGTTTCTCGCATGAGTACTTCGTCTATATATTTGAAGTAAAACAACAAAAATTGGCATGTAGAAGATCATTCTATAATCACGACAAATTAAGGCGTTATTTTTCTGTTGCAAATAACGATAAGATAGATCGTGATTGAGGTGTCGGCGGATCGACCGCCTCTATTGACAGGAGAACGTCATGATCAGCTCTGTTGCTCTTTCCCGCCATATCATCGCCCAGGGCCCTGTGGTGGCCGAGCATGGTGATGGCACGGTCACGATTTCCACGGGCCTGAAAACGGTGCGCGGGCAGCCGGTCTCGTTGCGGGCATGGCTGGCCTCAACCCTCGCTGCCGTCACGCTCGCCGCCGGCGTGCTCGTCGGTCCGGCGCCTCTGCATGCCGAAAACCTGCTGAACGTCAGCTATGATCCGACGCGGGAACTTTATCGCGAATTTGACGCGGCCTTCGCAAAGCACTGGACCGGGCTGGGCCATCCGGCGCCCGCGCTGGAGACCAGCCATGGCGGTTCGGGTAGTCAGGCGCGGTCGGTCATCGACGGCCTTGGCGCGCAGGTGGTGACGCTGGCACTGGCCTCGGACATCGACAAGATCGCCGAGGCTGGCAAGCTGCCCTCCGACTGGCAATCGAAACTGCCGCACAATTCGTCGCCCTATACCTCGACCATCGTGTTTCTGGTGCGCGAGGGCAATCCGAAGGGTATTCAGGACTGGGGCGATCTGGTCGGGGACGGGGTGGAGGTGATCACCCCGAACCCGAAAACCTCGGGCGGGGCGCGCTGGAACTATCTGGCGGCCTGGGCCTGGGCCGAAAAGAACGGGCAAGATCCGAAAACCTTCGTCCATGATCTGTTCACTCATGTGCCGGTTCTGGACAGCGGCGCGCGGGGCGCGACCACGACCTTCGCACAGAGGGGCATCGGGGATGTGCTGCTCGCGTGGGAGAACGAGGCCTATCTGGCACTGAAGGAACTGGGCGACGATCAGTTCGATATCGTGGTGCCCTCGGTCTCGATCCTTGCCGAGCCGCCTGTGGCCCTTGTCGAGAGCAATATCGCTTCGGACGAACAGCGCGCGCTGGCGACGGCCTATCTGGAATACCTCTATTCGCCGGAAGGGCAGGCCATCGCCTTCCGCAACTTCTATCGCGCCTGGGACAGTTCGGCGGCCGATCCGGCGGATGTGGCGCGGTTCCCGAAGCTCGATCTGGTTGGCATCGACCATTTCGGGGGCTGGAAACAGGCGCAGCCCGAACATTTCGGGGATGGCGGCACCTTCGACCAGATTTATACGGCGAAGTGAGGCGGTGATGGGCAGGCCCCTGTATCAACGATCCCCGATGCCGGGCCTTGGCCTGTCGGCGGGGATCACCCTGACGATGCTGTCCATCGTCGTGCTGCTGCCGGTGGGCGCCCTTCTTGCGAAGGGCGTCAGCTTCGGGCCGGGCAACCTGTGGGATGTGGTGAACCGTGAGCGTGTCTGGTCGGCGCTGTTCCTGTCGTTCCGGCTGTCATTCTTTGCCGCAATCTTCAATCTGGTGTTCGGCACGCTGCTGGCCTGGGTTCTGGTGCGCTACCGCTTTGCGGGTCGCAGGCTGCTGGATGCGGCGGTGGATCTGCCCTTCGCCCTGCCAACAGCGGTGGCGGGGATCGCCCTGACCGCGCTTTACGCGCCGAACGGGGTGCTGGGCGGTCTGGCGCAACAGATCGGCTGGAAGATCGCCTATACCCAGACCGGCATCCTGATCGCGCTGGTCTTCGTGGGCCTGCCCTTCGTGGCACGCACCGTTCAGCCCGTGGTCGAGGAGATCGAGCGCGAGGTGGAAGAGGCATCCGCCACTTTGGGGGCCAGCCGTCTCACGACCCTGCGCCGGGTCATCCTGCCCATGCTCGCCCCCGCCGCGCTGACCGGCTTCGCACTGGCGCTGGCGCGGGCGGTGGGGGAATACGGTTCGGTCATTTTCATCGCCGGAAATATCCCGCTGAAAACCGAAATTGCGCCGCTGCTCATCGTCATCCAGCTTGAAGAGTTCAACTATGACGCGGCGGCGGCCATCGGCATCGCGATGCTGACCATCAGCTTTGCCATGCTGCTGGCCATCAACCTCATCCAGATCTGGAGCCGCCGGAGGATTGGCTATGTCTGATGCGTCCGCTTTTTCCTTTCGCGCCCCGACCGACGAGTCGCCTCTGGTCCGCCGCGCATTGATCGGTGTCGCTGTGCTGGGCCTTGGCCTGCTGGTCGGCGCCCCGCTGGTCGCGGTCTTTGCCGAGGCGCTGAAACAGGGCTGGCTTGCGGCGCTGAAAAGCCTTGGCAACCGGGACGCGCTGTCCGCGATTTGGCTGACATTGACGATTGCGGCGATTTCCGTGCCGTTGAACGCGGTCTTCGGCATCGCCGCCGCCTGGCTGATCACCCGGTTTGATTTCCGGGGAAAGGCGTTCCTCATCACACTGATCGACCTGCCGTTCTCGGTGTCGCCGGTGGTGGCGGGGCTGTGCATCGTGCTGATGTTCGGCGCCAATTCGCTGCTGGGTGGCTGGCTGGTGGCGCAGGGTTTCCCCATCGTCTTCGCACTGCCGGGCATTGTTCTGGCGACCGTGTTCATCACTTTCCCCTTCATCGCGCGCGAACTGATCCCGGTGATGATCGAGCAGGGCCGGGCCGAGGAGGAGGCGGCGCTGACTCTGGGGGCGGGTGGCTGGCACCTCTTCCGCACCGTGACGCTGCCCAACATCCGCTGGGCGCTGCTGTATGGCGTGCTGCTGTGCAACGCCCGCGCCATGGGCGAGTTTGGCGCGGTGGCCGTGGTGTCGGGCAAGATCCGGGGCCAGACAGCGACCATGCCGATCACCATCGAGATGCTTTACAACGAATATCTTTCGGTCGCGGCTTTCTCGCTTGCCGCCGTGCTGACACTGCTCGCCCTGGTCACGCTGCTGGCCAAGACCGTGCTGGAGCGGCGCCACGCCGACCAGATCGCCGCAACCCACCGCCATTGAGGAGGCTGCCATGCATATCGAGATCGACGAAATCGCCAAAAGCTTCGGCACCACCGCCGCGCTGCATCCGGTCAGCCTGTCCATCCCCTCGGGGGCGCTGGTGGCGCTGCTCGGGCCTTCGGGATCGGGCAAGACTACCCTGCTGCGCATTCTGGGGGGGCTGGAATACCCCAATTCCGGTCGGGTTCTGTTTGACGGCGAGGATGCCACCGGGCTGACAGTGCAGGAGCGGCGGGCCGGGTTCGTGTTCCAGTCCTACGCGCTGTTCCGGCACATGACGGTGTTCGAGAATATCGCCTATGGCCTGAAGGCCCGTCCCCGTGCCACGCGGCCCCCCGCGGCGGAAATCGCACGCCGGGTGCAACGCCTGCTCGACCTGATTCAGTTGCCTGACATCGCTGCGCGCTATCCTGCGCAACTGTCGGGCGGGCAGCGGCAGCGGGTGGCGCTGGCCCGTGCGCTGGCCATCGAGCCGCGCATGTTGTTGCTGGACGAACCTTTCGGGGCACTGGACGCGCGGGTTCGCAAGGAACTTCGACAGGGACTGCGCGACATTCACGATGCGACGGGGCTGACTTCGGTCTTCGTGACGCATGATCAGGAAGAGGCGATGGAGCTGGCCGATCTGGTCGTCGTCATGTCGATGGGCCGGATCGAACAGGTCGGGCGACCACAGGATATCCGTGCCCGTCCCGCCACAGCCTTCGTCCGCGATTTCATCGCCGCCTGACCGCGATGGACCGGATCGACCGCCAGATCCTGACCGAACTGCAGCGCGACGCGAGCCAGTCGCTGGCCCGGCTTGCCCATCAGGTTGGTCTGTCACAGACCCCCTGCTGGAAACGGGTGCAGAAGCTGGAGGCGGCAGGCATCATCACGGGCCGGGTCGCATTGGTCGATCCGGCGCGCGTCGGGCTGGGGCTGACGGTCTTTGTCGAAATTGCCGCCATCGAACACAGTGATGAATGGCGGGCAGAGTTTCTGGCCGCCCTCGATCCCCGTCCCGAGGTGATGGAGGTTCATCGTCTGGGCGGGTCGATGGATTACATGCTGCGTGTCGTGGTGCCTGATATGGCGGCCTTTGATCGTTTCTACCAGGAACTGACGCAGACCGTCCGCCTGCGCGCCATCATTTCCCGCTTTGTGATGGAGACATTGCGCCGCCGAGACGTGCTGCCGATCCCGGAGGCCTGACTGCGCGTCGCGGGGTCAGGCTCCGGTCAGCACCGATTGCGGCAAGACCCATGGCCCCTCTGCCGGTGCGGTATTGGCGCGGATGGCGCAGCCAAAGGCGGTTTGCAGCACCGTATCGGCCAGAACCTCTGCCGGGGCGCCCTGTGCAGCCAGCCTCCCGCCCGCCATCAGCAGTACCCGGTCCGCCACCATGGCTGTCAGGTTGAGGTCATGTAGCACCATGATCACCCCGCCGCCCGCGCGGGCAAACCGCTGCGCCAGCCGCATCACCAGAAGCTGATGCGCGATGTCGAGGCTGGCGACGGGTTCGTCCAGCATCAGCCAGCCGGGGCCTGACGGCGTGACCGGCTGGCGGGCCTGCGCCAGAACGCGGGCCAGTTGCACCCGCGCCTGTTCGCCCCCTGACAGGTCGTGATAGGGGCGGGGGCCATAGCCGGGCAGGTCGACTTCGGTCAGCAGGCGCTCGGGCAGGGTCGGGTCATGCGCACCGATCCCGGCCTCCAGCCCCAGCCGCACGATCTCGGCTGCGGTGAAGGGAAAGGCGACATGGGTTTCCTGCGCCAGAACGGCGCGGAACCCGGCCAGCCTTGGTCCCGGTGTGCGGGCGATGTCATGCCCGTTCAGGTTTACACGCCCGCGATAGGGTACCTCGCCGGTCAGGGCACGCAGAAGGGTGGTTTTGCCCGATCCGTTCGGCCCGATGATGGCGGTAACGGTTCCGGGGCTGGCGGTGAAGTCCAGCCCGCGCAGGATCTCGCGCCGTCCCAGCGTGACATGAAGGTCTTGGGTTTCCAGCATCCTACAACCCCATCCCGCCCTTGCGGCGCAGCAAAATCCACAGGAAGACCGGCGCGCCGAGGCAGGCCGTCACGATGCCGATGGGCAGTTCGGCCGGGGCCACGAGGCTGCGCGCGATCATATCGGCGCCGACCAGCAGCCCGCCGCCCAGCAGCGCGGCCTGTGGCAGGATATGGCGGTGATCCGGCCCGCCCAGCAGGCGCAGCAGATGCGGCACCACGATGCCGACAAAGCCGATGCCGCCCGCCACCGCGACCGCCGCGCCCGCCGCTGCGGCGACGCCAAGGATGGCGAAGCGCTTCACCCGCTCGACGGCAATGCCCATATGGGCAGCCTGCGCCTCGCCCAGTGCCAGCGCGTTCAGCCCGCGTGCGAGCAGCGGCGACAGCACCAGAACCGGCAGGATCAGCGGCAGGCTGGCGCCGATGCGGGGCCAGCTTGCCCCGGCGAGCGAACCCATGCCCCAGAAGGTCAGATCGCGCAATTGCCGGTCGTCAGCCAGATAGACGAGGATGCCGGTCAGCGCGCCTGCCAGCGCCCCCAGCGCGATCCCGGCCAGCAGCATGGTGGCAACCGAGGTGCGCCCGCCGCGCGTGGCGACGCGGTAAAGCAGCAGCGTGGCGACCCAGCCGCCCAGAAAGGCCGCCAGCGGCACCAGATGCGCGCCGACAAAGGCGGCGACCCCGGCGGGCAACAGCCCGCCCAGCACGATGGCCAGCACCGCCCCCAGCCCCGCGCCCGCGCCGACGCCGACGATACCCGGATCGGCCAGCGGATTGCGGAACAGCCCCTGCATCAGCGCGCCTGACACCGCCAGCGCGGCGCCAACCATCAATCCCAGCGCCAGACGCGGCAGCCGGATGTCCCACAGGATCACCTGCGCGCGCCGGTCCAGCCCTTCGCCGGTCAGCGCCGACAGAAGCTCGGTCGGGCCAAGCCCCGCCGCGCCGGTGCCCAGCGACAACAGGGCCAGCAACAGCGTGCCAAGCGCCAGCAGCAAGGTAACGCGGCGCGGGTCAGGACGGGCGAGGCCATGGGCGACGGGGGAGAGGGCCACCATCCTCAGCCCCCTGCCTGGCCGTACAGCGCGTCATACAGTGCGCGGGCTGCCTCGGGCGTGCGGGGACCGAAGCCCAGAAGCAGCATCCCTTCCATCCGTACCAGCGCCCCATTGCGCGCGGCCGGGGTTTCGGCCAGCGCGGGATGGGCCAGGATATCGGCATCGGCGATGGACAGATCCCCCTCGCGCGCCATCATCAGGATCAGATCGGGCGCGGCGGTCAGGACAGCCTCGTCCGCGATCTGCTTGTAGCCCTGAAATCCGGTCGCGGCATTTTCACCGCCCGCGAGACGGATGATACCCTCCGCTTCGGTGCCTTCACCACCCGCCATGATCCGCCCGCCTTGCAGCGACAGGATGAACAGCACACGCTTGCGGTCGGTCACGGCGGCGGCGCGGGCTTCGGCGGCGGCCAGCCCGTCCTGCACCTGTGCCGCGAGCGCAGCACCGGCCTCGGGCATGTCCAGCGCGGCGGCGACGGCGGTGATCTTGTCGGCTATCCCCTGCGGCGTGGGGTCTTCGGGCACGAGCACGAAGGGCGCACCCGCCGCCTTCAGCACATCCACCGCCTGCTGCGGCCCGGCATCACCTTCGGCCACGATCAGGTCAGGGTCGAGCGACAGCACCCCTTCGGCTGACAGCGCGCGGATGTAGCCGACATCGGGCAAAGCCTCGATCTCGGGCGGGAAGTTCGAGGTGGTGTCGCGCGCCACCAGCCGGTCCTGCGCGCCCAGCGCCACGGCGATTTCCGTGACGGAGCCGCCAAGCGTGATGACCCGCTCGCCCCCGGCCAGCGCGGGGCTGGCCAGAAGCAGTGCAGACAGCGTCAGAGCCTTCATGCCGGCACCGCTTCCAGGCGCGGCAGCGAATGGGCCAGCGCGTTCCACGCATCTGCCGGGGTATCCTTGCGATAGCCAAAGATTTGCAGGATCAGCCCGCCTTCGGCGTCAAAAGCCTCGATGCTGATCGCGGCGCCGGTGCGGGTGGGCTTGTTCACGCACCAGACCTCGGCGATATGGTCGCTGCGCAGATGCAGGTTGAAGCGCGGGTCCATGACGTTGATCCACGGCCCCATCGGCACCACCCGTTCGATCGGGCCGCCATGGATCTGGATGCAGCCCATGTTGCCCACGAAGATCATCACCGGCACGCGTTCTTCTGCGGCGCGGGTCAGCGTTTCCGTCACCGCACGCGGCTCCAGCGCCACGGCATAAGGCGCCCCGGCCACGCGATAGGCGCCCAGACGATTCATCTTCTGTGCCTTGACCAGTTTCAGAAACTGGTGGGTGTCGGTCATGCGGTCCCAGTCGGCGCGCAGGGCAGCGGCGCGGTCGGGGGCGGATTTCGCCGGTTCCACCGGCTTGCGGGCCTCATAGCTCCGCTCGGCCTGTTGATCGGGCAGGCGCAGCGCATCGACCAGACGGGCAAAGGCCGCCGCATCCGATTCAGGCTTCAGATGCACCTTGTGAACCGCATCGCCTGCCGCATCAAAGACCTGAAGGCTGCGCTTGACCGTGCCATCCGCGGCGGTTTCCTCGACCGCGAAACCATGCAGCCAGTGCGAGGGGAAGATCCGCATGTCGATTTCCGGGTCCAGCACCATGGCAGCATGCGGGCCGCCACGATAGTCGCTGTAGGTGCCGCGCCGTTCATGCACGCAACTTTCGTTCCGCGTCAGCGCCAGCACATCGCCCAGATCGCGGATCAGCGGGAACAGCCGGTCGGGCGTCGCATCAATGGCGACCGTGCCATGGCCGATATGGGCAGCGACCAGCGCCGCTTCGGTCAGACCGTGCGCCGCCGCGAAATCGCGGGCGCGGGTCTTGGGAGATTCCGCGCGCAGGGCACGGATGGCGGGGGCATCAAGAGGCAGTGTCTGGCCGTCGGCCATGGCGGCATCCTTTCGTCATGCGAATCTGGACGGGGCGCATGTCTGGCGGAGGCCGGGTGAAACCCAAGGGCCGGGCTGGGGCGCGATTTGGTGTCAGGCAGCCGGAAGAGGATACTTGACAATTACACTCGGCATTTCTAGAAGCCAAAAACTGACAGATCAAGTCGGATTTTCCGACCCTGCGCCGCCAGCAGTGGAAACGACCACGGCCAGCCCTTCAAAAACAAGAATGTCACCGAAGGGACAGCCATGCCTATTCACACCCGCGCAAGACGCGCACTTCTCATGACCGCCGCCACCGCGATGGCGCTGACCGCCCAACCCGTCGCCGCACAGGATGCCACCGAGGCGGGCGGTTTCTTCCAGATGCTTGGCCGCATTATTCTTGGCACCGGCACGGCGAAAGTGGCCATCGACACCCCGCAGGCCGTCAGCGTGATCGAACAGCAGGACATCGACCGCGCCCAGCCCCTGAGTGTGGGTGACCTGTTCAAGGGGGTGCCGGGGGTGCAGGCCACCGGGGCTTCGGCCCGGCCCATGGGGCAGTCGTTCAACATCCGCGGTATCGGCAATACCGAACAGACCGCTTCGGAAGAGCGGATCAAGGTCGTCGTGGATGGTGCCCCGAAATTCTTTGAACAGTATCGCATGGGCTCGTTCTTCGGCGACCCGGAACTGTTCAAGCGCGTCGAAGTGCTGCGCGGCCCGGCCTCGTCCACGCTTTATGGCTCGGGCACGATCGGTGGCGTGGTGTCCTTCACCACCAAGGATGCGTCGGATTTCCTGACGGCAGAGGAAAACAATGCCCTGCGCTTCAAGGCGGGCTATGGCTCCAACGGTGACAGCTCGCGGCTGGGGTTGATCTGGGCCACCCGGCGCGGCAATGCCGAATTTCTTGGCGCGCTGAACAGCTCGCGCGGCGGGCAGATGAAGGACGGTGCTGGCAATGCGCTGCAAGGCACCGAACACGAGGCGATGTCGGGCCTTGTGAAAGGCAAGTTCAACCTCGGCGAGGGCGATGAGCAAAGCGTCACCCTGTCTTTCTCGCGCACCGACAGCGATCTTGACGATACGGCGGTGGCGCAGACCGGCGGCGCGGCGATGGCGGGCTTTGGCACCGCCGATGTGCACACCATCGACGATACCGCCACGCTGACCTGGCATCACGGTTTTGCCGACAACCCGTTCCTCGATCTGACGGTGCAGCTTTCCTACACCGATACCACGGCGAAGAAGCGCAACTTCTCGTTCGGGTTCATGTGTGCGCCGGGCACGATGCAGGTGCTGTGTGACAGTGATTTCGCCTATCAGACCACGACGCTGCGGGTGGAAAACACCGCCGAGCTTTCGGCGGGCAACTGGGACAACTTCGTCACTTTCGGCGTCCAGGTGTCGGAACAGAAGCGCGTCGCCACCTCGTCGGTCGGCGCGCTGGGCTTCCACCCCGAAGGTACAGACCGCAAGACCGGCGTCTATGTGCAGGGTGAATTCACCTGGAACGACCGCCTGACCATCATGCCGGGCCTGCGCGCCGATTTCGGCCAGCGCACGCCGTCGGCGGCCTCGGTTGCGGCGGGGGCAAGTGCCGCGGACGATACCGCCGTCTCACCCAAGCTTTCGGTGCTTTACGAGATCAATGAACAATGGGGCGTCTTCGGCACCTGGGCCCGGACCGAGCGGATGCCGACGCTGGACGAGCTTTACAGCTATTCCGCCGGGGAAACTCCGAGTCTGAACCTGGACAAGGAAGAGGCCGAGACGGTGGAGCTGGGCTTCACCTTCCAGCGCCAGAACCTGCTGTCAGAGGGCGACAGCCTGCAACTGAAAGCCACCGCCTTCCACAATGACCTGACCAACCTTATCGCGCGTGATTCCACCCCCGGAACACCGTATTACCGCAATATCGCGGCGGCAAAGATCTGGGGCGCCGAACTGGAGGCGGCCTATGACGCGGAGCGCTGGTTCGGGAGCCTGGCCTGGAGCCATGTGAAATCGAAGGATTCGGCGACTGGTCTGACTCTGGCCGACACGCCTGCCGAAAATGTTGCGCTGACGCTGGGTGCCAAACTGCCCGAGCACAATCTGGTGCTTGGCTGGCGCGGCTACTACTTCGACGGGATCACCACCTCTTCCGCCACCACCTCGGCCGGGGCCTATGACACGCATGACATCTTCGTCACCTGGACGCCGGACAGCGGTGTCCTTGCCGGGATGGATGTGAACTTCGCGGTCGAGAACGTGTTCGACCAAAGCTATCGCAACAACCTGTCGCTGGATGCGGCGCCGGGACGGAACGCGAAACTGTCGATCAGCAAGGCGTTCACATGGTAACCGCGCGGCTTCTGCTGGTTCTGGCGCTTCTGGCGGGCCCTGCTTTCGGGCAGACGTCTCCCCTTGGCTCGGGGCTGGCAGAGCCACCGGCGCAGCCCGTGGCCCCCTTGTCCGATCCTCTGGACCGGGCAGGGTTGCCGCAGGCCGAACCCGGTGCCGGGGCTGCGGCCGCCCCGGCGCCGGATACCGCCGCCGTTGCGCCGGTCAGCCCGGCGCCGGCCGGCGGGCACGGGGATCTGGTGACCATCGTGTCCCAGGCGCACTGGCTGGTGCAGGCCGTCATGGCGTTGCTGGCGTTCGCCGCGCTGGTGGCGCTGACCGTCTGGCTGCACAAGACCGTCGAATTCGCGCTTGCCCGGCGTCGGCTGGCCCAGGCGCTGAGGCTGGTGGGCAATGCCACCACGCTGGACGAAGCGGCCCGCGCCATGGACGGCACCCGTGGCCCCGGTGCGGAAATGGCGCGCGCCGCCGCACAGGAAATGGCGCTGGCGCTGGATGATCCGGCCCTGCTGACCGGCACGCGCGACCGGACCCGGCTGCTGCTGGAACGGATCGAGGCGGGCGCCGCGCTGCGCCTGCGGGCGGGCACCGGCGTTCTTGGCTCCATCGCCGCCACAGCCCCTTTCATCGGGCTGTTCGGCACGGTGTTCGGCATCATGAATTCCTTCATCGCCATCGCCGACAGCGGCACCACCAGCCTTGCCGTCGTGGCACCGGGCATTGCCGAGGCGTTGCTGGCCACGGCCATCGGGCTGGCGGCAGCCATTCCTGCGGTGTTGATCCATAATCTGTTGTCGCGGCGGCTTGCGGGATACCGCCACCGGATGACCGACCTTGCCGCGGCGCTTGAGGCGCTGCAAAGCCGCGCGCTCGACCGGGCGGTGGCGCAGGGCAGGGGGGCCTGAGCCATGGCGTTTTCCAGTGGCAGCCGTGACGAGGACGAGATCGCCGACATCAACGTGACGCCCTTCATTGACGTCATGCTGGTTCTGCTGATCGTCTTCATGGTCGCGGCGCCGCTGTCCACCGTTGACGTGCCGGTGAACCTGCCTGCCAGCAGCGCCCCCCCCCGTGAGCGCGAGGAGGAGCCGCTGTGGCTGACCCTGACGCGCGAAGGCGACCTGCGGTTGGGCGAAGCCACCGTATCGGCGGCGGGTCTTGGACCCGCGCTGGACCGCGCCAGTAACGGCAACCGTGCTGCGCCGGTCCTGCTGCGTGCGGACAGCAGCATTCCATATGGCGACCTTATGCGCCTGCTCGATGCCCTGCGGGCTGCGGGCTATCTGAAGGTCGCGCTGGTCGGTCTGGAAGGAGGCCCACGCCCATGATGCCGCTTGCCCCGCAGCCGCGCTGCCCCGTCCTGCACTTCGCGAGCCAGCCGCCGCGCCGCACGGCGGCGCTGGGCTGGCTGGCTTCGGCCTCGGTCGTGGCGCTGATGGTTTCGGCGCTGGCCGCGCTGGCCATGGCGGTGCAGCCTTCGGGCGAGGCGATGGGCGAGCAGGAGGATGCCATCGCCCTGATCATGGCGCCCCCCGCGATGGAGCTTGGGGCCTATAGCGAGCCCGCGCCGGAGGTGCCGGTTGAAGCCCCCGATATGGCCGACCCCGCGCCGCTGGCCGAGACGCTCCCTGATCTGCCGATGACGGAAGATGCGCCGCCCGATCCGGCGGACCTGGCCGAGGTGCCCGACGTGCCGGAGGCCGACGCACCGCCGGAACAGGTGGAGGTCCCGCCACCGCCGCCGCCCGAGGCGGTTGCCGAAATCACGCCACCGCCGAAACCGGAGCCGCCGAAGAAGAAACCTGTCGAGCAGAAAAAGGCCCCGAAGAAGGCCAAAAAGAAAACCGTACAGGCCGCATCGGCTGCCGCGCCCTCTGCCGCCCCGGCGAAAGCCGCCGCTGCCTCAAGCGGATCGGGCAAGCGGGCGGCTGCGGATTATCCGGGCAAGGTGATGAAAAAGGTGCGCCAGACGCGAAAGGCAAAATCGCCCGAACGCGGCACGGTGCTGGTTGGCTTTTCCGTTTCCGGCAATGGCGGTCTGGGCATGGTCAAAGTGCTGCGCAGTTCCGGCTCCGCCGCGCTGGACCGGATCGCGCTGGATCATATCCGCCGGGCCGCCCCCTTCCCGGCGCCTCCCGCCGGGGCCAAGACGAACTTTTCCTTCGAGTTCACCGGGCGCTGATCCCGTCTGACCTGGATCAATGCTCTGCGCCTCGCCTTTGTGGCATCGTCCCGCAAAGGAGAATCGCGCATGGATATCGTCTGGCTGCTGGACAGGATCGAGGAATCTCACCTGGCGCTTCTGTTCGGCCTGCTGACCGGCGTGGTTTTCGGTGTCGCGGCGCAGCGGTCCTCGTTCTGCCTGCGCGCCGCGACGGTGGAGTTTGCACGCGGACGGCTGGGGCCGCGCATGTCGGTCTGGCTGCTGACCTTTTCCACTGCCGTGATCTGGGTGCAGGGCGCGCGCCTTCTGGGCCTGTTCCGGCCCGAGGATGCGCGGATGATGGCGGTGACAGGATCATGGTCCGGCGCGGTCATCGGCGGGCTGATGTTCGGCGCGGGTATGGTGTTGGCGCGCGGTTGTTCCGGGCGGCTGCTTGTGCTGGCGGCGACGGGGAACCTGCGGTCGGTGGTGTCGGGGCTGATCTTTGCCGTCGTGGCGCAGATGGCCCTGCACGGCTGGCTGGCGCCGCTGCGGCAGCGGCTCGCGGGGCTTTGGGTCACGCCGGGTGGGCGGAATGTCGATCTGATCGCCGCGCTGTCCCTGCCCGAGGGCACCGGGCTGGCGCTGGGCCTGGCCATCGCGGTGCTGGCGCTGTGGCTGGCGGCGCGCAACGCGCTGGGCTGGTCACGGCTGGTCTTTGCCTCGGGCGTGGGATTTGCCGTGGCATTGGGCTGGGTGCTGACCTTCAGCCTGTCACAGGCGGCGTTCGAACCCGTCAGCGTGACCTCGGCCACCTTTTCCGGCCCCTCAGCCAATATGCTGATGTTCTTCCTGACCGAGAACCCGGCACTCGATTTCGACATCGGGCTGATACCGGGGGTATTTCTGGGGGCGCTGTTGTCCGCCGCGCTGAAGGGGGAGCTGCATTTTCAGGGCTTCGATGGCGAAAGCCAGATGCGCCGGTCGATGTTCGGCGCGGTGCTGATGGGGTTTGGCGCCATGCTGGCGGGCGGTTGCGCCATCGGCGCGGGCGTCACAGGCGGCTCGATCTTTGCCGCGACCGCCTGGCTCGCCCTTCTGTGCATGTGGATCGGCGCGGCGATCACCGATGTCGTGGTCGATCAGCCACGGGGCCGCGTGGCGGCCTGAGGCTATTCGAACTCCATCTCGGCAAAGACCACACCGGCGTTCTTGGTCGCCAGTTCCCCGAACGTGTCGAGATGCGCCCACCGCGACTGGTCGACGTAATAGGCGCCGGCCAGATCGCCGCCTTCCTCCAGATGCGTGGCGATCTTCGCCCGCAAATCCACCAGATAATCGCGCGTATAGCGGCGCACTTGCGCCAGATTGGTCGGGTGGCCGTGGCCTGGAATGACGTAGGTGGGGGCGAGCGGTTCCAGCTTCGTCTCCCATGTCTCGATCCAGCAGGAGGTGCAGGTGCCCTCAAAGATCGGCGGCATCCGTTCGTGAAAGGCGATGTCGCCCGCGATCATCATGCCCCATTGCGGCAGCCAGACCTGGGTGTCGCCGGGGCTGTGGGCGGGGCCAAGGTGCAGCACCTCTACCGAGACGCCGCCCATTTCGATGGTCTTGCGGTCGGTGAAGGTTTCGGTCGGGGCGGCGATCACCGTGGCTTCGGCATTCTCGCGGGCATAGCGTTGCAGTGCTGCCAGATCCTGCGCCGCACCGTCGGCAAATTCGGCCGCCGCTTCCTCATGTGCGAGGATCGGCACGCCCTGCGCCACCCAATAGCCGTTGCCCAGCATGGCGTGGCCCTGACCGTTTTCGACGATGACCAGCTTCACCGGCTGGTCGGTCACGGCACGGATTTCGGCATGCAGCGCCTCGGCCAGTTTCCACGACGCGCCAGAGTTCACCACGATCACCCCGTCGCCGGTGACGATGAAGCTCAGGTTGTTGTTATGGCCTGCGTTCTCATAGGTCGGCGGTGCCGTGGCGCCGGTGGCGGTGAAGACATGCGGGATTACCTCGACCGGCTTCGCGTAAAGCACCGATTGTGGGTATTGATCCGGGATGTCCTCGGACGCGAGGGCGGGGCTGGCGATCAGCAGCAGGGCAAGCGCGCGCATGGCTCAGCTTTCGACGAAGCGATAGGTGCCGTCCGTGCGCTCGGCCCGGCCGATGCCGCCGCCGGGCAGGTGGAAGCCGATCAGCGGCATCTGTTCGGACGCCAGCCGGTCCAGCAGCCGCAGCCGGGTCGCGGCGGCGGTTTCGGCATCCTGATCTGAGCCGGAATGCCAGTCGGGCCGTTCGAAGGCGATATGGTGGTTGCCGATGGCATCGCCCGCGATCAGCACCCCCTCGCTGCCGGAACGCAGTTCATAGGCGATATGGCCGGGGGTATGACCGGGCGTCAGATGGGCGGCGATGCCGGGCAGCACCTCGTCGCCGTCGGCGATGAGACGCATCTGATCGGCGATCACCCCTAGCCGCCGCGCGGCGCCCACGGCAAAGGTGGTGCGGGCGGCGCCGATGGTGTTCACCGTCTCGGGATCGGTCCAGTAATCGAATTCGGCCTGCCCCATGACAAATTCCGCATTGGGGAAGATCGGGTCGTCGAATTCATCCAGCAGGCCCCAGAGATGATCGGGGTGGCCGTGGGTGAACAGCACATGGGTGATGTCCTCGGGCGTGATGCCCAGCGTGTCGAAGGCCTCGGCCAGCTTGCCGGCGGAGGGCATGAAATCATGGCCCGCGCCCACATCGAACAACACCACCCTGTCAGCGTCGCGCAGCAGCGTCACGTTGCAGGGTGGTGTCATCTGGTCGGTGCCGATGCCGTAGCGCGTCAGAATATCGGTGGCTTCCGGCGGGGCGCCGTCGAGCAGAAAGCTGCCGTGCAGGGTCAGGAACCCGTCGGACAGCGTGTCGATCTGCATGCCGCCCAGGGTCAGTGTATTGCCCGCCCAAAGGCGACGCGGCGCCAGTGGCGCGGTCACGGCGGCGGCGGCGAGAGTCATCAGGGATCGACGGCTGATCATGGCACGCTCCGTTGTGCGAGAAAGCCGCAGCAGGGTCAGGCCCGCTGCGGCAGGGATGGCGCGGGGAGAGGCCGCGCCACAGGGAGGTTACTGAGCGAAGGTGGACAGGTAGGCGATGACCGCCGCGCGATCCTCTTCCTTCTTCAGCCCCGCGAAGGACATCTTGGTGCCCTTGATGAAGGCCTTCGGGTTCTCCAGCAGGTGATGCAGAGCGGCTTCATCCCAGACCAGCCCTTCTTCCGCCATGGCCAGCAGGGGTTTGGAGTATTTGAAACCCTCCACCTTGCCCGCCGGATGGCCGACCACATTGTTCAGCATGGGGCCAGTGCCGTTCTTGGCGCCTTCCCCGACCTTGTGGCAGGCGGCGCATTTCTTGAACACCTTTTCGCCTGCGGCGATCAGCTCCGGGTGGGGACCGGCGGCCGGTGCGGCAGCCTGATCGGCGGGGGCCGCCTCGGGTGCCGGTTCTGGTTCCGCCTGGGGCGTGGCTTCTGCCGGGGTTTCGGTCGCGGCGGCTTCGGCGCTCGCCTCGGCAGCGGCCGCCACGATGTCGGGCAGGGTGCCCGCCGGTTTGCCGTCGGGGTCGGTCGGTGTCACGTTCAGTTCCACCGCGCGCTTGGTGACCTTGGGCGCCCCTTCGGCGCAATTGGTCATGCAGGCTTCCGCGCGGAACTTCGGATATTCGCTTTCCGGCCGGTCGTCGGGATAGAAGCCATCGGCATTCGGCAGCACGACCTCAGTGAAGTTTTTGTTCGACAGGGTGAAGTCATCCTCCACCAGGCCATTGGAATACAGCAGGAAAGCGACGATGGCATAGGTTTCATCCACGCTGACCGTCTGCGCCGCGCCGAAGGGCATGGAGCGGTGGATATAGTCGTAAACGGTGGACAGATGCGGCCAGTAGCTGCCGATGGTCTTGACCGGGCGGCGGTCAGTCAGGCTGCCTTCGCCCCCGGCCAGCACCGGCCAGCTGTCCAGACCTTCGGCAAATTCGCCATGGCAGGCAGCGCATTTCTCGGCAAAGACCTCCTCGCCGGTTTCCACATTGCCCGAGCCGGGGCGCAGGCCGGTGCCATCGGGCAGCACCGCTACGTCCCATGCGGAAATCTCTTCGGGCAGGGCAGGGCGGCCAAGGCCCAGCTTGTCAGCCATCGCCGGACCGGCCAGCGTCGAAAGCGCAAGCGCCGAGCCGATCAGCAGGTTACGCGATTTCGACATTCTCGACCTCCCCGTCGGCCTTGACCCACCAGGTCTGGATACCGTTGTTGTGATAGACATTGTTCAGCCCGCGAATGTCGCGCAGCGCGTTCTTGGTGGGCTGGACATAGCCGGTCTCGTCGGTGGCGCGGGATTGCAGGAACAGTTCCGACCCGTCCCAGTCGATGTCCAGATGGAAGCGGGTCAGCGCCTTGCTGCGGGCCTCGCCGGTGATGCGGGCCTCCTGCCAGTTGCGCCCGCCGTCCAGCGAAACGTCGACCTTTGTAACCTTGCCATTGCCCGACCAGGCCAGACCGGAAATGACCAGCGGCCCCTTGCCATGGCGGATCGGCGCTTGCGGCGAGGGCGTGGTGATGACGGATTTCGCATCCATCACCCATGTCCATTTGCGCGCGCGGCCATCAGGCATCAGATCGGTGTATTTCGAGGTTTCCTCGCGGCTTTCCCGTAGATCCGCCGTGATACGACCAGCGGCCAACAGTTCGGCTTCATGGTTTGACTCGCGCACGGTCTCTGCCAAGCTTGCCGAATACCACTCCTG
>NZ_QBKP01000023.1 GCF_003054195.1 Gemmobacter caeni
CGACGACAGACACCGCTCGGGGCGAAAAACGCTTGCCCAGCGAGCAAAATCAGGCGATCTTGAAGTCAAGCGGCAGGCCACTTGGGGAATGTCGGATCAGAGCGTGTGTTTCGACCTTGTGTTGCTCTGGCGTACCGGCTCGGGCGTATTGTTACGCAAAATGCTGGGAAAATAGGCTGAATCGCGCGAAAACGGGGCAAAGCCGCCATGGCCCGGCTTGTTGGACGTGTCGGCTTCAGGTAGTTTTCCACCGACTATCCCGGTTGGCCTCCTGCGAGTTCGCCTGTCGCTGCGCCGAGCAAGAAGGTTGTTGAATGAACATTATCAGACGCGGCCTTTATGCCTTTCAGTCGGGGCTGAGCCGCAAGAACAAGCAATTTGTTTTGTTCATGATCGACGCCATTCTGCCGCCGGTCATTCTGGTATTGGCCATCGCGGTTACCTACAACGGCTTTTCCCTGTTCACGCGACTGCCGCAGGTGTTTTACCTGCTGCCCGCGCTTTCACTGACCGGCGGGGCGGTCTCGGCCTGGCTGGGTATTCCGCGCGTTCAGCTCAAGTCGTTCGAAACGACGGCAATGCTGCGGACGGCGCTTTACTCCGTGCTCGTGACGGCGGTTGCCGCCGTGATCTCGCGTTTTGTCATGCCCGGTTTCGGCGTGGCGGGCATCACGATCTACGGCTTGATGCTGTTTCTCGCCGCAGTCAGCGTCCGGCTTGGCATGCTGCATCTGCTGCTGTGGGTGCTGCGCAATGGCCAACCCAAGCATCGCGTGCTCATCTATGGTGCGGGGACGACCGGGGTGCAGCTTGTCGCGGCGCTGCGCGCGCACGAGCGGATCGTGCCGGTGGCTTTCATCGACGACAACGAGGCGCTGCATTCGATGACGGTGGCGGGGCTGCGCGTGCTGCCACCCTCTGATCTGAAGGAACTGGTGGAACAGCGCGACATTGACCGCATCATTCTGGCCATGCCGTCGGTCTCTGCGCCCAAGCTGGCACGACTGACACGGAATTTGCGGCAGATGGGCCTCAAGGTGCAGTCCTTGCCGTCCTTCGCCCAGCTTGTCGGCGAGGAAGAGCTGATTGACAACCTGTCGCCTGTTGCGCCGGGGCAGTTTCTGGGGCGCGATCAGGTGGGTGACATGCTGGCCGAGGGCGAGCAGGCCTATCGCGGCAAGGCAATTCTGGTTTCCGGCGCGGGCGGTTCCATCGGGTCTGAACTCTGCCGCCAGCTTATCCCTTGCGGACCGGCCTGTGTGGTGCTGTACGAAGTCAGCGAGGTCGCACTTTATACGATCGAGCGCGAGTTGCAGGAACTTGCCGCCGGCACCGGGGTGGAGATCGTGCCGGTCTTGGGTTCTGTCACCGATTCGCGGCTGACCCGTATGGTGATCAACGATCACAGGATCGAGGTCGTGTTCCACGCCGCAGCCTACAAGCATGTGCCGTTGGTCGAGATCAATCCGCTGGCCGGGCTTGCCAACAACGTTCTGGGCACCCGCACGCTGGCGGAAGCGGCCAATGATGCCGGGGTGGGGCGGTTCATCCTGATTTCCTCTGACAAGGCGGTGCGCCCCACCAATGTGATGGGAGCCTCCAAGCGCCTGGCCGAGCTGGTCGTGCAGGATATGGCCAAACGCTCGCGCGGGACGCTGTTCTCGATGGTGCGCTTTGGCAATGTTCTGGGGTCGTCCGGTTCCGTCATTCCGCTGTTTAAGGAACAGATCGCCAAGGGCGGCCCGGTCACGCTGACACATGAGGATGTGACCCGTTATTTCATGACGATTTCCGAAGCCTCGCGTCTGGTGCTGCTGGCAGGCTCTTTCTCGGATGCCGAAACCTCGCGGGGCGGGGATGTCTTTGTGCTGGATATGGGCAAACCCGTGCGTATCCGCGATGTTGCGGTGCAGCTGATCAACGCCGCGGGCTATTCCGTGCGCGATGACGCACACCCCGAGGGTGATATCGAGATCGTCGTGACCGGCCTGCGTCCGGGCGAAAAGCTGCATGAGGAACTGCTGATCGGTGCGGGCCTGCTGACTACGCCGCATTCCAAGATCCTGCGCGCCCGCGAAGACAGCCTGTCCGAACTTGAGATGGCCAAGGCCCTGCGCGCCCTGCGGTCGGCGATTGCCGTCGGCGACCATGACGGCGCGCGCCGGGTCATCAAGACCTGGGTGCATGGCTACAGGGCACCTGTTCAGGAAACGATCCGCGCAATACGTCGGTGACAGATTGTTGAGCGCGAACGATTGCCTTAAACTGCCGCGGATAGCATAGGCGGAGCGACGATGAGTGCATTCAAGACCCCGGCGGGAAGGTTCCTGCTTGCGACCTCGGTGGTTGCCCTTTGCGCCTCGGGATTTGCGGTTGCGGAAACCGCGCCTTCGCTGAACTTCTACGGCGCGACCGGCCTGATCGACATGCCCTCGGGCGAGGCGCAGCCGGATGGCAATCTCACCGTTTCGAGCGGCCATTTCGGCCCGATCAGCCGCACGACGCTCAGCTTTCAGGTGACGCCGCGCATCTCTGCCAGCTTCCGGTTCCTCGGTATCCGTGACTGGAACAAGAACAGCGCCTGCCAGCCGAATTGCAATTCAGGCATTGATCAGTTCGACATCTACTATGACCGTTCGTTCGACCTGCGCTACAAAGTGCTGGATGAAAGCCGGTATCTGCCTTCGGTTACCGTCGGCTTGCAGGATTTCGCGGGGACGGGGATCTTGTCCGGCGAATATATCGCAGCCACCAAACATATCACCCCGAGCCTGAAGGCTACGGTTGGCGTCGGCTGGGGACGGCTGGGCAGCTATGGCTCGATGGGGTCGCCTTTCGGCCCGCGTGACCCGATTGACGTTGGTGAAGGCGGCAAGGTGAACTTCGGCCAGTGGTTCCGTGGCCCCGCCGCGCCTTTCGCGGGCGTGGAATGGCAGGCGACCGACCGGCTGTCGCTGAAGGCCGAATATTCGTCTGACGATTACGGGCTGGAGGCTGACAAGCGCGGCACCTTTGACCGCAAGAGCCCGCTGAACTTCGGCGCGGAATACAAGCTGAGCCCCTGGATCACCCTTGGCGGCTATTACATGTACGGCAGCGAACTGGGTTTCGCGGCGCATTTCCTGATGACACCGGGCCAGCGTCCGCTGGGCGGTGTGAAGGATGGCGCGCCCGATCCGGTGAAGCTGCGGCCGTCGCGGTCGGTCGATGCCGATGCCTGGTCGCCGGAATGGGTCACGCAGGAAGGCGCTGCACCCATCTTCATCACCAATCTGAACAAACGGCTGAAGCAGGACGGCATCGTGGTCGAGGCCATCGGTTACAGCGCTAACACCGCCGAAGTGCGCATCCGCAACAGCCGCTACGACGCCGAGGCGCAGGCGATTGGCCGGGTGGCGCGGGCGATGTCGCATGTGATGCCGGCCTCGGTCGAAGTATTCGAGATCGTGCCGCTGGCGAATGGCATGCCTGCCTCGCGTGTGAAGGTGCGCCGTTCCGATCTGGAGCGTCTGGAATACGATCCGAACGCCAGTGCGGCCATGCAGAATGCAGTCACCGTGTCGAACCCCGGTCAACGGGCACCGAACCTGACCTACGACCCTGATCTGTACCCGAACCTGTCGTGGTCCATCGCGCCCTATAACCGGGTACGGCTGTTTGACCAGCGCTCGCCGTTCAAGATGGACGTGGGGCTGCGCTTCGCAGGCCGGTATGAATTCGGGCCGGGCTGGGTGCTGCAGGGGTCTGCCACCAAGAAGATCGCGGGTAACCTGGACGAGCCGCCGCCTGACATCACGACGGGCCTGCAGCCCGTGCGTTCCGACGTCGACCTGTATGACGCCAACGCCGACCCGGCGCTGGAAAGCCTGTCGGTGTCGAAATACGCCTATCTTGGCGGTGATGTGTATGGCCGCGTCTCCATCGGTTATCTGGAGCGGATGTTCGGTGGTATCTCGGGCGAGGTGCTTTACAAGCCGGTCAACAGCCGCTGGGCCGTCGGGGCAGAGCTGAACTATGTTGCGCAGCGCGATACGGACGGGCTGTTCGGGTTCAGCGAGTATGATTACCGCGTGGCGACCGGCCATATCTCGGCCTATTACACCTTTGCGCCGGGCTTCCATGCGCAGCTGGATGTGGGTCGCTACCTGGCGGGCGACGTCGGGGCTACGCTGGCAGTGGACCGCGAATTCTCGAACGGCTGGCGTGTGGGGGCATTCGCCACCAAGACCAACGTCTCGTCTGAAGATTTCGGCTCCGGCTCTTTCGACAAGGGGATTCGCCTGGAGGTTCCGCTGACCTGGGGCACCGGCAGCCCGTCGCGGCGGAAGTATGAAACGGTCATCCGTCCCTTCGGCCGCGATGGCGGCGCGAAGCTTGATATCGACGGGCGCCTGTACGAGACGATTCGCGATTATCAGGACGCAGGCATTCAAGAGCAGTGGGGACGATTCTGGAAATGAAGCTGCTGAAATCTGCCCTTGCCCTGCTGACCGCCTGTGCCGTTCTTGCCGGTTGCAGCAGCGACAGCGAATCCGGTTCGCCGCTGGTCTCTACGGCAAAGAACCTGTCCTCCGCGATGCTGAAAAAGCGTTCGGCGGGTGCCGCTGCGCCTGTCACCCGTGCGGATCTGGCCAAGCTGAATGTCCCGGTCATCAAGGGAGAGTTGAAGAGCGGCAATTCGACCATCTATCTTGTGCCGATCGCGCGGAATGGCGCCGTCGACACCTGGTCGACCTCGGATGACCTGACCATTTCGTTTCGGGATGGCGTGATGCTGACGACGCGGGGATTCGGTCCCGACATCATGCAGGCGGTCGTTCCGAGCCGCGCTCAGCTGGCTTCTGGTGGCGGTTCACACCGCCGGAGTTATTTCTACCTGGACGGTGCCGATAAAATGCACCGCTTCGATTATGATTGCAGCGTTTCGGTGATTGGGGGGGAAACAATCACTGTGGTAGGACGGCAACATTCGACCCGTCATGTGGCAGAAACCTGCCGGGGCGGGGGGCGTGAATTCACCAACGAATACTGGTTCGAAGGGGGTAATTTTATTAGGAAATCCAAAGAGTTGCTGGTCCCGGAATGGGGCTATCTTGAACTGGCCCGGGTCATTGACAACGGCTAGAGAATACTACTTACTTTGAGTGTCGCGTTGTGGTATCCGAATGCCCAATCGCCAAACAAAATGTCATGGAGAGACAGATGAAAAAGTTCGCTTTCGCCGCTCTGGCAACCGCTCTGACCGCTTCGACCGCTTTCGCCGGCGGCCCGGTCATCGTTGAAGAAGAGCCCGCCCCGGCTGTGGTCGTGGCTCCGGCTTCGTCGGGTTCGCTGGGTGGCGGCGCTGCTCTGGCCGCTCTGGCCGGCATCGTTGTCGTCGCCGCTCTGGCGTCGAACGACTCGGGCAGCCACTAATCCACGCCTCTCGGCACGGACGAAAATCGTTCCACGGAAGGGCCCGGAAACGGGCCCTTTCCATTTTGTGCCCCTGATTACGGATGAAGATGCTCAAGCGACTGAAACGCAGACTGTTGCGCATCATGACGCGGGCATCACAGGCCAATCTGGGCATGGTGGCCGCCGGTGTGGCCTTCTTTGGCTTCCTGTCCCTGTTCCCGGCCATCGCATTTGTCATGGCGCTCTGGAGCTTTGCAGCCGATCCGACAGTGATCCGTGACGAGATGGCGCTGCTGGCCGATTTCCTGCCACAGGATGCCTTTTCCGTTCTGAACACCCAGGTCGAGGCGCTGCTGTCCGCAAGCAGCTCCAGCGAGCTGGGCTGGACCTCGATCCTGTCGCTGCTGGTGGCCTTCTGGTCGGCCCGCTCTGGCGTCGCAGGCATGATTTCCGGCCTGAATGCCGTGCACCATCACCCGGAGCGGTCAGGGCTTTACGCCATCCTTCTGTCGATGGGCCTGACCCTTCTGCTGGTGGTGATCGCGCTGGCGGCGTTGCTGGCGTCGATTGTCGTGCCCGTCCTGCTGCGGTTTCTGCCGCTGGGGCCTTTTGCGGCGCTGGTGCTGGATCTGGGCAATATGGCGCTTGCGCTGGGCCTTCTGGTGCTGGGGCTGGCGCTGACCTATCGCTTTGGCCCCAATCGCCCCGATCATATCGAGGTGCGCCTGTTCACCCGCGGCTTGCTGGTGGCCATGGTGCTGTGGTTCGCGGTATCACGCGGCTTTGTGCTCTATCTGGCGAATTTCAACAGCTACAACCAGGTTTACGGCTCCATCGGGGCCGTGGTGATCCTGATGATGTGGCTGTATTTCAGCGCGTATGCGGTGCTGCTGGGCGCGGCGGTCGATGCCGAAGCGGCGAATGTGCCAGAGCCGGGGTTGCCCCCGGCGCCGGATCAGTAATCTTTTTCTTTGAAGATCCCGATGCTGGTCTCGCCCTCACCACCGACGGAGCCGCGCAGCGTGACCGTCTTGCTGAGGTCGAGGTTCAGGTTGATCTTGGCCTGACCGTTCTGGTCCACCTCAATCTCGGTATAGGCCTTGGACGAGATGTATTTGCCCGCCTTCAGCGTGGTATCTCCCTGCGCATCGGTGCTGACATCCAGATCGTCGAGGCCAAAGCCCTTCCGCAGCTTGCCGATGATGCCATCGCCGCCCTTACCCGCAAGCGTTGCCACCGCGCTGGCCAGTTGCGCCGCCTGGAAGGCCGACAGCGAGGTCAGGTCGCGCCCGAACAGCAGATGCGACAGCACCTCTTCCTGCGGCAGTTCGGGCTGCGAAACGAAGGTGATCTTCGGGTCGGTCGCCTGCCCCTCGATCTTCACCGAACTCACGATCTCGCCGTCGTCGTTGGAGGCGAGAATGCTGATGAACGGGTCGAAATCGCCCTGAAGCTGCAACAGCGCCTCGGACAGTGTCAGTCGCTTGCCAAGGATGTCCAGCCGCCCGCGTACCAGGTTGAAGCTGCCGGAGGGCACGACGTTGGCTGTGGTGCCTTGCAGGCGCAGTTCACCGCCCAGTTCGGCATCCAGCCCCCGGCCCCGGATGAACAGCCGCTGCGGCGCTGAAATGCGAAGATCGAGCGGATAGGGCCGCCCGCTGCCCGCCCCATCGCCCGCGGCCGTGTCCAGCAGCCCGGCACGCGCGCGTGTGGCATGGACATCCGCAGGCTCCGACACATGGCGCAGCCCCTCCAGCCCGCCCGCAGCGCCGAGCCCGGTGGAGGGCACGACAAGCTCGGTCTCGCTGAGGTCGATATTGCCTGCGATCTGTGCCCCGCCGGTCAGCGGGCCCTGCATCGTGACCCTGCCGTTGATCCGCGTGGTGAAGAGTTGCGGGTCCTTCACGATCAGCTGCTGAAGCTGCACCACAAGATCGGCCACATAAGGCGCGGCGAGGCCGATGGCGCCGCCAATCAGGATGTTGCCGCCCGAGGTCGAACTGCCGGACAGATCCAGCGCCGCGCGGCCGCCTGACAGGCTGATCGTGCCGTTGAAGCCGGTCAGGGCGGTCGGCAGTGACGGATCGCTGACACGGATGTCTGACAGGCTGATGCGACCGCTGAGTGAAGCGGGTTGCAGCGGGCCGCGCAGCGCCAGGTCATACCGGATGCCACCCGAAACCGTGCGCGGGTCGATGAAGGCATTGCCCAGCGCGGCCTGTGCCGCGCCAACAGCTGTCAGATTGGCGGTGCGGAAATCGGGGCTCATGGTGCCTTGCACCTTGGCGTCGATCCCGCCCGGCCCCTGGCCGGTCAGATCCAGCCGATAGCTGTTGCCGTCGTCCACGATCTGACCGCGAACTGACAGGCGGCCCGGAAACTCCGGCAAGAGTGTCGCAAGATTCACCAGATCGGCGGTCAGGTTTACCTGCCGCGTGGCATCAGTGATATTGCCGTCTGCGGCGACACGCAGTTGCGGATTGTCCAGCGTGGCGGTGTTGACCTTGATCCGCCCGCCATCCAGCATCAGATCGGCGGCCAGTCGGGTTTCCCCCGCCAGAAGCCGGTCGGCCTCGGCCTGCCCTATGGCGAGGTTGCGGCCCGTCGCCTTCGCGGTCAGCTTGCCCGCTTCCGGTGTGCCGCTGAAGCTGGCCGTCGCGCTCAACGCGCCGCGATAGGCGCCGCCAAGGGCGCGCAGGTCGCTGAAATCCAGTTCCGCGCTGACATCGCTGCCGGTCTTTGCCAGTGTGCCACGCGCCGAAGCCGCAAGACTGGCGGCCTTGATATCCAGCTTGCGCAGATCAACAGTCTCTCCGGCGATGCCTGCTTCTGCGGAGATGGCTGAGTCGCCTTTCAGCAGAGAGTCGGCCTCGGGAATGCCGATCTTCAACGCCTTGCCCGTGCCATCGAAGGTCACGGTGCCCGCTTCTGGTGTGCCGGTGAAGCGTGCGCGCCCGGTCAGCCCGCCTCCATAAGGCCCGCCCAGCGCGGACAGATCGGTGAAATCCAGATCGGCAGACAGGTCACTGCCGCTGGTGGCCAGTTGGCCGCTGATCTTTGCGCGCAGGCTTGCCGCTGCAAGATCAAGCTGCCGCACCCGCAGCCCGGTTTCGTCGCGGATTACCGAAAGGTCTATGGTGCTGGACCCGGCCAGCAGGTTGTCGGCCTCGGTGATGCCCGTGCGCAGCGCAGTCCCGTTGATCTGGCCGGTCACGTCAAACTTGCCGCCCAGCAGGGCATAAGACCCGCCCAGGGTCATCTCTGCCCGGCCACCAACAGGCTGCCCGGCCAGCGCGGCAAAGCGGCTCAGATCATCGGCGCGCAGGTTACCCTGCCCGGTGAGTGACAGCGCCTCCTCAAGCCCCGCAATGTTGACGGTGCCATCAAAGCTGTAGTCGGCCCCATTGAGCGCCAGTTTCGTCAGTTGCAGCGCGTCATAACCTTCGCGCCAGCGAAACCCGACGCTGCCCTTCACACCTGCGCCCAGCGCCTGCGCCAGTGCAGGGTCCGTCGGTTCAATCCCGTCGGCGGTGATGTCGAAATCGCCCGAGACGGCGGGCTTGCCCTCTTCGCGGGTGATCAGGCCCTTGCCCGCGATTTTCGCCTCGCGCAGCTTCAGGTCAGCCCGGTCGAAGCCCGTCATCGCGATATCGGCAGTCCATGCCTCCGCCTCGGACGCATCGAAGCCGAGCGCGATATCGGCATGGGTGATCGAGGTCGGAATATCGGTGCTGAGCGGCAGCAGGACCGGCGTGCCATCCTGCCCCAGCGACCCGCGCAGGGCAAAGCGTTCGGGCAGCCCGTCCGCCGCCAGCGCCAGATTGCCCCGCAAGTCCAGCGCCTGGGTGCGCAGCGTCAGATCATCGACCGTCAGCCGGCCATCCGCGGCCTTCGTGCCCTGGGCGGCCAGTTTCACATCATCGCCGAAGAATTCGGCGTATTCCGGCAGAAACATCGGGGCCGGATCGCCGCCCAGATCGGCCGTGAAGCGCATCCCGCCATCTGCGGCTTCAGCGAGCGTCACCTTGCCGGCCAGTCGTTCCGACCCGCCCGAGGCCAGCCGGATATCAGCCGCATAGTCGGAAAGTGGGCCTTCACCTTTCACGGTCAGCTCGATTGCCGGATTGCCGGGCAGACCGATCAGCGAGGAAGCAATGCCGCCTGCGGCCTCTTCCACGGCCAGATCCAGCGCCAGAACACTGGTTTCATTGGCATAGCTGGCGGTCAGGGAGACATCGCCCGCAGGCCCGTCATCCGTCCGCCTGAGGGTCAACGTGGCCTTGCCCTCGCCTCCGGCGAGGCTGGCCGAGGCATTCAGCGTCGCCTCGACCGGCTGGCCCAGCACGGTTGGCCCCAGGACGATATGGTCGGCGCCCAGGGTGCCGATCTCGACTGAAACGGGCAGATCGGGCAGGGCAAAGGCCGTGGCCTCGGGCGCGGGCAGGCTGGTATCGGCACTGGTCGCGGGCAGGCGGTCAAGCACGATCTCCGCTGCCGTCAGCCGGTCGACGGACAGGCGTCCGGTCAGCAGGGCCGACCGGCTCCAGTCCAGCACCACCTTGTCCAGCGTCAGCCAGATGCCGGTATCATCGGCGATGGTCAGCTTTTCGATAGTGGCCTGTGACGACAGCGCCCCGGCAAAACCGGTGATCGTCACCTTGCGCCCGGCGTCGGAAAGGTTGTCCTCCAGCAGAGCGGTCAGCCAGTCGCGGTCATCCTGCTGTGCATGCGCCGCGAAGGGCAGGATGCAGAGGGCGAGAACAAGGATGCGTTTCATCAGAAGGACTGCCCGATACCAACATAAATCTGAACGCCGTCGCCGGTGCTGCCCGCGACCGGGGCCGCGACATCCAGCCGGATCGGCCCGAAGCCCGTGTTGTAGCGCAGGCCGAGGCCGGCGCCTGCATGCCAGTCGCCGTAGGAATCGCCGAAATCGGTGGCGCCGATATAGCCCGCATCAGCGAAGCCAACGATCCCGATGGTGTCGGTGACGCGGGCGCGCACCTCTGCCGAAAGCGCCGCGAAGGCCATGCCACCGATCTTTTCGCCGTAAAGCGCCTTCGAATCGATACCAAGGGATTGATAGGGCTGGCCCCGCACTGTGCCGCCGCCGCCCGAATAGAACAGATAGTCGCGCGGTGTGCCCAGAAGATCGCCGCCGAAGATCGCACCGACCTGCGCCCGAGCGGCAAGGGTGATGGGGCGCTTGTCGCCAAATGTCAGATAGGCCCTGCCGTCTGCCTTGAGCCGCGCGCCGCTGTCAGTGATGCCGAAACCCAGATAGGGACGCAGCTCGGCATCCAGGTAATAGCCTTCCCGCGCATCCATCTTGTTGTCGCGGCTGTCCCAGGTGGCGCCGATCGGCAGGGCGAGATGTTCGTAGGTATAAGAGGCGATGATGTCATCGACCTTGGCATAGGTGAATTCCAGTCCGACGCGCCCGGTCAGTTTTTCCGAGAAGTACTGGCTGAAGCCGATGCCAAGCGTGCCAATGTCGGCGGTGTAATCCTCTTCGTCCAGATGGGCCACCTTGGTTGAAAAGCTCAGGGTGGTATCCGGTGTCAGGGTTGCGGGACGATCAATCGTGACGCCCAGACCGTAGTCCACGCCACTGTTCTGCGCGCCGATATTGTCGATCTCGCCCTCGACCTTCAACCGCTCGCCGCCGCCCATCAGGTTGCGGTGCAGCCAGTAGCCGGTCAGGCTCATCCCGTCGAGGCTCGCGATTTCGGCGCCGATGGAATAGCGGCGGCGCTTTTCCTCGACCACGGTGGCGGTGATACCGATAAAATCGGGCGAGGTGATGGTTTCATCCTCGGTCAGCGTGACCGAGCGGAACACCCCGGTACGGCGCAGCCGTTCCGCGCTGCGTTTCAGGGCGTCGGGGTCAAAGACCTCACCCTCCGGCAGGCCCGCGATCTTGTGGATGCGGCGCTCGCGCATCCGCTCTTCTCCCTCGATCTTCAGCTTGCCGAAGCGCAGTTTGGGGCCGGGTTGAAGGCCGACCCGTGCGGCAAGCGTGTTGCTGCGGTGATCGGCCACAATGTCCTGACTTGCAACCTCGGCCTTGGCGTGGCCGTCGTCGCGCCATGCGTCAACGCCGGTCTGCACTGCCTCCTGCACCAGCCCGCTTTCGGCGGGTTTGCCGGGGGCGAATCCCTCGGGCATTTCGGTTCCGGCGGGAACCGGCGCGACGCGGGTTTCCGAGAATTTGAACGCCGGGCCGGGGTCGATGGTCACCCGGACCGATCCGATGGCCTTCGGCGCATCCAGCGGGGCGATGCCGGCGGCTTCCCGCCCGTCGATCAGGACGTGGACGACAGGCGAGTAATAGCCGGCGGCATAGGCGGCGCTGACCAGGCGGCCATATTCAGCGCGGGCTGCCGAAAACACATCTTCCGCAGCGGTCTTGCCTTCGGATTGCAGGCCCAGCAGGGCGGAGGCATTGCGCAGGTCTTTCTTCAGCCCGTCGGGGCCGGAAGTCACTGTAAATTCTACAGGTTCAAGCGCACCGGCCGGGGTGGCAAGGGCTGCAAGGGCGGTCATTCCGCCGATCAGGCCAACTACTGGAAACGAACGAAACCGGGCCACGCGCCTCTCCCCTGACAAGAGTTGCGAAAACTATCGCATCTTGTGGGGTGAACCACAATCGCCGCTATCCATGGGGCGGCGCAGGTTCCGGGGGGCGGGCGTTGATTCGCCGGTGCGTGCGGGTAAAACAGAAGGGCGGAGATCTTGCGATCTCCGCCCAGTTGGTCACCGCACCGTAAAGTCGTGCCGTCGCGTCGCCGTCACCAGTTATCCGGCCCCTTCTCGATGAAGCGGCGGGCGAGGAAGTCAATGAAGGCCCGGACCTTGGGCTGAGTGAAGCGTCCGGGCGGATAGACCGCATAAATGCCCAGCATTTCCACCGGCAGACCGGGAATCGCCTCTTCCACCTGACCCTTGCGCATTGCTTCGGCGCAGAGGAACGAAGGCAGGAAGGCAATGCCAAGCCCGGCAATGGCGGCATTCAGCAGCGACTGGCCATCGTTGACCGTCAGCCAGCCGTTCGAGCGCACCTGCCGCTTTTCGCCCGAAGGCGCCGTCACCTTCCAGACGTTGCCATTGGCCTGGTTGGAATAGTGCAACAGCTTGTGTTCGTTCAGGTCGTCGATCTTCAGCGGGCGGCCATATTTCTGGAAATAGCCGGGTGCCGCGATCATCCGCTTGGAGGTTTCGGTCAGCTTGCGGGCGCGGAGGCTCGAATCCTCCAGCTCGCCCACGCGGATTGCCATATCGAAGCCTTCGGAGATCAGTTCCACATAGCGGTTGTTCAGCACCATGTTCACGGTGATTTCCGGGTATTCGGCCAGAAACTCGCCGAGAATCGGCGACAGGAGGTTCACGCCGAAGTCTGTTGCCACCGAAATCCGCAAGAGGCCCGAAGGCGCGCTTTGCATCGAGGTGACCAGCGCATCGGCCTCTCCCGCATCGTTCAGCACGCGGCGGGCGCGGTCATAATAGGCAAGCCCGATTTCGGTCGGGC
The DNA here is from genome assembly GCF_003054195.1 of Gemmobacter caeni. Lineage (GTDB taxonomy): Bacteria > Pseudomonadota > Alphaproteobacteria > Rhodobacterales > Rhodobacteraceae > Gemmobacter > Gemmobacter caeni. The sequence goes on from NZ_QBKP01000023.1 coordinate 12,926, forward strand.
TGACGCGGCGCGTGGTGCGGTTCAGCAGACGCGCGCCAAGCCGCGCCTCCAGCGCCGAAACGTGCTTGGACACGGCGGATTTCGAGATGCCCATTTTCTTGGCTGCATCCGTAAAACCACCCTGATCCACCACGGTGGCGAATGCTTCCATCTCGGTCAGTCTGTCCATTGTCGTCCCCATGCGTCTTATGCAGGTCCATGAGGGACTATTGGTTTCGAATTGGGGCGAGACAGGGGCAAGGACGCGACGAACCGGCGGTATATTGGCGGATCGTTCATGGCATGGCACCAATCCTGACCCGGATTATTGTGCCGCCACCTCTCGCGACGGGGCCAGAAGGCGTTCGCTGACCTCATGCAGGGCCAGTGCCGCCGCGCCATGCGCCCAGAGCAGATCGCCCCAGGCGTGGATCTTGACCGGCGGTTTCGGGCGCCCGGTCGAGATGGCAAGCTGTTCCATCTCGGCCAGAGTTTCGGCGGCATACAGATAGTCGTAGCGCATCCGTTCCCCCGACAGGATGATCAGCGAGGGGTCGAACAGGTTCACCACATTCGACAGCCCGACCGCGAGATATCGCCCGGCGCGGCGAAAGATCGACCGCGCGGCGGTATTGCCTGCCTTCGCATGGTCATACAGGCTTTCCAGAAGGACATTCATCGACTGCCCTTCCTTGTGCGCCCAGTTCAGCGCGGTGGTCGCCTCGCGTGCAAGCGCATAGTCGGCGACATAGGCTTCAAGGCAGCCGCGTTGCCCACAGCGGCACAGCGCGCCATCCAGTTGCACCTTGGTATGGCCAAGCTCCATCCCGAGTCCGCGTGCCCCGCGATAGATCCGGTGATTGATGACGCAACCCATACCGACGCCGTGTTCAATGGTGACCACGGCGAAATCGGCAAGGCTGCGGCCCGCGCCGAACCATAGCTCGGCCAGCGTCACCAGATTTGCGTCATTGTCGATATGTACCGGCAGGCCGATGCGCGCGGTAGCGGCCTGGGCCAGCGCCACACCCCGGTCCGCCAGAACCGAGGACCACATCACCATTCCCTGTTCGCAGTCCACAAAACCCGGAACGCCGAGGCCCATGGCCGAAAGATCGCGCGGGGTGATGCCCGCCTTGGTGCAGACGCGGTGCAGCAGGGTATCCATCGCGTCCAGCAGTTCGGGCAGGTTCATGGCGCCCGGTCGGCGCGGGATCACGTCGCCCGCGATCAGCTTGCCCGCGAAATCGACGACCACGGCAGTATGTTCGCGGTCCGAGAGTTTCATGCCGGCCACAAGATGTGCTCCGGCGCGCACGCCCAGCGCTACCGCAGGGCGACCACGACCGGGCTGGTCGCCGTCACGCGGGGCCGCGACCTCCTCAATCAGACCGCTTTCGATCAGTTCCTGCGTGATCGTCGTGACAGAAGCAGGCGAGACGGCCAGTTCCTTGGCGACCTGAACGCGCGGGATCAGCCCGGCGGCGCGTACCCGTTCGAAAACCTGCTGCCGCAGGGGGCGCGTCTGTTCGGAAAGCGGGGCAATCAGCGGGCCGCATCCAACCCGGTCCGGGGTCCGACGCTCGGGTTCATGCGGTTTCATTTATTTGACCTCCAAATAAAAACGCTGCATTGCGGCGCGTATGTGGCGGAATTTCTGCGCTGCGGCGTCATGTTTCGGTCTTTTTTTAAGCGTATCCAGTGTTTGACGATTATTTTTATTTTGACAACTGAAATTATTATGGGCAGTTTCAGGGCGTGCCGACGAATCCGTCGGACCGGCCATTCGCTGGCCGCATCCATAGGGAGGAGAAACATGCGTAATGCGCTGATCGCCGCGGTCGTGGCGGCTGCCGGGTTCAATTCGGCCGCGCTGGCCGAGGGGCTGACCATCGGTGTGAGCTGGTCGAACTTTCAGGAAGAACGCTGGAAAACCGATGAGGCCGCGATCAAGGGTGCGCTGGAAGCAGCGGGCAACAGCTATATCTCGGCCGATGCCCAGGCATCTGAGGCCAAGCAGCTGACGGATATCGAGGCGCTGATCACCCAGGGCGCCGATGCGCTCATCGTGCTGGCCTATAACAAGGACGCCATCGGCCCGGCCATTGAGAAAGCCGCAGCCGAGGGGATTCCCGTTGTGGCCTATGACCGGCTGATCGAAGACCCGCGCACCTTCTATCTGACCTTCGACAACAAAGGCGTTGGCAAGATCATCGCCGAGAAGGTCGTCGAGGCGGCGCCGAAGGGCAATTATGCCATCATCAAGGGTGATCCGGGCGACGCCAATGCGGGCTTCCTGCGCGAAGGCATGGAAGAGGTTCTGGCGCCGAAAGTGGCCGCGGGCGATATCACCATCGTGGGCGAGCAGTTCACCCAAGGGTGGAAGCCCGAAGGTGCGCAAGAGAACATGGAGCAGATCCTGACCGCCAACGACAACAAGGTCGATGCGGTTCTGGCGCAGAATGACGGCATGGCCGGCGGCGCCATCGCTGCACTTCAGGCGCAGGGTCTGAATATTCCGATCGGCGGGCAGGATGGCGACCTCGCCGCGCTGAACCGCGTGGCGCGGGGCACCCAGACTGTTTCGGTCTGGAAAGACTCGCGTCAGCTTGGCGCCAAGGCGGCCGAGATCGCTTCGGCACTGGCCGGTGGCACCGCGCTGGATGCCGTTGACGGTGCGTCCAAGTTCTCGGGCGGGGAAAAAGGCGTTGAAATGAACGCCATCTTCCTCGCGCCGACCCCGATCACCAAGGAAAACCTGAATGTTGTGATCGACGCTGGCCATATCTCGAAAGAGCAGGCCTGCGAGGGGGCTGCCGACGACGTGGCGGCCTGCAAGTAAGACCTGCATCGGCGGGGGTCTTTGACCCTCGCCGACTTTCATGGGCGGCGAGGCTGCCCGAGCTGCGACAACGGCCCGGCGGATATGGCCCTTCGCCTCGCCCGTCTGCACCCTTTTCACCGTAGTGCCGGACGATCCCATGTCATCATCCTCGAATACCCGCGCCGGAGCGACCTCCGGCCCCGTGTCCCGTTTCCTGAAAGCAACCGAAATCGACACCCGCCTGTTGGGCATGATCGGCGCGCTGTTGCTGATCTGGGTCGGCTTCCACCTTTTCGGTGTTTTCTTCAAGGGTTCGGGTTCGTTTCTGACCCCCCGCAACCTGTGGAACCTGTCGGTCCAGACCGCCTCTATCGGCATCATGGCCTGTGGTATGGTGCTGGTCATCGTCACGCGCCATATCGACCTGTCAGTCGGTTCGGTTCTGGGCTTCTGCGCCATGGTCATGGGCATCGTGCAGGCTCGCATCCTGCCCGAGTTTCTGGGGCTGGGTCACCCGCTGATCTGGGTGATTACGGCGCTGGTCGGCATGGCGCTGGGCGCGGCCATCGGGGCCTTCCACGGCTGGCTGGTGGCCTATCGGGGTATCCCGGCCTTCATCGTGACGCTGGGCGGCCTGCTGGTCTGGCGTGGCTTTGCCTTCCTTCTGGCGCGTGGTGAGACGATCTCGCCGCTGGACAGCACGTTCTCGCTGCTGGGGGGCGGGCCTTACGGGGCGATTGGCGCCATGGGAAGCTGGATCGTTGCCCTGATCGCCTGTGCCGCAATCCTGTGGATGTTGTGGAATGGCCGCCGCACCCGTGCGCTGCATGATTTCCCGCAACGCCCGGTCTGGGCTGAGGGCGTGCTGGCTGCGCTGGGCTGCGGTCTGGTGATCGGCGCGACGCTGCTGGTCAACGCCTATCCCTGGCCCAAGGGAATCGTGCGCCAGTATGCAGCTGCAAATAATCTTGAAGTGCCCGAGGCGGGACTGTTCATCAGCCATGGCTGGGCCATCCCGGTGCTCATCATGCTGGGGGTTGGTGTGGTGATGACAGTCGTTTCCACCCGCACCCGCTTTGGCCGCTATGTCTTTGCCATGGGTGGCAACCCCGACGCGGCCGAGCTTTCTGGCATCAACACCAAATGGATGACGGTCAAGATCTTCGCCGTCATGGGCTTCCTGACGGGCCTGTCCTCGGTCGTGGCCTCGGCCCGCCTGAACTCGGCCACCAATGCGCTGGGCACGCTGGACGAGCTTTATGTCATCGCGGCGGCGGTCATCGGCGGCACCTCGCTGGCGGGCGGCGTCGGCACCATCTACGGCGCGATCATCGGGGCGCTGGTGATGCAGAGCCTGCAAACCGGCATGGTGCTGATCGGCTTCGACGCGGCGCTTCAGAACATCGTCGTCGGCTCGGTTCTGGTGCTCGCCGTGTGGCTGGACATCGTTTACCGCAAGCGCGCCAAGTAAGGGGGACGGAACATGACGAACAAGGGAACCCCGCTGGTCGAGATGCGCGACATCTCCATCTCCTTCGGCGGCATCAAGGCGGTCGATCATGTGACGATCGACCTGTATCCGGGCGAGGTTGTGGGTCTGCTGGGCCATAACGGCGCCGGGAAATCGACGCTGATCAAGTGCCTGTCAGGCGCCTACCAGATGGACAGCGGCGAGATTTTCATCAACGGCAACAAGGCCGAAATCCGCAGCCCCCGCGATGCGCGCGGTTATAATATCGAGACGATCTACCAGACGCTCGCGCTGGCCGACAACCTCGATGCCGCCTCGAACCTGTTTCTGGGGCGGGAACTGATCGGGCCGGGCGGCTTTCTGAACGACATCGCGATGGAGGCCGAGACCCGCAAGATCATGGGACGGCTGAACCCGAACTTCCGCAAGTTCAACGTGCCGGTTTCGGCACTGTCGGGCGGACAGCGGCAGTCGGTCGCCATCGCGCGCGCGGTCTATTTCAACGCCAGAATCCTGATCATGGACGAGCCGACCGCCGCGCTTGGCCCCCACGAGACGCAGATGGTGGCGGAACTCATTGCCGAACTGAAAAAGCAGGGTCTGGGCATCTTCCTGATCGAGCATGACATCCATGCGGTGATGGAACTGTGCGACCGTGCCGTGGTGATGAAAAACGGCCAGCGTGTCGGCACGGTGAACGTGAGTGATGTGACGGATGATGACATTCTGGGAATGATCATCCTGGGCAAGAACCCCCCACAGGCCTATTGATATGTATATCGGGCTTGATCTTGGCACCTCCGGCCTCAAGGGCGTGGTGATCGACGAAAACCAGGGGGTCGTGGCGGAAGCCACCGCCTCTCTGGCGGTTTCGCGCCCGGCAGAAGGACAGAGCGAACAATCCCCGGCCGACTGGATCGCGGCGGCGGAAACGGTGATGGATGGTCTCGCGCGCCGGACCAGCCTTGCGGCCGTCAAGGGGCTCGGCCTGTCGGGCCAGATGCATGGGGCGACGCTGCTGGATGCGGCGGACGAGGTTCTGCGCCCCTGTATCCTGTGGAATGACACGCGCGCCCATGCCGAGGCGGCAGTGCTGGACGGCGACCCGATGTTTCGCCGCATCACCGGCAATATCGTCTTTCCCGGCTTCACGGCCCCCAAACTCGACTGGCTGCGCCTGCATGAACCGCAACTCTGGCAGCGCGTTGCCAGGGTGCTGTTGCCGAAGGATTATCTGCGGCTCTGGCTGACCGGGGAGCATGTGGCCGAGATGTCGGATGCCGCCGGCACAAGCTGGTTCGATACCGGCGCGCGCGACTGGTCTGATGACCTTCTGGCAGCTACTGGCCTTTCTCGGGCGCAGATGCCCCGGCTGGTCGAAGGGTCCGAGGTTTCGGGCGTGCTGCGGGCGGAACTCGCGCGGCGCTGGGGCCTGCCCGAGGGTGTGGTCGTCGCGGGCGGCGGGGGCGACAACGCGGCCTCCGGGGTTGGCGTCGGCGTGGTGCGGGCGGGCGATGCCTTTGTCAGCCTGGGCACCTCGGGCGTGCTGTTTGCCGCGAATGACGGCTATCAGCCCGCGCCGGAAACCGCCGTGCATACCTTTTGCCACGCCCTGCCGCAGACCTGGCACCAGATGGGGGTGATCCTGGCCGCGACCGATGCGCTGAACTGGTATGGCCGGTTCGTGGATCGTGATGCGGCGGCGCTGACCTCTGAACTGGGCGCGGTGCAGGCGCCGGGCAAAACGCTGTTCCTGCCCTATCTGGGAGGCGAGCGCACGCCGCTGAACGATGCTGCCGTGCGGGGGGCATTCATCGGACTGGAACATGCAACCGACCGCACGGCGGGAACGCGCGCGGTGCTGGAAGGCGTGACTTTCGCTTTCCGCGATTGCCGGGATGCGCTGGCCGCCACCGGCACGCGGCTGGAGCGGTTGATCGCGGTCGGGGGCGGCTCCCGCTCCGCCTACTGGCTGCAAGCCATTGCCACCGCGCTGGGCGTGCCTGTGCTGCTGCCCGAGGCGGGCGATTTCGGCGGGGCCTTTGGTGCCGCCCGTCTGGCCCTGATGGCCGCCACCGGGGCGGGGGCGGAAATTGCCACCCTTCCCCCCATCGCGCATGTGATCGAGCCGGTCGCCGCGCTTTCCGATGCTTTCGACGCGGGCCATGCCCGGTTCCGCGCCGCACAATCCGCAATCCGAGGACTGACATGACCGACTTCTTCAAGGGTATTCCTGCCATCCGCTTCGAAGGCCCTGACAGCACAAATGAATTTGCCTTCCGGCACTACAATCCTGACGAGGTGATCCTCGGAAAGCGGATGGAAGAGCATCTGCGCTTTGCTGTCGCCTATTGGCACAGCTTCGCCTGGCCGGGTGGCGATCCGTTCGGAGGTCAGACGCTTGATCGCCCCTGGTTCGGGGACACCATGGCGCTGGCGAAACTCAAGGCCGATGTGGCTTTTGAGATGTTCGATATCCTGGGCGCGCCCTTCTACTGCTTCCACGATGCCGATGCGCGCCCCGAAGGCGCCACCTTCGCCGAAAGCCTGCGCAATCTTGAGGAAATCGTGGATTACCTCGGCGAAAAGCAGGTCAGCCACAAGGCAAAGCTTTTGTGGGGCACCGCCAACATGTTCAGCCACAAGCGCTGGATGTCAGGCGCGGCTACCAACCCCGATCCGGATGTCTACGCCTATGCCGCCGCCAATGTGAAGGCGAACATGGATGCCACGCATCGGCTGGGCGGGCAGAACTATGTGCTCTGGGGCGGGCGCGAGGGCTATGAGACGCTCTTGAACACCGATCTGAAGGCCGAACGGGAACATGCCGGGCGCTTCCTGCAACAGGTGGTCGACTACAAGCACAAGATCGGCTTCAAGGGCGCCATCCTGATCGAGCCGAAACCGCAGGAACCTTCAAAGCACCAGTATGATTACGATGTGGCCACCGTTTATGGCTTCCTTGTCCAGTTCGGTCTGGAAAAGGAGGTGCAGGTGAACATCGAGCAGGGCCACGCCATTCTCGCCGGGCATTCCTTTGAGCATGAGATCGCGCTGGCCGCCTCGCTGGGCATCTTCGGGTCCATCGACATGAACCGGAACGATTACCAGTCCGGCTGGGATACCGACCAGTTCCCGAACAATCATGCGGAAAAGGCGCTGGCCTTCTACGAAATCCTGCGCGCGGGCGGCTATACCACCGGCGGCACCAATTTCGATGCCAAGATCCGGCGACAGAGCCTCGACCCCGAGGATCTGATCCTTGCCCATGTCGGTGGTATGGATACCTGTGCGCGGGCGTTGAAGGCGGCGGCAGCCTGTCTGGAAGATGGCGGGCTGGAGACCGCGCGCGCCGCGCGCTACGCGGGCTGGCAGACGCCTGCTGCCAAAGCGATGCTGGAAGGCTCGCTGGAGCAGGCGGCAGCGCGGGTGACGGCGGAAGGGATTGAGCCGCAGCCGAAATCCGGGCGGCAGGAGCGGCTTGAAAACCTGTGGAACCGCTTCATCTGAGACTGTGCGGCCGGGCATATCAATATGTCCGGCCATACATATTGTTTGCACTATCAAAATATAGAATAAATCCGTCTTTTTGAATGTGCACGAACATGGTCTGCTGCCGGTATCGGAGGATCGGATGCAGCAGACAGTCTCATGGATCGGCAAGGCGATGGCGCGGCGCGAAGATGCGCGGCTGCTCAAAGGCGCGGGCCGTTTCGTTGACGACCATCAGCCCGAGGGCTGCCTTTTCCTGGAATTTCTCCGCAGCCCCTATGCAGCGGGGCGGATCACCGATCTGGATGTCTCGGAGGCGGCCGTGGCAGAAGGCGTGATCGCCGTGCTGACCGCCGCAGATTTTGCCGGGCTGGGGCAGGCGGCCGTGAATGCGCTGCTGCCCGGCGCCGAGGTGCATCCGCTGGAGCCGCTGGCCTCGGGCCGGGTGAAGGCGGTCGGTCAGGCCATTGCCGCCGTGATCGCTGAAACCCGCGAGGCCGCGCGCGATGCGGTGGAACTGATTGCCTTTGACATCGCAGAAGAGCCGCTGGCCATCCGCCGGGTGCTCCGTCACCGCTGGCAATCCGGCGTGCCGCAGACCGGGCGCGAGATTTCGGTGCAGCTTGACCATGCGCTTGTCGCCCCGATGGCGCTGGAGCCGCGCGCGACGGTGGCGCTGCCCGAGGGCGCGGGGCTGAGGGTGCATCTGTCCACCCAGACGCCGCAGCGCTGCCGCACCGATCTGGCCGCGATCCTTGGCCTTGCGCCCAGCGCGATCCGGGTCCTGACGCAGGATGTGGGCGGTGCGTTTGGCGGCAAGGCGTCCCTGATGCCCGAGGATGCGGTGGTGGCGCTGGCGGCGTTACGGCTTGGCCGTCCGGTGAAATGGACCGCCGCCCGGTCCGAGGAGTTTCAGGCGGCGACGCAAGGACGTGGCGGTGAAACCCGCGCCGTGCTGACGCTGGATCATCAGGGCGTGCCTGTTGCACTGTCGGCAGAGCTGCGCTTTCCGCTGGGCCACTGGATGCCTTATTCAGCGCTGGCGCCGCTCCGCAATGCGGGGCGCATCCTGCCCGGTCCCTATGCGATCGAGGCGGTGGATATCGAAGCGCAGGCGCATCTGACGCCGGGCGCTGCCGTCAACATCTATCGCGGCGCAGGGCGACCCGAAGCGGCGATGTTGATGGAGCGGCTGATCGACAAGGCGGCGCAGGCGCAGGGCCTTGATCCGCTGGAGATGCGGCGCCGCGCGCTTTATCGCGGTGCCTTTCCGCGCGCGACGCCGACGGGTGAGGCGATCTGTTCCGGTGATTTCGCGGCGCTGCTGGACCGCCTGGAACGCGAAGCCGATTACGCGGGCCTACGGGCGCGTCAGGCTGAGCGTCGCGCGAAGGGCGCGGTCTGCGGCCTTGGCCTCGCGCTCTATATCGAGCCCTGCGGGCAGGGCTGGGAAAGTGCCGAATTGCGGCTGGAGGCTGATGGTACCTTCACCGCGCTGACCGGATCGTCGGCACAAGGGCAGGGGCGTGAAACCGCCTTCGCGCAGATCGTGGCAGAGATCATGGGCGTGACCCCTGACCGCGTGCGTGTGGTGCAGGGCGATACCGAGGCGGTGCCCGAAGGCATCGGTGCGCTGGCGTCGCGTTCGACCGCCATCGGCGGCACCGCCATGGCCCGCGCCACTCGGCGGATGCTCGACCAGCTTGGCCCGCGGAATGACTGGTCGGGTATCGGCCCGGTTTCGGTCAGGGAACGCTATGAGGCGCCGGGCGAGGCCTGGGCCTCGGGTGCGGTTCTGGCCGAAGTGGCAATCTGCCCCGATACCGGCCATCTGACGGTCGAGGGGATCACTTGGGTCGATGATGCGGGGCGTGTGCTGAACCCGATGCTGGTGCAGGGCCAGCTGATCGGTGGTCTGGCCCAGGGCCTTGGCGCCGCTACTATGGAACGTATGGCTTATGCCGACGGCCAGTTACTGACCGGCAGCCTGATGGATTACGCGGTGCCCCGCGCCAGCGACATGCCGCCCGTGCGGCTGATCAGCCAGCCCCTGCCCAGCACCGCCAACGAGATGGGCTTCAAGGGCGTGGGTGAGGCCGGTTGCATCGGCGTGCCCGCCGCGCTGCTGAATGCGGTGCAGGATGCGCTGTTGCCCTTCGATGCCCCTGATCTTTCACTTCCGCTGACGCCGGAAAAACTCTGGCGCGCCATGACAGGACTTGAGCCATGAAATATACCCGTGAAACCGCCAAATCCCACGCTTTCGCCCATATGCGCGGCATCTGGGCAGCGGCGCTGATGCCGTTCCGCGAGGATCTGTCGATCGACGAGGATGGCTTTCGCCGCAACATGGATCACTGGATCGAGGATCTGGGAATCGACGGCTTCTTCATCGCTGGCAAGCAGGGAGAGTTCTTCTCGATGTCGCTGGACGAGCGCAAGCGCAGCTTCGACCTTGCGGTGGAGGCAGCAGGCGGCCGCGCGCAGACGATCATGTCCTGTTCCGATCAGAACATGGATGTGGTGATTGATCTGGCGAAACACGCGCAGGCCTGTGGCGCCGACTACATCGTCGTCCACGCGCCGATTCTGCATTTCTTCAAGGAACAGGATGAAACCCTGCTGCGCTATTACGAAACCATCGCCAGCAAGGTGGACATCGGCATTGCCCTGTGGAGCCACCCGGACAGCGGCTATCTGATGAGCCCGCAGCTTTGCAACCGGCTGGCCGACATCGAAACCGTGGTGGCGATCAAATATTCCGTCCCGCGCGAGATGTATGCCGAACTGACCCGGCTGGCCGGCGACCGCATCATCGTCTCTACCGCGTCAGAGGAGGAATGGCTGGACAATATCCTTGAGCTGGACTGGCGGCTCTACCTGTGTTCCTCGCCGCCCTATCTGATCCAGACGAAGAACGACCGGCGGATGCGGCAGTATACAGACCTCGCTTTTGCCGGAAAGGCAGGGGAGGCGCGGGCGATCCGTGACAGCCTCGACCCCGTGCGCCATGCGCTGAAATCCACCCGTCCGGCGGAAAAGCCGCACAGCCACCAGAAGTACTGGCAGGATCTGCTGGGCCAGACCGGCGGCCGCGTGCGCCCGCCCTGCCTTGAACTGACCGAAGATGAGAAACGCGCGACCCGTGCGGCCTTTGAAGCCTGCGGCCTGAAACTCTGATCACAGGGAGATCACGATGACCCGCCTCGCTGCCTTCAATTTCCAGAAATGGATCGACGAACACAAACACCTGCTGAAACCGCCGGTCGGCAACCAGATGGTGTTCAGGGATTCGGACCTGATGGTCACCGTGGTCGGTGGTCCGAACAAGCGTACCGATTACCACGATGACCCGGTGGAGGAGTTCTTCTATCAGCTCAAGGGCGACATGCTGCTGAAGCTGCATGATACCAAAACCGGCGATTTCTACGATGTGCCGATCCACGAGGGTGATATCTTCCTGCTGCCTGCGCATGTGCGCCACTCGCCGCAGCGCCCGCAGGAAGGCAGCATCGGCCTCGTGATCGAACCGGCCCGCCCGGAAGGCGCGCTTGACGCGGTGGAGTGGTATTGCTTTGAATGTCAAAGCCTTGTGCATCGGGCCGAGGTTGAGCTGGAAAGCATCGTCGATGACCTGCCGCCGATCTACAAAGCCTTCTACGCCGATGAGGCCGCGCGCACCTGCCCGAATTGCGGCACGATCCATCCGGGCAAGGAACCGCCGGAGGGCTGGGTAAAGCTCTAGATATTTTATGCTTGAAATATTTGCCCGCTGTGGCATGCTACCTTCAACAACAAGGCCAAAACGGCCCCAACATGGGAGATATCAATGAAGAAACTGCTGACGGCAGCGAGCCTTCTCGCGCTGACTACCCTTCCGTCGCTTGCCGAGCCGCTGAAGATTGGCGTCATCACCACGCTGTCCGGCCCGGCCGGATATCTGGGCGAACAGGTGCGGGATGGCCTGCAACTGGCCATCGACCAGGAAGGCGGCAAGCTGGGTGGCGTTGATGTGGAACTGGTGGTCGAGGATGATGGCCTGAAGCCCGGCAATGGCCTTCAGATCGCCGACAAGTTCATGAACGAGGAAGGCATCAAGCTGATTACCGGCATCATCTTCTCGAACGTCGCGGGTGCGACGGTGCCGGAAGTCGTGGAAAACGACGCCATCTACATCAGCCCGAACGCCGGTCCCTCGAACCTCGCAGGTGCGGGCTGCAACAAGAATTACTTCGTGGTCAGCTGGCAGAACGACTCGCTGCACGAGGCGACGGGGGCTGCGGCCAAGGCGCTGGGTTACAAGAAGGTCGTGGCGCTGGCCCCCAACTATCAAGCGGGCAAGGATGCCATCGCCGGCTTCAAGCGGGAATTCGGTGGCGATGTGACCGAGATCTACACCCAGCTTGAACAGACCGATTTCGCGCCGGAAATGGCACAGATCCGCGCCGCCGCGCCGGATGCGGTGTTCCAGTTCCATCCCGGCGGCATGGGCATCGCCTTCCTCAAGCAATATGTGCAGGCTGGCCTGTCGAAAGACATCCCGATGATCGTGTCCGAGCCTTCGGCTGATGGCGTGATCCTGAATGCCGTGGGCGAGGCGGCGGTGGGTCTGAAGGCCACGACGCACTGGAATGCCGACTTCGACAACGAGGCCAACAAGGCCATGGTCGCCGCCTGGGCCGCCAAGCACCCCGACAAGCCGCTGACCACCTATGGTCAGCAAGCTTATGACGTGGGTCTGCTGATCGCTTCGGCGCTGAAGAAGACCGGCGGCATCGACGATCTGGATGCCTTCCGTGCCGCGCTGAAAGAGGCCGATTTCACCTCGACCCGCGGCGATTTCAAGTTCGGACCGAACCAGCACCCGGTGCAGGACTGGTTCATGGTCGACATCGTGGCCGGGCCGGATGGCAAGCCCATGTGGGTGACCAAGGAAAAACTGCGCGACGATGTGGGTGACGTCTACGCTGCCGAGTGCAAGATGTGACGATGCCGGGCCGGGGTTTTCCCCGGCCTGTTTCCTGACAATCCAGACATCTGATCGGGCGGGCGTATGATCCTGTTTCTCGAACAATTGCTCAATGGCTTGCAGTATGGCGTGATGCTGTTCCTGCTGGCCGCGGGGCTGACACTGATTTTCGGCATCATGGGTGTGATCAACCTCGCCCATGGCTCGCTTTACATGATCGGCGCCTATGCGGGCACGCTGGCCGCCATGCAGACCGGCAGCTTCTGGCTGGGGGTTCCGGTGGCGCTGATTGCTGCCGCTCTGACCGGGCTCGTGATGGAGGCGGTGGTGATCCGGCGCCTTTACGCCCGCGACCATCTGGATCAGGTTCTGGCGACCTTTGGTCTGATCCTGTTCTTCAACCAGTCGATCATCCTGTTGTTTGGTCGTCAGCCGATGTTTACCCAACTGCCTGATCTGTTTTCCGGCGCGGTCGAGGTCATTCCCGGCCTGCCTTACCCGAGCTACCGTCTGTTCATCATCGCGGTCGGCCTTCTGGTGGCGCTGGGGCTTTACCTGATCATCAACCGCACGCGGATCGGCATGCTGGTGCGCGCAGGATCGACCAACCGCGAGATGGTGCGGGCGCTCGGTGTCGACATCCGGCTGCTGTACACGCTGGTTTTCGGCCTTGGCGCGCTGCTGGCGGGGTTGGCCGGATTTCTGGCCGGGCCGGTGCTGGCGGTGCAAGTGGGGATGGGCGAGCAGATCCTGCTGTCGACCTTCGTCGTCGTGGTCATCGGCGGTGTCGGTTCTATCAAGGGCGCCTTCGTCGCCGGTATCTCGCTGGGCGTTATAGACACGATGCTGCGTGCCTTCCTGCCCGGTATGCTGCGGCAGGTGATGGCCGGCCCCGAGGCTGATGCGCTGGGCGTCGGGATCTCGTCCATGGGGATTTATCTTCTGATGGCACTTGTGCTTCTTGTCCGGCCCAAGGGCCTGTTCATGGCGGGGAGCTGAGCGATGAACAGCCGTATCCTTGCCGCCGTCCTGCTGATCCTTCTGGCCGCGCTACCGTTCATCGCGCAGGCAACCGGGCAATCCGCGCTTCTGTCGCTGGCCTCGCGAATCCTGATCTATGGCATGGCCGCCACCAGCCTGAACTTCGTTCTGGGCTATGGCGGGATGGTCAGCTTTGGTCACGCCGCCTTCTTCGGGATCGGGGGGTATGTGGTGGGCATCCTGTATCACCACGCCGATACCGAAACGCTGTTCTGGGGTTTCATCCCCGGTACGACACAAATGCTGATCACGCTGCCTGCCGCCATTCTGGTCAGCGGTGCCTTCGCCGCCGCCATCGGCGCGCTGAGCCTGCGGACGGGCGGCGTGCAGTTCATCATGATCACGCTGGCCTTCGCCCAGATGCTGTTCTTCCTTTTCGTCTCGCTGAAAACCTATGGCGGCGAGGACGGAATCATCGTGCGCCGCACCAATGAGCTGCCCTTCCTCAACACCCGTGACCGGGCGGTGATGTATTGGGTGGTGCTGGCGATCACCGTCGCCTTCGCGCTGGGCCTGCGGCGTCTGACGAAATCCAGCTTCGGCACGGTGATCTCGGGCATCCGCCAGAACGAGCGTCGCATGGCCGCGCTTGGCATTCCGGCCTACCGCTACAAGCTGTTCGCCTTCATCCTGTCAGGCATGGGCGCCGGACTGGCCGGGGCGTTGATGGTCAATGTGTTGCGCTTTGCCAGCCCTGACATGATGCACTGGACCAAATCGGGCGAGCTGATGATCATGGTCATTCTTGGCGGGGTGGGCACGCTGGTCGGGCCGTTCCTCGGCGCTGCCGCACTGCTGTCACTGGAAAGTGTGCTGGCCTCGTGGTCGGAACACTGGCCGCTGGCCATGGGCCTGATCCTGCTGGTGGTCGTTCTGGGCACCAGGGGCGGGCTGATGGCGCTTGTCACGCGTCTCACGGGGGGCCGCAAATGACCGCGATCCTGAAGATCGAAAATCTGGTGAAGCGGTTCGGCGGGCTGGTGGCGACCGACAATGTCAGCCTTGAGGTCATGCCGGGTGAAATTCACGCCCTGATCGGGCCGAATGGCGCGGGCAAGTCGACGCTGATCAACCAGCTTTGCGGCGAGTTGCAGCCGAACGAAGGCGCCATCCATCTGGCCGGGAGGGATATCACCCATCTGCCGGTGCCTGCGCGGGTAGACCTCGGGTTGGGGCGGACCTTCCAGATCACCTCGCTGCTGGACGAGATGACGGTGCGCGAGAATATCGGCATGGCTGTTCAGGTACGCGAAGGTGGCAACTTTCGCATCTGGGATGCGCTGCGCAAGCGCCGTGCGATCTGGGACGAAACCGACCGCCTGCTGGCGGGGGGCCAACTGGCCGACCGCGCCGATGTGGCGGTGGCCGATCTGAGCCATGGCGAAAAGAAACAGCTTGAGCTTCTGGTCGCGATGGCGATGCAGCCGCGCCTGCTTTTGCTGGACGAGCCGATGGCCGGTCTGGGCCATCTGGAAAGCCAGCAGATGATCGGCATGTTGCGCGACATCAGCAAAGAAGCGGCCATCTTGCTGGTCGAACATGACATGGAGGCCGTCTTCGCGCTGGCCGACCGGATTTCGGTGCTGGTCTATGGCCGGATCATCGCGCAGGGCTCGGTGGATGAGATCCGCAACGATCCGGCAGTGCGCGAGGCCTATCTGGGTGCGGAGGACGAACTGTGCTGAGCGTTTCCGAACTGAAAGCCGCCTATGGGGCCAGCCAGGTGCTGTTCGACATTCATCTGGACATTCGCGACGGCGAGGTGGTCACGCTGATGGGCCGCAACGGCATGGGCAAAACCACGACGGTCCGCTGTATCATGGGCCTTCTGGGCGCGCGGGGCGGAAAGATCGAGTTCGAAGGCGTGAAAACGCTGGGCCTTACGCCGGAACGCATTGCCCGGCTCGGTGCCGGTCTGGTGCCCGAGGGGCGGCAGATCTTCCGCACCCTGACCGTGCGAGAAAACCTTGTGGCGACGGCGGCGAACCGTTTGAAGCGCAATAATCCCTGGACGCTGGAGCGGGTCTATGACCTGTTCCCCCGTCTGCGCGAAAGGGCAGGCCAGGTGTCGGGCACGCTGTCGGGGGGAGAGCAGCAGATGCTTGCCGTTGGTCGCGCGCTGATGACCAATCCTCGCCTTCTGATCCTTGACGAGGCGACCGAGGGGCTCGCCCCGGTGATCCGCACCGAGATATGGCATTGCGTGGAGCGGCTGAAGGCCGAGGGGCAGTCGATCCTGCTGATCGACAAGAATCTTGGCGTGCTGAAGCGGCTCGCCGACCGGCATTACATCGTGGAAAAGGGGCGCACCGTCTGGGTTGGCACCGGAGCCGACATGGACCGCGACAGCGAAAAGGTGCAGGGCTATGTCGGGCTTTGATCTGCCCATCGCGCTGATCGGCTGGGGGGCCATCGGATCGCGCGTCGCTGATCTTCTGGCGGAGCGTCGCGCGCCGGTGAAGTTGCTGGCAGTGGGGTTGCGGCAGGGCAGCAGCCTGCGCAGCCCGTTGCCGCGGGGCGTAGAACAGGTTTCCGATCCCGCCAGCCTGATCGCCCTGCGCCCCGCGCTGGTGATCGAGGTTGCGGGGCGTGCTGCCGTTGACCCCTGGGTCCTGCCGCTTCTGGAAGCGGGGATTGATGTGGCCGTCTCCTCGACCTCGGCGCTGGTCGATCCGGCCTTGCTGGATCGGCTGACCGGGGCCGCGCGCATGTCCCGCGCGCAATTGATCGTGCCGCCCGGTGCACTGGGCGGTATTGATGCGCTGGCCGCTGCCGCGCGCCTGCCGCTGGACCGCGTGCGGCACGAGGTGGTGAAGCCGCCCCGCGCCTGGAAAGGCACCCCGGCCGAAACGCTGCTGAACCTCGACGCGCTGACTGAGGCGACCACTTTCTTCGAAGGCCCCGCCGGGCAGGCTGCCACCGATTTTCCGCAAAACGCCAATGTGGCGGCGATTTCGGCGCTGGCCGGCATCGGGCTCGACCGCACCACGGTTGCCCTGATCGCCGACCCGCAAGCGGCGGTGAACCGCCACCGCATCACCGCAGAGGGGGCTTTTGGCCGCATGGAGGCGGTCTTTGACAACCGGCCTCTTGCAACAAACCCCAAATCCTCCGAAATGACGGCACTTTCATTGGTGCGCCTGATCGAAAACCGCGCCAGCCCGCTCGTCATCTGAAGGAACCGGCCCATGAATGAACAAACCGTCTTTATCGCCGCGGCACCCGATGCCGTTTGGAGCGCTCTGCACGATCCCCAAGTGCTGAAAAAGGCGATCCCCGGCTGTGAAGAGGTTAGCCGCAAGGGGCCGACTTTGTTTCAGGTGAAGGCCGCGGTCGAGATCGCCTTTTTCCGGCGGGTGGTGAACGGCACGCTGCGTCTCGATGACGAGGTGCCGGGGCAGAAAATGCGCATGGAGGCAAACCTGCGCGAGCGTGCCAAGGGTCTGGTGAATGTGACGCTGCTGCCGGAAAACGGCGGAACGCGCGTCCGCTACACGATCACCGCCGATGTGCGGATCAATATTGCCGGGCTTGGTGATTTTGTCATCAACCGCGCGGCGCAGAAGCTCGGCGGACAGTTTTTTGAAACGATAGGCAGTGAGGTCACAAAGGTCGCATGATCCATCAGGAAGCAGAGTGGGCGCGGGACAGGCTGGAGGCTGATTACACCGCGCGGGACTGTTGCACGACCGAGGCCTTCGAGGCGACGATCCGGGCCTATGCCGATTCAAGTGCGGCGGCGCGTGCCACGCTTCCCTGTCAGTCCGATCTGCTTTTTGATGAAACGACCGGGCAGCGGCTGGATCTGCTGGGCGCGGACCCGGCCTCGCCACGACCGCTGATGGTTTTTGTACATGGCGGCTACTGGCGGGCGCTGTCGAAGGGGCATTCGACCTTCGCGGCACCTATGCTGGCGGCGCAGGGTATCGCAACTGCCGCACCGGATTACCGGCTGGCACCTGATGCCAGCATTGTCGAGATCGTGCATGACGTGCGTCAGTCCATCGCCTGGCTCTGGCACAATGCGGCGGATCTCGGGATCGACCGGCGCCGGATCGTCGTTGCGGGCAGTTCCGCAGGCGGGCACCTGGCCGGGGCGCTGGCTGCACCGGACTGGCCGGCACGCTACGGGATGCCCACCCATCCGCTGCACGGGGCGTTGCCAATCAGCGGGTTGTTCGAACTCGCACCGCTGGCGGCCATGCATGTGCAGGACTGGATGAACTTCACCCCCGATCAGATCGCCGGTTGCAGCCCGATGCGGCATTTGCCGCCCGCTGGCATGAAGCTGGGTGTCGCTGTCGCCGAGCAGGAGACGGCGGGGTTCCATCGCCAAAGTGCGGCTTATGCCGAGGCGACCGGCGCACCGCTGCTGCAGGTGACGGGACGGCATCATTTCGATGTGATCCTTGATCTCTGCGCGCCGCAGACCCCGTTGTCGCGGATGCTTTTGTCCCTGTTCTGAGGGCGGCGCTTACCTGTTGGAAAGATTCGGATTCTAGGCTGGTGCAGAATGGTGCCATCGGAGAATCCGGTTCATGCCCTACGCGCTTGCGCTGCTCTGCCTCTGTTTTCTTGCCATGCCTGTGCTGGCGCTGGCGCGGGCCGCTGATTTGTGTGACCGCGCGGCGGAAAGGGCGGCGCGTGAAACGGGCGTTCCGCTGGACGTGTTGCTGGCCCTGACGCGGGCCGAAACGGGCAGGGCCAGCGGTGGCAGGCTCGATCCTTGGCCTTGGGCTGTCAATCAGGGCGGGCAGGGACACTGGTTTGACAGTGCCGCAGCGGCTCGCGACTGGGTGGAAAGCCAGTTTCAGGCGGGGGTCAGCAATATCGACATCGGGTGTTTCCAGGTCAATTACCGCTGGCATTCCGGTGCATTTCCATCGCTTGATGCCATGTTCGACCCGGAGGAGAACGCGCTGTATGCGGCGCATTATCTGGCGGCAAAATACGAGGAAACCGGCGATTGGGAGACGGCGGCAGGCGCTTATCACTCCGCAACGGAGGTTTATGCCCGTCGCTACACCGAGCGGTTTCGCGAAATCCGCGCCGGATTGGCCGCTGCACCGCGACCCGAACTGAGGCTTGCCTCTGCCGACGCTGGGCCGCGTGTGAACCGATACCCGCTGTTGCAGGCAGGCGGAGGCGGCGGGCATGGCTCGCTGGTGCCGCGCAGCGCGGGCGGCATCTCGCTCTTTGCGCGCCTGCCCTGAGGTGTCTGGGATGACCGCCCTGTTGCCCCGGCCCACCGTGCTGCTGGCCCTCGCCCTGATGGCGGTAATCGGCATGATGATCCTGCCGGTGCCGACCTGGTTGCTGGATCTCGGGCTGGCCGTCTCCTTTGCCCTGGCGATCCTGATGTTCACCGTGACACTGTTCGTTGAGCGTCCGCTGGATTTCTCGGCCTTCCCGACCATCCTTCTGTCTTCACTGATGTTGCGGCTGGCGCTCAACGTCTCATCCACCAAACTGATCATCGGACAAGGTCATACCGGCACGGCCGCCGCCGGCCATGTGATTGAAGGATTTGCAAATTTCATCATGGGCGGCAATCTGTTGCTGGGTGTCGTCGTGTTCTGCGTGCTGATGATCGTGAACTTCACCGTCATCACCAAGGGGGCGGGCCGCATGGCCGAGGTGGGTGCGCGCTTTGCCCTGGACGGTATGCCGGGCAAGCAGCTGGCCATCGACGCTGACATGGCCGCCGGGGCGATTACCCATGAAGAGGCCAAGGCGAGACGCGAGCGTGAACTGGCCGAGACGAACTTTTTCGGATCGCTGGATGGTGCCTCGAAATTCGTCAAGGGCGACGCCGTGGCGGGGCTTCTGATCACCGGGCTGAATATCGTGATGGGTCTTGTCATGGGCATCGTCATCCATGGCATGCCTGCGGGCCGCGCCTTTGAAACCTATGCCATCCTGACGGTCGGCGACGGGCTGGTGAGCCAGATTCCCGCCGTGGTGATCTCGGTCGCGGCTGCAATCCTGCTTGCGCGCGGCGGGGCGACAGGCGCTGTGGATGTGTCCTTTTTCCGCCAGCTGGGGCAATACCCGGCCGCGATGGGTACGGTGGCCTTGCTGCTGGCGCTGTTTGCGCTGGTGCCCGGCCTGCCCTTCCTGCCCTTCATGCTGGGCGCCGCGTCCCTGGGTGGGCTGGCATGGCAGGGTCTGCGCCGCCCGCCAAAGACCCTGGCCGCCAGGGCGGAGCCGACCGCCGAACCCGTGAGGAAATCCATGGGCGACCTTTTGGATTTTGATGATATCCACATTGAATTTGCCCCCAACCTCATCCCGATGGTGCTGGACCCCGCAACGGGTCTGGATGCCCGCATCCAGAACATGCGCAACCATATCGCCACGGGCTTCGGCCTCATCCTGCCGGAAATCCGGCTGACCGATGACGCGCTGCTCCCGCCCGGCAGCTACCGTATCCGCCTTCAGGGGGTGGAGCGGGTGCGTGACCGGCTTGTGCCGGACCGGGTTCTGGCGCTGTTGGTTGAAGGTATTCCGCCGCCTGACGGGCTGGAGGTGCGTGAGCCGGTCTATGGCGCACCGGCCCGCTGGATTGCCGCCGATGGGCAAGAGGATGCGGCCATCGCGGGGCTGACGGTCGTCACCCCGGCAGAGGTGCTGGCGACGCATCTGCTGGAGGTTCTGAAATCAAATCTGGCGCGGCTGCTGACGCTGAAGGGGTTGCGGCGCCTGTTGGATGAATTCGTCAAGGTCAGTGATCCGGCCCGTGCCGAAGCGAACCGGCGGTTGCTGGACGAACTGGTCCCCGACAAGGTGCCGATCGACCTGCTGCTGGGTGTTCTGCGTCTCTTGCTGGAAGAGCGTGTCTCGATCCGCAATCTGCCGCTTATTCTAGAGGCGATTGCCGAAGCGCGTGGCCTCGGCAATCCGGAGGCAATCTGTGAGCATGTACGCCAGCGGCTTGGCTTTCAGCTGGTGGCCGAGCTGAAGCGGGAGGATGGCACGATCCCGCTGCTGCAACTTTCCCCGGAATGGGAGAAGACTTTTTCCACTTACCAGATCGAAGGGGAGCGTGGTCTGAGCGATATCGCCCTGCCGCCCGAGCAGTTTGGCCGGCTTGCGAATGCGCTGGCTGAACGCCTGTCGCGCGCGGCAGAGGGCGGCACCTTTCCGGCGATCGTCACATCGACCCTGCGGCGCAGGTTCCTGCGCACGGTTCTTGCGGCGCGTGGTCTCACCACCCCGGTGCTGTCCTACGAGGAAATCGGGCTGGAGGCCCGCCCCGCCATGGTCGGCACGGTGCCGGCATGACGGATTTGTTCGCCCTCCTGTCACAACTGGGTGCTTTTACCGCACCGCTGTTCGCGGCGGCCTTCGTGCTGCTGCTGCGCGTCGGCGGCACGGTCGCACTGATGCCGGGTTTCGGTGAAACGCTGCTGCCAGTTCGTATCAAACTTGTGGCGGCACTGGCTTTCACGCTGGTCGTCGCGCCGGTCGTGATGCCGCAGGGTATGCCGCCTGACACAATCGGCTTCTCCCTGTTCCTGTCGGAACCGGCCATTGGCCTGATGTTCGGGATTGGCCTGCGTCTCTTCATCTTCGCCCTGCAAACGGCAGGAGCGATTATCGCGCAGGCGACATCCTTGTCGCAATTCTTTGGCGGGATGGGGGAATCCCAACCTGCGATGGGCCATGCGCTAAGCCTCGCTGGGATCACGCTTTTCATGGGGATGGGTTTGCATGTGCGCGCAGCACAATATCTTGTCGAAAGTTACGCTACTTTCCCGTTAGGGACGATTCTGCCGTCGGGCGATCTGCTGGAATGGGGGCTATGGCAGGTTGGCCGATCATTCCGCCTCGGCCTTGGTTTTGCGACGCCCTTCGTCATCGGATCGCTGATCTACAACATCGCCATAGGGGTGGTGAACAAGGCGATGCCGCAATTGATGGTGGCTTTCATCGGCGCACCGGCCCTGACCCTGGGGGGGCTGGCGCTGTTCGCGCTGACTGCGCCTCTTTTCCTGCCCGTCTGGGGCGCGGCCATAGAGGCCTATTTTCTTGATCCTCTGGCCGCGCCATGAGTGGTGAAGACAGTGACGACAAGACGTTCGAGGCCTCGCAAAAGCGGCTGGACGATCAGCGCCGCGAAGGCAGGATTGCCAGATCCCAGGATCTTCTGTCCGCCGCGGCCTATGCGGGCTTCCTGCTGGCCCTTGTACTGACGGGGGGGTGGGCTGTGGCCGGGCTCGCGGCCCGTCTGGCGGGTTTTCTGGGAAATGCCGATCTTCTGGGGCAGCAGATGGCGGCAGGGGCGCAGGCGGTAATCGCGAACGGGATGTCCGGGCTGGCACTGCCGCTTCTGCCCGTGTTCGGTCTGCCTGCCGTGCTGGTCTTGCTGATGCTGATGGTGCAGCGTGCCTTTCTTTTCACACCGGCCAACCTGCTGCCGAAACTGTCGCGCATCTCGCCCGTGGCGACGGCGGCGCAAAAGTTCGGGCGAAAGGGGCTGTTCGACTTTGGCAAGAACCTGATCAAGCTGGCGCTCGTTGGTGGTCTTCTGGCTGTCTTTCTGGCTGGCCGGCTGGACGAGATCGTAGCGACCCTGCACCTGTCGCCTGAACAGGGGGTTCTGGTGCTGGATGATCTGTTGACCGGAGTTCTGCTTCTGGTGGTGCTGACAGCCATCGTGATCGGTGCGCTGGATTACATGTGGCAGCACTATGAACATCGCCGCCAGAACCGCATGTCCCGACAGGAGATGAAGGAAGAGCATAAGGATACGGAGGGCGATCCGCAGGCGAGGGCGCAACGGCGGCAGCGTGGGCAGGAGATTGCGACCAACCGGATGCTGCGGGATGTGGGCGAGGCCAGCGTGGTGATCGTGAACCCCACGCATTATGCGGTTGCGTTGAAGTGGAGCCGAGCCTCCGGGCGGGCGCCGGTCTGTGTTGCCAAGGGCACGGATGAGATTGCGGCGCGGATTCGGGAACGCGCGGCAGCGGCAGGTGTACCGTTGCACAGCGATCCGCCTACAGCGCGTGCGCTGCATGCCACGATGCGGATCGGCGATGAAATCCCGCAGGATCACTTTCGGGCGGTGGCAGCCGCGATCCGATTTGCCGAGGCGATGCGGAAACGTGCAAAACGGAGGATGGAATGAAGGACCGGCGGCTCAGGCAGCTTCTGGTGCTGACCGATCTGATCCGTGACCGTTCGTTGGAAAATCTGCGCCGCGCTGCGGCAGAGCGGGATCTGACGCGCGCGCTTATCGCCGGGCTGGAGGCCCCGCCGGCATCCGATCTGCCCGCACTGGCAGCGGCACAGGTTGCCCTGTCCTATCAGCGCTGGGCCGATGAGCGACGACGCGAGCTCAACATGCAGTTGGCCCGGCAGATGGTGAGTGTCGCGCAGCGGCAGGCAGAGGCGAGGCTGGCATTCGGGCGGGCCGAGGTGTTGCACCGTCTGGCCACGCCCGGTCGTCGCTAGCTTCAGAAGTCGAGGTTCTCGACGTTCAGCGCGTTCTGCTGGATGAACTCGCGACGCGGTTCTACCACGTCGCCCATCAGCTTGGTGAACAGGTCATCCGCCTCGGCCACATCGTCGACGCGCACCTGCAACAGGGTGCGGGCATCAGGGTCCAGCGTGGTTTCCCAAAGCTGTTCGGGGTTCATTTCGCCCAGACCCTTGTAGCGTTGCAGGGTCAGGCCCTTCTCACCCTCTGCCAGTACGGCGCGCAGCAGATCGCCGGGCCCGTGGATCGGCAGTTCGCGGTCCTTGCGGGTCAGACGGGATTCGGTGGCGAAATATTCCTTCACACCGCCCGCGACCTGCGACAGCTTGCGCGCCTCGCCAGACCGCAGGACGGCACCGTCCAGCGTGCGCAGCTCCTCGACCCCGCGCAGCACGCGGCTGAGGCGGATACCGTGGTCCTGGGTGATGCGGCCCTGCCAGCCACGCTCATACTCCACTGCCACCGCATCCAGCCGCCGCGCGACGGATTCGGCCACGGCCTGAAGATCGGCATCGGCGCGACCCGCATCGAAAGCCCCCGCGAGTGCAGCCTGTTCCAGGATGTTGCGCGGGTAGTGCGTCGGGAAAGCCTCCAGCACGCGGCGGAAGGCGCGGGCGCCATCGACTACGCGGCCCAGATCGGCCCCGGCAATCTCGGTCCCGTCACCAAGGCGCAGCACGGCGCCATCGGTGCCCTGTTCGATCAGGTAATCCTCGAAGGCGGCCTGATCCTTTAGATAAACCTCTGATTTGCCACGAGAAACTTTGTAGAGTGGCGGCTGCGCGATATACAGGAACCCGCCCTCGATGATCGCGGGCATCTGCCGGTAGAAGAAGGTCAGCAAGAGGGTGCGGATATGGGCGCCGTCAACGTCGGCGTCGGTCATGATGATGATCTTGTGATAACGCAGCTTACCGATGTCGAACTCGTCGCGACCGATTCCGGTGCCCAGGGCTGTGATCAGCGTGCCCACGGTTTCGGACGACAGCATCCGGTCAAACCGCGCGCGTTCGACGTTGAGGATCTTGCCGCGCAGGGGCAGCACCGCCTGTTGCTTCCGCGAGCGACCCTGCTTGGCGGAACCACCGGCCGAGTCGCCCTCGACGATGAACAGTTCTGACAGAGCCGGATCTTTTTCCTGACAATCGGCCAGCTTGCCGGGCAGCGAGGCGACATCCATCGCCGTCTTGCGCCGCGTCAGTTCGCGCGCCTTGCGCGCGGCTTCACGGGCCAGCGCGGCCTCGATGATCTTGCCGACGATGATCTTGGCCTGTGCCGGATTTTCCTCGAACCACTCGGCCAGCTTTTCGTTCACGAGGTTCTCGACGGCGGGTCGCACCTCCGACGAAACCAGCTTGTCCTTGGTCTGGCTGGAGAATTTGGGGTCCGGCACCTTCACGCTCAGCACGCAGGTCAATCCCTCGCGCGCGTCGTCGCCGGTGAAATCGACCTTCTCGCGTTTGGCGATGCCGCTGTCCTGCGCATATTTGGTGATAGTCCGCGTCAGCGCGCCGCGCAGACCCGCAAGGTGGGTGCCGCCGTCGCGCTGCGGGATGTTGTTTGTGAACGGCAATACGGTTTCATGGTAACTGTCATTCCACCACATTGCCACCTCGACGCCGATTCCGCTGCGTTCGCCCACCATATAGATGGGCTCCTGCATGACCGAAGTCTTTGAGCGGTCGAGATATTTCACGAATTCCCGAACGCCGCCATCATAATAGAGCTCGGTCCTGACCGGCTCGGCATGGCGATCATCCTCAAGGATGATCCGTACTCCCGAGTTCAGGAAGGCCAGTTCGCGCAGCCGGGTTTCCAGCGTTTTGAAGCTGTAGTCGAGATTGGAAAAGGTGCCATCGGGGCGGTTGGTCTTGGCCGAAGCGAGAAACCGCACCTCGGTGCCGCGTTGCCCCGGTGCAGGGCCAACTTCATGCACATGCACCACGCATTCGCCGTGTTCAAACCGCGCGCGATATTCAGTGTCATTGCGCCATACCGTCAGCTCCAGCCATTCCGACAGCGCGTTCACCACCGAAACGCCGACCCCGTGCAGACCGCCCGAGACCTTGTAGGCATTGCCGCCATCATCGGTGTTGTTGAATTTTCCGCCCGCGTGCAGTTGCGTCATGATGACTTCGGCCGCCGAAACGCCCTCTTCCGCGTGCATGTCGACCGGAATGCCACGCCCGTTGTCGCGCACCGAAACACTGTCATCGGCGTGGATTTTCACATGCACATAATCGGCGTGGCCCGCCAGCGCCTCGTCGATGCCGTTATCCACGACCTCGTAGACCATGTGATGCAGGCCGCTGCCATCATCGGTGTCGCCGATATACATGCCGGGGCGCTTGCGAACGGCCTCCAACCCCTTGAGAACCTTGATGGAATCGGCGCCGTATTCACTCGGCTTCTTCGCGGCTTCGGCCATGTATCGAACATCCCTCGAATTGTCCGCGACTTATAGCGGCTGGGGTCGGGAATGTCACCCCTAGGGGGCGGAATTGGCCATCAAAGGAAGGGGATCAACAGCGCCACCGCAATCAGCATCACGCCCGACCCGACGTTCAGCCGGTGCAGGTTCTTCGGGCTGGACAAAAGCGCGCGCGCGCGGTCCAGAAACAGAGCGAGGCCAAGGTTGCCCAGCATCGGCACAAGGGCGGAAATCGTGATGATAGCGATGATATCCGCCACCGTCAGCCGCCCCAGATCGAAGAAGCCGGGCAGCGCGCCCATGTAGAACAGGATGGCCTTGGGATTGCCGATCACCGCTGCCAGCCCGACGGAGAACCCGGCCCAGAGGCCCGGCCGCGTCAGTCGGCTGTCACTGCCCGGCGCCTGCGGTTTCTTGCGCAGCAGCAGCACGCCCATGGCCAGAAAGATTGCCGCTGCGACCCAGCGCAGGAGGCCCAGAAGATCGCCATAAAGCGTGGTGATCCAGCTCAGACCCAAGATGGCACTCAGCGGCCAGAACAGATCGCCCAGTGCCACGCCCACAGCGAGCGGCCATGCGGCGGCGAACCCGCCGGACAAAGCGCGTGCCGTCAGGGCAACCCAGACCGGGCCGGGAATGGCCCACAGCGCCGCCATGCCGCCTGCATAGACGAACAATTGCCAGAAGCTGATGCTCAAGATCGGTTTACTCCGGCAGGTGAAGCGAGCCGTCGGCCTCCAGCGGCCAGAACGGGTTCATGGCCACTTCCCAGACATGCCCATCCGGGTCGGCCCAATAGCCGGAATAGCCGCCCCAGAACACCTTCTCTGGCGCCTTCAGCGCGGTGGCCCCGGCGGCCAGCGCTGCGGCAAAGGCCGCGTCCACCTCTGCCTCGGTGGCAAAGTTCTGCGCCAAGGTGATCGCCCCGGTACCGAGCGTGGCACCCTTACGGCCCTGATCCTCTGCCAGATCTTCGCGTCCGAACAGTGCGAGCGCCATGCCGTTGATCTGGAAGAAGGCCACACCCGGTTGGCTTTGCGCATGCTCCTGCCAGCCGAGGCGGGCATAAAACGCACGCGCGGCGGCCAGATCGGTCACACCAAGGGTAATCAGCGTCACGCGCTGCGGGGTCATGGCACCTCCCGGATGCTCGACTGGCCGATGTCATCGGCGATGGCGAAGCTTTGCCCGCGCGCACCCAGACTGTCAAACAGTCCCGGCTCCGTCCCGGTCATGATCGCCTGCGCACCCAGGGCGCAGATCTCGTCATAAAGTGCGGTACGACGCCCTGCGTCCAGATGCGCGGCCACTTCATCCAGCAAAAGGATCGGCGGGCGGCCCAGATCGGTGGCCAGCGCCCGCGCATTCGCCAGCATCAGGCTGATCAGCAGTGCCTTCTGCTCGCCTGTTGAACATTGATCGGCGGGTACGCCCTTGGCGCTGAACACAGCTTGCAGATCAACACGATGTGGCCCCAGCAGTGTGCGCCCCGCCGCCAAGTCACGGCGCCGGTTTTCCGCCAGCGCCGTGGCAAGGTCATCCACCTCGCCTTCGGGGTGAACCAGCGTCAGTGATGCACGGGGAAAAGCCGTCTCCGCCCCCTCCTGCGCTGCCATCAGACGTGCCAGCGCATCGGCGCGGTTTGCCGCAATCACCGCAGCTGAGGCGGCCATCTGCGCCTCCAGTGCGCCATACCAATGCGGGTCGCGCACCTCGTCCTTCAACAGCCGGTTGCGGTCGCGCATGGCCTTTTCGTAAGCCAGCACCGCTTCGGCATGATCCGGCGCAAAGCTCAGCACCGAGCGATCCAGAAACCGCCGCCGCCCCTCTGCCGCCTCGATCCACAGCCGGTCCATCGCAGGTACCAGCCAGACCATGCGCAGAATGCGCGCGAGTGCCAGTTGCGGCGCGGTCTTGCCATCCACGCGCACCTGTCGCGGTCCGCCTTCGGCCCAGGTTTCCAGCTCATGCGCCGCGCTCAAGCCCGCCACGGTGGCGGCAACTTTCCAGCCGATCGCCTCGGGCCGCCGTGCCAGATCCTCGACCGCCGCGCGCCGCAATCCGCGACCGGGCGACAGCAGCGATACCGCTTCAAGGATATTGGTCTTGCCCGCGCCATTGGCTCCGACCAGCGCCACCGGCCGCCCGTCGAACTCCAGCCGCGCAGCGCGATGGCTGCGGAAATGCGAAAGCTGAAGCGTCAGGATCGCCAGACCGCTCACCCGAACCCCTTTTGCTTCTTGCCCAAATACTCAAAAAACGGCGGCCACAGGTGCCGCCGTTGCCCGGTCTGCCCTGACGGTGTCAGACGCGCATCGGCATCACAACATAGACTGCCGAAGTGTCATTGCCTTCGCGCATCAGCGTCGGATCGCCCGAAGAATTGAACAGGAACACCGCATTTTCACGGTCCACCTGGCTCGCAATTTCCAGCAGGTACTTGGCGTTGAAGCCGATCTCCAGCCGCTCATCCCCGTAGGCCACCGCCAGTTCTTCCTCGGCGGCGCCGCTGTCAGGCGCGTTGACTGACAGGATCAGCCGGTCTTCATCGAGGCTCAGCTTCACGGCGCGCGAGCGTTCCGACGACACGGTTGCCACACGGTCAACCGCCTTGGCAAAATCGGTGGCATCCACCTCCAGCCGGCGCGAGTTGTTCATCGGGATGACGCGGGTGTAATCGGGGAAGGTGCCGTCGATGACTTTCGAGGTCATGGTGATGGCTGGCGTCGCAAAGCGCACCTTGGTCTCGGAGACCGAAACCGCGATCTGTGCTTCGTCATCGTCCAGCAGCTTGCGCAACTCGTTCACCGTCTTGCGCGGCACGATCACACCGGGCATGCCCTCGGCCCCGGGGGGAAGAGCGGCGTCGATCCGGGCAAGGCGGTGTCCGTCGGTTGCCACGCACCGGAGCACCGGGCCATCCTCGCCGGTCGAGACATGCATGTAGACGCCGTTCAGATAATAACGGGTTTCCTCGGTCGAGATGGCGAATTTCGCCTTGTCGAACAGACGGCGCAGCACCGGGGCCGGGGCTGCGAAATTCGTCGCATATTCCGACGAGGCCATGACCGGGAAATCTTCTTTCGGCAGCGTCGCCAGATTGAAGGTCGATTTGCCCGCCGTCACCGTCAGTCGGCCAGCCGCCGGATCGTCGGCCAGCGTGACCAGCGCGCCATCAGGCAGCTTGCGCACGATTTCATGCAGCATCACGGCCGAGACGGTGGTGGCACCGGGGCGTTCCACCATGGCGGGGGCGCGGTCCACCACCTCGATGTCAAGGTCGGTGGCGCGGAAGCTGACCTGATCGCCCTCGGCCTCCATCAGCACATTGGCGAGGATCGGGATGGTATTGCGCCGTTCCACCACCGACTGCGCCTGAGCCACGGCCTTGAGCAGCGTGCCGCGTTCAATGCTGATCTTCATCCCTGTCATCCTTCGCTTGCGGGATACCAAAATTAGCCGGTTCCCGCCGGTTCTCAAGCAATTTCGGCGACATTCGGCCGGAACGGCGGGGCCGTCAAGTCACGGCGGCCCTGCATTGCCCGGCGTTGCATTCCTGCCCCGCCTTTTGAAGGGCCTTCAGCCCTGCAAAAGGCGCCGCAACAGTTGCAGATCATCGGCCAGCTGGCTGTCGGTGGCCATCAGCTCCTCGATCTTGCGGACCCCATGCATGATGGTGGTGTGGTCGCGCCCGCCGAAGCGGCGACCGATTTCCGGCAGGCTGCGCGGGGTCAGCTGCTTCGCCAGATACATAGCCACCTGACGCGGGCGGGCGATGTTGCGCAGGCGTTTCGGCCCGATCATGTCGCTGAGACGGATGTTGTAGTGTTCGGCCACCTTCCGCTGGATTTCCTCGATGGTTACCTTGCGGTCCGAGGCGCGCAGGATATCGGCAAGACAATCCTGCGTCAGATCCAGCGTGATCTCGCGGCCGACAAGGCTTGCGAAAGCGAACAGGCGGGTCAGCGCACCTTCCAGCACGCGGACGTTGGTGCTGATGCGATGAGCCAGAAACTCCAGCACGCCCGGCGCGATTACCAGACCCTTGTACTGGTCGCGGTAGAATTCGGCCTTCTGTTGCAGGATGCCAAGACGCAGCTCGTAATCGGTCGGGTGCAGATCCACCACGAGGCCGCATTGCAGGCGGCTCTTGATCCGTTCCTCCAGATCCTTGATCTCGCCCGGCGCGCGGTCGGCGGAAATCACGATCTGCTTGTTCTGGTCGACCAGCGCGTTGAACGTGTGGAAGAACTCTTCCTGTGTCGAATCCTTGCCGGCGATGAACTGAACGTCATCAACCATCAGAACGTCGACCGAGCGGAACATCTCCTTGAAATCCATGACAGAACGGTCGCGCAGCGACTGCACGAAGCGGTACATGAACTGTTCTGCGGACAGATAGAGCACGCGGAGTTCCGGTTTGCGCTGCTGAAGTTCATGCGCGATGGCATGCATCAGGTGCGTCTTGCCGAGACCGACGCCGCCATACAGGAACAGCGGGTTGAAGGTCACCGGCCCGCCTTCGGCCACGCGGCGCGCGGCGGCATGGGCGAGCTCATTGGGTTTGCCGACCACGAAACTGTCGAAGGTGAAACGGGCATCCAGCGGCGCGCCCGGCAGATCCTCGTCGCGCGCGCGGGAGCGGGCGGCGGGCTTTTCGGCGGCACGCGGCGCAGCGGCTGCGGCACGGGCAGGTTTGGCAGGCGCCGCACCGGCGGAACCCACGGCAAATTCCAGGCGGACGATCTCGGCCCCGGCTGCGTTCAGATGGGTGCGGATATGTTCGCCATAGTTGCGCGACACCCAGTCACCAAAGAAGGTTGTCGGCACTTCGAAATGCGCGACGCCGTTCTTCAGCGCGGAAAGCTTCAGCGGCTCGATCCAGGTCGTGTAGTTGTGCTTGCCCAGCCTTTTTTCCAGTTGCTCACGAATCTCGCCCCAAGTCTCGTTTGTCATTCTCTTTTCAACCCGTCCCGTGCCGTTCTTTTGGCTACGTTGGGGCGCATACGGCGCCCGATCCCCACATACTTCGCGGCAACGCCGCGCGCTTTTCGCGTGATCAGGGGGGAACGACGGGCACGCCACGGCCGGAAGCTCCGGTCATGTGCGCCAAATGGCGTATTCTGCGCAAAAATAGCGCAGGCCATGTCATAAGTGACCGCGATCAAAGCCCGGTTCCCTGCATGGGCAGCATGCAGGGCGGCAGCCCGTGGATTCGGATCACGATCTTGGTTGTCCCCCAGGACAGCGGAATCGCAGGGCCAAGCTAGCCCGCCGCACGCGGCGCCTGCAACCGAACTTCGTTGTTGACAGAACTTTGTGGCAGCGAATCCCGAGTCGCGTGCAAACGTGCCACGAACCCCTGAAAAAACGCTGAAAATGCGTGAAAATGGGCTTGAAAACGCAAAAAGCGCGCCATTTGGCGCGCTTAGGGCGTGACCTTCATGTCACGGCAGATTCGGGCAGATCAGGCGTTCAGAGCCTTCACGCGCGAGGCCAGACGCGACATTTTGCGCGCCACGGTGTTCTTGTGCAGCACGCCTTTGGTGACGCCGCGGGCCAGTTCCGGCTGGGCATTCTTCAGGGCTTCGGCGGCAGCGGTCTGGTCGCCCGAGGCAATGGCTTCCTCGACCTTGCGCAGGTAGGTACGGATGCGCGAGCGGCGGGCCTTGTTGACGGCATAACGCGCTTCGGACTGACGGGCGCGTTTCTTGGACTGGGGCGTATTGGCCATGGGCTGAATCCTTCGGGTCGTATGTTGCGGTTGCTGCAATAGACCCAAGGCAACCGTCCCCTCGGGGAAGGTCATGATTCTTGCCTAAGCGGGCCCACGCGCATGTACCGTGGGCCTATAGGTCAGATTCCCGGCGAAGGGAAGCGGAATCAGCGGTCGCGGAACTGCGGCTGCCGCTTTTCAAGGAAGGCGGCCATGCCTTCCTTCTGATCCTCGGTCGCGAACAGGGCATGGAACACCCGGCGTTCGAACAGGATGCCCTCGCGCAGCGTGGTTTCATAGCTGCGGTTCACGCATTCCTTCACCGCCATGCTGGTCAGCATGGATTTCTCGGCGATCTTGGCGGCGGCCTTCTTCGCTTCTGTCAGCAGATCCTTGGCGGGGACCACGCGACTGACCAGGCCCGAGCGTTCGGCCTCGGCGGCATCCATGAAGCGGCCGGTCAGGTGCATGTCCATCGACTTCGACTTGCCGACAAAGCGTGTCAGGCGCTGGGTGCCGCCGATTCCGGCCACCACGCCAAGGTTGATCTCGGGCTGGCCAAATTTCGCGGTGTCCGAGGCGATGATGAAATCACAGGCCATGGCCAGTTCGCAGCCGCCGCCCAGCGCATAGCCGGAAACGGCCGCAATGATCGGCTTGCGGGTGCGCATGATGGCGTCGGATTCGCGGGCGAAGAAATCCTCGCCGAACATTTCGACAAAGGATTTTTCCGACATTTCCTTGATGTCGGCCCCGGCGGCAAAGGCTTTTTCCGATCCGGTGATCACGATGCAGCGCACCGAATCGTCCTTGTCGGCCTCACCCAGCGCCACCGCCAGTTCGGAAAGCAGCTTGCTGTTCAGCGCATTCAGCGCGTCCGGCCGGTTCAGGCGGATCAGCGCGATATAATCCTCGATCTCGACGATCAGCGTTTCATAGGCCATGCGGAGGCTCCCCTTTGGTCTGGGCCGAGTCCTATCAGCCTCACGGAAACGTGCAAGCCCGCAGTCCCGACGTTACTTCTGGCAGACGGGGCAGAAGAAGCTTGACCGCCCCGATTGCACTATCCGGTGCAGATGTGCCGTGCAACCGGGCGTCGTGCAGGGCTGACCCTCGCGGTCATAGACCCGGAAACTGTGCTGGAAATAGCCCAGTTCGCCATCGGCTTGCCGGTAATCCTTCAGCGACGAGCCGCCCGCCTCGATCGCTTCGGCCAGAACCTCGCGGATCAGCGGCACAAGGCGCGCGGCCTCTGCGGGCGAAATGTCGCGCGCAAAGCGGGCAGGGTGGATACCGGCGCGGAACAGCACCTCGCAGACGTAGATGTTCCCCAGCCCCGCCACCAGGTGTTGATCCAGCAGTGCCGATTTGACTGGCGTGGCACGGCCTTTCAGGCGGGAGGCCAGATAATGCTCGTGGAAATCGTTGCCCAGAGGCTCCGGCCCCAGCACGGACAACAGCGGATGCGCCTCGGCCCCCGCCGTCGGCAGCAGATCCATCGCGCCAAAGCGGCGGGCATCGTTAAAGGTGACGCGGGCGCCCCCATCCATATCCAGCACGACATGATCATGCTTGGCAGGCGCGGGGTGGTCATGGTGAAAACCGCCCACCTGCGTCCCGGAAATCAACATGCGCCCCGACATGCCCAGATGGATCAGCAGCGTCTCGCCCGTCGAAAGATCGGCCAGGATGTATTTTGACCGACGCCGCAGGGTGTTCACCCTGGCCCCGGTCAGCCGGTCGGCCATGCCGGGCGGGAAGGGCCAGCGCAGGTCGGGGCGGTTCACCTGCGCGCGGGCGATCACCTGCCCCTCCATCACCGGCAAAAGGCCACGGCGGACGGTTTCAACCTCGGGCAGTTCGGGCATGGTTTCCCCTTCGGACAGATCGGCGCATTGCGGCGGGCGCGCTCTGGCCTATAAGGAGGTCCAGCGCCGCGACGGCAAGCTCTGCGAGTATCCGATGACCGACGATCAGAAAACCACCCATTTCGGCTTTCAGACGGTGAATGAGGCCGAAAAGGCCGGGATGGTGCATGGTGTCTTCACCCGCGTCGCCAGCAAATACGACGTGATGAACGACGCCATGAGCCTTGGCATCCACCGCATCTGGAAGGATGCGATGATGGACTGGCTGGCCCCGCGTCCGGGGACGAAGCTTCTGGATGTGGCGGGCGGCACGGGCGATGTGTCCTTCCGCTATCTCAAGCGCGCGCCGGGCGCCCATGCCACCGTGCTGGACATGACCGAGTCGATGCTCGTCGAAGGCCGTCAGCGGGCCGAGGCGGACAGCATGGCCGACCGGCTGGATTGGGTGGTGGGCGATGCGATGGCGCTGCCCTTCAAGGCCAATACCTTCGATGTCTACACGATCAGCTTCGGCATCCGGAACGTGACCCGCGTGCAGGATGCGCTGAACGAGGCGTTCCGTGTGCTGCGCCCCGGCGGGCGGCTGATGGTGCTGGAATTCAGTCAGATCCCCAATGATCTGATGCAGAAGGCCTATGACCTTTACAGCTTCAACCTGATCCCGGTGATGGGGCAGGTGATCGCGGGGGACCGTGACAGCTATCAGTATCTGGTGGAAAGCATCCGTAAGTTCCCTGATCAGGAAACCTTTGCCGGGATGATCCGGCAGGCGGGCTTCGGGCAGGTGAAGTATCGCAACCTGACCATGGGCATTGCCGCGCTGCATTCCGGCTGGAAGATCTGATGCGCGGGCCGCACAACATCATCCGCCTCGTACGGACGCTGGCCACGATGGAACGCACGGGCGCCATCGGGCAGGTTCTGGCCGCGATGGATGCGCCGCCGCGCCTGCGTGCCGTCGCACGCGTGCTTGGCTGGCCGTTCAAATGGCTGGGGCTGAAGGGCGACCCGGCGCTGCCGCCGACGACCCGCGCGCTGACCGCGCTGGGCCCGGCCTATATCAAGTTCGGCCAGATCCTTTCGACCCGCCCTGACATCGTGGGCGAGGAACTGGCCGAGCAGCTGAAATACCTGCAAGACAAGCTGCCCCCCTTCCCGGTGGAAACCGCCAAGCGGATGGTGGAGGACGAATTGGGTATCTCGGTCCCGGCGGAGTTCAGCGAATTTTCCGAACCTGTGGCTGCCGCCTCTATCGCGCAGGTGCATCGTGCGCGTCTGGCCGATACCGGCGAGGAAGTGGCGGTCAAGGTCTTGCGTCCCGGCATCGAACGCGCCTTTCGCAAGGACATTGATGCCTTCTGGTTCGCCGCGCAGGCGATCGAACTGATCTCGCCCGCCTCGCGCCGGTTGCGGCCCAAGGATGTCATCGCCCATTTCGAGGGCGTGGTGATGGGCGAACTTGACCTGCGGCTGGAAGCCGCCGCCGCCGCCGAATTTGCGGCCAATACCGAAGGCGATGCGGGATTCCGGGTGCCGAAACCCGTCTGGGCGCTGTCCAGCCGCAATGTGATGACGCTGGGCTGGGCCGAGGGTATCGCGCTGGCCGACAATGCCGCGCTGGATGCTGCCGGGCATGACCGCGTGGCGCTGGGCGCGCGGGTGCTGGAACTGTTCCTGAGCCATGCGCTGCGCGACGGCTATTTCCACGCCGACATGCATCAGGGCAATCTGAAGGTCGGGGCTGACGGGGCGATCATCGCCTATGATTTCGGGATCATGGGGCGGCTGGATGATTATACCCGCCGGGTCTATGCCGAGATCCTGTTCGGCTTCATCCGCAAGGATTACCGCCGCGTCGCCGAAGTGCATTTCGAGGCTGGCTATGTGCCCGCCGACCGCGACATCGACGAATTTGCCCGCGCACTCCGGGTTGTGGGTGAGCCGATCTTCGGCATGGAGGCCAGCCGCATTTCGATGGCGCGGCTGCTGGCCTATCTGTTTGAAGTGACGGAACGCTTCGGAATGCAGACCCGGACCGAGCTGATCCTCTTGCAGCGCACCATGGTGGTGGTTGAGGGCGTGGCGCGCGGTCTGGACCCGCATATCAACATCTGGCAGGTCGCCCGCCCGGTGGTGGAGGGCTATATCAAGACCAACATCGGCCCTCGCGCCCTGCTGCGTGATCTGGTGCAGACGGCGCAGGTTCTGGGCCGGTTCGGGCCGAAATTGCCCGCCCTGGTCGAGGCGCAGCTTGTGCGTCAGTCGCGCCCCGAGGCCGAGCCGAAACGCCCGCTGCACCCTGCGCTCTGGATGCTGGCGGGGGGCGCACTGGTCGGGGCAGGTGTGGTTCTGGGCGCACTGGTCTGAGGCGGTTCAGCTTGCCTTGCTGAGCCGACTCGACAGCAGGTCGCCGGTTTCCGACAGGATCGGATAGGCGATCATGGTGAAGGCCGAGTTCACCTGTTTCAGCGCGCGCAACGTCTCCTGATGCACGCTTGAGGTCTCGATGCTTTCGGAAAGCCCCTCGCGCAGTCGTTCCAGATGCGACCGCTGCAACTGTTGTTCCAGATCGCGCACATGGTCCTTTTCCTCGACCAGCGCGCGGGCGGCATCGGGGTTCAGCGTCATCAGCACGTTCAGCGCGGCCTGCGCGTTGGACAGGACACGGTCGTGGAAATCGCATAGCTCCTTCCAGCCGGTCGTGGAAAAGCGCGTGCCTTCCTGATCCAGCCGCTTGGCCAGACCCACGATGGAATCGCTGATCGTGTTGCTGGCGCCATCCATGTTGACTGCCATTTCCGCCAGTTCCATCACACGGCCATTGGTATCCTCATCCGGTGCCGCGCGCTGGATGCGGGCCAGATACAGCTTCACCTCAAGGTGCATCCGGCTGATTTCGGCCTCTTTGGTCTTGATGGCGGCGGCGGTGTCGTCATCCCATTTCTGGAAAAGCGAGATGACGGGCCGCAGCATCGCCTCGACCATCTCGCCCATCATCAGCACCTCGCGCGCGGTGCAGGCCAGCGCCCGGTCAGGCTTGGTCAATGCCACTGGGTCGAGCGCTGACAGCCGGGTCAGTTGCGCAGCATCAGCCGGGGCCTGCACCCAGGCGGATACCGCACGCAGGATTGGGCCAACGAGCGGCAGCGCGATCAGGGCCAGTGCAAGGTTGAATAGCAGATGCAGGTTGATCACCTGCCGGGCGGGCGTGGTGCCGATCATTTCCAGCGGTGGCGCCAGCAGCAGCAGCAGGATCAGTGCAATCAGGGCCCCGCCGCCGCGCAGCACCAGATTGGCAAGGATTACCCGCCGTGCCGCAAGTTCTGCGCCGAGTGTCAGCATATAGGCGATAACTGCACCGCCCAGATTGGCGCCCAGCACCATGGCGACGCCCGCCGTGACAGGCAGCACGCCCTGCGCCGCCAGTGTGACGAACAGCAGCACCGCTGCGACCGAGGAATACATCATCCACGCCAGTAACGCGCCGATGACGAAGGCCGTCATCGGATCGCCGCCCAGATAGCCCATGGCCGCAACCAGCGCCGGGCTGTCCCGCAACGGCTCTGTCGCATCGCGCAGCATCGACAGGGACACGAAAACCAGCGCCAGCCCGATCAGGATGCGCCCGCCCATACGCGAATGCCGCTGTTTGCCCTTCAGGAACAGCCCGACCCCGCCGATCAGCAAGAGCGGCACCAGCCAGTCGGCGCGGGTCATCAGAAGCTGCGCCACGATGGCCGACCCCACATCGGCGCCCAGCATGGTCGCCAGCCCCGCCACCGCAGGAAGCGCGCCGGAGGCCACGAAATTCGCGGTCAGAATCGCAACGGCGGTAGAGCTTTGCAGCAGAACCGCCGCCATGACGCCGATGCCGGCAGAGAAAAGCCGGTTCTCCGCCCCATGCCGCAACAGCTTGCGCAATTGCACTGACCAACCACGCTCCACCCCGGTGCGCACAAGACGCACCGCCCACAGCAGCAGCGCGGCAGCGCCGGAAACATGGATCAGGAACAGCAGGGGGGAGCTTTCGGTCATCTTGTCTCTTGATCCGCGGCCAATTCGGCGTTGCTACGGCAGCCTGTCATAAAAACGTTACAAAACCCGGTGTAGCCTGATGAGCGGTGGGGGTCGACCCGCCGGGCGGTCCGGCATCAGGCTGGGCAACCGGGGCATCTTCGTGCATCCGGCGTTTGCGCGTTTTGCAGGCATATTGCCGCGCTTCTGCGCGCTTTACCAGCGTTCAGATTGCAAAAGCGGATCGCACACGGGGCGATCCGCTGTCCGGGCCTTGGGTCGGGGCGCGTTCAGCCGCCGAGTGGCAGCAATGCGCCGGGATTCATCAGGCCCTGCGGGTCAAAGACCGCCCTGATCCCCGCCATCAGCTCCAGCCGCACAGGATCGACAAGCCGCGCCATTTCCTCCGTCAGCTTGCGGCCGATGCCATGTTCTGCGGAAAAACTGCCGCCATGGGCGATGGCCACGTCGTGAATGGCACGCTCGACCTCCAGTTCCATCGCCTCCTTGTCGGGGAGGGCGGTCCAGAAATCACGCGGGAACATCAGGATGTAGTGTACATTGCCATCGGCCAGATGCGCGACGATGGCGCGTTCGGCCTGCGGAAACCGCGCGGCGGCCACGCGGTCGGCATCGGCGATGAAGCCCGCCACCTCGGAGGGTCGGACCGAAGTATCCAGTACCACGCCCACCCCGGTCAGCTTGTTCGCCTCGGTTACCGAGTGACGGAAATGCCAGATGTTTTCGGCCTGCGCCTCGTTCTGGGCAACCACCGCATCGGCGATCAACCCGTCGTCCATCGCTGTCGCGAGCAGGGTTTCAAGCTGCGCCACAAGGGCGTCTTTGGTACGCGAGGATGCCAGTTGCACCATCAGTGACCAGTCAGGAAGCGCCGCCAGCGGCATGCGGATGTCAGGGAAGTGGCGCACCACATAGCTGGCTTCCGCACGGTCGATCAGTTCCAATGCCTCGACCAGAGTGCCGAAAGCGGCACGGATGCGCGTCGCCACCTCCAGCGCCTGATTGACCGAAGCGAAGCCCAGCCAGCAATCGGCGCGGCTTTGCATCCGGGGCGCAAGGCGCAGCACCGCGCCGGTAATCACGCCCAGGGTGCCCTCGGACCCGGCGACAAGCTGAGTCATGGAATAGCCGGTGTTGTTCTTGCGCAGACCACCCAGATCGGACAGCACGCGCCCGTCGGCCAGCACCAGTTCCACCCCCGCCACCAGATCACGCATCGCGCCATAGCGCAGCACGCCGGTGCCGCCTGCATTGGTCGCGATCAGACCGCCGATCTGCGCCGTGCCCTCAGACCCAAGGTAAAGCGGGAATTGCAGGTTCAGCTTTTCGGCCTCGGCATGGACCTCGGCCAGCGTCATCCCCGCATCGACGGTTAGCAGGCCGGAATGCAGGTCGGCCTGCCGCAACCGGCGCATCCGTTTCAGCCCGATCACCACCCCCGCCTGCGGCACCGCGCCATAGCAAAGGCCGGTGTTGCCCCCCTGCGGGAACACCGCGATGCCGCGTGCCGTGACCGCCCGGATGGCCGCCGCGGCTTCTTCTGTCGTGGCAGGCAGCAGGACGGCAAGCGCCGTGCCGCGGCGACGGCCACGAAAATCGGTGACATAGGGGGCAATGTCCGCCGCTTCGGTCAGCAGCCCCTTCGGCCCGAGGATCGCGGCAAGCTCGGACAGCAGCGCGGAATCGGCGGTCATGGTCAGGCGGCCTCACTTTGCCCGATGCGGCCCAGAACGGCGGTCAGCATCGCCATCGTCTCGGCCGAAGGGGCAGTCAGCGGCAGGCGCACCGGGCCGACATCCTGCCCGGCCATCTTCATCAGCGCCTTCAGCGGGCCGGGATTGGTTTCGCGGTAGATCGCCGTCAGCACCGGGTCGATGCGGTGTTGCATCTCCAGCGCCCCGGCCAGATCGCCGCTGCGGGCAAGGTCAAAGACCTTGATCCAGTATTCCGGGTAAAGCGAGGCCGAGGCCAGCACGCCACCCTTCGCGCCCAGTGCGACATGGGTGGCGAACAGCGGCTCTTCACCGCTGAGCACGGCAAGCTGGTCGCCCGCCTCGCGCAGCGTGGCGATGAAGCCCGGCACGTCGTAGTTGGAGAATTTCATGCCAATGATCGTGCCATCTTCGGCCAGACGGCCATAGGTTTCCGGGCTCAGCCCCGCATTGGTGCGGCGCGGAATTTCATAGGCCATGAGCGGCAGGTCCACCACATCGCGGTAGCGGGCGAAATAGGCGCGCATGCCTTCCTGCGGGCCGACGGCGTAGTAGGGTGTCACCAGCATCAGACCGGCAGCCCCCGCCGCAAGAAAATCGTGCCCGGCCTCCAGCGCATCCTCATAGCCGGTAGAAAGCACACCGGGCAGCACCGGGGCACCTTCTGCCGCCTCGACACAGGCCGAAACCACGCCCGCGCGTTCCCCCCGCGACAGGGCCGGGTATTCGCCGGTGCCGCCGATCGGCACGATCCCGGTGGCGCCCGCCGCAAGCTGCCGCTTCACCAGCGCCTTGACCGCCTCGTAATCCACCGCGCCGTCGGCGGTGAAGGGCGTCACGATGGCGGTGAACAGCCCGTGCAGGTCATCCTTGGTCAAAGTCATGGTCTTGGTCCTTGGTCTAACGATCAGAAAAAGCCCAGCAGTCGCGGCAGCGTCAGCGAAATCGCCGGGACATAGGTCACCAGCAACAGCACCACGAGGTTGGAGCAGAGGAAGGGAAGCGAGGCGCGCACGATCCGCCCGAGCGAAACGCCCGAGATCGACGAGCCGAGGTAAAGCGCCAGCCCGTAGGGGGGTGTCATCAGCCCGATCATCACGTTCATCACCATGATGACGCCGAAATGCACCGGATCGACGCCCATCTGTGCGAGGATCGGGGTGAACAGCGGCGCGAACAGCAGCAGCTGCACGGAATCGCCAATCCACAGCCCGTTGATGAGGAAGAAGATGTTCAGCGCCAGCAGCAGCATCCAGGGTTGCAGGTTATAGGCCGCCACCAGATCGCCCAACTGGTTCGGCAGCCGTTCATTCGCCAGCACCCAGGAAATGATCGTGGCGAAACCGACGATCAGGTAAACCGAGGCCGAGGTGCGCGCCGAACGGTCGAGAATTGCCCACAGCGCCTTTAGGCTGAGGTTGCGATAGGCCAGAAAACCCACCAGCAGCGCATAGGCCACGGCCACCGCCGCCGCCTCGGTCGCGGTGAAGATGCCCGAGATGATGCCGCCGATGATGATCATCGGCATGAAGATGGCGAAGAACGCGTTGCCGACGATGTTCAGCGCCACCGCCAGCGTCAGGTTGGCGATGGGATTGGCCTTGAAGCCGAACCGCCGCGCCATGACGAAGATCAGCGCCATCTGGCCCAGCCCCAGCATGATGCCCGGCACGGCACCCGCAAGGAACAGCGCCGCGACCGAGGTGTTGGTCAGCGCCGAGAACATGATCAGCGGGATCGAAGGCGGGATGATCGGCCCCTGAATGGCGGAACTGACGGTCAGCGCGGCCGAGAAATCCTTGTCGTAGCCGTCTTTCTCCATCATCTCGATCTCGACCGGACCCAGCGCCGAAATGTCGGCCAGCGCCGAGCCGGAGACGCCCGCGAACATCATGGACCCCACGACGTTCACATAGGCCAGCCCGCCGCGCAGCCGCCCGACCAGCAGGCGCGACAGGTTCACCAGCCGCTCGGTCATGCCGATGGCGCTCATGATCTCGCCCGCAATGATGAACAGCGGGATCGACAGCCAGATGAACACATCCATCCCGGTGAAGAACTTGTGGGCGTAGATATCCAGCATGTCGGTCATGCCGGGTTTCACGAAGAAATAGGCAAGACCCGCAAACCCGATGGCAAAGATCACCGGACTGCCCAGAAGCATCAGCGCCAGTAACAGGCCGACGATGGCAAGAAGCGGCTGGTCCATCGGTCAGATCTCCGAATTCAGGATGGAGGGGCCGGTATCGACCGGGCCGCGGATCAGATCGCGCAGCGCCAGCACCAGCATGTGAAACAGCATCAGGGCGGCGCCGACCGGGACCGAGAGGTAGATCCAGAAGAACGAGATTCCCAGCGTGACCGCCTGACGGCGCTGACCGAACAGCGCATTCTCAAAGCCTTTCCAGACCAGAACCGCCAGCATCGCCGCCAGCATCAGGCGGAAGGCTGCGTTGCGGTAGCCCAGCAGCCGTTGCGGCCAGAAGTGATCGAAGAAATCGACGCGCACCAGCTGGTCGTCGCGCACCAGCAGGCTGCCCGCCAGCATTACGACCCAGACCATCAGGTAACGCGAGACTTCCTCGGGCCAGGGCAGCGAGAAGCCGAAGGCGTAGCGCAGCACAACCTGAAGAAACAGCACGCCGAAGATGATCAGCAGCAGAACCCGCGCGACGGCGGAGGTGACCCACGAGAGGACCGTGGCAAGGCGTTCAAGTAGCGGAAGCATGGGCACCCCGAGGGAAGGGGCGGGCGGCGAACCGCCCACCGTTGGCTCAGTTGGCCTGCGCGGCGGCGACGGCGGCGGTCAGTTCGTCAATGATTTCCTGCCCCGTGGTCTGGGCCAGGATCTTGGCCACCGGCCCGCGCGCTGCATCGACGAATTGCTGGAACTCTTCCGGCGTCGGCTGGTAGATTTCCACCCCGGCTTTGCGGATCACGGCCAGATCCTGCGATTCCTTCGCGGCGATCACGCCCAGCATGGCAAAGGCGGCCTCATCGGCGGCGGCCTTGAAGGCGCGCTTGTCCTCTTCGGGCAGAGCCTTCCAGTAATCCTCGTTGATAGTGATCAGCGGCATGTTGATCAGGTGGTGATCCAGCGTGTAATATTTCTGCACCTCCTGCAAATTCGCCATCAGCATCGTGTAGGGCGCGTTTTCCTGCCCGTCGACAACGCCGGTCTGAAGCGCGCTGTACAGTTCGGCCCAGGCAATCGGCGTGGGCGAGGCGCCCAGAGCCTCGACCATTGCGACGTGAATTGGCACCTGCTGTGTGCGCATCTTCATGCCTTTCATGTCGGCGGGCGACTTGATCAGCTTGGTCGAGGACGAGAAGTTGCGGAAGGCCGAGGGCAGATAGGCAAGGATGCGCACGCCCGATTGTTCGGCGACCAGATCGGACAGCTTCTGCCCGAAGGGCCCGTTCAGCACATCGCGTGCCACGGCGGTGGAAGGGAAGCTGTAGGGCAACTCCAGCACCGAGGCGACAGGCGCATAGGCGGCAAGGTGCCCGGCATTCAGCCCGCCCACCATTTGCAGCGAACCGCGGACGTTCTGTTCGGCCAGCGACTCCAGATCGCCCATCTGGCCGTTGGGAAACACCTGCACCTCATATTTGCCGCCGGTCTGCGCGGCGAGCGAGCTGGAGAAAACCTCTGTATAGGTCCAGTAGGTATTGGCCAGCAGATCGCCTTCGCCATCGACATGGGCGAAGCGCACGGTTTCGGCATGGGCCGCGACGCCCCCGATGATCAGGGCGCAAGCAGTCATTGCGCCAAGGCGCATCTTACGGAAATAGCTCATATATTTTCCCCGTCGGCTTTGGATTTCGTTGTGGCGGCTGTTCCGCGCCTGGGAAAAAGCCTGTGCAAAAATTCTCGTTTCGTCAATAATTTTATTATACGAAAACTGCATTTCCTTTTTGACCGATGTTTCGCTAAGATGCATGCATGGGTGAGGAACACCCCGCGAAGACCGTCAGCGCGGTCCGGCATAAGCCTTCGGGTGAAGCGGGTTACGCGAAATATTGATCCGGCCCGGGTGACAGGGCGCTGTTTGAAAGGTGTGCAATGCTGGTCAGCGGTCAGACGCTTCTGAGTCAGACGGAAACGCTTGCGGCAAGCGAGCCTGCGGAGCCCGCCGAAGAGGCGATCGGCGAGCGAATCATCGGTCTGCGCAAGACCCGTGGGCTGACGCTTCAGGAATGCGCGCGCCTGTCCGGTGTGGCTGCCTCCACCCTGTCGAAGATCGAGCGCAACGAACTGTCGCCCACCGTTTCAACTCTTGTGAAAATTGCATCGGGTTTCGGTGTCGAGCCCGCCGAACTGCTGGCGCCCAGCCGGGTCGCTACCGCGCCGGGGCGCCGCGCGGTCAGCCGTCAGGGCGAGGGCAAGGCGCATACCTCGCAATCCTGCCAGAACCGCCTGCTGTGCAGCGAACTGAAGAACAAGCGCATGGTGCCGGTGCGCACGCGTGTCACCGCGCGCAGCACCACCGATTACCCTGTCTGGCCGCAATCGGACGCCGAAATCTTCCTCTGGGTCGTTTCGGGCCGGATGTTGCTGCACTCCAAAGTCTATGAGCCGCTGGAACTCGGTCCCGGCGATTCCGTCTATTACGATGGCAATGTCCCGCATTGCTGGACGACGGCAGGGGACGAGGATGCCGAGGTCATCTGGGTGGTGAGCGCCTGAAATGGCGACCTTCCTCAGCTTCGATGCGGCCCGGCGCAGCGCGCGCCGTCGCCTGCCGCGCGGGCTGTTCGATTACATCGACCGGGGCGTGGGAGAGGAAGCCAGCCTGCGGGCCCTGCGTGCCCGGCTGGATGCGGCCGGGATCGTGCCGCAGGTCTTGCAGGGGCGCACCGGGCCGGACACCGGCTGCACCCTGTTCGGCCAGCGATACGCTGCCCCCTTCATCATCGCCCCCACAGCCATGGCCGGGCTGGTGCATCGGCAGGGCGAGGCCGCACTGGCGCGGGCGGCCGGGGCGGCGGGCATCCCGTTTTCCCTGTCCACCCAATCGGTCAGCGGGGTAGATGATATCGCCCGCGCCGCGCCCGAAACTGCAATCTGGATGCAGATTTACCTCTGGCGTGAGCTGAGCTTCACCGAGGCGCTGCTGGTCAGGGCCCGGAATGCCGGGGTGCGGGTGCTGGTGATGACGGTCGACACGCCCGCCGGGTCGCGCAAGGAAT
The DNA here is from genome assembly GCF_003054195.1 of Gemmobacter caeni. Classification (GTDB taxonomy): domain Bacteria; phylum Pseudomonadota; class Alphaproteobacteria; order Rhodobacterales; family Rhodobacteraceae; genus Gemmobacter; species Gemmobacter caeni. The sequence goes on from NZ_QBKP01000023.1 coordinate 57,141, forward strand.
GGAACCTGCAAAGCGGCTTCAACATGCCTTTTCGCATTTGCGCGCGCAGCCTGACCGATCTTGCGCTGCGCCCCAACTGGCTGGCCGGGGTGATGCTGCCGCAAGTGCTGCGTGGAGGTATCCCGCAGATGGACAATTATCCCGAAGGCATGCGCCCGCGCCTGATTGGCCCGCCCGTCGATCCGCGCCTGTCGCTGATGCCGGGACTGAACTGGGATCACGTTGCGTGGCTGCGCGACCGCTGGTCCGGCACGCTGATCCTGAAGGGCATCCTGTCGCCCGACGATGCACGGCGCGCGGCTGAGGCCGGTGCTGACGGCATTGTCGTTTCCTCGCACGGCGCCCGGAATTTCGACGCCGCCCCCGCGCCCATCGACGTCCTGCCGCAGATCATCAGCGCGGTTGCGGGGCGCCTGACTGTTCTGGCGGACAGCGGCGTGAAGCGTGGCCTTGATGTCCTGCGCTATACCACACGCGGGGCGCGGAGTGTCATGCTCGGCCGGCTGCCGCTCTGGGCGCTGGCCTCGGGCGGCGAGGCCGGTGTGCACGAGATGCTGGCCGTCCTGCGTACCGAATATGCCGAGGCGCTGAACTACCTGCCGCCCGCTGAGGCCTGATGCGGCGTGAGGTTTGGATGAGCGTTAGCGAATGGTTTGAGGTTTTCGAGAAATGTTGTGATGCGGTTGAGGTTTGGGAGATTTTTGAGATCGATGTTCCATC
>NZ_QBKP01000024.1 GCF_003054195.1 Gemmobacter caeni
GGGTCAAATCCAGCCGATACCGACCAGACGATCAGCTGCTGGCCTTCCTCGAGTCGCTCTGAATATGCCGAATGACCGCATGGCCAAGGCCAACGTTCTCAAGCCGGGGCACTGGCCATGCGGCATAATCCCGATCCCGGCATAATATGCCCTGACCTGCTCCCGGCCGCGCCTCGACGCCTTCGGCGGTGGCGCGCATGTCATCGACCTCGGCGCGCGCAAATCCATCGGCTGGACCAGCAGCCAGCAATGGCTGGCCGCCGCGCTGAACGGGGAGGACGTCGATGCCTGAAGTCATCTGCACCACCGTCTACCAGTTCCCCGAACTCTCGGATGCCGCCAAGGAAAAGGCGCGCAGCTGGTATCGCGAACTCGGCCCCCACGACGACTGGTGGGATGCGGTCTATGACGATTTCGAGCGGGTCTGCGACATCCTCGGCATCCGTCTGAAGACCACCCCCGTCCGCCTGATGGGCGGCGGGACGAGGGCCAAGCCCAGCATCTGGTTCTCGGGCTTCTGGAGCCAGGGCGACGGGGCTTGCTTCGAAAGCTACTGGTCCCACGCCAAGGGCGCGGCCGCGCGCATCCGGGACTACGCGCCCACGGACGCGACGCTGCACGGCATCGCCGACCGGCTGCAGGCCATCCAGCGGCGGAACTTCTACCAGCTCGCTGCCGAGGTCAGCCATCGTGGCTGCTACTACCACGAATACACCATGTCGGTGGACGTCACGCGGGACAGCCCGACCTGGCAGCCGCCGACCGAAGACGCCGAGGAGATCGTGACCGAGGCGCTGCGTGATCTGGCCCGCTGGCTCTACCGCCAGCTTCAGGCTGAATACGACCACTTGACCTCGGACGAGGCCATCGAGGAGGGGATCATCTTCAACGAGTACACCTTCACCGAAGCTGGGCGACGGTTCGGGTGAGAGCGCGGGTGGTTCATTTGATCTTTACAAGCGGTCCATATGAACTATGTTGGAGCCATGGAGGACGCCATGTACGTTGCTGAGAAAATCCGGGAACCTGCACAGGTTAACGCCGTCGCGTTGAGAGCTTACGCCCGCGTGGCCGATGCCTGGGGCCTCAACCTGAACGAAGCGGCTAGCCTTGCCGACATGACGGTGAGCACGTGGAAGCGTGCCAAGAAGCCGGATTTCGCGGGGGAGCTGACCAAGGATCAACTGCTGCGGCTCAGTGCGGTGATCGGCATCTACAAGTCGCTCGAGCTCTACTTCTCCGAGCCGCTCGCGCGAAGCTGGTTCACCCGACCGAACAACGGCCCGCTGTTCGGGGGCCGCCGACCGGTTGACACCGCCATCGACGGGGGCTTGCCGCAGATCCTCGCGGTGCGGACCTATCTCGATGCGTTGCGTGGTGGGGCATGAAGCAGACCGAGGTTTCCGATCGTGGTCTCGTTCGTCTCCTGCCCGCCACCTACCACAAGCCACCGTCCTTGCGGGGTCTCGTCGATACCGATGACGAGATGGAGATTCTGGCGGAGATCGAGGGCCTGACCAGCGGCCGTCTTCTGGCGGAACGTGGCCGCAACCCGCATCTGGACCCGCGCGAGCTGGCCTGGCAGCGCCGAAGCCGAGATTTGCGCATCTATGGCGACAGTCATGTCAACGCGGCCTTCACCTATACCCGCGCCGGCGGAAACCGCTTCAACACCGAGGAGCGCGGCGCGTGGTATTGCGCATGGGATGTGATGGTGTCCGTCAGCGAAGTGGCCTGGCACCGCACCCGTGAACTCGGCTTTACCGGCAGCTTCCATGACAGCGCTCGCTATGTGGAACTTCTGGCGGATTTCATCGGGATCTTCGATGATCTGACCGATGAGCCGGAACACCCAGCGCTGCATCCCGATCCGGCTGTCGGCTATCCCGAGGGCCAGAGCCTCGCCCAACATCTCCGTCGAGCGGGATCCCGCGGTCTGATCTACCCTTCGGTCCGTGCTCCTGCACAGGGCGGGAATTGCCTCGTCTGCTTCGAGCCCCACGCCATCCAGAACGTCCGGCCGGGCGCATCCTGGGATCTTGTTTGGGATGGGACGCCGCACTACTCGGTTACGGCTGTTGCTTGACCGGTCAGATTCCGGGCGCCCTTGGAGGGCCTGAGAAATGAAAGCACCTGGCAGCAACAACCCCGACATCACAAACTTGAAGCCACGCGACTATCAGGCGTTCTTCGAGGATTTGGCTTCGCCGGCCTCACCGTCCGAGGCGTTGCGTGCTGCTTTTCGTCGACGGAAAGACTTCCCTGTTGGTCTTTTCGGTATCGAGCAAGCCGACGACTCGTAGTAGTCATCTGTTCCCGTCGATCCACTTCGACATCAGCCCCTTGTCGCGGAAGCATTCGTCCGGGACGGCGCGCCGTTTGATCCGGGCGAGTTTCTCCGCGAAGGCCACCTGCTTTGACGTAGGCAGCCGGTCCATTTCGGATACCGGCTTCAGCTGGGCCTGCGCCTCGATCCAGGCGCTCAGCGACCGGCGATCCTGCTGGACCTCCCAGGGCAAGAGGGTCTGATTGCGCAGGGCGAGCGAGCGCGCGTAGGCGATCTGCTTGGGTGTTGCGGGTACCCGGCAGATGCTGTTCCCGTGCTGGTTGGCCACTACAAGATGCAACCGCCCCGACGCCTGGACCATGCGAAGGCAGGTTGTCTCGATTATCCATCCGCCCCTTGCGTCTATCAGTGGCGTGGTGAAGGTGTTCTTAAACCAAGCAATATTGTTGCAGCAGACTGAAGTTCTGCAAATCGATCTTGCATCACCGTGACCCGCGTTTGCACCATGCTCGCATCGGTAATGCGAACGGGGGCCGCGTTGGCGGAAAGTCAAACTAATGATGCAAGTAGCCCTCGGATTTTCCATGCTACGAAATCGATGGCCGAGCGAAAATTCTGACCTTTTTCTTGACGATATCAACGTCGAAGCGCGTGATGGAATAGGGATGCTCGTCAAAGGTCATCTCATATTGCCCATCGTTCATGAGCTCGAGAAAACTTCTTAGGCAAACATCACGGTCGCGGATTTTTGCACTGTCTTGCAGTGTCACTGATGCTCTGAAGCTACGAGTGGGATCTGTGGCCTCTGGCAGCTCAAGATACTCAGGTCGCTTCATGCAATGCTCCAGCAAAGGGCTTGACGCTTGTGATCCTCAGGATGGCTGCGCCTACTTTCCCGTGCAAGCGGTTATGTCGACCGACGATAGGGCATCTGTCTGTCCGCTTTTGACGCGCGCCCATGAGACCTAATTCTGGTGAACAGGAGATCGCGTATGAATCCTCAGTCAAATATTTTGGGCGAGCATCAAGAGACCAAAATTTTCTACTGCCATGGTTGGGGGTCGCACTTCGACCCCACCAAGGGGAAAATCCGTAGTCTGGCCAGGATGGGCCACGTTTCCGGCATTACAGTCGATTATACCCTGCATCCGCAAACAGTCTTTGAAGACTATACGAGAGTCTTGAAGCAGCGCCCCCAAGCGTTGATCGTCGGAACAAGTCTGGGTGGCTTTTACGCAGCTTGGCTGGGTGCGGAACTTGGCCTTCCGTTCATTGCGATCAACCCGGCCGTAGAACCGAGCAAAACTCTGCGCGCCTACCTTGGTCGCGGTGTCAACCATGTCGGAGAGCATTTTGAACTGACAGAAAGCTGCGTGCTGGCCTACGAGGCGCTCAGCTTTCGCCTCGATGGATGTGGTACAATTTCCGTCGACTTGGGCGATGAAATCCTGGACGCACAGGCAACGCTTAATCTTGTCAATGGCCGTCTCCCTGTGGTCGCTTTCGAAGGTGGATCCCACCGGTTCGACCACATGGAAGACCTGATCGAGAGGCGACCAGATCTGTTTAACCCCCAGCGAACATCCAAGAACACTTAGTTCCAGATTGCGGCGCAAACCTGAAAACGCAGCAACGCAAGGGATCACAATGGCTGAAGAACTTGAAACTATTGACGGAATTGCGCGGCGTCTGAACCGAGACGTGTATTATCTTGCCCTCTTTGACGATGCGGGTGACTATCGCGATATCTACACGGATATCTCCGAAGCCACAGAATGGCTTGATGCTCATCAGATCGGCTGGAAACTCTGCTCTGGATTTAGCAAAGACACCGTTTGGCTTGAAGGTGGTCCAGGCTGCATCTTTCTAGATATTCACCCTGAGACGGCCACGGAAGCGATGCACCGGGTCGAAGCTCATTTCATGAATGCTGATGGCAACCCAGCCGTCCCAGGGTTTGCGCCAGCTGTGCTACGCATCGATGATGCGCGACAGTTTGCCTATAGGGACGATCCAGACTACTGGGAAAGATTCTAGGACTATGCCGACGAAACCGGCACCGTGCGTCAAGCGGATCGGCTTGTGCGCGCCTAAGAGAAGGAGCCCCGGTTGCTTGGAACCGTCGACCAAATAGCACGGCGAATGCGACCACGCGTCGGCGGATCAGCCAACGCATCTCATATTTAGGGGCAAGATAAATCAAAAAACGCGCCGCGTCTCGGATTTAAGGGCTCTGCCTCAATCTGTGTGGCGGAACGGTAGCATTCTCGCCCGCAACAATTCTGGACCAGCTCGACCGTACATGGCGCGTTTGAGCGTCTTCAGGCGATTGACCTGACCTTCTGCTTGGCCGTTGCTCCATGGCATCTCGATGGCGTTTTTGACTGCATCGAAGTCCCGGTTCAATGTGCGGGCAAAGCGCACGATGGGCGCCAGATCGGTTTCGATCGCGTTGTCGATCCATGCTGGGAGCGGGTCTGCTTGGCGGCTGCGCAGGATACCGTTGAACCGCATGGCGAGACTTCGCATCGTTGCGAAGGCGGGAGAACCGGCCTTGAGCGCGTCGACTTTCCGCGCCTGATCCGGGGTGAGCTTTCCGCGGGGTTTGATGCACAGCGCGGCCGCGATGACCGGGGAAATCGCGTGCCCCGTTTCCGGGTCCCGGATTGGCTTAAGGATTTTGTGCTCTACCTTGGGGCGGCTCCCTTGCTGTTCCGCTCTTCGCCAACCCGCCAACAGACGCTGCAAATGCGATTGGCTTCCCTCGTAGCCACGTTCTTGGATCAAACGAAACAGGGCGCTGCCAGTTCGAGTGCCCTCCTTCCAGCTTTGGCTCAGGAACTCTTCAAAGTACCATGGCGATGTCGGCTTCAAAGCGGCCCGCCTGCGGTCCGGTGGTGTCTCGAACTGCAACCACTTCGCGATGCTACGACGCGGGAACCCTGTTCGCCGCCCGATCTCGCTGCAGGAAAGCCCCTGATTTCGGAGCGCATGGATGGTGGCGAAAATCTCTTCCCGAGAAGTCCTGTGCGCAAGGCGTGACTTCAGAAGGCTGCCGGCGGCGGCTAAGTTGTCGGCGTCGGACAGCAGCGCCCTGCCGGTCGCACGGCCGTGAAGGTTCATTTGCTCCTCGATGGCCTGCCGCAGGTTTTGCACGATATGGAACCGGTCAGCGACCTGCTTCGCCTGCGGTGCGCCTTGCCGTGCAGCCTGGGCGTAGAGCCCACACCGATCTCTGCTGATCACTTCAACCTCGGGGTGTCGCTTCAGCCAGTTGGTGCAGGTGACGACATCTCGATCTTCGAGAATGTCGATGACCACGCGACGCTCCAAATCGACAATGATCGTGCCGTAGGTCTGCGACTTCCGCCAGCTCCAGTCGTCGATCCCAATGACCGTTGGCGACTCTGCGGCGCCGTGAGCACACCTCTTCAGCTGCCTGAGCACCGTGTCATCGCTGAGCCCAAGGCCCAAACGGTGCAAGAGCCGCTCGGCAGGCCGCCCGCCGGCCGCATGCCCAAGATGGCTGACAATCTCCCCGACACGCGAAGTACGACGTGCAAATGGATGCGCAATCGAGGCGATCTGGTCTGAGAAAGTCCGGCGTGGGCAAGCAGACGCCTGACATCGCCTACGGCAAATCGCTAGATCAACCGTTACCTCGCCTCCATGCGCGGGATAATCCTGCAGCCGCCGACGCCGCCAGCCGTGACGTCGGCGTGAATGCAATCCACAGTCTGGGCAAATGCCGTTGGGCGCCAAGACACCGAATACAATCCACCCGCCGCTTTCACTTCGCTCAACGCTTTGAACGGCAACATCGCTCCCGGGCGACCAGTGCTTCTTCGAACTCACAACTATCCCTCCTGACATTTCCCAGTTTCAGGATAGTTGCGCCACACAAAGTGAGGCAGAGCCGATTAAAGGGCAACGCGACACCAGGGAATTCCAGCCACAGGACGCGTCGACCGCGCCAGCCATGGCCATGTCATCGCCTTTCGCCAGCAATAACGTCGCACCCAGAGTTTCGAACCCGGCCAATGTGGCCGCGACATCCGCCTGGGCCTCTGCAACCCGTGCGTCGCAGATCTTCTTTGCATCACGCCAAACAGCTCCGACAATACGATCATGGGTCTCGACCACGGCGTCGGCGATCGCAGCCATCCATTCAACAACGCAGACAGCCAGGATGGCCAGTCGGCGTGCGCTCGTGATGTCCTGAAGGCCATCGGTGAAATACCGTTCACCCTGACGGCGAAGCCGCGTGACCCGGTGCGCAGGAATGTCGGCAAGCACGTCTGGCAACAGTTCGATCCCTTGCAGGAATTCAAGCCTGTCGAGCAGGCGATTGGCATCGGCGGAGTTCTTGCCGATCTCAAATTGCCGGAGCCAGACGAACCGGCTGGTGCGCCCATCCACCTTTTCGGCAAGCAGGCCGTTAAGGCGCATCCGCATTGTGCTGTCGAGGCGTGCGGCAATGCGGGCGTCGATTCTGCGCTCAGCCGCGACAAGCGCATCGGCGCAGCATCGCTCGATCGTGGCCGTGCTGGGTAAAATGATCATCCGCCGCCGGCATTCCTCGACAAACCCGCGCACCAAGCTTTCGCTGTTGACGGCAACCTCCGCTTCGCGGTCCAGCCAGGCGCGCATTTGCTTTGCGCGCTTACCCTTGAACATCACATACCCATAGATATTGCGCAGGGAGCCAAGATGTTCGCGCCGCGTTTTCTCGCGGATGGCATATCGCAGAAGATCATCAGGCTGCAGCCCCAGTTGCGCCGCCAGAAACCGGGATATTTCTTCCGGAATTACCTCACCCGGCCTGAGCAAGCGCCCGGGAAATCGAAACCCGCAAAGCTGAAGCGCAAAGCCGATCTGGTTCTCAGGGCGCCGGCGAGATCTAATATGGGCGATGTCGTCGTCATCCAGAATATAGTGCCGCAGCAGCGATGCTTCATCTGTGGGCAAGGCAAAGAGGTTTGCGCGCTGGCGCTCGGTCAAAACCGCTCGGTGAGCCATTGGCAGGTACTTTCATCTTCTGGGGCGTCGCGGAAAGTAGACATGGTGAGACCATTCGCTTGCCATGTCTTTTTCAATGTCTCAATATGGAAGTCGCGCAACCACTTAATCTAATCGAGACCCAATGGCCAAAGTCGGATACGCGCGCGTCAGTTCAGTAGGGCAATCTTTGGACGTGCAGCGAGAAAAGCTGGGTGATTGCGACAAACTGTTCGAGGAGAAGCGCAGTGGGACCACCGATGCTCGCCCCCAGCTCAAGCAGTGCCTCGACTATGTCCGCGATGGCGACCAGCTGATCGTCACCCGCATTGACCGTCTCGCTCGATCCACGCTCCATCTCTGCCAGATCGCCGAGACCCTAAGCGAGAAAGGCGTCGATCTGGTCGTCCTGGATCAGAACATCGACACGTCCGACGCGACTGGTCGCCTGTTGTTCAACATGCTCGGCGCCATCGGCCAGTTCGAGACCGAAATTCGAGCCGAACGCCAGATGGATGGGATCAAGAAAGCCAAGGACCGCGGGGTACAGTTCGGAAAACGGCCCGCTCTAAACGACGATCAGATCGCGGACCTGCGCGAAAAACGAAAACAGGGCGCCCTGATCAGAGAACTCATGACCGAATACCGCCTCTCAAAGGCAACGATCTACCGATATCTCGCCGAAAACGGCGCCTAACCGCAGTTTTGGAACCCGCAACCAACCTTAGCGCCCTATCTCACACTCTACCGGAATCGACCCCTAGGTCGCAATAGCTTGCAACCCTGTGCGGGATCAGGGACGAACGAGTTGATTTCATTGCCTGTCTTCCGATAGTCGCGGGGCGGCTGAGCTAGCGGAAGTATCGGCGCAACGGAAGAGCGTCGCTGCATCTTCTGATTGCGGGTTCAGTGAGAGCAATCAGGCTCTAGCGTAGTGCTGCGTCGTTGCAGATCGTACTCTGTCGTAGAATATCGTGCAAAATCGTAGAAATGGTTGCGGGGGCGCGCTACCTACGAGACCGACACTCGATCCAAGCGGCCATCTGACCGACCGTATATAGCCGCCTGAAAGCACCTGAGGCGTCCGATCAATCGTGTTGAAATCTCCGCACGAAACGCGGAAATCCCAACATGACTTATACAGGATCGCAGTTGGCAAGCTGACTTAGATAGTGGTCTAGATGGGACGCCAGCCGAATACCCCATCTGAACAACCAGGCAGCATTGCGTTCATCAGGGCGGTTTGCAGCATCTGTCGCTGATCCGCCTCGGGGATAGCCAGCAAATCCGCAGGCCCGAAAATCGCACGATGGGTCACGAAACCGCTGAGAAGGCTAAGCGCGAAATGCGCCCGTCCCGGATCCGCATGGCCAAACGCCCTGCTTAGAGGCAGGGCTAGTGACGTGCCAAAGAATTGCGCAATGATCGCCCGCGCCTCGCTGCAGAGGCTGGACTGTGTCAGTAAATGAAGCGGCCTGACATCTTCTACCTTGCGCGGATCACGCAGGAAGGCCAGATCGCAGATCCGGTTGATCATGGTCGCGCCATCGGGGTCCCCTGCGGCGATGTCATCGAGGGGCGCAAGCGCCAGCAAGGCCTGACGGAATATCTCGGCCTTCGACCCGAAGGCGCGATGGACATAGGCCACATCGACCCCAGCCGCGGCGGCGATGTCGCGCAGGCTGGTGTCGGAATAGGGCATCCGCGCGAAAAGCAGCATCGCCGATGCAAGAATGCGTTCTTTCCCGGTTGCCTGCCCCGGCATGCGGTCGGTCGAGTTGGCTGAGTTGAGCGTCCTTGGCATGGGTGGCTTGTGTTCGTCCGGTGGCTTCGACGCGAAGAAACTGAAAATGCTGCCCCGGAGCAGAGGTGCGGCAAGGTGCAGCCCACACCGGGTCGTGTTGTTTAGCTGGTTTTTCAACAGCAAACAACCAGCAGCCGCTTTTGCGCGACAATACAGGTTTTCACCCTGTCATTGAGCGTTGACAACAGGGGAGCGTAGGGCGAAAACCGCATCGGGACATGCGCGAAGCATCCATCAGCACAGCAATCAGAGGCAGATCATGGCAAAGCCCGGCAGAAACACCATTATTCTGGGCGGCCTGGCCGTTGTCGCCGTGCTTGGCTGGCTGGCCTGGGACCGGCTGCAACCCGCCGGTCTGCCGGCGGGTTTTGCCAGCGCCAATGGCCGGATCGAGGCGACCGAGGTGGATATCGCGGCGCTCACCGGCGGCCGAATCGCCGAAATCACCGCTGCCGAAGGTGACATGGTCAGCGCAGGCGATGTGCTGGTGCAGATGGACGTGGTGCAGCTGAACGCACAAAAACGTCAGGCCGAAGCGCAGCTTGCCCGCGCCGAAATCGGCGTCGAGACAGCAAGGGCGCTGGTCGCTCAGGCCGAGGCACAAGAGCGCGCGGCCCGGGCCGCGGTTGATCAGGCAGGCTCGGTTGCCGATGCCGCGTCGCGCAGGCTTGAACGCTCTGAGCAGCTTGCAAAGACCAGTGCGATCTCGCAGCAGGTGCTGGATGATGACCGCGCCCGGGACGCCCAGGCCCGCGCCGGTGTGGCCTCGGCCGAAGCCAGCCATGCGGCAGCGCTGGCAGGGGTCAGCAGCGCGCAGGCGCAGGTGGTCGATGCAAGTGCGGCCGTCGAGGCGGCAAAGGCGTCGATTGATGCGATCCAGGCCTCTCTGGACGACGCCACGCTGAAAGCGCCGCGCACGGGCCGGATCCAGTATCGCATCGCACAAGAGGGCGAGATTGTCGGCTCTGGCGGGCGGATCCTCAGCCTTGTCGATCTGGGCGATGTCTATATGACGGTTTTTCTGCCGACATCGCAGGTCGGCCGGGTGCAGGTCGGATCAGAGGTGCGCCTTGTCATGGATGCGGCGCGGGAATTCGTGATCCCGGCCACGGTTTCCTATGTTGCCGATGTGGCGCAGTTCACGCCAAAGACGGTCGAGACCGCCGATGAGCGCGAAAAGCTGATGTTCCGCGTCCGTGCCCGCATCGACCCCGAGCTGCTGTCGCGGCATATCGAATATGTCAAAACCGGCCTGCCGGGCATGGCCTATCTGCGGCTTGATCCGGATGCCGCCTGGCCTGACTTTCTTTCCAATGTCGTGAAATGACCGGCTCAGTTGCCGGGGTCTCCGGCCTGACGCTGCGCTATGGCAAGGTCACGGCGCTTGACAATGTGACGCTGGAGATCCCTGAGGGGCGCATGGTCGGGCTGATCGGGCCAGACGGGGTCGGAAAGTCCAGCCTTCTGTCGCTGCTGGCCGGGGCACGTGTGATCCAGCAGGGCAAGGTCGAGGTTCTGGGCGGCGATATGCGCGATGTGGCGCATCGCAACCGCGTCTGCCCCCGCACCGCCTATATGCCGCAGGGTCTGGGCAAGAACCTCTACCCGACGCTTTCGGTCGAAGAGAACCTTGATTTCTTCGGCTCGCTTTTCGGTCATGACAAGGCCGAACGCGAGCGGCGGATCACCGATCTGCTGGCTGCGACCGGCATGACGCCGTTCCGGTCGCGCCCGGCGTCAAAGCTGTCGGGCGGCATGAAGCAAAAGCTGGGTCTGTGCTGCGCGCTGATCCATGATCCCGATTTCCTGATTCTTGACGAGCCGACCACCGGCGTCGATCCGCTGTCGCGCCGCCAGTTCTGGGATCTGATCGACCGCATCCGCGCGACACGGCCGGGGATGAGCGTGATCACCGCCACCGCCTATATGGAAGAGGCCGCGCGCTTCGACTGGCTGGTTGCGATGAATGCGGGCCGGGTGCTGGCCACCGGCACCACCAGCGATCTGCTGTCGCGGACCGGGGCCGACACGCTTGATGCAGCCTTCATCGCGCTTTTGCCCGAAGAAGACCGGGGCGAAGACAGTGCCGTGGTGATCCCGCCGCGGACCACCGATGACAGCGATATCGCCATCGAGGCCGAGGGGCTGACGCAGCGCTTTGGCGATTTCGTGGCGGTCGACAATGTTTCCTTCCGCATCCCCAGGGGTGAGATTTTCGGCTTTCTGGGTTCGAACGGCTGCGGCAAGACGACGACGATGAAGATGCTCACCGGGCTTCTGGAGCCGAGTGAGGGCCGGGCAAAGCTTTTCGGCCATGAGGTCGATGCAAGCGATCTGTCGGTGCGCCGCCGGGTCGGGTTCATGTCGCAGGCCTTCTCGCTCTATTCCGAGCTGACGGTGCGTCAGAACCTTGATCTGCACGCGCGGCTTTTCGATATGGCGGCCGAGAAGATCCCCGCCAGGGTTGACGAGATGATCGCCCGGTTCGATCTGGGCGACGTGACCGACAGCCTGCCCGAGGCGTTGCCGCTGGGTATCCGCCAGCGGCTTTCGCTGGCGGTGGCGATGATCCATGCGCCCGAGATCCTGATCCTTGACGAGCCGACCTCGGGGGTGGACCCGGTGGCGCGCAACGGCTTCTGGCGTATTCTGGCGGAACTTTCGCGCAAGGATGGCGTGACGATCTTTGTCTCGACCCATTTCATGAACGAGGCGGAATGGTGCGACCGCATCAGCCTGATGCATGCGGGCAAGGTGCTGGTCTCGGACACCGCCGAGGGGATCACGAAAGCCAAAGGTTGCGCCACGCTGGAAGACGCGTTCATCGCCTATCTTGAAGAGGCGATTGGCGAGACGGCACCCGCCCCCGCCGCTGCGCCCGAGGCCGCGCCCGAGGCCCCCGCAGCCGGGGTGACCCATCACGCGCAGCAATCCGGCTTCAGCCTGCGGCGACTGCTTAGCTATTCGCAGCTGGAAAGCCTGCAATTGCAGCGCGATCCGATCCGGCTGACCATGGCGTTGGTCGGCAGCCTTCTTCTGATGATCGTGGTGGGGCTGGGCATCAACATGGATGTCGAGGATCTGACCTTCGCCGCCCTTGACCGCGACCAGACCACCACCAGCCGCAATTATATCGCCGATATTGCGGGATCGCGCTATTTCATCGAACAGCCGGCCCTGACAAGTTACGACGAGATCGACGCAAGAATGCGCTCGGGCGAGCTGGCGCTGGCGATCGAGATCCCGCCCGGCTTTGCCGCCGATATCGCGGCAGGCAGGGATGTGCAGGTCGGGGCCTGGTTCGACGGCGCCAACCCCAGCCGCGCCAATACGGTGCAGGGCTATGTGCAGGGCATGCATGCCGACTGGATCACACGTCAGGCGCGTCAGCTTTACGGTGACAAGGCGAGCGGCGGCAGTTTCGAACTGGTGACCCGATACCGCTACAACCCCGACGTGCGCAGCCTGAATGCGATGGTCCCGGCGATCATCCCGCTGCTTTTGCTGATGATCCCGGCGATCCTGACCACGCTTTCGGTCGCGCGTGAACGCGAACTGGGCTCGATCATCAATTTCTACGTCACGCCGGTGACGCGGCTGGAATTTCTGCTTGGCAAACAGCTGCCCTATATCGCGCTGGCCATGCTGAATTTCTTCCTGATGATGGCCATGGCGGTCACATTCTTCGCAGTGCCCTTCAACGGCAGTTTTCTGGGCTTTACCCTTTCGGCGCTGATCTATGTCACCGCGACCACGGCGCTTGGTTTTCTGGTGTCGGTCTTCATCGCAAGTCAGGTCGCGGCGCTGTTCGCGACCGCCATGCTGACGATGATCCCGGCGGTCAGCTATTCGGGTTTGATCTACCCGGTCTCTTCGCTGTCGGGTTTTGGCCGGGTTCTGGGCGAGATCTACCCCTCGACCTGGTTTATCACCGCCGCGCGGGGGGCTTTCTCCAAGGCCTTCGGAATGGCGGAACTGGCCGGGCCGATGCTGGCCATGGGCATCGCCATTCCGGTGATTATCGGGCTGGCGGCGGCCTTCCTGGAAAAACAGGCGAAGTGAGGGGCGGATGAACCTGCGCAACACCTTCAATCTGGGCGTCAAGGAATTGCGCGGGCTCTGGCGCGATCCGGTGATGCTGGTGCTGATCGTCTATTCCTTTTCGCTCTCGATCTGGACCTCTGCGAACGTCTCGCCCGAGGCGCTGACGAATGCCGCGATCTCGATCGTGGATGAGGATCAGTCGCATCTCTCCGCCCGCATCACCTCGGCCTTTTATCCGCCCTATTTTGTCGAGCCGCAGATGACCACGACGGCCGAGATGGATCGGCGGATGGATCAGGGGCTGGATACTTTTGCGCTGAACATCCCACCGGATTTCGCGCGCGATGTGCTGGCCGGAAAAAACCCGGCGATCCAGCTGAATATCGACGCGACAAGGATGAGCCAGGCCTTCACCGGCGGCGGCTATATCCAGCAGATCGTGTCCTCCGAGGTTTCGGAATATGTGGCGGGCTACCGGGCCGAGACCGCGCTGCCGGTCGATCTGGCGCTCCGCGCGCGGTATAATCCCTCGCTGGATCCGAAGTGGTTCGGCGCGATTTCCGCCGTGATCCGGTCGATCACCATGCTGTCGCTGGTGCTGACCGGCGCGGCGCTGATCCGCGAAAAGGAACATGGCACGGTCGAGCACCTGCTGGTCATGCCCGTCACCCCGACCGAGATCATGTTTTCCAAGATCTGGTCGATGGGGCTGGTGGTGCTGCTGGGGTCGATCTTTTCGCTAAGTGTTGTGGTGCAGGCGCTGATGGCGGTTCCGGTGCAGGGCTCGGTCGTGCTGTTTCTTGCGGGCGCGGTGCTGATGGTTTTCGCCATGACGGGGCTTGGAATTTTCCTTGCCACCATCGCCGGGTCGATGCCGCAATTCGCGCTTTTGCTGATGATGGCGCTTTTGCCGCTGCAGGTGCTGTCAGGCGCGATGACGCCGCGGGAATCCATGCCAGAGATCATCCAGACCATCATGCTTGCAGCCCCCAACACGCATTTCATCATCCTCTCGCAGGGCATCTTGTTCCGAGGTGCGGGGCTTGACGTGGTCTGGCCCCAGTTCGCGGCGCTGGCGGCGATCGGGGTGGCGCTGTTCTGGCTGGCACTGATACGATTCAAGAAATTCCTGCGGTAAGGCATATGTTGGGCCGCCTGCTTCTGATCCTGACGCTTGCGCTTGCAGGCTGCGCTGCGCGTCCGGGGCCGGAAGTTCTGGCCCCCGATGCCGGTGCCCTGCCCGAGGGCGCCCGCCTTGTCCGGGTGCTGACCATGACCACCCGCGCGCCCGAGGCAAATCTGCCGGGGGCCTTTGGCGACTCTCGCTCCATCCGGCCAAGCTGGCTGGAATACGAGGTCTCGGTGCCGCCTGGCCATCGGCCGGGAAAGATTGAATGGCCGGATCGCAATGGCAGCAGCGCCGACCGGAATTTCGTGATGCGCAGCCGGCAGACGCTTAGCCGTGACGCCTTTGCAAAGCGTCTCTCGCGCGAGGGGGTCGGGCTTTATGTCCACGGCTTCAACACCCGCTTTCATGAGGCCTTGTTCCGTACCGCGCAGCTTTCGGTCGATGCGCATATCGAGGAAAAGCCCGTCCTTTTTACATGGCCCTCGGCAGGCTATCCGGGCGCCTATCTGGCTGATCGTGACGCGTCTGACTTTTCCCGCGCGGCGCTTGCCGATCTGCTGCGGCTTTTGACAAAGGGTCGGTCCGCTTCCGACGCGGTGCCGGTGCTGGCTCACAGCATGGGCGCGCGGCTGACGATGGAGACGCTGGTGCAACTGCGTCTTGCCGGGCGGGACGATGTGCTGGACCGGATCGAGGTCATCCTTGCCGCCCCGGATATTGATATCGATCTTTTCCGCGCCCAGATGGTCAGCCTTGGGCCGATGAAGCATCCCATCACGGTGCTCGTCTCCTCGGACGATCTGGCGCTGAAACTGTCGTCGCAGCTTTCGGTACGTCGGATACGGCTTGGGCTTGTCGATGTGCGTGATCCGGCGGTCCAGCGCCTGGCGGTCGCGACCGGAATACGGATCGTGGATATTACCGATATTCCGACCGATGATCCCGCCCACAGCCGCTATGTCGGCCTGCTTTCCGGCGAGGCCGGGGCTGTGGTTGAAAACACCCTTTTCGGTGAGGTACGCTTGGCTGGGGCCATTGTCTTCAATCAGGTCGGTGGTGTCTTCACTGGCATCGGTGATGTGCTGGCGGATTGAGGCCGCGGCCTTGGCCCGGCGTTGGTGCCAGCGGCATTGGCCGGGTCATGGCCTCGACGTCGCGCCGTTTTGCCGGTAATCGTCCATGATGATCAGGGCAGGGACAGGGGATTCCGTGTCCGCCGCCGGACGCCGATGCTTTGCCTGTTCAGTCCGGGGGCGGCTGTTTCGGCGGTTTGACGGCGCTTTACGACATGTCGTCGGCATCGGGCCTTGGGCGCAATGCCTATGTTCAAGAAAAATCTTGAACTCTTTGATTTCGATCAACACTCGTTGATAGTTCTGTGCTAACTTCCGCCGGTAAATTGGAGACGCGACATGGCCCTTACTCCCAAATCAGATGGCTCGGGTGCAACCGGCGATGAAAGCCTTGGCATCGAGGCTTTTCAGGCCGTTGACCGCATACGAGAGGCGCTCTCGGGACAGCTCAGCGGCGGGGTCTCGCCCGGCTCGCTGATGATGGCCTATGTCGACTGGGCCTTTCATCTGGCGCAGGCACCGGGCAAGCAGATGGAACTGGGCGTCAAGGCGGGCCGCAAATGGCAGCGTCTCATGGCGCATCTGATGGCCTCGGCGATGGATCCGCAGGCCGCGCCGGTCATCACGCCCTTGCCGGGCGACCGCCGTTTCGCCGGTGAAGCCTGGGCGAAACCGCCCTTCAGCTGGATGTCGCAGGCTTTCCTGCTGCAGCAGCAATGGCTGCATAACGTCACCCATGAGGTTCCGGGCGTGACGAAGCACCACGAGGATGTGGTGTCTTTTGCCGCGAAACAGATCCTTGATGTCTGTGCGCCTTCGAACAACCCTTTTACCAATCCCGAGGTTGTGGCACGGACCTGGGCTACCGGAGGCATGAACCTTGTGAAGGGCTGGCAGAACTGGCTGCAGGACGTCGTCCGCCAGATCCGGCAGGAGCCGCCAGAGGGTGTCGAGGCCTTTACACCGGGTCGCGATGTGGCGGTGACGCCGGGCAAGGTAATCTTCCGCAACCACCTGATCGAACTGATCCAGTATACGCCCACGACAGAAACCGTGCACCCCGAGCCGGTGCTGATCGTTCCGGCCTGGATCATGAAATACTATATCCTCGACCTCAGCCCGGAGAATTCCCTGATCCGCTGGCTGGTGGCGCAGGGCCACACGGTTTTCGCCATTTCCTGGCGCAATCCGGGTGCAGAGGATCGTGATCTGACGCTGGAGGATTATCGCCGGCTGGGCGTGATGGCCGCGTTGGATGAGATCACCCGTCTAATGCCCGATCAGAAAATCCACGCCACCGGCTATTGTCTGGGTGGCACTTTGCTGTCGATCGCGGCGGCTGCCATGGCGGGGAAGGGGGACGCGCGTCTCGCCTCGCTGACGCTGCTTGCCGCGCAGGTCGATTTCGCCGAACCGGGCGAGCTTGCGTTGTTCATCGACCCAAGCCAGCTGCATCTTCTTGAAAGCATGATGTGGAACCGCGGCTATCTCTCTGCCGATCAGATGGCGGGGGCGTTTCAGCTTTTGCGCTCGAATGACCTCATCTGGTCCCGGATGGTGCGCGATTACATGATGGGCGAGCGGACGGCGATGAATGATCTCATGGCCTGGAATGCCGACAGCACCCGGATGCCCTATCGGATGCATGCCGAATATCTGCGCAGGCTTTATCTGAATAATGAGCTTTCTTCGGGACGCTTCACCGCCGGGGGCAAGACAGTTCTGTTGCAGAACATCCGGGTGCCGATCTTTGCCGTCGGGACCGAGCGCGATCATGTCGCACCCTGGAAGTCGGTCTACAAAATCCACCAGTTCACCGATTGCGAGGTGACTTTCGCGCTGACGTCGGGCGGGCATAATGCGGGGATCGTCTCTCCTCCCGGTCACCCGCGCCGCCGCTACCGGCTGGCGACCCGCGCCCATGACGACGCGCTTTTGCCGCCCGAGACCTGGGTCGAGGCCAATCCTGCAACCGAGGGTTCGTGGTGGACGCCCTGGCAGGCCTGGCTTGCCGCGCGTTCGGGTGCCCCCGCCGCGCCGCCCGCAATGGGCAACGCGCTGGCAGATGCGCCCGGCACATATGTTTTCCAGAGGTGACAAGATGACCGGCACTCTGACCAACTATCTGTTTCACCAGATGAAAATCGGCGACCGCGCCAGTCTTGTCCGCCACGTCGGTCCCAAGGATATTGAATTGTTCGCCGCTGTTTCCGGCGACGCCAACCCCGCGCATCTGGATGCCGGTTTCGCCGCCCATGGGCCGTTTGGCCATGTCGTGGTGCACGGCATGTGGACTGCGGCGCTGATTTCGGCGGTGCTGGGCACCCGCCTGCCGGGGCCGGGGACGATCTATCTCGACCAGCAGATCCGCTTTAACAAGCCGGTTTCGCCAGGCGATACCATCACCGCCGAAGTTGAAGTGGCCGAGCTGATCGAGGGCAAGAACCGTGTCCGCCTGACGACCACCGCCCGCAATCAGCGGGGCGAGGTGGTGCTTTCGGGCGAGGCGCTGGTGCTGGCCCCGGTCGAGCAGGTGACCTGGGTGCCGGGTGACCTTCCCGAGGCGGTGGTCTTGCCGAAGGGGCGCTGGCAGGGCTTTGTCGAAGAGGCCCGCGCATTGCCCCCGGTGCGGGCGGCGGTGGTGCATCCCTGTTCGAAATCCGCGATCCTTGGCGCGATCGAGGTGCGCGACGAAGGCCTGCTTGACCCGATCCTGATCGGTCCCGGCGCAAAGATTCGCGCGGCGGCCGCCGAGGCCGGGGTCTCGCTTGACGGCTTCCGGATCGAGGAGACAGAGCACAGCCATGCAGCGGCGGCGCGGGCGGTGGAACTGGCGGCCTGTGGCAAGGTCCAGGTGCTGGTCAAGGGCAGCCTGCATTCCGATGAACTGCTTGCGGCGGTGGTTTCGAAAAGCGGCGGCCTGCGCACCGAACGCCGGATCAGCCATGTCTATGCGATGGATGTGCCCGCCTATCGCAAGCCGGTGATCGTCACCGATGCCGCGATCAATATCGCACCGACATTAGAGCATAAGCGCGACATCTGCCAGAATGCCGTCGATCTGATGCGGCTTCTGGGGCGCGATCAGCCGAAGGTCGCGGTGCTGGCGGCGGTCGAGACGGTGAACGCGACGATGCCCGCCACGCTGGATGCCGCCGCGCTGACGGTGATGGCGGCTCGAGGCCAGATCACGGGCGCGCTGGTTGACGGGCCGCTGGCCTTCGACAATGCGATCAGCCCCGAGGCGGTGGCGACGAAGGGCATCGTCTCGCAGGTGGCGGGCGAGGCCGATATTCTTCTGGTGCCGGATCTCGAGGCCGGGAACATGCTTGCCAAACAGTTGATCTATTTCGCGGGCGCCACGGCCGCGGGGCTGGTTCTGGGCGCACGGGTGCCAATCGTTCTGACAAGCCGGGCGGATCCTTTATCGGCCCGCATCGCCTCGGCTGCGCTGGCCAAGCTGGTCGCGGTCCGCAAAGCGGAGGGGAAGGCGTGACCCGCGATCTGATCCTGACATTCAACACCGGATCCTCGACTATCAAGCTGGGGTTTTACGCACTGGAGGCCGCCGCGCCGCGCCCGCTGGCCTCGGGCGTGATCGATTTCCGCGATGAGCCTTTCGAAGTGCGCCTGACGCGCGAGGGCAAGACCTTTTCAGGCCCGATCACAGCGGATCCCGGCGATCTGACAGCCGTGCTGAACCAGGCTTTTGCCTGGCTGGCCGGGCATTTCAATCTTTCGCGCCTTGCGGTGATCGGCCATCGGGTTGTGCATGGCGGCGATGTCTTCACAGGACCAGCCCGGATCACCGATCAGGTGATCGCGCAGATCGACGCGCTGGCGCGGCTTGCGCCGCTGCATCAGCCGCAAAGCCTTGCGCTGATCCGGGCGATGCGGGGGCTTTACCCCGATGTGCCACAGACAGCCTCTTTCGACACGGCGTTTCATGCCACCAACCCGCCCCTGATCCGCCGCTTTGCCCTGCCGCGCGCGCTTTATGATCAGGGGATCAAGCGCTATGGCTTTCATGGTCTCTCCTACCGCTATATCGCCGGGCAACTGGGCGATCTGGCCACCGATGCAAAGGTGGTCGCCGCACATCTGGGCAGCGGCGCAAGCCTTTGTGCGATCCGGGGCGGCAAGAGCATCGACAGCTCGATGGGGTTTTCGACGCTGGACGGCATCCCGATGGCGACGCGTTCGGGTGCGCTGGACCCCGGCGTGATCCTGCATCTGATGGGCGAAATGGGGCAAAGCCTGAAACAGGTCGAGACCATGCTCTATCGTGAAAGCGGCCTTCTGGGCGTGTCGGGTTTCGAGGCTGACAGCCGCGAGCTGATGGCCAGCACGCGCCCAGAGGCTGCCGAGGCGATCGACCTCTTTTGCCTGCGCATCGCGGGCGAGGTGGCACGGTTGGCGACCAGCATGGGCGGGATCGATGCGCTGGTCTTCACGGCAGGAATCGGCGAGCATCAGCCCGGTATCCGCGCCCGTGTCGCCGCGCGGCTGGCCTGGCTTGGGGCAGAGCTTGACCCCGATGCCAATGAAGCAGGGTCGCGCAGGATCAGCACCGCCGCCAGCCGGGTGCAGCTTCTTGTCATTCCGACCGATGAGGAAAGCATCATCGCCCAGGAGGCCGTCAGCGAAGAGGCAGCGACATGATTGATCTGAAAGGCAAACGCGGCCTCGTGGTTGGCGTGGCGAATGAGGCCAGCATCGCCGCCGGTTGCGCCAGGGCCTTTCGCGCGGCGGGGGCAGAGCTGGCGCTGACCTTTCTTAATGAAAAGGCCCGGCCATGGGTCGAACCCGTGGCGCAGGAAGTGGGTGCGCCGCTGTTCCTTCCTTGCGATGTGCGTGAACCCGGCCAGTTGGAAGCCGTGTTTGACCGCATTACCGCTGAATGGGGGCGGCTTGATTTTCTGCTTCATGCCATCGCCTTCGCCCCGCGCGAGGACCTGCACACCAGCGTTGTCAACGCTTCGGCCGAAGGTTTTGCGACGGCGATGGATATCTCTTGCCACTCCTTCCTGCGCATGGCGCGGCTGGCGCGGCCTTTGATGCAGGCGGGTGGTTCGCTGATCACGGTCAGCTTTTACGGCGCGGATCGGGTGGTCGAGAATTACAACCTCATGGGTCCGGTAAAGGCCGCGCTGGAGGCTTCGGTCCGCTATGCGGCGGCCGATCTGGCGGGCGAAGGGATTCGTGCCTTTTCGCTTTCAACCGGTCCGGTCAAGACCCGCGCCGCCTCGGGGATCGACCGGTTCGATGCGCTGATGGATAAGATTCGCGCCCGTACGCCTGCGGGAAAACTGGTAAGCATCGAAGAGATCGGTACGCTGGCGGCCTTTCTGGCAACCGAGGCCGCAAGTCCCATGAGCGGATCGGTGGTCTATGCCGATAACGGATTTCACACCACCGCCTGAGGCAGGCGCGGGGCCCCGCCCTTGACCGGAAGGCGGATCCGGGGCAAAGCGGAATCAACATCAGTTGACAGCATTCTGACAGGCGCCGCCGCGTGACCTTCTTTACGGTTCATCCCTTCCATTCCTTCAATCTTGCCGTGGTCTTGCTGATCGCGGGCAAGATCGGCGTTGTTGCAGAACTCCCGCTTCGGGAGTGAGGAGTAACGCGCGAAAGTTGGTGATGCCCTGAGGGGCGGCATATCATGGCGGTGTTCAGACGCCGTCAATTCTCAGCCGAGAAAGGGATATGATGGTGTGGATGCCGCCGCCCGGCGTCATCGCAACATATCGTCATGCTGATGGCAGCGTGGCAAAGGAATGAGGCACCCACATGACTACAGCAACCATCATCGGCCTTGATCTGGCAAAGAACGTTTTCCACGCGCATGGTGCCTCCGAAGCCGGTGCCGTCGTGTTTCGCAAAAAGCTTTCTCGAAGCCAGGTTCTGCCGTTTCTCTCGGAGCAACCCAAATGCATCGTCGCCATGGAAGCCTGTGCGACCGCCCACGGTTGGGCGCGGGAGATTGAACGCCTCGGCCACAGTCCACGCTTGATCCCACCGCAATATGTGAAGCCATATGTCAAACGCCAGAAAAATGATATGGCAGACGCGGAAGCCATTGCCGAGGCGGGCTCACGTCCGACCATGAGGTTTGTCGAGCCCAAACCCGAGGATCAGCAGATCAGCGCGATGGCCTATCGGACGCGGCAGATGTTCATTGGCCAACGCACCCAAACGATCAACGCCTTGCGTTCGCATCTGGCGGAACACGGTGTGATTGCCGCGACCAATATGTGTGGCCTGAAGAAACTGTCTGCGATGATTGAAGACGAAACGGTGTCCATGCCATGCAAAGTCCGCGAATTGGCGCATGTCTATGTCGACCATATCGCGCAGCTGACAGCGCAGATCGCAGAGATGACGGGTGAGATGCGGGAAATGGCCAAGAAATCCGCGGTGGTGAAGCGCTTGCAGACTGTCCCCGGGGTTGGACTGCAAACCGCAATGGCAGTCGAAACATTCGCGCCGGATCCGGGATGTTTTTCCCGCGGGCGGGATTTCTCGGCTTGGCTGGGACTGGTGCCCAGACAGAATTCCACAGGCGGGAAAAGCCGCTTGGGGAAGGTCTCGAAGATGGGGCAGGTAGACATTCGCAGCCATCTCATCAGAGGCGCCATGTCGGTTATTTCAGCAGCGACCCGTTTTGGCATCAAGAAGGGCTCGTGGCTTGAACGGCTTCTGGCTCGGAAACCAAAACTCGTGGCGGCGGTCACCCTGGCAAATAGAATGGCCCGTGCGATCTGGGCGATGCTGACGAAGAACGAGGATTACAAGAACCCCGAGGCGGTCGCGTAACAGCGAGACGCGCCAATCTCTGCCTCGGTCGATGTGTGAGGAGGTCACCGAAGCTTTTATGGGAAACTGATCGGCCAGATCCGGACCGGGAAAACCATCTATGCGGCATTGGGCGTCCAAGCCCTCGGATATGATTTGGACCCGGTACGCGCATCACCATATCGGCCCGCGGCCATGAACAGTGCCGCAACGACAAGGCCTAATACATGACCGCACCCGATCGCACCCAAAGAGGTTCAAAATACCCCTTGCACCAAAGGCGGCATCCATACATGCCACATGTCGGAGACTACCATCAGCACGCTGCCCGATCCATCGGGGTTTTCGCCGGATCCGCTGACGGACCTCATCCGGGAGGGTGCGCGCAAGCTTATCGAACAAGCGGTTGAGGCCGAGCTGGCAACGCTCCTCGCCGCGTTCGCTGAGGAAAGGCTCGATGACGGCCGGGCCAGGCTGGTGCGGCACGGACATTTGCCGGAGCGCGAAATCCTGACCGGGATCGGTCCGGTCGCCGTGAAGGTGCCGCGGGTGCGGGATCGCAAGCCGGGAGCGGAGAGGATCTCCTTCACGCCCAGCATCCTGCCGCGCTACCTGCGCAAGGCCAAATCGGTCGAGGAACTGCTGCCCTGGCTCTACCTCAAGGGGGTCTCCACCGGCGATTTCGGCGAGGCGCTGGCCGCCCTTCTGGGGCCGGACGCCAAGGGCCTGTCGGCCAAGACCGTCACCCGCCTGAAAGCCAACTGGTGGTCCGAATACGAGGCTTGGGAGAAGC
This sequence comes from Gemmobacter caeni, assembly GCF_003054195.1. Lineage (GTDB taxonomy): Bacteria > Pseudomonadota > Alphaproteobacteria > Rhodobacterales > Rhodobacteraceae > Gemmobacter > Gemmobacter caeni. The sequence goes on from NZ_QBKP01000024.1 coordinate 22,927, forward strand.
GCGACCTCGGAACCCGGCGGTTCCTCTACATCTGGGCCGACGGTGTCTACTTCAAGCCGCGCATGGCCGAGGAAAAGCAATGCGTTCTGGTCATCGTCGGGGCGGATGAATACGGCCGGAAGGAACTGCTGGCCATGACCGACGGCTTCCGCGAGAGCACCCAGAGCTGGCGCGAGGTGCTGCTCGATCTCAAGCGGCGCGGCCTCACGCAGGATCCCAAGCTCGCGATCGGCGACGGTGCCCTCGGCTTCTGGACGGCCCTGCGCGAAGTCTTCCCCACGACGCAGGAGCAGCGGTGCTGGCTGCACAAGACCATGAACGTGCTGAACGCGCTGCCGAAATCGGCGCAGGCCAGGGCCAAAGGACACCTGCACGACATCTGGCAGGCCGGGACAAAGGCCGAAGCCAACGTCGCCTTCAACTTCTTCGTCGAAACCTACGGCGTGAAATGGGACAAGGCGGTGGCCAAGCTGGTCAAGGACCGGGACGCGCTGCTGACCCTCTACGACTATCCGGCCGAGCACTGGAAACATATCCGGACGTCAAATCCGATCGAGAGCACCTTCGCCACCGTCCGGCACCGCACCCGGCGAACCAAGGGCTGCCTGAGCCGAAAGACCGGGCTCGCCATGGCCTTCCGGCTGATGATGTCGGCGCAGAAGAAATGGCGGAGGCTCGACGGCCGGAACCGCCTGCCAGAGGTCATCAGCGGGGTTGAGTTCCGCGACGGCGTCCGCCACATTCAAGCTGCCGCCTGATCAAGCGTCACCAACTTTCGAGCATATCTCGCGCCGCGGCATGACACACGCCTTTCAGCAAGGCTAACTCAAATTGATGGGAATCCTGATCAGTCTGAGCGAACGGCGACACATGGAGCAAGCGCTGTGATCACCCCTCTTGCATTGCTACTGCTGATGATATTCGCGGCCCGGACCAAAGCTCAGACGCTTGTCTACGTTCCCCTGAGGAGCATGAGTCTATTCCGCAGCACTGGTAGACTGCATATGATGGAACATCTTGCTAGCCGACGTCCCGCATAAGCGCACGAATGGGAGTTGGAGCGGGTCGCACGGCGAGAGCATTAAGGCCACGATTACGTGGTTTTAGATGAGTTCCTCACGGCAACGTTGCTTTGCTTCCGGCTGAATTGGCAGAAGACCAGCAAGATAGCCCCGGCCGTGATCCATACATCTGCAAGGTTGAACACAAAAGGGTGCCATGCCCCGAAGTGCAGATCGAGATAGTCGGTCACTGTTCCATACACCGCACGGTCAATGACATTGGCGAGCGCCCCTGCCACGATGGAAGAGGCGGCGATACGTTCCAAGCCTTGCGATCTAAAAGCCCAGAGCGCGAAACTTGCTGTTAATGCGGCCGTAGCAAGCAGCAGCGTGAGCCGTGCAATCTCACCCTCGAATGAAAGCAGGCTGAACGAAACCCCATGATTGAAGGTCAGACGCAGCGCGACAAAGGGCAGAAATTCGGTTGCTGCGCCATAGGGTTCGAGGGAGGCGCGCGCCCATAGCTTTGCTGCAAGATCGAGCGCAGCTCCAAAGGCGATGATGAGTATAGGCCAAGCCATTTTCATGCACGGCCCGCCTGTTTGAGGTCGGAACGCGCATCTCGGATGATCGACCACGCCGATTGCAGGAACAGGCCCGCCACGGCGAACGCCACCAGAAGATCAGGCCAGGGCGAGCCGAGCGCCCAGACGAGGACGGCCGCGACGACCACAGCAAGATTGCCAATCGCATCGTTGCGCGAGAACAGCCAGACAGCGCGCATATTGGCATCCCCTTTGCGGTGCGGCAGCAGCACCAGGGCGGCAGCCACATTGACGATGAAGGCCACGACCGCGAAGCTGCCCATGAGGAAGGTTTCCGGCTGATGCTCGACAAAGACGCGGTAGAGCGTCGAGCCAATCACGCCAAGCCCGAGGAGGCCCAGGAACACACCTTGCAGCAGCGCCGCCTTGGCGCGAGCTGCGAGACCCCATCCCACTGCGATAAGGCCGAGGAAGGAAATCAGGCCGTCGCCTACAAAATCGAGCGCATCCGCCTGTAGGGCCTGCGAACCCGACAGAAAGCTGCCGATAATCTCGATCACGCCATAGCCGACATTAAGCAGGACGACGATCCAGAGTGCGCGCTTGTAGGCGGAGGTAACGTGCGACAGGTCAGGGATCTTGTCGTCATCCTCATCAGCCTCCACCCCGTCCACCTTGGGCTGGCCAATGCGGTCAAGCTGATAACCCAGGCTTGTTACCACTTGCTCAACAACAGGAAGCCGTGCCTGTGGATCATCGACATTGAGCGTCATGATCTGCGAGGCAATCGACACCTTCACATCGCCCACCCCTTCAACCTTGCGGGCCGCGCCCTCGATCTTGGCGGCGCAGGACGCGCAGTCCATGCCCGTGACGTGATAGCGGATTGTGTCGGTTGCAGCGGCCATTCGTTGGTCCTCGAAACTCTAGCCTTGCCCTGCTACAACCTGTAGCGACTACAGGAGCAAGGCAAAAAGATGCAGATCGGAGATTTATCCCGGCAGGCGGGCGTGAACATCGAGACGATCCGCTATTATGAGCGCATTGGGGTTTTGCCCAAGCCTGCCCGCCAGCTGAACGGACGACGCACCTACAGCCCCGTCGATGCTGAACGCTTGGGCTTCATCCGCCATGCGCGCGAGCTTGGCTTTGATCTGCCAAGCATCCGCATCCTGCTGGCCTTGCAAGAGAGGCCGGAAGCATCATGTGAGGATGCGAGCCGTATTGCCCAAGAGCAGCTTGAGGCAGTCGAAAGCCGTATTGCCCGTCTACTTCTTTTACAGGATGAACTGGCCCGCATGGTTAGAGAATGCAAACGAGGCAAGGTATCTGAATGCCGGGTATACGCGCCCCTCCAAGGTCCATACCAACCGGATACTCGAAACAAACCCGATCCCTGTGATCTGGACAACCAATTCCATCGTCTCCTGCGATCCTGCTTTTCTGCGCCGCATGAGTTACTCGATCCATTTGCCCCCCCCGTCGGGGCGGGTACGGTCAAGGATCTGGCAACGGCTTGAGGCTCGCCACTGCATCGGGCTTTCATCCGCAGCACTGGCCGATCTCTCGGAGAAGCATGATCAGGCACCGGCGCTGGTGTCGGATGCGATGCAGCTTGCCAAACTTTGTGATGGTGGCGAGGCGGTGTTTGCCCAGGTTCTTGACGCGGCAGCGCGCTTGGCAAGGGGTGGTATGGAGGCTGCACCTCGTCATCATGCCGAAGTGCCATGGCAATCTGAACTTGCCCGCGCTGATCAGGATCTCTCGCGAATCGAAGCGCGGCTAAGTGGTCCTGAGGCCCCTCGGCGCATCAGCTTCTGTCTCGATGGACCTGCGGGCACTGGCAAAAGCGCTTGGGCCCGGCATCTCGCGCACCGAATGGGGCTGCAAGTTGTGGAGAAGCGCGCCTCCGACCTGATGTCAAAATGGGTTGGGGAAAGCGAACAGAACATCGCGCGTGCCTTTGCCGAAGCCCGGGCCAAGGATGCGATGCTGATCTTCGATGAGGCCGATAGCCTGTTGGCCGATCGCAGGAGCGCAGAGCGCAGCTGGGAGGTGTCGCAGGTCAATGAAATGCTCACCTGGATGGAAAGCCACCCTCTGCCCTTCGTCTGCACCACCAACTTCGTCGAAAAGCTCGATCCGGCGACGCAGCGGCGGTTCACCTTTCGGATCCGTTTCGACTTTCTGTCGGAAGCTCAATTGCCACTGGCTTGGGCCGCGCATTTCACATCACCGGCTCCCGCAGGATTGTGGTCGCTCGATCGCCTCGCCGCTGGGGATTTTGCGAATGTTGCCAGACGTATGCGCGCTTTGGGCGAGAATGACCCTCAGGCCATTCTGCAAGAGCTGTCACGGGAAATGGAGGCCAAACAGGGATCGGCACGTCCGATCGGCTTTGGTCGTTGACGGCTGCCCTGGCGGGTCGCCACAGTGAACTGGATGTTATGGGAGGCTCCATGCGTTACGCCCGCCAGGAGGATTTACAGAAGCTCGCCCTGATGATGCAGGGAAGCGCAGAAGGTGTCGGCTTGACCGATATCGAGCGCGCTTTCGGCGTTTCGCGCCGGACCGCCGAACGGATGCGCGACGCGGTGCGCAACATCTATCCACAGATCGAGGAACTGGTTGAGGAAAGCGGCAGGAAATACTGGCGTTTTCCTCCCGGATCCTTGGGGCGGATGGTCGAGCCGACCCTTGACGAGTTAACGGCAGGTCACCGCGCCGTTGCCCTTGCAAGGCGCGAGGGGGATGAAGCAACGGCCGAGACGCTTGAGCGACTGCTGGTCAAGGTCCAAGCCATGTTCCGCGCAGACAGGCGACGGATGATTGCTGCAGATCTCGAAGCTCAACTCATGGCGGATGGCGTAGCTTTCCGGCCGGGACCCCGCGAGCGGATTGCCCCCGAAATTCTCACCGCGCTGCGGGAAGCCATTCTCGCCGGGGTGATGATTTCTGTGGATCATCGTTCACGGGAAACAGGCAAGTTGTCGCGCAATGCGCGGCTTGGCCCCATTGCCATGCTCTTCGGCGAGGGTCGCCAATATCTCCTGGCCTGGAGTGAGTATCAGGATGCACTCCGTTTGTTTGCCTTGGCCGGGTTTGAACGCATTGCGCAAGAGCAGGATGCCTATCAACGCCCGGAAGGTTTTGATTTGCAGGAATGGCTTTCGGAGAGCTTTGGGGTCTGGCGTGAGCCTCCGCAGGACGTGGAGTGGCGCTTCTTGCCCGAAGTGGCCGATGAGGCGGCAAGCTATGTCTTTCATCCAAAACAGAAGACAGAGCGTCTGGAAGACGGCTCTTTGATCGTCCGCTTTCGCGCTGGTGGCCAGAAAGAGATGGAATGGTATCTGGCCCGCTGGGAGGACAAGGTCGAAGTGCGCGTGGCGAAGTCAGCAGGAACAAGTCATCTGGCCAATTGAAATTCATACGACCGAATTTGGCGTACATATACCCCAATCTTGGCCAAATCTCTTTGATTGGAGTTACCCGTGTCTCTCTACGGCCTGATGCACGACGGAAAGATCAATAGACTGGCACTTGACCGGGTGTGGATCGCGCCTTTCGGCACCAAAGACGCCGCGATCCTTGGCTCCTGCGAGCAGTTCATGAACCGAGTGGATCAAGTGCCGGTGATTGACGCACACTCCGCCAAGGCTTGGTTCTGACGATGCCGTATACTACTTCGTCGCACATGGGCACATGGCATGACTGCCGCAGAGACATTGACGAAAACCAGCTCTTTGTTCTCGGTGATGTTCACGGGCAAGCCCTCGCCTTGGAGGAGGCTCTGACCACCATCGCAGCTATTCCCCGCGCGGCCGCACGGCGCAAGCTCGTCTTTTTGGGGGACATCATCGATCGGGGGCCGCAAAATCTGCAGGCGATCCATCTTACTTTGACCGCGCAGGAGGCCGCTCGTGTCGACGAGGTCGTCCTTCTGCCCGACAATCACGAGCTGATGTTACTCGATGCACTTGACGATCCCATGCGCTACATGGGCGACTGGCTGGATAACGGCGGGGCGACCGTCATTGCTGAAGCCAAACCCCCGGCGTCGGTTCGGCTCCTGCGCGACTTTGCAGAAATCGTCCAACGCATTGTGCCCTCCGCCTTTCTGGCGGCCATCCGAGAGGCTCCCAGCCATCACAGGGTCGGAAACCTTCTCTTGGTTCATGCGGGCCTTTCGCCGGATCAAACACCCGAGGCGTTCCTCAAACTTCCCAAGGAGGGTGCCTACGGCACGCATTGGGCGTGGAGCAGGCGACCGTTCCTGGACTGGAGGGGCGGCTGGGGGCCAGAAGGGCAGTGGTTGGTCGTGCATGGGCATACGCCCGCCGTCAGAAGGCTGGGCGATCCCTCGCGCTTTCTGGCCTTGGCGAACCGAAGGCGCACACATGGCCGCATCTGTCTCAACGCAGGCGCCGCCTATGGCCTGCCTCAGGTCGGCTGGGCAGAGTTTCGCACTGACCGATTCCGCTTGGCAGTTTCCCGTGCCAGCTGAGACGCAATAATTATCACGTCAAAACGGCAGATTAGCTTGTTTTCTGAACGATCCGATGCAGGAATGGTCGGATAAGTCGAGGGACACCATGCACTATCCTTTTCTGGTCTGCGATCCGCGCTCTGGTCTGCACTATCGGCTGACAGATACTGGTGTTGCGGAACTGTCCCTCGCGCCAAAACCCGTGCCTTGGGTTCCCGGGCAAGCAATCGTCGAATACGCAGATCTTGTATGGCGCGACAGCCTCGCCAACGCACCGATCGAGACGATCTCTGCCGTGACTGCGGCCCTGGAAGATCTGATCCTGGCCACGACCGACCTGCGTTTGCCAAAGCTCGGGTCTTTGCCAAACAGCCGGGCTGGTCTCCATCTTGATGCGCTCATCCGACTTTGGGGCCGCCTTGGCGATGCGCTGCCAGAGGGCCTTGCGCCCGTGCGCCATGTTCTCGAACTACCGTATGGCCAGTTTCTGGATGCTCTGCCCGTGGTCAACGGTTCGCTCGATCCCCATGCGCCGGCCATCATGGCCGCGCTCTATGCGCGTCTGGAGCAGGAATTTGGCAGCGTGGAAGGACCCGCCACAAGCCGCGCGGCCCCAGTTGGAACCGGGCTTCATGCACTACAGGGCAGTATTGCCGCCCCGCAAATAGACGCCAAGGCAAAGGATGACAGCCTAGCGTTCTACGGGCTGCGCGATCTGGCGGCCTGTGCGGATTTCGCCGCGGCGCGCGCTCGAACCCTGATCGAAGCTGGGGTTGCCGCCCGCGACATTGCTGTCCTGACTGGCCATGACCCGCATCAACTGGCACGCGCCTTCGCGCATCAGGGCGTGCCGCTCTCTGGCCTGCCCGCCAGCTTGCCGGAACGCGATATCGTCGGCGAAACCGCGCTCCACCTTGCACTGGCCAAGCGACCCCCAACGCCCGCCATGGTTTTGGCAAGCCTCGCACTCTCACCCCTGATGCCTTGGTCGTCACAGACTGGACGCGACTTGGCCGAAGCTTTGATGGCAGGGGATTTTCGTGGCGGTATCCTGTCGAGCACACCGGCGCACAAGGAACTGTGGGACGATATCCGCGCAAGTGCGGGAAGCCTTGCGCAGTTGCGCTTCCTGATCGACCGCATTTGCGGCCAGATTGCTCAAGGCGCAGAAGTCCGCGCTCGCCTGCCAATCCCACCCAGCGATGGCAGCCCGGATTGGGAAGCGATCCTGCGCGGCATCCAGATCGCGTCGCATTCTGCGGGCGATCCGGAGCGCAATCTTGAAGGGGTGAGCCTTTGGTCGGCGCAGGAAAGCCCTTGGAGACCGTGCCGACATCTGATCGTGGCCGACTTTACCGATGGCTTGTATCCGACGCGCCCTCGGGCCAATCCAATGTTCCTCGACAGTGAGATTGCGCAAATTCGTGAAGCAACCGGTCTGCATTTGCGCGGCCGGGCCGAAGGACTGGCACAGTCCCTCTCTCTGTTCGATCAACAGCTTCAGGCTGTAGCTGACTCTGCCACCTTCTTGATCCCGTGGCGGGATCTCTCTGGCGCACGACTTCAGCCATCGGCAGGGCTATCTCTGATTGCGCGCTTTATCTCGGATGTCGAGGATGGGGCGGACCTGATCGCAGATGTGTCGCGCATGCGGCCAGAGGATTGGCCCGTCGCGCATCACCGCCTGCCTCCGTTGCCCGAGCCGCCTGAATTGCCCGAGGCCCTTCAATTCGCAGGTCGCAACCTTCTGGCTTTGCGTCGCAAGGACGATGGGACGACAAAGCCGCAATCGCCGTCTCGGCTGGAAACGCTTCTGGTCAGCCCGCTGGCCTGGCTTCTGGCTGAGGTCGAGGCCAATGATCTGTCATGGTCAGCCGAGGAACTGGATGTCATGGCGAAGGGCAACATCGCGCATGATGTGTTTGAGCATGTGTTCCTCAAGGATCAGCCTATTCCCGACCGCACCGCTCTCACTGACGCGGTGATCGCCGCTTATGACAGCGCACTGACCCGTCACGCCAATTTCTTGCGAAGCGCGTCTTGGGACATGGAGCGCCAGGGATTGGAGCGCGAAATCCTTCAGGCCGCTCTGCGTTGGCGTGACCACTTGCTGGCGCTTGGGGCAAAAATCATCGGGAATGAGATTTGGCTTTCGGGCGAAGCCCATGGCATCAATTTGCACGGCAAGGCCGATGCGATCCTTGAATTGCCGGACGGGGGCCTTCTGATCGTTGACCACAAGAAAAGTGGCACGTCGGGCCGACGCAAACGGATGGAGGCAGGCTGGGATCTGCAGGCAGCGCTCTATCGTGACATGATCGCCCGACCGATCCGTCGAGAGGGAGACGGGATGGACGCCTTGATCGGCCGTTCTGTCGGCATTGCCTATCACTTGATGAATGACGGCGGTCTGCTGACATCGGGGCTGGCGTTGGCGGATGGATCGCCAGCGAAAGACATGGGCGATGCGATCAACGCAGCCGCGGTTGGACGGCTTGCCGAACGGCTTGCAGAACTGGGTGCAGGGCGCGTGGTCCTGAACACAACGGCTGATGTGGATTTCTTCAAGAAAGAGGCGGGCTTTACCCCCTATGCGCTGACCGATGGTTCTGCCCTTGTCACCGCCTTTATCCGCAAGATTGAGGACAGCGAAGCATGAGCCAGAACCCGTCAGATCTCGGTTTGGTCATCGTGCCCGCTGGCGCAGGGGCTGGGAAAACCCATCGAATCAAGACTCAGCTCTCCGACTGGGTCAAGCGCAAGGTCGTGCGGCCCGAACGCATCCTTGCCGTGACTTTCACCGAGGCCGCCGCCGGCGAATTGCGCGAACGCATCCGGGCGGGACTTCTTGCCGATGGTCTGGTTGAGGAAGCTATGGCGGTCGAGCGGGCCTATGTGTCGACCATCCATGGGCTGGGTCTGCGGCTCTTGACCGAACATGCCCTTGCTGCCGGCGCCTCCCTGCAGCCACGCCACTTGGGCGATGCGGAACGTGACCTGCTGATCAGGCAGGCGCTGGCGCATGCACGCGCGCTCGACCCGATCAAGGCTGCGCCAGAGCGGTTCGGGTATCAACCCAACTGGCAAAAGGGTGAGACGATCGAGGATTCCTTGCGTGCGCGCGTGCTGGCCATGATCGACCTCTTGCGAGGGCTGGGCGATAAAGGGCGTGATCCGGGCCTGATCGCCCCGGCTCTTGCGCGGCTTGACCGGGTCTATGGTGCGACACTGGCTGACCCAGCTGCCGCGCGCGATGCGTTGCTGGCGGCAGTCCTTGCCATGCTGGCAGCTTTTCCGGACGGAGGTATGGCCACCGTGACGGCCAAGGGGCCGCGCGAGACCTTGGAAAAGAACCTTTCGCTGTTTCGGCGCATTGAACGGGACCCCGCGCTTCTGGATCAGGACTGGGGCGTCTGGCAGTCACTGCGCGGCCTGTTCATTTCGAACAGCCGCACCAAGACGCCGGAAGGCTATGATGATCTGGCAACAGCGATCATGCAGGCCGCCGACGTCTTGCCTTCCCATCCAGGCCCTCTCGCAGACGCAAAACTGCATCTGTCTTGTCTGATCGCCTGCGCCCAAGAGGTGATGGAAGCCTACGAGACGCGGAAGAAGGCCCTTGGTCTGATCGACTTTGCCGACATGATCGCCGGGGCCGAACGCCTGCTGCGCACCAATCCCTCTGTGCGGCAGGCCGTTCTGGACGAAATTGATTGTGTCATCATTGACGAGTTCCAGGACACGAACCCGGTTCAGTTCGCCCTGCTTTGGCAGTTGGGGGCGCATGCGCCGCGCACCTTGCTGGTAGGTGATGTGAAGCAATCGATCATGGGGTTTCAGGGGGCTGATCCGCGCTTGTCTCAGGCACTGGCCGCGGCAAACCCCGAAGCTACGCAGCCGCTGGATCGCAACTGGCGGTCGACACCTGCCGTCATGCAGTTCGTCAACGCCCTTGGCGCGGGGCTATTCGGGGCGGGCTATAATCCTCTTGCCCCAACCCGCGATCCCGTGCTCGGACCGGCGATCGAGGTGTTGCAGGTAACGAAAGGGCGCGGAGTGCGGACATCCTCCAAGCCTCAAGAGCATGTGGCAGAACGCATTACGCGCATCCTCACCAATGCCGAGACGGTCACCGACCGGCAAAACGGCACCACGCGGGCAGCGCGCCCATCTGACATCGCGCTTCTGATCTGTCGCCACGCAACGGCGGCTCGATATGCCGAAGAGCTGCGGGCCCGCGGCGTTCCCGTTCGGATCGCCGAGGATGGCTGGGCGGCCAGCCCCGTCGTGCAGGCAGCTCGGGCGGCGCTCAGCTATGCGGCCAATTCTGCAGATGCCCATGCTGGGCTGCTTTTGCGCACGCTTGGCCCAGACCCGCTCTCCTTGCAGGAGGCAATGGCCGCACAGATCGATGGGCGGCTGGCAGATGATCCTGTCCTCATGCAGCTGGCGGCTCTGTTTGACCGCCTTTCACGTCTGCCTGTCAGTGTCGCGCTGAACATCGTGCTTGACGCGGCTGGTCTGCGCCAATGGGCGGCGCGTCAGCCCGATGCGGCCCAGGCGCGTGCTGATCTCTTGCGCCTTGAGGCAGAGGCAAGCGATTTCGAAGCCGCGCATCGCGATCTTAAGGCAGCCTCGGGGTTTCATGGAGAGACCGCCAAGGTGTTCCTCGGCTGGCTCGACGCCCGCTCGGGCGACCGCGATTTCGACCGTAGACCGGACCCATCGGCGGACAGTGCCGAGGCGGTTGAAATCGTAACGTGGCACGCGTCCAAAGGGAGGGAGTGGCCCATCACGGTGGTCGCAGAATTCGACCATAGAATTGAAGAATGGCCCGGTACCACTGCCACCCGGTTCGAGGCGCTGGACAGGATTGACGACATGTCTGCGGTGCTTGCTTCCGCCGCACTGATCCACACGCCGGGATTTGCAGCACCTGAAGCGGCGCGGCGCTTTATCGAGGACCGTCGGGCGGATTTCGAGGCCAATGCCAAGAACCTGCTGTATGTCGCCCTGACACGGACGCGCGACCGGCTGGTCCTGGAGTGGCCGAGCTTTCTGAAAGAGCGTCACGAGGAAGCCACGGAAGCCACCTGTCTGTTCCATGTTCTGGAGGATTGTTGCAAACCGCAAACCTCTGGCGGGATGCTGCGGATTGGTGGGGTGGAATGTCCGGCGGTAATCACCGCGATGCCAGAACATGCAAGCGCCACCGATTTTGCTCCCACAGCAAACACAAAAGCGCCTTTGTTCGGAAAACAGGCGCCGATGCCTTCTACATCGTTGACGCCCTGGCGGCTTCAACCATCACAGATGAAAACGGCAGCTCCTGCACCTGAAAGCCGGAGCATCATACTCGGAGCGTCGTGGTCACAGACGGTCAGCGATGCGACCCGTGGGACAGCGCTGCATCTTGCCATGCGGGTGTTACTCACGCGGCCCGAATTGGCGCCGGCATTACCCGCTGCCACCGGACTGGAGGACGCGGCGCTCACCCTGATGGCAGAGCGGGCAGCGGCGCTGAGAGCTTGGCTCTTAGATCAAGGATACTCCGACCTTCATTGTGAAATCCCCGTTCTCGGACACAGCCCAGAAGGTGGAGAAATTCCCGGCACAATTGATCTTTTGGCAATTGGGCCCCAAGGCAGCCTTCTCATCGACCACAAAACGGGAGGCCGAGGTGATGGATTTGGACCCTATTGGCCGCAGCTGTCCAGCTACGCAGCACTGGTAGCAAGACTGTTCCCGCAGCACACGCTGCAAGGTTTAGCTGTGTTCTGGATAGACCATGGGCGGCTGGACCTGGCGCAGCTACCCGCCGCCAAACAGATGGTTATTATTGAATGACAATACAATGGGGCATGCTGGCGCCTGAAAACGTCAAGCCGTCACGCAGAAGACTGACACTAGGGCTTGGCAAGGCAGTCATGCTCTATAATGAAGCTGCAGTTCCTGGACTTGGCGGGATGTGGTTCATACGCCAAGCGGCGCTCGCGCTTCTCGGCATTAGAATCGCAGAAGAGACCCCACATGCAGGAAGCAAGATAGAAGTCGCCAACGCCATAGAGGCTCTGGCCTGCTGGATCGGCTATCAGGAGAGAGGCTGGAGCCGTGGAGATTGGAGACTGCGGGGGTCACGCAAGCTCAAGGCACTGCAAGATCGAGGGATTGATCGTACCTTTCGCCGGCTGAAGTCACAGTCGGCCTATGTAACCCAACCCATGCGCATGGGCTGTGTCCAAGCGCTTCCCGCGCTTGGGCTTGTTGATGCGAGCGGATCCAGATTCAACAGTTTTTCTGTCAACGTTCGCGGACAGCAGCTTATCGATGCCGTTTTCGGCGAAAGAGGCCCAGGGAAGCGGCCCCTTCCCGATTACCTCCGCAAGTGGGTGCTCAATGAGCCGGTAAACTTCACCGCCTCACTTCGCGGAAAACTCAATCCAACGGCCGATGCGGGAGATGATGCCCGCATGGTAATGCGTGAGGCGCTGGCATTCCCCGGAGCAGGCGCAGAGCGTCGTCGGAACGCTCTGATCTGGATGCGGAAAATCGATGTAGGGGACGATTTTGTTACGATCCCGGACACCGACTGGGGGAATCAACCCGCCGAGATTGACGATAACCACTGGAAGGATCTGAAAGCAGGAGCATCGCTTCTTCAAACCCGCGACGCCGCTATCGGCGTGCTAGCAAATATCGAACAGGAACTTATCGGTCATTCACGACTTGACCTGACTCGAGCTCTTCCTGAAGGGGTGTCGGCCTCGTTGGAAGCGTGGCGCAAGGAAGCGCAGCGCTTTCTGGCACTTGATGGTCACGGGCCGAATGAAGCGGCTGCAGCGGCACGCGAGTTTTGCACAGAAGCACTTCAATCCGACATTCATGCGATCACGATGCTCGTAAACCGCGAGAACCACATGTTGCGGGTGACGGGCAGTGTTGTCGTCCCGACTGCTGCGTGGCGGACAGACGCCGCTCTTCGTGTTGACGACGCTACGCACGAGGGGGCCGATATCGAAACAGACCCCGAGGGCAGAGAGGACGGTGCGCCCATGCGCGCCGAGCGTAATGTCCTGCCCACTTCGATCTCTCCGCGCATAATTTACCTGCGACGCCTGTCACTAGACCTTGAGGGACGGCTCGGCACGTTCATCGAAGCGCAGGGGCAGAACTGATGGCCGCTCCACATCTGCCCCTTTCCCTCGTGGAGCATGCTGCACCCCCGACTGACATGACCGGCCATGCAGGATGGATTTGCGGATTTTCTGCCGACGCAGATTTCATGGAGGCGTTCGTCGAGCGTTTCACCGGCCAGGGTCGATCGGCACGCGCTGAACTTGGCCGCACGTTCATCGGGCTCTGCCTTGACCGTTCGCAGGCACAGATCCCTCCTGGCGAGGTGCCAGGCGTCTTGCATCTGCCCGCCCGCAACGACGCCCCGCCGTATCGCCTCATGCATGCGAAGGTGGCGCTTTTGGCATTTCGCAACCCGACCGATGAAAGCAAATGGGCTCTGCGCTTGCTTGTTACCACGGGTAACTGGACCCGGCAGACCACCGAAGATAGCATCGACCTCATCTGGCGGCTCGATCTGGCCGCGGAAGATGTTCTTGCGCAGGAGTCCGATGACGCGCTTGAGCAAAACCGGGCCGACTTGGCCGCGGCGCGCGATTTCTGGCGTTGGTTGCGGCAGCAATACCAGTGCCGACTTTTGGAAGTGGATGCTGGGGCGGGAAAGGCCCAGGAAATTCAAGGTGCGGCATTTGCAGAGTTGGAGCGCTGGACGAGCCGGCTAAAACCCCGGCCAAATACTACGCCTCGCTTCATCGATACGAGGCAGCAAGCACTAATCGCCCAACTGGCGAGTCGAGTCAAAGCACATGCCGGGTCGCAGCGCCGCAACAACCTTGTTCTTGGGTCTGGATTCTGGGAAGGCGGGCAAACGGCGGGCTTGCCACTTGTTCCCAGCACGATCGCCAAGTCACTGATTGATGCCTCTCTCCTGACACGATCCGCGAAGATCACGCTTGTTGTTGAGAGCGACAAATGCGCAGCACTGGCAGAGCAGCTTGTTTTCAGTAGCATGCGCGAGGCGAAATGGTCGCTCCTACGTCCGCTGAAGGCTGATGGCGACATGAGGCGCCTGCACGCCAAATTCCTGTTCTCGGCAAACCGGCAAACAGATGGTAAAGGCTGTGCCTCCGCCTGGGTTTACCTGGGTTCGGGCAATCTCACGCCTGCCGGTTTTCTCGCTGCGCCAAGCCGTGGCGGCAACCTAGAAGCCGGGGTCATAATGGCGGCAGACGGTTTGAGCTGGGAACCCGCCGGGACCAAGTCCCGCCTGACTCCTGTTGGGCACGTTCTACCGGTCGACTGGGACGCTCACATCACCGACCTTTCAGCCCTAACGGCAGGAGACGGCCCACCCGTCCGAGAAACGCGCTTTATCGCCCCGCCTGTCTCCCATCTTGTCTGGAAGCCTGGCGAGATGGCCAATTTCCTTGCAGTGCCTCAAAGCGAGGATGCGACAGGAATAGTGATACTGGGACCGAGCAATCAAGCGCTTACACCGAACGGGTTCGGGCATTTCCTATGGGATGGCGAGCAGCCGGCGCATGTCGGCGTGCGTCGCCTCGATCAGAACGACAGTGCATCGACCGTCCTGGTTCCCGTGTTGGACCACTACGGACGGCTTGCTGCGCGGCCACTGGAGCCGATAGATCTAGAGCAGGCCATTGAACTACTAGACAGCTTTCCTGCAGTGCCAGATGGAGGGAACACCGGAGACGACGAGGATCCGCCTGCACCGCAAGACACCGGAAATTTGCCGGGCGCGGCTGGGCGAGCGGCACCGGACGCGCGGTATGTCATTCGGGGAACCATGAAACTGATCGAGGCCATTGCCGAACGCCAGACCATGGTGCCCAAGGCTGATTGGACTAGTTGGACACAGCGGCTGCAATGTGTGCTGATGCAATTAGGCACCTTGCCCGAACGTGGGAAGCTTGGCCGGAGGCGAAACGACGCCAAAGGGCCGACGAGAGGCGCACTGGTCGAGGCTCTGCTTCCGCTAAACATCAACCCGCTTTCCTGCCTGAGGGAACCGCCGTTCCTGCCGGACTACGTCAAGCGGGGCAGCACCGAGTTCTTGGCCCTTGACGAAGCCTTGAGTGCCGCTGAGGTCAACTGGGACGTATCCGAATTCGATGGACTGGAAAGCAGGGTTTCTGATGTCGGCTAAGATGGGCAAGTTCGCGGGATGGGAATCTGTTGCCGCCAACATCAGCGGACCACAGGAATCGCCATTGTTTCCGCAAGGCTATCTCGATGCGGGTCAGATCGACGCACTAAAAGCTTTGGCGGCATCCTTGAGAAATCACGGTGCCGTGCTCGCCGATGAGGTAGGAATGGGCAAGACGCGGATCGCGGTTGCTCTGGCCCTCGCTGTCAATCGGAGCGGCGGCAGGGTTGCCTTGGTTGTTCCGCCGGTCGTCGCCCCGCAATGGCGCGACGAGATCGCTAAAGCAGGCGAAAGGTCTAAAGACATTTTGCGCAGCTTCGACGGCCTGATGCGTGAATATGAAACCGATTACGCGGCAAGAATGGATGATGCCCTCGTGATCCTTTCCCACCGTTTTGGCGACCTGCGTGTGCAAACGTCCGGAATAAGGTGGCGTGCCAATCTCCTGAAGCTGATCGTCCGCAATGTAGATAAGAAAATCAGAAAAGGGTGCCAGCTCGCACATTGTCGAATGCCGGGCGTCGAACTAGCGGCAAAAGAAATTTTGGAGCGGGCAAAGAGATGCCAACTTACGAAGACTTCAGTTGAAGCGATCGTCCAGGAATTTCGAGACATCGATAACCGCTCTGAGCTCGATGATTTTCAGTCTGACCGCTTTGAGAACTATTCGACCGAGCTCAAGTTGCTCGAGCGCACTCTTGGGCTTGCTCTCGGCCCGTTCGACCTCGTCATCATCGATGAGGCCCATAAGTCTCGTAGTGAACGGGGAAAGCTATCGGCGCTTCTCGATAGCATCCTTTTCCCGAGTGGCAAAACATGCCGCCGTCTGGGCCTAACGGCGACTCCGGTCGAACTTGACGTGTGGCAGTGGAAAAGCATTTTAAAGCGCGTTTCCATGCCTAACCGCACCTGGATGTCGATCGAACCTGCCGTGCTGAAATTTCGCGAAGCTGCCGAAGCGGTACGCAGGCGGTGGCGTACAGACGAAGCAACGCATCATCGTTACAAGGCGGCGGCGGCAAAATTTCAAGAAGATCTCGCGGCCTGGGTAGTACGCCGGGACAAGCGGCGTGATGAAACCATCATGCTGTTCGACAAGCATGCACCCATTGGAATGAGCTACCGGCGCGAGCACCCGATCGAAGTTCATGCCGGCAATTTGTCGCCGGGTTGGCGCCGGATCGTCTTTGCCGCCGAGGCACTGTCAGTCATCGGCCAAGCGGCGGCCGATACAACTGCGGCCCGTGCACGGCTAACGATTAGCAACGGGCACGGAGTGGCAGGAATCATCGACAAGCTGGCGAAGCGGCAGGCTGGAGACGGTCGCCATGAAGATGAGGAAGCTGACCGCCAGCAGATAGAAGAAGATGGTGCCGAAGAAGGCGTCGAAGCGAGTGCAGAGCACACCGCCGAGCAATATGGCGTGCACAAGCGAAAACAACGCGCAGATTGGTGGAAAAACGCGCTGACTGCATCATTCGTTGATAGCACTGAAAGCCTATTTGAGCATCCAGTTCTGTCGGCGGTCGTTGATGAAATTGAAAACTACACACGCAGCGGGGAGAAGGTTCTTGTGTTTGGCCGCTTCACGCGGCCCATGCGCGTATTGACCGATCTTCTCAATGCTCGGGCCCTGTTGCGGGCAGTGCGGGACGGAACGCCATGGCCACAGGAAAAGACGTCAGACGACGATCAAGGGGTACTGCGCGCAGCGGCCAAACAACTTGAACTCGAATACGATCGCAAGCGCGTCGATGACATCCTAACCGCTTCCTACAAAGTCTTTGAAGCGCAACGTCAGACGCTGCGCAACCACATCCTGGCCCTGATTGAGAGCGGGGCGACTGGCCAGTCAACACTGTTGCAGGCGATTGCGAGTGACGAGAATTTATCTGAAATCGTCACGCCACTGGCTCGGGCAGCCGAGCCCTTGGTACGGGAGGAGGCTTCGGGGGCCAAAGTATCACGCGAAGCGGTAGTGGAAGCGCTCACTCAGGTATTCGATGCCCTCCGCGAACGCGGCGAAGGAGGCGCGCAGGACGAGGAACTAGACGGCATATCTGCGAGGGCATTGTGGGCAAAACTTCGTGAGAGACTGATAGAGGAGTACAATTCGCCTCGAGCCTCATTCGCTCGGATGCTTTACGGCAAGACACTCCCTTCCACGCGACGTCTAGTTCAGCTTGCCTTCAATCGTTCGGCGAGCGAACCACATGTGCTCATCGCCCAATCCATGGTCGGGCGCGAAGGACTCAATCTTCACGAAAGCTGCCGGATCGTCATTCTACTCCATCTCGAATGGAACCCGGGAGTGGTAGAGCAGCAAATCGGCCGCGTCGACCGCAAGAACAGCTATTGGTCGCGTCTACTGAAGGAAGCGATAGATGCAGGTAGCCAGGATTTACCGCGAATTGAAGTCCGGCCCGTGATTTTTCGGGGTACGTATGATGAGCATCATTGGTCAGTTCTATCACAGCGCTGGGACGAACAACGCTCACAGCTTCACGGACTTATTGCGTACGGAGAAGATCGTGAAAATCTGAACGAAGAGGAAAGTAGGCTTCTACAGTCGCTCGAAGAAAAAAGCCCTGACTTCTGGCCAAAGCCACCGGTGCAGAGCTAAGCTCACGGTCACTGCTTATTACCGCCGAAGCCTCACCGAAACGAAGATGCATCTGACGGGAAGTCCTTCGGGGAGTTACCCTCTGTCGCCAACCACATCGGCAAAGTCTGCCGCGGCCTTCAGTTCGTAGCACGCCACATCCGATACCTGCCCTGCCCAGTCAGTTCGCGGACCAAACCCCGCGCTTCCATCCAGGTGAGGTTACGCTGAACAGCGGCGCGGCTCGAACCTGTCAAGGCCTCGGCCATCGGAGCGGATACAAGTGGCCATTCGGTCAACACGGCGCGCAAGGCGATCGGGGTCTTGCCCGAGAGCGGGTTCATCTCGGCTTCTGTCCGCGCAGACCATGTCTCGATATCGTCTAGGTGCCGCATTGCGGTCAGGCAGGCCGTTTCCATCCCGTCGAGCCAGCGCGCCAGGCGGGCAGCGGGTGGGCCGCTGTTGCGCAGCCCCCCTGCCCCACCCATGGCAAGAGGCGCAAAGACTGTGCCTCTCCCCTCGCTTGCAGCGATCCGCGCAGCCGTGACGGCCGCTTCCATTCGATCGCCCTGCTGCCCAAGGCCAGCAAGGCTCCAGAGGTGATAACCTGCGCAGGCACGTGTTATCGGATGAAGATCTGCGGCTTGTGTCATCAGCTCGAGCCAACCGCCCGCGCGGTCTGCAAAGGGCTCGGCTTCATCCGCCATGTTCTCGGGATCGCGGCGGTCGAGGAAGGCGAACAGGTCCACCTCTGGGCCTGGCCCCCCCGTTAGACGACGTACCGCCCAACCGACCCGCGCGAGTGCGGCGGTGTCGTCTTGCAGGCCGGAAATGCGCATGGAGATCCAGAGCGCCAGCCGATCCGGGCCGATACGATCGCCCGTGAACCAGCTGAGGTCGGCAGCCTCTATCAGGGCAAGCCTGTGCCGCCATCCTTCCGGGCCGCGCTTCAGCCGGTCATCCAGTGCGCCGACGCGACCGGCCACACGGGCAAGACGCGCGGCATGACCCGCCTCTGCTTTCCGCCAGTCGTCGAGGACCTCGGCTTCTCGCAATTCGGCCCGTGGTCCGGGCGGCAGATAATCCGGCTCCTCTTCCATGGGACCGGGCAGGAACCAAAGTGTTGAACGGCTTGCAATAAGGACCCCGCTTCTGGGGTGATCGGCGTCCAAAAGGGACCCCACCGACCGGGGGTTGGGTCCATTGTGCCTTCGAT
>NZ_QBKP01000025.1 GCF_003054195.1 Gemmobacter caeni
TTCCGGCGCCGAGACTATGAAGGCTGCGCATTCGTCAACATCCTGCTCGAAAGCGAAGTGAACTCGCCAGTCCACCGGGCCGCGGCGCGTCATCTTCTGAATATTCGGAACTTCGTGCGGGGGCTTGCCCAAGATGCCGGGCTTGCCGACCCGCAAGCCTTTGCGGAAACTTGGCACTTCCTGATGAAGGGCGCGATCGTCTCGGCATATGAGGGCGATCGGAACGCCGCCTGCCGCGCGCGTACCGCGGGAGAGGCGCTGCTCCGTTCATGGGACAGGGCAATCGAAGAGATGCCGTCCTGAACAGACGGGGCACTCCTTTCAGCCGACAAGTGCAATCTGGATATCTGCGACATTGGTTCCAGTCGGGCCAGTGATGAAGGCATCGCCCGTCGCCCGCAGCGCGGTGTATGAATCGTTGTTCGCCAGGATTTCCTTCAGCTTCAGCCCGTGATGCATAAGGCGGTTCATTGTGTCTGAATCCGCAAACCCGCCCGCTGCCTGTGTGGGGCCATCCCTGCCGTCAGTCCCCGCGCTAAGAAAGGTCCATGGGCGGCCTAGCGGGCTTGCCGCTTCGGTCTGAGCGAGCCGAAGCGCGAGCTCCTGATTGCGGCCACCGGTTCCGCCGCCCGTAACGCGCACCGTAGTCTCGCCGCCGCAGATGATTGCGGTCAATCCCTGTTGATCTGTGGTAAGCTTCATCATCCGGAGGATGGCTTCCGCTGCCGCTTGCACATCGCCGTCAAGCCAATGCTGATAGCAAACAGCGACGATGCCTTTACTGGCCAGGAACCGCCCCACGGCCGAGACTGACGCCGCATTCGATGCAATGATCTCGTTATGGACGTGGCAGAGACCGAATGAATCGGGTGCGGCAAGCAGAAGCTCTGTCACAGTCGCGGGCAGGCCGTGATCCAGATTGGCGGCGCGCAGCACCGCTTCCACAGGTTGACCAGGGCGCATTGGCGCGGTTGGTCCCGACGCGATGATTGTTGGATCATCGCCCGGAACATCCGAGACGATCAACGCCAGGACCGACGCAGGCGCGGCCGCGCGTAGTAGGCCGCCACCCTTCAAGAGGGAGAGCCTGCGTCGCACTGCGTTGATTTCCGTTATGTCCGCACCCGAGCGCAGCAGAGCCTCGGTGATCTGCTGTTTCAGCGCCAAAGTGAGGCCGGGCTTTGGTGCGACCGCAAGGGCCGACCCGCCGCCGGAAATCAGCGCCAGGACCAGATCTGTTTCAGCCGCGGTTCGAGCCAGCGACAAGATGGCCTCTCCGCCGCTGAGACTGCCCGCATCTGGCACGGGATGGCCGCCGGCGATGACCTGAAAATCCGCCACTGGACGCGCGGATTCTTGCGTTGTGACGACAATGCCGGCCGTCGCCTTTTCGCCCAACTCATTTGCCGCCGCTTCGGCCATGGCGCAGGCGGCCTTGCCAAGCGCCACGATTAGAACCCGCCGGGCCTTCGCAACACGTTCCTGATGGCGCTTCAGCGCCTGCCGGACGGCAGATGCCGGATCGGCTGCCTTGACGGCAACCGAAAAGCAATCGGCCAGAAGTGCCCGCACGTCGTCAGGCGACACGGTTGACCAACTCCGTACCGTCGAAGAAGGCGTCGAGGCTATCCGCGACCATCATCCCCATGGCAGCTCTTGTCTCGCGCGTTGCGCTTCCCAGATGCGGTAGAAGGACGGCATTGGGCGCATTCAGCAAGGTCGCAGGAATGTCCGGCTCGTTCTCGAAGACGTCCAGTCCGGCACCCCCAATCGCGCGCCTTTGCAGAGCGTCGGTAAGGGCTGCTTGGTCGATGATGTCGCCCCGCGCCGTGTTGATCAGATACCGCGACGGCCCCATGCGGCGCAGGCGCCCTGCGTCGATCAGGTGACGGTTTGCGCCCCCTCCGGGGCAGTGAAGCGAGATGATGTCGGACGCATCAATCAGAGCTTCCACACTGTCGCAGGCCAGTGCCGACAGGCCTTCAAGCTCTGTCTCTCGCAGCGGAGTCCGGCTGAAATAGGCAATTTTCATTCCGAAGGCCGCTTGTGCCCGCTGGGCCACCGCGCGACCGATACGCCCCATGCCGAGAATGCCTAGGGTGCGGCCGGACAGCGCCATCCCCATCATGTGGGTCGGGCGCCAGCCTTGCCAGCGGCCCTGGCGCAGCTCGCGTTCGCCTTCGGCAAGTCGGCGGGTCAGCATCAGGATCAGGCCGATCGTCAGATCGGCTGTCGCGTCGGTCAGGACGCCGGGCGTATTCGTCACCGCAATGTCTGCGGCCTGCGCCGCCGCAAGGTCGATGTGATTTACGCCGACCCCGAAATTGCCAAGTATCCGCGCACGCGGCCGGTCGGGAAAGGCCGAAACATCCAGCCGGTCGCTGACCGTCGGGCAAACCGCATCATATTCCAGCATGGCCCGCCGGATTTCCGATGTGGACATGGCGACATCCGCTTCATTCAGCGTCACCTGATAGCGCGCGGACAGCCGGGTCTCGACTTCGGCGGGCCAGCGCCGTGTCAGCAGGACCCGAGGGCGGGTCACGACATTATCCCGCATGAGCAAGCCCGGCGAGCACGCGTTCGACCGTTTCGCCGAAAGCAGACGGATTTGGGATGATCGTGTGGCCGGCCTCCCGGATGATCTCGACCTTCTCCTGAGCGGATTCCCCGAAAGCGGAAACGATTGCCCCGGCATGTCCCATCCGTTTGCCCTTGGGCGCGGAGAGCCCGGCGACATAGGCCATCAGGGGTTTCTTCATGTTGTCCCGGGCCCAGATTGCCGCCTCGGCCTCTTGCGGGCCGCCGATCTCGCCGATCATCACCACCGCATCGGTCTCGGGGTCTTCGCTAAAAAGTTCGAGAATATCCCGGAAGGACGATCCGTTGATCGGGTCGCCGCCGATCCCGACCGAGGTTGACACGCCGATGCCCCGCGCCTGCATCTGGCTTGCGGCTTCATAGCCAAGCGTGCCGGAACGGCCGACAATGCCCACCCGGCCCGGCATGTAGATATGACCGGGCATGATGCCCATCATGCCCTGCCCTGGGGTGATCGTGCCTGCACAGTTCGGGCCGGACAGGCGCATCCGGTTTTCGGCCTTGTAGCGCCGCATATAGCGCTTGACCCGCATCATATCCTGGGCAGGAATCCCATCGGTGATGCAGACGCAGTATTTGATCCCGGCATCGGCGGCCTCCATGATGGAATCCGCGGCAAAGGGGGGCGGCACGAAGACGATGGTCGCCTCGGCGCCCGTTTCGGCCACCGCACCCTTGACGGTGTTGAATACCGGCAGGTCGAGATGTGTCTTTCCGCCCTTGCCAGGCGTCACCCCGCCGACGACATTGGTGCCGTAATCAAGCATTTCCTGCGCATGGAACGAGCCGATGCGGCCCGTAATGCCCTGCACCAGGACCTTGGTGTTCTTGTTCAACAGAATTGCCATCAAATCTCCTCCTCAGGTCGCGCGCCCGGTGGTCGCTTTCCACTCGGTCACCGCCCGTTCAGCCGCTTCGGACAGGGTGTCGGCGACGATGACGCCAGGCGCGCGCTCGGCCAGGATCGCCTTGCCCTCCTCAACCTTGGTCCCGGAAAGCCGCACCACCAGCGGAACGGCGACGCCCACCTCTTCAAGCGCCTTCGCAACACCCTCCGCCACCCAGTCGCAGCGGTTGATGCCGGCAAAGATGTTCACGAGGATCACTTTCACGTTCTTGTCCTGAAGCACCGCCCGGAAGCTCTTCGCCACCCGTTCGGGGCTTGCCCCGCCCCCGATGTCGAGGAAGTTGGCCGGCTCTCCGCCTGCGATCTTGATCATGTCCATCGTGGCCATCGCCAGGCCCGCGCCATTGATGATGCACCCGATTTCGCCATCCAGCCCGACATAGCTGAGGCCACGATCCGCGGCGAAAGTCTCGCGCGGATCTTCCTGGCTCTTGTCGCGCAGTTCCGAGATGTCGGGGCGGCGGAACAGGGCGTTTTCATCGAAGCTCATCTTGCAGTCGAGCGCCACAAGGTCATCCCTTGAGACGACCAGCGGATTGATCTCGAGCATCGAGGCATCAAAGTCGCGGAACACCCGATAGCAGCCCAGAATCGTGTTCACCGCCTTGCCGATCAAGGCGCCGTCCAGACCAAGCCCGAAGGCAATCTCACGGGCCTGGAATTCGTGCATCCCAAGGCCGGGATCGACAGAGCAGCGAACCAGACTGTCCGGTTCCCGCTCGACAATCTCCTCGATCTCCATCCCGCCCGAAGACGAGGCAACGATCATGATGCGCTCTTCCTTGCGGTCCAGGACGAAGCCCAGATAGATCTCGCGGTCAATATGGATGGTCTCTTCGATGTAGAGACGATTGACCAGCTTGCCGGGCGCCCCGGTCTGTGACGTGATCAGCCGTCGCCCCAACATCCGTTCGGCGGCTTGCTCGACTTCCTTTTCCGAGCGGCAAAGCTGGATTCCACCCGCCTTGCCGCGCGCCCCGGAATGGATCTGGGCCTTGACGACCCAGGCTTCCCCGCCAATTTCCTGCGCCCGATAGTGCGCCTGTTCGGGGCTGTAGGCCAGTCCGCCGCGCGGCAGGCGAACCCCTTGGCTCGCCAGAAGTTCCTTGGCCTGATATTCGTGAATATCCATGTTCTGCCCGTCCTATGCCACGCGCTTGCGGATCGTTTCGTCGATGGCGATCACGTTTTTCGCCATGCGCTCAGACGCGGCGTCGATCATCTTGCCGTCCAGGCTGGCCGCGCCCTTGCCCTGATCCGCAGCCTCACGCAGGGCCTCGATGATGCGGCGCGCCCGCTGCACTTCGGCTTCGGGGGGCGAGAATTCCTCGTTCGCCAGTTCGATCTGGCTGGGATGGATTGCCCATTTCCCCTCGATTCCCAGAGCCGCGCCGCGCCGGCAGGCATCACGGAACCCGATCGGATCAGAGAAGTCACCGAACGGTCCGTCGATCGGCCGCAGGCCGTAGGCTCGGCAGGCGACCGTCATGCGCGACAGGGCCGCGTGCCACTGGTCGCCCGGATAGTTCGGGTTCAGGCCACCGATGTTCACCGTGCGCGCCTTGTTGAACGCGGCATAGTCCGCCACCCCGAAATGCATCGCTTCAAGTCGCCCGGGGGCGGCGGCAATCGCTTCGACATTGGCCATGCCCAAAGGCGTTTCGATCAGCGCCTCGATCCCGATGCGATGGGTGAACCCCTTCGCCATTTCGATCTGATTGAGCATCGCCTCGACCATGTAGACGTCGGCCGGGACCCCTACTTTTGGCACCAGCACCAGATCGAGGAACTGCCCGGCCTGCTCGACGACATCCACCACGTCGCGGTACATATAATGGGTGTCCAGCCCATTGATCCGTACGGACATGGTCTTTCCGCGCGCCTTCCAGTCGATGTCGTTCAGAGCCTGGATGATGTTGGTCCGTGCGCGTTCCTTGTCGTTCGGCGCGACCGCATCTTCCAGGTCCAGAAAAATGCAGTCGGCAGCACTTTCGGCAGCCTTCTCGATCATCGCCGGGTTCGATCCGGGCACGGCCAGTGTGCTGCGTTGCAGTCCCACCTTGCGCAGGTGGTTAATGGTATGGCTCACGGTATTTCCTCCCTTGCCTCGTTCAGGCGACTTTCGCGGTGGCGGGTGCGGCCGTCGCGCTGAAATGGCGGATCGCCGCGCCGACACCTGTTCCGGGCTCGATCTGGATGCCGCAGTCGATCATCGCCATCTCGGCGACCGACAGCGCGGTGGCCACCATTCCCTCGTTCAGCCAGCCCAGATGGCCGATCCGGAAGACCTTGCCCATCACCTTGCTGAGCCCCGTTCCCAGCGAGGTGTTGTAGCCGCGATACGCCCGTGCGATCACGTCGCGCGCATCGAAAGTCTCGGGCACGACGATGGCGCTGACCGTGTCGGAGTGCCATTTCGGCTCTTTGGCGCAAAGCCGCAGCCCCCAGGCCCCGACCGCCTTGCGCACGCCGGTGGCAAGCCGGTTGTGCCGGTCCCAGACCGCCTCAAGCCCCTCTTCCAGCAGCATGTCGCAGGAAACCGAGAGTCCGCGCAGCAGTTGCGTGGCTGGCGTGTAAGGGAAATAGCCGGAATCGTTGGTGGCGATCATGTCGTCGAAAGAAAAGAAGGTCCGCCCAAAGCCTGCTCGCTTGCGCGCCTCAAGCGCATAGGCCGATACCGAGAGGATCCCGAGCCCGGCCGGGAGCATGAAACCCTTCTGGCTGCCTGATACCGCACAATCCACGCCCCAGGCATCCTGATCGAATTCGATGGATCCGATGGAAGAGACCCCGTCCACCATCAAAAGGGCCGGATGGTTCGCCGCATTCAACGCCGCCCGGATCGCCTTGATGTCCGAAGTGACGCCGGTCGCCGTTTCGTTGTGGGTGGCAAACACCGCCGCATACTCATGCGACACGTCCTTGCTGAGCTTTTCGGCATATTTCTCGACCGGAACGCCTTCACCCCAGTCGCAGTCAATCACGTCGACTACGAGGCCCAGCCGCTGCGCCATATCCACCCAAAGATGCGAGAACTGACCGAAGCGGCTCATCAGCACCTTGTCGCCTGGGCTGAGCGTGTTCTGGATCGCAGCCTCCCAGGCGCCGGTTCCCGACGACGGGTACAGGAACACCCGGCCCGATTTGTTGCGGAACACGGTCTTCAGCTTTTCGAAGATCGGCAGCGTCAACTCGGGGAAATCCGGCGCCCGCATGTCCTGCATAGAGACATTCATCGCCATGCGGACCTGTTCGGGTATGTTCGTGGGGCCAGGAATGAAGAGATGCGTGTAGCCGGGCATGGCAGATTTCTCCCAAAGAATGCCCGACCAAATTCTAGCAATCCGCCCTTGCGGCAACACACGGCAGGATAGGGATTTTCGTCTTCCGTGGGGCATCGCCCTACCCGTTCGGAACTAGGCATCCACCTCGCGCGACCAGATTGCCACGGCCCTCGCGCGATTTTGGACATCCAGTTTCTGGTACAGGTTTTTGAGGTGGTATTTTACCGTGTTCTCGGAAATGCCGGTCCGGTTCGCGATTTGCTGGTTGGTCCAGCCGCGTGCCAGCACGTCCAGCAACTCGCGTTCACGGATGGTCAGTCCGGCCAGCGGTGTCTCGTTGATCCTCGTGATGTCGAGGTAGGGAACGCTGATGTGTCCGCTGGCCACCTGGCGGACGGTATTGAACAGAACACTGGCCTTGTCATATTGATAGCAGAACCCGTGAACCCCGAGCCGAACGGCCAGCCGCAACGCTGTGGCGTCGCGGCTGTTGCAGAAGACAACGCTTTTCAGCCGGCTTTCGCGAGCGCGCAGCCGTTTGAGTACTTCTGGAGCTTTCATGTCCGTCATGTCCCAAGCCATGATCGCCACGTCGAAATCCGAATCATCCGCGGCCAGCAGGTCCGCCGCACGATCGCTGGTCGCGATGATGCTGAGATCCGCTTCCACCTTTGAAAGCTCCATGATTGCCGATTGAACAAGCGGATTGGCATCGACGTAAAACAGTCGACATCTGGTGTCTCCAACCGTCGTTCCGTCCATCGTTCCCTCCCTGATCCCGCCCGCGCCCCCTCCGCGCCGAGACCACAGTAGGACGACCGGTCTATATGTAAAAGCAAAAAAACTGCACTACACGAGCATCACACGCGAGTCTTGATCTACTTGAAAATACTACCTTTATGGGTAGCTGCGTGCGCCTTTGTGGATAGATTCTCATTGCATATCAAAAAGAATCTAAGACTACCCTGTCTTTGGTTGATAGATATCTGCGCCAACCACAGTCGAAAATCGGAGGAGCGACATGGCCTTCAAGACGGATATCGAGATCGCCCGGGAGGCGAAGAAGAAGCCGATCATGGAGATCGGCGCCAAGCTGGGCATCTCGGCTGAGCATCTGCTGCCCTATGGCCACGACAAGGCCAAGGTCAGCCAGGAGTTCATCAAGTCGCTGGAGGGCAAGAAGGACGGCAAGCTGGTCCTGGTGACAGCAATCAACCCGACCCCGGCGGGCGAGGGCAAGACGACGACGACGGTGGGGCTTGGCGACGGTCTGAACCGGATCGGCAAGAAGGCCGTGATCTGCATCCGTGAGGCCAGCCTTGGTCCGAACTTCGGCATGAAGGGTGGTGCGGCAGGTGGCGGCATGGCGCAGGTGGTGCCGATGGAGGAGATGAACCTTCACTTCACCGGCGACTTCCATGCGATCACCTCGGCGCACAACCTGCTGTCGGCGATGATCGACAACCATATCTACTGGGGCAACGAGCTGAACATCGACGCCCGCCGCATCGTCTGGCGCCGCGTGATGGACATGAACGACCGGGCGCTGCGCGATATCGTGGTCAACCTTGGCGGCGTGTCGAACGGCTTCCCGCGCCAGACCGGCTTTGACATCACCGTGGCGTCCGAAGTCATGGCGATCCTGTGCCTGTCGAACGACCTGGAAGACCTGCAGAAGCGGCTGGGCGATATCGTGGTGGCCTATACCCGCGACAAGAAACCGATCTACTGCCGCGACATCAAGGCTGACGGCGCGATGACCGTTCTGCTGAAAGACGCGATGCAGCCGAACCTGGTGCAGACGCTGGAGAACAACCCGGCTTTCATCCACGGCGGTCCGTTTGCAAACATCGCCCACGGCTGCAACTCGGTCATCGCGACCAAGACCGCGCTGAAGCTGGGCGAATATGTCGTGACCGAAGCCGGCTTCGGGGCTGACCTCGGCGCGGAGAAATTCTTCGACATCAAGTGCCGCAAGGCGGGCCTCAAGCCCTCGGCCGCGGTGATCGTGGCAACCGTGCGCGCGATGAAGATGAACGGTGGCGTCGCGAAGGCCGACCTCGGGACCGAGAACGTCGAGGCGGTCAAGAAGGGCTGCCCGAACCTTGGCCGCCATATCGCCAATGTGAAGTCGTTCGGCGTGCCGGTGGTGGTGGCGATCAACCATTTCTACAGCGACACCGATGTCGAGATTGCTGCTGTGAAGGCCTATGTGGCCGAACAGGGCGCCGAGGCGATCCTGTGCAAGCACTGGGCACAAGGCTCGGCCGGGATCGAGGAGCTTGCGAAGAAAGTCGTGTCCCTGGCGGAATCCGGTGCCGCGAACTTCGCGCCGCTCTACCCCGACGAGATGCCGCTGTTCCAGAAGGTCGAAACCATTGCCAAGCGGATCTACCACGCGGACGAAGTGCTGGCCGACAAGTCGATCCGGGACCAGCTGAAGGCCTGGGAGGCCGCGGGCTACGGCAACCTGCCGATCTGCATGGCGAAGACGCAGTATTCCTTCACCACTGATCCGAACGTGCGGGGCGCGCCGACAGGCCACTCGGTCCCGGTCCGCGAAGTGCGGCTTTCGGCGGGGGCAGGGTTCATCGTGGTGATCTGCGGCGAGATTATGACCATGCCGGGCCTGCCCAAAGTGCCCTCGGCCGAGGTGATCCGGCTGAACGAAGCGGGCCATGTCGAGGGGTTGTTCTGAAGCATGCGCGCGATAGACAGGAGAGGCGCATGACAGCAGTCGTGATTGACGGCAAGGCCTTTGCGGCCAATGTGAGGGCGCGAGTCGCCGCGCATGTGGCGAAGCTGAAAGAGGAACGGAATCTGGTCCCGGGTCTAGCCGTGGTTCTTGTAGGCGAGGATCCTGCCAGCCAGGTCTATGTCCGCAACAAGGGTGAGCAGACGCATGCGGCCGGCATGGGCTCGTTCGAACACCGGCTATCATCTGACACGGCGGAGGCAAATCTTCTGGCGCTGATCGCCAGACTGAACGCCGATCCTTCCGTCCACGGTATCCTTGTTCAGCTACCACTGCCGCCGCATCTGAATGCTGAACTCGTCATCAACGCCATTGATCCGGCCAAGGACGTAGACGGCTTTCATATTTCGAATGTCGGGCTTTTGGGCACCGGGCAGAAAAGCATGGTGCCCTGCACTCCTCTGGGCTGCCTGATGCTGCTGCGTGACCGGCATGGATCGCTTGCGGGGAAGGAGGCGGTAGTGGTCGGCCGATCGAATATTGTCGGCAAACCGATGGCGCAGCTCTTGCTGGGCGACAGCTGCACCGTGACCATCGCGCATTCCCGCACGAAGGATCTTGCCGAGGTCTGCCGCCGCGCCGATATCCTTGTGGCCGCAGTAGGCCGCCCCGAGATGATTCCCGGTGACTGGGTGAAGCCAGGCGCGACGGTGATCGACGTCGGCATCAACCGGATCGAGCGCGACGGCAAGGGCAAGCTCGTGGGCGACGTGCATTACACCAGTGCGGCGGCGGTCGCGGGCGCGATTACGCCGGTGCCTGGCGGCGTGGGTCCGATGACCATCGCCTGCCTCTTGGCAAACACGCTGACGGCCTGCTACCGCGCGAACGGGCTTGCCGCACCAGACGGACTGACAGCCTGAGCGGCCGAATGATTGACCTCGCAATCTGTAGGTGCCGACCAATCAAGGCCGGCACCTGTAACGTGGTTTGGCCCTTTCAGGGCCGGTCGTATATTGGGTAGCCGCTCAGCAAATGCGCAACTTTCGACCGCACACTGCTTTCGACCAGATCATTTCCGTCTGCGCCGTTGCGGGCAAGGCCATCGATGACTTCCAGGATCAAATTGCCGATCGTCGCCACCGCCTCGGCCTTCATGCCGCGCGAGGTGATGGCCGGAGTTCCTAGGCGTATTCCCGACGTGATCATTGGCTTTTCGGGATCGAAGGGAATGCCGTTCTTGTTGCAGGTGATGTGCGCCCGGGAGAGCGCCTGTTCCACGGCCTTGCCGGTCAAGGCCTTTGGCCGCAGATCGACCAGCATCAGATGGGAATCCGTCCCGCCCGAAACGATCTCGACGCCGCCTTTCTGCAGAAGGCGCGCGAGAACCTTTGCGTTTTCCAGCACATGGCGGATGTAGTCCTCAAACGCCGGTTCAAGTGCTTCGCCGAAGGCTACGGCTTTTGCGGCAATCACATGCATCAGCGGGCCGCCCTGAAGACCAGGGAAGACCGCTGAGTCGAGCCTTTTGCCAAGTTCTTCGTCATTTGACAGGATCACACCCCCGCGCGGGCCGCGCAAGGTCTTGTGCGTGGTTGAGGTCACAACATGAGCATGGGGCAGTGGGCTTGGATGGTGGCCCGCCGCAACAAGCCCAGCGAAATGCGCCATGTCGACGAAGAGTTTTGCACCGACAGAATCCGCCACCTGCCGGAAGGCCGCAAAATCAGGGTGCCGGGAATAGGCCGAATGGCCGGCGACGATGACCTTGGGCCGATGCTTCCGGGCCAGATCCTCAACCTCGTTCATGTCGATCAGGCCGCTCTCCCGACCAACGCCGTAATGCACCGGATTAAACCATTTCCCCGACATATTGACCGGCGCGCCGTGCGTCAGGTGCCCGCCCGCGGCCAGATTGAGGCCAAGATAGGTGTCCCCCGGCTGCATCAGGGCCATGAAGACAGCCTGATTGGCCTGGCTTCCCGAATTGGGCTGCACGTTCACCCATGCGCAGTCGAAAAGCGCTTTCAACCGGGTGCGGGCCAGTTCTTCGACCTCGTCGACATGCTGGCATCCGCCGTAATACCGGCGGCCGGGATAGCCCTCGGCATATTTGTTGGTCAGGACCGAGCCCTGTGCTTCAAGCACGGCTCTGCTGACGATGTTCTCAGAGGCGATAAGCTCGATCTCGTCGCGCTGCCGGCCATATTCTCGGCCGATCATGGCCGAAAGTTCGACATCGCTGTCTGCGAGATGTCGATCAAAGAAGCCCGTCAAGGACATCATCTGTTTCTCCTACATAAAGCGGTGCGTCAGCCGGTCCAGCCAAGGGCACCGGAAATCACGTGGATGGTCATCATCAGCGTACTGATGTCGTCCTGCGTCGCTGCCTCGGGACCGCCAGACGCCCGGACCTTGCGAAGCGTATCGACCTGAAGGCGGTGCAAGCCTTCCATCTGCGGGCGCATCTCATGGACCCTGGCATGGAATTCGGGGAACCGCTGGCAAAGATTGCCTTCACCTGTGATCCTCAGGATCATCTCTCGCGTCAGATCATGTTCCGCGCTGATCGCACCGAACACCGCTGCGGCGCTCTGCTTGTCGGTGACGAGGTCAGCGTAAAGCGATGCAATGCCGAGGTCAGACTGAAGCAAGAGCTTTTCGGCTTCGTCGATCACAAGGCGGAACAGCCGCGATCCCTCGAACATCCTCCGCAAAAGTGCCATGCCGCTGTCGCCGCGCACGCGTGCCAGATTGGAAAGGGCGGTGCCGATGCCGTACCAACCTGTCAGCATGTGCCGGTTCTGGCTCCAGGCGAAGACCCAGGGAATGGCGCGCAGATCTGAAATATCCCGTGTCGCGCCACCGAACCGGCGCGCCGGGCGTGACCCCATCTTGAGAAGGCCAAGCTCTGAGATCGGGCTGGCCTGATCGAAGTAGCTGATAAATCCCGGCGTGCGGATGAGGTCGAGATATTTCGTGTGGCTCAGGCCCGACAGGGCCTCAAGCGCCTCGAAGAATTCGCCCGCTTCGTCGGGACGCTGCGCCCCCGGCGGTTCAAGCGTGTGAAGCAGGACCGAAGCGACAAGATGTTCCAGGTGGGCAAGCGCGGTGCCGCGGTTAGCAAAGCGGGCAGAGACGATTTCTCCCTGCTCCGTCACGCGAAGGCGGCCATTCACGGTCCCGGGCGGCTGGGCCCCAATGGCTCGGCCCGTCGGCGCGCCGCCGCGGCTGACCGAGCCGCCTCGGCCATGAAAGAAACTGACGTCGATGCGGTGTCGCGCGCCCACTTTCCGCAAAGCCATCTGGGCCTTGAAGAGCTCCCAATTCGAGGCCAGAAATCCGCCATCCTTGTTGCTGTCGGAATACCCCAGCATCACCTCTTGGGAATCGCCCGCCTCGTGGATCATCCGGCGAACGGCACGGTTGCCCAGCACCGCCGTCATGATGCCGGGTGCGGCGCGCAGATCGGCGATCGTCTCGAACAGCGGTACGACGGACAGCGCCTTTTGGCCGCCATGGAAGGGGCCGGTCGCCCAGCGGGCAAGTACATGTACAGCCAATATGTCCTCGGCCGATGTCGTCATGGAAAGAACAAATGCCCCGATCGCGGCGGGGTCGCGGCGGCGTGCGTCGATCAGGACTTCGAACAGCGTGATCAGGTCCCGCGTTTCTTCCGAGGTTTGTAGAGACGCAAAGTCGGGCGGGTCTTCTTTCAGCGCCCGCGCAAGCCGCGCCGACCAGCCGAGCGTACCGGGCATCGGACAGTCCGCTGGGTCGAGGAGACGGAGAATTTCAGCTAGGCTACGGTTTACCACGGTCGCATTTTGCCGGATATCCAGCGAAACGGTATGAAACCCGAAGATCCGCGCCCGCCGTTCCAGCGGCAGGACCCTGCGGCGTGATACAGCCGCAGCGCCGCATTCGCTAAGCCCATGGCGCAACGCCATTACCGCGAGGCGAAATTCCTCGCTGCGGCCGAATGGTACCACCCCCGGATCACCGGAAAGTGTTGCCTCCAGGCGCAAGAGTAGCGCGGCCGCAAACTGTCGGAATGGCTCGCCAGGATTGCGTTGTTCGATCGCGGCACGGGCTGAGCCACAGTGGTCTAGGGCGTCCTCCAGAGCTGCCATGAACCGCGTCGATGGTTCTGCGACGCTCATTGCAACCGACAAGCTGGGAATCAGCGCAAGAAGGGATGCCCTGGCCTTGGACAGCGCCGCTTCTCGGTATCTCTGCAATGCGTACCGGGTGACCTCTGCCGTCACAAACGGGTTGCCATCGCGGTCGCCGCCGATCCAGGAAGAAAACTGCAGAAAATGCTCGGGTGGCTCTAAACCGTATTGATGTTCAAGGGCATATCCCAACCCATCGACGAGAGTTGGCAGGGCGTCAAACAGCACCTCGTGGAAGAAGTGTATGCCCCAATCAATTTCTTGCTGGACTGTTGGCTTGGCAAGCCGCAACTCACCCGTCAACCAAAGCAGTTCGACCTCGGCAAGCAGCGCGTCGCGATAGGAAGCTTCCTCCTGTGGCGCCCAAGTCCGAGTCAGCAACTCGGTAAGGCGGCGATAGATGCGCCGATGAATCTCAAGCACCGTTACCCGCTTGGTTTCCGTCGGATGGGCGGTCATTGTCGGGCAGATGCGCAGTCGCGACAGAGCCGCAGCCATCTGGCCCGGCGATACCTGCATCGACCTGGCCCGCTGCAATACGGCGGAGAAACCACCCGCAACCGGGGCTCCTCCACGCTCGCTTAGCCGTCGCAACTGACTTGCCTCAAACTCCTGGGCGATCGCCGACATCTGGTGCCACGCTCCAAGGCATTGGAGGGCAAGAAAATGCCTGTGGGATGGCACCTGATCGATAGCGATCCTGCCAGAGAGGAAGTCACCGATCTCGGGAAAATCGCGCTGTCCGGCTTTGATTAGGCATGCCCTCAACACTGCGGCCGCGCCAATCTCATCCGCAGAGACTCCCGCGAGTCGGCGCTCCGGGGATACTCTATGCTGGGGCAAAACTTCAGATTCTGCTGTCATACGCCCAGTATGGCCATGCAAAATTCACGCGCATCCAACAATCGAATAGAAAATCCTACCCATTTGGATCGCTGAAACTCACCCATCGTCCGATGTCTCGATCGCGGATGCTCTCTTTGACGGCGCCAAGCCCTTTGAGTAGCCAAGGACTACCTGTGCGGGTCGTAGCTGCCAAGTTATTCTTGTGCCATCATCTTTATCAATGTCTATCCCGCAGGTCCGCCTCTCCGCTTTTTAGGTGTAAAGCTGCCGATTGACCACCTGTCGCCGACTTGAGTGCCGCCTCCGAGTTGAAAGGGAAGCGGTGCGCGGCTCTTGCCCGAATGAGACGAGAAAATATGCCGCGCAATACCCAGAAGTACCAAGACCAAAGTCTCGGTGGCGGCGACCGGTTCCTGACAAGAGACGAAATCCGCAACTTCAAGATCAAGGCGCATCGCGGCGATCAAGCAGCGGCCGTTCGCCTTTTGGAACACAGCGTGAAATGTCAGCATCGGAAATTGGCGTTTAGGAGATACTTCTTGTCGGTGGAATTGGGAGCCGCCATCTCAGAAAATGCACTGGTTTACTTGAAGCGCATTAGCGTAGATTTCTCAACCGAAGCCCTGAACGAAATCGAGAGACTTGCCATTTCAGATCTTGAAATGAAAGCCACGAAGTAAATGCGGCAAGAAATCCGTCTTGCTGGCGGGCAACGGCAATAGTCTACGAAGAGGGGGCAGCTCAACCTTGGCGAAGGCGGCGACAGGACAGTTGTCTCGGATATCGATCTCCCGTCACCCTGGCCAGCAAAGCGCGGACAACAACTATCAGACTCATGCCCACGGTGACTGGGACGATGACGAACAAGAAACCATGGGTGAAGCCAACGTCGCCGCTCATCGCTGCCGTAACCGCAACCGCGCCGGCAGGCGGGTGAAAGGCGCGAGACAAAGATATCGATATCAGAGTCAGGCCGACAGACAGGGCAACATTGAGAATAGGAATGTGAACCGCTGTCGCTATCAGTACGCCGATTGATGCAGCCATTGCGTTGCCGCCAATAGCTGGCCATGGCTGGGCGTACGGGCTTCCGGGGCACATGAATATGAGTGTCGCCGTCGCGCCAAATGATGGAATAAAGATAACATCCGGGAAGGGAATCGCCAGCAATAGCACGAGAAAACCAACCAAGGCAATCGCGATGGACGCCCCTATAGCCGCCCTGATTATTCCAGAAGACTCTAAATTGGCTTGCGCAATGCTGGATGCAGCCTCTTCGGAACTCTCACAACTCTCGCGCGTTTGACACAAGCTTGACATTTCCTGAATTAACCACCGGCCGCATCTGCTGGTGTCAGTGCGTCCGCGGTGCGCGGTCCGAGACCGACTTCGGTTTCTTCTTCCTACGGAGTTCCCTGGTTGCGCAACGCTCGAACGGGTTGGATTTTGGCGCAGCCAGGTAATCAGCTCCTACCCAGAGTCGCATCACGCAGGTAGAGATCTCGACTGGAAGAAAATCTCACGCTGCCGCGACCCCGGTGTGAAAGATTTCGCGTGATTCACTCAAAGCACTGATTGCGAAAGTTCTTTTGCGAGGATAATGATTGAACTGTCTGGTGCCTGCGATCGTGCAGGATAATCGGGAATGCGGTGAAATTCCGCAACGTGCCCAACGCTGTAAGGTGGACGGGTCTGCAGTTGCCACTGGCCTCTTGGCCGGGAAGGAGCAGGCCCGGAAGAAACCGAGTCAGAAGACCGGCCAGACGAGACCGGAGCGCGGGATGGTCAGCCCGCAATCCGTTTCGATGACGGGGGATCCGTGCCGTGCCAGCCTTTGTCCAACCTTGCCCCGCGACGGGACCGGTTCCTGCGGGCGCTTTCAGCGCCGAGGAAACTGCCGCTGTCTACCGGGCCATCTACAGCCGCCGGGATGTGCGCAGCCAGTTCCTGGCGCGACCCGTCGACGAGGCCGTCCTGCTTCGGCTGCTGGGGGCTGCACATCATGCGCCCTCGGTCGGGTTCATGCAGCCCTGGAATTTCATCGTAATCCGCGATCAGGCGGTGAAAGAACGGGTGCAGACGGCCTTTCGCGCCGCCAATGCCGAAGCCGAGGCGATGTTTCCCGAAGCGCGCCGCCCGCATTATTCGGCGCTGAAGCTGGAAGGCATCACCCAGGCCCCGGTAAACCTTTGCGTCACCTGCGATCGCAGCCGGGGCGGGCCGGTGGTGCTGGGCCGCACCCATGCCGCCGAGATGGACCTTTTTTCCTCGGTCTGCGCGGTGCAGAATCTTTGGCTGGCGGCCCGGGCCGAGGGGATTGGCGTCGGTTGGGTCAGCATCTTCCGCGATGGCGCGCTGCGCGAGATTCTGGATCTGCCCGGCCCGGTCGTGCCGGTGGCCTATCTGTGCCTTGGCCATGTCGATGCGCTTTATGCCGAGCCCGAATTGCAGGCAAAGGGCTGGGCAAGCCGATTGCCGTTGGAAGAGCTGATCTATCGCGACCGCTGGGGGCAAGGTGACGGCTGATCCCTTGCCCAGCTGGTTCCGCGCCGGGTACCGGGGGCTTCGCCTGCCGTGCCATTTCGGCGAATGGCTGCAGGGACGCCTTGGTCGGGAAGGCCCGGTCGCGCTGGTCACGCTCATGCCCCGCCTTTGGGGAATGCACGCGCAAATGCGGCGAGGGCCGCTGACGACTTGCAGGTTCGGGGGCGGTTCGGGGCGCCTGCCGCTGCCGCTGATGCGGCGCTTTCTGCAGGATCTGGACCTGCCGGCCACCGGCCGCTTCCATTTGCGGCCAAGCTTCGTTCCCGGCTCGGGCACCGGCATGTCGACCGCCTCGCTTCTGGCCGTGGCGGCACTTGCCGGCTATCGCGGGACGGTCCTGCGCCTTGCCCGGGCCTGCGTCGCGGCCGAAGGCGCGAGTGACCCGCTGATGTTCCGCGGGCCGGATCGCCTGCTCTGGGCGTCCCGAGAGGCGCGTCTTCTTTCGGTCATGCCCCCACCGCCGCAGGCACATCTGCTGGCAGGGTTCTGGGGCCCGCCCGAGCCGACGCGCGCTGCGGACAATGGCTATGCGGATATTGCCGATCTGGTCCGGGCCTGGGCGCGGGCGCCGGACCTGGCCGGATGCGCCGCGCTGGCCAGCGAAAGCGCCGCGCGCTGCCAGGCCCTTCGCGGCCCGCAGGACGACCCGACCGCGCAATTGGCCCGCGATCTTGGCGCGCTCGGCTGGGCGCGGTCGCATTCAGGCCCCGCCCGGGCGCTGATCTTCACACCGGGTCAGGCGCCGCCGGCAGGGTTGCAGGCACTGCGCGCAGCGGGTTTGCGCGACGTGCGGGTAATGAGTACCGGAAACCGCTGAAAGGATCAGTCGATGCGCGATCACGGCGGCAACCTGGACTGGGCGATGGCGCGCTGGGGCGCGGGCGATTGGCTGGACCTGTCCACGGGCATCAACCGGCGCCCCTATCCGATGCCGGCCCTGTCGGGCGATGACCTGCGCGCACTTCCGACACAGGCAGCGCAGCAGGCGCTGGTCGC
This sequence comes from Gemmobacter caeni, assembly GCF_003054195.1. Lineage (GTDB taxonomy): Bacteria > Pseudomonadota > Alphaproteobacteria > Rhodobacterales > Rhodobacteraceae > Gemmobacter > Gemmobacter caeni. The sequence continues at coordinate 18,049 of NZ_QBKP01000025.1, forward strand.
CGCCGCCCGCGAAGCCTGGACCGTGGCGCCGGACTTTGCCTGCCTTGCGCTTGGCGGGGCCCAAGCGGCGATTCAACTAGTGCCCAGATTGGCCCGGGCGGGGCGGGCCTGCGTTCTGGCGCCGACCTATAACGAACATGCCGCCTGCCTGCGGACCGAGGGCTGGATTGTCGAAGACAGCCGTGACCTTGCCGCTCTTGAAGGCGCCGATCTGGCCGTGATCGTCAACCCCAACAACCCTGACGGCCGCTGCACCGCGCAGCCGGCCTTGCATGCGCTGGCAAGCCGGGTCGGGCTGCTTGTCGTCGATGAAAGCTTTGCCGATCCCCTGCCTGACCTGTCCCTGCTGCCGCATCACCCGCCGGAAAACCTACTGGTCCTGCGGTCGTTCGGCAAATTCTATGGCCTTGCCGGGCTGCGGCTGGGTTTTGCCTTTGGGCCCGAGCGGCTGATCGGCCGGCTTGCGGCGATGGCCGGGCCTTGGCCGGTTTCAGGCCCGGCGCTGGCCGCCGGAAGGGTTGCCCTTGGCGATCGCGTCTGGGCCAGAATGATGCGGGCCCAGCTTGCGCAGGATGCGGCACGAGCCGACACATTGGCACAGGCGGCGGGCTGGGATCTGGTGGGGGGCACCCCGCTTTTCCGCCTGTATCACACGCCCGATGCCCAGGCGGCGCAGGACCATCTGGCCCGCCACCACGTCTGGGGCCGCATTTTCCCCTGGTCTTCGACCCTGATCCGGCTAGGGCTGCCGGGTGGCGAAGGCGAATGGGCGCAGCTGGCCGGGGCCTTGCCCAGACCGTCACATGGCCAGGTCGAATAGACCCTCCAGATCCAGATGGGCTTCCAGATGCGCGGCAAGCGCATCGAGCACGGTCTCGACCCCGGCGGCATAGGCCAGTCCGGAAGGCACCGCGCCAAGGTCCCTGAGAAAAGCCGCACGGAACGCATCGTCGGTGAACATTCCGTGCAGGTAGCTTCCGCGCACCCTGCCGTCGGCACTGGTCGCCCCTTCGTCCCTGCCATCCAGCAGCCGGGCGAAGGGCTGACCGCAATCAGCCCCTTCGGTTCGGCCGATGTGGATCTCGTAGCCATCCACCGTCAGCCCGCTGGCGCAATGAATGGCTCTTGACCGTGTCAGGCGTTTGTCGGCCGTCATCACGGTCTCAATGTTCAGAAGGCCCAGCCCCTCGGTCACGCCTGCAGGCCCTTCGATCCCGTCGGGGTCGGCCACGCTGCGGCCTAGCATCTGATAACCGCCGCAAATGCCCAGCACATGGCCACCGCGTCGACGATGCGCGGCAAGATCAATGTCCCAGCCCTGTTCACGCAGGAAAGCAAGGTCGCCGCTAGTCGACTTCGAACCGGGCAAGATGACCAATGTGGCGTCTCCGGGGATCGGGCGGCCTGGCAGGATCATCTCGACCGTCACCCCCGGCTCCTGCTTCAGAGGGTCAAGGTCATCGAAATTGGCAATACGCGACAGGGCAAGGCAGGCGATCTTGACCTTGCCGTCCTGGCGGCCACCGGCAAGGTCAAGCGCATCCTCGGCTGGAAGCCGTGCGGCAGCCGGGAACCAGGGCAGGACGCCGTAGCCGCGCCAGCCTGTGCGCGCCGCAATCAACCGGTAGCCGTTGTCGAACAGCTGCGGGTCGCCCCGAAACTTGTTGACCAGGAAGCCCCGGACCATCGCCGTATCCGCCGGGTCGAGAATTGCCTGCGTCCCGACGATTTGCGCGATGACCCCGCCGCGGTCGATATCCCCGGCCAGCACCACCGGCACATCCGCCGCCCGAGCAAAGCCCATGTTGGCAATGTCACCCGCCCGCAGGTTCACCTCGGCCGGACTGCCCGCACCCTCGACGATCACAAGGTCTGCGCGCGCCTTCAGCCTCCCGAAGCTCTCAAGAACCGCCCCCATCAGCTGCGGTTTCAGCGCCGCGTATTCCGCCGCCCTGGTCGTGGTCAACCGGCGCCCTTGCACCACCACCTGGGCACCCCGGTCGCTTTCGGGTTTTAGCAGCACCGGATTCATGTCGGTATGCGGCGCCACCCCGCAAGCCAGGGCTTGCAGGGCCTGCGCCCGCCCGATCTCGCCCCCGTCCTCGGTCACGGCTGCATTGTTCGACATGTTCTGCGGCTTGAACGGCAGCACGTTCCGCCCCCGCAACCGCGCCGCCCGGCACAGGCCTGCGACCAGCATCGACTTGCCCACGTTCGAGCCGGTTCCCTGGATCATCAGCGCTGGCATCGGATCAGAATTCCACTCCGGCCTGGGCCTTGATCCCAGCGCGGAACGGATGTTTTACCACCGCCATCTCGGTCACGAGATCGGCCGCTTCGATCAACTCGGGCTGGGCATTGCGTCCGGTCAGGCAGACATGGGTCATCGCGGGTTTCTCGGTCACAAGAAACTCGACCACCTCGGCGATATCCAGGTAGTCATACCGCAAGGCGATGTTGATCTCGTCCAGCAGGACGAAGCGGACCTTCGGCTCGCGGATCAGCTCCTTTGCCTTCTCCCATCCCGCCCGCGCCGCCGCGATGTCACGGGCGCGGTCCTGGGTTTCCCAGGTGAACCCCTCGCCCATAGCGTGGAACTGGCAGAGATCCTCGAAATGCGTAGTTAGCAGCCGTCTTTCGCCGGTGTCCCAAGCCCCCTTGATGAATTGGATGACGGCGCAGGGCATGCCATGAGCGACGCAGCGCAGGATCATGCCGAAGCCCGAAGAAGACTTGCCCTTCCCGGGGCCGGTGTGAACAATGATCAGACCTTTCTGTCCATTTCTTGTCAGCATCATCCGGTCGCGCGCGGCCTTTTTCTTGGCCATCTTTCTTGCATGTCGCGCAGATTCGTCCAGCACATCCTCGCCGGTCCACGAATTCTCGTCAGTCATGCGGACGGTCCTTTCTCTTGACTTGAAAGCTTTGCTGAACGATTGAGTGTCTAAGTAACGCTGGTGCCTGTTCATAAGACAGGTCAATAGGGAATGCGATCAGCTTTGCGACCTATCGGGTCAAGATGCTGAAGCGCAGCCGCCCCCGCGACCGTGACCGGGAAGACCTGTCCCATGCCACTGGCGTCAACGCCGGGAAGGCGGACAGAGCGCCGAGGCGCCGCAAGGCACCTCGATATCCGCAAGCCGGGAGACCTGCCAGTGCGAATGTCAACGGGCGGACGGGGTGTTCCGCGACCGGGAAGGCGCCTTGTCGGCGTCCCCTCGGCCCTTTCCCCCTACGCCGCAAGGATGTGAAGGTTGAACGGCCAATGGCGGTGACGCTTCTCGTATGCACAACATGTCGCGCCGGAGAGCCCGTGCAGGATTGCGGCGATGTCCCCGGCGCCCGTCTGGCCACCGCGCTGGAAGCCTTGGGCGCGCCCGAGGGCGTGGCGATTGCCCGTGTCGAATGTCTGTCCGCCTGCTCGCAGGGCTGCGCGGTGGCGCTGAGCGCACCGGGCCGCTGGTCCTATGTCTATGGCCGCATGACCGAGGCCGACGCGCCCGACATCCTTGCCGGAGCCGCGCGCTATGCCGCGGCTCCCGATGGCCTTGTGCCCTGGCGCGACCGCCCCGCCATTTTCCGCAAGCAATCGCTTGCCCGCATCCCCCCGATCGGAGAGCCCACATGACCGACCTTGCCAAGATCCCCGTCACCGTCATCACCGGCTTTCTCGGGGCCGGAAAGACGACGCTGATCCGCCATCTGATGCAGAACCCGCAGGGCAAGCGGCTGGCGGTTCTGGTGAACGAATTCGGCACCGTCGGGGTGGACGGCGACATCCTGAAATCCTGTGCCGACGAGAACTGCCCCGAGGAGAACATCGTCGAGCTGGCGAACGGCTGCATCTGCTGCACCGTCGCGGACGAATTCATCCCCACGGTCGAGGCGCTGCTGGCCATGCCGCGGCGGCCCGATCACATCCTGATCGAGACCTCGGGCCTTGCCCTGCCGAAACCGCTGCTGAAGGCGTTCGACTGGCCCGCCATCCGCTCGAAGATCACGGTCGATGGCGTCATCGCGCTGGCCGATGCCGAGGCGGTGGCGGCTGGCCGCTTTGCCCCCGACCCCGAGGCAGTGACGGCGCAGGCCATGGCCGATGCCGGCATCGACCACGAAACCCCGCTGTCCGAAGTGTTCGAAGACCAGATTTCCTGCGCCGACATCGTGCTTTTATCGAAGGCCGATCTGGCGGGAGAGGCCGGGCTGGCCGCCGCCCGTGCCGTGGTCGAGGCCGAGGCGCCGCGCAAGCTGCCGATCCTGGCCATGACCGAGGGCATCATCGACCCCGCCGTGATCCTGGGCCTGAACGCCGCGGCCGAGGATGACCTTGCCGCCCGCCCCAGCCATCACGACGGGGCTGACGACCATGAGCATGACGATTTCGACAGCATCGTGATCGAGATCGGCGAAATCGCCGACCCCGAGGGTCTGGCCGAAGCTCTCCGCCGTCTGGCGCGCGAGCAGGACATCCTGCGCGTCAAGGGCCATGTCGCCGTCCAGGGCAAGCCGATGCGCCTTTTGATGCAGGCCGTGGGCGAACGTGTCCGCCATCAGTTCGACCGGCCCTGGGGTACGGCGCCCCGCGCCTCACGGCTGGTCGTGATCGCCGAGCATGACCGCATCGACCCCGCGGCGATCCGCGCCGTGCTGGCCGAGGCCGGGATCTGAGGCCCCGCGATGCATGTCGTCTTCCGCGAAAGCCACGGGCTTGAGGAAACCGAGGTGCCAACCGATCTGCGGCAGACGCCCGCCGATCTGCTGGTGCTTTCGTTCTCCGACAGCGACCTTGGCGCCTTTGCGGCGGGCTGGCATCGGGCGAGAACCCTGGACGCTCCGCTGCCGTCGCTCAGGTTGGCCAATCTGGTGGCTTTGCGGCATCCGGTTTCGGTGGACACATGGGTCGAAGCGACCGCCAGCCATGCCCGCGCGATCCTGGTGCGGCTGATCGGGGGCCTGGGCTACTGGCCGCACGGGATTTCCAGCCTGCAGGACATGGCCCGCCGCAGGGGCATCGCGCTTGCCGTGCTGCCCGCCGACGGGCGCGAGGATGCGGCACTGGATGCGGTCTCGACCCTGCCGGTGTCGACGCTGCGGCGGTTGCAGGCGCTGTGCGATGCCGGGGGGGCGGTGGCGGCGCAGGCGGCGCTGGCACAGCTGTCGCTGGCGGCAGGGCTTTTCGCCGGTCCGGTGACCGGGGCCAAGACCGTGCCCGACTGCGGCTGGTATGACCCGGCGCAGGGCGTGATTGCGCCGCCCGGGCCTGGCAAGAACCCGGTGGCGGTTGTCTTCTACCGCAGTTATCTGACCGTCGCCGATACCGCCCCGGTCGACGCCTTGATCGCGGAGCTTCGGGCGCGCGGCTTTGCGGCCCATGGCCTGTTCGTGCCTTCGCTGAAGGCACCCGGCGCAGGGGAATGGGTGCGGGCGGCGCTGGATCATCTCGGGCCGGCGCAAGTCTTCAACCTGACCGCCTTTTCGGCCCGCGACGGGGCGGGGGGCTCTGCACTGGATGCGCCGGGCTGCCCGGTTTTCCAGCTGGCGCTGTCCACCGCGCGGCGCAAGGACTGGGAAGGGGCCGAGCGCGGCCTGTCGCCGGCCGATCTGGCGATGCATGTCGTCCTGCCCGAGGTGGACGGCCGCATCTTCGCGGGCGTCGCCAGTTTCAAGGCCGCCGGCGCGCGCGACTCGGATCTGGAATATTCCCGTTTCGCCCATCGGGCTGAACTGGGCCGGATTGGAGCCGCTTTGGACCGGGCCGGGGGCTGGCACCGGCTGGCGCAGACACCGCGCGGCGACCGGCAGCTGGCGCTGATCCTGTCGACCTATCCCGGCCGCCCCGACCAGATCGCCCATGCCGTCGGGCTGGACGCGCTGGCCTCATCCGACGCTGTTCTGGCGGCATTGCAGGCGCAGGGCTATGCCACCGCGCCGGGCGCGGCCCTGGCCCCGGATCTGCGGGAACTGAGCCTTTCTTGGGATGTTCGAGACTATCGGGCCGCGCTGTCCAGGCTTCCGCAGTCCCTTCAGGATGCGCTGAACGCGGCCTGGGGTGCGCCACAGGACGATCCGTGCGTCCGCGACGGGGCCTTCCATTTCGCAGCCACGCGACGGGGCGGGGTTCTGGTCGCCCTGCAACCCGAACGGGGCGAGGTTGCGGCGCGCGAGGCCGATTATCACGACCTTTCGCGCACGCCGCGCCATGGCTATGTCGCGTTCTACCTGTGGCTTCAGACGCAGGGCCTGCATGCCGCGATCCACATGGGCGCGCATGGCACGCTGGAATGGTTGCCCGGCAAGGCGGTCGCCCTGTCGGAAACCTGCTGGCCTGAGGTGCTGACCGGCCCGCTGCCCTTCATCTACCCGTTCATCGTCAACGATCCGGGCGAAGCCGCGCAGGCCAAGCGGCGCATCGGCGCGGTGACGCTGGGCCATCTGCCGCCGCCGCTGTCGCCCAGTCGCCTGCCCGAGCGGCTGGAGGGGCTGGAGCGGCTTCTGGACGAATATTCCACCGCCGACGGGCTTGACCCAACCCGCCGGCGTCGGCTGATCGACGATATCCGCGCAACGGCCATGGCGCTGGGGGTGGACGATGACCTTGCCCTGCCCCGCGATGCGACCCCCGCCGAGACCATCACCCGCATCGACCGTTTCGTCTGCGATGTGAAGGAAAGCCGCTTTGGCGACGGGCTGCATGTCTATGGCGCGGGCGAGGGCGAGATGGCGGGTTTGCTGGCCGCACTTGACGGCCGGTTCGTGCCGCCCGGCCCCTCGGGCTCACCCCATCGCGGGCGCAGGGACGTGACGCCGACCGGGCGCAACCTGTTCTCGGTCGATCCCCGCGCCGTGCCCAGCCAAAGCGCCCATGCGCAGGGGATGAAACTGGCCGAGGAACTCTTGCGCCGCCACTTGCAGGATCACGGCGACTGGCCGCGCGGGCTGGTGGTGGATTTGTGGGGCTCGGCCTCGATGCGGACGGCTGGCGAGGAATTCGCCATGGCGCTGCATCTGGCGGGGCTGGCGCCGGAATGGGATACGGCCTCGGGCCGGGTGACGGGGGTGCAGGTCGTGCCGCTCGCGATCCTTGGCCGGCCGCGGATCGACGTCACCCTGCGCATCTCCGGCCTGTTCAGAGACGTTTTTCCCGGTCTGGCGCAGATGTTCGAACTGGGGGCCGAGGCCCTGGCCGCGCGCGACGAGGCACCGGAGGACAATCCCTATGCCCGGCGCGTTCCCCGCGTCTTCGGGCCGAAGCCGGGGTTCTACGGATTGGGCATGGCCGGACCGCTGGACGATTACTCGGCCGGGGGGCGCGCGGCCGCGGGCGAGGCCTGGCTGTCGCAATCGTCCTGGGCGATCGACGCGCAGGGGGCCGCGGCACCGGCCCGCGCCGCGCTGGAGGGCCGCCTGCGCGAGGCCGATGCCTTTGCCCATGTGCAGGACCTGCCCGAGACGGACCTTCTGATGGCGCCGGACTATGCCGCGCATGAAGCGGGGTTCGTCGCGGCGCTTGCCCGGCTGGGGCTTGCGGCCCCCTCGCTTTACCACCTTGACGCCACACGCCCCGATGCCCCGCGCGCCCGCGCGCTGACCGAAGAAATCGCCCGTGTGGTGCGCGCGCGCGCTGCCAACCCGGATTGGGCGGCGGGCATGATGCGCCACGGCTTCCGCGGCGCGGCCGAAATCGCGGCGACCTTGGACAATCTGGGGGCTTTTGCCCATCTGGCCCGCGCGGTTCCGGCGCATCTCTTTGACCTGTGTCACGAAGCCACGCTTGGCCGCGCGAACGTCGTGGCGTTCATGGAACGCGAGAACCCCGCCGCATTGGCCGCTTTGCGCGCCCGCTTTGCCGCCTTGCGCGCAGCGGGCCTGTGGCAAAGCCAGCGCAACGCGCTGAACGCGGAGGAAATACTGTGACGGCGGCGCCGCTCATCCAGGGCTGGTGCCCCGGCGCGCTGCGGCCCATGGCCTCGGGCGACGGGCTTGTGGTGCGGGTGCGGCCCCATGCCGGGCGCCTGTCGCCCGCCCAGGCGGCGGGGATCGCGGCGGCGGCGCGCCTCCATGGCAACGGGCTGATCGACCTGTCGGCGCGGGGCAATGTGCAGCTGCGCGGCGTGCGGCCGGACACGCACGCGCCCCTGATTGCCGATCTGTCGGCGCTGGGGCTGATCGATCGCGATCTGGCCGGCGAAACGCGGCGCAACATCACCGTATCCCCCTTCGCCCAGGCCGACGCGCTGGCCCTGGCGCTGGAAGACGCTCTGGCGGCTGCACCGGACCTGCCGGGCAAGTTCGGCTTCGCGCTGGATGTCGCGGCGTCGCGCTGGCTTGACGCTGCGCCGGGCGACGTCCGCATCGAACGGGGCGCCTCGGGCGGGCTGATCCTGCGCGCCGATGGCCTGCCCACCGGCCGCCCGGTGACCCTGGCGGAGGCCCCCGCTTTGGCTGTTGACATGGCGCATTGGTTCGTCGCGGCCGGAGGGGTGATCCAGGGCCGGGGCCGCATGGCCGCGCTGGTCGCGCGCGGGGTGCGGCCGCCGGAAAGCCTGACCGGAGCCGAGCCGCCCGCTCCTGCCTTGCCCCGCCCTGGGCCCGGCCTGTTCGCCGAGGGGGCGCTGGTGGCGTTGGCCTTCGGCCAGATGCAGGCGGCAACGCTGGAGGCTCTTGCCGCCACCTGCCACGACCTGCGGCTCACGCCCTGGCGGATGCTGCTGCTGGAGGGTGCGGTGGCGCTGCCGACGATTGCGGGGCTGATCACCGATCCGCAAGACCCCGCGCTGCGGGTCATCGCCTGCACCGGCGCCCCGGCTTGCCCCCAGGCGCTGGCGGCCACGCGGTCCCTGGCGCTGCAGCTGGCGCCGCTCGTGCCGCAGGACGGCACCCTGCATGTTTCGGGCTGCGCCAAGGGCTGCGCCCACCCTGCCCCCGCGCCCCTGACACTGACCGCCACGGCGACGGGTTTCGCCGTGATCCGCAATGGCCGCGCCAGCGCTCCCGGCCCCGTCATCGCGCCCGCCGACCTGCCCACCCTTCTGACCGGAACGCCCTGAATGCCCCACAGCTACATCACTGACGGCGCCGAGATTTACCGCCAGTCCTTTGCCACCATCCGGGCCGAGGCCGACCTGGCGCGCTTCACGCCCGAGGAAGAGGGGGTCGCGGTCCGGATGATCCATGCCGCCGGGATGGTCGGGCTTGAGGCGCATGTCGAATTCACCCCCGGCATGGCCGTGGCCGCCCGGGCCGCGCTTGAGGCGGGGGCGCCCATCCTTTGCGATGCGCGCATGGTCAGCGAGGGGATCACCCGGCCGCGCCTGCCGGCCGCGAACGCGGTGATCTGCACACTGCACGACCCGCGGGTGCCAGAGATGGCGGCGGCGATGGCAAACACCCGCAGCGCGGCGGCGGTGGAACTGTGGCGGCCGCATCTGGCAGGGGCGGTGGTGGCCATCGGCAATGCGCCGACCGCACTTTTCCACCTTATGAACATGCTGGAAGATCCGGCCTGCCCACGTCCGGCCGCGATCGTCGGATGTCCTGTCGGGTTCATCGGCGCGGCAGAATCGAAAGCCGCGCTGATGCAAGCGGCCCCCTGCCCGGCGCTGATCGTGCGCGGGCGACTGGGCGGTTCGGCCATTGCGGTTGCCGCCATCAACGCCCTTGCAAGCCGGAAGGAATAGCGATGGGCAAGATCCTCTGCGCCGGTCTTGGACCTGGCGATCCCGATCTGATCAGCGTGCGGGCCGACCGGACGATCCGCGCGGCAACCCATGTCGCGCATTTCCGCAAGGCGGGCCGCGCCGGGCAGGCGCGCCGCATCGTCGAGGGGATGCTGCGCCCGGACGTGACCGAACTGGCGATGGAATATCCCGTCACCACCGAACTGCCCTTTGACAGCCCGGGCTATACCAAGGCGCTTGCCGGGTTCTATGACGACTGGGCCAACCGTCTGGCCGATCTGGCGCAGGGTCAGGACGTGGTCGTGCTGTGCGAGGGCGACCCTTTCCTCTACGGCTCTTTCATGCATCTGCACAGCCGCCTTCAGGGCCGCGCCGAGATTGAGGTGATCCCCGGCATTCCCGGCATGGCCGGCTGCTGGACCGTGACCGGCCAGCCGATCACCTGGGGCGACGATGTGCTGACGGTGCTGATGGGCACCCTGCCCGAGGGTGACCTGGTGCGCCATGCCCGGGCGGCCGATGCGCTGGTGATCATGAAGACCGGGCGCAACCTGCCCAAGGTGCGCCGCGCGCTGGCGGCGGCGGGGCGGCTGGAGGCCGCCTTTCTGGTCGAACGCGGCACGATGCCCGGCCAGCGCGTTGCCCGGCTGTCCGAGGTGGACGGGGCCGACTGTCCCTATTTCGCCATCGTCATCGTGCATGGCCACGGGCGTCGCCCGGAGATGCCGGAATGAGCGGCTGGCTTGCGGTCGTGGGGCTTGGCCCCGGTGCCGGGACGCTGGTGACGCCCGAGGTCACCGAGACGCTGGCACAGGCGACCGATGTGCTGGGCTATGTGCCCTATGTCGCGCGCGTCACCCCGCGTCCGGGCCTGACCCTGCATCCTTCGGACAACCGCGAGGAACTGCGTCGCGCCCGCCATGCGCTTGATCTTGCCGCGGCGGGGGGCCGGGTGGTCGTGGTCTCGTCCGGCGATCCCGGCGTCTTCGCCATGGCCTCGGCCCTGTTCGAGGCGCTTGAGACGCGGCCCGATCTGCAGGGCCTTGATATCCGCATCCTGCCCGGCATCACCGCCATGCTGGCCGCCGCCGCCGCCGCGGGCGCGCCCCTGGGGCATGATTTCTGCTGCATCAACCTGTCCGACAATCTCAAGCCCTGGCCGCTGATCGAACGGCGGTTGCGGCTGGCGGCCGAGGCCGATCTGGCGATGGCCTTCTACAACCCCCGCTCGGCCGCGCGCCCGCAGGGCTTTGCCCGCGCCTTGGACCTGCTGCGCCAGGTCTGCGGGCCGGATCGGCTGATGACCTTCGCCCGCGCCGTCTCGACCCCCGACCAGCGCATCGCCAGCGTCACGCTGGCCGAAGCCCGGCCCGAGATGGCCGACATGCGGACGGTCGTCCTGGTGGGCAACAGCCAGACCCGGCGCGTCGGACGCTGGGTCTATACCCCGCGTTTCGCGTCATGAAGCCAGGCCATCACCTCGGCCACCGTCCCGACCGCGTGCCTGTCGGGCAATGCCGGCCGGTCGACCATGATCACCGGCAGGCCCAGCGCGCGGGCCGCGCCAAGCTTGGCGCTGGCGCCGCTGCCGCCCGCATTCTTGGCGACGACCAGCTGCACGCCATGGCGCTGCATAAGGGCAATGTCGCCGGCCTCGGTGAAGGGGCCGCGGTCCACCACCACCGCGGCCCCTGGCAGGGGCGGGGTTTCGGGCGCGTCGACAAGGCGCAGCACGTAGCGGTGTTCGGGCCGGGCGCGGAAGGCGTCAAGGCTCTGCCGCCCGATGGCAAGAAACACGGTCGCCGGGGCCACCGGCAGGGCCGCGACCGCCAAGGCGATATCGCCGACGCTTGTCCAGCGGTCGCCGTCCTGCGCGACCCAGGCGGGCCGTTCGAGCGCGATCAGCGGCACGCCGGTCGCCAGGCAGGCGGCCAGGGCGTTCCGGCTGATCTGGGCCGCGAAAGGATGGGTGGCGTCGATGACATGGCCGATCCCATTGTCACGCAGCCAGGTCGCCAGTCCCGCCGCGCCACCGAACCCGCCGATGCGCGTCGGCAGGGGGGCCGCCACCGGCGCGGCGGTGCGGCCGGCATAGGAATAGACCGCATCAAGGCCGGCCTCGGCCAAGGCGGCAGCCATCTGGCCCGCCTCATGGGTTCCCCCCAGCAAAAGGATGCGCGGCATGGCTGAGCCCTGGCTGACGATCATCGGTCTGGGCGAAGATGGCCTGCCCGGCCTGCCGGATGCAAGCCGCGCCGCGCTGGCCGCGGCCGAGGTCATCTTCGGCGGCCCGCGCCACTTGGCGCTGGTCGACGCGGGCGGGCGCGGCCAACCCTGGCCCGTGCCCTTCGACATCGCGCCGGTCCTGGCCCTGCGCGGGCAGCGCGTGGCGGTGCTGGTCTCGGGCGATCCGTTCTGGTTCGGCGCGGGAAGCAGCCTGGCCGCCGCGCTGGAGCCCGGCGAATGGCGGGCGGTTCCGGTGGCCGGTGTCTTCTCCTTGGCCGCTGCCCGACTGGGCTGGCGGCTGGAAGAGACCATCTGCCTTGGCCTTCATGCCGCCCCGTTCGAGCGGCTGGTGCCGCATCTTGCCCCCGGCGCCCGGCTGATCTGCACCCTGCGCGACGGCCCGGCCGCGGCGGCGCTGGCCGGTTGGCTGGTGGCCGAGGGCTGGGGGGACAGCCGCCTCTGGGTGATGGAGGCGCTTGGCGGGCCCCGCGCCCGCATCCGCCAGGGCAGCGCCGCCGACATTGCCCTGCCCGACGTGACCGCCCCCGTCGCTGTGGCGATGGAGCCCGTAGGGCGCGCGGGCCTGCCGCGCAGCCCCGGCCTGCCCGAGGCGCTATTCGCCCATGATGGGCAGATCACCAAATCCCCCATTCGTGCCCTTACCCTGGCCGCGCTGGCCCCCCGCGCCGGCGAGATGCTGTGGGATCTGGGCGCGGGCTCCGGCTCGGTCTCGGTAGAATGGGCGCTGGCGGGCGGGATGGCCTGCGCCGTGGAGCGCCGGGTCGACCGTATTGCCAACATCCGCGCCAATATCGGCCGCTTTGGCCTTTCGCACCGCATTGCCCTGCATGAAGGGGCTTCGGCCGAGGTGCTGCCCCGCCTGCCCCGCCCGGATGCGATCTTTGTCGGCGGCGGCTTCGACGAGGGTCTTTTCGCCCTCTTGCCCAAGGAGGCCCGGCTGGTCGTCAATGCCGTGACGCTGGAAACCGATGCGCTGTTGACGCGGCTTCACGCCTGCCAAGGGGGCAATCTGATGCGCTTTGACATCGCCCGGGCCGAACCGCTTGGCCCGATGCGGGGCTGGCACCCGCTGCGGCCCGTCGTGCAATGGAGCCGCGGGCCATGCGCGTGATCGGGCTGGGATTGAATGCGGCGGCGACCGTGGCAGAGGTGCAGGGCGCACTTGCGGCGGCGGGCTCGGCGGGCCTTGTCGCGACCCTTGCCACGCGGGCCGGCCACCCGGCGCTTTCGGGCCTTGCGCTGCCGCTTTGCATCCTGCCCGAAGCCGCGCTGCAAGGCGTGGAAACCCCCACGCAATCGTCCCGCATCCTGGCCCGCTTCGGCTGCGGATCGGTGGCGGAAGCCGCGGCGATCGTCGCCAGCCACGGCCATATCATCACGCCGCGCCAAATCCTTGGCGCCGTTACCTGGGCTTTGGCCGAAGGGCCGGGGCCAAGCGAAGGACATTCCGAATGACCGTTCACTTCATTGGCGCCGGCCCCGGCGCGCCCGACCTGATCACGCTGCGCGGGCGCGACCTGATCGCCGCTTCGCCGGTCTGCCTTTATGCCGGCTCGCTGGTGCCAGAGGGCGTGCTGGCCCACTGCCCGCCCGGCTGCCGGATCGTGAACACCGCACCTCTCAGCCTTGACGAGATCGTGGCCGAGATCGCCGCCGCGCATGGCGCCGGCAAGGACGTCGCGCGGCTGCATTCGGGCGACCTCTCGGTCTGGTCGGCGATGGGGGAACAGCTGCGGCGCCTGCGCGCGCTGAACATCCCCTATGACGTGACCCCGGGCGTGCCCGCCTTTGCCGCCGCCGCCGCCACGCTGGGGGCCGAGCTGACCCTGCCCGGCATCGCGCAATCCGTGGTGCTGACCCGCACCTCGGGCCGGGCCAGTGCCATGCCCGCAGGCGAGACGCTGGAAAACTTTGCCCGCACCGGCGCGGTGCTGGCCATTCACCTGTCAGTTCATGTTCTGGACCGCGTGCAGGCCGAACTGATCCCGCACTACGGCGCCGATTGCCCCGTGGCGGTGATCTTCCGCGCCAGCTGGCCGGATGAGCGGGTGATCCGCACCACGCTGGCCGCGCTGGACCCCGCCATCGGCGCAGGAGAGCGCACGGCGCTGATTCTGGTGGGCCGGACGATCGGCGCAGAATCCTTCGACGAAAGCCGCCTCTACGCAGGCGATTACGACCGGCGCTATCGCCCGGTCGGCACCGACCCGCGCTTTCCGGGGACAGGCGGATGATCCTTCCCCCCGGCCTGATGATTTCAGCCCCCGCCTCGGGCACCGGCAAGACCACGGTCATGCTGGGGTTGTGCCGCGCGCTGGCCGAAGAAGGGCTGACCGTGCAGCCGTTCAAGAGCGGACCGGACTATATCGACCCCGCCTTTCACCGTGCGGCGGCGGGGCGACCCTCGTTCAATCTCGACAGCTGGGCTATGGCGCCCTGCCTGATGGCGGCGCTGGCCGGGCAGGCAAAGGGGGCGGATATCGCCGTTGCCGAAGGCTCGATGGGCCTTTTCGACGGCGTGGCAGGCCGGGGGGGCAGCGGCCATGGCAGCAGCGCCGAACTGGCCCGGGCGATGGGCTGGCCGGTGGTTCTGGTGCTGGATGTGGGCGGGCAGGCGCAATCGGCCGCCGCCACCGCGCTTGGCTTTGCCCGCTATGACCCGGGGCTGCCCTTCGCGGGCGTGATCCTGAACCGCGTCGCAAGCCCCCGGCACGAGCGGCTGATCCGGCTGGGGATGGAGCGGGCGGAGATTCGGGTTCTGGGTGCCCTGCCGCGGCGCGGCGACCTGAAGCTGCCCGAGCGCCACCTTGGCCTGGTGCAGGCGGCCGAACATCCCGATCTTGAGACGGCCATCGCAGCCTATGCCGCCTTCCTGCGCGCCCATGTCGATCTGGCGGCGCTGAAGATGCTGGCGGCGGGGACAGCGACCGGCGCCCCGTCGCCTCTGCCCTGTCCCCCCGCGCAGCGTATTGCGCTGGCACAGGATGCCGCGTTCTCCTTCACTTATCCGCATCTTCTGGCAGGCTGGCATGCCGCGGGGGCCGAGGTTCTGCCCTTTTCGCCGCTGGCGGACGAGCCGCCGCCCGAGGCAGATCTGGTCTGGTTGCCGGGCGGCTATCCCGAACTTCATGCCGGCCGTATCGCGGCGGCGGGGCGCTTCATGGCGGGGCTGCGCGCCCATGCCGATACCCGGCCGGTCCATGGCGAATGCGGCGGCTACATGGTGCTGGGGCAGGCGCTGACCGATGCCTCAGGCACGGCGCATGCCATGGCGGGGCTGCTGGGCCTTGCCACCAGTTATGAGAAACGCCGGCTGCATCTGGGCTACCGGCTGGCCACTCTGCAAGCGCCGATGCCCGGCCATGCCCCGGGCACCCGGCTGCGCGGGCACGAATTCCACTACTCGACCATTCTTTCACAGCCCGACGCGCCGCTGGCCAATGTCACCGATGCCGACGGCGCCCCGGTCGCCGAGACCGGATCACGGCGCGGTCATGTGACCGGCACCTTCTTTCACTTCATCGCCGAGGATGCTGAATGACCGGCTTCGTTTCCTTCGTCTCCTCGGGCCCCGGCGACCCCGAGCTTCTGACGCTCAAGGCGGTGGACCGGCTGGGCCGTGCCGATGCGGTGCTGTTCGACGACCTGTCCTCGGGGCCGATCCTGTCGCATGTGCGGGAGGGGGCCGATCTGGTGGGGGTGGGCAAGCGGGCAGGCCGCGCCTCGCCCCAGCAGGACCATGTGAGCCAGCTTCTGGTGGACTATGCCCGGACCGGCGCGCGGGTGGTGCGGCTCAAATCCGGCGATGCCGGCCTGTTCGGGCGGCTGGAGGAAGAAATCACCGCGCTGCGCGACGCCGGCATCGGCTTCGAGATCGTGCCCGGCGTGCCCTCGCCCTGTGCCGCGGCGGCGGCGGCCGGTATCCCGCTGACCCGGCGGCTGACGGCGCGGCGGGTGCAGTTCCTGACCGGTGCGGATGTCTCGGGCGGGCTGCCGGCCGACCTGAACCTTGCAGCACTCGCCGATCCTCATGCGACGACAGTGATCTTCATGGGCCGGCGCACCTTCCACGACCTTGCCGGCCACCTGACCGCCGCGGGCCTGCCGCCCGACACGCCGGCGCTGCTGGCCGAAGGCGTGGCCACGGCCGACCAGAGGCTGTGGCGCGGCACGCTGGCCGCCCTGGCCGAACGGCTGAGCGGGGTCGAGGCAGGCGGCCCGCCGGCGCTGATCCTTTACGGTCCTCTGGCGCAGGGCGACGGTGATGCGTGAGCTGTTCCTGATCGGCATCGGCACCGGCAATCCCGATCACCTGACGGCGCAGGCGGCAGAGACAATCAACCGGGCCGAGTTGATCCTTCTGCCGCGCAAGGGGCCGGACAAGGAAGATCTTGCCGACCTGCGGCGGCAGATCCTGGCAGCGGTGCTGACCAATCCGGCGGTGCGGGTGGTGGAATTCGATCTGCCAGTGCGGGATGCGGCGAACCCCGACTATCGGGCGGGGGTGGACGACTGGCATGACGCCATCGCGCTGGCCTGGGCAAGGGCGGCCGGCGACGGGGCAGGAACAGTGGCGCTTCTGGTCTGGGGCGACCCGTCGCTTTACGATTCGACCCTGCGCATCGCGGCGCGGTTGCCCGCCCCGCCCCGCCTGACCGTTGTGCCCGGCATCACCGCGATCCAGGCGCTTGCCGCCGCGCATGCAATCCCGCTGAACCGGATCGGCGCGCCCTTCATGATCACCACCGGCCGCCGCCTGCGGGACGAAGGCTTCCCGCCCGGCTGCGACACCTGCGTCGTCATGCTGGACGGGGAATGCAGCTTCCAGTCGCTGCCGCCCGAGGGCCTGTCGATCTGGTGGGGCGCCTATCTGGGGATGGCGGCGCAGATCCTCGACCATGGCCCGCTGGCCGAGGCCGGGGCGCGGATCATTCGCGCCCGCGCCGCAGCGCGTGCAGAACACGGCTGGATCATGGACATCTACCTGCTACGCCGCGACGGCTGAGACCGGGCGCAGCAGCCAGCGCAGCGCCAGGGCCGCCAGCGCCAGCGCCAGCAGTCCGACGCCGCCGATGCTGCCAAGGCTGGCGGGGTGTCGTAGCACATCGGCCCAGACCGGCCGCACCAGACCCGCCGTGTCGTAGGGCGAGGCGGAATAGGCGCAAAGGTCCAGCGCGGTCTGCGACATCAGCATCTCGGCGTCGATCCGGCGGGCCAGGTCGCGGGCCTGCGCACTGGTCCCCGCGGCGTCCATCCGCAGGATCAGCTCGCGCGTCGCAGCCAGCCAGGCATGCGAACAGGCGTTGAACGGGCTGATCTCGTCCGAGATGCTGCCCGGCACCAGACCCCAGCCGCACCAGGCACGCTGGATGCGGGCATAGTTCAGGATGCGGGCAAAATCGGTGTCGCCGGCGACGCGGGCGGCAAGGGCAAGGATTTCGCCGGCATGATCGGCGATGATCGGCATCTGGCCATGGGTGATCTCGGCAATCGGCACCCCGGCCACGGGTCCGTCGCCATGGCCCGGGACATGCGCCTGAGCGGCCCCGCCGAGGCAAAGGCAAAGGCAAAGGCCGGCCGGGATACTCTGCCCCGCCGCCCCCTTCCGTGTCGCAAGGCCCATCCCGATCAGGCCGCCGAGAGACGCGACGCGCGCCGGCCCTCCAGCAAGCGCTCGGCCCAGGCGCCGAAGCCGAGGCCGATCACCGCCCAGAGGATCAGGTGAATGCCCAGCGTGGCGACGCGGAAGTTCCAGATCACCAGCGGGTCGAAACCATCGGGCATTTCGCTGATCGTCGGCAGGGCCACGAAGGCCACGGCCTGAAGCACGATGAACACCGCCGTCGTAATGATGCCGGCCGTCCAGGCGCCACGCTCGGCCCACAGCTTCCGGGCGACGAGGACGGAGACAATGGTGATGATGATCGAGGCCGCGATCAGCACGAAAAAAAGCGATGTCCGCGCGGCGATTGTGTCGTCGAAGCCGACGGCGGGGGGATTGGCCGGGTACTTCAGCAAGGGCACGACGCCAAGCGACAGAAACCCCGCCAGCGCCAAGAGAGCCGAGGTGCCGCGGGCGCCGACCGGGCCGATCCGGCCATAGGCGAAGGCAAACAGCAGCGAGAACATGCCGCCAAGCGCCGCGCCATAGATCAGCAGGCCGGTGGCCAGCCCGCTGGTGGCCTGGGTCTCGCGGGTGACGACAGGAGCCTCTTCCTCGGCAGGGGTGCTGGCAACCGACGCGGCAGCCTCGGCCGCGACCATCTGGTCCTCGAAGGCGATGGCAAGGTCCACCTGGGGTTCGCCGAAGGAATAGGCGAAGACGAAGGCAACTATCCCGGCAATGATGCCAGTGATCATGCCGCGAAGCAGCAGCGATCCGGTCATTTCAGAGAGCCTTTAGTGGCAGGGGAAGCCAAGAAGGTGACGGGCGTCGTGGACGTATTCGTGAATCGTCTCGCCCCGCACCACCGCAGTAGCGCCCTGCTCGGCGCCAACGAAATATAGGAAAATCGCGAACATAAGACTGCCGAAAATCCCCCAAGGCATCAGATCGCGCAAGGGAATGGGCTTGACCGCAGTGTCCTGCATCGTGGCATAGGTCATGTAAGTCTCCTTGGGATTTCGCGTCCCGTTAAGGTGTGTCCGATGCAAGAAGGTCTGACTCTCGCCTATGGCGATTACAGTGGCGCGACCGTGCCGGAATCCCACCGGCTTCTTCTACGTCAACGGTCCGTCAGAGTTACAAGCGGTGTGAAGCTGAGTCAATCCGCGCATTCGTTCGAGACCGAGGCCGTCGCCGAGCGGCCCCCAATATTCGTGAGACGCCAATGACCATTGTCCTCACCCTGGTGGTACATGGGCCGACCCTTGCCACCCGCAACGCCGCTTTCTCCGGCGATGAGCCGCTTCTGCCTGGGCCCCCGGCCGGCCAAAGCCTCCTCTCGCGTGGACGCAAGGCCCTTTCCAGCCCTGCACGGGCCTGTCTTGAGACCGCGGCCCGGCTGGGGGTCGCACCAAAGACAGACTCGGCGTTGGCCAATCTGGACTGCGGCCGCTGGACGGGTCTGGCTCTGGCTCAGGTTGCTGAAACCGAGCCTGAAGCCCTGGTGCAATGGATCGACGACCCGACCTGGCGCGGTCACGGCGGCGAAAGCCGTAGCGATCTGGTTCTGCGTGTTGCTGACTGGCTGCAGGGTCTTTCCCAGGATGGCACGCACTGTTTGGCGTTCACGCATAGCCCCGTAATTCGGGCGCTTGTCCTCCACATCCTCGAGGCTCCTGCACCGGCTTTCTGGTCACTGGATATTGGGCCCTGGACAATAACCGAATTCCGCCATGATGGCCGCCGCTGGACACTGAGAGCGCTGGCCTGCCCTCTTTCTTCCAATCAGCCATTTCGAGCGCGGCGGGTCTCAGCGCCCCCAACGGCCTCCTGAGAGGCGCACGGCGTGGGATCTCCGATTGACTCGCTCTGCCATATCTGACTTCTTGAACGAGATGGTGCCCGGCCGCTGCGAAGCGGACGGCTGAAAAGGGAACTCGGTGAGGTGTAGCCAACAGGCGCCGAATCCGTGACTGCCCCCGCAACTGTAAGCGGTGAGCCATCCTGCAACGGCCACTGGGGTATGATCCCCCGGGAAGGCGCAGGAGGGCTACGACCCGCGAGTCAGGAGACCTGCCATCTAGTTTTCAACCAACCCGGGCGGGGTGTCCCGGAGGAGAGACAGGATGACGGACCGGCCCCTGCCGCCCAATTGCTGCGCCTTGACCCCGCCCCAAGGGCGAAGGTCTCGACGCCATGTTCACCATTCAGCGACTGACCCACTGCGAAGACTGCTCGCATACCAGCGCGCCTTGTGCCACAGAACTGCGGCTTCTGGCTGCGCCGACGCGTCAGATCGCGGTGGCCGCGCCCTTCGTCGAGCCTGACTTCTCGCTCTCGGGCAAGATGCGGGTTGCGGATTGTGAGCGACCTTGCCGCCTGGGCTGGACCGTATCGGCAACGGAATGTCGGCTTTTCGCCGAAATGATCCCCGAGCGGCGGACAGAGCTCCCGTCATGTTGGCGCAGCTACAGGGCGTGGCTTTGCAATGACGCCGTATCTGGAATTACAGGGTGCAGGATGGGGGCCGAGGCTCGGACCGCCCGTTCTGCGCGACGTCAGCTTATCGTTGCACCGGGGTGGAATCTTGGGAGTGGTAGGGCCGAACGGGGCGGGCAAGTCCACGCTTCTGCGGTTGATCTACCGATTCCTGCGGCCCCGCTGGGGGCGGGTGCTTCTGGGCGGGCGCGACCTCTGGGCACTGGACGGGCGCGGCGCGGCGCGGCAGGTCGCAGCCGTCTTGCAGGAACAGCCCACCGACTTCGCCCTAACCTTGCGCGAAATTGTCGACCTCGGCCGGGCGCCGCATCGTCGGGGCTTGTCCCGCGACGGGGCACGGGATGCCGCGGCAGTAGCTGCGGCTATCGCCAGGCTTGACCTGTCACATCTGGCCGATCGCACTTTCGGCACGCTTTCAGGGGGGGAGCGGCAGCGCACTATGGTCGCCCGCGCGCTGGCACAAGAACCGGAGCTTCTGGTGCTGGACGAGCCGACTAACCATCTTGACATCCGTCATCAGCTTGAAGTGCTGGACCTGATCCGGGGTCTGGGACTGACCATCGTCATCAGCCTGCATGACCTGAACCTGGCCGCTGGTCTGTGCGACCAGATGGTCCTTCTGCACGAAGGCCGGGTCCAAGCCCAAGGTGCGACCGCCGAGACACTGCATCCCGACCGGCTTGAAACCGTTTTCGGTGTGACCGTACGCCCTGAAACCCTAGCCCCCTCAGGACGTGGCCATCTGACCTTCCATCTGACATACAAGGAGAACCCGTCGTGAAGCTCGCCTTATCCGCCCTTCTGGCGCTTGTCCCTCTTCCGGCGCTGGCCTTTCCCGTGACGGTGCAAAGCTGCAACCGCGAGGTCACTTTCGACGCCGCCCCCAAGGCCGCCATCTCGAACGACGTGAACCTGACCGAAATGATGCTGGCGCTTGGCCTGACCGACAGAATGGTTGGCTATACCGGCATCTCGGGATGGAAGACGCTGGACGAGGGCCTGCGCGATGGCGTGGCCGAACTGCCTGAACTCTCGGCGAAATATCCGTCGAAAGAGGTGCTGATCGGCGCTGGAGCCGACTTCTTCTTTGCCGGCTGGAACTATGGCATGAAAGTCGGCGGCGAGGTCACACCCGAGACGTTGGAGCCCTATGGCATCAAGGTCTATGAGCTGACCGAAAGCTGCATCCACATCATGCCGAGAGACAAGATCAGCATGGAGGACATGTACAACGACCTTCTGAACCTCGGGAAGATCTTCGGGGTCGAAGACAAGGCTGCAGCCCTGGTCGAGGGCTATCGCAGGGATCTGGCGGACTATCTGGCCCCACTCGCCCCGCTGGGCACCGCGCCGCGCGTCTTTGTCTACGACTCGGGCGAGGATGCCGTCTTTACCGCCGGTCGCTACGCCATGCCCACCGCAATCATCGAGGCGGCGGGCGGTGTGAACATCATGGACGATCTGGAGAAAAGCTGGGCCGAGATCGGCTGGGAAGCGGTGATCGAGCGTAACCCGGAAGTGGTCGTGATCGTCAACTACGGTGATGTGACGGCGGAACAGAAGATCGCTTTCATGAAAGGAAACCCGGCCTTCGCTAACATGGATGCGGTGAAGAACGACCGTTTCGTCGTTCTGGAATATGTCGAGGCAACGCCCGGCCCCCGCAACATCGCCGCCGTGCGCAAGCTGGCCGAAGCGCTGCGCGCGAAGTGACGCCATGACGGCAGGGATCAGCATGACCGCCCGCTCTGTCCATCAGCGCCGACTGGCCCTGCTTCTGGCGGTGGGTGCCATCGTGCTGGTCCTGTCCTTCTCGCTTGCCGTCAGCGTCGGCGCAGTCTTCATTCCGATGGGCACGGTCTGGGGGGTGCTGACCAATGCCGTCCGGCCCGATACCGCGCCGGTGGACTGGCCGCCGGGGCATCAGGCCATCGACTGGGACCTGCGGCTGCCCCGCGCGGTGCTGGCAAGCCTTGTCGGCGCGGGGCTGGCGATGACGGGTGCAGCCTTGCAGGCCGTCACCCGCAACCCGCTGGCCGATCCGCATCTCTTGGGCATTTCCTCCGGCGCGGCCTTCGGGGCGATCCTGGCGCTTTTGCACACCGGGCTGTTCCTCGGGCTGTCGACCGTTCCGCTGCTGGCTTTCCTTGGTGCGATGGCGACTACGGCACTGGTTCTGGGGGCCATCCAGACCGCGCAGGCGACATCGGCCGACCGGATGGTTCTGGCGGGGGTGGCGGTGTCGTTCATCGTGATGGCGCTTACGAACCTTCTGATCTTTCTTGGCGATCCGCGCGCCACGCATACGGTGGTGTTCTGGATGCTGGGCGGCCTTGGCCTGGCGCAATGGTCGCATCTGATCTGGCCCCTGGTGGTGCTGATACCGCTTGGTCTCTGGCTCTGGTTGCGGTCGGGCGATCTGAACGCCATGACCGTGGGCGACGAGACAGCGGCGACATTGGGCATCCCCATCGCCCGGTTCCGCCTGCAGGTCTTTGTCGCGGGAGCGCTGATCACCGGGGCGATGGTTGCATTCTCGGGCATCATCGGCTTCATCGGGCTGATGGTGCCGCATATCGTGCGGATGATCGTCGGCGGCGACCACGCCCGCGTCCTGCCGGGCAGCGCCATGCTGGGGGCGGTTCTACTTCTCTGGGCAGACATCGCCGCCCGCACCGTCATGGCCCCCGAGGACATGCCGATCGGCATCGTTACCGGTCTGGTGGGCGGCGCGTTCTTTGTCTGGCTTTTGCGCAGGAGATCCATGTGATGCAGCAGACAGGCCGACGCGCGGCAAAGGGGACACCATGATCACCAGCGATACGGTCAGCCCCTGCACCGGCGTCTGCCGGATCGACGCGGCGACCCGCTGGTGCCTTGGCTGCGCCCGCACCACCGACGAAATTGCCATCTGGCGCACGGGCTCCGCCACGTTCCGCGCCTCGGTCTGGCGCGCGCTGCCCGAGCGGTTCGCCGCTCTTGGTCTTTCGGTGCGCCGGCTTCACTGGACGGTCGAAGAAACTCGTGCCTTCGTTGCAGATAGGCTGGCTCGCGGCGCGGGAACCTGGGTCATGGGAGTGGTGGGCGCAGTCGGCGAATTTGCCCCTCGACCTGGGGCGACGGTCGAAGTGACAGTCGAGGGCGAGACCGTCATCGCCCGCACCCCGGGCGGTGCGCTGCGGCTGGTCATTGACAAATGGGTCCGTGCTCTGGCCTTCGGCCCCGAGGACAACCCGGCGACGCGCATCGCCCTTGTCACCCTGCGCGAAAAGCGCCGTGCCGATCGCCACGGAGTTCTGACACCGCTTGGCCGCGATGATGCCGCGCTGGATTTCGGGGCAAGGGGGCATCATTTGTATGACCTTGGCCTTGACCGGGCGGAGGCGCGGTTCTGCGTCCGCCTGCCGCCCGGCCCTGCCCGCAAGGCCGTAGAAGACGCGTTGGGGGTTCCGTTTCCGGCCAGCCTGGCCCGGATCGGCCCTGCC
>NZ_QBKP01000026.1 GCF_003054195.1 Gemmobacter caeni
ACTGCCTCCCCTTCAACGTCGCCCGCGCATACGACGAAGCAAAAGGCATCGACACTCCCAAAATCTGGACCGCACAACGCGATCAACAAATGTGGGAAGCCCTGCAAGGCTGATCCCTTCGGGGGTCGGCAACCCCGGCCCCCGCTCCCGACATTTCCCCGGAGGATGCTGACGTGCTGAACGATCGTTACAGCCTGGCTTTCAAGCTATACCCCTACGAACGCTCCTCTGATCAGGATGCGGCGCAGCCCGTGCGGCATCCGGTGGTCATCGTCGGCGGCGGCCCCATCGGCATCGCCACGGCGCTGGATCTGGGCCAGCAGGGCATCCCCGTGCTGGTGCTGGACGATCACGAGGGCATCGGCATGGGCAGCCGGGCCATCTGCTTTGCCAAGCGCACCCTTGAAATCGCCGACCGCTACGGTTGCGGCAGGCCGATGGTGGAAAAGGGCGTGGTCTGGAACCTTGGCAAGGTATTCCACGAGGATCGCCAGATCTATGACTTCAACCTGCTGCCCGAGGCCGGGCACAAGTATCCGGCCTTCATCAACCTGCAACAGCCCTATTTCGAGCGCTTCATGGTGGAGCGTGTGCGTGAATTGCAGGCCACCGGCACACCGATTGAAATTCGCGGCAAGAACCGGCTGGACGCCATCGAAGTGAGGGACGATCACGTCGTTCTGGACATCATGACGCCGGAAGGACCGTACCGGATCGAGGCCGACTGGCTGATCGGCTGTGATGGGGCCTCGTCCCCGCTGCGCGGCATGATGGGGCTGGATTTCGAGGGGCGGGTGTTTCAGGACAGCTTCCTGATCGCCGACATCCGCATGCACAATGACGATTTCCCGACCGAGCGCTGGTTCTGGTTCGAACCCACGCATGGCGCGGGGGCCTCGACCCTTCTGCACAAACAGCCGGATGATGTGTGGCGGGTCGATTTCCAGATCGGCTGGAACGTCGACCGCAAGGAAGAGATGAAAGAGGAAAACATCCGCCGCCGGCTGGATGCTTTCCTTGGCGAAGGGCTGGGCTATGACATCGTCTGGTCCTCGATCTACACGTTCCAGTGCCGCCGCATGAAGCGGTTCCGCCATGGCCGGGTGCTGTTTGCCGGGGATTCCGCGCATCAGGTTTCGCCGTTCGGGGCACGCGGGGCCAATTCCGGCATGCAGGATGTGGATAACCTTGGTTGGAAACTGGGTCTGGTGCTGAAGGAGCAGGCGCCTGAAAGCCTGATGGACAGCTATGATACCGAACGGTGTTTCGCGGCGGACGAGAACATCCTGAACTCCAGCCGTTCCACCGATTTCATCACGCCGAAATCGAAGATCAGCCACACTTTCCGCAACGCGGTTCTGCAACTGGCGGAAAAGCATGCCTTCGCCCGCCCGCTGGTAAATTCGGGGCGGCTGTCACTGCCCTGTGTCTATGACAACGGGCCGCTGAATGGCGAGGATGCCCTGCCCGAGGCCCCCGCGCGCACGCGGCCGGGTGCGCCCTGCCCCGATGCTCCGCTGGCTGATGGTTTCGTGCTGGACAGGCTGGGCGGGGACTTCGTGCTGCTGACAATCGACGCCGATGCGCCGGAACAACTGGATGTGGGGGGCATTGCGCTGCGGCGCGTCAAGCTGTCGGTCAACGATGATGCGACCGGCGCACTGGCAGAGCGGTATCTGGGCGGGGCCACGTCAGCCGTGCTTTTGATCCGCCCCGACCAACATGTCGCCGCCCGCTGGGCCGCTTTTGACGAATCCGCTGTGCGACGCGCCGTTGGTCATGCCTGCGGCAAGGAGTAAGAAGATGGATCTGATCCTGACCCCGAATATTACCGATCCCGATGGTTTCTATGCCCGGCTGATCGCCGCCCATGACGGGCTGAGCGATGAGGAAAGCGCGGCGCTGAATGCGCGGCTGATCCTCGTCCTGGCCAACCAGATCGGGAATGCGGCGGTGCTGGAACAGGCACTGGCCCTGGCACAGGTGGGCAAGTAAACCCACTGAGCGCGCCGTCGCGAGCCTGTCAGACAGAGGGAGTGGCCTCTCGGTCGGCCCGCACATGGGCCGCCAGAGCCGTTTCGGGGCGCTCGTCACAAGGCCCGATGGCGGCGCGCAGCCGGTGCAGTTCCGGCGCCATGATGGCGGTCTCGGCGGCTTGTGCCGGGGATGACAGCCGCAGCAGATCCGGCGCGCTCAGTTCCCCGGCGATGATCTGCGCCAGCGCGCCCAGGCTTCGGGCCGCGCCGGAGCCGATGTCAAAAGCTCCCGTTGCGCCTGACAGCAGCAGTGTAACGATGCAGTGCGCCACATGGGCGGTCGAAGCAAAATCGCGGATCAGACCCGATGCGCGGACCTCTGCGGGCTGGCCTTGTCGTATGGCGTCGATCAGCGATGGCACCAGCCTGCGCCGATCCTCGCCCGGCCCATAAAGGTGAAACAGGCGCGCCCAGACCAGCCCGGTGCCACAGACCGCCGCCAGATCGCAATGCAACTCCGCCTTGGCCTGCCCGTAGGGGGTTGAGGGGGCGATCAGACGGTCTTCATTCCATGGTCCCGCGATCTGCGCATCGTACTCTGCACAGGTGCCAAGCGCCAGAACCCTTGTCCCGCCCGCCGCGCAGAACCGGCGTATCAAATCCAGCGATGCGGCCTGCCATGCCGTGTTGGAGGGGGCGGTCCAAAAGCTGCCATGCGGCACCTCCCAGGCGGCGTGGATCAACAGCGGCGCCAGCCCTGCAACACGCGCGCGGTCTTCCTTGCGCAACAGGTCTGCCCGATGCCAGATCACCCCGGTTTGGGCCGGGCCGGGATGGCGGCTGACCGCATGGACCGGGATGCCGCGAAACCGCAGCTCTGCCAGAATGGCCCGACCGACGAAGCCGGTAGCGCCGGTCAGCGTAACCGGATCAGCCATGTACAAAATCCGGCCAGTCGCGGTCACGGCCCGAGATGGCCGCGGGCGGTGCTGCCCAGCGGATGCCAAAGGCCGGGTCGTCCCAGCGGGCGCCGCGTGCGGCCTCGGGACTGTGCGGCACATCCATCAGATATTCCACCACGGCGCCGGGGGTCAGCGTCAGAAACCCGTGCGCAACCCCGCGCGGCAACAGCAGCGCCGCACCGTTTTCCGCCGAAAGCTCCACCGCATGCCAGCGCAGATAGCCGGGGCTTTCGGGCCGCAGGTCAAGCGCGACATCCTGAATGCGGCCCGCCACACAGCGCACCAGCTTCTGTTCGCCCTTCGGTTCGGCCTGCCAGTGCAGGCCGCGAAGGGTATGAGGAGCCGTATTGGTGGACAGGCTGGCCTGAACGGGCGTGAAATCGACCCCTGCCGCGGCAAAGCTTGCGGCGCACCATGACCGCCGGAAACCGCCCCGCGCATCTTCGTGGCTTTGGCTTTCCACCAGCCAGACGTCGGGCAGGGGTGTCGGGGCCTGCCGCATCAGAGCCGCCGCATTTCCGGCACTGCGGTCCACAGACCCCCGGCAAATCCGGCGCTGCGCAATTGGCCGACGATCTCGGGCGCGATGTTCCAGGGCAGGATCAGAATCTCGTCCGGCCCCATCGCCAGCAATTCGTGCGGGGCAATCACCGGAATATGGCTGCCGGGCAGCAGGCGGCCCTGTTTGGCGGCTGACAGATCGGCCACCGCCAGCAGATCTTTAGGGCGCACCCGCGCGGCATTCAGGAAGGTATTGCCCTTCGCCGCCGCGCCATAGGCTGCTACCTTGCGGCCCATGTCGGTCTTGGCCGCCAGCCAGGCCTGAAAGCCTTGCAGCACCTTGCGGACGCGGGCGTTGAAGCCCCTGTAGAAATCGTCGCTGTCCAGCCCGCGCGCTGCCTCTTCCGCGCGCAGCGCCAGAAGCGCGGGCGAGGCCGGGCGCACAGTGGCCGAAGCGAGAATGCGCAGGCTGCCGCCATGGGTAGGCAAAGTTTCGACATCGAAGACCTGAAGCCCGTGGCGGGCGAACAGCCGCTCCACCGCCAGCAGCGACCAATAGGCATAATGCTCGTGATAGATCGTGTCGAACTGCACCTGATCGACGAGGTTCAGCAGATGCGGCACCTCAACCGACAGCACGCCTTCGGGCGCCAACAGTAGGGCGAGACCGGCGACAAAGCCGTTGATATCGGGCACATGCGCCAGCACATTGTTGGCTACCACCAGATCGGCGCGGCCATGCCGGGCGGTCAGTTGCCCTGCGGTTTCCGGCGTCAGAAAGGCCACTTCCGTCGGCACATCGGCGGCGCGGGCGACCTCGGCCACATTGGCCGCAGGCTCGATCCCGAGACAGGGGATGCCAGTCGCCACGAAATTCTTCAGCAGATAGCCGTCGTTCGAGGCGACCTCGATCACCAGCGATTTCGGGCCAAGACCCAGCCGCGCGGTCATCGTATCGCAAAACGCCCGCGCATGACCGAGCCACGAGGCGGAGGCAGACGAGAAATAGGCATAATCGCTGAAAATCGCGCTGGCATCGACCACATGGTCAAGCTGGACCATGCGGCAGGTGGAACAGACTACCGTTCGCAAGGGAAAGCGCGGTTCGGTGGCCCTGTCCGCATTTGGCGGCAGGTAGGAGTTGGCGACGGCCATGGTACCAAGATCGCACAGGACCGGGCCGAAAGGGGCATCGCAGGCGCGGCAACGGGTTACGGCATCGGCCATGTCAGATCTCCAGATAGCGGCTGATGGCCTGATCGCTGTGCGCGGCCATATCGGTGTCGCGGGCCCAGGCATCGTACCAGCGGGCCGTTTCGGTCAGGGCCTGTGCCGTGCCAAGGCGAGGTGCCCAGTTCAGACGGTGGCGGGCCAGACCGCTGTCAAGCGCGAGGCGTGATTTCTCGGGCATCGGGGGCGCATCGGAAAGACGCCAGTCCAGCGGTCGGCCCGTCGCCGCCTGCCAGCCGGCCAGAAGGTCGCGCACCGGAAGTTCGGCCTCGGCCGGCCCCAGGTTGACGGCTGGCGGGGCATCACCCGTGGCCAGGGTCTCGGCCAGCAGCAGATATCCTGCCACCACATCCAGCACATGTTGGAACGGCCGGGTCGCGTCGGGGTTGCGCAGACGCAGCACTTCGCCTGCCTGCTGCGCCCGGACCAGATCGGGGATCAGCCTGTCCGGCCCGAAATCCCCGCCGCCGATGACATTGCCCGCCCGCGCCGTCGCAAGCGCGGGCAGATCGGCAAAGCTGGCCCGGTGGCTGGAAACCAGAATCTCGCAGGCGGATTTGGAGGCGGAATAGGGATCATCGCCGCCCAGGGCATCGGTCTCGACGAAGGCGGGGCTGCCGTCATTGCGGTAAACCTTGTCCGAAGTGACGATGACCGCCGCTGTGGCACCGGAGCCGCGCAGGGCCTGCAACAGGTGCAGGGTTCCGGTGACATTGCTGTCCCATGTGCCTTGCGGATCACGGTATCCGGTCGAGACGATCGCCTGCGCCGCCAGATGCAACACGACCTCCGCCCCGGCGACGGCCTGCCTGACCGCCCCAGCGTCCCGCAGGTCGCCGCGCAGATCCCGCGCCAGATCCTGGGCCACGTTCAGTGCCCCGAAGGCCGCAGGCCCGGCTGCGGGGGGGAGGGCGAAGCCGGTGACATCTGCACCAAGCGCGGCCAGCATCCGCGCTGCCCAGGCACCCTTGAAGCCGGTATGCCCCGTCAGCAGCACGCGGCGCCCGGCCCAGTACCGGGGATCGGGGCGCCTTACCACAGCTTCCACGGCGCCCGGCCCTCTTCCCACAGGCTCTGCAACTGATCGCGGTCGCGCAGCGTGTCCATCGGCTGCCAGAAGCCGTGATGGTCGAAGGCCATCAACTCACCATCCCGCGCGAGGCTCTTGAGCGGCTCCTGCTCCCAGACGGTCATATCGTCCCTGATCCGGTCCAGCACTTCCGGCGACAGGACAAAGAAACCACCGTTGATCATGCCGCCGTCGCCTGCCGGTTTCTCGGTAAAGGCGCCGACAAGGTTGCCTTTCCGCTCCAGCGCCCCGAACCGGCCCGGCGGCGTTACGGCGGTAACCGTGGCCTGCCGCCCGTGTGCACGGTGAAAGGCGACCGCGGCACCGATGTCCACATCGCCGACCCCATCGCCATAAGTCAGACAGAAGGCAGGGTCATCGCGCAGCAGGTGCCCGACCCGCGCCAGACGCCCGCCGGTCTGTGTTTCCTCGCCGGTGTCGATCAGCGTCACCCGCCAGGGTTCGGCGGCGGGCCGCAGCACTTCGACGGCACCATTGGCCAGATCGACCGTAAGGTCCGAGGAAAGCTGACCGTAGTTCAGAAAGTATTCCTTGATCTGCCAGCCGCGATAGCCAAGGCAGATGATGAAATCCTGAATACCATGAGCGGCATAGATCTTCATGATATGCCACAGGATCGGGCGGCCACCGATCTCGACCATGGGCTTGGGTCTCAGCCCGGTTTCTTCAGAAAGCCGCGTGCCGCGCCCGCCTGCCAGAATGACTGCCTTCACTCGGATGCCACCTTTCTGGCCAGATCATAGAAATTCCGGGTGAACCGCGCGGGCTGGCCCAGAGGGTTCGCGGCGATCTGCGCGCGCAGGCCGTGGCGCAGCGCAAGGCGGCGGGCGGGATGGGCCACCAGACCGGCGGCGGCGGACACATAATCGGCGACCGACAGCGTCGCCAGATCGCCCAGCCCCGCATTGGACAGGTTCGAATAGCTGAGCCGCTCGGGAAAGCCCGCGCCGACAAGGCTGACCGTGGGCACCCCCATCCAGAGCGCCTCGCAGGTCGTGGTGCCGCCGACATGGGGCAGGGTATCCAGCGCGATGTCGATTTCGTTGTAGTGGCGCATATGATCGCCACGGACACCGATGAACTCCAGCCGGTCCGGGTCGACATCGCGGCGGGCGAAGGCGGCTCTCGCCCCCGCGACAAAGCTTCCGACCCCGGCTTCGGGCCGCAGGAACAGGAACCGCGATCCCGGTACGACCCGCAGTACCGCCGCCCAGGCGTCCAGACAGGCGGGGGTGTATTTGTACGGATTGTTCGCCGTGCCGAAGGTCAGATGGCCCTTGCGCGTCTGCGGCGTGCCCTCCGCGATCTCGTGCGGCCAGAACAGTCGCGACAGAGCGACCCAGGTTTCGGGCATCGCGAAGGGCCGTTCGATCAGCAGGCGCGGGTCTTCGGGCTGGAGATAGGGATCGGTCAGGATCAGGTCGATCTGTTCCAGCCCCGCCGAATGCGGATAGCCCAGCCAGCTTGCCCCCAGACGCGCGGGCCGTCGGGCCATCACCTCCAGCTTGTTCATCGCCGTGGACCCGCCGAGTTCGAACAGGATATCGAGCCCGTCCGCCGCGATCCCTTCGGCCACCTGATCATCCGGGCGCTTCGGCCAGTGACGAAAGCCGGTCACCTGCGCTTCCAGATGACGCTGCACCTGATCGGGTTCCTTCTCGCTGAAGGAATAACAGAAGACTTCGACCGCATCGCGATCATAGTTTTCCAGCAACGGCAGGGTGAAATAGGTGATCGGATGGTGCCGCAGATCGGAGGACATGAAGCCCACGCGCAGCTTGCGGCCACCGGCAAGCGCCGGCAGGGCGACGGGCGGAACCGGGGTGATCTGGCGGGCAACGCGGCGTCCCCATTGCCGATGCCAGTCCACCAGCTTCAGCCGGTCGTCCAGGGTCTGCACCTGCCCCAGTTCATAGTGAACCGAGGAATGCAATCCTTGGGCCTGCCAAAGCGGCAGCAGGTTGTCCAGGCTGCCGGTCTGCGCCATCCGGTCTTCGTCCAGCACCCGTTGCAGGATGGTCCGCAGGGTACGCGCGGCCTCGGGGATGCGCGTTGGAAACCGTTCCATCAGCCGTTTGGCCAGATGGTAGGCCCGTTCGATATGATCCGCCTCGTTGCCATACCGGCTGCGCGACAGGCTTTCGGTCAGCCGGTCCAGCGCCACGAAACTGTCGGGATGACCCGCGACCGCCCGTTCCAGCGCCCGGTTCACCTGTTCGCGATCACTGTCCCCGATCAGGTTGGCCAGTTGCAGGTTGGCGGCCAGATGTGCCGGGTCCTGCGCCAGAACCGCGTTCAGGATGGCCTGAGCCCGTGCCACATCGCCGCTGCGAAAGGACAGCCGCGCGTCGATGACAGCCAGTTCGCTGTCCCCGGGCCGCTCTTCGCACAGCTTTGCAATCAGGGCGCGCGCCTCGTCCACGCGCCCGGCAACCTGAAGCGCCTGAACCAGAAACGCCGTCATCTCGGTATCGCGCGGCGCCAGAGCCAGGCCACGCCGGAAGGAATCGCAGGCTTCCTCTGTTTGCGACAGTGCCATCTGCTGACGCCCCAGAAGCCGCCAGAGCGTTGCCGATGTCGGCTCGATCTTCAGGGCACTGCGGAAACAGGCCGCCGCCTTATCCGGCTGGCCCAGAGCCTCATAGACATTGCCAAGGTTCTGCCAGGGTGACCGGTCATGCGGGCGCAGCTTGCGGGCAAGCTCCAGAACTTCGGCAGCCTTTCCAAGCCGCCCGGCGCGTTTCAGCAGAACCCCCATCAGATTGACAGTGGCGCCATCCTTCTGCGCCTTGGCAAACAGGGGCTTGAAAGCTTCCACTGCCTCGGCGTGGCGGCCCAGTTCGGACAGCGCAAGCGCATGGCCGCGCGCGGTCAGCCGTGTCGAGGCGCCTGCTGCCCTTGCCTGGGCAAAAGCGGTGACCGCACCCTGAAGATCCCTGCGATCCAGCGCCTCCTGCGCAGAGGCAAGGGCAAGCTCGGCGGGGGTCAGGCGGATGTCTTTCATGTGCTGCGGCACCGTCAGTTGAACCGATGGCGCAGCACTTCCGCGCCGCGCCGCAAATCCGTGGCGGTGCCGGAATTGTCGACCAGCACAAAGGCGGTGCGGTTGCGTTCAAAGAACGCCAGCGCGCCGTCTCCACGGGCGGTCGCCGTGGCGGGCATGTCCGGTCCGTCGACACTGCGCAGCACGCTGAACAGCAGGATTTCCCCCAGATCAGGCGTTTCGATGACCAGGGCGACGCCCGGACGTTCCGGCGTGGCCACGATCTGCGCGGCGCGGATCGACCAGCCCTGCGGCAGCCGTGGCAGATCAATGCCCAGCCGGGCCGCGATGCGGGTGGGATCTTTCGGCATCGGGCCAAGATCGTTGCTGAGCGCGATGCGCAGGCTCACGGCATCCTGCACGTCCAGTGCGGTCTCGAAAAGCCGGGCAATATCGCCCGAGGGGGTTTCGGGCGTCCGGGGGTAAAGGCCCTGTGCGGTCCAGCCCATGACAAACATCGCCGCCGCTGCGGCGAAAGGTAGCCAGCGGCGCAGTGACTGGCGCTGCGCAAGCCCTGTCTCCAGTCGGCTTGCGGCCAGCCGCATCTGCGGCGGAGGGGGGCTTTCCACCGCAGCCATGGCCAGCCGCAAACCTTCGGTGAGGCGCATTTCGGCCATCACTTCTGCGGCGCGCCCCGGATGCCGCGACAGATGTTCTGCCACCGCATAGCGTTGCTCGCCGTCAAGCTGATCGTTGATGAAGGCGGCGATATCCGTCTCGATCTGGTCCTGGGGATCACCTGTCATCTTGGCCTCGCACCAGTTTGAGGGAAGGGGGAACCGCCCGGGCGGCGGGGCCGTCTTCGAAACGCCGCAGGGCGGCACGGGCCCGGCCGACCCGTGACATGACTGTTCCGGCCGGGATATTGAGGATTGTGGCGGCCTCGGTCACGCTCAGCCCCTCGACCCCCATCAGATGCAGCGCCTCGCGCTGTTCGGCGGGCAGCGCGAGAAATGCCTGGCGGAGTTGCTCCAGCCGGACGACATGTTCGCCTTCGGGCGGCGAAAATCCGGGGTTGCTGTCGGCCCAGGCCTGTTCACGTGCGACCGAAGCGCGGTGCGCGCGCCTTTGATCGATAAAGAGATTGTGCAGGATCGCCATGAGCCAGACGCGCAGGTCCGCGCCCGCCCGGAAGCTGCCGCGCCGTTCATAGGCCTTCAGCAGGGCGCCCTGAACCAGATCGTCCGCTTCCGTTTCGGCACGCGTCAGAACCCGTGCGTAACGGCGCATCGGCTCCAGATGGGGGGTCACGTCAAAACTCTTCATGCCCGGTATACGGAGCGGCGCGCGGTTTCATCCCGCGCGATAGCCCGATCCTTTCTCTCCGACCAGTGCCGCATTGCGTTCGCGCAGATGCGCGGCGGCATCGTCATACAGGAATGGCAGAAACGCATAGCGACGTCCCCGGGTTACGCGGCTCACCTTGTGCAGAAGCGAGCAGGAAAACACCACTGCCCCGCCCGGCGGTGCCTTGAAGCCGCGCGGCCCGTATTCGGGAAAGCTGACCTCGCCGCCGTCGAAATCGTCGTTGAGGTTGACCGAAACCGCAAACCGGCGATGCGCGGTGCCAGAGGTGGTATTGTCGCGATGTGCCGCGAAATGGCCACCATCCTCGGCAGCATAGCAGGAAACGATATACCGCTCCATCCGGGTGACCCTGAACTGGTGTGCCCTGGCGATTTCCGGCACGACGCGCCGCAGGAAGCGGCTTTGCAGGCTGGCGATCAGATCCTTGTCGGTGATGTCAAAATCGCTGCGCTGCTTGTGCTTGCGGTCTGTCATGCCGATAGTGCGGCCGTTGACCTGCCGCATGAAGCCGCTTTCGGTGCCGCCATGGGACTCGTAAAGTCCGATCAGATGACGGCAAAGGTCAGGCTCGAACAGCCGGGGCAGGAACAGGACCGGCGCCTGAAGATCAATGCCGGCAAAGCGTCCGGGGGCGGGCTGCGCCTCCACCAGCGCCAGGAACTCGGCCACATCGCCGCCATCGGCGCGGAATGGGATTGTGGCCACCACCCGCAGCGTCGGGTCCAGCAGAAGCCAGAAGCGGTTCATGGCCAGCTGTCTGGCGGCTGTATCCGCATCGGCCGGAACCGCGCCATATAGTTTGGCCACCGACAGGTCGAAATCCCAGAACACCCGGAAGCCGGGTGTGCGGTTGGCCAGACGGCCCTGCGCCTCGTCGCCGGGATCATTGCTGACCGCGAAGAAGCAGGCGTGTTCGTCGTCGAACAGGTCCGTCCGGGCCAGAACCGCGCGGATGGCGGCCTGCGCCTGTGCATCCCGCGTCGAGCCCAGAAAGCAAAGCGCGATATGGCGTCCGGCTGTGGTATCGAAGGCAAAGCGGGGATTGGCTGGGGTGCGCTGGTAGAACCACGGGGCCGGATCGCCGGGCAGCGGCATGGTCGCGGAAATGGCAAAGGCGTCTGACATGCTGGCCCGTGTTCAGGGGAAATTCCTGACACATACGAAGCCATGCGCGGCTTTCATCCCGAAAAAGATCCGCGCGCCCCGGCGTTACCCCCCCGAACGGAAACCACCGCCCCGGATCCGGGGCGGTGGTTTCCCTGCGGCCGGCGGATCAGGCGGCGGATTGCGCGGCGCCCAGCTTTTTCCGGCGGCCTGCGGCCCAGGTCAGCAGCAGGTGATCCGCCATCAGCCCCATGAAGGCGACGGCAAAGCCAAGCACCAGCCCCTTGCCCACGTCAGTGGACGACAGGGCGCGCTGCATTTCCTGCCCCAGATCCTGTGTGCCGATGAAGGCGGCGATGATGACCATGAAGAGGGCGAACATGATCGACTGATTGGCGCCGATCACCAGCGTGGGCACGGCCAGCGGCAGTTTCACATGCCACAGAACCTGTCGGGGACCGGCGCCTGACATGGCGGCGGCCTCAATGGTTTCGGCGGGCACGCCGCGCAGACCCTCGATGGTGAAACGCAGAATCGGGACCGTGGCAAACACCATCACCGCCGCGATCACCGCCACGTCATTGACGCCGAACAGCATGACCACCGGGATAAGGTAGATGAAGCTGGGGAAGGTCTGAAGCGTGTCGCAGATCAGGATAAACCGGCTGGCGCGCGCAGGGCGCCCCGCGGCCCATACCCCCAGCGGCAGGCCGATCAGCAGCGCGATGACAACGGCCACCGTGACGGTATAGACCGTGATCATGGCGCGGTCCCACCAGCCCGACAGGGCAATCGGCAGGATGAAGGCCAGACAGATCAGCGCAGACCGCGCGCCGCCGACCAGCCATCCCAGCCCGGCCAGAAAGGCCAGCACCGCCGAAAAGGGCAGCCACAGGAAGCCGTCGCGCAGCGGGATCAGAACCCAGGTGATCAGGAACCAGCGCAGCCAGTCGGTCAGCGGGGTGACCAGGCGGATGAAGCCGTCCACCCCGGCATCTATCGGTCCGGCGAGGGTCAGCGCCTGCTTGCGCTCGACCACCGCGAAATAGGGATGCAGGGCAGCCAGCGCGAAGCCGGCAGCGCAAAGCCCCAGCCAGATCAGCAGATGCCGGTTGCGCACCATCCAGGATGCGCCCGCAGTCAGATGCTCGGGCTGTTTCAGCGCCCAGGCCTTCGACAGCCGGTCCAGCACCACGGCCAGCAGTACGATGGTGATGCCGATTTCCACCGACAGCCCGATCTTCAGCGATTGCAGCAGGTTCAGCAGCTTCTGCCCCAGCCCCGGCATGCCGATGAACGAGGCCAGCACCACCATGGCAAGGCTTTGCATGATGACCTGGTTTATCCCGATCAGCAGCTCGGTCCGGGCCGCCGGAATGCGGACGCTGCGCATCAGCTGCCATTTGGTTGTGCCGCTCATCTTGCCGCTTTCGATGATCTCGGGCGGCACAGCGCGCAGGCCCAGCAGCGTCATGCGGATCATCGGTGGCACCGAGAAGATGATGGTGACGATGGCGCCCGCTTTCGGCCCGACGCCGATGAACACCACAACCGGAATCATATAGGCGAAATGCGGCAGCGACTGCGCGATGTTGAGGATCGGGTTCATCACCCGCTCGACCCGGCGGAAGCGCCACGCGAGCGTGCCCGCCAGTATCCCCAGCAGCACCGAGAAGGGCGCCGCGACCACGATGACGGAAAGCGTCTCCATCGCCCATTTCCACTGGCCCATGACCGCGATCCAGACGAAGGTTCCAGCCGACAGCAGTGCCAGGCGCCATCCGGCCAGAACATAGCCCGCCATACCCATGGTGGCGGCGATCACCACCCAGGGGATCGGCCCCAGCATGGGCCAGCGCGATTTGCCGTAAAGCAGGTTTGCCGTCACATCGAGGCAGAATTCCACCGCATCCGAAATGGCGCGGGTGACCACCATCAGGCCCAGATCATCGCGCAGGAAGGCAAAAGCCGTGTTGATCCAGCGGGCAAAGGGCAGGATCAACGGCTCCGGCAGGCGCATCAGCCCGTCCGGCAGGATGAAGCGGCCGAGGCACAGCAGCGCCGCAAGGCAGAACAGGGCCAGCGCGGGCCGGGGAAGGCGGGACAGGGCGCCGCTCATGCCGCAGGCCCCAGCAGAAGATCCAGCGCGGCGGCACGGTCGATCACGCCGCTGATCCTGCCATCCGCACCGCTGACCGGAATCATCGGCCGGTCGTCCTGAAGGATGCGGCGGGCCAGCGTGTGCAGCGTTTCGGTAGCGGGCAGCGCCGTGCCCTCGACGGACCGCCCACTCACCGGCAGCGCCAGCGCCCCGGCATGTACCACCCTTGCACGATCCACCGCCGAGGTGAACTTGGCGACATAGGGCGTGGCGGGGGCCATGACGATGCGTTCGGGCGTGTCGATCTGTTCGACCGCGCCGTCCTTCATGATGGCGATACGGTCGGCAAGGCGCAGCGCCTCGTCGAAATCATGGGTTATGAAGACGAT
Source organism: Gemmobacter caeni (assembly GCF_003054195.1). Lineage (GTDB taxonomy): Bacteria > Pseudomonadota > Alphaproteobacteria > Rhodobacterales > Rhodobacteraceae > Gemmobacter > Gemmobacter caeni. The sequence goes on from NZ_QBKP01000026.1 coordinate 13,705, forward strand.
GGTCTTGGCCATCATGGCCTTGAGTCGCAGGAATTCATCCTGCATCTCGCGCCGGATCAGCGGGTCCAGCGCCGAAAAGGGTTCATCCAGAAACCAGATGTCCGGCTCTACCGCCAGACTGCGGGCGATGCCGACACGCTGTTGCTGCCCGCCCGAAAGCTCGCGCGGGAAATAGCCTTCGCGCCCACCCAGACCAACCAGATTGAGCATCTCGCTGGCCCGCGCGATGCGCGAAATCCGGTCCTGCCCACGCATTTCCAGCGGAAAGGCCACGTTTTCCAGAGCGGTGCGATGCGGCAGCAGGCCGAAGCTCTGAAACACCATGCCCATCTTGCGGCGGCGCAGGTCGATCAGCTCGGTTTCCGTCATCGCGCCCAGATCGCGACCTTCGACCGTGATCGCCCCGGAGGTAATGTCGATCAGCCGGGCAAGACAGCGGATCAGCGTGGATTTGCCCGAACCGGACAGCCCCATCACCACCAGCATCTCGCCGCGTGCGATATCGAGAGAGACGTTGCGCACCGCCGCGATATGGCCGCTGGCGCGCAGTTCCTCCATCGTGGTGTCGGGGCCCAGCCGGCCAGCCAGCTGCGCCGGGTGATCGCCGAAAACCTTCCAGACATTCTTGCAGGAAATCACACTTTTGTCTTGAGCCATTGCCGGACCTCGCAGGGAAGAAAGGGCCACCCGGCCAGGCCGGGTGGAGTTGGGCGTGCTGTCACAGGGAAGTGACGGACGTACGCTCGGGCGAAGTCACTCGGTCCAGGGCTTCCAGACGGCCTCGTTCGCGGTCAGCCATTCCGCTGCGGCATCTTCGGGTTCCATGCCGTCCACATCGACGAGCTTGGCCATTTCCGCGATCTGGGCATTGGTGAAATTCACTTTCTGAAGCACCGAATAGGCCTTGGGCCATTTGGTCTTCATCTCGTCCCAGGCCGCGATCTTCAGATAGCCATTGGCCGGATTGCCACAGTCATAAACCTTGTCCGGCAGCGGGCCCTTTGCCGGGTCTTTGTCGCAGCCTTCCTCCCAGGCCGGGAATTCCACGAATTCGCCGGGCCAGACTGCTTCGGCGAAGTTGGGTGTCCAGTTGAACAGGACGATCGGGGTCTTGCTTTTCTCCGCTGCGGCGATTTCTGCCCAGAGCGCGGCGGCAGATCCGGCATTGACCACGACGAAGTTCATGCCAAGCGCATCGACCTTTTCCTGGTCATGTTTCAGCCAGTCCACCGGGCCGCCAAGGAAACGACCCTTGTCGCCGGTTTCGGGCGTGGCGAACAGCCCGGCGCATTCGTTCAGCGCCTTCCAGTCGGGCAGGCCGGGGCAGGCATCCTTGGTCCACATCGGATACCACCAGTCCTCGCGGGTGATGGCGGTATGGGTGGCGACGTCGTGGATGCCGCCCTTCTCGACCGCCGCGCGGAACGAATTGCCGAAGGCGCCTTCCCAGACCTCCAGCTCCAGCGTGGCATCGCCCAGACGGATCGCCTCGTACACCGCCTGACTGTCGGTCGAGACATATTCGACGGAATTGCCAAGCGACTGGAACATCTGTCCGACGACGTTGGACATCACGATCTGGCTGGACCAGTTGTGAATCGGAATGATGATCGGGTCCGGGGAATCCTCGGCGATTGCGGTTCCGGTGGTCAGCACAAGAGCTGCTGTGGAGATGAGCAGGCGCGTTCTGTTCTGCATGGTTTTCGGTCCCTGTTGTCTGGCGCCGGTGTCGGGGCGGCGTTTTTCCCCGGAAAGGTGACATCTTTCCTGAGAGGCAATGTTAGCCAGCGCTTGTGAACAGGTCAGACCACCGGGATGAACAGGCTGGAAAAAGTTGTTACAAGATGTTAACAGAATATCAACCAGCAAGACGAGGCGGATCGACCCTTGACCTCAGCAGCGGCGCATATCGTTGTGATCGAAGACGATGCGGTAACCCGGACCGCACTTGCCGGGTATCTTGAAACCTTCGGTTATCGCGTGACCGTCTGTGCGGGGGCCGAGGCCGCTGAACGGGTATTGAACCAGGAAAGCCCGGATCTGCTGATCGTCGATATCAACCTGTCCGGCAAGGACGGGCTGGAAATCACGCGCGAACAGCGGGCGCGGTCGGAAATCGGTATCATCCTGCTGTCAGGCCGCACCGATGATGTCGACCGCATCGTCGGGCTGGAACTGGGGGCGGATGACTATGTCTGCAAGCCGTTCAACCGTCGCGAATTGCTGGCGCGGGTGAAGAACCTGCTGCGCCGCACGGCGGCCATGCGGCAACTGGCGCGCCGGGTGGTGCATTTTGCCGGTTTCACCTTCGACACGGCGGCGCGGCATGTGGTCGGGGCGGGGGGAGAGTCGATCCAGCTGACCCGCGCGGAATACGAACTGCTGCGCGCTTTCGTCCTGAACCCCGGAATCGTGATGAACCGGGACAGGCTGCTGTCGGCCATCACGCACCGACGCAACGTGACCAGTACGCGGACGGTGGATGTGATGGTGAAGCGCCTGCGCGAGAAATTCGGCGATGACCCGAAAGTCCCGCGGATCTTTGGCACTTCGCACGGCGAGGGCTATGTGTTCACTGCGCCGCTGGCATGAACGGCACAGGCGCGGACAGTACGGACAGCGTGTCACGCAGATCATGCTCCGCCCGCGCGACAGCAGCCCGCAAGGCGGCGAGCGTGGCTTCATCCGGCAGCGCATCCGTCCGGTTCAGCCCGGACAGAAGCGCCAGAAGCTCGGGCATGTCAAAATTACCGACCGCGCTTTTCAGCTGATGCGCCTGGCGTGACAGCGCCGTCCGGTCCCCGGCGCGGACCGCCGCGATGACAGCCTCGGCCCCCGGCCGCAGCGATTCCAGCATCAGCCGGACAAGGGTGCGGGTCTGGTCCGGCCCGAGGTCGGCCAGTGCTGCCTGGACCGAGGCGGCCACTGCGGGGGCCTGGCTGTGGCGGTTCAGCACGGCAACCAGCGTTTCCGGCGACAGCGGCTTGGCGATGATGTCATTCATGCCCGCAGCCCGGCAGGCCTGCACATCTTCGGGCTGCACATGGGCCGAAAGGCCGATGACCGGCAGCCGCGCGGCCATCGGGCCGGACAGGGCGCGGATGTTGCGGGTTGCCTCGATGCCGGAAATGCCGGGCAGATTCACATCCATCAGCACGGCGTCAAAGCCGCCCTCAGCCACCAGCGCCACCGCTGCCTCGCCGGTTTCCGTCAGGGTGCAATGGTGCCCGAGCGTCCGCAGGAAGGATCGCGCGACCTCCTGATTGACCGGGTGATCCTCGACCACCAGCACCTTCAGCGGCCGTGCGGCGGGTTCCGGCAGGGTGATCATCCTGTCGGCAGGCGCGGCCTCGGCGCGCTGGAACGGCACGGTCAGGGTGAACGTCGCGCCCTTGCCCGCGCGGCTTTCGGCGGTCAGAATCCCACCCATCAACCCGGCCAGCCTGCGCGAGATCGACAGGCCAAGCCCGGTGCCGCCATAGGTGCGGGCGGTCTGGGCGTCTTCTTGCTGGAAGGGGGTGAAAATCCGCTCCATCGCCTCGGGTGCGATGCCCTTTCCGGTATCCTCGACCTGAAAGCGCAGGCGCAACACGCCGTCGCGCCCGTCGGTCGGCAGAAGAATGGCGCGCAGCACCACTTCGCCTGTGGCGGTGAACTTGACGGCATTCGACAGCAGGTTGAACAGGATCTGCCGCAGCTTGCCCATATCGCCCTGCAAGGGTGGGACCGGCGCTTCCGGCAGCACCGTGCGCAACTGCAAGCCCTTCTCCTCGGCCACCGGCGCCATCAGCAGGGTGATATCATGCAGCGCCTCCGTCAGGTCGAAGGCCATGCTTTCAGTGTCGGCGGTGCCCTGATCCAGTTTGGAATAATCCAGAATGCTGTTCAGAAGCCCCATCAGGCCATTGCCCGAGGCGAGGGCAACATTGATGCGGGCGGCCTGATGATCCGTCAGCCCTTCCTGCGGCAGGCTGCGCAACATGCCCAGAACCCCGTTCATCGGCGTGCGGATTTCATGGCTCATCATCGCCAGAAATTCCGACTTTGCGCGGTCCGCCGCTTCGGCACGGGCCCGGGCGGCATCATGCGCCGCGACCTCGCCGCGCAGTTGTTCCGTCTGTTCGTCCACCAGTTGCTGAAGCTCGTTGCGGTGGCGGTGCAATTCCTGCAGATGGCGCTCGCGCTCGGTCGCGAAGGCGCGGTTCGCGATGGCTTGCAGACGGAACACCTCGACTGCGCGTTCCATCCCTGCAATCTCGTCGGCGCCGTCCGGCTGGATGATCGGGCCAAGATCACCCTCGGCCAGCCCGGTCATCCGGGCCGACAGCGCATCCAGCCGCCGGATCAGGTTGCCCCGCACATAAAACCACAGCACCGCCATCGACAGAACCAGCGCGAGCATGGCCGAAAAGGCATAAAGCCGCTGCGTCGCGGTGATCGCCTGTTCGGCGGCCCGTCCTGCCGCGACCGCGCGTGCCTCGATCCCGTCGGCAAGCGCCGCCGCCGCAAGTTCCAGCGTCACAGCGGCCTGACGCAGTTCGGTTTCCGCTGTGGCGATGTGATCGGTCAGCACCAGAACCGAACCGGCGGTTTCGAACAGCGTGGCAGTTTCCGGCGGTGTCGCCACCCCCGAGCCGATGGTGCGCAGCAACACCAGCGCCCGTTCGGCGCGGCGTGGATCGTTCACCGAGGCCAGACGCCGCGCGATCACCTTGGCGCGCAGGTCCAGATCCTGCCGGATGCCATCGAGTTCGTCCTGACTGCGTACCCCCGCCACACGGTTCAGCAGCAAGCCGACCTCCGAGGCATGGGCGCGCAGTTCGAACATCAGGCCCATCTGGAACAGATCGACCTCGATCAGCTTGTCCAGTGCCTCCAGCCGGGTATGCAGGCCCGAGGCCGGGTCCATTTCAAGGTCATAGAGGCTGGAAATGACCGCTGCCGCACCCATTTCGGCATTGGCCACAAGCGTATCGGCGATTTCGGTCAGTTCGACTGCGGCAATGCGGCCCGCCTGCAACTGTGCGTCACGGCGGGCGATCAGATGGATGCGCTGCCGGACCTGCCCGTCGATTGCCACCAGAGCCTGACGCACCGCCGCCTCTGCCTCCAGCACGCGGGCCAGCGCCTCGCCCCGGACTGCGGGTTGCCGGGTCAGGCGGTCCCGCAGCGCGTCCGCCTGCGCGAACAGGAAGGCGGATCGTTCGGTGCGCTGCGCCTCGTCGGTGACGGCCGCCAGTTCGGGGGCCATGGCGACGACCCGACTGGTTTCCTCGGCAACGCCGCGCACTTCGGAAATCGCCGGAATCGCCTCGGTCACCACGCGCGACTGAATGCGCGCCACATCCTGCAACTCGAACCAGCCCAGAATGCCGGTCGCGACCGGAAAGCCCGCGATCAGCAGGACGGCCAGCATGAGCCGCCCGCCGAGGCTCGATTTGTAGTCGAGGATACGCAATGCTTGCCTCTGGGGTGCTGTTCACCGCAGGTTAACATCATTTCCGCTGAAGGGGAGAGGGGGGAAGATGCGCAAACTGCCGGGCCTTACCCTTGCACTTGCCGGATGGCTGGGCGCCAGCCTGCCCGCCCTTGCCGAAACGGTCTGGAAGCTGGAGGCGCGCAGCTTTCCCTTCGATGACAGCAGCCCGGCCCATCCGGTAAACTATCACCCGCTGGATCATGCCACGCGGCCGTGGCGGCTGTGCATTCTTTATCCGCACCTGAAAGACGCCTACTGGCTGTCAGTCAATTACGGGATGGTCGAAGAGGCGCGGCGGCTGGGTGTGGCCTTCGATGTGTTCGAGGCTGGCGGATACCCCAATCTCGACCGGCAGGCTGAGCAGCTGAAAGGCTGTTCGGGGGCTGAATTCGATGCCGTGATTCTGGGAACGGTCTCTTATGACGGGCTGACCCCGCTGGTCGAGGCTCTGGCGGCGCGCAAACCCGTTATCGCGGCGGTGAACGACATCGACGATCGGGGAATCTCCGGCAAGGCCAGTGTTCCCTGGACGGAAATGGGCGCCGCCGCCGGGCGTTTCATCGCCGCGCGCCATCCGCGCGGCAGCGCGCCGGTGCGGCTTGCATGGTTTCCGGGGCCGACAGGGGCGGGCTGGGTCAGTTTTGTCGAACAGGGGTTCCGGTCGGCCATCGCCGGCAGTTCAGCAGAAATCGTGACGACACTTTATGGGGATACCGGGCTGGAGCAGCAGGTGCTTCTGGTCGAAGAGGCGTTGGATCAGCGGCCCGACATCGACTATCTGGTGGGAAGTGGCCCGATGGCCGAAGCCGCCGTGTCGATCCTGCGGGCGCGGGGCGCGACGGATCGCGTGCGGGTTGTTTCGACCTATCTGAGTCATGCCGTCTATCGCGGGGTGATCCGGGGGCGGATCATGGCAGCGCCCACCGATTTTCCCGTTGAGCAGGGTCGGCTTTCGGTCGAGATGGCGGTTCGGGCGCTGGAGGGGCGGCTGGAGCTGACACATGCCGGGCCGCCGATCCTCGTGGTAACCGCGGAAACTGCCGGCCCTGCCGTGGTCGAAGGCTCACTGGCTCCGGCCAGTTTCGTGCCGGTCTTTTCGCTGGCCCCGCCGCCCTGATCCGGCGCTGGTGCCGGGCTGTTCAACGGCAATTTTGTTTGCAGGCAAACAAATAATTCATTATTTTCAATAGATTGCGACTCAGCCCCTTCTTGTGTAGAGCCTGCGCAGCCCCTTGCTGCCCGGAGGAACGCCCGATGTCGCCCAGCCTGACCGAAATCCGGCAGAACCTTGCCCATGCCTATGATCTTGCCCCCTCGCTGGATCTGGCAGAGCAGACGCGTGAGATCTGGGGCCGTATGGCGCGGGTGGTGCCCTTTGCCGACTGGGCCATGCACGCGCCCTATGTTCAGGCGATCAACCGGCTGAAGGCGGAACGCGGCGCGGTGGTTCTGGCGCATAACTACATGACGCCCGAAATCTATCACGGGATCGCCGATGTGGTGGGCGACAGCCTGCAACTGGCCATCGCCGCGACGCGGGTGGACGCGCCGGTGATCGTGCAATGTGGCGTGCATTTCATGGCCGAGACCTCGAAAATTCTGAACCCCGGCAAAACGGTGCTGATGCCCGACATGGCGGCGGGCTGTTCGCTGGCCGAGGCGATCACGCCGGAAGGCATCGCCGTGATGCGCGCGCGGTATCCAGGGGCGCCGGTGGTCAGCTATGTCAACACCACGGCGGCGGTGAAGGCGGCCTCGGACATCTGCTGCACCTCGGCCAATGCGGCGCAGATCGTGCGGGCACTGCCGGGCGATACTGTCATTATGACGCCCGACAAGTATCTGGCGCAGAACGTGGCGCGGCAGGTGCCGGAAAAGCGGGTGGTCTGGTGGGACGGGGCCTGTATCGTCCACGAACGCTTTACCGCGCAGGATCTGCGGGATTTCCGCGCGTTCCAGCCCGATACGACCATCATCGCCCATCCCGAATGTCCGCCCGATGTTGTGGCGGAGGCGGATTATACCGGCTCTACCTCGGGCATCATTGATTTCGTCGCGCGCGAACGCCCGGCGAAGGCCCTGCTGGTGACGGAATGTTCGATGGCCTCGAACATCGCCGACGCCCATCCGGCGGTGGAGTTTGTCGGCCCCTGCAACATGTGCCCCTACATGAAGATGATCACGCTGGAAAAGGTGCTGTGGTCGCTGCATTCCATGACGACCCCGGTCGAGGTGGCGGCGGAACTCGTGGCCCCCGCCCGCGCGGCGGTGGAGCGGATGATCGCGCTTTCCGCCGCGAAGGCCGCCGCATGATCGAGACCGGCCGCATCGTCATTCTGGGGGCGGGGATTGCCGCGCTGACGGCGGCACTGCGGCTGGCCCCGCGTCCGGTTCTGGTGATCTCGCCCGATCCTCTGGGGCAGGGCGCCTCGTCGGCCTGGGCCCAGGGCGGCGTGGCGGCGGCGCTGGGGCCGGATGACAGCGTGGCGGCGCATGTGGCCGATACAGTAGTGGCGGGGGCGGGCATCGTCGACGTCGCCGTCGCGCAGGCCGTGGCCGAGGCGGCGCCCGAGGCGGTTGCGGCACTCGTGGCGTTGGGTGTGCCGTTCGACCGCGATGCCGCAGGGGCCTTCGCCCTGTCGCGCGAGGCGGCGCATGGGCAGGCGCGTGTCGCAAGGGTGCAGGGCGACAGCGCCGGAGCCGCCATCATGGCGCGGTTGATCGCCGCCCTGCGCAACACTCCTTCGGTTCAGGTGCTGGAGGGGTTTGCGGCGGAACGGCTGGCGCTTTCGTCCGGCTGCGTCACCGGCGTCTGGCTGGGGCGCGCGGACGTGCCCTCGCAGCCCGTTCTCCTGAAGACGCCTGCGGTTCTGCTGGCCTCGGGCGGGGCGGCGGGGCTTTATGCGATCACTACCAATCCGGGCCGGGTGCGCGGGCAAGGGCTGGGCCTTGCCGCACGGGCGGGGGCGCGGGTGGCGGATGCGGAATTTGTGCAGTTCCATCCCACCGCCATCGCCTGCGGCGGCGACCCCGCGCCACTGGCGACCGAGGCGCTGCGGGGCGAGGGCGCGTTGCTGGTCAACAGCCGGGGGCTGCGCTTCATGGCGGGCGCGCATCCGGCGGCCGAGCTTGCGCCGCGCGACATCGTGGCCCGCGCGGTCTTTGCCCAAAGCCAGTCCGGGCTGGCGCCGGCGCTGGATGCGCGGGCGATCTTTGCCGGAAACGGAAAAGCGCATTTCCCGACGGTGGCCGCCGCCTGTGCGCAGGCAGGGATCGACCCGGCGCGACAGCCCATCCCCGTCGCCGCAGCCGCGCATTACCACATGGGCGGCGTGGCTTGCGACCTGCGTGGTCGCAGTTCGTTGCCGGGGCTGTGGGTGGCGGGCGAAGTGGCCGCGACCGGGCTGCATGGTGCGAACCGCCTGGCCTCCAACGGACTGCTGGAGGCGCTGGTGATGGCTACACGCGCGGCGGCGGATCTGGCAGAGAACCTTCCCCCTGGGGAAGCCCCGGAGGTGCATCTGGCACCGCAAGTCGTTGGGCTTGGCCCTGACCCTGCCATGGTGGCCGATCTGCGTGGCCTGATGACCGATTGTTGCGGCGTGATCCGCAGCGAATCCGGCCTGCGCCGTGCGCTGGGGGATCTGGCCCTGATGTCCCGGCGCGCGCTGCCGGAACCGATGCTTAACATGGTGGCGGCGGCAACGCTGATTGCTGCTGCCGCGCTGTTGCGGTGCGAAAGCCGGGGCGGGCATTTCCGCGCCGACCATCCGCAACCCGATCCCACTCTGGCCCGCCGCAGCCGCCTGACGCTGGCGGAGGCCGAGGCGCTTCGTGATGAAAAGGTACCTGCCTGATGCTGCCCGACCTTCTTCTGGAACCCCTGGTCCGCAACGCCCTGACCGAGGATCTTGGCCCGACCGGCGATGCGACCGTCGCGGCGGTCATCCCGCCGGGGCTGCGCCAGGCGGTGCGGCTGAACGCGCGCAGTTCCGGGGTTGCCTCGGGCCTGCGGCTGGCGGCGATGGCGTTCCGCATGGTCGATCCGGCGCTGCGGGTTGTGGCGCTGGCTGAGGATGGCGACCGTTTCGAACCCGGCACGACGCTGATGACCGTTGAAGGGGCGGCGGGGTCGATCCTGATGGCGGAACGGGTGGCGCTGAACTTTGCCGGGCGCATGACGGGCATCGCCACGCTGACTGCCGCCTTCGTGGCCGAGACGCGGGGCACCCGCGCCCGCATCACCTGCACCCGCAAGACCACGCCGGGCCTGCGCGCGGTGGAAAAGGCTGCCGTGCGGCACGGTGGCGGCTCCAGCCATCGCTTTGGCCTGTCGGATGCCATTCTGATCAAGGACAATCACATCGCCGCTGCCGGGGGAATCCGGCCGGTGCTGGAGGCCGCGCGGGCGGCGCGGTCCCATATGATGCGGGTCGAGATCGAAGTGGATCGTCTGGACCAGCTTGAGGAGGTGCTGGCGCTGGGCGTGGCGGATGTCGTGCTTCTGGACAATATGACGACCGCGACACTGGCCGAAGCCGTTGCCATGACGTCGGGGCGTGTGGTGCTGGAGGCGTCGGGCAACATGGCACTGCCGCGCATCGCCGAGGTGGCGGCGACCGGGGTCGATTACATCTCGGTCGGGGCGCTGACGCATTCTGCCCCGGTGGTCGATCTGGGGCTGGATGCCTGAGCGCGGGGCGCGTTAGGCGTCGATCTCGGCCAGAAGCTGCTGGTGGCGGGCGGTGTAATCGGCGCGCACCTGCACCGGCGGGCGCAGCCGGATCGACAGATCGGGGACCAGCCCATGCGGCGGGCGTCCGAACAGGCGGTCAGCCTCGTCCCGCGTGAATCCCGCGATCTGCACCGCCTCGGCCCAGGCGGAAACCGTATCGGCGGCCTTGATCGCCTTCTTGATGGCAACGGGCAGCGCGGCGGGCAGGCCAAAGCGCAGATGGATGGCGGCGGTCAGGCGCTGGTCAAGCTCGGCATAGTCCGGGCCGATGGCGGCTTTCACCGGGCTGATCATGTCGCCGATCACATATTCCGGGGCGTCATGCAGCAGGGCCGCCAGCCGCCAGCGCGCCGCGATGCCGGGGTTCTGCCGGGCGAAGATATGTTCCACCAGCAGCGAATGTTCCGCCACTGAATAGGGCCAGTCGCCCGAGGTCTGCCCGTTCCAGCGCGCGACGAAGGCCAGGCCATGCGCGATATCGGCGATCTCGATATCCATGGGGGTCGGGTCCAGCAGGTCCAGCCGCCGACCGGACAGCATCCTTTGCCAGGCCCGCGCCGGTTTGCCCCGATTGTTTCCTGATCTCGTCATAGATTTACCACTGGACCCGTGACAATTGCCGCACGAGTTACAGAGTGCTATCTCAGCGTCAAACGGAAATGCAAGGAGACCGGCGCATGCCGCAGGATTACATCGTCAAGGACATCGCTCTCGCGGATTTCGGCCGCAAGGAACTGGATATTGCGGAAACCGAAATGCCCGGTCTGATGGCCTGCCGCGAGGAGTTCGGCGCATCGCAGCCGCTGAAGGGTGCGCGCATCGCCGGCTCGCTGCACATGACGATCCAGACCGCCGTTCTGATCGAAACGCTGAAGGCACTGGGCGCCGATGTGCGCTGGGCTTCGTGCAACATCTTCTCGACGCAGGATCACGCGGCGGCGGCCATCGCGGCCTCGGGCACGCCGGTCTTCGCGATCAAGGGCGAAACCCTTGAGGAATATTGGGAATATACCGACCGCATCTTCCAGTTCCCGGAAGGCACCTGCAACATGATCCTCGATGACGGCGGGGATGCGACGCTTTACATCCTTCTGGGCGCGCGGGTCGAGGCGGGCGAGACCGGCCTGATCGATGTGCCGACCTCGGACGAGGAAGTCTGCCTGTTCAACCAGATCCGGAAGCGTCTGGCTGCAAGCCCCGGCTGGTTCACCAAACAGCGCGACGCGATCAAGGGCGTTTCGGAAGAAACCACCACCGGCGTGCATCGCCTGTATGATCTGCACAAGAAGGGCCTGCTGCCCTTCCCGGCGATCAACGTCAACGACTCGGTCACCAAGTCCAAATTCGACAACAAATACGGCTGCAAGGAATCGCTGGTCGACGGTATCCGCCGCGCCACCGACACGATGATGGCCGGCAAGGTCGCCGTGGTCTGCGGCTATGGCGATGTGGGCAAGGGTTCGGCTGCCTCGCTGCGGGGCGCAGGCGCCCGCGTGAAGGTGACCGAGGTCGACCCGATCTGCGCGCTGCAAGCGGCGATGGACGGCTATGAGGTCGTCGTGCTGGAGGATGTGGTGCAGGATGCAGACATCTTCATCACTACCACCGGCAACAAGGATGTGATCCGCATCGAGCATATGCGCGAGATGAAGAACATGGCCATCGTCGGCAACATCGGCCATTTCGACAATGAAATCCAGGTTGCCGCGCTGAAGAACCACAAATGGACCAACATCAAGGACCAGGTGGACATGATCGAGATGCCCTCGGGCAACAAGATCATCCTTCTGTCCGAAGGTCGTCTGCTGAACCTTGGCAATGCCACCGGCCATCCGTCTTTCGTGATGTCGGCCTCGTTCACCAATCAGGTCCTGGCGCAGATCGAGCTGTGGACCAAGGGTGCCGAATATGCGCCGGGCGTCTACATCCTGCCCAAGGCGCTGGATGAAAAGGTTGCGCGCCTGCATCTGAAGAAGATCGGCGTGAAACTGACCGAACTGCGCGCCGATCAGGCCGATTACATCGGCGTGAAGGTCGAAGGGCCGTTCAAGTCGGATCACTATCGTTACTGAATCATCTGAACGGGCGCGGGGCGTTTGTCCCGCGCCCGCTTCATCGGCGTGCAGGTCGGGCCGGATTTCATCAGACAAGGCTTTGCCGCGCGATAATTACAGCTTTTGTTGGAAAAAACCGGCGGGATCGCGGTCTTCCAAGGCAAAATCAGATCAATGAGTGAGGCGGGATATGGCAGAAGAAACCAAACGTGAAAAACTGCGCGGTCGCATGCTGGAAAGCATGCCCAAAGGGGCGCGGGTGGCAGAGATCGGCGTCTGGGAAGGCGCTTTCAGCAAGCGTATCATGGAAATCTGCGATCCGGCGGAGCTGCATCTGATCGACCCGTGGCTGTATCAGCCCGAATTCGGCAATACCGGCTTTGGCCGCAAGAAGAACGAAAACCTGATGGAGCAGAAGTATCAGGACGTTTGCGACATGTTCAAGGATGACGCGCGGGTGAAGATCCATCGCGACATGTCGGATGCGGCGCTGGCCTCGCTGCCCGATGCCTCGCTGGACTGGGTCTATATCGATGGCAACCATAACGAGCCCTTCATCGGCCAGGATATCGCGCTGTGCCTGAAGAAGGTGAAGCACGACGGCATCATTGCGGGTGATGATTTCAACTGGATGTCCGATGCGCAGGGCGCCCCGGTGAAACGCGCCGTGGAGGCCATGGTGGAAGAACTTGGCGATCAGGCCGAGCTGAAGCTGATGGCGAACCAGTGGATCGTGAAGCTCAACCGCCCGGCAGCCTGACCCTTTCGCCAGCGGGGAACCCGCGGCGATAATTCCCTTTGTCGTGGCCCGGCGATGGCCTAGGCTGCCGTCGTGGCCCGCGAGGGGCGAAAAAGGAGCACGGGATGAGCAAAAGAGACGAACTGATCGCCAAATATGCCGATGACCTGCGCAACAAGTGCAAGATGGACCCGGATATGGATCTGCTGCGCAAGGTGACCATCGGTTGCGGACCGGCGATCTACAACGCGGACAGTGAAACCGTTGCCGCCTCGCAGCCGGACGAGCTTGAAACCGTGAAGAAGAACTTCCTGATGAAGAAGCTGGGTCTGGCCGACAGCCCGGCGCTGATGGAAGCGATACATGCGGTCGTGGAGATTTATGGCCGGTCCGAGCGCAACAAGTATCGCGCGGTCGTCTACTACATGCTGACCAAGCATTTCGGTAAAGAAGCCGTTTACGGCTGATCCGCCCGGCAGATGCACAGCGCCCGCAGATCCTGCGGGCGTTTCGCATTTTAAGGACTTGGTCTTTGCAATGCCTGACCGAGTCGCGCTATGGTCAATCCATGGACAGGATGTCCGGGGCCTTTTTCAGAACACGCGTGGTGCTAAGGGAGCGCGTGGGGTGGATGGAGGGCCCCTTTGGGGTTGGGGCCCTCCATTTTTTACGGCTCGACGCCCCCCATCCGGCAGACGATCTTCCATTCGGCTTCCGTCACCGGCTGCACTGACAGGCGCGACGTCTTGACCAGCGCCATCTCCTCCAGCCCCGGTTCGGTCTTGCAGGCCTCCAGCGTTACAGGCCGTGCAAGCGGGCGAATGGCGCGGATATGTACGCAATCCCAGCGGGGATCATCGCTGGTGCTGTCCGGCGCGCTTTCGGCGCTGACCTCGACGATGCCGACGATCTCTTTCCCCTGATTGGAGTGGTAGAAGAACCCCCGGTCACCGATCTTCATGGCGCGCATGTTGTTGCGGGCCTGATAGTTGCGCACGCCGCCCCATTCCTCGCCCGCGTCCCCTTTGGCGACCTGCTGGTCCCAGCTCCAGGTGTCAGGTTCGGATTTGAACAGCCAGTAGTTCATCCTATCACCTTCTTCCATTCGGTGATCTGCACGCTTTCGAACAGCCCGGCCTTGGCATAGGGATCGGCAGCGGCCCAGTCGCGCGCCTGATCCAGCGTCTCGACCTCAAGGATCACCAGCGAGCCGCACATCTCGCCCGCCTCGTTCAGGAACGGCCCGGCCATCTCGACCACGCCGGTCGACCGGATGTGTTCCAGATGGGCGGGGCGGTTTTCCTGCCGGATATGCAGGGATTGCGGTTTGTCCTTGCAGACGAGGGCGACGCGCATGGGTTACTCCTGTTTCAGGGGGCGGGAAAGAAGGCTCTGGATGGCCTCGGTGACGGTGATGCGGCCATCGACCAGCGCGGCAACGGCGGTCGAAACCGGCAGATCCAACGCCTGCTTGCAGCCGATTTCAGCGACAGCGCGGGCGGTCGCGGCGCCCTCTACCGTGGTTGCGGGGTCGAAACTTTCGCCCCGGCCCAGCGACAGGCCAAAGCTGAAATTGCGCGATTGCGCGGATGTGCAGGTAAGAACAAGGTCGCCGAAGCCCGACAGACCGGCCAGCGTTTCGGCCCGCGCACCGCGTGCCAGCGCAAAACGCAGCATTTCGGCATAGCCGCGCGTCATCAGGGCGGCGCGGGCGGAATCGCCAAGGCCCGCGCCGATCACCACGCCCGCCGCAATGGCCATGACGTTCTTCAGGGCGCCGCCCAGCTCGGCTCCGATGACATCCGGGGTGCGATAAAGCCGCAGAACCGGGGTCGAAAGCCGTGCTTGCAGATGCGCACCAAGCGCATCGTCCCGGCAGGCGAGGGTCAGTGCGGTGGGCAGGCCGATGGCAATGTCGGCGGCGAAGCTTGGCCCGGTCAGCACGGCGGGGGCGGGACCGCCGAGCGTGTCGAGGATTTCGACAGGGCCCAGTCCGGTGGTCAGATCGACCCCTTTGCAGCAGGCGACCAGCGGACGGCTGGCAAGCCGCGCGCCATGATCCGCCACGAAGCGGCCAAGGGCCTGCATCGGCACCGACAGCAGCAGCAGATCGGCGTCATCGGTCTCGGCAAGATCGGCGGTCACGGTCACGCTGCCGGGCAACACCAGCCCCGGAAGCCGGCGGATCTCGCGCCCAGCCTGACCACGCCCCCACAGCACCACGGGGCCTTCGCGGCCAAGCGCGGCGGCCAGCGCCGCGCCGAATGCGCCAGAGCCGAGAATGGCAATCTTCATGCCTTCGCCCCCTTCTTGCCCGATCCCAGAAGGGCCGGGCTGGTGCGGTCCAGCGGCCAGCGCGGGCGGGCAGACAGATCCAGCCCGTCAGGGCCACGCGTTGCCAGTTGCTCGATCCCTGCCCAGGCAATCATGGCGGCATTGTCGGTGCAAAGCGCAAGGGGCGGGGCTAGGAAAACCGTCTCTGATCCGCTGCACAGGGCCTGAAGGCGCGCGCGGATTTCGGTATTGGCCGCCACCCCGCCTGCCACGGCGAAGGTCTGGACCGGATGCGCAGCCAGTGCGCGGCGCGATTTCTCGAACAGCACATCCGCCACGGCCTGCTGAAAGCCTGCGCAAAGGTCCGCACGATCCTGCCGCCGCAGCCCGCCGTGTTCGGCAATCAGCGCATCGCGCTGCCGCAACACCGCAGTTTTCAGGCCCGAGAAGGACATGTCGCAGCCCGGCCGGTCCAGCAACGGGCGCGGCAGGGCAAAACGCTTCGCGTCGCCCGTTGCCGCTTCGGCCTGAACGGCGGGGCCGCCGGGTTGCGGCAGACCCAGCACCTTGGCGACCTTGTCGAAGGCCTCGCCCGGCGCGTCGTCGATCGAGCCGCCCAGACGGATGAAATCATCCGGCCCGTCCACGCGCAGGAACTGGCAATGCCCGCCCGAAACCAGCAGCATGAGATAGGGATAGGCGATTTCGTCGGTCAGCCGGGGCGTCAGCGCATGGCCCGCCAGATGATTGACCCCGATCAGTGGCAGCCCGGTCGCGGCCGCAAGTCCCTTGGCGCACATGACGCCGGACAGGACGCCACCGATCAGCCCCGGTCCCGCTGTCACGGCGATGCCGTCCAGATCGGCCAGACCCAACCCCGCCGCAGCCAGCGCACGTTCGACGCAAAGGTCGATGCGCTCTGCATGGGCGCGGGCGGCGATTTCCGGCACCACGCCGCCGAAATCGGCATGCAGCGCCACCTGCCCCTCGACAACTGAGGACAGGATTTCCGGCGCGGCGCCCGCGCGGCGGCGCACCACGGCGGCGGCAGTATCGTCGCAACTGCTTTCGATGCCCAGCAGGGTCAGGCTTTCGGTCATGGGCTTTCCGTTGAAACGCAGATGCGACCGGGGTAACACCGCAGTCATGCTCAGGCAATCCCGCGCCCCCGCTGCGGTGCGGCCTGCGGTCATCCTGACCCGGCCCGCTGCGCAATCCGCCCGTTTCGCCGCGCAGCTTCATGCGCGGCTGGGCGAGGGATTCGATATCCTGTGCTCGCCGCTGATGGAGCCGGAGTTTCCCGCAACCCGCCTGCCCGATGGCCCGTTTGAGGCGCTGATCCTGACCTCGGGCACCGCGCTGGAGGCCCTGCCGCATCTGACCGGTTCCTTACCCCCCCGTGCCTTTTGCGTCGGGCGCCGCACGGCTGATGCGGCACGGGCGCACGGGTTCGATGCCGTTTCCGCCGATGGGGATGCCGAGGCTCTGCTGGCCCTGTTGCTGGATCAACGCCCGCAGGGTGGCCTTCTGCACCTGCACGGGGAAGAGCCGCGTGGCGATCTGGTTGCGCGGCTGCGCGCTGCCGGGCTGCGCGCCGAGGGGCTGTGTGTCTATCGCCAGCGGCCAAGGTCGCTGGCCGCTGCGGTGATCGCCCGGCTGGAACAGCCGGGGTATGTCCTGTTCCCGGTCTTTTCCCCACAATCGGCCCAAAGCCTCGCCGAAGCGCTGCGCGTCTTGCCGCGTCCGGCCGCCATGATGCAGTTCACGGCAATTTCCCGTGCAACCGCCGAACCGCTTCTGCGTTTCTGTCTCGGGCCGGTGTCTGTTGCGGCGCAGCCGGATGCCGGGGCGATGCTGGATCTGCTCGATCCGCCGCCATGGGACAATCCGTGCCTTGAGGCACCGGGATCGAAAGACTAACTTCGGGTGGAAGCGCAGGAAAAGGGGGATGGAATGGCCGAGACCGGGGACCGCGCAGCGGATCAGAAGGCGGAGCCCGTCACCCTGACGGAGCCGGAACAGGAAATGCCGGTTGCAGAGCCGGATATAAAGCCCGTGTCAGAACCCGCGCCCGTCGCAGCTGAGCCACCCCCCGCCAAAGGCGGCGGATTCGGCCGTTTCGTTGGGTCGACCTTCGGGGGTGTCGTGGCAGCAGGGCTTGGCTTTGGGCTTGCGACCTTCGGCGCGCGTGAGGGCTGGCCGCTGGTCACGCCGCCGCAGGCTGGCGTCGAGGCCATGCAGCAAGAGATCACGAGCCTGCGCGCGCAGCTTGAGACCGCGACCGCGCTGGCGGGACGTATTGATGCGCTGGAACAGCGTCCTGCCCCCGTGGCAGATCTGGCACCGCTGGAGAATCGCCTGACGAAACTTGAATCGCAGGGCGATGGCGGGGCCGCACTGGCGGCGCTTCAGGCGCAGGTGGCCGATCTGGCTGCGAAAGTGGCGGCGCAGGCCGGGGATGCGGGGCGGATCGCCGAGGAAATCCAGAGCCAGGTGCAGGAGCGGCTGGATGCGGCCGAGGCGGAAACCGTGAAATTGCGCGCCGATGCCGAACGTCGCGCGGCGCTGCTTGAGGTGGAAACCGCGCTGCAAAGCGGTAGTGGCCTTTCTGCCGCCGTCAGCCGGGCCGAAGCGGCTGGTGTGACTCCCCCTGCCGCGCTGACGGAATTTGCGGCCTCCCCGGTGACGCTGACCAGCTTGCAGGACACCTTTGCCGATGCCGCGCGAGCGGCGATTTCGGCGGATGCAGGCACCACAGCGGAGGCGGGTCTGGGCGAGCGGATGGCGAGCTTTCTGGTCAGCCAGACCGGCGCCCGATCGCTTGAACCGCGGGAGGGTGACGATACTGATGCCGTGCTGTCACGGGCTGAAGCGGCGCTGCGGCAGGGCGATGTGGCGGCTGCGCGCGGATTGGTCGGGCAATTACCCGAGGCGGCCCAGACCGCGATGGCAGGCTGGTCGGCCGAGGCGGATCGCTGGCTTGCCGCACAAACGGCGATTGCCGATCTTCTTTCGGCCGGTTGACAGGAGAACCCGATGCTTTGGACGCTTGTGAAAGTTCTTCTGTTCTTTGCGATTGTCGCCGGGTTGACCTGGGGCGGCGTGATGCTGCTGGAAAACGGCGAGCCTGTGCGCATCGTGGCGGCAGGGCAAGAGTTTACGCTTGGGCCGCTTCAGGTTGTCGTCGGGCTGTTTGTCCTGCTGTTCGGGCTGTGGCTGCTGTTGAAGGTGGTCAGCCTGCTGTTTGCGGTGCTGCGCTTCATCAATGGCGATGAAACCGCGCTCAGCCGTTATTTCGACCGCAACCGCGAGCGAAAGGGCTATCGCGCGCTTGCCGATGGCATGGTTGCGCTGGCGGCGGGCGAGAATCGCGTGGCGCTGTCGCGGGCTTACAAAGCCGAAAAGCTGCTGGGCGAGCCGGAACTGACCGACCTTCTGGTCGCACAGGCCGCTGAGGCGGCGGGCGACAATGCCAAGGCGACCGAGGCCTACAAACGGCTGCTGGAACATGACCGGACCCGGTTTGTCGCCATCCGGGGCCTTCTGTCGCAGAAGGTGGCAGAAGGAGACCGCGAGACCGCGCTGAAGCTGGCTGAAAAGGCGTTTGCGCTGAAGCCTCGTCATGCCGAAACGCAGGATATTCTGCTGAAGCTTCAGGCCGATGCGCAGGACTGGAAGGGCGCGCGGCAGACGCTTCAGGCCAAGATGCGTGGTGGTGGGCTGACGAAGGATGTGTTCCGCCGCCGCGATGCGGTGCTCGCGCTGCAAGAGGCGCAGGGGATCATGGATGAAAGCGCCTCGATCGAGGCGCGCGAGGCGGCGATTGCCGCCAACAAACAATCCCCTGATCTGATTCCCGCGGCCGCTATGGCGGCCCGCAGTCTGGCGCTGGCCGGGAATGCCAAGGGCGCGACCCGCATCCTGAAAAAGGCGTGGGTGGCGCAGCCGCATCCCGATCTGGCGGCGGCTTTCGCCGAGATCGAACCGGAGGAAAGCGCCGATGCCAGGCTGAAACGCTTCCGCGCTTTGACAGCGGTGCATCCCGATCACCCGGAAACCCGGATGCTGCTGGCCGAGCTGAACATCGCGGCCGAGGATTTCCCGGCGGCCCGTCGTGCGCTGGGCGATCTGGTCGAGACCAAACCCACCGGGCGGGCGCTGGCGCTGATGGCGGCCATCGAACGGGGCGAAGGTGCCGATGAGGCGGCGGTGCGCGGCTGGCTGGCCAAGGCGCTGACCGCGCCGCGCGGCCCGCAATGGTGCTGCGACAAATGTCAGGCGATCCATGCCGCCTGGGCGCCGATCTGCGACAATTGCGGCGGCTTCGATACGCTGAGCTGGCGCGAGCCGCCGCAGACTGCGACACCTTCGCCCACCGGGACGGAAATGCTGCCGCTGCTGGTTAATCCGCCCGCGCCGCCTGCTGCCCCGGAACCGGAACCCGAAGTTGCCGAGGTGATCGAGCCGGAGGTGATGGACCCGCCGCAACCTGCACCGAAGCAGGCGAAGGACGACGAGCCGATCGACCTCGCGGCGATTGTCCGCAGCGCAAGCTAGGGGCGCGAGGCCGCCGGGCTGCCGCCCGTCCATTTGCGGAAGGCGCGGTAAAAGGCGCTGGGCTCGCTGTAGCCCAGTTCGGTCGCGATATCGGCAACCGACAGGCTTGCCTCTTGCAGAAACTGCCGCGCCAGTGTGGCGCGGCGCGCGTCCTTGAGCGCGGCAAAGCTTTGGCCTTCGGCATGCAGGCGTCGGCGCAGGGTAGCGGTGGACATCCCGAAGCTGCGCGCCAGTTCCGGAAAATCGGGCCAGTCCGCGGGTGCCTGGCTGGCCAGCAGGTGCCGCACCCGCGCCGCCATGCCACCATCCTCACGATAGCGCACAAGGATATTGCCCGGCGCCCCGCGCAGAAACCGTTGCAGTGCGGCCTCGTCCCGGTTCACTGGCAGGCGCAGCCAGGTGGCCTCGAAGCTGAGGCTTGTGACCGGCTGGCCGAACAGCACCGGCGCGCCGAAGAAGCTTTGATAATCCTCGCGCTGCGGCGGGGCCGGGCAGGCGAAGCTGACCTGACGCAACGGGATGCGCCGCCCGATCAGCCAGCAGGCCACGCCCATCAGGATCAACCAGTAGGTGCGATAGGCGAAGGCGCTGCGCGGTTCGGCGGTGGTCAGTTCGATCACAGCAAGGCCATCGCGGATCGTCAGTTCCCCGCGCGGGTCATCCAATACCACGGCCAGAAAGGCGATGGCCCGGCGCAGCGCGGGGGCCAGTGTCTCGCTGCCAAGGCTGGCGTGGCACAGCAGGGCAAAACTGCCGGGCCGCATCGGGCGGGCGGCAAGGCCGAAAAATTCATCCCCCGTCACCCGCGCAATCTCGGTCCACAGGCGGCCATATTCCGTTGTGCTGAGGGGGCTGGCCCCATCTTCCGGCAGGCCGAGGCGGGCCAGCAAAGGGGCGGGCGCAATTCCGGCAAGCGGCAGGCAGGACAGGGCATCTGCCACGAAGCCGGGGGTGATGGGGCGGTCTTCCATTGGGATATAGTAAAAACGATCATTGAATTAGGCAATGAATGTCATTGAATGCAAGGCGGAAGGGCCTACCCTTGCGCGCGGAGGATGAAGGGAGGCGAAGGCATGGAAATCAGGGATCGGGTCGTTCTGGTGACCGGCGCCGGATCGGGCCTTGGGGGCGCAGTGGCGCGCATGGTGGTGGAGGGCGGCGGTAAGGTCGTCCTGCTGGATGTGAATGCCGAAGCGGGCGCCGCGCTGGCGGCGGAGCTTGGCACGGCCGCGCTGTTCCACCGTACCGACGTGACCAGCGACGCCGAGGGGCAGGCGGCGATCGCCGCCGCGCTGGGCAGCTTTGGCCGGGTGGATGCGCTGGTGAACTGCGCAGGCATCGCGCCGGGTGAGCGCATTGTCGGTCGCGACGGGCCGCATGCGCTGGACAGCTTCGCCCGTACCATCTCGATCAACCTGATCGGCACCTTCAACATGCTGCGCCTCGCCGCCGCCGCCATGGTCGGCAACGATCCCGGCCCGGATGGCGAACGCGGGGTGATCGTCAATACGGCCTCCATCGCGGGGATCGAGGGGCAGATCGGCCAGGCCGCCTATGCCGCTTCGAAAGGCGGGGTGATTGCCCTGACGTTGCCCGCCGCGCGGGAGCTTGCGCGCAGCGGTATCCGCGTGTTGACCATCGCGCCGGGCATCTTTGCCACGCCGATGATGGCGGGCCTGCCGCAGGATGTGCAGGACAGCCTTGGCGCGGCGGTGCCCTTCCCCTCGCGTCTGGGGCAGGCGGCGGAATACGCCGCGCTGGTGCGTCATATCTTTGAGAACCGCATGCTGAACGGCGAGGTCATCCGGCTGGACGGTGCGCTGCGCATGGCGCCGCGCTGAAGCCGGGAACAGGAGGAAATCATGGCACGAACTGACGATCCCGTTGTCATCACCGGCTATGCCCGCACGCCGATGGGCGGCTTCATGGGCGATTTCGCCGGGCTTTCCGCCAGCGAACTGGGGCTGGTGGCTACGAAAGGCGCGCTGGCCCGCAGCGGACTCGACCCGCAGTCGGTGGAGCAGCTTTACTTCGGCTGCGTTCTGCCCGCCGGTCAGGGGCAGGCGCCCGCGCGGCAGGTGGCGCTGGCTGCAGGGCTGCCGCTGTCCACCGGGGCGGTGACGCTGAACAAGATGTGCGGCTCTGGCATGATGGCCGCGATGCTGGCACATGACGCGTTGCTGGCGGGCAGCGCTGAAGTCATCGTGGCGGGCGGGATGGAAAGCATGTCAAATGCGCCCTACCTGCTGCCCAAGGCCCGTGCAGGTTACCGTATGGGCCATGGTCAGGTGATGGACCACATGTTCCTCGACGGGCTGGAAGATGCCTATGACAAGGGTCGCCTGATGGGCACCTTTGCCGAGGATTGCGCGCAGACCATGGGCTTTACCCGCGAGGAACAGGATGGCTATGCGCTCACCTCGTTGTCGCGGGCGCGTGCTGCGATTGCCGATGGCAGTTTCGCGGCCGAGATCGCGCCCGTGGTCCTGAAGGGCCGTGGCAGCGAAACCGTCATCGACACGGACGAACAGCCCGGCAAGGCGCGGCCTGACCGTATCCCGACCCTGCGCCCGGCCTTCCGCGAGGGCGGCACGGTGACGGCGGCCAATTCCTCGTCGATCTCGGACGGGGCGGCGGCGCTGGTGCTGATGCGCCGGTCCGAGGCGGAAAAGCGCGGCCTGACCCCACTTGCCGCGATTCGCGGCCATGCCACCCATGCCGACAAGCCGGGCCTGTTTCCGACCGCCCCCATCGGCGCCACGCGGCGGCTGATGGATCGCGCGGGATGGTCGCTGGCCGATGTGGACCTGTTCGAGGTGAACGAGGCTTTCGCGGTGGTGGCCATGGCCTCCATGCGCGAGCTGGACCTGCCGCACGACAAGGTGAACGTGCATGGTGGTGCCTGTGCGCTTGGCCATCCGATCGGCGCTTCGGGCGCGCGGATCATGGTCACGCTGCTGTCTGCCTTGCAGAAATATGGCCTGAAACGCGGCGTTGCCTCCATCTGCATCGGCGGTGGCGAGGCAACGGCGGTGGCGCTGGAGTTGCTGTAAGGATCGGGTGCAACAGCCTTTCACCGCCAACCCCATGGCAAAGGAATAGCTGTTGCACGTCTTCCTGCGCTCGTTTAAACGAAGCCGCGATGCTTGGGTCAGGTGACTGACCGCGACAGCAGGAAAGACTTGTGCGAGCGGCCCGCCCGTTGTAGGCCGCAGCAGAGAAGAATGCCGGTGTAGCTCAGCTGGTAGAGCACGTCATTCGTAATGATGGGGTCGGGGGTTCGAGTCCCTTCACCGGCACCACTAACCAAATGAAGACAAGCGGTTAGTGGTGCGAATTTCTTCTCAGCTCCGATCAGCAGAAAATTCGCAGGCCTTTGACCCGCTCATGGGCTGACGCAAGCTGCCTTCGCCAGGATGGTTTCCTGCCCTTCCGCGATGCGGATGACGACCCCCTGTGGCGAGGTCAGGTTGTGCAGGGCAGGCAGATCCCGCCCTGTCAGCAGCCCGCGCAGGACCAGCAGAACCACCTTATGCGCCACGATGATGGTAGGTCGTTGCATGTCGTCCAGAAATGCCCGGAGCCGGAGGGTCAGCTTTTCCAGCCCCTCGCCGCCCGGAGCGTTCTGGTAGAGGCCGAAATCATCCTTGCAACTGGCCGCCAATACCGGGAATTGCGCGGCGCGTTCGGCGGGGGTCAGCCCTTCCCACGCCCCGCAATCCAGTTCGCGCAGGCGCGCATCCGTCACGGGAACCACCCCGCCAAGCGCGATGGCAGCGGTGCGTTGCGCGCGGGGCAGGGGGCTGGCGTAACAGGTATATCTGCGCAGGTCCGGCAGATGGGTGGCAAGAATACGCGCCTGTTGTTCGGCCTGCCGCAGGCCCAGTTCGGTCAGCGGCGAGTCCTTGCTGCCCTGAATGCGCCCTTCCCGGTTCCATTCGGTTTCGCCATGGCGCAACAGCAGGATTTCGGCGGCGCTCACAGCAGCACCGCGCTGTCGGTATTGGCGGAAAGATGCACGGCGGTGCCGGGTTCGAACCAGTCCTGCCCGGCGCTGTGGCTTTGATCGACCACGATTTCGGCGCCGCCTGCCTGCACCAGATAGCGGATCTGGCTGCCCAGAAACTCGCGGTGCAGGATCTGACCGGAAAGCGCATTCGCGCCTGCCTCGCGGCGCAGCGTGATGTTCTGCGGCCGCAGCACCATGCGCGTGCCGGTCCGGCCTGCGCTGGAAGGCAGCGACAGCGTATCGCCGGTGCGGGTGCGGAAGCGGGCGCCGCCGGGATCGGCCTCGACCGTGCCTTCCAGAATGTTCGCCGTGCCCAGAAACTGTGCCACGAACAGGTTGACTGGCGTATCGTAAAGCTGCTGCGGCGTGCCGACCTGCTGGATCACGCCGCCATCCAGCACCGCCATGCGGTCTGCAGTGGTATTCGCCTCCTCCTGATCATGGGTCACGAAGATGGTGGTCAACCCGAGCTTGCGTTGCAGCGCCAGAAGCTCGCGCCGCATCTGCACGCGCAGGCTGGCGTCGAGGTTCGACAGCGGCTCGTCCAGAAGCAGAACCTTGGGCGCGATGACCACCGTGCGGGCCAGTGCGATGCGCTGCTGCTGCCCGCCCGAAAGCTGGTTCGGCATGCGGTCGGCCAGATGGGCAAGGCCCACCAGCTCCAGCGCCTCATCCACGCGGCGGCGGATCTCGGCGCTGGCCACCTTGCGTTCGCGCAGGCCGAAAGCCACGTTCTCGCGCACCGACATATGTGGCCAGAGCGCGTAGGACTGGAACACCATGCCGACATCACGCTTCCACGGCGGCAGATCGGCGACAGGCCGCCCGCCGATGCGGATTTCGCCCTGCGGACGTGGCCCGAACCCGGCAATCGACCGCAGAAGCGTCGATTTTCCAGAGCCGGAGGGGCCGAGGAAGGCGAAGAATTCGCCCGGTTCGATGGTCAGGTTGACCCCGGTCAGCACATTGGTGCTGCCGAAGGACAGATGCAGGTCGCGGATTTCGATTCCGGCCATTTCGCTGTGCATGTGAAGAACTCCTTGCAGCTTGTCTCAGTGCTCGCGCCCGGCGGTGCGCAGCTTCTTGTCGCGTTCGATGATGATCTGGGACAGGACCGTGCCCAGTGCGACGATGACCACGGCCAGCATTCCCAGCGCTGCCCCGGCGCCGCGCCCCGACGGGGTCTGCATGAACAGGTAGATGCCATAGGCCAGCGGGCTGTCACGGTCCGAGGACACCAGCATGATGGTGGCCGACAGTTCCACCGCCGCTGTGGCGAAGCTGGTCACGAAGCCCGCAAGAATGCCGCCGGTCATCAGCGGCACCACGATCTTGCGGATCGAACGCAGCTTGGTGGCGCCAAGACTTTCGGCCGCTTCCTCCAGCGCGAGGCTGACCTGTTGCAGCGCCGCCATGCAGGCGCGCAGCGCGTAGGGCAGGCGCCGGATGGTCAGCGCCAGCGCAATGATGACCCACCAGCTTGCCAGCGGCTTGTCGAGGAAGGGCACGTTCACATCCTGGAAGGTGCGCAAGTAGCCGATCCCGAGTACAACCCCCGGCACGGCCAGCGCGGCAGTGGCAAGGTAATCCAGCCACTTGCGCCCTGCGATGCCGGTCCGCAGCACGATATAGGCGATGGCGGTGCCGATCAGCACGTCCAGCGTAGCGGCGAGGCCCGCGTAAAGGATGGTGTTGACGACATAATCCTGCGACGCCTCCCACATCCGGGCGTAATTGGCGAGGGTATAGCCGTCGGGTAGCGGCGCGAAGCTCCAGATCGTGCCGATGGACAGCAGGAACAGCCCGATATGGGGTGACAGGACTACGGCGAGGATGAACAGCACCACGCCATAGGCCAGCACCTTTTCGCGCGGGGCGAGGTCGCGTTTGGCCAGCCCGCCGCCCCCCTTCTGCACCGTCGCGTAATCCTTGCCGCGCATCACGAGGAACGAGGCCCAGAGCGACAGGATCGAGAAGGCGACCAGGATGACCGAGATCACATAGCCCATCGGATCGCTGATCCCGACCGAGGTGATGCGCAGATAGGCCTGCGGTGCCAGCATGTTGTTGACGTTCAGCAGCAGCGGCGTGCCCAGATCGTCGAACACCTTGATGAACACCAGTGCCGCCCCGGCCACATAGCCCGGCGTTGCCAGCGGAAACACCACGCGGCGGAACAGCCGCAGCCCGTGCGCGCCAAGGTTTTGCGCCGCTTCTTCCATCGAACGGTCAATGTTGCGCAGGCTGGC
>NZ_QBKP01000027.1 GCF_003054195.1 Gemmobacter caeni
TCGCAAAGGGCGAGAATCTACGACGAAGATATGGACAGACATGTCGTAGCAAGAGATTTCAGCAATCTTTCGTCATCATGCTGAAAATTCATAAAGAAGATGAGCCTTGCAAAAGATTATAGACAGGTTAGTCTGCGATACAGGGAGACTTGCGCAGGCTCGGAGGAGCCACGTGCCGTGAGACAGGACCAGGGATGAGCGGGAGGAAGTCGCCGGTGGCGAAACTGAAATCTATCAGGATTGGGAATTGCACTGTGGGTGGCCCGTTGGGCTCGCACACCGGGTTGGCGGTGGGCAGCATCTTCTACGACAACCACTCGATCGTTGAAGATGCCTTCGCTGGCAAGTTCAACGAAGAGAAGGCGGCGGCGCTGATCGCGCGTGTCAACGGGCTGGCGCAGACCTACGGCGTGCAGATGGCCTTTGACGTTATCGGGTCGGATCCCGATGCCTTCTGCCGTTTCCTGGACTTTACCGCAGATCGGACGGATCTGCCTCTACTCTTGAACTCGACTGAGGCCGAAGTGCGGGTTGCGGGCCTGGAGTTTGCCGCAAAGAAGGGAATTCTCGGCCGGTCGATCTTTGCCTCACTCAACGAGGACACAGAGGATAGCGAGATCGAGGCACTGGGCAGGAACAAACCTGCTGCGGTGATGATCCTTGCAAGTGATGTCGGGGATTCGACGCCCGAGGGTTCTGTCGCGATGATCCGCAACTATTTCCAGCCGATCCTCGACGATATCGGCTGCGAAGCCCCGATCGTCGATCTTGGGGTGATGGACGCGCCCTCCGTCGGCATCGCGATGCGTGGCATCCAAGCCGTGCGACAGGAATTCGGATACCCGGCGGGCTGTGCCTTTTCGAACTGCTTTCCGCAATGGACAGGCCTGTCTTCGTTGGGCAAGGACTTCGTCAATCTGTCGTTGGCGACGGCGATGGTGTGCTGTCGCATGGCGGGCGGCGACTTCCTGCATTTCGGCATCATTGAGAAGGCGCGGCCAATGGCGCATGCGCTTGGATCGGCCGAAGTGTTTCTCGGCTTTGCCGCGCAGGAGCTTGACCAGCATCGGCTGCCGGACGGGCACGCCTTGCTCAAGATGTTCAAGCTGGCGGAAGCGGCATGAACGACCCGCGTCGCTCCCTGTCGCGGAAACTGGGCGAGGTGGTGCCGATCGATATCGGCACCACCTCGCTGACTGCGCTGCGGGCGGCGTCCAGACCGGGTCTTTCCGTGCCGATAATGGGGCATCCGGTGTATAACACCCTGCCGCTATCGGCGGCGAACGTGACGAAGATCGGCTCTGACTTCCAGCGTGTCGGATTCGTGTGGGACCGCGATCCATCGCGCGCCGAGGAATGGTTTGACGCCTACGGCGTCGGTTGGATGGAAACCGACGGCAATATGGCGCCGTTCCGGCACCCGCTGGAAACCGCGGACTGGGACGCGCTGTCGCGGCATCCGCGACCAGCGATGCCGCGGCGCGTTCAACTGGCCGATCCCGCGAGTGACGCTGCAGTCATCCTAGATCCACCCTGCCCCGGCCTTCTGGACACCTGCTTCATGCTGCGGAACGGCTGGCAGTTCATGCTGGACCTGACCGAGAATTTCCGGGTGGCGAATGCCCTGCTCGACTGGGCACTCGAGACGATATGCCAGTCCTACGACCTGGCCCTCAGCGCATTGCCGGGCGACCCCGAAGTCATCGTCTATGGCGACGATCTGGGCTTCGAATCCGGCATGTACCTGTCTGATCTCGATTTCCGGACCTTCATCTTTCCAAGGATGCAGACGCTGTTTGCCCGCATTCGGGCGCGGTCGGGGGCCAAGCTGTGCCTTCATTCCTGCGGCGCGGTGAATTCCATCGTGCCCGACCTCTGCGATCTCGAGGTCGACATGCTGAATCTGGATTTCTATGCACGCAACATGCTGTTGCCCGACATAAGGGCAGGGCTGCCCAAGGGGATGATCCTGCACGCGCCCGTCAATCTGGCGGCGATAGGCCAGTCGGTCGAAAGCGGCAACGGGGCCTCGCTCGCTCTACTGGCCACCGATGTCGCGATAGCGATGCCCTGCATTGCCGGGCCGGTGGACAGTATCTCGACCCCGGCCGAGGCGGATCAATGCATCCGAGGCGCCGCTTTCGTGCAGGCCCTAGACGGCGATGATCTGCGCGCGCTGCGCAATCTCGGCCCGGTCAAATCGATCATCCGCAAGGCTGTCGATGCCGCGCGGGCCGCCGAGATTCCAGTATTTGCGTCAAACGATCTGCTTCTGGGCACACTCGACCGGTCCCAGGCTGGCGGGAACGCCAGTGCATTCCAAACTCTGTCGCCTATGACGTCCAACTGAGACTGCAACCAAGGGAGGTACGAAAATGACCAAGATGACAAGTCGTGAACGCATCTTTGCCGCCGTGACGATGAGCGCACTGCCCGATCAATTGCCGGTCGTGCCGCTCTTGATGACCCGGGGCATCCGCGAAGGCGGGGTGCGGGTCGACGAAGTGCTTCTGAACGGCGAGGCGCAGGCCCATGCCAAGAAGAAGGCGCTCGACAAGTTCGGCGGCGATGTGATCCTCGCAGGCACCGACCTCTTTACCCCGGTCGAATGCGTTCCGGGATGCGAGCTGGACTATCTGCCCTATGCGCAGCCCTCGCTGGTGACGCATCCGACGCCGAACAAGGCGGCCTTCTACCGCTTCAAAGAGCGGTATGAGCGCGAGGGCTTCCAGCCGTCGAAGCGCGTCCTCGCGATCCAGGACGAGATCCGCACCTATGTGAAAATGGGCCTGAAGGACACCCATGCGATCCCGACCCCGGTCGGCGGCCCGATCACCACGGCGCAGCTGATGACCGGATCGTCCGACTTCCTTCAGAACCTGTCGGACGATCCCGACTATTGCGATGAAGTCACCGAACTTGCCTTGGATGTGGTCAAGAACGTCTGCCGCATGATGTTCGAGGCTGGTGCGGATGTCTGCAACATTCTCGATCCGTTCACCTCGTCCGACATTCTTCCGCCCGACGTCTATCGCAAGCATGGCCTGCCCTACCAGAAGCGCCTCTTCGCCTATATCAAGGAAATCGGCGGCATCGGCTTCACCCATACCTGCACCTTCACCCAGCCGATCTGGCGCGACATCGCCGGCAATGGCTGCTTCAACTTCAACGGCGACATGTATCCGGGAATGGACAAGGCCAAACAGGCCATCGGCGGGCAAATCTCGCTGATGGGGACTCTTTCGCCCTATTCGACGCTGATGCACGGCTCGACAGACGACGTGCGCAACGAGGTCAAGAAGATCGCGGCCGAAGTCGGCTACAACGGCGGCGCGATCGTGATGCCCGGCTGCGACCTCGACTGGAACATCCCCGAAGAAAACCTCCATGCGATGATCCAGCAATGTGCCGACATCAAGTATCCGATGGACGTGCCATCGCTGGGCGACCTGTCGAACGTCTATCTTGCCGGTCATCCGAAGCATCCGGGCAAGCGCGGGTCCTCGGCACAGTCGGACCAGAAGGTCGTCGCCATCGAAAGCGGGCAGCAGGAGGCGCTGACCGGCAAGGACGAAGTGAATCAGAAGCTTGTCGAAGCCATCATGGAATACGATGGCGACAAGGCAATCGAATGGACCAAGACCGGGCTCGAGCGTGGGATGACGGCGCAGGAGATCGTGTTCGACGGCCTGTCTATGGGGATGAAGATCGTCGGCGACATGTACGAGCGGAACGAGCGTTTCGTGACCGACATGTTGAAGGCCGCCAAGACCATGGACAAGGCGATGCCGATCGTGACGCCGCTGCTGGAAGCTTCGGGCGGCGACGGCGCCGAGACGGGAACCGTCATCGTCGGCCTGGTGCGCGGCAATACCCAGGATATCGGCAAGAACCTGGTCTGCCTGATGCTGAAGGCGAACGGCTTCAACGTGATCGACCTTGGCAAGAATGTGAAGCCCGAACAGTTCATCGAGGCGGCCGAGCGCGAAAACGCGGTCGCGATCGGCATGTCGGTGATGACCAACTCTTCTTCGGTCTATGTCGAGAAAACCAAGCAATTGCTCGAAGACCAGGGCAAGGGCGGCAAGTACCTGTTGATGTTCGGCGGGGCGGCGGCGAATGTGGGCCTTGGGCGGCAAATCGGCATCGAATACGGCATCGACGCCAATGCCGCGGTCAGCCTGGTCCGGGACCATCTGGCCAAGCGGGTTGCCGCCTGATCGCAGCGCTCTCGATACGATAGTCGGATGCCCCGGCCGCCATGCGCGGGGCATCCGGTCCCAGCCTTTCCGCAAGGGGGAAACCGTGCCGAAATACACCTTCTGCTGCACATCCTGTCAGGCCAGCCGTGACGTCAGCGCCCCGTTCGATACGGCCGAGACACTTGAACTTATGTGCTATGCCTGTGGCGGCGACATGATCCGGGCGCCCGTGCTGACGCTGAATGTCATCGGGGCAGCGACCGAGCGTCTTCGGGCCGAGAAGAAGCGCGAAGAGCGGGCCTATTTCGCCAAGGCCTGCGGTCACAACCACGCCTGTCGCTGCGGCATCAAGATCGACAAGCCGAACCCTTTCCGAGAGCAGATCCGGCAGGTGCACGGCTTTACCGACGACATCTGACCGGCCCCGTCTCTGTCGGCGCGCGGCGTTCGGGCAGGGCACAGGGGCGGCACTGAGACACAGCATCCAGACCGTAAGAAAGGGGGGCATATGGCCACCTATCCGTTGAGAATTTCCAGGCGCCGCCAGGAATGCGACGATACCGCCAGCCTCTGGCTGGACGTACCCAAGGATTTGGTATCCGCTTTCAGCTATCGACCAGGTCAATTCCTGACCGTTGAGACAGGAACTGGAGAGGCGCGCGTGGCGCGACAGTATTCGCTGTCCTCGACGCCGGGCAAGGACAGCGGCCTGCGGATCACCGTGAAGCGGATCGACGGCGGACGGGTGTCGGGCTGGCTCGTCGACCGGGTGCAAGAGGGCGATCTGGTCGATGTCCAGGCCCCGCGGGGGCGCTTCTTCAAGGAAATGGAAGAGCCTCATCATGCGATCCTGCTTGCCGCGGGATCGGGGATCGCACCGATCCTCCCGATCGGCCGCTGGCTTCTGGAATCAGGGCGCGGCCATCGCGTCACTTTCGTCTATGGCAATCGGACCCCGGACGCGGTAATTTTGGGCGAGGAACTGGCGACAGTGGTCGCAGCCCATGAAAGCAGCTGCACCGCCGAACACGTGATGAGCCGGGCCGATGACGGCTGGACCGGCCCGCGGGGCCGGGTCGACCGCGCCTATATCGTGCGGCGCTTTGCCGAATGGCAGGCGATGTCCACTTTGCCGCTCGTGGTCTACATGTGCGGGCCCGAAGCCTTCATGGATGCGGCGGAAAGCGCCTTCCTGACGCTGGGGGTGCCGGAAGCGCAAATTCACCGCGAGAGCTTCGACATGGTTCTTGAGGATGATCTGGGAGAGCCGGGCCTGGTCGTGACCGGCATGGCCGAGCCCGGCGAAGAAGGCGATACGGCCCGCATCGTCGCTGTCGTAGGAGGCGAGGAATACGAAGCCGATTGGCAGGAAGGCGAGGACATCCTGTCTGCGTTACTGCGGACCGGCGCGGATGTTCCGTTTTCGTGCCAGGAGGGCACTTGTTCCTCCTGCATCTCGAAATTGACCGAGGGCCGGGTCGAGGTGCGACCGGGCGTGCTGCAGACATTGCGGCAATCGGATCTGGATGAAGGACTGGTGCTGGCCTGTCTGTCGCATCCCAAGACCCGGTCGATACGCATCGACTTTGACGAGATCTGACGCCGTGACGCAGCGCATGATCTTGAAAAACCTGAGGCTTGTCACCATGGCGGGCGAGGAGCCGCTGGCGGTGATCGACAATGCCGTGCTGGCCGCCGAAGATGGAATCATTTCCTTTGCAGGGCCCGTCGCAGGCTATGGTGGTGACCTTTCCAGCGCGCGCGACATGGCGCAGGCCCTGGTGCTTCCCGGCTTGGTGGTCTGCCACAACGCGGTTCTCTGGGCCGGCGATGTGGTCGGGCCGACCGGCCAGACAGCCGAGGATTACCGCGACCGCACCCTGGCCGTCGCCAAGGACACTTGCGCTGCGGATGACGACGCATTGCTGGCGCTGCTGCAGCAACGGATCGAACGGCTGGCCCGGTCGGGGGTCACGGCTTGCGAGCTGAAATCGGGTTTCGGCACTGAACCGGCCGAGGAACTGCGTCTTGCCGTCTTGCTGCGCCGGTTCCAGGCGGATTGCGCGATGCGGACGAAGGTGACGCTGGCAATCGGCCATGCCTACGCCGAAGCGGCTGACCCTGATGCGTTTCTCGCGCAGATCGAAACCGAAATCGTGCCGCAAACCTATGCCTTGGCCTGTGCCGATGCGGTCGAGGTATTCTGTGACGATGGCGCGGGGCTGGACCTCGACCACTGCTCGACCATTCTTGAACTGTACTACAAGAAGAAGACACCAAGCCGCGTCGCCTGTGACAGGTTCGACGATTGTGCCGGGGCAACTCTGCCAGCCTCGTTCTATTCGCGCGCGGCGTTGTTCCTTAATCGGACCGATGACATCGGGCTTGCAGGGATCGCGCGCGTTGGATGCGTGCCTGTGCTTGTGCCCGAGGCGGTAGCAGCCGACGACGACGGCAATTTCCCCGATCTTAAGCCCCTTCGTGATGCCGGCGGGCGTTTCGCGATTTCCACCGAGGCCGGTCCAGATGGCTGCGGGACCTTGGACCTGCTGGCGACGCTCCGTTCGGCGCGCAATCAGCTCGGTCTGACGGTGGAAGAGGCGATACAATCGGTAACAGTTCATGCGGCGCAAGCTTTGGGCCTTGCGGATCAGGCTGGTTGCATCGCTCCCGGCCGCCCCTGCGACCTGGCTCTGTTCGACGCGGATAGTCCCGAAACACTGGTTTCCGATCCGTCAACGCGCTGCACCAGCGTGGTCCGGTCCGGCATCTTGACCGAATTCAACTGAACAGAGCGAAATAGGATGACCCAGACCAATCTAGCTAAGACAGCCGAAACGCCGCGTCTGATCGACGGAGATGTCTCGATCGAACTCGCTCCCGAGATGGTTGCGAAGTTTCACCCCGATCCCGGCCTTCTGCCGGCAGGTTCGAAAGTGTTTCTGACCCATCTTTCCGGGAAAGATCCGGCGATCCAGGTTGCCGCGGCCCGTGGCCTTCTGGACATGGGATACGTGCCTGTCGTGCATATCGGCGCACGCAATTTCGACAGTGAAGCGGCGTTTGTCTCATTTATCCAGGCGCATCGCGCGAACGGCGTGACGCATGGCCTGTTTCTGGGGGGCAACCCCTTGAAATATAAAGGACCACTTGGGCAGGCGCTGGACCTTCTTTCCCATCCGGTCATGCAGGACAGCGGATTCACCGATGCGTTCATCAGCGGCTATCCCGAAGGCCATCCGGATATCTCGGTCGACAGCCTTGACGAGGCTCGCGCGCGCAAGATCGAACGATGCCGGCTGATCGGTCTGGCGCCCCAGATCGTGACGCAATTCGCCTTTGATGGCGGGACAATGGCGGCCTGGACCGCGCGGATGCAGCGCCTCCATCCGGACGTGCCGGTGCGATTGGGTCTGGCTGGGGTCACTTCGCTGCCCAAGCTGATCAAATTTGCGGTCATGTGCGGCGTCGGGCCTTCGATCGCCGTGCTGAAGAAGAATTCTGGCGGTCTTTTGAACGTATTGACCGACAAGGACCCTTCAGACGTCATTGCCGCCATCGAAGCCAATCTGCCTGTGGCGCGGGGACGAACGGACCTGCACTTCTTCCCGTTTGGCGGCTGGGAAAAGACTCTCCGCTGGATCTCCGAGGCGCGCAGATCTTAAAGGACTTCTCGGATGCCCATCGACGCTTCTGCCGCGCAAGAGGCCGCAAAGCGCATCTACGCGATGCTTGACCTTGCAGAAGCGGCGGATGCCTTCGAGTTTGACGCCGTCGACCGGCAGATCGGGCGCATACGCTCGGCCGCGGGACCTGCCGCGGCGATCGTGGTGCCCAACCGTCATGTCCGGACCTGCGCTGATATGCTCTATCGGACGCGGACATTGGTCACGACACGGATCGCGCCCGGAGACCTTCATGCCATGGAGCGCGCTGTTACCGATGGCGCCGCCGAGGTTGAATTGCGCGCGCCAGGCGGTATCGCGTTGGATGTACTGACAAGGGCAGCGCAGCGCCGCAACGTGAAACTTGCCTGTCCGGACGATATGGATATACGCGAGGCCCTTGGCCGGTTCGATGCCGCGCGGATACGGTTCGCGATTGTGTCCGATGCCCCCGACCCGTTGCGCCAGGCCGCGAAGACGATCGTGGCCGCCGGTTTTCGGCTCGGGCTCAAGGTCACCGGATGCCAGACCCTTGCCGCCTGCCAGGCCGTCTACGATACGATCTCTGATGCGGTGGGTGAGGCCTGGATATGGCCCGGAACCTTGCGGTTCGACGCCTCCGAAACCCTGCATGACGATATTGTCGGCCACCTGCGTGATCGCATCCTTTCGCGGCCGGTTGGCTGTGGTGTCAGACCTGACGAACGGCGGCACTGAGAAACGGGGAAAGGACCTTCCGATGAGATTGCACGCGCTTGCCGATCTTGCTGCCTTGATCCAGACCTCCCCGGGAATCGACGCCGCGTCGGCGGCCCAGGCGGCGGTGCGGCAGGACAGCCTGACCAAACCCCCCGGTTCGCTCGGTCGCCTTGAAGAACTTGCCATCTTCATGGCGGGTTGGCGTGCGACGCCCCGACCTGTGATCAAGAAAGCCCAGGCGCTGATCTTCGCGGGCAATCACGGTGTCTGCGCGCAGGGCGTCAATCCCTATCCGCAAGACGTCACGCAGCAGATGGTGCTGAATTTTCAACGGGGCGGTGCGGCGATCAACCAGCTTTGCATCGCGTCGGGTGCCGATTTGCGTGTGGTTCCGATCATGTTGGACACACCTACTGCCGATTTCACGACCGGCCCGGCGATGACTAGCGAAGAGATGCTCTCGGCGATGAACATCGGCGCCAGTGCTGTGGACGGCAACGCGGATGTCTTGATCCTTGGAGAAATGGGGATCGGCAATTCGACTGTCGCATCGGCCCTTGTTGCAGCGTTCTTTGGCGGTGCCCCGCCGGACTGGGTCGGGCCCGGAACGGGATCGGATGCTGCAGGCATAGCGCGGAAATGCGCTGCTGTCTCAAAAGGGCTTGCGCTGCACGGCGGGCGACCGGCACTTGAAACACTCTCCCGGTTCGGCGGTCGAGAGCAGGCGGCGATATGTGGCAGCATCCTTGCGGCGCGGGCATCGCGGATCCCCGTGATCCTGGACGGGTTCATCTGCACCGCTGCGGCAAGCACGCTTCATGTCGCCCACACAGGGCTGCTCGATCACTGCCTGGTTGGCCATGTCTCAGCCGAGCCAGGCCACCGGCGCCTCCTGAAGGAATTGGGAAAGCGGCCGATCTTGGAGTTGGACATGCGACTAGGCGAGGGTTCCGGGGCCGCCCTTGCGCTTGGCATATTGCGTGCGGCTTTGCACTGTCACAACGGGATGGCCACATTTGCCGAGGCCGGCATCAGCTAGTCCAATGACTGCGCAAGTCAATCAGTAGATTACGCGCGCAGTCCCGAGCCCCCCCTCATAATCCCTCCACTCCATTCCGACCCCCCGAAACCGTACCTCTGAGCAGTTTGTGTAATGAGTATCGAAGAACCAGTCCGGGGACATGCCGAGTGCGGCTCGGTCCCAATGGAAGTTCCAGTTCCGGTCGTAGGTGCCCATCCGAAGGCTGGAGGACACGATACAGTCACCATCCCGGTTTTGACGGCGCCGGTAGGTCATATCGTAGACCTTGATTGCCATCACATGGTCGGTGACGTCCTCTCCGAATGCTTTCCAGAGGAGAGTTGCGAACGCTGTCGTACCGTCGGCCTGCTGGGGCGGAACGGGCATGAACTGAGCCTCGATCACCTGGGTCTCTGCCGGCAAAGAAATTGGCATCCGAGTCCGCATCGGGCAGCGCCAAAGCTGGAGGGGCGGCTCGATCGGCCAGGGCGTGATGCGCCGTATCATCTCGGCGTGGGCGCGACCACAGGGCTCGCTCGGCGGGAACCCTCCGGCGAGGCAGAGGAGAATGGCGCAGTCGATCTGATAGGCCAATACAGGTCGCGGCGCGGCAGTGAAGAGGAGTGTCAAGGTGGCCGTGAACAACAGGAACGTTCGAGCAAGGTAACGGGTCATGGCATCCTCCGAGGACCCTCTGGCCGCCTGTCGGGGACGGGTCGGTCGAGAGGCGAATCACATGCGACAAATCTACTTGTTTTCGTCTTTCGTTACGACCTCCAAGAAATCTGCGTAGCGCTCCGTCACTCCGCGCGCCTCGTCGAAGGCCGCTGCGCGTTCGGCATCAAGGCAGGCGATGTAGTCGGTCACTGCACGAAAATATGCTTCAAATTCAACACTAAGCTCTTGCCGATATTGCCGAAGAACGCCCGCCGGAAGGGTGGTGTCCGGTGGAACTGGCGACAGACAACCCCCGCGGATTTCCTGCGCCGCGAGCACATCCGGGCCTTGCAGGAGAACAACCAGGAAGATAGCGTGCTTCATCAGAGGTCCTTCGGGCTTCGCATGGGGCCGCTCAGTGGAGATGGTAACATGCTGATCTGTTTGAGTAACGCCCGAAGATGCAGGACAAAGTCACACAATCTGGCGCACAAGCCGCACACGATTTCTTCAAACGAAGTCGAATCATACTGTCACATGCGTCCGTCGCATGTGCTTTTCGTCAAGTGGATGCGATTGTCGAAACGCGCTACATTCCCCGATCAGAGGACATCCCTGATCGAAGGTTGGAATGCGCAAGAGAAGGATCTCGCCGGTGCTGCGTGAAGCCGAGTTCATCGCCGAACTCGACAAGCCGGGCACATGGGTCGAGATCGAATGCCTCACCGCGCCGGATCCCAAGCGCCGGCACCGCGGCGAGTGGATGTTCTTCGCGGTCCGGGGACCTGACGAGCGCTACAGCCTCGTCACGGCCCGGGCCGATGATCGGATCATCCAGACCATGGAGGGCGTGGTGTCCTTCGCTGCCACCAAGCTCGAGCTTGACCAGGTCACGGTTCCGCTTTTGGCTGGCGGCATCGCTACTGGCATGCGCCGCCGGCCCCGCACCGGCTGAGGTCATTCGCTGGAATGAGGCGGGGCAGGGGAGCGAGATACCCCCCGATGCCTTCGTCCTTCGCTATGACACATCGGGCGCTCTGATTGTTCCGGAGAAACCCGGGAAGGGAAGGGAGGACGGCGCTACGGCAGCCGGGGCGTATGGCGTCACCGCACCCGCAGCGCCGGGTGCGGGGCAAGGGGCGCGGTTGGCGGCCGTCCTTCCCGCGCTTCGCCTCACCACAGCGCGCTATTCCGATCATTCCGCGCTGGAATTGGTCGATCTGTCACCGAAGGACTGGGCACTCCTCTTCCAAGCTCTTGTCCGCGTGGAAAGTGGCTTCAATCCCGATGCGGTGAGTTCGGCCGGCGCGCGCGGCCTCGCGCAGCTCATGCCGGACACGGCCCGTGCGCTCGGGGTCGCGATCGATGATCCGCACGAAAACCTCGACGGCGGCGCCCGATATCTTCTCGCCCAGATCGCGGCCTTCGGCTCGCTCGATCTGGCGCTCGCCGCCTACAACGCCGGACCGGACGCCGTCCGTCAGTACGGTGGCATTCCCCCCTATGCCGAGACCCGCGCCTATGTGGCCCGTGTCCACGCCGAATTCGAGCGCCTGCGCGCCGCTTCAGAAGAAGGAACCGAGTTGTGACGTCGAGACTTCATCCTGCCGTTTTGCTCCTCGTCGCTGCAGCGCTTGTCGCGCATGTCGACGGCGCTCTGGCGCAGACCATCGATTTCGGGAAGGCGGAAGGTGTGGCGACGGGCTTCCTCGCCTCGCTGCGGGGCGTCTTCGCGACCGCCTTCTTCGGCATCGCCTTCGTGATCACCGGCTTCCTCGCGGCTTTCAACCGGATCTCCTGGGCCTGGGTCGCCCTCGTCGTGGTCGGGGCCTTCCTCGTCTTCGCCGGACCCGCGATCGTCGCGAACCTTAGGGCGGCTTTCTCCTGATGGAAAAGACGCCGGTCATCCTCGGACTCTCGCGGGCCGCGAAGTTCCTCGGCCTGCCGATGCCCTATGCCATGGCGGTGGGCGGGCTGACGGTCCTGCCCTTCATCCTGATCAAGGCCGCGACTTGGCTCCTGACGCTCCCGGTCTGGTACTTCGCGGCGCGGATTGTGACCGCGATCAATCCGAATGGCCATGTCGTCCTCGGCACAGTGATCCTGAAGACGCCCGAGGTCATCTTCGGTCCGCGAGGCCGCCATGGGGCTTGATGCGCTTCTGGGCCTGCGGTCGCACCACTTGGCGAGCGGGGCAGGGGAGAGGGCATCCCCGCGCGCCGAGGCCGCGATCCCGCCGGAGCGGGCGCTCTATGCGCATCTGCCCTATCTCGTCGAACTCGACGATGAGGTGGTGCGGACCCGCGAGAACGCGTTGATGCTCTCGCTCGAGATCAAGGGCATCGACGGGCTGACCTCGGCACCGCAGACGATCGTGAGCTTGCGCGCCAAACTCGCGACACTGATGGACGGGCTCGACGATCGCTTCAGTTTCTACATTCACCGTCTTCTGAGGAAATCCTCGCTTGATCTGAAACCTCTCCGTGGCCATAGCTTCGCGGCCGATGTCGAGGCGGCCTGGCGCGCACATCTTTCGACGCGGGGCCTGCAGGATTTCGTGCTGGTGCTGACGGTGGTCCGGCGGGTCGCGACGCCCCTGAAAGTGCCGCTCTTCGCCGGAGCAGCCCGGCGCGCCTTCGGGCAGGACACGGCGCGGCGGCTCGACGAGCTCGGCGAAGTGGTCTCGATTCTCGAGAGCGGCCTCGGCCTCGCGACGCGCCGGCTGAAGCTCAGCGATGGAAGCCTAATCGGGTTCTATGGCGCGCTGACTTGTGGAGAGATGCGGGACATCTCGCGCGGGTCGATGACGCTTCTCGCCGAAGACGCGGCAACGGCGAGTATCAGCTTCGAGAGAGGGCATGCGGTCCTGACCGACGGGGCAGGGGCCCGTCGCTACCTCGGTCTCCTCTACGTCCGCTCTTACGCCACCTCGACCTGGCCGGGCATGCTCGACGCGCTCGACGCGATGCGGGATGTGGTGATCTCGCACAGCTTCACGCCGATCGACCGGGCGACGATCTCGGAGCGCGCCCGGCGCAAGACCGCGCAGATGAAGGCGGCAGACGATATGGCGGTCTCGATCGAGCGACAACTCTTCGAGGCGGCAGACGCCGTCGAGTCCGGCCTC
This sequence comes from Gemmobacter caeni, assembly GCF_003054195.1. Classification (GTDB taxonomy): domain Bacteria; phylum Pseudomonadota; class Alphaproteobacteria; order Rhodobacterales; family Rhodobacteraceae; genus Gemmobacter; species Gemmobacter caeni. The sequence continues at coordinate 13,372 of NZ_QBKP01000027.1, forward strand.
GCGGGCTTCGGCGACCATCAGATGACGCTCTCGGTCACTGCCGACAGCCTGAAGGCGCTGGAAGAAAAACTGGCGCGCATCCGCGGAATCGCGCATCAGTCAGGCTTCCGGCTCGAGCGTGAGGTCTTCGGCCTTGCCGCGACCTTCTTCGCGATCCATCCCGGCAACATGGACTACCGGATGCGCGCGATCACGGTCGCTTCGACGAACTTCGCGGACATGGCGTCGCTGCATGCCGCCGAGGCTGGGACGACCTCGGAGCGCCTCGCCTGGGGCACGCCCGTCACGGTCTTCGAGACGCTGCAGGGAAGCCAGCACCGGTTTTCTTTCCATGAACCGGGCAATCCGGCCGAGGAGCCGACCATCGGGCACACGCTGGTCCTGGGTCGCTCGGGTGGCGGCAAGTCGACCACGGTGGCCTTCCTCGTGGCGCAGGCGCAACGCGCGGGAGTACGGACGATCCTCTTCGACAAGGAGGCCGGGTTGAAAATGGTCGTCCATGCGCTCGGCGGTCGCTATGCCGAGGTTCGGGCAGGGCGTGCGACGGGCCTCAATCCCCTCGCCACGGAGACCGGCCCACGCGGCGAGGCCTGGCTCCTCGACTGGCTCTCGGCGCTTCTCGAGTCGGGCGGCGCGCGGCTGACGCCGCACCAGTCCGAAGAACTTAAGCGCGCGATCCGGCAGAATGCCTCGGTGCCGGCTGAGCTTCGGAACTTCCGCGACTTCCGGACGCTGATCGGCGATGTGGGCGATGGCCGCGATCTCGCGATGCGGGTCGGCGAATGGGGGCCGGACGGACGCTACTCCTGGGTCTTTGGCCCGGCAGAGGTGCCCGTGGTCGACTTCGGCGCGCAGGATATCACCGCGGTGGACCTGACCGAGATCCTCGATCTCGCGACCGAGCGCACCGCAGTGCTCGCCTATCTCTTCCGCCGGATCGAGATGCTGATCGAGGAAAAGCGCCCGACGCTCATCGTCATCGACGAGGCTTGGAAGGTGCTCGACGACGATTACTTCAGCCGCAAGCTCTCCGAATGGCTGGTGACGGCGCGAAAGAAGAACGTCGTCGTGTTGATGATGACGCAGTTCCCGAGCCAAATCCGCTCGAGCCGGTCGCGCGCGATCCTCGAGGCGCTGCCAAACCAGCTGATGTTTCCGAACCCCGAGGCCGAAGGTGCGGAGTACGACAGTTTCCGGATGACTGAAGGCGAGTTGGGCTTCGTTCTCGCGGGCACGCTCGGTCGCCGATCCGTCCTCTGGCGCACCGCGCGCGGCTCCTCGGTCCTCGATGTCGATCTCTCGTCGCTCGGACCGCTCCTCACCGTTCTCGGCGGCGGACGTGCGGGCCAAGCGGCATTCGGCGACGACTATGCGGAGCGTCCGAACTTCTGGAAACGGAGCATCACATGATATCAATGCATTACATAAGATATATTATGCGAACTTTCGTTCATGATCGAGTTGGAGGCCCGACGGTCCCGCGCTGGCGGTCAGGGCCGCAGATTCCGGGAGGAGAAAAGCGCGCGCGCTGGTCCCGTCCCACCTTCCCCCTTCCCGGGCTTCTTCTCATTTCCTGTCTCGCTCTAAGCTCCTGTGGCGAGCTTCCTGCCGCGCGGACGAACTGCTGGACCGCCGCCAATTCCGGCGGCGCAGGCGTCTCGCAGGCCGCGATCCGTCCCGGCACGCTTGCGGTTCCGTCAGCCGCTGATCCATCGACATGCGACTGAGCGCGGGGCATCCTCTTCGCTGTCCGTCCCCTCCCCGCGCCCGCTCCCGCGCGGGGGTCGCGGTCCCGGCACTTCTTGCGTCCCTGACGTTCCTCCTCCCCACCTCCGGGGCCAGGGCACAGGGAGTGCCGGTGATCGACGGCAAGTCGACGGTGCTCCACACCGAAGAGGTCACCCGCGAAACCGCGCTTCGCGAAGAGCTGGAAACCAACTCCGCCAAGCGCGACGAGATCTCCCGTCTGCATGATGAACAGATCGCAGCTCTCGATGCGACCTTGGCTCTTCTGACCGGTGCGGCCCCCTTCATCGGCGACCTCGAGGACATGCCCGGGGGCCTCGCGGCCTCGGAAATCTACGCGATCGAGGACAACAACCCCTATGCCGGGCGTCTCTTCGGCGATGCGCGGGTGACGATCGAGGAGATGATCATCGAGACCGCCCGGCGCTATGGCGGGCATCCCGCGCTTGCCCGCGCCGGGATCAACCCGGTCGAGTTCCGATGCTGGTTCCAGGGGCTCATCAAGCAGGAAAGCGGCTTCTCCATCGGGGCCCGAAGCCCAGCGGCAGCCTTCGGGCTGACACAGATCATCCCCGGCACCGCGGAGTATCTCGGCATCTATCCGGCCTACTACGACGACCCGCAGCTGCAGCTCGATGGGGGTGCCCGGTATCTCCTCGAACAGCTCGACCGCTTCGGCTCCATGCCGCTGGCCCTCGCTGCCTACAACGCCGGTCCCGGTGCGGTGATCGAGTATGGGGGCATCCCGCCCTATGCCGAGACGCAGGACTACGTGGTCCGGGTCACCGCAAACTACAATTCTTACGCCGCGCGGATCGAAGGCGTCGACACCGTCGGCACGCTCGATCCCGCCGACATGGTGATCGCGGAAAGTTCGAACATCGCCGATGCGGGCCTGCACTACGGCATGCAGTCGAACCAGACCCTCACCGCGTCGATGACGCGGTTGAAGGAGATCATCGCCCGCATCCCGACCACGGCCTCGACCAAGGAAGCGATGGATCTCAACACCTATGCCCGGGCCGAGGTCACCCGCATCGCCTATGTGCTCCAGCGATTGGCGGCAGTCCGGGTGAAGGTCGAGCAGGCCCGCAATGCCCTCCTCCTCCAGGCCTACGCCGAAGATGAACTCTTCCTTGTTGTGAAGGATTGACCCCATGCGCCGCTTCGCTCTCATCGCTGCCCTTCTGATCTCGACCGCCGGTTTGCCGGGTGTTTCCCGCGCCCAGGGGGTTCCGACGATTGACACGACCAATCTCGCCAAGATCGTCGAGGTCCTGGCCGAGGCGAAGCTGCAGCTGCGCGAAATGATCGCGCAGAACCTCAAGCTCGACGACCAGATCCTGAAACAGCTCGAACAGATCAGGCTCCTCGGCGATCAACTGGTCGCACTGCGCGAAAGCCTCGACATCCTGAAACTCGAGTTCGACCCGGAAACCTTCCTCCGCGACGTCCTGCCGGATTTCTCGGAGCTGACCTCCGCCGTCGAGGCCGCGAAGTCCGGCGACTGGGAGTCGGTCCTGACCTCGGGCACGGTAGGGGGCGGGGCCGTCAGCGCCCATGTTGACCGCTTCTTCGAGGACGCGGGGCTTGACCGCAGCACCGTCGACGGTCTTGCGGCAAGCGAGGACCCGGCCGCCGCGCGGATCGGGACGGCCGCCAACACGGCCGCCTTTCTCTCCGTCGCCGCCGAAGCCTCGGCCGAGGATGCGACCGCGAGCCTGGAGCGTGTCGACCGACTCGTGGCCACGATCCCCGAGACCGACGGGCTCAAGGAGGCCATCGATCTCAACACCCGCGTGACGGCGGAACTCGCCATCGCGCTTGCCAATATCTGGTCGATGGAAGCCGCCCAGGTCGTCGGCATGGGCGAGGCCGGAGTGATGGATGCCGCCACCGCCGCCGAGGAGCGGAAGTTCATTAAGGTGCTGGGGGACGAGTGATGTCGGGAGAGTTTGCCGGGAAGGAGAAGGGGAGTCCGGGACTGGTCAGCATCCTGGTCGCGTTCGGCGTGACGCTTCCTGCACCTGCGATGGCTCAGACGATCGAGGACGAGTTCCTGCAGGTCGCGCCCCTGCCCGCTGGAATCGAGAACGTCACGCCACTCCCGGATGCCGCAAATGTCCGCTTCCAGGACTGTGAGGCGTTCTGGCCGGACGGGTACCGGGCTTGGCGCGCCGAAAGCGTCGCGACCGAAGACCATGCCCGGAAACGCGATATCTACAGCTGGCTCCGCGCCCGGCTGGCCTTCGAGGCGAAGGATTGCGGTTGCGCAGGCAAGGTCGCGCCCTGGGAAGACGTGGATCGCGTCTACGAAGCACTCAAGCAGGCCCATGGCCGCGTCGAGATCAAGCACACCGCCGCCTTCGCCGCCCAAGCGGATGTCCTCACGGGCGCCGTCGAGCGGATGTGCGGGGGGTCCTTCTGATGGATCTCGTCTCAGAGATGCTCGGAATGCTCGATGCCGCGATCTCGAACGCGGGCCGCACCTTCTTCGAGACGACGGCCGCCTCGGTCGGTCCGCTCTACACCGCCTTCCTCACGATCCTCCTCGTTCTCGTCGGGGTCAATGCGGCGCTGAACGTCTATACGATCTCGATGCGCGACGCGGTCCAGCTCTCGATCCGGATCGTGCTCGTGCTGATCTTCGGCCTCTCCTGGGCCAACTTCTCGGCGCTCTACGAGGCGCTTTCCTCCGGCACGGGCAATCTCGCGCTGTCCTACTTCGGCGTCACGGGCGACGCGCTCGCCGAGGGCGACACCTATACCGCGATGGACGGCTTCGCGCTGAAGATGGCCGAAAACGTCGATGCGGTGAGCCAGGCCCAGGGCTCGATCATGCGCGGCGTGATTGCGGCGCTGCTCTACGGGGTCCTCGCGCTCCTGATGGCGGCCTATGTCCTGATCGTCGCCTTCGCGAAGATCATGATCGCCTTCCTCCTGGGCCTCGCGCCCTTCGCGATCCTCGCCACCATTTTCGAACGCACGAAGAACCTCTTCGAGGCCTGGGCTTCCGCCCTTCTCGGCTATCTCCTCTATCCGATCGCGGCTGCGGCCATTATCGGCACGGTGATCACGGTCGCGAACGACGTGCATCGGGAAGCGGCCGAGGTGACGAACATCGGCGCGATCGTCGGCTTTCTCGTCATGTGCTTCGTCGGCTTCTTCGCGCTTCGCGCCATCCCGCATGCCGCAGCGAACATCACCGGCCAGATCAACCTCGCCCATATCGCGCCGGAAGCCTTGCGCGTGACCGCGCGGCCCCTGACCCGTGCGGGCGAGTTCGCCGCGCCCCGGGCGCGCGAGTTCACCTCGGGCGCCGTCTACGGCAAGACCTCCGGTCTCGCCGAGCGCGAGCGCGACCGCACGTACGCTGATCTCGGCCGCGCCACGCGGATGCGGCTCGAGAGCCTGATCAAGGCGCGCGGCTGATCCCACACCTCCGACCTGACGAGTTCCGATGACGACCGAACGATCCGATGCCCTGCACAACCACGCCCCGCGCACACTACTCGAAGAGGAGATGGCCTTCGGCATCAAGCGCCGCGAGCGCTTCGCCTGGACCATCGCTTTCGGCGGCACGCTGATCGGGGTCCTGGGCATCACGGCCGTGGTCCTCGTCCTCCCTCTGAAGGAGACCGAGGCGTTCCTGACCATCGTCGACAAGGACACTGGCGTTGCGGAGCGGGTGGTCTCGGTCGAGCGAGCCGGGATCGACCAGGCGGAGGGGATCAAGCAGGCGCTTCTCTATTCCTATGTGATCGACCGCGAGACCTTCGACGCGCATGACAACGAGGCGCGCATCCTCGGGGTCTATACCCGATCCGTCGAAGCCGCACGAACCTCGCTGACCGAGCTCTGGTCCGAGGCGAACCCGAACTACCCGCCGAACGTCTATGGGGCGAACTCGAAGGCGACGGTCGAGATCACCTCGATCACGCCGATTACGGAGGCGACCTATCAGGTCCGCTATGTGAAGACGCTGCTTCGCACTGGCGATCCGCCGCGCGAGGGCAAGTTCTACGCGACCGTCAGCTTCCGCTTCAGCCCGTCCCGGCAGAGCGCGATCGAACTCGTCTGGGAGAACCCGACCGGGTTCCTCGTGACCGACTACCGCGTCACCGCGGAAACCTTCGAGGCCCAGAATTGAGCAACGTTCCCTCCCCCACCCACCCGCACCGAGCCCGTCATACCACTCTCGCGGCAGCCGCCTTCACCGCCCTCGTCCTCTTCCCGGGAACCCTCATGGCCGAGGTGGCCCCCTCCCCTGGCAGCCGCGATGTCCGTGTGACCTATGCGACCTATCACGAGGGCCAGGTCTACCGCATCCGCACGCAGCTCAAGACGGTGACGCTGGTCGAGCTCGGCGATGGCGAGCGCATCCAGTCTGTGGCGATCGGCGATCTCGAAAGCTTCAAGGTCGATAAGCTCGAGCGCCCCAACCTCTTCATCCTGAAACCCGTCGTCGCGGGTGCGGCGACCAACGTCACCGTCGAGACCAACCGCCATATCTACTTCCTCTACGTTCAAGAGGTCTCGCGCGGCGAGCCGATGTACTCGGTGAAGTTCACCGTGCCGGGCGCGCGCACGGCTGCTGTCGCTTCCGACATCCCGCCGGGAACGCCACTGACCTACCGCTTCCTTAAGCGCCGCGACCTGCCCGACTTCGCGCCGCTCTCGATCGTCGATGACGGTCGGAAGGTGACCTTCACGATCCCACCCGATGCGCCGATGCCGACGGTCTTCGGGGCCGATGAACGTGGCCGCGAGACCTCGATCAACGCCCGCGTCGAGGGCACGCGCATCACCGTGACGAGCCGCTCGGCCCGCTACGTCCTGCGCTATGGCGATGCGTATCTCTGCATCGAGGGCGAATGAGATGGCCGAGACCCCCGATCAAGAAGCCCGCCTCGCCGCCCGTCTCGAGGCCCTGAAAGGTCCCGGGAAGAGAAAGCGCGGGGTGAACCCATGGGTGCTGTCGGCAGTGACCGGGGTCGCAGGGCTCGGGGTCGGTGCCTGGATTGTGGCCTTCGCGCCTGAAGCGGGGCCGGAGGAGGGCCTGCCCGCGAGTACCGCGACCGAATTCCAGGAGGATGCTGGGCTCGACGGATTCCGCATTCGCGAGGACGAAGCCCCTGCCCTGCCTCAGGCGACGCCGACGTCGGAAGACCCAGAACTCGCGAGCCTGCGGGCGACCGTCGCCGAGCTTCAGGCCGAGATCGCCCGGCTCCGGGCCAACCCGGAGACGGTGACCGTCGCGGACGAGGCAGCGCTCGCCGCCCTGCAGGCGCGGATCGATGAGGTAGAGGCGGCCTCGGCCGCGCGCGAGGCCGCCCTGCAGGACGCCGAGCTTGAGAACGAGCGCCTGCGCGCGCAGATCGAGGCAGGAGCGCTCCTTGCCGATGAAGAGTCCGCCGCCCGCGAGGCAGCCGCACGGCGCGAGGAAGAGCTCGCCCGCCGGCGTGCCGAGGCCGAGGCGCTCGAAGCGGCGCGTATCAACTCGGATATGGTCGCCTTCCGGGATGGCGCGAGTGGTGGCGGGCCCGATGGCGAGACCGCGCGCGAAGCGACGGGCGATGCCGCCTTCCTGCGCGAGGGCGCGGGACGCGCGGAGGTACGCACGGCCGAGATCATCGCGAACCCGGGCTCCACCCTGGTCCAGGGCACGCTGATCGAAGCCGCGCTCGAGACCGCGATCTCGACCGATCTCGCCGGCAACGTCGTGGCCCAGGTCAGCCATGACGTCTGGTCCTTCGACATGTCACGCGTCCTCGTGCCCCGCGGGGCGAAGCTCTACGGGCGCTATGACAGCGACACTGATCTCGGCCAACGCCGCGTCCTCATCGCTTGGGACCGGCTCGTCACCCCGGACGGCCAGTCGGTCGACCTCGCCGCCTATGGCACCGATCCGGTCGGACGCTCCGGGCTTCCCGGCAAGGTCCGGACGCATTTCCTGAAGAGGTTTGGGTCGGCGGCGCTGATCTCCATCATCGGTGCCGCACCCGCCGTCGCTGCGGCTCAGGTCGAGGACGAAAACGCCACCGATGCCGTCGAGGATATTGGTGACGGTTTCACCGAAAGCATCGGGACCGTCTTGGGCGACTATCTGACCATCGCACCGACGATCTACGTGAACCAGGGCACCGTCGTCCTGATCCGGGTCGATGCCGACATCGAGATGTTCTGAGAGGGGACCGGGTGCATGAGCTATCTCGCGACCTATCTCGGCCGGCTCGATCCGGTGTTGCTCGACCCCACGGTCATCGAGGTCGCGATCCTGCCCGATGGAACGGTCTGGACCGAACGCGCCGGCGACATCCACATGGCCCCCGCCCCGAAATCCGCCCTGCCCCGGGAGCAGGTCCGCGATCTCGCGGCCCAGATCGCGAACTCGACCAACAACCGCTTCACCGAGACCTCACCCCTCGTCTCGGCCACCGTCACCTACCAGGGCCTCTCGCTCCGCGCCCAGATCGTCGGTGCCCCGGCGTCGCCCTCCGGCACCACCCTCTCCTTCCGGGCCTTCCGCCCCGAGGTGCAGACCGCGCCCCGTACCTTCGAGTTCCTTCGGCGGGGTGCAGGCAACAGTGAAGAAGAGCGCCGCAAGCTCGTGGCGGAAGTGGTCGAGGCTGGGCAGACCGGCAGCGTCGACGATCTCCTGAAGCTTCTCGTCGCGCATCGGCTCAACGTCATCGTCTCCGGCGGCACCTCGACCGGCAAGACCGAACTCGGGCGGCGGCTTCTCGATCTCGTCCACGACGACGAGCGGATCGTCACCATCGAGGATTCGCTCGAACTCCGGCCCCGGCAGCGCAACTCGCTCTGCCTTCTGGCCTCCCGCGAGGAAGGCACCGAGCGTTCGGCCAACCATCTCCTGCAGGCGACACTGCGCCTGCGCCCCGATCGGATCATCCTCGGCGAACTCCGCGGCCTCGAGGCCGCGACCTTCCTTGATGCGATCAACACCGGACATGCCGGGTCCTTCACCACCATCCACGCCCAGAGCGCCCGCAAGGCCCTCGACCGGCTCGCCCTCCTCGTCATGGCCTCGGGCACACGGCTCGGCTACGCCGAGGTCATCCGCTATCTCGAAGGTTCGATCGATGTGATCGTCCAGATGGGACGGGACGGGGAGAAGCGCGGAGTCGTCGAGGTCTGGGTACCGGGTGCGAATCGGCAAGAGGGCGCTTCGCTGCTTGATCGCCTCGCCGGAGCGCGGAGGTCCGCGTGACGGCGGATCCGGACACACCGGACGACAAGGGGCCGGGTAGGAAACCTCGCGAGGTGTTCTCGGTCTACTCAAGTGTCTCAGGCAAGGCGGAGACTTTCGCGGACCCACGGGAGGCCGGGCGGGCGTTCTTCCTGGCCGATCCGGCGGAGCGACCAAGTGTGACGCACACATTGGGGAACAGCGCGCGGACGATGGCGCGAACGGAGATCCATGGCGTTCATCCGGGCGGAGAGCCGCGCTACTTCAAGAGCCTTCCGGCGTCGCATGCGCCAGATGCAGCGTTCCGAGAAGGGTTCCTGGAGGCGATGGAGCAGTCGTTGAAGGAAAGGCTAGGCGAGGTCGCTGCAGTCAAGGGACCGGCCCAAGCTGCCCGCGTTGACTCGAGGCTGGTCGATGATCTCGAGTCTTTCGCCTTTCGAGTCCCTGTAAAGGCCGTGCAACTTTGGGCCAGCCGTAGTACCGACATTTTGCCGGGGCCGGTGCTCAAAGCCGCTGCAGACGCATATGCCGTCGGCCGCGGTCGTGAGGCTGCAGTTGGATGGGTAAGGGAAAATGAAATGGCGGATGGCAATCTACGCGAATCTGGAAGAGTAAAGGTGGCGGATGGCCGACAATTCACCCAAGGGTCAGAAGAGTGGGAGCGCTGAAAACGGCCCAAAGCTGCAATTCGTGTGACTTCTGGTCGACGTCTGCTAATCGGCCCGTCTATGTCTCTAAGCTTCTCAAGTCGGAGTCCGGAAGCTCGAGTTCCGCAGGCCTAGCGGCGACGGCACAGCCGGCGGAGCCCTAGCTGATGGCGGTGCCCAATTGCGGGCGCGGTATTTGGCGAACCTTTGGGCCCGGCTTTGCGTACGCCTGAAAGTACTTGCAGGCCACGAAGCCGCGACGGCTGCCGCTTTCGAGCAGCATCTTGGTGCTAATACGATGATACTCGCCTTGATTTGGGATGAACAGCCTACCGTCACGATAGGATTCAATCCGGCAGGGCTCCCAACCGGCCGAGCGGGACTCGACCGGTCAGAAACCGGCACTAGCGCAAGCGCCGGTTGAAGCGGGCGAGCTGGTCCGGCGTGCCCTCGATTTCGTAACCCTTCCCCGTCTTGCGGATTTGGGCACCGGAGGCGGACGCTGCACCGCGCAACGCCCGGTCTACGGTCTGGGCCATATCGCGCTTCAGCGCGGCGCCAAGCGACTGAGCCGATCCGAAACTGCGGCCCTTGTAACGGAACTTCACGGTCATGCCGTCAGCCTTTCGGGGGATAGGGGTCGTTGCCGTGGGAGTCGCGCTCCCTGATCTGGCCGTTGCGGCCATGGATCAGAAGCTCTGAGCCCTGATGGCGGGCGATGTCCCGCCCGGCTTCGATGGCCTCGCGCTGGGTCGGATGAACCGACGTGGCCCGCTCCGCCCCGGCACCCTTGACGGCCCAGCCGCGCTGGTGGGGCACAATGTGCTGATTTTGTTTGGACATTGGTCTTCTCCTAGAGGAAAGATAGCCATAAAATACATGAAAATTAGCTATTTTCAAGCTATTTTATGATTGTTTTTGGTTGACACATCCTGAGACCGGCGTTATATGGACGAGCCGAAGGAGGCCCCTGATGAAGCGAACGATGACGCTCAACCTAACGGAAACGGAAATGACCGTTCTCGAACGCATGTGCGAGGAGAAGGGGCTGTCGAAGACCGCGCTCGTCCGGCAGGCTCTGCGGCTCTACAAATCAGTCGACGAGCGCCTGGCGCGCGGCGAGAAGGTCTTTGTCGAAAGTGCCGACAAGGCCGAAAAGACCGAGTTGATGGTGCTGTGAAACAGATAATCGCAACAGTTCCGCTGTTCGATCTCGGCAGGGGTGCCTTCTGCGATGCTTCCCTGTTTCAGGGCATAGACCTCGACACCCTTCGGAGCATCGAAGCGGACTGGACGCCTATCTTTGATGCGGCCGCACCGGAGAACCCGCCGGAGGATGCGCACTGGGAGTGGGCCGCGAAGGCGCTGCAGGCCTTGCAGAATCCACTCAGCTACGAGTTGTTCGGGATCGAGGCGGATGCCAGGACACAGGGCATGATGCTTGTCGTCAAGGGCGGCCCGAAATGCTTCAGCCGCCATCCCGAGCATCCGCGCGCGCCGCTGATCTACGTGGATTTTCTGGCGACGGCGCCGTGGAACAGGCCGGGTCTGACCGCAACGCCGACCTATAAGGGCGTCGGCCGGCTCCTGTTCATGACGGCCGTTTCGCTCAGTATTGAGGAGGAATTCGCGGGACGGATCGGGCTGCACTCCCTGCCGGGTGCGGAGGCCTTCTATCGCAACCGGCTCAACATGACGGATATGGGGAAAGACGACGCGTATCAGAATCTGCGATACTTCGAGCTATCCACAACTCAGGCCCGGCAGTTGATCGCTGCCCGGCCGTAACGAAGAAAGGAGGAATGACTATGAAGCTTTGTGTCGATAACGACTGGCTGCGACGGCAGATCGGGAACGATCCGATCGCCGATGTCGAAGCCGGGCGTGTCATTCGCCGTTCTGCGGATGTGGTCAAGGCCGCAGAGGCGGCCGCACAGCCTCAGGCTGTAGCCGTTGCCGGCGCTCCCAAACGGGAGGACGCGCCGCTCGCCCTGCTCATCCACATGACCCGCCGCCGGGACCGGTTGACCATTGCACAGTTCGCAGAACGCATCCGCGTGTCGGTAGACGAGATCGCCACCATCGAGAAAGACCCGCGCTATTCGCCGAGACCGCGAACGATCCACAATCTGGCCGAGTATGTGAAAGTGCCGGCGAAGGCGTTGCTGAACCTGCTGCCGGACGCGCCTGTCGTGGATCAGTCGCTGGACGAGGCGGTCTACAAGTTCGCGGCAAGCTCGGACGATCTGTCGGGGCTGTCGCGGGCCGAACGTCGCGGGTTGAACGACTTCGTCAAGTTTCTGACCGCTTACAAGGGTGGCACCGAAGCGGATGGCAAATGAAGATCCGAGAGTCGATGCGTTTGCAGCCGCCGATATCGAAGCCTCGATCCGGCGGCTGCTGCGCGACCTCGGCAATCCTGAGCCGCCCCTCAGGCTGGAAGACGTCAGGGCGCTCCAGAAACTGGACCTTACCTACTACAGCAAAGCCGACCTGAATCTGCTCGATGAGATGGCGCACCGGGTGACGCTGGCGGGAAACCGGATCACGACCACCGCCCGGCGCATGTTTGACGTCGTCACCAAGGCCGGGCTGAAGGCGCTTATCGTGCCGGAGCAGCGGCAAATCTATATCGACGAAGAGGTCGTGGACAAGAAGCGGCGGTTCATCCAGGCCCACGAGATCACGCACGATCTTCTGCCTTGGCACCGCAGCCTGTTGCTCGGCGACAATGAGGAGTCGTTGAGTCCCCGTTGCCATCAGGAAATGGAAGCCGAGGCGAATTTCGGAGCCCGGCAGCTTATTTTCCTCGGCGACCGCTTTACCGCCGAAGTGCGCGACCATGCGCTCGACTGGAAAGCCCTCCAGAAGCTGTCGAAGGACTACGGCAACACCATCACCACCACCTTGTGGCAGACGGTGCATTGCTGGGATGCCGCTGTGCCGGCATTTGGCATGATCGGACGCCACCCGTACCATCGGGACATCGGTGCCAGGGCGGGCAACGACGATGTCGCCTATTTCATTCGGTCCGACAGCTTTGCCCAGCGGTTCGGACACGTCACCGACGCCGAAACGTATTCGGCGATGTCGAGCTATGTCCGGCGGAGCCGCCGGGGTCCGATGGGCGAGGGCCGCTGCCTGTTCACCGATGCGAATGGCGATGCCTGCGAGTTCCACCTGACGAGTTTCTGCAACGGCTACGACCTGCTGACCATGGGCCATTTCGTCGGCCCCTATCGCAGGGTGATCGGCTTCTGATCGTCGCCGGACACGCCTGACCCACAGCCCCGACGGGGGCAGTCTGCCGGAAAGCGATGAACACATGAGTTTCGACCCCGCCGACCTGTCCCTCAAATCCGTCTGGAACCAGACCCGCACCCCCGTGGTGCTGCGGCGGGGCGGCAAGGGTCAGCGCCTGCGGATACGGCTGCCATTCGCCGAAGACAACCGCCGCTGGCTGCAGGCCGGCAAACGGACGGCGGGGGTCTGGCTGCCAGAGCATCGGTGCTGGGAGGTGCCGAAAGCTTGGTTCAACGGCTTCGTCGAGCAGGCGCTACACCGCTATGGCTTCCTCTATGTCATTCAGCCGTACCGGGAACAGGAGAAATGCGCGACGGCCTGTCTCAACGCGACCGGCCACGAGTGCCAGTGCTCCTGCATGGGCGCGAACCATGGCGCCGGCAATGATGGCAGCTGGTTCGAGGTCTCGGAGACATTCGCCACCCGCTGGGGCGAACTGCATCTGGCCTGTCGTTTGATGGTCACAAAATAGAGGCCACTTCGGGCGTCGCAGTCCATGAAGCCTGCATCAGGCCAGTCATTGGAATGCCCGTGTCAGCAAGCCGCAGGCCAGTACCGGTCGGGAGGCAAGGCCCAGAGCGGCCGTTCGGCAGCTCCGCAGTGAATGAAAGCTCTCCGCCCCTAACCGTCAGTCGCAGTACAGCCGGATCAAGTGTCGCCTCTTGATCGACACCAGTCCCTACTGACCAGCGGATATTGCTTCGTCGAACGCCCGCATCCTGGCTATCACTTCCGCTGCGTTCTGCATCTGCCCTCCCTCCTCAGAAACCTCCAGTCGGACGGCAACTCCGTCAACCACCTCCGCCGCGATCCCGTCTGCGTCTCCTGACCTGAACGCGACCACCCCCTTCGCGCCCGCAGTTACGGACAACCTCAGCGCTGCCACCTCAGCCCGCAGTATAGCCACCTCCGGGTCCTGGCGCACCGGATACGGCAGCGGCCCCGCCTGCGCCGCGTAGATCGCCCGGAAGACCGCATCCTCGTAGTAGACGATCCGCCGGACCCGAAGCGGCTGTTGTCGCTCCGGGATCAGAATCGCGATGTTCGCGTCGAGCTTCTTGACCTCGTCGGCTGACATCAGGGGCCGCTCTTCCATGCGCCGGGAAAGTGACCGCCGGGTCAAGAGCGAGGCATCGCGGGCGTAGCTGTCCGACGTCGCGAGCTTCGTCGTCTTCCCGAGCGCGTCGGAAACCTCCTGCGCGGTCTTCTTCTCGTTGGGGCTGAGATAGAGCTTCATCCCGGCGGCGGATTCAAGCGAGAGCCGGACGTTCTCTCCATAGATGTTGTCGAGACCCGGGATAGACTGGGTGATGATCGAGACCCGCGCGCCGTGGCCTGCAAGCTGCTTCAGGGCCTGCTCGACGATGGGCATCGGGCCGAGCTGGTCGAACTCGTCGAGGAGGATCATCACCGGCCAGGGCTCGGCCTTTGGGTCGGGCAGGCTGCCGCGCAGCGTGGCGATCAGTTCCCCGAAGAAGAGGCGGATGAGAGGCGACAGCGTGCGGATGTCATCGGCGTTGACGGCGACATAGATCGTCTGCGGCAGCTTCCGCAGGGTGCCGAAGGCGATGTCGTTGGCCGAGGTCGCGCGGTCGACGGCCGGGTTGTTCCAGAGGCTCATGCCAGCCCCGCCCAGGACCGAGGCATGCGAGGATAGCGTCCGGTCGCTGTAGCCCGCGAACTTGCGGAACGTGTTGCGGGCGGCGCCGTGCCGGACCTCCTCGGCATGGGCGGCGTATTCGCTTTGGGTCGCGCCCTTTGCGAAGAGGATGCGGCTTACCTCGCCGAGCGTCGGGCGGCCGCGCTCTATGGCGAGGAGGCCTGCCGCGACGAAGAGTTCGCGGCCTTCCATCAGGAAGTCGCTCGCGGTGCCCTTGTCCGAGACGGTCAGGAAGTAGTCCGCGATTTTGGCAAGTTCCGTGTAGCGCTGCTCGGGGTTTTCGATCCGGGCCACGCGCTCGAGCGGGTTGTAGCGATGCGTCGCGTTCTCGAAATCGAACGGCGCGAAGCGGAAGACGCGGTCGCCCTGCGCCTGACGATGCCGCGCGGTCGCCTCGAAGATCTCGCCCTTCACATCGAGGATGACGGCGCTGCCCGGAAAGAGAAGCGTGTTCGGGATCACGTAGCCCACGCCCTTGCCTGCGCGGGTCGGAGCCACGACGAGGCAATGCGGGAACTTCGCGAACTCGGCCGCGACGAAGGGTTTGCGGGAGGAGGGTGTTCCGAGCTTGCCAAATACGAGACCCGCGCCGAGGGGTTTCAGGAGACCGTTGCGTTTCATTTCCGCCCGGCTCTGGAAATGCGCCTGGCCGTATTCTGTGAGGCGCGCGGTGACGCTGAGAAGGAGCGCAAAGGCCGCGAAGGCCGCGGTCGAGACCACGACGATGAGCCAGCCCGTGGACCAGGGTGCGTCGGTGACCTCGGGCCATCCGGGGAACCCCGTGAGGAGGATGAGGGGATCGCCCGAGTTCAGGGGCAGACCCAGCTTCCAGGTGACGGTTAGGCCGCCGATCAGAAGACCGACGACAATTCCGGCAACAGCGCCGAGTGCGAGACGGAGGGCAAAGACCATCGGCTGCCTCAAAGCTCGCGGTCGCGGCTGCGGTCCCGGGTAAGTTGTCGCTCCCGGTCTCGATCGCCTGATAGACTCGACCTGCGATCGGCATCGACGTGACGCCCGGCCTCCATCTCCTTCGCGCGCGCGTCCCAAAGCTGGATACCACGCTGCGCCTCCGCGAGGGAAAGACCGGTCGTCTCATGGACAGTCGCGACCGTCATGACGGCGCGGGCGATGGCCGCGCGGGCCGCCGGGTCGGGGAAGTCCCGTTTCAAGGCGTCGTCCTTGCCGCGCGCGAGATCCTGCAT
Source organism: Gemmobacter caeni (assembly GCF_003054195.1). Classification (GTDB taxonomy): domain Bacteria; phylum Pseudomonadota; class Alphaproteobacteria; order Rhodobacterales; family Rhodobacteraceae; genus Gemmobacter; species Gemmobacter caeni. The sequence continues at coordinate 29,143 of NZ_QBKP01000027.1, forward strand.
CGCGGTCTTGCCATAGCGCGCCGCCATGTCGCCAGCGAAGGCCGCAGCCTGCGCCTCGCTCTCGAAGCGCAACTGCCCAGCCTCGACCCGTACCTCGGCCATCGCCTTGAGCGCCCGGGGCAGTCCCGGCACCGCTTCCGCCACACGCTCGATCGCGAGTGCTTTATCGAGGATCTTCGCGGCCTGCGCGTAGAAGGCATCGACGCGGCGCGCGGCCGTCGTCCGCCCCTCCTCGGTCGAGAGGTCCAGCTTCTGACGTTCGGCGACGTCGCGCAGGTCCGCGGTCACCCGCTCGCGCTCCTGGAAGGCGCTCGGGGCCGGACGGGCCAGGCGGGCCTCGACCTGCGAAGGGTCTATCCCGGCCTCGGTCGCGGCCGCGCGAAGCGATGCTTTCAGCTCTTTGGCCTCATCGGCGTTCAGGTCGCGCTGGTCCCTGCCAATCGTTAGGGTCGCGCGCCCATCGCCGCGCTCAGTGAGTTCAGCACCATGAAGGCGCGACACCGGATCGCGGGTCATCAACTCAGCGCCGCGGCTGTCCCCGAGCGTGCGGACGACATCCGAGGCGATGTCGCGCAGCTCACGCCAGAGCGGTGCCTGCCGCTCGGGAGGCAGGGCCGCGATCTTGTCCTCGGTCCGCGACAGCCAGTCCGCGAAATAGGTTTCGAGCCCGCGCCGCGTCGCGGGCGGCGCTATCTCCGCGCGCGCCTCGCGGTCCGGGCCACGGCGCTCGCCGCCCGCTTCTCTCTCCTCCCGGGCCTTCTCACCTCCGGCGCCCGCCGATTCCACCGCCGAGCCCCGGCCGCGCTCCTCAACCTCACGCCCATCCTTGCTGCCGGCCATCGGCGGCCCTCCTTCACTCTTGTCGGGGACATCCATCAGCGGCTGGATGATGCCGCCGCGCGCGAGGACCTCACTCGCCTCGCGCATCCGGTCCGCGGCCCTTGCGAGACCGCCCAGTTCCGCCACCATGGCGAGGTCCTTCAGCACCGCCGCATTGGCCCGCACCTCGGCGAGCGCGGCCTCTAGAACGGGGCCGCTCAAAAGAACCTCGCGGGGAGCCCGCTCCTCGCGGCGCGCCCGCTCGATCTCGGCCCGGGTCGGACCGTAGCTCAGGATGCCCCGGTCCCGGCGGGACGAGCAGTCGAGATAGACGCCTTCCTCCTCCGCGATCCCGGCAAGGCGCTCCTTCATCACCGCGAGGTTGAAGGCGTGGCCCTTGGCCATGAAGAACCAGAACCCGTTCACGAGCCCCCGGTTGTTGAGGACGATATGCACGTGCGGGTGGGAACGGTCAGTATGGAGGGCGGCCACATAGGCCCATTCGTCATGCTGATGCGCGCCCGACTGGAACATCTCCGCCGCCCAGGCCTCGGCGATGAGTTGCGCCTTGGCGGGTTTCACGAAGGCGGGGAAAGAGATCAGGAGATGCGTCGTGTGACCGTTCTTTGGGTTCCCCCGCCAGCCCGCCGACCAGTCGGCGGCGATGGCGAGGCGTTCCTCCTCCGAGAGCGAGCGGGCCTCGGGGTCGTGTTCGACCATGTTCCCGAAGAGCCCCTCGGCCTTGCCGAAGAGATAGGCCATCTGCGCCCTCAGTGACTGCGCCGTGCCCGTCCCACCCCGGGCGATCTTCTTCAGCACCACGGCATTGGAGGACTGCGAGAGCTGCCACATCGTCCGCGCCCGCGGCGAGGCCGAGATGCCACCGCGGCCATACTCCAGGCCGCCTGCGCCGGAGGTGCGGACCCGCCCTGCCCCGCGCGTGAGACCGATCTCGCCGATCAGCGCCTCGACCAGACCGGGCCCCCGGGAAGGGGCGAGACCGACCGGATCACGCACCGCCATCCCCCTTCCCCATCCCGGATTGCAACGCCCCTGCGGCCGTGCCCAAAGCCGCGCGACCCGCCTGCCGGCGTAAGCCGACCAGCCGACCGATCGCGAGCCGAAGCTCGGGCAGGAACTTCCGCAACGCACCGATCTCGTCCCATTCGGCGCGTACGAGCGCGATCTGCCGTCGGTTCGCGGCGAGCGCGATCTGGTTCACATTGACCCCGATCTTGTGCAACTCGCGCGTGAGGCTGACCAGGAGTTCGGTCTCTTCCGGCAGGGGGGCCACCGCACCCCCTGCCCCGCGCACCAGCACCCGCAGCGCCTCGGACCGCGAGGTGAACCCGGCCGATAGGGTCGCGGCATCGAAGGCCAGCGCCTCTTCCCGGGAGACCCGGACGCTCAGGATCCGGCCACCCGTCGTCGGGCGCCGCGAGAGCGACGGGCCGGGAGGTTCACCACCGGACGCATCGTCGTAGGCCGACTGCCCCGCTCGCTCAGCGGCGCGCCCGGTCGCCTTCGAAGCACCTGCGAAAGCTGCCGGACGGGCGGCAGCGGTCGTCTGTGGCGCGCGGGGATGGGAGGTCATCGGCGGGGCTCGCTCCGGGGCGTATACATTCTGCATTTCCTGCCATCTGCTTCTCTCATGTCTGTTTTCATCTTTCAAGCCTGTTTGCGTGATTTGTGAGGTTCGGGTCAAAGAGCCCGGGAGGGGGAAAAGGGCGGCGGGAGGTGCGGGGTCTTGATCGGCTCAAACGTCTGCCTTGGCTCCGCTGCCTCTTCTCGGGCCGTCAGAAGGAGTCCCGCGCCACTCTGGGAGGTTGGGCCTTCGTTCCCAAGTGAACCCTACATCGACGCTGCAACTGATGTTGGAAGCATCACTCCTCGGAATCGATGGGAGACTCACGATTCCGGATCGTCATTGGACAGGTCGACAGTGACTGCCGATACTGGTGCGATGAGCCACGGCCTCGATTTCGAACCCTTGTCCATGACGCGACGGGATCCCGACCTGAACATGGCGCGCTTCTACGCGATCGCGCTGCAGCCGACGCTCTTCGGTGAGGTATCGGTCATGCGCTTCTGGGGGCGCATCGGGACCAGGGGACAGGCGATGCTTCAGACCTTCCCATCGTTCACGGTCGCAATGCGCCAGGCTGTTGCGGTCGAGAGGCGGAAGCGGCTCCGCGGGTATCGCTGACGGTGGTGTCCCCTGCCCCCAAGGACTATGGCAGGACCGCAAAGACCTGCGAGTTCCCAAGGTCCTTGACCATGTCGATCGCTGCCCCGTTCCAATGGTAGGTCAGATGGCGACCTTGAACGGGCGGCGACATCACATCCGGATAGAAGGCTGCGAAGCAGGTCCCACCCGGGTTCCTGACCGACGGATAGACGATGCCAACCGAACCGGCGGCCTTTTCGGCAAGCGCGAAGGCCTGCGATGCGGTGTAGTCATCGGGGTCGAGCAGGTGCGGATAGCCGTGCCGGATGTCCGTGAGATCAGCATCGATCCGGCCGATCAGCTCACGCTTGTCCGCGATCCAGCCGGGCGCCTCACGGGTCGCTGCACAGAACATTAGGGTATGGTGGATCGTCTCGAAGAGCGCCGTCTCGAAATCATCCGCCGCGTAGAACGCGCCAAACGTCCCATCGTGAAACCGGCCCCGATGATCCGGGCTCACATGGGTGAAGGGCGCCATCACGTATGACGATCTTGGACCACCGACCCGCCGTCCGGCTGGGACGAGATCGAGGTTGCCTATGCTCGCGGCAAGCCGCGGGTTGGTCTTGCTTTCCGCAGAAGCGAGAAGCAGCCAGTCGGCCGGGTCCGCGATATCCTCGAAGAGATCGATGGGCGGGTAGGCCGAGTTGATCAGGCGGTGATAGCGGTCCCAGATGACCCGCGCTGTCGGTGGCCTCACCAGGGCCCCCGCATAGCATCGAGATAGCGTCGCACCCGCATGATGTCGGTGATCTGGCCGCAGAGCATGACGTCGAGCGCGCTCGCGCCGCCGAATACATCGTTCGGGCGCTTGATCCAGCCATAGCCCCGCGCGGGCTCCTTGAAGAGGAGTCGCAAGGCCTTGTGGATGCCCATCAGATTCGAAAGGCGCGCTGCCACGTCGATGCCCGCGCGCCCGAGGTCGCCAACCTTCCAACGCCGCCAAGTGCGAACCGAAATGTCGCCCATCAGAACCGCCGCCTGTTCATCGGTGATCTCCCAGAGTGCGGCGAGGTTCACGAAGGCGCGCTGCATCGCCTGCGTCTCGGCATCGTTGAACTGAGGGGCAGCTGCGCCGTGCTGGGGGTCGATGAGACGAAGTTGGGGCATGGATGCCTCCCATTGTCTGTTGGCAACATATCTTCTATTTACTGCCGTTTGTCAAGATCAAGCTGGAAACCTAGTTGGCCAGTCGAACAAGCAATCCCACCTGCACAGGGAAAAATCCGACAAACCGACCGATGCTCCTGGCAAACAGCGCGCCCAGAAGAAACCCAGACGCAAGGTTGAGATGAATGCTTAACGATCAACCTTCACCACAACACTTGACCCCACATTCTCCAAGTAAGTCGCTGATTTCGCTGTCGTAATCGTGATATTTCGCATATAAATCATGGCGTTGACGGCTGCGAGGGGCGCGTTTCA
>NZ_QBKP01000028.1 GCF_003054195.1 Gemmobacter caeni
AGATTTCCTGCCATGTTGGTCTTTCAGATCGTCACGGTTCCAATAGTTGCAACCTGACGGTGCGGTCGTGGTCGGTCAACCGCCAAACTCTTGCCACATCCCCGCGGTAAACGGCGACCATGAGCCTGATCCGACAAACCATCCTCGTATCGGTAGCCGCCATGTGCGTTGCCGCCTACCTGACCCAGCAGCAGGCCGACAGCGCGCCCGGCAAGAGTGTGTCGATCCTGCGCGGTGGCGATGCATGGAGCGGCAGTTCGTCCCGGGTGCGGCGCACCGTCGAGCCGCGGGCCTCCGAGCAGCATCCGGCCAGCGCGGGCGCGGTCCTGATCGACAATGTCACGCGCGTGCGGGACGGTGACACCATCGTCGTCGGCCTCATCCCGATCCGCATCGCCAACCTGGACTGCGCGGAAAAGGGCACCGCTGCCGGTGACGCCGCCACGGTGCGGGTGCGTGATCTGGTCGCGGGTGCGCAACTGACCTGCGCGCTTGAGGGGCGCCGGTCCTATGACCGCGAAGTCGGCCTGTGCGCGCTGCCGGACGGGAGGGATCTGGGCGAGGTGCTGATCGGGGAGGGGGCCTGCGGGCGGTGGAGGTGAGGTGGCAGACTCGGGCGGGAAGCCGACTTTCGCTGCAAACGCCCATAACGCATGTGGTCAAACGAACAGTGGACCTTCCACCGCTTGTGGATTGACTGACTTTGATGTGTCCAATGAAGATTCCCCGGAACTCATTTCGCAGTCGTTATCGACTGAACGACAGCCCACAGAAACCCAGAGACTCGCAGTTAGGCTACCCTTTTGTAGCTCTCTAGCGAAGCTGCGTTCTCAATGTCTGTTTTGTAAAGCCGCATAAGGTCGACGATTTCGACTACCAGTTTGTCGAAGTCGCTTCCTGCAATATCAAGGAACTCGCCATGTGCGACTCGATTTCTTCTATCCACCAAGCTTGAGTCGATTAGGTTGAACTTTGTTTCATAGGGAGTTGTGTCGATATTCAAAGATCCAGCAATGTTGCTGAAAACCCTTGAGGTCAGATTGGACTCTGTATTGACGGCCGAGTTGATTTGCAACTTCGCCGTCTCATTCATTTTTGAGAAAATAAACTCCATCGCTTCGATGTTGGGGAAAGTCTTCCTGCTCTCAACGAGCGTATTGATCTTTCCCTTTAAACCAAAAACGACAAAGCAGGACTTTAGGTCGCGATAAGGCAGTGCTCTGCTTTCGACGTAGCTGAGGTAAATCTCAGAGGAGTTCTTTATGAAGCCTTCCCAGTGCGCATAAAGCAGAGCGACCCCAGCTCTGATAAACGGCTTGCGCTGAGTCCCACTTGACCGGGCTCCGACTCTGAAAACACCAATCTCTTTAATCCGCCAAGCCATCTCCTTGTCCAATGCCGATTGCAACTCGTTGAGTGTTCTGACCTTGACCACAGCTTGCCCTCACGGCTTCATTAAGTCTTCCGCAATCGGCAAAAGGTTTGCAAGCCGCGTCGTGCCTCGAACTCCAGCGCCAGAGTTATTTGAAAACGTTGGATTGTTCTGCAGATTCTTTGCCTTTTCTACCAGAAGCTCATTTCTGTTGTCCGGCGTCATTGCCTCAATGGCGGGAAGGTTCTTTGAAACTCCCGTAGCTATGACCTCGAATAGCGACATAAGGAACTTGCCACTGAATGAAGCCCCATTCCATCTTTGGAAAGCGGAATCGCCTAGTGCGGCCTCAAGGAGGTCAAAAGTTTTGTTGAAGATCTCACTCTCGACGGCCATGTCTATACCTCCTTTGGAAGCTAGCTTAAACAAGGCATCATCGAGGTACTCGTGTACATCTAAGCCGGCTCTATATGGCACGAGTCGAAAAGCAAGGAAGCGCAAAGCTAACTCTGTTCCCGCTTCTTTTTCCAGAGCTGATTCTGTTTGTCGTGTTGTGCGTACGAAGCTCGGCCGTTTCGACAACCCAGCAAGCCAATCGTAAAAACCCTTATTGATCGATACAGCGATACTGTTTCGAACCTCCTGCTCTGACAGATTCGCACCACCGGTATTCAATCTTTGGAATAGTTCATATTTGGCTGAGGCGGCGCTCTCTGATTTTAATATCTCAACTCTTAATCGAGCGCGCTTTATTTCGATTTGAAGCTTGCTTCCCATACCATCCGCAGCACCCTCAGAAGATTCATTCCAGCGCTTACCATCTAGGCTGGGTAGGAACCGGGTTCCATTGAGCACTAAAGGCCCTAGCTCTTCGGCGCGCTGCCCGGTGAGGTCGCCCGTGAGTTGCAGCACCGTTGAAATGCGCTGAAGGCCATCTATTAACTCCCAAATCCCGTCCTCATCCTGAAACACAAATATTGGGGGAACTGGTATCCCAAGAAGAAGAGATTCAATAAATCGTGTCTTTCTCTGATCATCCCACCGGAAAAGGCGTTGAAATACAGGGTCGATCACTAGCTCCTTGTCCTTGTAGAGATTGATTACCTCTCCTAGTGACATTTCGTACCCGTCTGTCACGACTTCCTGTCGAGCCTTCTGTACTTCATCTATCAATGTCATTGCTCTTCGGCCCCGTTCCCCACGATCATTCACGGAAAGCCTAGCGTCCAGACAAAAGAACTGCCACGAGAAAAGACGAAACCCTCGAACTCTATCTGGTCTTCGCAGAAGGTGGCCGTGCTGAAGCCTCGATTTGTGCTCTTCGATCGTTAGCGCGTGAGGCCAGAAAGGCAGCAAAGGGAAAGCTGCTGCGCGGCAACGCATAGGACGGTCATTGGCAGCTCAGGGCCGTTCACTCCACCACCCCCAACTCCTCATCCCCCAGCGGCCGCTGCAACCCCCGCGCCTCGGCCCACGGTGCCCGCAGCCACGCATCCCATTCGCCCGGCTCGATCAGCACCACAGGCATGGCCTTCGGATGGATCGGCGCGACCACCGCATTCGGATCGCAGGTCAGGAAGCCGAACAGGTCGTCGGTTGTCTGGCCGTCCTTCAGCTTCCGAAGGCTGGTCCACTCCGGCACCCAGATCCCGGCGAAAAACGCAGGGCGCCCATCGGTCACCTCGAACCATGAATTGCCTGCGCCGCGCCCGCCGGGCCGAGGTTCCGCGAACCTGTCGAACGGCACGAGACAGCGATGCTCCGGCCCAAGCCACCGGCGCCAGTGCGGGCTGCCGGTGTTGCGCACGTTGGTCACGCCCCGGTCGATCCCGCTGGGGCTGTGATACTGCGGTGGTGAGGGCAGGCCCCAGCGTGCCCGGCGCAGGACATGCCCGGCGCCCTCGGCAGTGATGATCGGGGCCATGCGGTCGGGGTAGATGTCGCCGGGTTCGATGTTGCCGGCACGGTTCTCCCACGACCCGCCCTGTTCAAGGGCTTGGCGCAGGATATCGGCGGCACGGGTTTGGGCGAAAAGGTTGCACATGGGCTTACTATACCCGCTCTGATCAGCCGCGCTCGAAAAATCCGGGGTGCGGCCGGTTGATCCCCAGACGGATCGTTCCCGCTCCCCAGCGGTCGTTGATATAGTCCATTGCAACGCTCGCCCGCTCGGAGGCGGTCCGCTCGGCCGGGCGCAGGGGCAGCAGCAGATCACCCGTGCGGGTCACCAGATGGTCAACATCGGCTAGGTGGACACCGATCGACATCAATTCCGCCCCCCGGATGTAAGGCCAAGCCTCGCGCCAAAGGGCGCGGTTGATCCGAAGGAAGGTGGCAGTGTCCTGGCTGGGCGCGCATTTCACGGATCTACCCCACCCACGGCGACCGATTGGGGACATGAACAGTGAGAACGAGGCCGCCACCCTGCCATCACGCCGCAGGCGCGCGGATGATTTCTCGATCAGCCAGCGCGAAACCAGATAGGCCTCGGTTGGCCGTCGAAAGGCGGGGGCCAGGACCTTCGAATTGCCGTAACCACCGCGCTTTGTCTGCACAAGCGGGATGTCCATGCATTGCAGTGACCGCACGAACCGCTCGCCCTCGACGCTGCGCCAGATCGCCCGCGCGTGGCGCGGGTCCAACTGGCAGAGCGCAGCCACATCCCGCACGCCAGCCCGCATCAGGCGGTCCCGCATGGCGCTCGATATGCCCGGCAGATCGTCAAGGGCCAGATGTGCGATGCGGTCAGGCATGTTGTCAGCAAAGAGCCACTGGAAACCATTCGGCTTTTCTAGCTTCCCTGCGATCTTGGCGAGCAGGTGGTTCGGTCCGATCCCGGCTGAGAACCGCAGGCACTCGCCCACTTCGGCCGCCACCGCGGCCTTCAGCGTGGCCACCAGCTCGGCCGCACCGGGGAGGGTTGTGGCTTCGCCAGACAGCGCAAGCTGAAACTCGTCCACGCTGCGAATGCGCACCAGCTCCGCATGCCGGTCCAGCACCTCGGCCACCCGCAGGTTATAGCGGACATAGAGCCGATGTCGGCTGGCCCGGAAGGCGATGCCAGGGCAAAGGCGGCGCGCATCTTTGACGCTGGTGCCGGTTTTCACGCCGAATGCCTTGGCCTCATAGCTTGCGGCCACAACACAGCCATGTTCGTTCTCCATCGCCGTGATGGCGACGGGGCGCCCCCGCAGCGACGAATCGAGCTGCTGTTCGACGCTGGCAAAAAAGCTGTTCATATCGAGATATAGAACGCGGAACGGTCCCATCCCCAAGCCCTCGCGGATGTTCAGAGAGCATAGTTTGTTCTATATTTGTTCTCATCACGCAAGGGGGTGAACATGGACAGGAAAGGACAGTTGGCCAACGTCGCCTTCGGCGGCGCGTGGTCTGAACAGATCGCGGGCAACGAGGCTCTGGCGGCCGCCGTGCGCATGCTGGACGAAGCCGCGTTGCTTGCCGCAGATGAGGATCTGCGCGGGAACTCCGATGTCAGTGAGGCGCTTCTCGTCGCCGCATCCAGCCACCCGAAAGGGGCGATGTTGATGCAGGCATGGGACCGGGGGCTTGGCATCCACAACCAAGGGGCGCGGGTGGCGGAGCTGCAACGGATCGCGCGGGCGATCCGGGTCGGGCTGGGGAGCCGGATACGGCAGGAGGGGCCGTAACGGCTTGTCGCAGGAAGCATCGGACGGGCCGATCCAAGCGCAAGCGCAAGGGTGTGCTCAAATCGTGAACAAACTTCGGGAGTTTCTTCGGGACTCGTTGCCCGTAAACGTCCAGAACTGTCCTGTGTTGGCCGTTCGTTCCATCTGCCGTCAAGCGTAACGCGCAACGCGACAGCCTGCAAAGTGCAGTAAATTCAACGGCTTGCAATGTGTGTGGGTGGAGCGGGTGAAGGGAATCGAACCCTCGTCATCAGCTTGGGAAGCTGCGGCTCTACCATTGAGCTACACCCGCATTGGCGGATCAGATAGCCGAATGGCCGGGGCAGTGCAAGGGTAAATGGGGCGACCCGGCAGGCAGAACGGCTTGTTCTGACAGGAAACCCCGCCTGCCGGGGGCAGACGGGGCGAGGGCTGTCATATAGCGTGTGGCGGCGCGATCAGCTGGCCGGAAGCAGCACGGTGTCGATCACATGGATCACGCCGTTCGACTGTTTCACATCGGCGATGGTGACGGTCGCGACATTGCCCTGACCATCTTTGATCTGGACTTTGTCGCCATCCATCATCGCGGTGAATTCACAGCCGCCGACGGTTTTGACCGGATGCATGCCCTTGTCATCGGCGATCATCTTCACGATGGCATCCGACATGGCATTGGCCGCGACGACATGGCAGGTCAGGATCTTGGTCAGCTGATCCTTGTTTTCGGGCTTCAGCAGGGTTTCGACCGTGCCCGCAGGCAGCTTGTCGAAAGCGGCATTGGTCGGGGCGAAGACGGTGAAAGGACCGGCGCCCGACAGGGTTTCCACCAGACCAGCCGCCTTCACCGCAGCAACCAGCGTGGTGTGATCGGCCGAATTCACGGCATTCTCGACGATGTTCTTCGTCTCATACATCGGCGCGCCGCCGACTTCGGGGTTCTCGGCAAGCGCCGGGGCGGTGCCCAGGGCAAGGATGGCGGCGGCAATACGAATGGATTTCATCTGTCGTCTCCTGTGATCCGAAGCGGGTCTGTCCCGCCCGATGCCAGAAGTTACGGAGCCATTCGCGCCGGAGTTTCAGCCTCACGCGCCTGTGATCAAAGCGTGATCTGACCCGCCGCGACGATGGGTCCGGTGGGGACGCCCTGCGGTGCGCCACCTGCCGGTTCCAGCGTGACCGCGAGCGTCCAGCCTGCCGGTGGCGCCGGGTAGGCCACGCGCAGCGGATCGGTGCCGATCAGGCCAAGCGAGACCGGCGCCGCGTCTGGTGCGATGATCCAGAGCTCGTGCGACTGGCTGGCGGTTGGCGCGGCCCCGGCGACGCGGCGAAGGATCAGGTCACGCCCGTCGTAATGCGCCTCGAACCGCAGGCCCGCATCCGGCGCACCGAGTTCGGCGATGACCGGCGGGGCGGAGGGCGCCAGCAGCGGCGGCAATACCACCGCACCCAGCAGCACGGCCGCTGCCGTGACAAGCCCGCCGAGCCAGCCTTGCCAGCGTGATCGCGCAGGCCGGGGGAACAGCCGCGCCTCGATGGTGGGGAACAGGTCGGGCGCCGGGCTTTCGGCATATTCCGCATTCAGCCCGGCGAGGCGATCCTCCCATTCCGCGACCAGTTCCTGCAAGGTGGGATCGGATTTCAGCCGGGCGGCAAAGGCCAGACGCTCGGCATGGGGCAGGGTGCCCAGCACATATTCGCCCGCGATGGCCCGGTCTTCGACGCTCATGCCCGGACACCTTCCATGCAATCGCGGAGCGCGGCAAGCCCGCGCCGCAGCCAGGTGCGCATGGTGTTCAGCGGCACGTCATGCCTGCCTGCCAGATCGGCATAACTCAGCCCGTCCAGATAGGCGCCGCGCAGCGCGGCGGCGCGGGCCGGTTCCAGGGTGTCAAAGCACTGGACGATCTGCCGGGCCTCGCCCAGCGCGATCAGGCGGCTTTCGGCCGGTGGTGCGCTGTCGGCGATCTGGTCGTATTCAGCTTCCTCGGTCTCTGTCGGTCGGGCGCGCAGCCGGTCGATGGCCAGATGCCGGGCGACGGCAATGACCCATGTCATGCCGCGTCCCCGTGCGGGGTCAAAACGCTGCGCGCGCAGCCAGATCCGGGTATAAACCTCTTGCAAGGCTTCCTCCGCTTCCTGCCGGTCTTTCAACATACGCAGGAGCACGCCCATAAGTTTCGCGCTGGTGGCGGAGTATAATTCCCGAAACGCCGCGCGGTCCTGCGCGGCGCATCGGGTCAGCAGATCGGCTATCGGATCATCCATGCCCGAGAAGCTAGCGCAGCGGCGCCAAAGTCAACCCCGCGAGGGTCATCCTCTGCGACGGCGACGGCCTTCAGAGCCTGCGGTATTGTAGCTGACTTCCGGCAGGGGCGCGATGGCGGCCAGATGCGGGAAGGGATCGACCGCGTTGGGGATGGCGCTTGCATTCACGAAATGCTCCTGAAAGCGCGGCTCGATGGCGGTTTCGACCTTGTGGATCTCGTGCACCGTCGCCTCGATCGCATCACGGGCGGCGCGGTTGCAGAGCGCGATCCGCGCCCCGGTGCCTGCCGCATTGCCCGCGCTGGCCACCTTGTCCAGCGGCGCATCAGGAATCATGCCAAGGATCATCGCGTGTTTCGGGCTGATATGGGCACCGAAGGCCCCGGCCAGCACGACACGATCCACATGATCGACGCCCATTTCATCCATCAACAGTCGTGCACCGGCATAAAGCGCCGATTTCGCCAACTGGATGGCGCGGATGTCGCCCTGCGTGACCGTGATGACCGGCCCGCCCGTCGCGCTGCCATCGAACATGAGATACGAGTTGGTGCGCCCCTCGGGGCGGCAGCGGTCGGTGCCGACCTGTTCGGCCGATCCGATCAGGCCCGAGCCATCCAGAATCCCTGCCAGACGCATCTCGGCCACCGCTTCGATGATGCCGGAACCGCAGATGCCGGTGATACCGCTGTTTGCGGTTGCCTCGGCAAAGCCCGGATCGTCCGACCACAGGTCGCTGCCGATCACGCGGAAACGCGGCTCCTTGGTGGCCACGTTGATCTCTACCCGCTCAATGGCGCCTGGGGCGGCGCGCTGGCCACTGGAGATCTGCGCGCCCTCAAACGCAGGGCCGGTGGGCGAGGAACAGGCCAGCACCCGTTCCTTGTTGCCCAGCAGGATTTCCGCATTGGTGCCGACATCCACGATCAGCACCATATCCTCGGATTTGTCGGGCGCCTCGGCCAGCGCCACCGCCGCCGCATCGGCGCCGACATGGCCCGCGATGCAAGGCAGCACATAGACCTGCGCCGCGCTGTTCACCGCCGTCAGCTCCATCTCGCGGGCGGGCAGGGCAAGGCTGCCCGAGGTTGCCAGCGCGAAGGGCGCCTGACCCAGCTCCACCGGGTCGATGCCCAGAAGCAGGTGGTGCATCACCGGGTTGCAGACAAAGACCACCTCATAGATCGAGGCCGGATCGACGCCCGCTTCGGTGGCGATGGCCTGCACCAGCCCGTTGATCGAGGTGCGCACCGCCGCCGTCATCTCCTGATCACCGCCGGGGTTCATCATGGCATAAGAAACACGGCTCATCAGATCCTCGCCGAAGCGGATCTGCGGGTTCATCACGCCGGACGAGGCCAGCACATGCCCGTCGCGCAGGTCGCACAGATGCGCCGCGATGGTGGTCGATCCGAGGTCGATGGCAAGCCCGTAAAGACCACCGTCATGGTAGCCCGGCCAGAGGTCCAGAATGCGATGCGCGGTATCGTGATTGCCGCGATGCAGGGCGACGGTGATCTTCCATTCCCCCTTGCGCAGCACGGGTTGCAACCGGCGCAGCACCGCCAGATCGGCGACCACGGCATCGACCTGCCACTGTTCGGCCAGCGCACGCTGCACACGTTCAAAATCCCCGGTGGGTTCATGCATGTCAGGCTCTGCCACCTCGATGAACAGGAGGCGGGTCGCCGGGTCCATCGTGATCTCGCGCGCGGTGGCGGATTTGCGGATGACCTGCTTGTGCACCTGGCTTTCCGGGGGCACGTCAATCACCACATCGCCCATGACCTTGGCCTGACAGCCCAGCCGCCGCCCGTCGATCATGCCGCGCTTGGATTTGTAGCGTTCCTCGACGCTGTTCCACTCGCTCAGCGCTTCGTCATCGACATGGATGCCGAACTTGGGAAATTCGCCATATCCCGGCGTGATCTGGCATTTGGAACAGATGCCGCGGCCGCCGCAGACGCTGTCGAGATCCACGCCCAGCGACCGTGCCGCCTGAAGGACCGGCGTGCCCAGCGGGAAACGCCCCCGCTTGCCCGAGGGGGTAAAGATAACCAGCGCGTCGTCACTCATCTTGGCCTCTCGCAGTCAGGCCGCCCGTTCGGGCGGTATCGGGGGTTCTGGCTCTGCCGGGACGGGCAGAAAGCTGTAGGCGATCTGGTCGAAGGAATCGCGCGCGAAGGTGTAGAACCATTTCAGCGGCGCCGAAACCACGGGCACGCCATGCACGGCGCCGCCGGGGATGAAGAGCATGATGCCGGGGGCGAGCCGGTGCGGCACGCCGTCGATCACCACTTCGCCTTCGCCCTCCAGCCCGAAATAGACTTCGGCCTCGGGGTGGGAATGAAACGCAAAGAACTCACCCGGCGCCATCAGCGCGATGCCGCAGACAAGGCTGTCGCTGGCAGTCATGCCCTGCGACAACAGGGTCTTCCAGCGAATCGTTCCCTTCGCCGGGTCATCCCAGGTTGCCTCCGGGCAGTTGCCCGCATCCACCGAAATCGCGGCGCGCATGTTTCCCTCATACCCTGTCGCTGGCCCTTTCTAGGCCGGGGCGGCGCGCTTGCCATGGCTGTTCGCGGCAGGTTTCGGTCAGGTTGCGGCGTGGCGTCAGAAGAACAGGTCTTGCAGGAACACCTGATGGCCTGGCGCAAGATGCAGTGTGCTGCCCGCATCGGTTTCCACCAGCCGCATGCCATCGGGCAGATGCGCCAGATCCACGGCGCGATTGCCGAAAACAAGCCGATCCTCGCCGGGGGTGAAATCGGTGATGACCGACCGGCTGGCGGTCTTGCCGGCGTCATGGAAAATGAAACGATCCGCGCCGCTGCCGCCGGTCAGCACATGGCCGCCGCCAGACAGATCGGCAAAAAGCGTGTCGCGCCCGGCACCGCCATCCAGATGCGAGCGGCCCGTGCCACTGTGCAGAACGTCATTGCCAGCGCCGCCCGCCAGCGTGTCGCGCCCGTTGTCACCGAACAGGGTGTCACCACCACCGCCGCCTGAGAGGGAATCGTTGCCCGCGCCACCGGCCAGCACATCCTGACCGGCACCGCCCTCCAGCACATCATGGCCCGCACCACCGCTCAGCGTATCGTTGCCGGTTTCACCGAGCAGCCGGTCATTCCCCGCCATGCCCAGCAGTTCGTCATTGCCGCCACTGCCGCGCAACAGATCCTGCCCGCTTCCGCCGTCGATGTGATCTGCGCGGGCCGTGCCCAGAACTGTATCGGCCCCCGTGCCCGCCGTCACGCGGCGCAGGGCGCCGAAGCTTTGCCCTTCGATATCCTGCCAGCCTTCGCGGATCAGATCGTTACCGGCTGTCCCCTCGACCGATGTCTTGTCGCCCGCCAGCAACAGCGCCGCCGCGCCAATCTTGCCGCGGGCGTTCAGCAGGATCGTCTCGGTCCCGTCGGAATGTGTGATCACCACATCGTCCACTGCCTTGCCGTCAAGGGCGCGAAAGGTCATCCGTGCCTTCACATCAGTCCAATCCGTATAATCCCGGCCCAGATACAGCCGGTCTCCTGCATCCTGTCGGAAATCCGTTACCAAATCGGAACCGGCAGAGGCATCGAAACGGTCAGCGCCCGCGCCACCCTCCAGCGTGTCTTGGCCCGCTCCGCCGCGCAGCAGATCGTCACCGCGCCCGCCGAACAGCAGGTCATTGCCGGATCGCCCGAGGAGCGTGTCGGCATCGTCCTGACCGAACAGAAAATCCTCATCCCCCGCGCCACGCAACAGATCGCCGCCCTTGCCGCCATACAGAAAGTTGTTGGCCTCCGCCGCCCCGGTCAGCGTATCGGCACCGCCATAGCCAAAGGCGAAACCGGCGCCCGCGACAGGATCCATGGACAGCTTGCCGTCATATTCCTCGTTGCGCAGACGGGCAGTGACGACGTCTGCCTCCAAAGCCTCGGCCCCGTTATGGCCGCGCGGGGCATCGTCAAGCGAGAAGGCATTCAGCGCGAAGGCGAGGCTGTGCTGGTGCAGGTAGCGCAGCTTCGCCCCGCTGTCGACGGCGACAAGGCTGGAGGCGCCCGCCTCGGCACCGGAAAACCATGTTGTGCCGATGCCGCGATCCGCGAACCATTCCTGCATGCGCGACATGCTGCGCGTCACATTCGGCGCGAGGCTGAAATCGTTGATCAGCGCGCCGCTGAAGCTGGTTTCCGTCAGCAGGATGTCGTCATCACCCAGCGGAGCCAGCGCCGTCGCGTAGATTTGCGCAAGCTCTTTGGGATCGGTCACTTCGGTGCCACTGTGCCAGCCGGGATAAAGATGCCCGGCCCAGACCAGCGCATCGCCGATCTTGGCGCGCAGGAAATCCAGCGCGCTTTTGTTGCCTACTGAATTTTCTGCCAGATCGGTGAATCGCGCCGAATAGGCCCAGCCGCCGACCAGCACCCGCGCATCCGGGTCAGCCGCCTGCACCCTGGCCGCAAGCTCGGCCATATGGCGGGCGTAAAGCCCGACAAACTGCGCTTCGGCGGCGAGTTTGGTGCCACGCTCTGCCAGTGTAACACCACGCTCGTAGGCGGCGGCCTCGTTCGCAAGTTCGTAGCCCCAGACCGCCTTCTGCGCACCCGGATGCCGGTCGAGCCACGCCAGCATCTTGTCCCAGGCGGCGATCGCGCCATCCTGCACAGTTCCGTCCAGTGCTTTGGCAAGCTGCGCGCTGGTCATCGCGCCATCGTCGCCGGTGGTCTGCTGTGCACCATCTGTCAGGGTGAAGATCAGCTTGAAACCCTGTTTCACCGCTGCGGCAATGAATGCCTCGTATTGTGGATGCAGGCCCCCCCTGGTGTCGAAAGCATACTGGTTGAAGGAGAGGCGCAGGGTGTTGACGCCGGGCAGGGCAGTGCGCAACCCCTCGGCAAAGCCTTGTGGGTCGTCATCCATTCCGAAGGGCAGGATCTGCTGCTGGCCCTGCCAGTTGTAATAACGCCGGTCCTCGGCGAGATGTGCGTCATAGCTGCCGGTCGCGCGGTCCTGTTCGGCCGCCTTTTCGGCGAGAAACAGGATATGGATGGCATTGATATGGCCGAGGTCGCTCATCTGGTCCGGGTCAGGCTGGGGGCTTGATCCGGTTTCTGGCGGGCGGCGATGGTCAGATTAGGCCCGGCCTGCGGCAAAACTGTGCCGCTCATGCAAAACGCCCGCCGGCAAGGGCGGGCGTCTGCATCGGAGAGAAACCGGATCAGCCGCGGCCGCGACGGCCACCCCGGCGCCCGCCCGCAGCCTGGCTGGCAGCGGCGGAGGCTTCGGCGAAGGACGCACCGCCCTCGACCGCCTCGATCACCTTGGCGAAGCGAATCCATTCGCCGCCATTGGCATCGTGGTTCATCAGGAAGTTGGCGGCGCGGATCGCCTCCATCTCCACCTGACGGACCGGGTTCATGATCGCGCTCGTCATGCCCGCACCGATGGCCATGGGCAGGAAGGCCGCGTTGATGCCGTGGCGATGCGGCAGGCCGAACGAGATGTTCGAGGCGCCGCAGGTGGTGTTCACGCCCAGTTCCTCGCGCAGGCGGCGGACCAGCGCGAAGACCTGCTGACCGGCGGTCGCCATGGCGCCCACCGGCATCACCAGCGGGTCCACCACGATGTCATGCGCCGGAATGCCGAAATCGGCGGCGCGTTCGACGATTTTCTTGGCCACGGCGAAACGGACATCCGGGTCGGGCGAGATGCCGGTGTCGTCGTTGGAAATAGCCACGACCGGGACGTTGTATTTCTTCACCAGCGGCAGCACCAGTTCCAGCCGCTCTTCCTCACCCGTGACCGAGTTCAGCAGCGGACGGCCCTCACAGGCCTGAAGCCCGGCTTCCAGCGCGCCCGGCACCGACGAGTCGATGCACAGCGGCACGTCCACGGTCTGCTGGATGATCTCGATCAGCGCCTTCATCAGCGGCGGTTCGACAAAGTTGTTGTCGGCATAACGCGGGTCTTCGGCCATCTTGTTGGTGAAGACGGCGCCCGAGTTCACATCCAGCACGGTCGCGCCACAGGCCACCTGCTCCAGCGCGTCCTTGATGACGGTGTCGTAATTGCCCATCTCCAGTTCGGCCGCCAGCTTCTTGCGCCCCGTGGGGTTGATACGCTCGCCGATGACGCAGAAGGGCTCGTCAAAGCCGATGACAACGGTTTTGGTTTTGGATTCGAGAACGGTCCGGGTCATGGCTTTTCCTTACGCTTGATTGGCCGGGACGCCCGAGGCGCCGCCGTGTTCGGTGGCCCAGGTGGCATTGGTCTTGATGCCGCCAAGGGGGAAGAAATGCACGGATTCGATGCCGAAATCCGGGTTTTGCGCCTTGTGGACCGCCAGTTCGGTGATGAACTCGTTGGGTTCATAGGGCAGCAGCAGCTTGGTCACGTCCATCGCCCGCTTTTGCAGCACGCGCAAGGAGGGGCCGACGCCGCAGGCGATGGCAAATTTGATCATGGTCTGAAGTTTGGCCGGGCCAGCCACACCGATATGCACCGGGATCGAGACACCTGCCGCATTGATCCGGTTCACCCAGTCGATGACCGGGCCAGCCTCAAAGCAGAACTGGGTGGCGATCGCCATTTTCGCATCGGTGCGATTGGCGAAATCCTGTTTCCACTTCAGCGCCTGCATGACGATGGCATCGCCGCCGTCCTTGTCGATGTCCTTGTTGCCCTCCGGGTGGCCTGCCACATGCAGCCGCTCGAACCCGTCGAACAGGCCCGTCTCGATCAGCTGTATCGAGCTGTCGAACTCGCCCGCCGGGGTGTTGACGCCACCGCCCAGCAGCAGCGCCTGTTTCACACCGGCCTCGCCCTGATAGCGGGCAATCCAGTCGGCCAGAGTGGCGCGGTCCTTGATGATGCGGGCCGGGAAATGCGGCATGACGGGGAAGCCTTCGGCGCTGATGCGCTTCGCCGTCGCCACCATGTCCTCGATGGGCGTGCCCTCGATATGGGCGATATAGACGCGGGTGCCTTTCGGCAGGATCGCGCGGAAATCCTCGACCTTCTCGGCAGTGCGGGGCATCACCTCCATCGAGAAGCCTTTCAGGAAGGTCTCGACCTCGGGGGTGACGCCGGTCGCGGCCGGGGCATTGTCACGACGGAAACTGAACAGCGCCATGGGGCAGCTCCTCACATGGGGCGCGGGGCGCTCAGGCCCGGCCCTCGGCCTCGATCAGCGCCTTGAGGCGCGCGGTGTCATATTCGGCATCCAGACGGTCGGCGGTGTCGCGGGCGATCTGGTCCGGTTCACCCTCCACCTCGTAGGGGGCGGCCTTGCGCCATTCAGCCAGATAGGCGTCGGCGTCCTTCGCCCCCACCTTCATGGCGCAACGGTCGATCGCCTGCTCAAAGCGTTCGGGCAGTTGCACTTTCGATCCCCGACGGCCCTTGCCGACGATGACCTGGGCCGGAATGTCCCGCCAGTAAACGATCGTGACCTCGGGCATCGCTGATTCCCCTCTGTTGCGTGTTTCCCGTTCTATGCGTCGGCCAGCGACCGGCAGTGTCGGATTTCGACATCCGGCGCGCAGTCCGCGACAGCGGCAAATCTACCTTGTCGCAGGCCGGGAAGCGAGCGCCCGCGCATCGGCGCACAGACCGTTCCGCGTATCCGCGCTTGCGCGGGGGGGACAACGGGTCTACGTTTACGGTAACCGAAAATGGAGGGCGGATTATGGCGCCCGAGCGTCCCCGGGGGGAGGACGCGATCCCGCAGCCCGATGCCCTGATGGGGGCGGGTGCGGTCGAACCGTCGACCCCTCATGACACCCGGTCGGGGCCGCAGCTGTATGCTGCGCTCGATCTGGGGACCAACAGTTGCCGAATGCTGATCGCCCAGCCGAAGGGCAGTCAGTTTCAGGTCGTGGACAGCTTTTCCAAGACTGTCCAGCTAGGCGTGGGGCTGGAGGCCTCGGGCCGGTTGTCGCGTGCCTCGATGGGGCGCACCGTTCAGGCCCTGCGCATCTGTCAGAAGAAAATCGAAAAGCATGGCGTCAGCCGGATGCGGCTTGTCGCCACCGAGGCCTGTCGCCGTGCGCGGAATGCGCGCGATCTGATGCGCCAGATCCGTCGTGAAACCGGCCTGTCGCTGGAAATCATCCCACCCGAGGAAGAGGCGCGGCTGGCGGTCATTTCCTGCGCGCCTCTGGTCTCGCGCCGGACCGAACAGTTGCTGGTGGTGGATATCGGGGGTGGTTCGACCGAACTGGTCTGGATCGACCTTTCCGAAGTGGCCCCCGAGGACCGGCAGCGCGCCATCATGCAACTGCATTCGGGCTTCAACCAGCCGGGCGCGGCCACGGCCGCGCGGGTGGTGGACTGGATCTCGGTGCCGCTGGGGGTGGCGACGCTGAAAGATCAGTTTCAGGATGTCGAGGACGATGCCGCCCGCTTTGCGCTGATGAGCTGGTTCTTTGAGGAAAACCTTGCCAGCTTTTCCCCCTACAACGCCGAAAACCCGCGCGAGGGGTTTCAGATCATCGGCACCTCGGGCACCGTGACCACGGTCGCCGCCAGCTTTCTGGGCCTGCGCCGCTATGACCGCACCAAGGTGGACGGGCTGCGCATGACCTCGTCCCAGATCGACACGGTGATCCGCGACTATCTTTCGCTTGGCCCCGAGGGCCGCCGCACCGATCCCCGCATCGGCCGTGACCGGCATTCGCTGATCATGTCCGGCGCGGCCATCCTTCAGGCGCTGATGCGAATCTGGCCGACCGACCGATTGTCGGTGGCGGATCGCGGATTGCGCGAAGGGCTTCTTTACGCACAGATGAGCGCCGACGGCGTTCTGGAAGACGGACCATATACATGACGACACCGCCCAAGAACACTTCCGGCCGGGGCCAGCGCGACCTGCGGGTCCGGGTCAAGACCGCCAAGGGGCGCAAGCTGTCCTCGACTCTCTGGCTCGAACGGCAGCTGAACGATCCCTACGTCCAGCGCGCGAAACGCGAAGGCTATCGCGGCCGCGCGGCCTTCAAGATTCTGGAACTCGATGACAAATACGGCTTCCTGAAACCCGGTGCGCGGGTGGTGGACCTTGGCTGCGCGCCGGGAGGCTGGTGCCAGGTCGCGGTGGAGCGGGTGAATGCGCTGGGGCAGAACCCGAAAAAACCGCTGGGAACCGTGCTGGGCGTCGATTTGCAGGAGGTGGAGCCGATTGCGGGGGCCGATATTCACCAGCTCGACTTTCTGGCGGATGATGCCGATGACAAGGTGAAGGGCTGGCTTGGGGGCCGCGCGGATGTGGTGATGTCGGACATGGCCGCCGCTGCCTCGGGGCACAAGGGCACCGATCACCTGCGCATTATCGCGCTGGTCGAGGCCGCGCTGGCCTTTGCCTTTGACGTGCTGGAGGATGGCGGCACCTTTGTCGCCAAGGTTCTGGCCGGCGGCGCCGAGATCGAGATGCAGACCATGCTGAAGAAGAACTTCACCAAGGTCGCCAATGTGAAGCCGCCCGCCAGCCGCTCCGACAGTTCGGAAAAGTTCGTGGTCGCCATGGGCTTCCGTGGGCGTCAGGCCGAAAGCGGCGCGGGCGAGGCAGAGGGCTGATTGAAAAGGGCGCCCGAAGGCGCCCTTTTTCGTTCCTCCCGGCCGGGGCTCAGCCGCCCCAGTGCCGGACCGGGCCGCAATCCATATGAACGAAGTTGGACCCGGAATACCGGCCCACACCACCCGAGGCACAGGATTCCGCCGCGCGGGCCATCTGACCTACCGAGCGCGATTTCAGCCGCAGATCGGCTGCCTGACCCTTCATATGCAGCGAGTTTTTCGCCACGCCGCCCGATTTCGACCGCAGCATCGCGTTTGTCTTCGGGCTGCGATAGCCCGACAGCAGCATGAACGGCTCGGACACATCCAGAAGACGGTGCGAGGCTGCCATGATGTCGACCGTGCGCGCATCCATGGATACGGCCTGATCGGTGCGCCAATCGCGCATGAAATGGTTAATTTCCTTCAGGACTTCGGGGATGTACTTCCCTTCGATCCAGTAGATCGTATCAAGGCTTTCGCCCGTCCGACCCGAATACATCCGGATACGCCGGATATCGCCTGCGCCCCGCAACAGCCCGAAAGCGTTGGAGTAGGTGGGTGCTGCCACAACCGCGGTTGCCGCGAACACACCAAGAAGGCCCCGCCGCGTGAACCCGGTTTTTTCTGCCATGCTCATGTGAAAGCCTGTCCTTCGGTCTTCTTATGCCGCTTTTCGTACGGCTCTGCCACTTTTGCCCAAGTGCACGAATTGTATGACACAAGTCGAATCGCAACAGAAGGGGCCAGATCGTCCGCAGGGGTCATTGAACGCCCGATCGGCAAATATTTGCTGAATCCGGCTCAGCGCAGGGAACCGATCGGCATTTCGCGGCTGAGTTGCCGAAATGTGACAAATTCACCCCTTGATTCAGGTATTCGCGCAACGGTCTGAACCGGATGTGAGTGGACTCGGGGCGCCAAATCTCCGAAATTTGCACGAAGTTGAATTGTTCGAGGTCAAGATGCCGCGTTTTCTTCGTCCGCGCCGCAAGGCGATGCCCTGTGCGCTGGCCCTGATGCTGGCCGCCGCGCCGCTGTCGGCGCAGCCGCAGATCAGCCCCTTCGCGCAGACCGTGGCGATTGCCGCCGCGAAGGATGACGCGCTTTCGGCCTTTTATGCGAAACGAAACTACCAGCCGATCTGGACCGCCGCCGATTCTGCCGAACGGCGCGCCATCCTGCTGGGGGCGCTGTCGCGGGCGGCCGATCACGGCCTGCCGGTGCAACGCTATGATGCCCGTGCTCTGGCTGAGGCCCTGCGCGCCGCCCGGACCGAAGGCGACCGCGCCCGCATCGAGGTTCGGATGACGCGGGCGCTCCTGGATTACGCGCACGACCTTCATTCCGGTGTGCTGGAGCCGAAGAAGATCGACTCGACCATCGTGCGCACCCTGCCGCGTCTTGAGGATGCGCAGGTTCTGACGGTCGCAGAAGCCGGGGATCTGGCCGGTTTTCTGGGGTCGCTGGCGCCGACCGCGCCGGCTTATGCGCAGCTGATCAAGGCCAAAATAGGGATCGAGCGTCAGATTGCCCGTGGCGGCTGGGGGGCTGAACTGACGAGCCGCCCCAAACCCGGCAGCAGCGGTGACGCGGTGGTGGCCCTGCGTGACCGTCTGGTCGCCATGGGATATCTCTCGCTCTCTGCCAGCCGCGATTATGACGCCGAGATCCAGCGCGCCGTTCAGCGCTTTCAGCTTGCGCACGGGCTGAACGCCGACGGCATCGTGGACGAAAGCACCCTGACCGAGATGAACGTGCCGCCCGAACAGCGGCTGAAATCCGTTCTCGTGGCGCTGGAGCGCGAGCGCTGGATGAATATCGAGCGCGGGCGGCGGCATATCTGGGTCAACCAGACCGATTTCACGGCCCGGATCATCGACGATGGCAAGGAAACCTTCGTTACCCGCGCGGTCATCGGCAAGAATGTCCCTGATCAGCGCACGCCCGAATTTTCGGACGAGATGGAATATATGGTTGTGAACCCGAGCTGGTCCGTGCCGCGCTCGATCACCACCAAGGAATACCTGCCGCTTCTGAAGAAGAACCCGAATGCGGCGGGTCATCTGAAGATCGTCGACAGCCGGGGCCGGGTGGTGGATCGCGGCTCGATCAATTTCGGCAAGTATACGGCGGCGAATTTCCCCTTTGCCATGCGCCAGCCGCCTTCGGATGGCAATGCGCTGGGGCTGGTGAAGTTCATGTTCCCGAACCAGTGGAACATCTATCTGCATGATACGCCTTCGAAATCTTTGTTTCAGCGCGAGGTCCGCGCCTTCAGCCACGGCTGTGTCCGGCTGGGCGATCCCTTCGACTTTGCCTATGCGCTTCTGGGGGCGCAAAGCGATGATCCGGTCGGGCTGTTCCAGGGTGTGCTGAAATCCGGACGCGAGCAGGCGATCAAGCTTGAACAGCATGTGCCGGTGCATCTGGTCTATTTCACCGCCTTCCCGGGACCGAAGGGTGAGATGAATTACCGGCGCGACATCTACGGCCGTGACGCGGCCATCTATCAGGCACTGATTGCGGCCGGGGTGGCGCCGGGCGGTCAACAGGGCTAAATCTGGACCGGGGCGCCGGTTGCCCCGGACAAGAGGATGCCATGGCCCATACGATCCGCGACATTGCTACCGCCCTTGGTGCCGAGGCGGCCGGAAACCTTGACCTGACAGTCTCTTGCGCGGCGGAGCCTCATTCGGCAGGGCCCGAGGCGCTTGCTCTGGCGCTGGACCCGAAATATGCGGGGGGGCTTGCCAAAGGGCAGGCGCGGGCGGCAATGCTCTGGCCCGGTGCGGACTGGCAGGAACTGGGGCTGGAGGCGGCCATCTTCGCGCCGCGCGGCCGGCTCGCCATGGCGGGCCTCAGCCGGATGCTGGACGCAGGCCCGGCTATCGCCCCCGGCGTACATGCGATGAGCGTCATCGACCCCACAGCAGAAATCGGCGCCGGTGCGGCCATCGGGCCTTTCGTGACCATCGGCGCGGGCGTACGGATCGGGCCGAATGCCCGCATCGCGGGCCATGTCAGCATTGCGGAAGGCGCGACCATCGGGGCGGATGCGCTGATCCTGCAAGGCGCGCGCATCGGGGCGCGGGTCACCATCGGCGACCGCTTCATCTGCCAGCCCGGCGCGGTGATCGGGGCCGATGGGTTCAGTTTCGTCACACCGGAGCGCAGCGGGGTTGAAGAAATCCGCTCAACCCTTGGACAACGTGACGAAATCCGCGAACAAACCTGGACGCGCATTCACTCTCTGGGGGCCGTCACCATCGGCGACGATGTGGAAATCGGCGCCAACGCCTGCATCGACCGCGGCACCATCCGCGATACCGCCATCGGATCGGGCACCAAGCTCGATAATCTGGTGCATATCGGGCATAATGTGCAGGTGGGCCGCGATTGCCTCCTCTGCGGGCAGGTCGGCATTGCCGGATCGTCCAGAATCGGCGACCGTGTGGTGCTGGCCGGGCAATGTGGTGTGAATGACAATATCTTTGTCGGCGACGATGTGATCGCTGGCGGGGCGACCAAGATCTTCACCAATGCGCCTGCGGGTCGGGTGCTGCTGGGGTATCCTGCGGTGAAGATGGAAACCCAGATCGAGATCAACAAGGCCTTGCGCCGCTTGCCGCGTCTGGCGGCGGCGGTTGCGGAACTTCAGAAAGTTGTTGCAAAGTCTTGATAATCCGACGGGCAATCTCGGGCATCAGGAGTGTGGCATGGGTGAGAGCGTCAAGGAACGGGTGATCGCCATTCTGGCGGAGCAGGCGGTGATGGACACCGCCGACATCCGCATGGAGGACAGCCTGGAGGATCTGGGGCTCGACAGCCTCGGTCTGGTGGAAAGCATCTTCGCCATCGAGGAAGCTTTCGACATTTCGGTGCCGTTCAACGCCAATGAACCGGGCAAGTCGCAGTTCGACATTTCCTCGGTCGCGGCGGTGATCGCGGCGGTCGAGGGGCTGGTGGCGCGGAAGGCTGCATGAAGCGTGTGGTCATTACCGGCGCGGGCACGATCAACGCGCTGGCCCAGGATGTGCAGAGCACCTTCGCCGCGATGCGCGAGGGCCGGGGTGGAATCGGGCCGCTGGACATCCGCGACGTCGACAGGCTGAACGTGAAGATCGGGGCGCAGGTCAAGGGCTGGCACCCGGAGGAACATTTCAGCCGCCAGCAGATCCTGCTGTACGACCGCTATACGCAGTTCACCCTGCACGCGGCGCGCCAAGCGGTGGCGCAGGCCGGGCTCGATTTCGACGGGCATCTTGGCTACGAGACCGGCGTGGTTCTGGGCACCGCCGGGGGCGGGCTGACCACGCAGGACGAGAATTATCGTGCCGTCTATGAGGAGGGGAAGAACCGGGTTCACCCCTTCGTCGTGCCGAAACTGATGAACAACGCCGCTGCCAGCCACCTGTCGATGGAATTCAACATCAAGGGGCCGAGCTTCACGGTGGCCACTGCCTGCGCCAGTTCCAATCATGCGATGGGGCTGGCCTTCCAGATGATCCGGTCGGGCGCCTGCCGCGCCATGCTGACCGGCGGGGCCGAGGCGATGCTGTGTTTCGGCGGCATCAAGGCCTGGGAGGGCTTGCGCGTCATGTCCACCGACGCCTGCCGTCCGTTCAGCCTCAACCGTTCCGGTATGGTGCAGGGCGAAGGTGCTGCGATCTATTTCTTCGAGGAATACGAACAGGCGCGCCGACGCGGGGCCGAGATCCTGGCCGAGGTGATCGGCTTCGCCATGACGTCGGATGCCTCGGATATCGTGATGCCCTCTAAACAGGGGGCGGCGCGGGCCATTGCCGGGGCGCTGCGCGACGCGGGGCTGAACCCGGAGGATGTGGGCTATATCAATGCGCATGGCACCGGCACCTCGGCCAATGACAAGACAGAATGTGCCGCGATTGCAGATGTCTTCGGGCCGCATGCAGACCGGCTGATGATTTCCTCGACCAAGGCGATGCACGGGCATGCCATCGGCGGCACCGGCGCCATCGAGATGCTGGCCTGTCTGCTGGCCCTGCGCGAGGATATCATCGCGCCGACGATCGGTTATGAGGAGCCGGACCCCGAATGTGCGCTGGATGTTGTGCCGAATGTGGCGCGGCAGGCGCGGGTGCCGGTGGTGCTGTCGAATGCCTTTGCCTTTGGCGGCATGAATGCGGTGCTGGCCCTGCGCCGCGCGCCATAGCAAAAGGCCGCGCCTCAGGCGCGGCCTTTCTTTTTCATCCGTCAGGCGATCAGTTCGCCGCAGCCGGAGCGGGCAGCGCGTCAAAGCCCTTGGTGAAGCCCTTCAGCGAGATGTTCAGAACGACCTTCTGATCAGGCGCGGCCACCGGAACGATGGTCATGGTCGCCTTGTTGCCCTTCTTCATCGTCGCCACTTCCTCGGCGGTGAAGCCGATGCGGGCAACGCAGCTGGCGCGGTCACACCACGAGAAGGGATAGACCTTCGGTTTGCCACCATCGATGGCGATGACGATGTTTTCGGTCAGCAGGGTTTCCAGCGGCGCGGTGATCGAGGCACCGGCCTGCGCCTTTTCCCCCTTGGGCAGCGGGAACATGCCGATCTCGGCGACCGGATTACCCTGCTCGTCTTTCAGAAGCTGGTAAAGCTGGCAAAGGTCCGGCTGGCCTTCGGCACCGCGCATGCAGCGTTCGGCCCAGTCGTCATAGGTTTCCTTGACATAGATCGAACCGGGGCCATCGGCCGGCTGAGCCGCCGGAGCGGGCTGTGCCGGGGCCGGAGCGGGTTCCGCCGGAGCGGTGGTTTCCGGTTGCGCCTGCGTCGTGGTGGTGTCGGCGGGCTGGGTCTCGGTCGGCGCGGTTTCCTGCGCCAGCGCTGCACCTGCCAGACCGAAGGACAGCGTGACAGCCAGAGCCTTGGTCATATCAATCATCGGCATAGCGATTGTTCCTCAAATCATGATGGCCGCCCGTTTAGCATGCGGCGGGCAGGGTGTCAGGCCGGAAAACGGGGCCATGAACACGAATGTGAGGCATGGGCGGCGAATTGCCGCGCGGCCGGATCACGAAACGCGACAGGCGGCCCGCAAAATGAAAAAGGGCCGGTAACCCGGCCCTTTTCCTCAACGGATATTGCTCCCTGTCGGACTGGCCGACTTCATTGAGGCTGACGCTACGGCCTGTGCGGCCACAGGTCAACATCTATTTTTGACGCTTTCGTGAAGAAAAACGACGTTTCCGGCAGTCAGCTTTTACGGAAAAAAGCCGCGCCCGGACAGGCGCGGCCAGTCGACAGGGAGGAAGTCACCGCCCCGGCGCGCTGCGGAAAACCGCAAGGGCGCCTGAGACCAGATCAGACTGGCACAAAGCTCTTAACACTGTATTTTCAAGGCGCGCGCAGGCGTGGACCGGCAGGAAAGGGCGGATTGTGAGTGCTGAGCAGGGGATGATCTTCTTGGGCGGTGGTGGCGAGGGCTATGGCACGCCGCAGCAGCTCTTGCTGAAATACGGCAACCGTCACGGGCTGATCGCCGGGGCGACGGGCACGGGCAAGACGATCACGCTGCAAATCCTGGCGGAAGGGTTCTCCGCCGCCGGTGTGCCGGTCTTCCTGTCGGATGTGAAGGGCGATCTGGGTGGGCTGGCGGTGCCCGGTTCACCCGAGGGCAAGCTGCATGACGCCTTTATGAAGCGCGCCGCGACCATCGGGCTGGATCTGGTTTATGACGCGCCGCCTGTCACCTTCTGGGATCTTTATGGCGAGCAGGGCCACCCCGTCCGCACTACCGTCTCCGAGATGGGCCCCTTGCTGCTGTCGCGGCTGATGGAACTGACCGAACCGCAGGAAGGCGTGATCAACGTGGCCTTCCGGCTGGCGGATGACGAACAGCTTCCGCTGCTGGATCTGAAAGACCTGCAAGCCATGCTGACCTTCATCGCCGAGAATGCGAAGGCGATCTCGGCCCGTTATGGTCTTGTTTCGGCGGAATCGGCGGCAGCGATCCAGCGGCGGCTTCTGGTGCTGGAAAATCAGGGCGGGGCAAAGATGTTCGGCGAACCGGCGCTGGCGCTGGCCGATCTGATGCAGACCGATGCGCAGGGCAGGGGCCGCGTCAATATCCTTGCCGCCGACAAGCTGATGCAGGCGCCGCGTTTGTACGCGACCTTCCTGCTGTGGCTGCTGTCGGAACTGTTCGAGGAGTTGCCCGAGGTGGGCGACCCCGACAAGCCGAAGCTGGTGTTCTTCTTCGATGAAGCGCATCTGCTGTTTGACGGGGCACCCAAAGGCCTGGTCGACAAGGTCGAGCAGGTGGCGCGGCTGATCCGCTCGAAAGGGGTGGGGGTCTATTTCATTACCCAGAACCCGGCCGATGTGCCCGACAAGATCCTCGGCCAGTTGGGCAACCGGGTGCAGCATGCGCTGCGCGCGTTCACCGGTCGCGATCAGGTGGAACTGACACGCGCGGCCGAAACATATCGCCCCAATCCGCGCTTCGATACGAAAGATGCGATCCGCGAAGTCGGTACCGGCGAAGCCGTAACTTCCTTTCTGGAGGCAAAGGGCGTGCCCGGCATGGTGGAACGTACGCTGATCCGGCCCCCTGCCTCACAGATCGGCCCGATCCCGGCTGAGACGCGGGCGGCGATCCTTGCCGCCTCGCCGGTGAAAGGCAAATACGAGACGCTGATCGACCGCGATTCCGCCTATGAGCGGCTGCGGGCGCGATCAGAGGCCGCCGCGCGCGAGGCGGCGGCGCAGGATGAGGCAAAGGCACGGGAAAAGGCGGGCAGCGACTGGAAGATCGACCGCAAGGAAATCGAGGAGTTCCGCAATGCCCGCCGCTACGACCCGAAAGGCGGCAGCAGCGCCGAACGGCCGCGCACTACCAGCCGCAGCAGCAGTTCACGCAGCGACAGCGTGGGCGAGGCCTTTGCCAAAAGCTTTGCCCGGCAACTGGGCACCAAATCCGGGCAGGCGGTTATCCGTGGCGTTCTGGGCACACTTTTCGGCAAGAAATGACCCGAGAAATGGCACGGGAGCGTCACATGCGTGCCGTTATTTGACCCAATATACCAGACTGGCGCATAATGCGCGTGTGATGGGGAGCAAGTGAATGCCGCTGACGAATGCCGAGCAATATGCGCTTGAACTGATCAACCGTGCCCGGCTCGATCCGCTGGCTGAGATGAAGCGTCTTGGCCTGTCGTCCCTGAACGACGGGCTGGCCTCCGGAACCATCAAGGCCACAGCCAAGGAGGCTCTGGCCCCGCAGGAACATCTGGAAAGCTCGGCCCAGGCCTATGCGGTGTGGATCGGCTCCCCGTCCAAGAACGGGCTGAGCTGGCCGGACCTCCAACAGAACTATCTTCCCTATCACTATGGCCCCGGCAAGAATTCGTATGCCGACCGCATTTATGATGCGGACTACAACGGGGGCAGCGGTGCCAACTGGGTCGGGGAAAACCTGACGCTGCGGGATTACAACGGCACCACCTTCGAAAAAAGCGTCGTGGCGCATCATGCGGACTGGATGAACAGCCCGGGTCACCGCCTGAACATCCTGCGCGATGAATTCCGCGAGATCGGTTACGCGCAGGAGCGCGGCACTGTCTCCGGTGTGCCGGTCTCGGTCGCGGTGACCGATTTCGGCAAGGTCGCAAGCCGGGCCTGGGTCACCGGGGTCGCCTATTCCGACCGGGATGGCGACGGATTCTATTCAATGGGCGAGGGCCGGTCGGGTCTGAAAATCTCTGTCCTCAAGGGGGACCGCGACACCACCACGGGCGCGGGCGGCTATGCCGTGTCGGCCAAGATGGGCAGCGACGTGACGGTAAAGATCGGCAAGGCCATCACGATCGGCGTCGATCTGGCCGAAGGCAACGTGAAGGTCGATCTGGTCAACGGATCTGTGCTGAAGGTCTCCGGCGATGTCACGCTGATCAGCGGCATCGCACGGGCCGAACTCCTCGGGGTTGTCGAGGCCGGGCTGACCGGCAATGACAAGGGCAATATCCTGACCGGCAACAGCGCGCGCAACACGCTGTCGGGTGAGGGCGGCAATGACGTCCTGCGTGGCGGCGGCGGCAATGACGCGCTGTCCGGGGGCAAGGGCCGGGATCGGCTGTATGGTGATTTCGGCAATGACACGCTGACCGG
This sequence comes from Gemmobacter caeni, assembly GCF_003054195.1. GTDB lineage: Bacteria > Pseudomonadota > Alphaproteobacteria > Rhodobacterales > Rhodobacteraceae > Gemmobacter > Gemmobacter caeni. Next base: position 25,949 of record NZ_QBKP01000028.1, read on the forward strand.
CGGGCAGCAGGGCGACAAGCTTTACGGCGGTGCCGGCAAGGACCGGCTCGCCGGGGAGGCGGGATCGGACATGCTGTATGGCGGGGCCGGGGCCGACACCTTCGTTCTGGGCAAGGGCCATGGCGCGGACCGGGTGATGGATTTCAGCATGGCCGAGCGTGACCGGCTGGCCTTTGACGACAATCTCTGGACCGGCAAGCTGAACGCGCGCCAGGTGGTCGAGAAATTCGCCTCGGTTACCGAGGCAGGGGTGGTGTTCGATTTCGGCCGCGGCAACATGCTGGTGCTGGAAGACCTCACCACGACCGACGGTCTGTCGGCGCGGATCGGGATCTTCTGATCCGCGATCCGCAGCCGCAGGGGATATAGCCCCTTACAGCGGACGAACTTTCAGCCGAGTCAGCCGGTTTTCGCGTTTGGCTGCGACTTCAAAGCGGAAGCCGTGGAAGCTGAAAGCCTGCCCTTCGGCGGGGATCATCTGCGCCTCGTGGATCACCAGACCGGCAATCGTGTTGGCTTCGTCATCGGGCAGGTGCCAGTCCATCGCGCGGTTCAGGTCCCGGATCGTCATGGCGCCGTCGACGACGTAATCGCCGTTTTCGTCGCGGCTCAGCGCCTCTTCCTTCTGCACCACATCGAATTCGTCGGTAATGTCGCCGACGATTTCCTCGATGATGTCCTCCAGCGTGATCAGGCCCTGAATAGCGCCATATTCATCGACGACGATGGCGAAATGCGTGCGCCGCTTGAGGAACTCGCGCATCTGTTCATCCAGCGTCGTGGTCTCGGGCACGAAATAGGGCTTCATCGCCACTTTCATCACGTCGAGTTCGGACAGCGCGTCGGATTTGCCCGAATTCTGGCGCAGCACGCGTTCGACCTCGCGCAGCAGATCCTTCGCATGGATCACGCCGACGATGTTCTCGCTGTCACCACGATAAAGCGGCAGGCGGGTATGCGGCGACGACAGAACCTGCGTCAGGATCGCCTCGGGCGGCAGATCGGCATCGACCATCTCGATATGGCGGCGGTGGCGCATCACCTCTTCCACCGCGCGGTCCCCGAGATGCAGGGCACCCAGCAGGCGGTCACGGTCTTCCTTTTCCACCGCGCCTTCCGAATGGCCCAGCGCAATGGCGCCCACGATTTCCTCGCGCATCGCGAGCATCCGGCCCTCGGGGTCAGGCTTCAGACCCATCAGCCGCAGCAGCCCGCGCACCAGAATGCGCACCAGCAAAACGACCGGCGAGAAAATCACCATCAGAATGCGGATGATCGGCGCGACGCGGGCCGCGACCTGTTCGGGATAGGTGATCGACAGGGTTTTCGGCAGCACCTCGCCAAAGACCAGAACCAGCGCTGTCATCACAAAGGTTGCCAGCGCCACGCCATTCGCGCCGACCAGCCGGGTCAGCAGTGCGGTCGCCAGCGAGGCCGACAGGATATTGACGATATTGTTGCCCAGCAGCAGCGCGCCGATCATGCGCTCGCTGTCTTCCGTCACCCGCATGGCGGCGGCGGCGCCGGTCGATCCCTTGTCTGCCTGCGCTTTGAGCTTACCGCGCGAGGCAGCGGTCAGCGCGGTTTCCGAGCCGGAAAAGAAGGCCGACAGCAACAGAAGGCAGACGATGGCCCCCGCCATGATCCAGTCGGCCGTTTCCAGCAACGGCGCGGCAGCTTCGGCAGTCTCGGGGGTCATTCGTCTTCGGTCCTTCGGGCCAGAGGGTGATGGGTCAGAACAAGGGATTTCAGATGGTCGTCGAGAACGTGGGTATAGATCTCGGTCGTTGCAACATCTGCGTGGCCCAGAAGGGTCTGGATCACGCGCAGATCGGCACCCCCGGCCAGCAGATGCGTTGCGAAGGCATGGCGCAACGTATGGGGTGTGACCTTTCCGGGGGAGACCCCGGCCAGAACCGCAATCTGCTTGATCAGGATGTAGAAATGGTTGCGTGTCAGATGCCCGGCCGCGCCGCGCCCCGGAAACAGGTATTTCGACGGGGCGGCGCCTTCCTTGCGCGCAGCCTCTTCGGCCCGGTCGCGCCGGGCGAGCCAGTCGGCCACCGCCTCGCGCGCCGGGGGGGAGAGCGGCACCATGCGCTCTTTCCCGCCCTTGCCGCGCACGAGGATCATCTGCGGATCACCCCGCACCGCCGCAACCGGTAGTTCGACCAGTTCCGAAACCCGCATCCCGGTGGCATACAGCAATTCCACCAGCGCGCGATTGCGGATCTGGTCGTCCAGCGAGCGGCCCTTGTCGCGCGCAGCCTCCAGCAGGCGGTCAACCTCGTCATGGCTCAGAACCTGGGGCAGTTTCTTTTCGCGCCCCGGCGCAGACAGACGCAGCGCCGGATTGTCGGCCCGCCAATCCTCCTCATGCGCAAAGCGGAACAACTGCCGGATGGCGGACAGCCGCCGTGCGCGGGTGGCGGGCGACAGGCCCCCGGCCTCGCAGGAGATCAGGTAATGCTCCACCCCCTCGCGGTCGACCGAGGTGAAATCCTGTTTGCGATGCCTGAGCCAGCCTGCGAAATCCAGCAGGTCGCGCCCGTAGGCCAGCCGCGTATTGCGCGCAGCCGAACGCTCGGCCGCCTGAGCGTCGAGAAAGGTCGAGATCCAGCGCTCCATACCGGCGGGTGCGGTCATCCGCGCCGCTCCAGCAGCAGAAGCTCCAGCGCGGTGCGGCGGGCGGCATCCTCCAGTCCCATGCGCCGCAGCAGAGACAGGCCCTCGGCCACGCCGCGCGGATCGCCATGCACGCCGCGGCCGACCCGCGCAATCGCCCACAGCAGCGCCTCGCCAAAGCGCCGTTCGTCCAGCAGGCGCTGCGGCTCGGCGGTGATTTCCGGCGCAAGGAAAGCCGGGGCAATGGCGCGCGACATGCTGTCAGGCGGCGTCAGCCCGTTGATTTTTCCGCGCGCAAGCCCGATGAGGAACGCCTCCTGCACATCCGGCTGCGATACCGCTCCGGCACGGTCCTTCGCGGCCCGTTCATAGGCGGGCGACAGCAGTGCGATGTGAAAGGCCAGCGTAGCGGCATCGCCGGTCAGGCCCACCTGCATCAGCCGGTCACCATAAAGGGCGGCAAAGGTCGATTCCAGCTCCGCCCCGACCATCGCCTGCCAGACATCAGGCAGGATGCGCGCAATCCGCGTGCGGTCGCCACCGGACAGCGCGGCATCGAAGCGCTGGAACAGATCGACCCGGTCCCATACCCCGCCAGAGGCGGCAGGCGCCCGCGCGGTATACATGCCCAGCAGAAGATTTGGGGTGATGGCCCCCACGCGTGACAGCCGTTCTGCCGCTTCAACCTGCGCCTTCCAGCCCGCCTGCGGCCGCAATTCGGCATGGGCAAAGGCGATGGGCAGACCGAGCGTTGGCAGGGGCTCGCCGATCGCCTCGTAGATGCGCCAGACCAGCGGTGTCGGCTGGGGAGGCGGAGGCAGCGAGGGGATGCTGTCAGCCAGTTCGGCATCGAGAAACCGCACCAGCAAAACCTCGTCTTCCGGCTCCACCTGGCCAAGCGCGCGGGCAGTGTTCAGCGTCAGGGCGGCGGCGTTCCAGTCGCCCGCCCGTGCCAGGCAGAACACCCGCGCCGTCAGTGTCGGCGCCAGATGCGGTGAGGATTGCATCTCGATGCAGGCACTGTCTTCCTGCCCGGTGAGCAGCGCAATGTCGAACCGGCGGCGGAACAGCTCAGGCGTGCGCGCGCGCACCAGCTGGATCAACCCCGAGGCCTGATCCAGTGCCCCCATCGCCAGCAGCTTGTCGATCCGCGCCAGCAAAAGCCGTCCCTCCGGCCCGCTGTCGACCGGCGGATTGGCCTCGGCCAGCAGAAGCGTGCTGAACAATCCCTGGAGGGTGGGCAGGACCGGCTCTTCCGCTTCGGTGATGGTGCGGGCAAGGTCGCTCGCACGGGTCAGCCCCCACAGATCACGCGGCAGGCCGGTGCGTTCGGCAGGCAACAGCCCCACACTGTCGGGGGTGGGGGCGCCCAGCACCGTCACCGTCACCTCTGCCGGACGCGCATCCTTGGTGACCGCCGGTTCATTGGCGGGCCGTTCGGGCAGTGGCACCGAACTGGGGATCTTGCCACCCTGCGGTGGTGTGGCGCGATGCGATCCGGGCGCTGCAACGGATTTCGACAGCCAGTCGATGGCCGACATCGGATTGTCGGCCCGCGCCGGCATCGCTCCGCCCAGGGTCAGGCAGAGAATCGCCGCGAGTCGCCGCGTCTCAATTCGCATCAAGTGTCACCGGCACCGAAATTTCGCGCGGCTCAGGGTCGGGCAGGCCGAAATAGGCATAGCCCGCAAGCCCCACGAAGCCCAGCATGGCCAGCAGCAGAAGAAGTTTGATGATGCGCCCCATATGCCCGGCCCTCTGACGTGATGTTTATTCCCCGTCACCGCGACCGGCGGGGGTTTGCCGACGATTATATATGGCATTTTGCGCAAGTTCACGCCATTCAGGGCAAAACTTTCTGCGACCGGCAGTCGATTGCCGGACGGGCCGCAGAATGAAGGAAAAAAGGGCGAAGGGGATGGACCGACTGAAGAAGACCGTGGCGCTTGTCGGGATGATGGGTGCGGGCAAGACGGCGGTGGGTACCGCCGTGGCGCGGCTTCTGGGGGTTCCGTTCCGTGATTCCGACGAAGAAATCGTGCAGGCCGCGCAGCGCAGCATCGCCGAAATCTTTGAACGCGACGGCGAGCCGTTCTTCCGCGCCCGCGAGACCGAGGTACTGGGCCGCCTGCTGCGTGGAACGCCCTGTATCCTGTCGACCGGCGGTGGTGCCTTTCTGGCCGAACAGAATCGCGCACTGATCGGCGGGGCAGGGGTTTCGGTCTGGCTTCGGGCCGATCTGGATCTGCTCTGGCAACGCGTGCGGCACAAGACGACCCGGCCGCTGCTGCGCACCGCCAACCCGCGCGAGACGCTGCGCAACCTCTATGAGGCGCGGGTGCCGCTCTATGCGATGGCGGATCTGGTGGTGGATGCGGCGCCCGAACTTTCAATCGACGATATGGCACAGCGCGTGGTTGCCGCCCTTGCGACGCGACCCGATGTGCTGGAAAGGACTGACGCATGACTGGCATCGAAACCGTTCATGTCGCGCTGGGGGCGCGGGCCTATGATGTGCGTATCGGCACCGGGCTGATCGGCGCCGCCGGGCAGGAAATCGCACCGCTGCTGCGGCGCAAGCGCGTGGCTATCGTCAGCGATGCCCATGTCGCCGCCGTGCATCTGGCGCCACTGCAAGCCGCGCTGGCGGCGGAGGGCATCGTCTCCGAGGCGCTGATCCTTCCGCCCGGTGAGGCGACGAAGGGCTGGCCCGAGTTTTCCCGCACCGTCGAATGGCTGCTGGAACAGAAAGTTGAACGCCGGGACATCGTGATTGCACTGGGCGGCGGGGTGATCGGCGATCTGGTCGGCTTCGCCTCCGCCGTGCTGCGACGGGGCGTGCGCTTCGTGCAGATCCCGACCTCGCTTCTGGCCCAGGTCGACAGTTCGGTCGGCGGCAAGACCGGCGTCAATACAGCACAGGGCAAGAACCTTGTCGGGGCCTTCCACCAGCCCAGTCTGGTTCTGGCGGATATTGACGTGCTGCAAAGCCTGCCCGCGCGCGATTTCCTGTCGGGCTATGGCGAGGTGGTGAAATACGGCCTTCTGGGCGATTCCGCTTTCTTCGACTGGCTGGAAACCAACGGCCCCGCTCTGGCCGCCGGTGATGCCGACGCCCGGCAATATGCCGTCCGCCGTTCCGTCGAGATGAAGGCCCGGATCGTGGAGCGCGACGAGACAGAGGAGGGCGACCGCGCCCTGCTGAACCTCGGTCACACCTTCTGTCATGCGCTGGAAAAGGCCACCGGCTACAGCGACCGTCTGCTGCACGGCGAAGGTGTCGCCATCGGCTGCGCGCTGGCTTTCGAGCTCAGTCAGCGCCTTGGCCTTTGCTCGCAAGAGGCTCCCAGCCGCGTTCGCGCCCATCTGCGCTCCATGGGGATGAAGGTCGATATGGCGGATATTCCAGGCGATCTGCCGGACGCCACTGCGCTTCTGGCGCTGATGGGGCAGGACAAGAAGGTCATTGATGGCCGCCTGCGCTTCATCCTCGCCCGCGGTATCGGCGGCGCCTTCGTGGCCGAAGACGTACCGGGCGATGCCGTCCACACCCTGCTGACCGAAGCCCTGGCCCGGAAGGGCTGAGGGCAATCGCAATGGCTTCGAAGGCCCGCATCAGGCGGCTGATCTTCGGTCGACCGCACATGTCTGTAAGATTGGCTGGGGTGCCAGGATTCGATGAACGATGGAGACCGCCACAGGGTTTCTGCCGGTCTTGTTGGCTCTGGGGCAACGGGTGGGGCCGAGTGGGGCACTATTCGGCCAAGCTATCCGATTTGCTGAGCAGCCTAGAACGCAGTTTCGGTGAGGAACACATCCCCCTGTACACCGTATCCATAGCGAAGACTCAGTGTTTGCCCACTTGTAATAGTAATAGATCCCACATTCTCCAAGTAAGTCGCTGATTTCGCTGTCGTAATCGTGATATTTCGCATATAAATCATGGCGTTGACGGCTGCGAGGGGCGCGTTTCA
>NZ_QBKP01000029.1 GCF_003054195.1 Gemmobacter caeni
GGCGATTTCCAGCGTCAATGACGTCGGCTCAACACCATGGGCCTCCAGAACCCGGCCAAACCGTCGAAGCTGGAAGCGATAGTTAGACAGCGCCCGACGCTGCATGTGCGTCGGCGCGAGGCTCTCCTCGAACGAACTGATGTACGGGTCGAGGCAGGTTGGTTGGACTTTCTTGGCCATGGCTTTCTCCATGTTGCTGGCGCAACAAGGATTATGCCGAACGCGTTGGCACGAAACTGAGGGTTCAGGACCATGAAGCCGGTCAGCCACACCCTATAATCATTGGCTGGTGTGGTCATATGGCAAGTCAATGCTTCTCGTCGACTGGAGGGCCATGCGGCATAATCCCGATCCCGGCATAATATGCCTTATGCCGAATTCGGCATAAGGCATACTGGAACCCCCAGAGGCCGGTGAGGTCGAGCTCTTCCGCAAGGCGCAGCACGAAGCGGATGACGGCTTCGACATCGCCGTGGTCGTCGTCATGGATCCAGAGAGTGCTGCCCTCGGGCGCGTCCTGGCGCACGAGGTCGAAGCCTGCGACCTCCGGGTCGTCTGCGTCTTGATCCGCAGCGCGCAAGCGCTTGAACAGTGCGAGCGCTCGGGCCGCCTTGTCGGGGGTGCCGACGTCGAGCAGGCAAGAGAAATGGGTGAAGTAATCCGCCATGGGGACCTCCTGAGTGGGAAGACCCGGCCAAGAGGCCGGGCACTGGATTGGGATGAAGGGTGGTTCGGGGCGATCAGCCGGTGCGCCTGTCGCCCGCCACCTGTCGCGCGGCATGGGCGCAGAGCATCTGCCGATAGAAGCGCTTGCGCGCGGCCCGGAAGCCGCGAACGGCGCGCGTGTCGGGGTGCAGCGCCCGGACCGCTGCCCGAAGGACGGCGAAGGGCGAAGCCGTCGCTGGCAGGCCGAGGCGCTGATAGGCTGAATCGGTCATGTCAGCTGACCTCGACCACGGGTGAAGCGAAATGCGGATCGACCAGCGCCTCGATCCGCTCGGCCCGACCCATCCAGGGCTCGGGCCGGATAGCCTTCACCCAGTCGGCGAAGCTCGGGATGAAGCCGAGGTCTTCCTTCACATGCTGTTCGCCGACCCAGCGGGTCGGAATGATCCGCCCGGTCGAGAGGGTGAGGGTCGGCCCGAAAATCGTCTCGGCCATGAAGATGCCCTCGGCATGGTGGCGCAAGGCCCGGTGCCGAAAATCTGCAGTGATCTCCTTGCTCTGGTCGAACCAGGCATGCACGGCCAACGTATCCTCGACCGTTCCGCCCCATTTCTTCACAGAGGACAGGGCGTGGTGATAGGGATGTGCCATCGCCGCCCCCTCAGAAATCATGGGTGAAGAGTTCGGACGAGGTGAAACGCTCGTTGAACTCGAGGTGGATGCAGCGGGCCGCGGCGTCGAAGCAGAACTCGCCCCACGCACCGTCGTTGTTTTCCCAACCGCCATGGGTGTCTGAGAGGAAGTCGTAGGCGAGTTGTTCGACAACATCCTCGAGCGACAGGCTGCGCATCTCGACCTCGGGGTCGTCCCAGGTCAGCCCGGCGTATTCGATTTCGGTGGCGGGGAAATCGACGGCGATCTCACCGGACCATGCGCCGATGCTTTCGATCTGGCCGCTGTCCCCGGCCCCGTCGAAGGTCACGGTGACATGGGTGATGCCGGCGGCCATGAGGCCGTCGAACAGGCGGTCCTTGTTGCCGGGGCGCAGCGCTTCGATCCGGGCGGCGCGCTCGGCATGCGCCGTGAAGATCTGCGCCATGTCGACGGTCGAGGGTGCCATCGGCGGCGCGAGGGTGGGTTCAGTCATGTTCATCGGGTGTCTCCGGTAAGGGGAAGGGATCGGAGCCGGGCCGGGCGATCTCTCTCCCCCGGACAAGCTCCAAATCCCCCATGCCCGCCTCTGCCTCTCGAGCCTCACGCAGCGACCTGCAGCGCCCTGGCGGCAAAAGCGCGCCAGAGCGGGTCAACGAGACGCCCGTCCAGAAGATCAGCGCGGTGGCGCAGCCGCTGCGCGAGATCGGGCTCACCCCAGGCAGCCGCGCGGCCGGCCTGCGCGCGCAGCTGGCTCGCCTCGGTCACCACGCCCCGCGCTTCTGTGGCGCTCATCACCGGGTAACACCACGCGACGGCGCAGTCGCTGGCGACCCCGGCCAGCACAAGGCGCTCGTCGCGGTCGAGGATGGCCAGAAGCTGGGGCGCGGCATCTGGGGCGATCCTCTCGGCGTGGTCGATTGCGCCCTGCATGGCCTCGGCCAGCGTCGCGAAGCGGGCGAGGACCAGCGGGGCGGCCTGGCCCGACATGAGTTCAGCCGGAGCGCGGCGCGACAGTGTCAGGGCGAAGGGATGATCGGGATCGGTGTCGCCCGAGCGAAAAAGCGGCGGAACGCCCCGCGCGTCGGCGGTCGGCTGGATCGGCAAGGGGAGGTCGAACATCGGGGAGATCTCCGACGGCGCGGGAAGCCTCTCTCCCCGCCTCATCCGTCAAAGACCGAACCGGCGCCCTCTTCCTCGAAGGGACGGCGGCAACAGGTCCGCAGGGAACGTCAGAGCTTGCCCAAGGCCCGCAGGCTCAACTCCGTCCCGGCACCGACGATGATGTGGTCGTGCAGCGTCAGGCCGAGATACCTGCACCCCTTCTGGATCTCCTTGGTCATACTGAGATCGGCCTCCGAGGGCGTCGGATCGCCCGAAGGGTGGTTGTGGATCAGGATCAGGGCGCTGGCGTTCAGCATCAGCGCCCGCTTGATCACCTCGCGCGGATAGACCGGGACGTGATCGACCGTGCCAGTCGAGAGCAGCTCATCGGAGATGATGCGGTTTTTGCGGTCGAGGTAGAGGACGTGGAACCGCTCGATCGGGCCGCGGACTGTCAGCGCGCAGTAGTCCAGAAGCGCCTGCCAGCTGCCGATGACCGGGTTATGACTGAGGTAGCGGCCGAGGATGTCGCGTGCCTCGAGGACGATGGTTTCTTCCTGGGGGGTCATTGGGGTCTCGCTGAACTGCACGCTCGAAGGCCCTCTGCCCTCGCGGGGCGGGGCTATTGGCGTGCATGTGGAAGGGGAAAGTGCGACCGCCGCGCGCGAGGGCGGTCGCGTTGTCGGGCCTGGCGTCAGCCGACCCTGTCGAGGAGCTTCTTGGCGCGCCCCTCCATATCGAGGCGGGCATCCTGCTGGGTCTTGTCGCGCGCAAGCCGCGTGATGCCCTGCACGAAGTCGAAGATGCTTTCCGGCGGGCGGCCCTCTTCCATCAGCACCTTCTCGATGATCTTGCCTGACTCGACTTTTGAGAAGCCGCGCTTCCTGAGGAAGTCGTCGCGGTCCTCATCCGTCCGCGCCACGATCTGCTGACGCGCGGCCTTGATGCCGTTCACGAAGCCCTGCGGCGAGGAATTGGCAAACCGCGACAGCGCCGGGGCCGCCTCATGGGCGAAGCGCGAGGCCGCGTATTTCGAGTGGCGGATCTTGATCTCCTGAAAATCTTCGACGCCCCAGAGGTTGCGGTTCTGGCAGACGGCCCGCAGGTAGAAGCTCGCCATGCCGAGTGTCTTGGCCCCGACCTCGGAGTTCCAGCAATAGAAGCCCCGGAAGTAGAGATCAGGGGAGCCATCAGGCAGGCGGCCCGCCTCGATCGGATTGTGATCGTCGACCAGGAACAGGAAGACATCGCGGTCAGAGGCATAAAGCGTGGTCGTGTCGCGGCTGATCTCGACATCTGGGTTGTAGACCCCGGTCGACCAGTCGAGCACGCCCGGCACCTTCCAGCGCGTGTCGCCGGTGCCATTGCCCGCGATGCGCTGCACCGCCTCGACCAGTTCGTGGTCATGGATGCGGCCGTAGTCGGGGCCAGTCACCGCGCGCAATTCAGTGCGGCCATCCTCGGTCTCGAAGGTCTTCACCTGCTCTGCGCGGTGGTTGGTTAGGCCGTATTGCAGGTTGATCCCCGCCAGTGGCGCGGGCAGTTGCCGCAGGTAGGAGGCCGGTGCGCCGACGATGCTGGCAAGCTGGCCGAAGGCCCAGTGCGTAGGTGCCACCGGTTCATGTGCTTTCGGCAGGACCAGATGTAGCCGCTCGGCGCTGTCGCGCGCGGCCTCGACTCGGATGTCCGCCGTCTGCACCACCCGGCTGCGGCTGCGCTCGGACCGACCCTTCACATTGGCCCAGAGATCGTCGAGCGACAGATACCGCTCGTCGTCGGGGCGGTTGAACCATTCGGACGACACTCGCCCGTTCCGCTCACCCCGGCTCACATCCACCTTCCAGCCACCGGCTCGCGCCGGCGCGACCGGATCCAGAACTTCCACAACGCCCATCGGCTATCTCCCGTGACAGGCGCCGGGAGCCACTCTCCCGAGCCTTTAACCCGTCACCGGGAAACCGGCACTCCTCTCACTCTAGAAGGCGGTCAGTCGCTAAGGTCATCATGAATGGCAGCTTCGCCCTCTCGCGCGCCTGCTGGCTGGTCACCTACCCGCTGGCCGGCGGGATCGGCGCCGGTGCCCGGTCTGTGCGTCACGGCGCTCATCGGCGCGGCTGGCCTCGTTGCGGTGCTGCGCCTCTGGCCCGCGAACGATCAGACGTTCTTGCGGCACGACCTTCCTGACCTGTCCGCCGATTATCTCCACCTGTCGGAACACGGGCCCCACCACACCCATGCCGTCTTCATCGACACCCTGCATCGCCGTTGGCCGAAGGCGGCATGAAGCACGGGCGACACAATTGTCAGGCGGCCAGATAGCGGGTGAAGACCTCGGTTGAGCCATCGCGGCCGATCAGCAGGACGTCGTAGGCCTCGCGGCTGTCCTCCGGTCCCATGCCGGGCGATCCATAGGGCATCCCAGGCACGGCAAGCCCGATCGCGTCCGGCCGCTCCTCGAGCAGGCGCCGGATATCGGCCGCAGGGACATGGCCTTCGAGCACATAGCCCTCGATCATCCCTGTGTGGCAGGAGATCATTCTTTGAGGCACACCCACTTCGGCCTTGTAGGTCATCAGGAGCGTGCCGTAGCGCTCCTCGTCCGTCACGGTGAAACCCTCGTCCCGAAGATAGGCGACCCAGGCGTTGCAGCATTCGCAGCCGGTTCCCTTTACGACATGGATCGACGGGCCCGCGCTGCGCACCGGACTGGCCGCGAAAGTCGCGACGGCGAGGCCGGACAGCAGCATTGTGCGGCGGGTCAGAAGGGGCGTGTTGGTCATGTGGCTCTCCGGAACAGGTGTGGCTGTCAGGTCAGAACCCTGCGTATCTTCGGCAGGGAGAAGCGGCGGTCCTCGTGGTAGTCGATGATGCTGGCAAAGCGCCCATCGGCGCGGAACAGGAACACACCGGCAGTGTGGTCCATGGTGTAATCCCCGTCGCGGGGCACCTTTTCGAACCGGGCGCGGAAGCCTGCGACGGCGCGTTCGACCTCGGCCAGCGGGCCGGTCAGGCCGGTGATCCGTGGATCGAAGTTTGCCAGGTAGTCGGCCAGAACTTGCTGTGTATCCCGTTCGGGATCGACGGTGATGAAGACGGTGTTCAGCCGGTCGGCGTCGGGCCCGAGCTCATCCAGCCAGCCCGAGATGTCGCTGAGGGTGGTTGGGCAGACATCGGGGCACCAAGTGAAGCCGAAGAAGGCCATGGTCGGGCGGCCGATCCAGTCTGCCGGGCGCACCGGTTCACCGCGATGGTTGGTCAGGGCAAAGCCCATCTCGCCGATGGGCAGTGGCAGAAGCGCGGCGGGCGGCTGCGCGCGGCCGCGGCTTTGCAACCAGCCGAGGCCGAGCGTGAAGGCCAATGCACCGCTCGCGCCTCCCAGACCAAGGATCAGTTGGCGTCGTCGCAATCCGGACCCTCCGCCCGTAGCGACAGAACCTCGACATTGACGACGACTTCCCCGGCATTCTGGAAGGAGAGTGTCACCGGGAAGCTGTCGCCTTCGGCCAGTGTCGTGGTCAGGCCCATCAGCATCCCATGATAGCCGCCGGGCGCCAGCTCGACGGTTTGGCCAGCCGGAACCGGGATCGACATGGCGTGTGGCATGGAGGCGATGCCGTCGGTCACCACGGTTTCGTGCAGCATCGGCATGCCAGCAGCCGGGGTCGCGATGCCGATCAGCGCATCATCTGTGCTGCCGTTGTTGGTGATCTCGACATAGAATACCCCCGGCCGGTCCGCGCCGATGGTGGCGCGGGACCAGGCGTGTTCGATATTCAGATCGCCCAGGGTGAAGGTTTCGCAGGCCAGCACGGGGGCGGCGGATAGGGTGAGGAGGGCCGAGAGGATCAGGGATTTCATGGCGGTCACAATCTGGGTTGAAGGTCGGCAAGGATATCGGTGGCGGGCGTGCCGTAGGTGAACTGACGCAGCCAGTCACCCTCGGGCCCGATGAGGTAGAGCGCCGGGCTGTGCGACATGGTGTAGCCGTCGGGGGCGGCGGCATCACCCTCGCGCGCGTAGAAGATGCGGAAGCTGTCCGCCGCGGCGCGGGTCTGTGCCTCGTCCCCGGCAAGCCCGATGATCGACGGGTGGAACGCCGCAGTGAACTCGGCCAGCCCCAGTCTGCGATCCCGCTCGGGATCGATCGAGATGAACAGAGGCTGCACAAGGGCAGCGTCGTCGCCCAGATCGTCCATCACCTGCGCCACTTCGGAAAGTGTTGTCGGGCAGACGTCCGGGCAGTTGGTGAAGCCGAAGAAGACCAGAAGATGCTGGCCCGCAAACTCGGCAGGGGTGCGCACCCGACCCTCGGCATCCGGCAGCGTGAAGGTCGGTCGGAAGGCGGCTTGCGGGACAGCCTCCGACGCGCGGTTTGGCAACAGCACGAGCAGCCCATAGGCCAGCGTGGCCAGTCCCGCCGCCGCCCAGAGGATTTTCTGTAACCTTGTCAACCGCATCCGTAACCTGCCTGTTTATTGCTCTCTGTCTAAAACCTCCAGCCGCTTGAGGTTCAAGCCCGAATTCGTGCTCTCACCGAAGGGTGAAGGGTCAGCCCAAAAGCACGGTCGACAACAGGTTCACGTTCAGCACGATGATGACGGCGGCGATCAACCAGCAGAGGCCCGTCAGCCAGCGTGGGGCGACCAGTTCGCCCATCTTGGCGCGGCTGGCGGTGAACATGACCAAAGGCACGATGGCGAAGGGCAGTTGGAAGGACAGCACCACCTGGCTCAGGATCAGCAGCTCACCCACGCCCTCACTGCCGTAGAGCAGGATCACGAAGACCGCCGGGATGATGGCAAGGCCGCGGGTGATCAGCCGCCGCGCCCAGGGGGCGATGCGCAGCCGAATGAAGCCTTCCATCACGATCTGCCCGGCCATCGTGGCTGTGACAGTGGAGTTCAGGCCTGCGCACAAAAGCGCCACCCCGAACAGGACCGGCGCCAGTGACGACCCCAGCAGCGGCTCCAGCAACAGGTGCGCCTTGTCGATCTCGGCCACGTCATTTTCGCCGACGGTGTAGAAGGCGGCAGCGGCAAGGATCAGGATCGAGGCATTGATCGTCAACGCGAACATCAGCGCAATGGTGCTGTCCCAAGTCGCCAACCGCAACGCCTCGCGCTTGGCGGGCAGGTCCATGCCAAAGGCGCGGGTCTGCACGATGCCCGAATGCAGATAGAGGTTATGCGGCATGACCGTGGCTCCGATGATGCCAAGGGCAAGGTAGAGCATGGTCGGGTTGCTGACGATCTCACGGCTCGGGGCGAACCCGGCGATGACGTCGCCCCAGACCGGATCGGACTGCGCGATCAGCACGACAAAACAGGCCGCGATCAGTGCCATCAGCGAGATGATCAGCGCCTCGATCCAGCGGAACCCCTTGTTCTGCAGCCACAAGATCAGGAACACGTCGGCGGCGGTGATGAAGATGCCGATCTCCAGCGGGATGCCGAACAGCAGGTTCAGGCCGATGGCGGTGCCGATCACCTCGGCCAGATCGGTGGCGATGATGGCTAGCTCGGCGAAAACCCAAAGGGGCACCGACATCCATTTCGGAAAGGCATCTCGACAGGCCTGCGCCAGATCGCGACCCGAGGCGACCGCCAACCGCGCGCAGAGCGATTGCAGGAGGATCGCCATGATGTTCGACAGAAGGGCTACGAACAGCAGCGTGTAGCCGAAGGCCGCCCCGCCGGCGAGCGAGGTCGCCCAGTTGCCGGGGTCCATGTAGCCCACGGCCACCAGATAGCCGGGGCCGATGAAGGCGAGGAACCGGCGGAACCGGCTGGTGCCGCCGTTGCCGACCGCAATGGTGCGGAAGACCTCGGAAAGTGAGGGCGTCTCGCGCTCTTGTCGCCAGGCTGGGATGGACATGGTTTAGGGCGCTCCCGGGTTTCGTCACGATCCCGACAAGACGTGGCGCATAAAGTTAGACAGTGCTAACAATCTGCCCCGCGACTTTACTTGTCAATCCATCCCATGCGACACTCTGCAGATGACCGAGTTCCACCCTGACACCCGCACCGCGCCGCTCGACGGCCCCGCAGACCCGCGCACCGAAGCGTTTCAGGGCGTGCGCGAGGCACGGCGGAATGAACTGGCCGAGGATTATGTCGAACTGATCGCTGAGCTGATCCACGAACAGGGCGAGGCGCGCCCGGTGGACATCGCCACCCGCCTTGGCGTGAAGGTGCCGACGGTCAGCAAGACCCTCGACCGGCTGGCGCGCGAAGGGCTGATCACCCGCGCAAAGTATCGGTCGGTCTTTCTGACCGACACGGGCCGCGCGCTGGCCAAGGAATGTCGGCGGCGGCACGAGATCGTGCTGCGGTTCCTGATCAGCCTTGGCCTTGACCCCGAGACGGCAGAGCGCGACGCCGAAGGCATCGAGCATCACGTCAGCGAACGAACGCTGGCGCTCTTCGCGGCCTTCGCCAATCGGTCCTGATCGGCATCAGCTGTTCTCGATTGCAAACCGCACATCTGCGATCAGGCTGTCTGCGCTGAAGTTCTCCAGCCGCCTGCCGTTCAGAAAGAAGGTCGGCGTCTGTCGAATGGCCAAGGCTTCGACGTCGGCTGCGTCCTGGTTGAGGATGCCAGTAATCCCCGGAAAGAGCTTGTCGCTTTCCGCCCTTTCGAGATCGAGCCCCGCGGCCCCGGCGATTTCCCAGGCCACGTCCAGCTGCGGCGAACCATGCACGGCCCAGCCCGGTTGCTGTTCCAGCAGCGCATCCAGTACCGGCTCGAACTTGTCCTGCATCCGTGCAGCCTCAAGGATGCGCACGGCTTCGTCCGAGCCTTCGTGGAAGACGGTATAGCGCAGCACGACCCGGACCTGAGTCGGAAACTGCCGCCGGATCTCTTGCACCACCGGGTGATAGGCGCGGCAGGCCTCGCAGGACGGATCGAAGAATTCAACCAGTGTGACGGGCGCATCGGCAGGACCGAAGCTGGGGGAGTAGTCCCGGATCAGTAGTGCCTGATCGGCTGTTGGCGCGGCAGCGGCCGCCACTTCTGCCTCGGCGGCGCGGCGCTGGTTCAGCACGTAGGCGCCACCCGCGAAGGCGGCAAGGCCAAGCGCAGAGGCTCCGATCAGAAGGGTGCGGCGGTTCATGGGCGGTGTCCTTTCGGAAGGATGAGACAGGCAAGGATCGCTGCAAAGGCGACCGCGGAAAGATAGGGGATCGGCAGGCCAAGGATCATCTGCGCCTCACCGGTGCAGGAGGGGCCATTTTCGGTGCAGGGCACGATTGGCGCGGGCAAAAACCCAGCGTAAAGGCCCGAATGCCACGCCGCCAGCGCCAGCCCGGCGAGGGCCAGGGGCAAGCCGTAGGCGCGCGCCACGCCGTCGCCCCGCCAGAGTGACAAGCCAAGGATCGGCACCAGCGGGAACATGGCGATGCGCTGATACCAGCAGAGCGTGCAGGGCATCTGGCCCAGCACCTCACCGATGAAAAGCGCGCCAAGTGTGGCCGCCAGCGCAATCAGGAAGGCCGCAGTCAAGGCAAGGTCGTCGCGCGACAGGGTTTCCGAGTCAGCTTTGGTCAAGAACCGGCTCCTTGCGGCGGCGAACGGGAAGAGATGCGGCGAGGATCAGGACCGCGCCCAGGGTGATCGCAATATCGGCGACGTTGAACGTGGGCCAGTGCCAGTCACGCCAATAGAAATCGAGAAAATCAGTCACGGCACCCTGTCGCAGCCGGTCGATGATGTTGCCAAGCGCCCCGCCCACGACCAGTGCAAAGCCGGCACGTTCCAGCGCGTGCTGCGCCCGGAATGCCATGACGGCGAAGGCGATGGTCAGTGCGCCCGTCAGCGCGGCCATCAGAAGGGGCTTACCCGCCATTATCCCGCCCATCATGCCGAAGCTCGCGCCTGTGTTGAACCCGAGGGAGAGGTTGAAACTCGGAAAGACAGGGACAGCCGTCCCTTGCGACAGCAGCGATAGTGCCGCTGCCTTGGTCAACTGGTCTGCCACCACTGCGGCAGCAATCAGCGAAATCAGCGTCATCTTGGTCATTCCGCAGCCTTGCTCTTCATGCCGATCCAGCGAGGAACCGATGCGGTGTAGCGGTCATAGTCCGGCCCGATTGCCATGCGCAGGGCAGCCTCCTCTGACCGGACTTGCGTGGTGGCGGACCAGAGAAACAGGAGTGGGGCTAGGACCGTCGGGACAGAGGGCACTGCCAGGGTAACACCCGCCAGCAGCGCCGCTTGCCCCACAAAGGTCGGGTTGCGGCTGAAGCGGTAAAGCCCGCCGGAGACCAGATCGCCGGTTTCGCCGCCGACGACGCCGACGCGCCAGGAGGATCCCATCGACATCTGCGCGGCAAAGGCCACCATCGCGCCGAGCCCTGCGACAAAGACCCCGACCAAGCCAAGAAGTACGGCGCGCCCCTCGGTCCAAAGCGGATCGATCTTGTGCAGGATAGGCACGGCGAGCCAGAGAAGCGGCCCGAAGAAGGCGAGCGCAAAGGCCACGCGGAACCCGATTGCCGCCAGCCGGTCGCGTCCGGTCGCACGGGCGAACAGCCAGACCGGCCGACCCACCGCTTTCGCGGCCAGCGCGCTGCCCCAGAAGAACAGAGCCAGATAGCCGAAGAGAAGGGCCAATGCTGCCCAGCCGAAACCGGAGATCATGGCCTTACGCCTCCCGTTCCGGATTGAACCGCAGCAGGCGCAGGGCGTTCAGCGTCACCAGCACAGTCGCGCCGGTATCGGCCAGAATTGCGATCCAGAGGCCGGTCAAGCCGAAGACCGAGGTCACCAGGAAAACCGCCTTCAGCCCCAAAGCGATAGTGACGTTCTGGCGGATATTGGCCATCGCAGCGCGCGACAGGCGGATCGTGGCCGGAATGTCCGTCACCCGGTCGCGCAGGATCGCCGCATCGGCGGTTTCCAGCGCCACGTCGGTGCCCGATCCCATCGCCACGCCGACACTCGCCTGTTTCAGCGCGGGGGCGTCGTTGATACCGTCGCCGATCATCATTACGCCGCCTTGGGTGCCGATCTCGCGGATGTAGGCAAGCTTGTCCTCGGGCATCATGTCGGCTTCGAACTTCAGCCCGAGGCTTCCGGCGATGGCGGCGGCCGTGCGCGGGTTGTCCCCGGTCAGGATCACCGAAGTCACCCCCATCGCCGTCAACTGGCGCACCGCGTCCTTGGCATCCGCGCGCGGCTCGTCCCGCATGGCGATCAGGCCAAGCGGGGTCTTTTCGCGGAACACGGCGACGGCGGTCTTGCCGTCCTCCTCAAAAATCGTGGCCTGCCGAAGACCGAAGCCATCGAGCCCGCCATGCTCCATCGCATAACGGGGCGAGGACACATAGGCCGCAGCGCCGCCCACGGTTGCAACAACGCCCTTGCCCATCAGCGCCTTGGCGTCTTGCGAGAGCAGCGCGGAAACGCCCGCATCCTTGGCCTTGTTCAGGATCGCAATCGCCAGCGGGTGGCTCGACCCTGTTTCTACGCCCGCAGCAACGGCAAGAAGCTCGGCCTCGGTCGTTGACCCGAACGGCACCACATCCGTCACCTGCGGGCGGCCATGCGTCAGCGTTCCGGTCTTGTCGAAGGTCACGACATCGACCTTCGCTGCGGCTTCGATCACCGCACCACCCTTCATCAAGAGCCCGCGCCGCGCGCCGGTGGACATGGCAGAGGCGATGGAGGCGGGGACTGAGATGACCAGCGCGCAGGGGCACCCGATCAAGAGAAGCGCAAGCCCCCGGTAAATCCACGTGTCCCAAGGCTGACCAAATGCCAGCGGCGGCACCACGATCACCAGCGCGGCAACCGCGACGATGGCGGGCATATACCAGCGGCTGAAGCGGTCGATGAAGCGTTCGGTCGGCGCGCGGGCCTCTTCGGCCTCTTCGACCAGCCGGATGATGCGCGCGATGGTGTTGTCTTCCGCGCCTTTGGTGACCTTCACCCGCAGCGCCGCCTCAGTGTTGATTGCGCCTGCAAAGACCGCATCCCCCGGCCCGCGCGTTTTGGGGACGCTTTCGCCGGTGACCGGGCTTTCGTCCACGCCCGAGGTGCCATCCACGATCTCGCCATCGGCCGGAATCCGGTCGCCGGGGCGAACAAGCACGGTCTGGCCGATGGTCAGGCTTGCGGCCGGCACCTCGCGCGTGATGTCGCCGGTGACCAGTTGCGCGGTCTTCGGGACAAGGTTCGCCAAGGCCCTGATGCCGTCGCGCGCCTTGCCTGCGGCCACGCCTTCCAAAACCTCGCCCACGGCGAACAGGAAGACGACCAACGCCGCCTCTTCGGCTGCGTCGATAAACAAGGCCCCGACGGCTGCAATCGTCATCAGGCTTTCGATGGTGAAGGGCTGACCCATCCGCAACGCTGCAAAGGCGCGTTGCGCTACTGGGGCTACCCCGATCAGACAAGCAGCGACGAAGGCCCATTTGCCGATCTCGGGTGCAAGATACTCGATAACCCAGGCGGCACCGAGCAACAACGCGGTGAAGATGACCAGCTTGCCCTTGGCCGTCTGATACCAGCGCTTGCCCCGGTCAGCGGGGTCATCATGGACATGGCCGGGGCTGCCGTGGCCACTGTCATCGCGCTTTGCGCTGGTGACCTTGGGGCCGTGGTCGTGCCCGGCGTGATCGTGGCCCTCATGTGTCGCATGGTCATCGTCATGCCCATCGTGGGCATCAGGCAGCACAAAATCCTTCTTCGCACCGGCAGCGCGCGGCGCAATCTGGTAGCCAAGTGCCCGGACGGTCTTTTCGATCTTGTCCCGCCCGGTCTGCGCCTCATCCAGCGTCAGCCGCAGGCGTTCCGTCATGATCCCGACCTCGACGCCGCTCACCCCCGGCAGGCGAGCCACCGCATCCTTGATTTTGGTCGCGCAGGATCCGCAGTCCATGCCCGTCACAGTCCAGTCGCAGGACGTTTCGCGTGCAGCTTCCGACATCGTCATTCCTCCTGCCGCAGTGCGGGCAGTTGCTTTCATCGAATCAGGAACCTAATGTCTCTAGCAACTATAGCTTCAAGGGGAATCTGATGCTGACCATCGGAAAACTGGGCGAGGCCGCGGGGGTGAAGGTTCCGACGATCCGCTACTACGAGCAGATCGGCCTCTTGCCCGAGGCGGAACGCAGCGCGGGCAACCAGCGGCTCTACGGCCGCAAGGCGCAGGAACGGCTGGCATTCATCCGCCACGCCCGCGATCTGGGTTTCACGCTGGAGGCGATCCGCGACCTGCTCAGCCTGTCCGACAGACCTGACCAATCCTGCGCCGCCGCCGATGCCATCGCCAAGGCGCAACTGGCCGAGGTCGAAAGCCGGCTCGCGCGCCTGACCGCCCTCAAGACCGAACTGGAACGCATGGTCGTGCAATGTGCGGGCGGGAGCATTGCCGATTGCCGGGTGATCGAGGTTTTGAGCGACCATTCCCTTTGCGCAACTGATCACCGCCATCCGGAAAGCGAGGTGCAGTCATGACAGCGCCGGGCACACTCGCCATCTACATCGGTGCCGCTTTGGCCGAGATTGCGGGCTGCTTTGCCGTCTGGGCCTGGATGCGGCAAGGGGCGAGCCCGCTTTGGCTGGTCCCGGGCCTCCTCAGCCTCGCCGTTTTCGCTTGGCTCCTGACCCTGGCCCCCTCCGATTTCGCAGGGCGCGCTTATGCGGCCTACGGTGGCGTGTACATTGCCGCGTCGTTCGTCTGGCTTTGGGCAGTGGAGAAGCAACGCCCGGACACTTGGGACATGACCGGCGTCGCAATCTGCCTCGCCGGTGCCGCCGTCATCCTGTTCGCGCCGAGGGCGTAGGGGGTTCCGTTGTCCAGACTGGCCAAGGGTCGAACGTCACCCCTCCTCGGACCGACTTGTCCTGCGACAATCCGAGGCTCCGGATGGAGAAGCGGAGGCGAGGCTCTCAGCCAGAGGCTCCCATCACACAGTGAGCCGCGGCATACTGCGGCATGAACGAATGCCCGGTCTCGGGCGCGCGAGACCGAGCATGATGATGGTCGGCTTATAGCCGAGATCGCCCGAACCCGGCGGGTTTCCCCGCCGGGCCCGAGGGGGAGACCCCGTTCTCTTCAGAACGGGATCTCGTCGTCGCGGTCGACCAGCTCGGGGTTTTCGTTCTCGGCCGACTTCTGGCGGCTCAGGAAGTCGACCTTCTCGGCGATGATCTCGCAGCCGTAGCGGTCGTTGCCCATGCTGTCGATCCACTTGGTGTAGTGGATGCGGCCGTGGACGAGGACCTTCATGCCCTTTTCGCAATGCTCCGCGACCGTCTTGCCGAGACCGTTGAAGCAGGTGATGCGGTGCCATTCGGTGTCCATGACCCGGTAGCCGTTCTCGTCGCGCAGGACGCGACCTTCCGAGAGGCGGGGGCGAGAGGTGGCGAGGCTGAAGTTGGTGATCTTGGTGCCGCCCTGGGTGGTGCGGACTTCGGGGGTCTGACCGATGTTGCCGGCGAGGATGACGATGTTCTGCATGTTAAGCTCCTGTGTTTCCTGTCTTCGGGACCGTCCCTTCGACAAGACCCGGAAAAAGCCCGTCGGGTGACGCGTGCACGGTGGACGGAACGGACGCCGGAAACCCCCAGAGGACCGGGGTGGAGCGGGCAGCCCCGAAGGGGCAACACGGCCCGGACCGACGCGGGGTTGCACGCAGGCAAACGAACGGGATTAGGGGATTGTCAGTCGAAGGGATGGCCCAGAAGAAAGAGATGCGCGGGGAGCCCATGCCTGAACCCGTCACCTTGCCCATCGGAACAGCCTGACCCCCAGTCCAGCCCCTTACTGGCGACGAAACGGCGATCAACAGCCTCCGCCAACCCTGCCCCAGCCTTCCGGGAGTTGCGGCGCCCTGCCGCGACGGGCTATCGATACCGGATCATTCAGGACACGGACCGCACCAATGGCTGATTACGATCTCGAGGCACTGTCGCTCAGCGAGCTGAAGAAAATGCAGAAGGACGTCGCCAAGGCGATTTCCACATTCGAGGATCGGCAGAAGGCGGAAGCCCGCGCCAAGGTGGAAGCTTTCGCCCGAGACCTCGGCTACTCCCTGGCCGAACTTGTCGGAACCGAGGCGAAGTCCTCCCGTGCACCGGCCGCGGCGAAATACCGGCACCCTGAGAACCCGGCGCTCACCTGGTCCGGCCGGGGACGCAAACCGCAGTGGTTCGTTGAGGCGTTGGCGGGCGGAAAAACTGCAGCTGATTTGGCTATTGGTTGAGCATTGCGAGATGATGCAAGATCAAGGCGACGTCATCATCCGCAGCGCTTGGCGATGTGCGAAAGTACGATGAAGGCGTCAGACGTACCGTTCGCTTTGCCTTTCTCAAAATCACCTTCGATCGTGCCCATCTGGTTTGTGACATGTGCCAGGCAGATGACTGCCCGCCCTCGCGCTTGGGCAAAGGCGTAGAGCGCTGCCGCCTCCATCTCGACCGCGAGAATTCCACGATCGCGCGCTGCGGCGATTGCAACTTCGGTCTCACGAAACGGCGCATCAGTGGTCCAAGTCGCACCGGTCAGCACACGCGGGCCTTCGGTGAACGCGCCCGTCAGCTGCGAGAGCAAGTGCGAGGGCGCCTCACTCCAGTCAGACGGAGGAATGTAATGATAGCTCGTGCCCTCGTCGCGCAGCGCCCGCTCGATCACAATGAAGTACGGCGGCGGGCCTTGTGGCGTGATCTGCCCCGATGAGGTGACACTGATCAGAAGTTCGCAACCTGACGCGAACATCTCCTCGGCGACCAGTACAGCGAATGACGCGCCGACGGCACAACCAACCACACCGATGTCATGGCCATCCAGGTCGAACACCCACATCTCGGTGTGGTAGCAGACCCACCCCTCATTCCGCCGCGCGCGGCCTTCGATACGGAGCTGGCGGACAATATCGCCGTCAGGGTCAAGCAGGCAAATCCTTGGCACCGTGACGGCCGCCGCCCCTTTCTGGCGGCGTGCCTCGCGCAGCAGGCTTTCGGGCGTGAAGGCCGACGGGGCATCATGATGCTTGTCCGACAGGATCGGCGGGAGCGGCTTTTTGGCGTCGGACATGGTGTTTCCTGCGAGGCGGGCCCAGCGGGCCATCACCCGACCGAGGGGTTAACGGATCAGGGTCTGTAGGCCGCGTCCTGCTGCCAGCCTGTGAAGCCGGTCTGCATGACGACCACGTTCGACCTGCCCGCAACACGCAGCGCGAAGGCCGCCTGCGCCGACAGGCTGCCGGTGTTGCAGAACAGGATGGTCATCCGATCCTCGGGGATCTCGTCGATGCGGTCCAGCACTTCGCGCCACTCGATGTTGACTGCGCCGGGGATCGTGCCTGCCTCGAACTGGCCAGCGTCCCGGGTGTCGACGAAAAGCGCGGTCTCGAAGACGGTCTGGTCGAGTTGCTGGGGCAGGATGATGCCGGCCTCGTATTCCGAGAACATCATGTATTCCTGCATGGCGTCGATAGCCGCGTCCTGCGCAAAGGCGGGCAATGTGTGCATCCCGAGCGCGACGGTTGTCGCCAAAAGTAGGTGCTTCAGGGTCATCCGGGGGTCTCCTCCGTTTCGGTTTCTTGGTGTTCAGGTGTTCTGCGCAAGCCAGCCGATCGTGCCGCCTTCGAGCCATAGGGCGTCCGGGTGGCCGAGCCTGTTCAGGACATCCGCGCCCTCTGCCGACCGACCGCCGCCCTTGCCGCAGATGGTCACGGGTGTTCTGCCAGCAGGAAGTTCTCCCGCCCGGTCTTCGAGTTCGGCCAGCGGGATATGGACGGCGCCCGTCAAATGGGCGGCGACGAAGTCTTCCGCGTCGCGGACGTCGATCAGGTGGAAGCGATCCGGGTCGGCCGCGAGGGCGGCGAGCGTAAGCATCCCGGCCATCAGAACACCAGGACCTTGTCGGCGGCCAGCGTCGCTTGGGCGAGTTCGTCCATTGTGGAGCGGCTCGTCCCCTCCATCATGTCGCCCTCTGCAAGGCCGCGCGCGTCCAGGCAGGTGCCGCACATCAGGACGCGCCCCTTGTTCGGAGCTGCCCTGCGGATAACGCGGCAGGGATTTCGGGGGTGCTGCCTTGTGCGCGGCCGTCTCGGCCTTGGCCCAAGGCAGCGTGTCCTTCACCCAGACCACGGTCAGGATCAGCGCCAGCAGGACCACGGCCATGCCAAAGACCAGCAGGCCCGTCCGCGCGCCCAGCCCTTCCGCGGCATATGCGGTGAGGATGCCTGCGATTGCCACGCCGACATAGCCGGAGAACTCGTTGAGCCCCATGGTGAGGCCGCGTTCCTCGGCGCGCGTGATGTCGAGTTTCGCGGTCTGCGTCATCGACCAGCAGAGGCCCTGGTTGACGCCCAGCAGCACGGTCGCCGCGACGATCCAGTTCCAGTCGGGCGCGTACCAGATCATCACCGGGATCGGCAGCGCCATGACCCAACCGAAGGCCAGCACCCGCTTGCGACCGATCCGCTCGGACCAGCGCCCGGCGACGAAGTTCATCACCGCCTTGACCGCACCGAAGGCCACGACGAAGGACGCCAGCAGCAGGAACGAGCCGCGCTCGAGCCCGAACTCGCTCTCGGCCAGCGCCGGGACCACCGTGCGAGTCATGCCGATGGCGAAACCCACCAGCATCACCTGGATCAGCTGATGCGCGACCTGGACCCTATTCTCGCGGATGCCGCGCGTGAATTCACTTGCGGTCATTCTGCGGGCTCCTTGTCGTGTTCCGGGGATCGAGCGCATGGCCCGATGCCGGTCCGCGCAGCGGCTGGACCAGCATCCGGTCGAGCCAGAGATCGCGGCGTGTCCGGAACTGCTCGATGCCGATCTCCATCCCCTCGTGTCCCTTGGCGGGCTGGGCGATGTAGGTGCCGAGGAGCCTGTCCCACCACGGCAGGTTGAAGCCGTAGTTCGAGTTGGTCTCGCGCGGGTCGGTGGAATGGTGGACGCGGTGCATGTCCGGCGTCACGACGATGAGGCGCAGCACGCGGTCCACCGGGCGCGGCAGGTCGATGTTGGCGTGGTTGAAAAGCGCGGTGGCGTTCAGGATCACCTCGAACAGTAGCACCGCGACGGCGGGGGGGCCGAGCGCCGCGACCACCGCCAGCTTGATCCCCATGGAAATGAGGATCTCCACGGGATGGAAACGCAGTCCCGTGGTCGCGTCGAAATCGAGATCGGCGTGGTGCATCCGGTGCAGCCGCCAGAGCCCGGGCACGGCGTGGAACATCACGTGCTGAAGGTAGATCGCCAGATCGAGCAGCAGCATCGAGACGATGATTGCGACCCAAACTGGCACATCGAGATTGTTGAACAGGCCCCAGCCACGATCCTCGGCCATGACGGCCAGACCGACCGCGAGGATCGGAAAACTCAGCCGCAGGATGACCGTATCCACCACCACCAGAGCAAGGTTGTTCGTCCAACGGATGACGCGCGGGATTTCTCGCCTGCGCCGCGGGGCCGCCACTTCCCACAGCGCCATGCCCGCCAGAACACCCAGAAAGATGGCAAGACGGATGGTCGCCTCGGTGGCAAGGATGGTCTCGGACATGGATCGCTGGCCTTGGGGCTTGTGGGGCGCGATGGAATCGCTATTATTCAAGTTATCGCTTGAATGATCTAGCGTCAGGAGACAGGCCTTGTCAATCAGCCCGAAGTTGGCCCTGCTGGAGGAATATGCCCTCGTCGCACGCGCCTTATCAGCACCGGCGCGTCTGATGCTGCTGGAACAACTCGCGCAAGGCGAACGCGGGGTGGAGGCACTTGCGGACAAGACAGGCCTCACGATCGCCAACTGCTCGCAGCATCTGCAACAGCTGCGCCGCGCCGCTCTCGTCACCAGCCGCCGCGACGGCAAGGCAGTGATCTATCGGCTGACCGATGCCAAGACACTCGCGCTGATGGATCTGCTGCGCATCGTGGCAGAACGGAACCTCGCGCAAGTCGAGCGTATCCTGCGAGGGCTTTCAGGCGGCAAGGACGCCCCCGAAGCCGTCAGCCGCGCGGACCTCGCCGCACGGCTCGCGGAAGGCTCCGTCACCGTGCTCGACGTGAGGCCGGCCGACGAATACGCCGCGGGCCACATTCCGGGTGCGCTCAACATGGCGCTGACGGAGATCGAGCGGATCGTCCCGACGCTCGATCCGGCCACCGAAATCGTGGCCTATTGCAGGGGCCCCTATTGCATCTATGCCCACCAGGCTGTCGCCGCACTTCGCAAACACGGCCTCAATGCGCGCCGCCTTGACGGCGGTTTGCCGGAATGGCGCGAGGATGGCCTGCCATTGATGGCAGGCGCGCAATAGTTCGATGACCGTCCATTTGATCGGCGCAAGGCCACTCGGTCGGCGATAGGCCCGGAGGCGCACCAGCGCCGTGCCCGGGCCCTTGGGAAGTGAGGCCGAAGCCTCACCCGAAGGGATCGTATTCCGAGACGATCACGACCTCGTCGCCGTCGATTTCATCGGCGGGGACGGCGCCGAAGGTTCCATCCCCTGCCTGGAAGACGACGATCGAGACCATCAGCGTGGCGGCGAGGGAGGCGGCGAAAGCGTGAGCATCTTTACGGGACATCTGTTTGGCTCCTGTCTTGGAGGCGGGGGACCATCCCCCGCGCGACAGGACCCCGCAGGCCCGAAGACTGGCTGACATCACCGGGTGCGTTCGGCTTGCCCGAATCCACCCGGCGGCACGGGCTCGCCCGTAGTCCGACCCCTCGCGGGTTGATCTCGAAGACAGGGTTCGGGGCAAGGAAGGGAATGGCGAGCGGGGGAGGTGCCCTGACGACTGGAGCCAATTGTCCCGCTGATGTTGCTAACGCCGCCAACCTCCCGGGCAGACTCTTGGTTGAAAACCTCCGAATTGGGGGATGGATAACTCTGCGCCCCGCGGCATCGCGGGACGAGGTTCATGTGGTCGGTGAGGGGCCCGCACATGGGTGGGCCCCTCACGCCTTGTCAGGGCTCAGGCGGCCAGGTCCGCGCCCCCTGCCCTATCGCCGTCCTCGGCACCGACGATCTCGAGCCGCGCGTTTCGGTAGCCCTCCCGCGCGATCCAGAGCTCGGCCGCGGTGATCGACTCCGCAAGATGCAGCAGCTCGGTGTTGCCTCCGAAGTCCAGGAGTACGCGGACCTGCCCGGGCTTCGGCTCCTCGTCGACCTCGAATACCAGCCGGCTGTCCGCCGAGTGGCTGCGCATGATGGTGACGAGGATGACCCCGTCCGAGGAGAAATTCCCCTCATGCAGCGTGAAGGAGGCCGGAGCGGTCCAGGTCAGATAGACCCGGGGCGGCTCTTTCTTCACGAGTCGACCGACGCCGTTCGAACGCTCCCAGGCCGCGAGCTTCTTCGTGAACCGTGCCGGCGGCTTGGGACTGCCGTCGGTGTAGCGAATGAGCGCCCCGAGAGGGGCTGTGTCGATGATGGTTGTTGCAGACATGATTCCTCATCCCGAATGCGAATATTCGCATTCATCGTATTGATATTGCTGTATTTTGTGAGATAGGGGGCGGGCACCCCCGCCCCCCCGGATGGCTCAGATCACTCTGCCGCCATCATCGACGCATTGCCGTCGGGCAAATCAGCCGTCAGGAAAGCCGGGAGATCGACATCCTCGGGTTCTGCCGCATCCTCCCCCTGCCCTTCTGCGATCGCCTCGCCGTCGCGCGCTGCGAGATCGACCCGGCGCAGGACCTCGGGCAACCAGCCGCTGCCCTTGAGAAGCCGCTCGGCCTCGGTCGCCATTTCGCCCTTCTTCAGGTGATCGAGAAGTTGCGCGGTCCCCTCCCCCTTCGCCTCGCGCACGGCCTCGAGGATCCGAGCCTTGGGCACGCGGTTGAGGTAGCCATCGACCGTCGGCTCCCAACCAGCCTCGACCATGTCGAGATCGACTGCGCGGGCCACCAGATCGGCATGGGCCATGCGGCGCGTCAGACCGTTGGCGGAGATGCCCGCACCATAGGGGTTCACCTTCTCATGGAGCGCGTTGATCCCAAAGCTGAGGCAATGCGCCAGCAGAGCCAGACGGCTGCCCTGGTCGAGGACCGTCAGATAGTCCCAGAGCGCGGCATCGTCACCAAGAGGCAGATCGGCCTCCCAAGCGGCGTGCCGCTCATCGACCAGCTTCGCCACGATGCTGTCCTTCAGATCGGGCGCCTGCGCCGACATGTAGACGTGACGCACCGAGGCCTCGAGACAACTGTCCGAGGCAGAGGAGGTGCGGAAGGTATCCGTCACCAGCTTCAGGAGCAGGAGCGTCAGCGCGACGTCCGGCGAACGTCCGATGGCCTCACGCAACGCCAAGGTCCGGTGGGCGGTCAATTCTATGACCAGCCGTTCGGGCAACGGCTTCATCGCGCCGTCATCGTCCTCCTCGGTCGGATCGGCACCGATCGGCTGACCACCCGAGGTGATGACCGTGCCCCCGGCGGAGGTCGCCGACGGTTTCCAACTGGAAACACCGACATCACCCCCCTGCCCCATGACATCCGCACCATCGGCATCCTGAACCGCGGTCTCCTCGCGCGGCTCGTCCTCGGGCCGGACATAGCCGCGATACACCGCGAGACTGCCGTCCCGATCAAGCGTGACGAAGACGCCCGCGCGCCCGACCTCGGCCGGATCGTAGATCAGCGGCCGCTGCTCGAGCGCTTCCATCGCCATCTCGAGCTGACCGAGCCGGGCATCGATCTCCTCGGGATATTCGTCCTGGCCGGAGTACTCCTCCTCCAGCGCACGATACTTGGCGAGGAGCGTCGCATGGGCCGCGCGTTCCTCGTCGGTCATCGGGGCGGGATCACCGGCCAGACGCCGCAGACCGTGGCTGTAGCCATAGGGCAGGTCGGTCGCGACCTCGATCCACTTCCAGCCCTCGGCGGCCAGAGCCTCGGCTTCAGCTTGGAGCTTCTCGGCGACCAAGCGGTCGAGCAGGGCAGGGTCCTCCAGCCAGCCACCGTCGTCGCCCTGGAAGAGATCACGGAGGACAACACCGCCCGCCGCCTCATAGGCATCGACACCAACGAAGACCGCGCGACGATCCGAAGCCCGAACCGAGGCCTCGGTCAGCATGCGCCGGATGGCATAGGGCTCCTTGTTCCAGGAGTTCTTCACCGCTTCCCAGACCTGCACCTGACGCGCATGATCCGGGTTCACCGTGAAGGCCATCAGCTGCTCGAGCGTCATGGCATCCTCGGCATAGACTTCCAAAAGGGCAGGGGCCACGGACGCGAGTTTCAGGCGCTGCTTCACGATCTGGGGCGTGACGAAGAAGGCCGCCGCGATCGCTTCGTCGCCCTGACCCTTCTCGCGCAAAGCCACGAAGGCGCGGAATTGATCCAGCGGGTGCAGGGCGACGCGCTGCATGTTCTCCGCCAGCGAGTCGTCCTCGGGCAGGATATCCGACGCGGCATCCCGAACGATGCAGGGGATCGGCGCGGTCTTGGCCAGCCGCTTCTGCTTCACCAGCAGCGACAGCGCCTGGAAGCGGCGGCCACCGGCCGGGATCTCGAACATGCCGGTCTCGACCCCATCGGCATCGAGCATGGGCCGGACGTTCAATCCCTGCAAGAGCCCGCGTCGCGCGATGTCCTCGGCCAGTTCCTCGACTGAGACGCCAGCCTTGATGCGCCGTACGTTGGACTGGCTCAGGACGAGCTTGTCGAAGGGGATGTCCCGCGAGGGGGACAGCGTGATTTTCTGGGCTGCTTTCGCCATCAGATCTTCTCCACGACGGGCGCCGGAAGCCACTCTCCCGATCTCACTTCCCGTCACCCCTCAAACCCCCAACCTTTCCCTCTGTCTGCTGGTTGCTCATCAGACGGCGCAGAGAGTTCACAGCTGTGAACTTCGTCGATTGGGGCGTCGACGGGGAGAATGTTCACAGCTGTGAACATCACGCCGCGTTTCGCCGGGACATCAGCGCCATGACCATCGGCCCGCAAGAGAACTCGCCCGCCGCCGCCTTCGAAGTCAGCGCACGGAGGTATCCGCCGGGCGATCGGATGTCGGTAAAGCGTTCCAGCATGGCGACAACAACGATCGATGCCTGCTCGGGCCCCATGAACCGTTGCGCTTCTTCCCAAGCGGACACACTGATCCCCATGGCCGGCCGTACATGGCAAGCCGCGTCGAAAAGCTGATGCCAGTGGCGGATGTCGCCCTGGTAAAAGGTTTTGAGCGACGGGCAGCCCGCGATTACCAGATGGAGCGGGATCTTCGGTACGCGTCTTGCGTCGGCTTCTTCCACGTCAGCACCAGGCGCATCCGTTTCAACATCTGGCGCGCCGGCCGCCGCCCCGCCTTTTTCTAAGGCAGGTTCAAGATCTATAGATTCTTCATTTGAATTATGATGGTGACGCTCAAAACTGGCATCATTGGTGTTCATTTCTTCTGTTTCAGGGCCATCAATGACGTTGCGTGCATGATCGAGAAGAGCTTCGAGATCTGCCCGATACGCCAAGAGCTCATCGAGCGTCAGCTTGCGGCGCAGGGCGCGCGCTGTCAGGACAGCCTTGTCACGCAGCTGATCCCAGAGGCCAAGGCCCGGCTGGATCTCCTCTCCAAATTCCGCCAGGGCGGCGAGATCGCGCCGCATGAGGCTCACAACCTCCCGCAGTCGCCGCACTCGGTCTTCGCCCTCGCGCACGGCCTCTGCGGCTCGAGCCACCTCTTCGGAGCGGCAGTAGAGCGGCGAGAGATCGAAGCCGAAGGCCACGCGCTCTTCGCCATGCTTGCGGACATACCTCTTGCCGTTGGGACTATCGCGGCGCATGAGCAAGCCAGCATCCACCAAGCGGGCAATGTGCCTGCGCATCGTGGAGCAGGGCATGCCGTTCAGCCGCTCGCAGATTGCCTTGTTCGACGGGAAGACGACCATCTCGGTATTCCCGCCAAGCGCGTCATCCGGAAAGAAGCTGAGAAGCCCCTGCAGAACGGTCAGATCGCGTTCGGAAACCCCAAAGGCCGCCTGCGCCTTGGACAGCTCGCGAAGGAGCTCCCACTTGTTGACGGGCTTGCCCGGAACAGACGCCTCAGGCCGCTCGACCACGCGCAGATGGGCATGCGAGATCGGCCGCATAAACGGCGAAATCGGTGTGTACTCCATGATGTCATTCACGAAGGCATAGAAAAGCTGGTCCGCGAATCACATATGACTTGCGGTTTGCGCGCCGGCCCACTACCTTGAAAGTGCTAAGATCAAAGTTGGGGTCTCGTGGAGCGCAAGCTTTGCGGGACCTTTTCTTTAGCCTGTACCGTGCCTCCTTTTTGTTGCTGCTCTGCCTCTCTTCATGTCTCGCCTTTCCAGCGATCGTGAAGCTCTTCGAGGACGTCCTGCGCGCGGGCATCAAGCCACTCCGCAAAGGCATCATCCACATCCGTCAGGTCCAGGCGAAGCGCCCGGCCAGATCTCTTGATAGCGCCCACGGGGGTGCCATCGATCACAAGGGCAGTGGTCTTCGATCTCGGCTTCTTGCCGAGCGTCGAGCTCACACTCTTTTTTACGTGCCGCGCAACGGCCTCAAAAGCCGCCACCGAAGGATCAACCTGCGGATCCTCATCCGCCTCTTCGTTCGCGGCCGCCTTGGCGCGAACATCAAGAGCAACTCGGGAGAGATCGTCGTTCTCGATCCGGCTGTCGGCAAGCTCCTTGGCCAAAGCTTCCCATCTGGGACGGCCGACGCCGTGCGCCGGTCCGATTGCATGGGCCAGTGCAGTTCCGATCGCCTTGGCAACCGAGATCGACATCGATACCGCCGAACGGGTCACGTTGAGCACTTCGGCAATCTGTGCCTGCGAGCCAAAGCCACTATCGAGCAGTTCCTGAGCGAAGAGGGCGCGCTCGATGTAACTCAGGTCACGTCTACCAGTATTCTCTGAAACTTGAGCGCGCAGTGCCGCCGTATCGTCCAGGTTAGCGATGAGGGCGCGCACCTTGCTCACTTTGTCGGAGGCACGAATGGCCTCAAGACGGCGGCGTCCATAGACGAGGAGATACCGATTGGGCTCGGTCGCATGGCGCCGAACAAGGATGGGCACAGTCTGCCCGTTTTGTTCAATCGACGCGCGAAGATCGTGCACATCCTTTGGGTCGAGGCGATCCGAGTATCGCTCGTCTTGGATCTCAGCCGGATCGAGCTCCCAAACATGGTGAGCATCGACAGCATCACGCGCCGACCGCAGGGCCCGATTGCTAGACATCATGCTACCGGGAGCAGGGGGCGTCCCCGCCGCTGCAAGACTATCCAGCATGGACATGCGCTTCTTCTTGCTGTCGGTCATCAGCGCCCCCAAGTCTTCTGAATGAGCTGGGCAATCTCGTCGTTGACCGCATTCAGGCTTTCAATGGCCCGGTCATAGGTCGTCCGGGTGAACGCGCTGCGTTCGACCTCGTAAAGGGTCTGCTTGGTCAAACCGGCATCCGAGATGGCCGTCGACTTGAGCATCGGCGCGTTCAAAACCTTGTCGCCGTACATCGTCCGCAAGAAGGCGACGATACGGTTCTGCGGTGCGTCTGTCGGCTCATACCGGGTCAAGAGATACCGCATCCAGTCATGCGACATGTCAGCCCCACTGTCGGCAATGACGTCCATCAGGTCGGCCGTCATTCTGAGGAACTGGCTCATCGACATCACGTCGAGCATCTCGGGATGGATCGTCACGAGAACGCCTGTCGCGGCCGACAGCGCGGACATGGTCAAGAACCCCAACTGCGGAGGACAGTCGATGACGACAACGTCATACCGCTCATCGACCTGCGCCAGCGCCTCCTTCACACGGAAGAAGAACAAACCCGCGTTGCCGCGAGACAGCGCCCGTGGCGTCTCGTGCTCGAACTCCATCAGTTCGAGATTCCCAGGAATCAGGTCGAGATTCGGAATGTATGTCTTGCGGATCACCGCGGCGATCGGAACCGGGTCTTCATAACGGATCGCATCGTAGAGCGTGCCGCCGTCCAGCAAGTCAAACTCAGGCTGAACCCCATGCAACGCCGTAAGCGAAGCCTGCGGATCGAGGTCGATTGCCAGGACACGGTAACCCTTGAGGGCCAACCGTTGGGCGAGATGCGCCGAGGAGGTCGTCTTTCCGGACCCACCCTTGAAGTTCATCACGCCGATGATCTGCAGGTGGTCACCGGCGCGACGACCGGGCAGGTAATCTCCGGGCTTTCGAGCCGTTTTCTCCAACAAAATTCGTAAGTTATGGATATCGTCAGCTGAGTAGTGCCGCCGGTTCCCCGATGAAACTTCTGGCGACGGTCCCTTGCCATCAAGGTGAAGCTTTCGGAGGTATGAGTCGTTGACACCCAGCAGAGCAGCAGCTTCCCCAGAGGTGAATTTGCGCATAGACTTGGATGCGTCGGGCGGGAACAGGCTCTCACGCTGCGAATGCAGTTGCGCCGCCAGCACCTCGGAATGCTGACGGATCACAGCGTTCAGGTCTTCCTGTGTATCGGCTCTGCTCATCTGCCCTCGCGCGCCCGTGGCGTGTTCACGGAATTTGGCGTTTAGTCGCCCTTTTCCGTGACTATTGCCGGAGGACTCAGATTCGTGCAAGCTCTTTCTAAATCTGGTGTCAGCCACTGCGTGACGCACAAGAGTAGCCTGGGCTCGTGGACAGGGTTGCCCATGCAACCAGCATGATATACATTCTTGATCGTATATCCACTCAGGAGGTCACGATGCAGGTCGCGAAATGGGGCAACTCGCTTGCCGTCCGTTTGCCCGCTGAGCTTGTCCGCGAACTTGGCCTCAAGGAAGGCGATCAGATCGACCTGGTCAAGGACGACGGCCAGGTCAGAGTCCGTCGTCTGGCGCGCGCGGATGAGGTGCTGACGGGTCTGCGCCGCTTCCGGGGCAAGCTGCCCGCTGCGGAACGCCTGAGCCGCGATGACGCGCATGAGCGCTGAGTTCGCGGACACGAATGTCGTTCTTTACCTGCTCGACACCGGCTCGAAGGCCGATCGCGCCGAGGTCATCCTGGGGCAGGGGCCCCGGATCAGCGTTCAGGTCCTGAACGAGACGCTGGTGAACTGTCGCCGCAAGGCTGGCCTGAGGTGGGAGGAAGCAGGGACGTTTCTTGAGGGCATTCGCGCCTTGTGCCCCGTCGAAGACCTGACCCTTCAGACCCACGACGTCGGCCGCGCCTTGGCGGAACGCTACGGCTTCTCGATCTACGACGCCATGATCGTGGCCAGCGCTTTGGTTGCGGGCTGCACCACGCTGTGGAGCGAGGACATGCAAGATGGCCTGCTGGTCGAAGGCCAGCTTCGCATCGTCAACCCCTTTACATGACCGGACAGCTACTGAGCGTGGTCCTGACCACAGCCTTGTAATCCTTCCATGTCGTGGAGGATTTGCAAGGTAGCGCGACTACTCAAGCAGCCCCAGTCTCTCAGCCCTCTCCAGCAGCATCTTCACGGATGACGGCTGCCAGCTTGTCCGCCCGCGGGGCGTGCGCTCGCGCATCGCTTCCAGTCTGGTGCAGATCGCCTGAAGCGTGATCTCGGGGTCCGCGCCCTTGATGGCGGCGACAATGGCGGGCAGGCGGTCGTCGATTTCGCGGCGGCCGGCGCGGTCCAGTACCGTGGGCGGTAGGAAGCCGTCCCGGACATAGGCGTTGACCGCGCGCAGGAGTCGGCTTTGCGTCCAATGCCGCTCGCGGGGCAGGGGGCCGTTGACGATGCGCACCACATCTTCCCAAGCCAAGTCGGGCCGCAGGCGGCGGACATGGGGCACCCAGTCCTGCGCCGTCTCGTTCAGGCGTTCCATATAGCCGTCCTGCCGGGCCAGCCGCACCTTGCGCAGCGCCGCCGGATCCCGGACGCGCAGGCCCGGATTGCCGCCAACCCGGCCTTTGGTTCGTGCGCTGGCCAGGCCGGCCTTGGTGCGTTCGCGGATCAGGGCGCGCTCAAACTCAGCTGCGGCGCCGAGGACCTGGAGGGTGAACTTACCCTGCGGGGAGGATGTGTCGATCGGATCGGTGAGCGATCGGAAGAAGGCGTTCTTGGCCTCCAGCCGTTCGATCACCTCGAGGAGGTGGGAGAGCGACCGCGCCAGACGGTCGATGCGCACCACCACCAGCGTGTCGCCCTTGCCGATCCGCTCCAGCACCCGGGCCAGCACGGGCCGCGCGCGGTTTCCGCCCGAGGCCTGCTCCTCGTGGATCTCGACGCAGCCTGCGGATTTCAGGGCCTGCGACTGGGGCAGGGGGGTCTGATCCTCGGTTGAGACGCGCGCATAGCCGATCAGGGGCATCAAAACAGGCCGTTTGCAGTTTCACATACCACTAATAAACGACCGATTGTAAACAGATGCAAGGGCGCTCTCTGTGGCCCGGTTCAACGGAAAGCCCTTGGTTTCCATAGGCTGAGTGCGATGAGAGAGCCGTCGCCGACCATCACCCGCGCGTGCTATATAGAGCGTGAAAATGCATTCTCACAAAACCCTTGGGTAATCTGCAAAATAGCAGTATTTTGCAGATATGAAGCCTCAAGCGCCAGCTTTTCTTGATAATTCTGATGCTCGCTTTCTCAATGCTGAGGAGGTGGAACAAGCGTCCGAGGACGATCTTTGGTTGTCAATCGGCATCCAAACGGGCCCCCCGATCGGCGCCCAAAAGTGACCCCTTTGGCTCGCGGTTGAGCAGGCCCGTGGCGGCGTAGCTTTCCAG
>NZ_QBKP01000030.1 GCF_003054195.1 Gemmobacter caeni
CCTTGAACTCGATCACGCCAATCGCCTCTCACCAACTCCCTTACAACGCTGGAATATCATGCGCGCCCCGAAAGTCGAAAGTTTGCGACAGTACCAATTATCAACCTATTCCGAAGAATATGGTGACACTTTATCATGAATCTTCCCCGTGACTTTTGGCGACCATCTGGGGCAGTTGTCGAAGAGTCAGGGCTCGCAATCTCATTGCCCTGACAGGCGGCTTTGTTTTCACTGCCGCCTTCCACCCGCTCGCAAGCTGGGGGAAGCAGGTGGCGGTACCCGCAGTTACACCCCACCGCCACCTGCGATCCGGCACTCAGATCATTAGCGCCACACGAAGGCCAGGAACGGGTGACTGCAAGTTCTTTGGCTCACAACCTAGTCAGCCAGCCCTGGCCCCGCTGCGTCTCTATGATCGCAACATTTAGGCTTCTGAGACAAGTCACGAGCAAGATGGAAATTTGCCAATAGGCCAGACTATGAAAAAACCTGCCGCACGAGACGGCAGGGGTAAGTTTGAGAGCTGATAGGAAGGCCTACCGCTGTTGCAACCTTGAGTCGTGGTGGGAAGTTTATCAACCGGTTCTTAAGAGTCCGGTGAAATTTATCTTGAATTCTCTCCGTGACTTTAATCGCCGTACATGCGACTGAACGCTCTACCAGAGCTTGCACACATATCGCTCTGGCAGGCGACCCAGCTCCCGGTCGTCCGGGGTCCCCTTGTACCTGGGGGAAGCAGGTGGTGGCACGCGCATTACACACCGCCACCACCTGCGACCCAAATTAGCCTTTCATTTCTTAGTTTAAGTTCATGGCCTCGCCTAGCTGCGTCGTCTCTACATCATTCTGTCAATTGGACCGTCGCGGAGTTTGCACCGGAACTCGATACGTTCAACCGTGGGCGCAACTTCGCGGTATGGCTAGGTTAGGTGCCCCCGCGGAGATCGGCGGGCGGCAAGACCCGGCTCGGATCGGTCAGCAAGATGGTAAAACCGACATCCGCCACCTGCTGATCGTAGGCTCCGCCACAGACACGCCAGCCGCGCATCACTGAGCCAGAAGTATCCATCATATCACCGCTCGATCTTCTCATGGTACATCAGTCCCTGCCACAATCAATGGGTCCTGAGCCTGGGTGAGAGATCGCCCCCTCCTATGCGACTGCCTATCCTGCGCTCCGACGGGGTCAGCCCGAAGCAACGGACAAATGAACGCGTGAAATTGGCCTGGCTTGAGAATCCGGTCGCAAATGCGATCTGGCTGATTGGGAGCTTGGTCTGCCGTAGCAACTCATCTGCCTTTGTGAGGCGCAGACTGGTGTAGGCTGCCATCACCGACCGCCCCAGATCACCCTGAAACTGCCGCTGCAACTGCCTGCTGCTGAGGCCTGCCAGCCGCGCAAGGTGCTTTAACGGCAAAGGGTCGGCGATGTGATCCTCCATCAGCCGCAAGGCGGCAAACACGCCTGTCCGGTGGCTTGACTGTTCCATGCCGATGCCTCGCTGGGCAACTTCTGGAGTACGGATGCGGGTGTAGATAAAACGGCCGCTCACTTTGGCGGCCAGTTCATGGCCATGCCGCGAGCGTATCAGCGCGTGCATCATGTCAAGCCCGGCAACGCCTCCTGCACAGGTGACCCGGTCACGATCCAGCACAAAGAGGTGCTGTTCCGTCAGCAGCTCCGGCAACAGCTCACGCAGGGCATGAACATATTCCCAGTGAACGGCAATCCGCCGCTCATACAAGAGCCCGGCCTTGGCCAGCAACACCACCCCGGCTGAAATTCCACCCAACGAAATGCCACGACGCGCCGCTTGGCGCAGGAAGGTCAGGCAGTCTGGCCGTTCCGTTGTGAAGGGATTGCCGCCCGCGACGATGAACAGCCAGTCAAGATCGGGCGGGGCCTGGCTGAAGGGGATCGTCTCGAAAAGACCACCGCAAGACGACCGAACCGGCCCTCCCGCGACAGAGAGGAAGCAGGTTTCATAGAGCACTCGCCCTGACATCTGATTTGCCGCTCGCAGCGGGTCCACCGATGAAGCCGCAGACATAAGTGCGAAATCCTCAATCAGGATGAAGCCGAATTTCTCTGCCCGTTCAGACAAGGTCATGTCCTCAAATGAATAAAATATGTCACTTGGTGAGTATTAGACATTGTTCACCTTGCTGCACAATAAAATGATTCCACTGGTGCGAAAACGGGCCCTGGCTCCGCCGCGCTGGCCCCCGGCAGGGGGTGCCTTTGGAATGCAAGCAAAAAAACCACTGGATATCAGTGGCATACCAAATGGGAGACATCGAATGAAAGCCATTCTCAAACTCACTCTCGGCGTGCTGCTGGCTAGCACCGGGCTTGCCTCGGCCGATACGCTTGAGAAAATCGCGGCAGCGGGGAAGATCGTCGTCGGGGTCAAGAACGACTACCGCCCCTGGGGCTATCTGGATGCCAGCGGCAATATTGTCGGGCTGGAAATCGACCTTGCAAAGGACATTGCCAGCCGCCTTGGCGTCGAGGTCGAGCTGGTGCCTGTCGTGGCTTCGAACCGGATGGAGTTCCTGCAACAGGGCCGGATCGATCTGATCATCGCGACCCTGGGTGACAATCCGCAACGCCGCGAAGTGGTCGGCATGGTCGAGCCGAACTACTATGCCGGCGGCGCCAACGTGCTGGCCCCGAAGGCAAACGGACTGAAAGAATGGACTGATCTGGAAGGCAAGGATCTCTGCGCCATTCAGGGCAGCTACTACATCCGCGAAACCACCCAGAAATACAAAGCCAATATCCTCGCTTTTGCTGGTGTGCCCGAAGCGACGGCCGCACTGACCAATGGCAGCTGCGTGGGCCTGCTCTATGACAATACATGGATCGAGAGCCAACTGGCATCCGAGGGTTCCTGGGCAGATTACGAGATGCCCTTCGTCACCGAACAGCTGCAGCCCTGGGCGATCGCCGTGCCGCTTGCTGAACTGGACGGTCCCTATGGTCTCAAGATCAGCGAGATCATCACCGACTGGCACAAGACCGGCTACCTGATCGAGGCGAATGCCGCCAATGGCATCGCCGCCAGCCCCTTCCTTGAAGAGCAGCACGAGAAGTTCAAGTAACTCATCCTGTTCCGGCCGGTCGCTTGGTCGGGCCGGCCCGTTTCCCGGAGGGTTCGGTGGAAACAGTCGAGACGTTTTTCCAGTGGCTGCGTCAGAGCCATGGCATCAATCTGACAATCGGCTACGACGCCTGGGACCGCGCCCAATTCCTCAGCGGGCTCTGGATGACGGTGAAGCTTTCCGTCCTGTCGATCCTGTTCTCACTTCTGGTGGGCGTGGTCGGTGCCTGGGCTCAGGGGGCGCAATCGCGGCTTTTGCGGCTGCCGGTAGGTCTTTTCGTGACCTTCTTCCGCAATACGCCGCCACTGGTTCAGCTTTACTTCTTCTTCTTCGCGCTTGGCTCGATCCTGCGGGTGCAGAATGACGCCGGGATGAGCGTGCCGATGATTTCGGCCTTCAGCTGGGCGGTGATCTCGCTGACGCTCTTTGCTGGCGCGCTGAATACCGAGATCTTTCGCTCTGGCATTGATGCGGTGCCGAAATCCACCCTTGAGGCGGCAGAGGCGCTCGGCTTCACCCGGCTCCAGACCTATATCTATGTCGTCCTGCCGCTGGCGCTGCGCATCTCTCTGCCCTCTCTCGGAACGAACCTCGTCAATCTCGTGAAAACGACCACGCTGGCCTATGCGATCGCGGTGCCTGAACTCCTGTATTCGGCGGCGCAGATCTGGTCCGAGCAACTGAACGTCCGTGAGATGATGACCATTCTTTTGCTGAGCTACATTCTGCTGGTCGCGGTGCTGGTCTGGATCATGGGGCGCTGGGAAAGATCCCTGCGCATCCCGGGATATGGAGTCTGATATGTGGTTGCCTCCGATCCCCGAGCCTGCCCGCAATCCGGCGCTGCGGCGCCCAGGTCATATGGATGTGCTTTTGCCGCGCCGTGCATATGCGGCGTCGGCACTGAACTGGCGCGAGACTTTGCTCAACCCGGTCTCGATGACGCTGCTCTTTGCCGGACTGACCGCCAGCCTGATCGGGGCGGCCTGGGCGCAGGATGCTGCTTCGGCGCAGCCGTCTGTCTTCTCGGTACTTCTGAAATGGACGCCGCTGCTGGGAGAGGGCTTTGCCTATAATGTACTGATCTCGCTTCTTTCGATGCTGATCGGGACTGTACTGGGGGTGATGCTCGGTATCCTGCAGGTCTCACCGCTGATGCCGGTACGCAAATTCGCATGGCTGGTGACGCAGTTCTTCCGCAACTCGCCCTGGCTGGTTCTGCTGTTCTACTCGATCCTGCTGATCCCGTTTCAGGTCACGGCTTTCGGCATCACCGTGCCTTTTCCTGGCTGGCTAAAAGCGGTGATTGGCCTCTCGCTGCCGGTCATGGCCTATATGTCGGAATATGTGCGCGGCGCGATCCTGTCGGTTCCGACCGGGCAATGGGAAAGCGCGGAATCGCTTGGCTTCACCCGGGGCCAGACGATGCGGATGGTGATCCTTCCGCAGACGGTAAAGCGGATCCTGCCGAACTGGATGAACCTTTACGCGGTGCTGACAATGGCGACGCCGCTGGTGTCGATCATCGGGGTGGACGACATCATGGGCTATACGCGCTCGGCTCTCTCGGCCGAGGGCAGGCCCGATATCCTGATCCCGATGTATCTTTATGTCCTGAGCTGGTTCTTCGCCTACTGCTACCCGATCAGCCTTGTCACATCCTGGCTTGAACGCCGCTATTCCGTGAAATTGTAAGGACTCACCATGGCTCATACAGAAGGCAGATGGACAGAGGCGCAACCCATCGTTTCGCTGAAGGATGTGCGGAAATCCTATGGCACGGTGCAGGTGCTGAACGGGATCAGCCTCGACATCATGAAGGGCGAGGTGGTTTGTATCATCGGACCATCAGGTTCGGGGAAGTCGACGCTCATCCGTTGCATCAATGCGTTGGCCGATATTCAGGGCGGCTCAATCCAGGTTGAGGGCCAGGAGGTGCATGATGCAAAGCTCGACAAGCTGGCATTGCGCAAGAAGATTGGCATGGTGTTCCAGCAGTACAACCTTTTCCCGCATAAGACCGCGTTGCAAAACGTGATGATGGCGCCGGTCAAAGTGCTCAAAGAGAACCGGGTCGAAGTCGAAAAACGCGCCCGAGAGCTGATCCGCAAGGTGCGGCTGGAGGGCAAAGAAAACAGCTATCCCGGGGAGCTTTCGGGCGGTCAGCAGCAACGCGTCGCCATTGCCCGCAGCCTCGCCATGCGGCCAGACATCATGCTGTTCGATGAGGTGACCGCCGCGCTTGACCCCGAAACGGTGAAAGAGGTGCTGGTGACGATCAAGGATCTGGCCGCCGAGGGCATGACCTGCATCCTTGTGACCCACGAAATGGGCTTCGCGCGTGAGGTGGCCGACCATATCTACTTCACCG
This sequence comes from Gemmobacter caeni, assembly GCF_003054195.1. GTDB lineage: Bacteria > Pseudomonadota > Alphaproteobacteria > Rhodobacterales > Rhodobacteraceae > Gemmobacter > Gemmobacter caeni. The sequence goes on from NZ_QBKP01000030.1 coordinate 5,477, forward strand.
ATAAAGGCGTGATCGTCGAACATGGTCCGCCCGAGACCTTCTTCACCAATGCCTCAGACCCGAGAACACGGCAGTTCCTCAGCCAGGTTCTCTGACCCCGGATTCTCGGGTTCCTCCGCTTTTTCAGGCTGATTGCCTGTCTCAACAGCCACGGCGTGGGCCTCATCATGCGCCGTGGGCATTCCAACACTCTCAGAACAGGACTTCCGGGCATGACTCGTATCGAAACTGATGGTCTGGGCGCGCGTGAGCTGCCAGATGTGGCGCTTTATGGCGTCAACACTTTGCGCGGGTCCGAGAATTCGGCGCTTGGCAGCCTGACAATCGGTGATCATCCGGGCTTGGTGCGCGCTCTGGCGGTGATCAAAAAGTCGGCGGCTCTCGCCAATCGTGAGATCGGGGTGCTGGAACCCCAGCTCACAAATGCGATCATTGCGGCCTGTGACGAGCTGCTGGCGGGCCAGCACCATGACCAGTTCATCATCGATATTCTTGAAGGATCAGGCGGCACCTCGATCAACATGAACGCGAATGAGGTGATCGCGAACCGGGCCTTGCAGATCCTTGGGCACACGGCGGGGGATTACGCCATCCTGCATCCGAATGATCACGTCAATCATGGGCAATCGACCAATGATGTCGTGCCCTCGGCGTTGAAACTTGCGGTTTATGAGGCTGTACAGCCTTTGGTTGTGGCACTGACCCATCTGGCAGATGCCTTTGCCGCGCGAGCCGCGGACTTCGGCGATGTGCTGAAAATCGGCCGTACCTGCATGCAGGCGGCGCAGCCGATGACGCTGGGCCAGGAATTCGGCGGCTACGCCAGTGCAGCACGGCGTCAGGCCGGAAAGATTGCCGCGACGGCGGAGGAATTGCTGCAACTTCCGCTGGGGGGCAGCGCGATCGGCACGGGCCTTGGCTCCGACCCCGGCTATTCGGCGGCCCTATACGCTCATCTTCAGGCGGAACTGTCGCTGCCGGTGCGCCGCGCGGACGATCCTTTCGACGCGATGCAGAATTCGGACACCTTCGCACGGGTTTCGTCCGAGATCCGTATCGCTGCCGAGACCATCGCGAAAATCGCGCATGACCTGATCCTGTTATCGTCTGACCCGCAGACCGGCCTCGGCGAGATCCGCCTGCCAGCCGTTCAGCCCGGCTCCTCGATCATGCCGGGGAAGATCAACCCCGTTCTGCCGATGATGATGCAACAGATTGCTTTCGCCCTGGCGGGGAATGATCAGACGGTTGCACTGGCCTCTATGGCTGGCCAGCTGGAGATCAATCATTTCGAGCCCGCAGTCGCGTCGCGCCTGTTCGAGAGCATCCGCCTCCTGACCCGGGGCAGTCAGCTGTTCGCAGACAGGTGTGTAAGCGGTATCGAGGCCCGCCCCGAGCGGGCACTTGAACTGCTGCTGAACTCGCCCGCTCTGGCCACGGCCATGGTTTCAGAACTGGGGTATGCGAAGGTCTCGGCACTCGTAAAGCAGGCTGAGAAGGAGGGAGTCACTTTCGTCAGCAAGATGGTTGAAATCGGCCTCATGGATCACGCGCAGGTGCTCGATCAGTTGAAAGAGTCGGTTAAACCCATAAGCTGAGCAACGACCTTTGGCGTGGTGGCCTAGCCATGTACTGCAGCATTTGTCCGCCCCGTGGTTCCCACCGCGATCCTCGACCGAATGCTAAACCTTAGCCACGTGGCCATCCTCTGCGACGAGAGTTATCGACTTCGCGAAAAGCGCCGGAGCGAGCTTCTGCAGAAGCCCGCCCCGGCGCAAGACAACACCAATATTCGATCCAGAATGAAGGGGGAGGTTCGTCGCCACGCCGCGTGGTCAGCTCCTGATGTCATTTAACAGCTGCTCTTGGGTCACACCAAGATGGGCATCACCGTTCGCTATATGGACGTTGTATTGGAGGATGCTCTGACACTATTGGAAGGGGCCGATCTGTGGCCTTTGCCCAGCCAGTTTATATCGACCAGGCAGCTCGCGGCTGAGCGACATTCTGCTTGGCCGTCATTAGCATGTCGCCTAAAGTTACATCATGCAGCAGATCAGCGATACGAAAGCCGCGGTCAAGGCCTTGCGGCGGCTTTCCTCGAATACTGCCGCGCTGATACCTGCAGAGTATGCGGACCGCCTTCTGAATGGTGAAAGCGCCTTGCGCGTCTACCGCAATCTGTGCGGCCTGACTCAAGCAGCGCTGGCCAGAAAATCGGGTTTGAGGCGTGTTACCATCGCCGAAAATCGAGACCGGTCGAAAGCAGGGCTCAATCGCAACATTACCTGCCCTGGCCGATGCGCTCGGCGTGAGTCTGGATGATCTAACAGGGTAACGTCAGCCTTTGGCTGCCTGTTGGTTGCATTGCCTTTCGTGGACGGACTTCACAAATTGGATGCTCACGCTTATTCAAGCATCTAGAATCGCGCACGTTTCAGTGCTTGTGCAGCTATCTTGTCCCTCGTTTTCGCGCCACCGGTGCAGCAATGAATGCCCCTACAAGGATGAGGGGAGCGGCCATCAGGAAAGACCAGCTGGGCATTTCACCGAAGATCATCAACCCGAGGACCACGGCCCAGAGGACCGAGAGGTATTCGAATGGCGCCAGGGCGGAGGCCTCGGCATGTCGGAAGGAGAGGGTCATCAGAATATGGGCGATGCCGCCCGTAAGCCCCGCCCCCAGAAGCAGTGCGAGTTGCGCAGCATCAGGCCGCACCCAGCCCATCGGCAGCGTGGCGGCTCCGGCAAGCGCTGAGACGACGGCGAACCAGAAGGCGATGGCCGCTGCTCCTTCCCCCAGCATTGTCAGACGCCTGACCTGAATCAGCGCCCCAGCTGTCAGCACCGCCGTCACCACACCCAGAGCCACGCCGAGCTGTGCACCGTCCGGCAGGTTTCCGGAGAGGGTTGGCAGGCTGAAGGCCACGCCGCCGGCAAGCCCCATGCTCACGCCGCCCAGCCGCCGGAGGCCTAATCGTTCCCCAAGCAGCATCCACCCCATCAGTGCCATCATTGCAGGGGCGAGATAGGATAGCATCGTGGCCTCTGCCAGCGGCAGCAGGCGGATCGTGGCGAATGAGGTAAACATCGCCGTTGCGCCCATCAGGCAGCGCAGCACATGCCCGAGCGGGCGTTTGCTGGCCAGACCCGATGGAAAGACGCCCGACCACCACAGGAATGCGACCAGCGGAATCAACGCGAAGGCGGATCGGAAAAAGACGACCTGTCCCAAGGGCGCTCCGTTCTCAAGGGCCTTGATGCAGGCACCCATGACAGCAAAGGCAAATGTCGCCGCAATGCGCAGGAGGATGCCGAGCGCCTCGTCCCTATGGGGCATCGCAGGATGCGGACCGGCAGGGCACACGAGTCACGCTGCCCTGAAACGGATATGCGGCCGTGCCGTTTGTGGCTCGAAGGTCACCTCAGCCTCCACTTGGAAGACATCACGCAACAGCGGCGGTGTCAGCACGCCCGCAGGCGTTCCACAGGCCACCACCGCTCCGGCTTGCAACACCACAATCCGGTCGCAGAATGTGGCGGCAAGGTTCAGATCATGCAGGGCGACGACACTGGTCACATCCAGCCGCCGCACCATGCGCAGGATTTCGATCTGATGGTGAATGTCGAGATGGTTCGTCGGCTCGTCAAGAAACATCACTCGCGGGCTTTGGGCAAGAGCACGGGCAATGTGAACCCGTTGGCGTTCACCGCCCGACAGGGTTTGCCAAGCCTGCGCTCGGCGGCCCGCCATTTCTACTCGTTCCAGCGCGGCAGAGACAGCGGCCTCGTCCGCAGCAGTCCACCCCGCCAGAGCCGAGCGGTGCGGCGTCCGACCCAGCCGCACCACATCACGAACGGAAACATTGGTATCGGTAGTGGCGTTCTGCTGGACGAAGGCCAGTTGCCGCGCCAAGGTCTTCCGCGAAACACGGGCAATGTCCTGTCCCAGAATCTCGACCCGCCCGGACAGCGGAGCCCTCAACCCGGACAGAAGCCTGAGCAGCGACGACTTGCCCGATCCGTTGGGGCCGATCAGGCCGAGGGTTTCGCCTTCGGCGACATCCAACGAGACGTTATTGACGATCGTTTTGCGCTGCGCGCCCCAAACAAGGTTCTTAGCCGTCACGGTCATGTCTGCGGCCTTGCGCGGTAAAGGATGATGGCGAAGAAGGGCACGCCCACCAGCGCCGTCACGACCCCGATTGGGATGGTCTGCTGTTCGGCCACCACGCGCGAGGCGATGTCGGCCAGCACCAGGAACACGGCCCCCACCGCGGCGCAGGCAGGCAGAAGGCGCAGGTGCAGGGGGCCCACAATATACCGCGCGGCATGTGGCACCACGAGGCCGACGAAGCCGATGGTGCCGACCATGCTGACAATAGTGGCGGTCATCAGCGCCGTCACGCCGAAAAGGATCAGCCGAATGCGGGCAACCGGCACGCCAAGCGATGCCGCATCCTCGTCGCCGAAGGTGAAGGCATCCAGTGACCGCGCCATGAGCAGGCAGATTACGAGGCCGATGGCCACCACGATGACCAGAAGCTGGAAATCCGGCCAACGCACCCCGCCGAAACTGCCCAGAAGCCAGAACATCACGTCCCGTGCCTGCTGGGCATTGCCCGAGGTGGTGACGACGTAGGAGGTCAGCGCATTGAACAGTTGCGAGGCGGCGACACCCGCGAGAATCGTGTGGTTCGGCCCGCTCGTCGCACCGTTCGACAAGAGTGCCACCAGCGCAAAAGCCGCAAAGGCTCCGGCAAAGGCACCCATCGACAGCGACAGGCTGCCGGCGCCGATTCCCAGCACGATCACCGCCACCGCTCCCGTCGAAGCACCGGCTGAAACACCCAGCACAAAGGGCTCGGCCAGCGCATTGCGCAACAGCGCCTGTAGGATCGCCCCGCAGATCGCCAGCCCCGCGCCCGCAAGGGCCGCTACCAAAGCCCGGCTGAGCCGCAAGTCCCAGACCACGCTTTGCTCTATCGGTGGGATGTCGGCGCTCGTCAGACCCAGGCCGTTGGTCACGGCCAGAAACACAGTGCCGACGTCGATCCTGTAATCGCCAATCGCGGCCGCAAACGCGACCGCGACGACAAGCAGGATCATGACCAGCCCAAGGAACAGGGCAAGCCCGCTTGCCCCGCACTGTTTTGTATCAGCATCCATCACTGCAGATCGAAAGCCCGCAGTTGCTCTGCCAGTTGCTCTGCGCCGAAAAGCGTGTGGACCGACGGGTTCATCGACGACCCGCTCATCACCGCGATGCGGCCGGCCTTGACGGCTTCCATCTGGCTGACCGCCGGATCGGTCGTCAGGAATTCGATCTTGGTTTGCGACTCGTCCAGACCCCAGCGCTTGCGATCCACCTGTGCCGCCACGATCACTGTGGGGTTCGAGGCCATGATGCCTTCCCATCCCAACGCGGGCCATTCAGCCTCGGTCTTGAGCGCGTTCGATCCGCCAAGCAGATCGGCGATATAGCCAGAGGGGCCGTTGCCGCCCGCCAGATAAGCATCGTCCGATGGCGAGGGCGACGAGAACCAGAACAGGAACGTCAGATCGTCGCGCCGCGCGAATTCCTCGCGCAACGTGGCTTCGCGCGCCTTCAGATCGGCGATCAGCGTCTGACCGCGGTCCTGCACATCATAGATCCGCGCCAGATCGCCGATTTCCTGATAGAGCAGATCCATGTTCCACAGGTTTTCACGTAGGCCATAGACGCTGGTGGCCTTGCTGCCCGTCGTGTTCTCGGTGTCCGCCACCGTCGTGCAGGCGCTGGGTGACAGATAGGTCGGGATGCCCAGCTTCTCAAAATCCTCGCGTTTGGCCACCTTGCTGTCGGGACCAAGAAGCGTCACCAGCATCGCCGGGACGAAATCGGGCTGCTTGGAGAGAATGGCCTCCAGAGTCGGGAATTCGACAGCCACCACCTCGACCTTTGCATAAGCAGCCTCAAGTTCCGGAAGGACCCGATTGGGCCAGAAGGCCGTTCCGGCCATCTTGTCCTCAAGTCCGAGCAGGAACAGGATTTCGGCGCTGTTGTGGCCAAGCGCCACCGCGCGTTCCGGGGCCTTGGCGAAGGTCACCTGCTCGCCGCAGTTCTCGATCGTCAGGGGGTAGGTTGTCGCCTCGGCCAGTGCGGTCGTGGACAGCAGGGCCGCTGTAAGACCGCACAGAGCCGCAGGACAGGTGGTGGTGTGCATGGTCATTCCATTTCTGACAAAAACACTAGGTGACCGCGTAGAGAGTTGGCGGGGAATTTACAAGAGTGTTTTTATCGGAATTCTTCTTGAGGCTGTGTTCTGCGTCCAAACATCAGCGCACAAGGTTTGTTCACTCGGAGAGCGCGTCCTATCATCCGTATAATCAAAGAGCTTCCACCCAAAGACTTCCAGAGCCACCACCCAAAGTGGAACACACCGGAGGCAAACCGGCTTCCAAACAAAACAATCGTTTCACGAAAGGCAATATGAGCAGCAACTGCTTGCTCTTACGCGACCCCTTACACTTGACCGCCTGCTTTCCGCCGAGACTGTGTAGAACCGATATTTATTGTATACTTACTCATAGTTTGGAGGGTTTTCATGGCGCGTTTCATCGGGGGCGGCCGGGATCAGACGACTCTTTTTCCGGAGCATCTGGACGAGTGGATCGGGCAAGATCACCTTGCGCGTGTGGTCGATCTGTTCGTTAACCAACTCGATCTGCCCGCGCTCGGGTTTCAACACCATGCCACTGCCCGTACCGGGCGACCGGGGTATCACCCGGCTGTGCTGCTGAAGCTGTTCATCTACGGTTATCTGAACCGGACCCCTTCCAGCCGCCATCTGGAATGTGAGGCTGGGCGCAATATCGAGGCGATGCGGCTGACCAGGCGGCTGATTCCAGATCACAAAACCATTGCAGATTTCCGGCGGCAGAACGGCCCTGCCATCCGGAAGACCTGCGCGAGTTTATCGATCTCTGCCGCCGCATCGGTGTGCTGAAGGGCCAGATCACCATCCGCCTCGCCCATCCGGAAGCCGAGGTCGGCCGCTGCATCGAGGAGACCGACCGGATCGACCGTCAGGAAACCAGCACAGCGCGGGCCGAGCGGGCGGCGCATCTGACTCGCCGATATCACCGTATCCGTAAGGAGATCAAACGCCTGCTGGCCATCGACAAGACGCTAGCCGATGCCCCCGACGAGCAGATATCGAGCGCGCGGGCCATGGCGACACGCGCGCAGCACAGCGCCACAATGTCCAGAGCGTCGTGGATGCCGAGACTCATCTGATCGTGACGCATGAGGTCACCAATCAGGGACATGACCGGGACCTGCTGAGCAAAATGGCCACACAGGCGAAGGTCGCATTGCAGCGAGACGATATGCACATCCTTGCCGACAAAGGCTGTTTCAGTGTGCTCAAGATCCCTGCCTGCCAGAAGATCGGCATTACCGCAACCGTCCCCCGATCAGACACATCCGGCGCCCGGCCAAAGGGCCATTTCGTTAACGACGATTTCGCCCACAACCATGAGGCTGACATCTATCGCTGCCCGGCGGGCCAGACGCTTACACACCGCACCACCACCGAGCAGCAAGGTCTGCAAATGCGGCGGTATTGGACGAACGCCTGCAAGGACTGTGACTTCAAGAGCCGCTGCACCACCGGGCAGGAACGGCGGGTTTCGCGTCGGGAGCACGAACATCTGGTCGAAGCCTCGAACGCCCGACGTCGCAGCCCGACACCTCCATGGGTTCTCTTGCGACCACATCCAGCCGAACTCCACTAACTGGCCCAGCTGCGTCCGTCCGCAGTTCAGGTGGCCGAGTTTTCACACAACATCCACCCTTTGCGACGCCTCTCGCCCCATCTTCACCCTGAGTTCTTCGCCTGCCGTTCTGCGATCAAAGCAGCGAGTTCAGACAGATCAACACCAGCGACGCCCGCCGCACCGATTTCAATCAATCTGCGGTCCTCCTTGGTCATGCCCTTCTTCGGCCATGCCGACCGAAACCTGTCCAAGGCCTCAGAAAACCCGGATGCCCAATCCCCCTGTCCCTTCTTCGATCGACTGTATATCGAGGCCGCGAGATCGGTGGGCTCGGACGCTATTTCGGCAACCGCCTGGGCACGCATCATCAGAAGGTCCATGAACCGCTGGAACCGGGACGGGTCGATCCGCGGCAGGACGGCATCCAGAATCCGGGGCAGCCATTGGTTCGGCATGATGACTTTCGGCGCGATGACGATCCCGGTCAGGTAGCCATCAAGCCAGTCGGACGAAAGGCCCGTTCCGCGCAGCAGCGTGGCAACTTCACCCTTCTTCTCGGGCTCGGGGGCCGCTTCCGCCAGATCCTCGAGTGAGGCCTCCGGATCGAAATCCGGATCGTCCCGGATCCAGGCCTCGATGGTCTGCTCATGAATGTCGAGCATGACCGGGATCTTCTTCAACTCCCGGCCTTCGAGAAGCGCGGTGGCGCAAGCCACAAATCCGGCCGCATCCGGATGAAGACCTGTCTCCAGCACATCGGCGGCGCGGGCCATGATGCGCGCCCACCAGTCGCGCCGGGTCTCGAGCCATTTCCAGAGCGCGGCCTCCGCCGAGCGGGCGCTGCGCGCCTTGTCGAGAACCGCATGGGCTTCATCGCTGTCCTCGAACCAGCTTTCGATGATCTCGTGCCGATCCCACCATTCGTCACTGGCCATGATCAATGCACCCTGTTGCCGCTGCGAGAGCGCTTTGACCGTAGCGGATGATCCCAAGCCTGCTATCAGTTCGGGCGTCGATTTCACCTCGGGGCGCAGAGCAGTGAGCCCGCAGATCCGGGCAATCTCGATCAGGCCCGGAACCGGCGGCCGGCCTTGCGCAAGGCCATCGGCCAGGGCGACGGAGAGGGCCCTGTGCAAACACTCGACCGTCACGCTCAGCGCGCCGACGTCTTCCGACATACGCTCGGTGATCGACTTCTGCTCCCGGGCGTTGGCACAGGGGATGGTATAGGCATCCTTCACGCCCTGCCCCTGTTTCAGGAGCAGCATCGCCATCTTGCGGTGGGTGCCCGATTGCAGGGCGATGCCGATGCTCTGGGCACCGCCGCCATCCGGCAGGGTGGCGCGGATGCCATGGATCATCCATGGGGTCCGGTCCGGGTCGGCAACAACGCCTTTGCGCATGGCCTCCTTGAGAACCTGATCGACCCTCCCCCGTGCGGCATCCTCAGGCATCCAACTGCGCAGGACGACCAATGTTGCGAGAATGCGGCCCGGAAGGGTGCCCTGTGCAAGCCGATCCGCCAGACCTTGTGCTGCGGCAAGACGGATAGGTGGGGCTGGATCGAGCAGCCAGAAACAGGCGAGATCAGCATGGAGCGCGTCACTTCGGCCCACCGAATAGGCCACCACATGAGCGCGCATCTCCGGGGGCATGGCCGGAAAGCTCTCGGTCAGGGCATGGTGCAATGCCAGTGGTTCGCCCTCTGCCTGCTGGATCAGTTCGGCAAAGAGACCGTCAAGCAATGCGTCGCCTTCGGCAGGATTGGCTGTGCGCCGACCAACTCCGGCAACGACATCCTCACGCTGCAACTCCAGAGCAACCGGCGCGGGTAGTCCGTTGCGGGTCCAGAGTTGGGCCAAGATCAGGTTGTGCGAGGGCGTCATCCGGCCCTGACGCCGCGCGAGAGCGAGGGCGTCTTCGACCGCAGCGAGAAAGGCCTGCCCGCGCGCCTTACCGTTCTCACAAGCGATGCGCGCTGCATCGAGGCCCGCGCCAAGCAGGTCGAGCAGATCCTCGTCCTTCGGCGAAGGATCGTCGATCGCGCAGAGGCGCGCGACGATCTGGCCGCCGAGGGCCGGGCGATGCAGGAGATCGAAGCTGAACCGTTCGAGGATGTCGCGGCGCGCGCCGAACCCGTCGCCGCCAGCTTGCGCGAGGGCCGCCAATGCCGCATCGATCCGACCCTTTGCCACCTGTCACCTACCCTGGCTGTCTGATTTTCTGCGACCAACCTAGCGGCGCGGTCGCGCCTTGTCAGGGAGATACGGCGTCGGAGCCGGAAGGAAAAGCGCAGGCCGCACACCGGATCTTGCCAAAGATTGGCGACGCAGGTCCATGACGTGGCAGGCGGGACCGCCTCACAATTCCCAATCCTTCGGACCCGTGTGTTCAGGGCGACCGGCCAGCTGCCGCTCTGCCTTTGCCACCTCACGCAATGTCAGGCCAAAGGCCACATGCGATTTCGCGGCTGAGACCACCGCCCGGGCAATCCAGTGCCGCTCGCCCTCATCCTCAATATCCCGTGCCAGCGCATCGGCCCGACCTGCGGCAAGCTGCGCCACGACACCCTCCCCATATCGCTCGCGCAGTTCCGCCGCGAACCGCTCGGCATGGGTATCGTTGCGGAACCCGACCTTCCCCCCGGCCTGCATGATCCGCCCCATGGACCGCAGCGCGCGCACGAGCCGGTCGTTCTCAGGCGCGGTTTCATGGGTAACGGTATGGTCAATCGCCGCCGCCGCTCGGTCATAAAACCCCTGCAGCTCCCCGGCCATGCGCCGTCCCTGCTCCGGGTCGCGCAGGTCCAGTCGTCGCCGTCCGGCGAGGAGCAGAAGATCGCTGCGCACCCAATCCCGCTCTTCCCAGGCGTTCGCCGCCCCGCTCTCCAATCGGCTGGCAATTCGTTCGCCGCTCAGGCCAAGTGCACTCGCGCCGGCCACGATCACCGCACGCAACCACTCCGTTGCCCCGGGCTGCAGGGTCGTCTCCGCACGTCCCCGCGTCAGCGCATCGCCCTCAAGCGCCACGCCGTAGACCATAGACTGTGGCATCATCTGCAGAAGCTGCGCGCCGCGGGCATCGCCAAGCCCACGTGCGATGTCGACGGCATAGGCATAAAGCTCGTCTCGCAAGCCCTTCCTTTCGGTGATCGGGGCCTTGCGGATCCTGTCCTCGGTCACAGCCATCCATCCGCTGAAATGCCGCTCCAGATCAGCACGCTCCAGCGTCGCCGCCTCGGCCGGGAAGGGTGAAAGTACCCCTCCCTGCCGAAGTACTTCCTCAGCCTTGGCAATCTTCTCGGCGATCTCCGGCAGCCCGGTCAGAGCCGCCACATGACTGAGGTTGCGCATGGTGTCCGCCGTGCGTGCCATCGTGGCAAGTGCATCCTCCAGCGCCCTACCCTCGCGCGGCCGTTCCTCCGGTGCCCTGCCTTCTTCCCGCGCCCGTTCGATCTCTGCCCGCGAGGGGCCATAGGTCAGAAGCCCCCGTTCCGCGCGCGAGGTCGCGTCCAGAAACACCCCTTCTTCCGCCGCAATGGCCACCATGCGCGTTTTCATCACGTCGAGGTTGAACACATGTTCCCTCGCCATGAAGAACCAGCTGTCATTCAGGGTGCCTCGGTTGTTCACGACAATATGGACATGCGGATGCGCCCGGTCGGTGTGCAGCGCCGCGACATAGGACCAGATATCGTCCTGATGGTCGCCCGACTGGAACATCTCGAAGGCCCAGGCCTCTGCAATCAGCTTGGCCTTCTCCGGCCGCACATGGGACGGAAAGCTCAGCAGCAGATGGCTGGTGTGCCCGTTCTTGGGCGACCCACGCCAATCTTCGACCCAGTCGCCGATGATGTCTTTTCGTTCGTCCTTGGTCAGCCCCTTGGCATCTGCATCCAGCACGACCCCGTTGCCAAAGATCGATGCCGACTTCGAGAAGAGGTAGTCCATCTGGGCCGCCAGCTCCTTCGCGTTCGCCGTGCCACCCTTGCCGATCTTCTTGATGACCGCGGCGTTCGATCCCAGCGAAAACCGCCACAGCTGGCTGGCGCGCGGCGAGAATCGAAAGCCCTGCCGAGAGGAGGAAGAGGGACCGGGTTTCACGCGCCCTGACTGGGGGCGCAGGAAGTCGAGGTCGCCAAGAACAGCCTCTGCCAGCCCGATGGGCCGCGATCCAAGCTTAACCATGGCGCGCGCCCTCCTGGGTTTCGACAAACTTTCGGAACAGCGCCACGCCCTGCCGACGGCGTTCTGCGATGATCTGGCTCATCGCCTTTGCCACCATTGGCAGCGACCGGCGCAGCTCTTCCACCGACGCCCACTGCGCCTTGACCATCGGCGCCCTGCCCCGGTTTGCCGCCAGCGCGATCTGGTTCACATTGGTGCCAATCTTGGCCAGCTCGTAGCGGATCTCCTCCAGCCGTGTGCTGTCTTCCCGGCTGAACTCGAGGAAGCCTGCCGCCATCCGCACCACCGATCGCACGCCGTCAGAGCGGGATTTCGCGCCCAGTTGGGTGCAGAGCGCATCGAAGGCCTGAAGCTCTTCGGCAGGCAGACGGCAACTTACAACCTGGCCCAAACTCACGGCTCGCGGTCGCCCGCGGTGCGCCACTTGCTGCGCTGCAGAATCAGCCAGATCGCAATTCGCTTTGGCTGAAACACCGGACCCAGACTTAAGTCGTATTTTGCGCGGCTCTGATTTTTCTGCCAACTTCCGCCACCGATTATTTGTAGACACATCGCATTTCCTGCCACCTTCTCTATTCCCTTCTTTCACCCCTTGATCAAGCACAATCTATGCGCGATGTGACCCCTTGCAGGTTGTGCTCCCCTTGGGTAACTCACCTGACACCGAGTGCACTTCGCTGTTCGCTGAATGCACAAGGCGCAACCGGAGAAGGTGCCCCTCCAGGCCCTTGGCAGGAGGGCATTTCCCGGGAAGAAGTGGTGGTAACGCCCTGTTTTTATTGATGTTAGGACCCAACCGTTCAGTGTTGCGGGTTCGAAGAAAGGATGTGTAGGATGCGTGTTATGGCATCAGCGACGTGTGATCAGGGCTACGCCTCATGATACACGCATTGCGCGATCAGATAAAAGATATACGCATCCAGTAATCAGACAAATGATTAAAGAGATACGCCTTGCGCAATAGAGTTTGCGCGAGATGTTTTCTGATATTCGCGGTCTGGTTTCGGATTAACGCGATGTGATTTAGGATAAACGATTTCAGCAATCCGCATTCAGGAAAATGGGATCGTCGATATGCGAAGTGAGGAAGGCGGTATGGGTTGCGGAATACGGGTTGTACTGGTGATGAACAGGAAGGGCGGATCGGGCAAGAGCACACTCTGCCGTGCCCTTGCCTCCGCAGCGGCAAGTCGCGGCGAGACGGTCACGATCTTCGACACCGATGCCTCGAAGTCTTGCCTCAAGTGGATGCAGGCGGGGCAAGGGGCCGGAAACTGGTCGCCACTGGTCGAGGTGATCCACACCCTTGACGCGCACCGGGTCGTCGAGGCGATTGACCAGATCTACGAGCAGCCTGACCAAGAGCATCTGATCCTGATCGACACCTTCGGTGGCGGGTCAGAAGCGCAGGATGTGCTGGCCGTCGCAGCCCATCGGATCATCTGCCCGATGATGCTGTCGCGCGGCGATCTCAGCGAGACCCTTGAGACCGCCAGCTGGTATCTGAAGCTGCGCGGCCGGGTCGAGAATGCGGATGAACTGGCCGGCTTCTCTGTCGTATTCAGTCGTGTGCAGGTCAGGCTCTCGGAATCCGAGCGCGCGGTGGCCGATGAACTCTTCAGGTCGCTGCCCGCCTGCGAGGCCTGGTTGTCCAATCGCAGCGCCTATGTCCGGATGGACAAGGAAGGGCTCCTCAGCCCGATCGCCGACAAAACGCCAAACCGCGGGTTGGCGGCGCATTTGCTGACCGCCGTGAAGGAGGCAGGGGAACTTCTCGACGAAATCGATCAGTTGATCGTGGCACCGGCGGAGGCTGCGTGATGGCACCGCGTAAAGATCAGATGCGGATCATCCGACAGGACGCGGGATTCTCGGCCAAGCTCGGGTTTGGTGGAATGGCTGTACCTCCTGCGGAGGTCGACAGGCCGCGCGTGATGCCGCCGTCTTCGGTCAATGCAGTGTCGGGGGAGCCCGAGCGACCTCCGGTCGAGACCGCCGCCGCACAAGTCATGCCTCAGCACGATGACGGCGGGCTGCCAACCCGCATCAGGGAAGATACCCGAAAAGAGGAGGGAGGACATCAGAAGCCCGCGAACCTTGCGGCGCAATCTTCTGCCCGTGTCCCTGCTTCAGCGGCGCGAGGGCAGGTCGTCTATGTCGCGCTTTCCTTGACGTCCCGGCAAGCGCGCCTGGCACAAACCTGGGCCTCGGTGGCGCGGTGCTCGGTCCAGTTCCTGATCCGCCGCGTGGCACAGGGGCTGCGTGACCAGGTCTTTGACGACTGGGAGCGCGATGGCATGCCGGAGGTCCATGAGCCTCGCGGGGCGCGGGGCAAACATCCAACCAGCGTGACCCTGACCCTGCGACCGAACTTCGCGGCCGACCGGGCTGCCCGGCACGACCCGCTTGGCATTTTGGGATTGGCGCGGGTCATGGGTCCGGCCTTCCGCGCGCGGTTCCAGGAGGCATTCGACATGGCCCTGGACAAGGCGCAGCTGCAAACGACAACCGAGGGAGACGAAAAATGGCCAACCAGAAAACGGAACCCCTCGAACTTGCCGCACAGCCAGCCGAGCTTGGTGTTGGCACGCCCGTGGAATGGATGGTCGACCCGGATCTGCCTGAGAATGTCCTCGGGGTCACCTATGAGTTCAGCAACACCGGCGAACGCAAGACGGTTTGGTACACCCCCAACAAGAGGCGCGCGAAGAGTTTCGTTGTCGTCGATGTCCCACACTCGCGGAATGTCGCAACCGTCTGACACTGGCAGGCCGCCAGGGAGCAACCCCTTGGTGGCCAATGCACGCGGGCAGAACGGCACCCCATCAAGTTTCTGAATCGGTCCGCAGGGTTCGATTCAGAAAATCCATTGGACTTGAAGAGCGATCGGACGGATTCTGTGCGGGGGGGGGACCGCCATGGCTCTGGCACATCTGCACCGCATCGATCCCGAGGCCAACATGGCGCGGTTCTATTGCATCGATGTTGCGACGACACTGTTTGGGGACGTCTCCGTCTTTCGGACCTGGGGCCGGATCGGAACGCAAGGTCGGACAAGCATCGAGACCCTCCCCACGTTGGAAGACGCGGAGAATGCGGCATCTCGAGCCCTCCGACCGAAGGTGCGGCGGGGTTATCTGCCGGCTGGCCAGATCCGTCAGTAATACCTTGCCGCCTGAGATATGGCAGGCCTTGCGCTGAAATCCGCCTACAGAATTGGCTTCTATCACTCATGCCGTATCGCCAAACCGTAGCCCCGCTTGGAATTGGGTGTAATTGGGTAAGGTAACGGATCGTATGAAACGGTCGCGTCCGGAACGCCTGCTTGAAATCGACGCCTTCAGCATGTATATGCTAATGCATATGCAATGGAGGCTACCATGCCGCACGCTCACACCCATGACCACTTGCCGGGCCGGGAAGCCAAGCTCTTCCGCAACAACAAGAGTCAGGCCGTGCGCATCCCGGCCGACTTCGAATTGCCGGGTGATCGCGTGATGATCCACCGCGACGGGGACCGCCTGATCCTGGAGCCGGTCCGGCGGCGAAGCCTGCTGGCCGTCTTGGCAGATCTTGAACCACTCGGGCCAGAAGACCAGTTTCCCGACGTCGATGAGACCCTCCTGCCCGCGCGCGAGGTCGACCTTTGAGCCGACTTTACATGCTGGACACGAATATCGTGTCCGATCTGGTGCGCAACCCACAAGGCCCGGTCACACGGCACATCGTCGAGGTCGGGCCCGAGGCCGTCTGCGTCAGTATCATCAACGCCGCAGAACTTCGCTACGGCTGCGCGCGGAAGCGCTCGGCCAAGCTGCTGGCCAATGTCGAAGCCATCCTACGCAGTATCCAGGTCTTGGCATTCGATGTCCCTGCTGATGCGGAGTATGGTGGAATAAGGGCCGAACTCGAGGCCGCCGGCAAGCCGATCGGCCCGAACGATCTTCTGATCGCGGCTCATGCCTATGCGCTCGGGGCGGTTCTGGTCACAGCCAACACGGGTGAGTTTTCTCGCGTGCGGGGCCTGCAGGTCGAGAACTGGCTGATCCCACCTTGAGACAGGGTGATAGTTCAACTTTGCCCGGCCACAAGGCGTGTGACGCATAATAGAGATATTGCAGACAATTGGTGTCAATCCAAAGACTTCCGCGCAAACGAGCACCTCCGGAGATAGCCGAGATGCCTTAAGACGTGATGTCTGTGGCAAGTGCCGGAAACGAAAGCCTGCCCTGAAAGGACCATGGTCTAGGCCCCGGCCCGTTTGCGCGCTTCCTCTACATGTCCCTTGTTCGTCAACACGATGTGTTGGGTACGCGGATCCTCCTGTTCTGCATCACGCTGTAGTCCCAGCCTTTTCAACACGTAGAACAGCATACTACACCGCACCGACAGAACAGCCTTACCATCCTTCATGCCGTAGTCCTTTGCGACAACCTTCTGCTGACTCTCGGTCAGCGACGGGTGCGGCATGATCTCAACCGGCACAAACTCGTGCCAGAGTCCGTCATGTAAGCCATCAGCGCCTGCCGGTCCCGGCTCTCCTGTCTCAAGTATTCGGGGCAGAAGGAAATCTTTGAACTTGTCTTCAATGTGACAGTAAGCCCGGGCACCGTTGCTCGCCCCGCCGCACGTTTACTCTCATGCGCAATTGCGGGGTTTGTTCGATCCGCGAAACATCGAGATTGCGCTTGTGGGCGCCAAGCAGCTCGACCCGCATACGTTCCGTACGCTCCTTTTGCTGCTTTATGGCGCAGGGCTTCGGTTCAGCGAGGCCACCGGGCTCTTGCGCGATGATGTCGACCTGAAAGCTTCCGTCCTGACAATCCGGGACGCCAAGTTCCAAAAGAACAGGCTGGTGCCTGCGGGATTGCCGCTTGCGACGGTTTTGGCCAACCACCTGTCGCAGCCACCGGGACAGCGGTTTGCCCCCGGATGGTACCGCATACCTGCTGTCGAACAGGGACGGGACCCGGCTGGCAAGCAGCACCGTTCAGACTGCGTTCGACCGGCTTCGGCGCCTTGCGGATATCCAAGGCAGCGCTGGAGGTCGATCGGCGCCGCGCATGCACGATCTCCGGCACAGCTTTGCAGTTCACAGGCTGTCCGCATGGTATCGGGAAGGCGCAGATGTGCAGCGGTTGTTGCCCGTGCTGTCCACTTATCTCGGCCATTCCGATCTAGAAGGCACCAAAGCCTACCTGACGATGACCCCGGATCTCTTGAACCAAGCGTCGATGCGTTTTGCGCGCTTTGTCCATGGAGGCGAGGATGCGGGAGCATGAACTTCTAGGGCCTTGGCTTCGGCGCTTCCTGACCGAGTACATCGTCACCGAGCGTAACCTGGCCCGAAACACCCGGTCCAGCTATCGCGACACCTTCCGACTGCTTCTTCCATTCGCCAGCCGAGAGGTGCGCAAACCCGTCGACCGATTGATGGTTCGCGATCTGGCGTCGTCGCTGGTCCTAAAGTTCCTCGCTCATGTCGAGGACCATCGCGGATGTTCGGTTCGGACCCGAAATCAGCGGCTGGCCGGCATCAAGGCTTTTGCGCGCTTTGTGGGCAGCAGGGACCCGGCGCATGTCGAGTGGTGTGGGTGTATCCGCGCCATGTCGTCGAAAAAGTCCATGCAGCCATCAGTCGGCTGGCTGACACGGCCGGAAATGGAGGCGATGCTCGCGGTGCCTGACAGGAGAACGGGCCGGGGACAGCACGAATACGCCCTCCTGCTCTTCCTCTACAACACAGGCGCGCGCGTGTCCGAGGCAACGCAGCTGAAGGTGCGGGATCTGTCGCTTGGCGCGCAGAGGGGCGGTCACGATCTTGCAACCCTTCATGGCAAGGGCGGCAAAATCCGGCAATGCCCGTTATGGCCGGAAACCGAGCGGGTCCTTGCCCACGAAATCCGTGATCGCGAAATGGACGCACCTGTCTTTGTCAGCAGGCTTGGGACAGGGTTTACGCGCTTTGGGGTCTATCGCCTGATCGAGCGCTGTGCTGCGCAAATTCCAATGCTCGCTGGCCGTGCGATCACGCCGCACGTGATCCGACACACGACCGCCTGCCATCTGGTCCTTGCCGGGGTGGACATCAACACCATCCGCGCCTGGCTTGGGCACGTGTCGATCAGCACGACCAACATTTATGCCGAAATCGACCTGACACTGAAAGCCAACGCCGTCGCGCTCTGCGAAGTCGGCCAAGAAAGGCCAAGGCGTTCCTGGAAGGAGGACAAAGACCTGATGGCGTTCCTGAGATCGCTGTGATTCAGCATCCCCGATGCGGACCGTTGTGTCGGGGATGACTCGACGAGAATGCATATGCAGTAGTGCTATCATGATACTTTAAATATCAAGTCTAATACTCTAGACGGGTATCACCCCGTTCAGAGGTTACCCTATGATCACCGGCCCCCAGATGCGCGCGGCGCGTGCCCTTCTCGGCATCGACCAGAAAACCCTGGCCGAGCTGTCGGGACTGTCCGTTCCGACCATCCAGCGTATGGAGGCCAGCACAGGAAATGTGCGCGGCGTGGTCGACAGCCTCACCAAGGTCGTCGCGGCACTGGAACTTGCCGGTGTCGAACTGATCGGTGAAGGCACCCCCAGCACGTCAGGCGGGCGCGGCGTTCGCCTGAAATCTCCACCCCCGAAACACTAACCCCAGACTTCGCGACGGCGACCGCCGACGACATGCCGACGATCCCGCCGCAACCCATTCAAGGTGCGGCCCCAGATGAAAGACCAGACCAGACAGACCGGCGACACGCCCAGCTTCGCCGAGCTCCATACCCCGAAACTCGTGACCGTCCTGCGCGAGGGTTATGGGCTGCCGCAGCTGCGGGCCGACGCCATTGCAGGGCTGACCGTCGCCATCGTGGCGCTGCCGCTCTCCATGGCGATCGCCATCGCCTCGGGCGCGACCCCGGCGCAGGGGCTTTACACCGCCATTGTCGGGGGCTTCCTCGTCTCGCTTCTTGGCGGGTCGCGGTTCCAGATCGGCGGGCCCGCGGGCGCCTTCATCGTGCTGGTCGCCGCAACGGTCTCGCAACACGGGATGGAGGGGCTGATCCTTGCGACCTTCCTCTCTGGCCTTATGCTCGCAGCCGTCGGCTTTCTGCGGCTTGGCACCTTCATCAAGTTCATTCCCTTCCCAGTGACGGTCGGCTTCACGGCTGGGATCGCGGTCATCATCTTCGCGAGCCAGATCAAGGAGCTCTTTGGCCTGACGCTGGATCATGAACCGGGCGAACTGCTCGAGAAGCTTCCGGCTCTGTGGAACGCCCGCGCGAGCCTTACGCCGGCCGCGCTTCTCGTCTCGGCGGCGACGGTGGCGATCATCCTCGGGCTCCGTCGCTGGCAGCCGCATTGGCCGGGCATGTTGATCGCGGTGGGCGTCGCGGCGCTGGCCGCGGCGCTCCTGAACCTGTCGGTTCAGACCATCGGGACGAAGTTCGGCGGCATCCCCTCGACCCTGCCAGCCCCCAGCCTGCCGGATCTTTCGCTCGAAAATATCATGGCGGTGCTACCGGCCGCGATCTCCTTCACGCTTCTGGGCGCCATCGAGTCGCTTCTCTCCGCCGTGGTCGCCGACGGCATGACCGGGCGCCGACACCGCTCGAACTGCGAGTTAGTGGCACAGGGCGCGGCCAATATCGGCTCGGCCTTGTTCGGCGGCTTCTGCGTCACAGGCACCATCGCACGGACCGCGACCAATGTGCGCTCGGGCGCCCACGGGCCGGTCGCGGGCATGTTGCACGCGCTGTTCATCCTGCTTTTCATGCTCATCGCCGCGCCGCTCGCTGCCTACATTCCGCTGGCCGCGCTCGCAGGCGTCCTCGCCGTCGTCGCCTGGAACATGATCGAGAAGCCAGCCATCGCCATCCTCGTCCGCTCGGGCTGGGGCGAGGCGACGGTGCTGGCCGCCACCTTCTTCCTGACGATCTTCCGCGACCTGACCGAGGCTATCGTGGTCGGCTTCGCGCTCGGCTCGGTCCTCTTCATACAGCGGATGAGCAAGACCACCGCCATCGCCACCCACACGCCCTTCGTGGGACGAGACGAGGCGGACAGCGCGCACCCGCGTGGCAGCTATGACGAAGAGGTCGCCGCGAACCCGGAGGTGGTGGTCTACCGCATCACCGGCGCGCTCTTCTTCGGTGCGACCGCTTCCATAGGCTCGGTTCTCGACCGCATCCAGGACAGCCACAAGGCGCTCATCGTGGATTTCTCGGCGGTGCCCTTCCTCGATTCGACCGGCGCCAACATGATCGAGGGTCTCGCCCACAAGGCCCACAAGCGTGGGGTCGCGCTCTGGCTCACAGGCGCCAGCCGCGACATTCAGAGGGTCTTCGTGACCCACGGCCTGAAACGGCCTCTCGTGCAGTATGCCTCCAGCACCGAGGAATCGCTGGCAGCCATAACTGACGCCTCCAGCGATACGCGGGAGGTGGCGTGATGCCGGGCGGCGCACCGGAACGACGTCGCCGCCGGCAGAGGTTCGGCCCCGAAGAGCGCCGCCGGTACGTGCTTTCTGCCCTCGAACGGCCGCGCACGCAGTCCGAGTTGAGAGACGCGCTCGGCATGAGCAACAGCGGCATCCTGCATCTCCTGAGACGCCTCGAGCGCGACGGGCTGGTCCGTCCAGCCGAGCGGGTCGCCTGGACGCGCATCTGGGAACGGACGCGAAACGGCGGCTGATGTCATGAACGGGCCCACATCAATTGCCACGTCGAACAGGAGCGAGCCGCCCGCCGCGTGGATCGCACTCCTTGAGTGTGTCGAAATGGCGGACGCCGGTGTTCTTAATCTCAATGGAGGCGCCCCACAGGTTGTGGACCTCGCCGAACGGCTCGTCGACCTTGGGTTCCTGCGCGTCCCGCGCGCGGGATGCTATTCTCTGACTCCAGCCGGCCAACAGCTACTTGGACGGTCCACGACCAATCCGACGTCAACCAGATCGAAGAGGAGCCGGTCGCTCTTACTGCCAACGGTTCTCATCGCACTCATGGTGGCTGGTCTTTGGGAGGTGTTGCAGGGGTAGCGGGCGAAGCACGCCTTCACATCCGAGGAATCTGCCTCCCCTTCTCACTTCTCCCCGAACCTGGGTGCATCTTCAGGATCGAGTTGGGGTCGGAGAGCGGTGCGGAGGGTTCCGTCGCAAAGTTTTTCTGAATGCGGAATAGCTCAGCCGCAGGGCAGACTTATGCTGCGAGCCCGGCGAAGATCTGGAAAGCAGTTTCCCC
>NZ_QBKP01000031.1 GCF_003054195.1 Gemmobacter caeni
ACCCGAAAATCAGGCGCGACCGAGTTATCCACAGCCGCACCCGCCAACAGACTGACCAAACAACAGAATCACCCCAGAAAAGCCAGACGATGCACGCGCCCAAGCCCCCCCCCAACACCCCAACGCGAGTCACACCTCAACCCAATACCGTCAGGCGCGGCATCACTGATGCCTCGCTCCCGGTGGCTCAGCCTGCTCCCCACATCTGTTGCGTCAGACGGTGATCCCGTAAGCTCCGCGCAGAACGCCCGCCGGGAGATCTGCATGTGCAACCTCTATGCGCAAACAAAGTCACAGGACGACATCCATCACGCGCTGCGGGAGATCACCGATGACGATGCGGTCATCGAGGATCTGACGGGCAATCTGCCCTCCCTGCCCGGCATCTGGCCGGATTATGCCGCGCCGATCCTGCGGCACGGGGCGCACGGCTACCATATATCCATGGGACGCTGGGGTATGCCGACGCCGCCGCAATTCCTCACCGGCAGAAAGGTTGACCCCGGCGTCACCAATATCCGCAACCTTGACTCACCGCATTGGCGGCGCTGGCTGGCGGTGCCGCATCGATGCCTGGTTCCGTTTACCAGCTTCGCCGAACCCGACAGCCGCCCCGGCCCGATGCGCGGGAAACCCGTCTGGTTTACCCTTGGCCGCGAACCGCCAGTGGCCTTCTTTGCCGGTATCCGCACCGAATGGACCTCAACGCGAAAGCTGAAGGAGGGCGCCGTGACTGTGGACGCCTTTGCCTTCCTGACCTGCGCGCCCAACCGCGAGGTGGCAGACATCCACCCCAAGGCCATGCCGGTCATCCTGACCCGGCCAGAGGACTGGCGCATTTGGCTGACAGCCCCGTTCGAACGTGCCCGCCGCCTGCAACAGCCCCTGCCCGATGGCGAGCTGGAAATCCTGCCAGAAGGTTCGTCCGCAGAGTTCGGCTGACCCAAGGGACACGACCAGCCCCTCCAGGCATGCCCGCAGCGCACAAAAGTTAGCCAACTGGCAAAGTTTTCCTTGCCAAATCTTGTTGAAAGATCATAGTTAGCCACATGGCTAAGTATGATTCTGACCTCTCTCTGCTGTTCCACGCCCTGTCAGACCCGACCCGCCGGGCGCTTCTGACTCGGCTGGCGGCCGGGCCTGCGCCGGTGACGGAGCTTGCGGCCCCGACCGGGCTGCGTCTGCCGACCGTGATGCGGCATCTTTCGGTGCTGGAGGAGGCAGGGCTGATCGCCACGTCCAAGGACGGTCGCGTGCGCTCCTGCGCCATCGTGCCCGAGGCGCTGGCGCCGGTTCGTACCTGGCTGGATGAACAACGCAACATTTGGGAAAGCCGCCTCGACCGGCTTGATTCCTATGTCATGAAGATCATGGAGGAACGCGCGAAATGACCACCGATCTCGACCCCGATACCGATCTGAGCTTTACCCGCACCCTTGCCGCCCCCCGCCAACTGATCTGGGAATGCTGGACGCAGCCGCGCCATATCCCGCATTTCTTCATCCCCACCCCGCACAAGGTGACGGCGGTGGATATCGACCTGCGGGTCGGGGGCCGCTTCAACACCACCTTCGAGGTGGAAGGCAACGTGATGGACAATCGCGGCGTTTATCTGGAGGTGGTGCCGGGCGAGAAGCTTGTTTTTACAGATGCTTATACCGAGGGGTGGAAACCCGCGCCGGAGCCGTTCATGACAGCGATCCTGTTGCTGTCGGATGCCCCGGATGGCGGCACGACCTATACGGCCATCGCCCGCCACCGCAATCCCGAGACCCGCAAGACGCATGAGGCCATGGGCTTCTTCGATGGCTGGGGCACGGTCGCGACCCAACTCGAAGCCTATGCGCGCGGGCTGATGTGATGGGCCGCTTTGCCACGCTGCATTTTGAACGGCAGGTTGCGGCACCCGTCGCGACCCTGTGGCAGACCTGGACCGCGCCCGCCGCACGCGCGGTCTGGGCGGCCCCCACGCCCGCCGTCTCAGTTGAGTTTCTGGAAGCTGACAGCCGGACCGGCGGGCGCGAAATCTCCCTGTGCAAGGTCGACGGACAACCTGACATCCGCTGCGAGGTCGGCTGGCTGGACATGCAGCCGGCGCAGCGCAGCGTGAACTACGAGGTCGTTTCCGTTGATGGCGTGGTGCAATCGGCAGCCATGGTCACGGCAGATTTCACCCCCGAGGGCGAAGGCTCCCACCTCTCGGTCACGGTGCAGCTTTCCTCGATGGCAGGGGATATGGAGGCAGGCTATCGACAGGGCTTCGATGCCGGGCTTGGCAATCTCGCAGCGACCGCCGAACGGACCATGGTGATCCGGCGGGCGATCAGGGCGCCGCGGCAACTGGTCTGGGACACCTGGGTAAACCCGGACACCTTACCGCAATGGTGGGGACCAGAGGGGTTTTCCTGCCGTACGAAACGGATCGACCTGCGGTCGGGCGGAGAGTGGGTGTTTGACATGATCGGGCCGGACGGCACGGTTTTCCCCAACCATCACCGCTATGGCGAACTTCGACAGCCCGAGCGGCTGGGCTATACGCTGCTCTGGGGCGAAAACGGGCCGAAACACGCCGACGCCTGGGCCCAGTTCGACGAGACGGATGGCACGACAACCGTCACGCTGGCGATGATCTTCAGTTCGGCGGCCGAGTTCCAGCAGGCCAAAGGCTTTGGCGCCATCGAACTTGGCTTGCAGACCTTGGGAAAACTGGCCCGGCAGATCGGTGCGCCGTAAACCACGCCCGCGCAGCCGGGTCAGCCCGAGGCCTTGGCGATGTCGACGGTGACGCGCACATCACATTTGCCCAGCCCCGCCGCGTCGATCACGGCCTGCGAAGCCCCCTGTGCCCGCACCTTCAACTGCACTTCGATGCGGGCAAGGCGCGGGTCAACCAGCCGCGCGTCATAGGTGACACCAATGTCCACCAGCGAGGACGCGCCCGACTGACTCACCGCGGGCCCCTTCCCCGTGAAACGGGTGTCATCCACACGGCTCCAGTCGATTGCGCGGGCCGCGCCTTCCATGCGGAACCTGTCCGGATGGAAGGCACCGTTCCAGACGATATCCCGCGGGAAGACCAGCGCATCGGTCATCGGGTCCAGCGCCGCATCCAGACCGGCCGGGCAGTGCGAAACCTGCCTGCCGGTCACGGTGCCGATCCATTTGCCATCCTCCGGCACCATCACATCGAAAAGCTCCAGCGGGCATTCCCCGTCGCCACCGGCGGCAAGGTCGATCTCGCGCAGGGACAGGCTGCTCCAGATATAATCGCCGTCAAAGCGCACAAGCGTCGTGCTGCCAGCAGGTGCGGCGGTGCCCAGAACGACTTCGGCCTCTTCCATCGTCACCGCCGCCAGTGCGCAGCGGCAACCGCCCGCGCCGCAATCCGCGACAACCAGCTTTTCCTGCGCCAGCGCGGGGGGCGCCGCCAGGAGGGTGACAATACACAGGGCAAGACGGGTCATTCGGGGCTCCATCCGGGGACAAGCGTGGAAATCGGGTCGTCGCTGGCCGGCCGGAACGCGACACCCCCGAAAGAGGGTGCCTTGGCCATCGACAGGCTGGGCAGAATCACGGCCATTGCTCCATCGGTCACAGCGTCTGTCTCCCCGAAGACGCACAGCGGCCCCAGCGCGCTTTCCTCGCATGGACCGTTCTGCGCCAGCCATTGCAGCGGATTGAGCACCAGCATCCTGTCATCCGGCCCCGTCAACGTGACACCTGGAAAGCGTGCCCTCACCCCGGCAGCCGTTTCCGCGAAGAACGCCTCCTCCGCCTGCCATCCGTCTGGCAGATTAAATGACAGGCCGGTCGCGGCATCTTTATAGGGGGTGGCACCCGGCAGAGGCACCGGCTCGGCAGGGGGAGCATCCTCGCCCATTCCCGCCTGTTCAAAGCCCACCGGAATCTCGAACGTCCGAACCCCGTCTGGGGTTACCTCGATCTCGGCAGCGAAATACATCCCCCCGGCAGCAAGCCCCTCGACCTGCCAGCGTCCGGGGTAAAGCGTGGTCTCCCACGCCCCGGAAAAGGCTTCGGGCATCGCCACGGCCTCGGGCGCGGAAGCCAGGGGTGTGAGCGGCACCGCGCTCCACGAGACCGGATCATTTTCGTATCCGGACGGGGGCGAAATCCGCACCGGGATCTGGACGGGAACGCCTGCATCACTCCCCACCTCCAGCGGCATGGAAAAGATGACACGACGGTCGGCGCTGCGACCAAGAACGTAGCGCAGCACATAGCGCCCCGGAGCGTCTGGCGCCACCATGCTGCCCGCACCTTCGGGGCGATCCCCCGGCTCTATGGTTTCCGCGACATAGAAATATGAGAGATCCCCGGATGTGTCCTCTTGCCCCTCGGGCACGATCGCGACCCAGTCATCCGCTCCGGCGGGACCAGCCCACAGCACGGTGAACGGCTCCCCCGGCAGAACCGGCCCCGTCGGCGTCAGGCGCGCGGTCACATTGGCGCCGATCGCGACATAGGGCGAGGTCAGGCCCGGAACACCCGGCTTCATGCCCGACACGAAACCATCGGCAACGGGATAGACATCGGGACGAAACTCGGTGCCTGGCCGGAACGCAAAAC
The DNA here is from genome assembly GCF_003054195.1 of Gemmobacter caeni. Lineage (GTDB taxonomy): Bacteria > Pseudomonadota > Alphaproteobacteria > Rhodobacterales > Rhodobacteraceae > Gemmobacter > Gemmobacter caeni. The sequence goes on from NZ_QBKP01000031.1 coordinate 4,588, forward strand.
AACGTGCATGCTCCACAAAGAAGCTGCCGACGGGTTCGAAACGCCATGACCCGCAGGCGCCGTCAGCCTCGCAGATGGCGCGACAGGCTTCGGCGGTGCCGTCTGCCGGAAAGTCGAAAGCGGCGGGTTCCGGCAGATCGGGGCCAAAACTCTGGCCTGTCGTGGCAATGGCGAAACCGGGCATCCAGACATCGCCGGGGAAATGGCGCGCCGGGGCATCGGGCTCCGGCTCGGGCAAAGGTTCCGGCGCTGGAAGTTCTGCCCCGCTCACCGCCTGCTCCAGCGCGCCTGCAAGCCCCCCGGCATCCGAGGCCTCGATATAGCGCCCGCCGGTATTGTCGGCGATACAGGCGACCTCCGCCGCCTCATCGCGAGTGAGGCCAAAGCCGATGACATGCGCGGTGAAATCGACGCCGGACTGTTCCAGCTCGGTGGCCAGCGCGCAGGGGTCGGCCTCGCAGGTTTCGATCCCGTCGGTCACAAGCACCACGGTTGCAGGTTCCTCCGTGCTGCGCAATGCTTCGGCCGCCTGTCGCACGGCCTCGGTCAACGGGGTCTTGCCCTGAAACCGCATCGTCCGGACCGCATCGAGGATCGCCGTCGCGCTGCCGGCCTCGGGCGCCACCATCAGTTCGATATCCGCGCAATTGCCGCGTTCCCGGTGCCCGTAGGCCATCAGTCCCAGCACCCGGTCGGCGGGCATATCCGCCAGAACATCGGCCACCACCTCGCGCGCAATCTCCAGCTTGGGTCGCCCGTCGATCTGCCCCCACATCGAGCCCGACCCGTCCATCACGATCAGCGTGCGGCTTTGGGCCATGGCAGGCACAGCCAGGCCAAGCGCAAGCAGCGTCGCGCACAGACGATGACAAATCAGGGGCATGGCGGTCTCCGGCTCATGGTCATGGGCGATCATGCTGCGAGAATGGCCGCGCGTCTTGGGCCAAGCGGCAGTGAATGCGGGTCAGACGGAACCCTGCCCCCCGTCGCGCAACCGCTGGAGAGCAAGATTGCGCGTTTCAGTCGGGGTCTGTCCGAAAGCCTGCCGGAACCGCTGGTTGAACCAGGAGAGGTCACCAAACCCCGCTTCGGCGGCAATCCGGCTGACCGGCAGCCCATGTTGCATCGGGTCAGACAGGCGCCGACAGGCCAGCATCAGACGCCTGCTCAGGACGTAATCCGTGAACGAGGTTCCCTCATCGGCAAAAAGTGCCCGCAGATAGCGCGGCGAGATTCCATGACGCCCCGCTATCCAGCCGGACGAAAGATCCGGGCTGGTCAGGTGCCGCTCGATGTCCGCCCTGATGGCCCGCAACCGCGCAACGCGCGCGCCCCGCCCCCGCGCGATCTGTTCGGTTTCACGGTCGGCCCCGATCGCCAGCATCACCAGATCCTGAAGATGCGTGCAGCATTGTTCCAGATCGGATGCCGACAAATGCGTCGCTTCGGCGTGGATGGCACGGGCATAGGCCAGCATCAGTCGCCATTGCGGTGTCAGCGCGATCTGCGCCCGAAGTGCAAGCCTGTCGCCCGCCGGTGCCAGCAGCGCACGCGGAAGCGACAGGTAGAAGGCATGCGCGCCCTGCCCCTCAAACCGGGCGACGCCCGGCTCCCCGGTCGGATCAAGGTAGATCGAGCCCACCGCGCAGGCCTGCTCGTTGCCACCCCGCTGACGAATGGTGAAGCCGCCGGAAAACGGGATATGCAGCAGGATATTGTCACCCGTTCCCGCCGCCAGCGCCAGGGTCCGGCTGGTCACGCAGGCGGAATGGCTGGTATCGGCAAAGACCGCCTGCCCGATCAGCGCAATCGAGGTGCGCGAGGCGAAATCCTCGCCCGTCGGCGCAACCATCAGCTGACAGACCTGCGCGCAGGCCGCTTCGAATTCAGCAATCCGCTGGCCGGGGTCCAGCGCGTTGGTGTCGAGTTGGAAATGGGTCATGGCAAGCAGGGTCTTTCGGCAACCCCCAGAGCCTTGCCTGCGGAAATGAAGCTGTCAACCGATCCCCGCGACACAGGCCGGGCGGGTTTTGGGATTTGCCCGCCTGTTCCGGCAAAAAAGAAACCTGTTCCCCTCTGGCACGGGATCGGGTGCAGATATTCCCGCCGCCGCGCTGAAGGGATTCAACTGCGCGCGCGCGCAGCCAAAGGCCAAGAAAATATCCCGGCAAAATACCCAAGGAGGCAGGATTGGTTCCTTGATCATCCGACAAGAACCCATGAAATGAGAACAAAAGCCTCCTTCAGCGAGAGAACCCCGATGACCCGTCTTGCCTTTGTTCCTCTTTCAGGCCTCGCCGCGCTGTTTGCCAGCACTGCTTTCGCAGCCGATCTTGGCCCGCTGGTCACCCCTGCGGAGCTGGCCGCCGCCAGCGCCGAGGCGCCAATCATCCTCGACATCCGCGCCAAAGGCTATGCCGAGGGCCATATCGAAGGCGCGGTTTCCGCGCCCTACGGCCTGTTCCGCGGCCCCGAGGAGAATCCGGGCGCCGTCCCCCCGGTCGAGAAGCTGGAAGAAACCTATGAATCGCTGGGCCTCGATCCGGCGCGGCCGGTGGTCATCGTGTCGCAGGGCGATACCGATACCGATTTCGGTGCCGCCGCGCGGGTTTACTGGACGCTGAAAAGCTCGGGCTTTACCGAACTTTCGGTGCTGAACGGCGGGGCGACAGCATGGGCCAATGCCGGGCTGCCGATCTCGACCACCGCCGTGACCCCGGCGCCGACCGACCTGACGATCACCTGGAACGATACCTGGACCGCCGATACTGCGGCTGTCAGCGATGTCGTCGCGGGCAAAAGCAAGGCCATCCTTGTCGATGCACGTCCGCCCGCCTTCTTTGAAGGCAAGAAGGCCGCCCCCGCCGCAGCCCGTCCGGGCACGCTGCCCGGCGCGCAGAATCTGCCTTACACCGAATTCTTCCGCGCGGGCGCCACGGCGATCAACCCGACCGGCGATGTGGCGGCGCTGAAGGCGCGGCTGGGCATCGGCGCGAATGACGAGGTGGTGTCCTTCTGCAACACCGGCCATTGGGCCGCGACCGACTGGTTCGCGCTGTCCGAACTGGCGGGGATCAAGAATGTCCGGCTCTATCCCGCCTCGATGGTCGAATATTCCCATACCGATGGCGAGATGGCGAACCAGCCGGGGCTGTTCACCAATCTGCTCAATCAACTGACGGGCGGCAACTGATGTCCGCCGCTGGCACAGTTTCGGCACGGCCATCCGGTCAGGGCCTTTGGCGCGCGGGCCTGCTCGCGGGGGCGCTGGCGGCTGTGGCGTTGGTCGCGCTGTTCGTGGGCGCGCGCTACGGGTTGATGCTGGCCATCGGCCTCGGCTTCGGCATCACGCTGGAGGGGCTGCGCTTCGGCTTTGCCGGTCCGTGGAGGGCGATGATCCTGCGGCGCGAACCCGCCGGGGTGCTGGCGCAGCTTCTGGCCATCGCCCTTGTCGCGGTCGTGGCCATCCCGCTGCTCAGCAGCCATCCGGGGGAGCTGTCGGGGGCACAGGCGCCGATCGGCTGGGCCATGATCGGTGGCGCCTTCGTCTTCGGCGCAGCGATGCAGGTGGTGCTGGGCTGTGGCTCGGGCACGCTGGTCAATGCGGGCTCGGGCAATCCGGTCGGACTGCTGGCCCTGCCGTTCTTTGCCATCGGCAGTTTCGCCGGGGCCTATGGGCTGGTCTGGTGGACAAGCCTCGGTGCGCTGCCGGTGCTGACACTCCGCGGCGGCTTCGGGCTTGGCGTGACGCTGGCAGGGCTGGCGCTGGTGGCCGGGCTGTTCTGGCTGCTTGGTAAACCCGGCACGCGGCGCCTGCCGACACGTTATGTCGTCGCGGCCCTGCTGCTTGCGGCCCTTGGCATCGGCAACCTGCTGGTCGCGGGCCAGCCCTGGGGCGTGGTCTACGGTCTGGGCCTTTGGGCTGCCAAGGGCGCCAGCGCCATGGGGGCGGATCTGTCCGGCTCGGCTTTCTGGAGCGCGCCGGGCTCGGTCGAGCGACTGCAAAGCTCTCTGCTGACCGATTATACCTCGCTGACCAATCTTGGCCTGATCGCCGGGGCGTTCGGTGTCGCCACATGGCGCAGCGGCGGCCTGTCACAGCCCCTGCCCCGCTATCCGGCCCGCGCCTGGATCGCCACGATCATCGCCGGGCTGCTGCTGGGCTATTCCTCGCGGCTGGCGTTTGGCTGTAATGTCGGCGCCTTCTTCTCGGGCATCTCTACCGGCAGCCTGCACGGCTGGGTCTGGTTCGCGGCCGCCTTCGCAGGGGCCTTTGTCGGCATCCGCATTCGCCCGATGGTCGGGCTGGAGGCACGCGCATGACCCGCCGTTTCACCGCGACGCTGATGGTCCTTGGCCTTGCCGGGCTGCTGGCCTTCGACCTCACGACCACCCCCCCCAACCCTTACAAGGCACCCGTGGTCTTTGCCTTCGGCTCTGGCCTTGCCGCATCGGGCGGCTTTTGCGGAGCCTTGCCGAACTAAGGCCAAACCAGAAAGGCGCCCGGATCAAGCCTTGCAGACGATCCGGGCGCGGCTTCTGCGCCTCTTTGCCAATACTCTTACGAGCTATTGATTCAGCTTGATTATTTTGGCACCGCACGCGGATGATTTGGCGCCGCAGCCCCAGACACCACCCGCTTCGCCTGTTTAAGCTCTGCCCAGAGACGGCGGTCTGCCGTCGAGGGAGGAAGCCATGGATTACAAAATGCTCATCAACGGCAGGTTGGTGGCAGGCGAGCGCATGCTTGACGTCATCAACCCCGCCACCGAAGAGGTTTTCGCGCGCGTTCCGCACGCGACTGAAGCCCAACTTGACGAGGCCGTCGCCGCCGCAGCGGCGGCGCAAAAGATCTGGGCGAGGACCACCATGGCCGAGCGCCGCGCCGTGATCGAGGATCTGGCCGCCGCCATCCGCGCCAATGCCGACGATCTGGCCCGCACCATCACCATGGAACAGGGCAAGCCCCTGCCCGAAGCGGCGGGCGAGGTGGAGTGGAGCCAAGGCTACCTGCTGCATACATCGACTCTGCAGCTGCCCGACCGGATCATTCAGGACGATGCGCAATTTCGCATCGAGACCCGGCACAAACCGCTGGGCGTGGTCGGCGCCATCGTCGCATGGAATTTCCCGCTGCTGCTGGCCTGCTGGAAAATCGGGCCTGCGCTGATGGCCGGGAATGCCATCATCCTCAAACCCGCACCGACAACACCCGTCACCACGCTGAAGCTGGGCGAGATCTGCGCCCGTATCCTGCCCGCGGGGCTGGTCAACATCCTGACCGACAATAATGATCTCGGCCCGAAGATGACCACCCATCCGGGCATCGCCAAGATCGGCTTCACCGGATCGTCTCAGACCGGCAAGCGCATCATGGCCAGCGCAGCCGACACGATGAAGCGCGTGACGCTGGAAATGGGCGGCAATGATCCGACCATCGTGCTGCCCGATGTCGACGTGCGCGCGACCGCCGAAAAAGTTTATGGCGGGGCTTTCTTCAACGCGGGTCAGGTCTGCCTCGCGATCAAGCGCGCCTATGTGCATGACGCGATCTATGACGATTTCTGCGACGCGCTGGCCGACATCGCCAGGGCCGCCGTGGTGGATGACGGGCTGAAGCAGGGCACCACCGTCGGCCCCATCCAGAACAAGGCGCAGTTCGAGAAGGTGAAGGGCTATCTGGAAGATGCCCGCACCAGCGGCCGCATCATTGCCGGAGGCGAGTTGCGCGCTGGCAAGGGTTATTTCATCAGCCCGACCATTGTGCGTGATGTAACCGATGGCCAGCGTATCGTGGACGAGGAACAGTTCGGCCCGATCCTGCCGGTGATCCGCTTCAGCGATGTGAATGACGTGATCGCGCGGGCCAATGCCTCCGAATACGGGCTGGGCGGGTCTGTCCATTCCGCCGATCTGGACAAGGCAACCGAAATCGCGGGCCAGATCGACTCTGGCACGATCTGGGTGAATCAGCAGCTCAACATCGGGCCGCATATTCCGATGGCGGGCTTCAAGGGCTCGGGCCTCGGGGTGGAACAGTCTGTCGAAGGGCTGGCCGAATACACCCAGATGCAGGTTCTGAACGTCGCGCGCGGCTGAGGCCACCATTGACGGCTCCGCCTGCCCGGCCCGCCGGGCGGGCCTTGCCCTTTCCGGAGATCAAACATGTCTCATGCAATGGCGGCAGGCGCTGCCCCGAAAGACGGGCTGTCGCATGTCACCGGCCCCGGGGAACCACCGCTGAAACAGGCCACCATCCCGCAGCTTCTGCGCGAGGCGGTCGCCAGCCATGGTGATGCCGAGGCGCTGGTGTTCTGCGAAACAGGCCAGCGGCTGACCTATCGGGCTTTCGCGCAAGAGGTAGACCGCTGCGCCGCCGGTTTACTGTCACTCGGGGTGACGCAGGGCGACCGGGTCGGTATCTGGTCACCCAACCGGCTGGAATGGGTGCTGACGCAATTCGCCACCGCCCGCATCGGCGCCATTCTGGTGAACATCAATCCGGCCTACCGTCTGTCGGAACTCGACTATGCGCTGAACAAGGTTGGCTGCCGCGTGCTGATCACGGCCCGTTCGTTCAAAAGCTCGGATTATGTGGCAATGATCCGCGAACTGGCCCCGGAACTGGGCCGTGAGGTGCCCTTGGCCTGCTCCCGCCTGCCGGAGTTGCGGCATATCGTGGTCATGGGCGATGACGCGTCCTCCGGCATGATCGCCTTCACCGATCTGACCGGCCGCGCCACCCCTGCCCTTCTGGCGCGGCTGGACGGCATCGAAGCAGGGCTGGCCCCCACGGACCCGATCAACATTCAGTTCACCTCGGGCACCACCGGCATGCCCAAGGGCGCCACACTGTCGCATTTCAACATCGTCAACAACGCGCGTTTCGTGACCGACCGTATTGCGCTGACCTCAGCCGACCGGCTGGTCATTCCGGTGCCGCTTTATCATTGCTTCGGCATGGTGATGGGCGTGCTGGGCGCGGTCAGCAAGGGCGCGAAGATGATCTTCCCCGGTGAAGGCTTCACCCCGGCGCAGACGCTTGACGCCATCGCGGCGGAAGGTGCCACTGCCTGCTACGGCGTGCCCACCATGTTCGTTGCCATGTTGCAGGAACTGGATCGCCAGCACCGCGACCTGTCCACCCTGCGCACCGGCATCATGGCGGGGGCGCTGTGCCCCATCGAGGTGATGAAACGCGTGAACCGCGACATGCACATGCGCGAGGTGACGATATGCTATGGCATGACCGAAACCTCCCCCGTCTCGTTCCAAAGCTTTACCGACGATCCCACCGAAAAGCGCTGCGAAACCGTGGGCCGCATCCATCCGCATCTGGAGGTGAAGCTGGTTGACGCCGAGGGCAACACCGTGCCGGTGGGCGAAAAAGGCGAGCTGTGGACCCGCGGCTATTCGGTGATGGCGGGCTACTGGGGCGACGAGGCCGCAACGGAGGCCAGTATCACAGACGGCTGGATGCACACCGGCGATCTGGGCGTGCTGGATGCGGAAGGCTTCTGCACCATCGTCGGACGGGTCAAGGACATGATCATCCGGGGCGGCGAGAACATCTACCCGCGCGAGATCGAGGAGTTCCTGATCCGCCACCCCGAGGTCAGCGATGTGCAGGTCTTCGGCATCCCCGACGATACTTTCGGGGAAGAGGTCTGCGCCTGGGTCGTGCTGAAACCCGGCAGCACGCTGATGGCAGAGGCATTGCGCGACCATTGCAAGGGCCAGATCGCGCATTTCAAGATCCCGCGCCATGTGCGGATCGTGACTGACCTGCCGCTGACCGCCACGGGCAAGCCGCAGAAATTCGTCATGCGCGACCGGATGCAGGAGATGCTGCGCAACGAGGCGGCTCAGAACGCGTGATCGTCCAGATGGCAGGCGATGCAGCGGCGGGTGGGACCAGAGGGCCTGCCCGCCGCATGTTCGTCGATATGGCAGCTCTGGCAAAGGCCATGGAACTGCGCCTCCAGCAGCGGGGCGACCTTCTGGTCGGTGACATGGCAGGCCATGCAGGGCGGCCCGGCCGTGCGGTCGACAAACTCATGGTGACAGGTCGCACAGGGTTTGCCGAAATGCGACTGATGGGTGAAGGTCATCGGCAGCACCGCAAGGCTGCCCCCGAAGCGGGCCGCACGCTCCGGCAGCGGCTGGCCCATCGGCAATCCGGTGACGACCAGCGCCACCCCGGCCAGAAACAGCGCGGCCAGCAGCCATTTCACGGCATCACCTCACGCATCAGGACGAAGACGGCCACCGCCCCGCCACCGGCCCCCAGCCAGGCTGCAACCGGAACAGCGGATGCGCGCGGCCAGATCCGGCGACCAAAGGCGCAGGCCAGCGCAATGGCGACCGGAGCCGCCGCCTGCCACCACAGAGGCAGATAAAAACCGCTCAGCAGGACATGCAGCAGCGTTGCCGCCAGACAGGCCAGCGCAAGATGCCGGTGCAGCCTGCGAAAGCCGCGATAGCTCGGGTGCAGGCGCCGGCGATCAGGCATGCGGGCAAGGATGCTCAGCCCTGCCAGAAGCAACAGACCGGCAAGGCCCAGCCACATATGCAGGGGACCACCCGGCAACAGATAGAACCGCGCCACGGCATCGCCCGCGAGAAACCAGAACGCATGCAGACATGCAATGGCCAGAACCCAGTAGCCCAGCAATTCATGCGGGCGGGGTGTGCCACGCGGGCCGGGGATCATCTGGAACAACAAGCCCGCCAATGCCAGAAACCCCAGCGCATTGCCGAAGTCCCAGAACAGCCCGCCACTGCGCCACGGATCGGCCAGCGCCATGACCGCAAGGATCAGCAGCGCCGGAACCGCCCGTTCACGGCCAGGGATATTCCGCAATCTCGACGCCCAGATTGCGCAGATCCTCGACCACCTTGCGGCGATAGATCACGACATCGCCAACCGGCACCGCCCGACGGCGCGTCACCTCGGCCTCGGTGAAATGGCCGCTGCCGTCAGACCACTGATCAAGGATATAGTTCATCACCTCCGCGATCTGAGCGTTGGTCATGTTGTTCCCGACCACGCCTGGCACATGCATGACGTAGTCACGACCGGATTCGATGCTGACGATATAGCCGACCGAATTGGGAAAGGCGGGAATGCCGCCTTCCACCGTGCCCAGCCCCTGCATGCCGTGGCAGCCGGAACAATGCAGCACATAGTTCGCACGGGGTGAGGTCGCGGTATTCCCCGCGACACCCGGTGCAGCCGTGGCCAGAACCAGAAGCGAAGCCAGCAGGGCCTGTTTCATCATGCTCTCACTCCGTCGGCGGGCGCAGGGCCTTCAGATCATCCTGCGTGGTCATGCTGGCGCGCATCTCGGCGATCTGGGCAAGCGTTACCGACTGGTCGGTCTGGCCCAGATCAGACAGAACCCAGCTGGTAATCTGCGCCAGTTCCTCATCCGTGGTCCCGGCGACCGGCACCATGATCAGCCCCATATAGCGTTCGCCGTTCACGGTGATCGGCTTGGCGAAGCCCTTGGTGACAATGCCGCTGATATAGGTCGGCGCCTTGTCGCCCAGCGCCTGCCAGAAATCCGGCCGGTTCAGCGGCGGGGCCAACCCCGGCGTTCCGATCCCGCCGGTATTATGGCAGGCGGCGCAATGCGCGTCGAACAGGGCCGCCCCCGCATCCTCGGCGGATGCGGGACCGGACAGGAGACCGGCAAGAGCGGCCACAAGGAGAACCGCGCGCATCAATCGGCCAGACCCACGACGACCGACACCGTACAATGATAGCCCTTGTCGGTATTGGCGGTGCACCAGTTGATGTCGTTGTAAAGACCCATGCGATAGCCGGGACGTTCGCCCTTGTTGTTGTTGCAGAAGGTCGCGCTGGGGATGAAGGGTTTGCCGCAGCAGTCATTGTAGCTGATGAGGTAGTCCTTGCCGTCATCGGGATTCGAGCAGGTGCCGACCCAGGACACCGCCGAAACGCTGCTGCCCGGCGGGCAGGAAGTCAGCGAGCCGCCGGAATCCTCGCACAGGAAACCGTCGATGGCGCAATGCCGCCAGTAGCTGCACGGATCCGCCGCGCCGCCTTCGGTCGAGGCGAAGGCCCGGCGGTCGAAAGGCAGCACCGGCACCGAGACGGCGGCGCCCAGCAGCGCCATGCCGGTGCGGGCGAGGAAGGACCGGCGGCCATTGCGGCGCGCGGAAGAACGGATATTCGCCTCAGTCGCACCATCGAGGCGCTTGAGGAATCTGTCAATGAAACGGGTCATGTCGGTTTCCTTCTTGATGTCACGATATGTCAGGAGGTCATCCCGGCCACAGCGGCCTGATAGGAGGGGATGCCGGTTTCAGAAGCGGTGAACAGGCTTTCAAGCTGTTCCCGGCTGTTCACGAGACCCTTGGCCGCCACCTTGCCATCCTTGTCGATGAGTACGGCGAAGGGCAGTTTCGAGACCTTGAAGCTCATCCCCAGCTCCGGGGACAGCACATAGGGGAAGGCTTCGAGGTTTTCGGCTTCAATCAGGCGGCGGTGCAGTTGCTCGCGCCCGTCCGAGGCCAGAACCACGTCGAGCCAGCCCTGTTCGTCAGCCTTGATGGATTTCAGCGCGGGCAGCAGCGCCTTGCAGATCGGGCAACTGGTCGACAGGAAAAACACCAGTTGCGAACGCCCCCCTGCCCGTCCGAGCGTCAGCCCAGGCCCGTTCAGGTTGGGCAAGGCCAGCGCCGGAACCTTGTCACCCAGCGCTGGCCCCGCATCCGAGATCATCGCGCCGACGGGCGAGACACGCTCGAACAGAATACCGATCTGGCGGGCCAGGGCGAAGATCACCGCAAGCTGGATCAGCACCACGACCCACAGCAGGATGTTCGAAAAGATCAGGAGGTTCATGCTAGAGGTCTCCCTGCCGGATATAGGGCAGATGCGAGGCAAGGCGCTCGATGATGGTATAGATGGCGACAAGGACCAGCGCGCCGGCAATGGCGATGGCAACATCGAACTTCGGCACCGGGGCCGCAGGCAGCATCGCCACCGACAGCGCCAGCAGGGTCAGCACGGCATTGCGGCCCAGCGTGAAGACCGACACGATTTGCGGCAGACCGCCGCAACCGCAGTCGATCCGGCTGCGGCCCTGCACCAGGGCCACTGCCATGATGGCCGCGTAGCCCGAGAACAGACCCGCCGCCAGAAACCCGCCGAAAGGACGCGAAACCGGCAGGATCAGCGCAAGGATCGTTGCCACCTCGACGCCGGTCAGCAGCCGAACCGCCGGGGCAGCCCAGGCTTCGGGCACCAGGCCGTAACCCTGTGCGAAACCCACGGTTTCCAGAAACCGTTCCACCTTGTGCCAGACCGCCCGCGCCAGCACGATGACCAGGAAGCTGGTCACCGTCACCGAAGCAAGAGAGGCAAGCGCCGCCATCTCAGTAATCCGTCGCGATCATCGTCGGGAAGAAGGCAGCCCCTTCCTTGGCGGCGCTTTCCGTCAGGCTGACGGTATCGCCCAGCGTCACATCGTAACGATGCAGCCCGCCCAGATGATCCACGCCGATCAGTTGCGGCACCTCGCCCGTGCTCACGGCGATATTGGTTTCGCCATGCGCAGCGCTGCGACCCACAACCTCACCGCTGGTCATGTTGATCGCCCAGATCTCTTCCGCCGGGTTCTTGTGCGTGCCGTCGCCCGCATTGGAATGCATCATCACGAACAGGGTTTTCGACGCGGCGTGATAGGCCATCAGCGTATAGCCAGAAGGCGCCCAGCCATCTTTTGCGAAGGCGATGGTGCGGCCCAGCACCGGCTTGTCGCCGCTGTCATCAACCTCCAGCAGCTTGCCGTCAAACGAGATGTAGACCAGCTTGCCGTCGATCCGCAGCGCGACACCGAAGATCGGCGCCGTATCGGCATCGAAGATCTTGTCCGATTTCGCCGGTTCGCTGACCGTGCCATCGGCGCCAACCGTGTATTTCACCAGAGAGCCATCACCGCAGATGGTGGTGAAGGCCAGCCCTTCAATGGAGGGATAGGCGGTCCAGCAGCCGGGGGTCGGCACCTCGACCAGATCCTTCCCCGCCGCCAGATCGACCACGTTGATCGAGGTCGCGGGCGTGGCATTCTGGACCAGCATGTATTTGCCATCCGCCGAAAGGTTCAGTGCGCCCTTCTGGCTAAGCGTCTGAGCCATCTTGTCGGACACCGTGAACTCGCGCCGCAGGTTCAGGGTTTGCGGGTCGTATTCCTCGATCACCGCCTCGATGGGGCCGCGGGTATAGCGCTTCATGTAGACCGAGCCGGTATAGATCGACTTGCCATCCCCACTCATCAGCATCTGGCTGAAGGTGCCCGCGCCGATATTGCCTTCGAGCGACAGGTCATCGGCGTTCAGCACGAAGACCGAACTGGACCCCGAGATGCCCATATCCATCAGATAGATATGATTTCCCTCGGAAATCCGCGCTTCGACGGCAAGGGTTTCGGGCTGGATGTCTTTTTCCTGTGCAAGAACCTGACCGCCGGTGGCGGCCAGAACCGAAAGCGAAAGCAGAAGATGGTGTTTCATTTGGCGACCTGCTGAAGTGACTAGGGGTTTCATGCGGCGGCGCGGTCCCGCCGGAATCCGGGGGGTGGGGCGGAGGAAGGGCTTTGCCGAAGCCATCCCGCCACGCGCGGCGGGTTCGGTCCGGTCAGACTCTGCACGTCCATTCTGTTCATCCTCGACCGCCTCCCCTCGGTTCTGGATGAAAACCAGATCACGGCAGCGCGGGCCGGGTCTTGGCCGGGTGCGCCAGAATTGTGGCCCCACGCGCCAAAAAAAACATTTCAGATCAATGTTCGATCAGGATTTGAAGATGGTCTTCATAGTAGCCGCCCGGCGAAAGCTGATAAAGCTGCCGGAAACTGCGGTTGAAGTGCGACAGATCACTGAACCCCGCGCGATAGGCCAGATCGGAAATCGCGGGCCGCTGTTTCTGCCGCGCCGCACGGCGCAGATGGCTGGCGACCAGCTTCATCCGGGCCTCGCAAAGCACGCGGGTAAAGGTGGTGCCATTGTCGCGGAAATCGCGTTGCAACTGACGGCGCGACATATGCACCAGCCCGGCGAGCCGCTCGATGGTGAAGTCGCTGTCGGGGACATGCCGCTCGATCGTGTCGCAGATGTAGCGGAACCGCCCGTGCCGGTCGCGGAACGACGCCGCGTCGCCCGGGCGTTCATCAGGGCGGAACATCATGGCAATGAAATCGAACAGATAATCGGCATGGGAATCGCCATGCCCCTCGCCGTTCATCAGCGCATCAAGACTGGGCCGCAGCGGATGCGCCCGGTCCATGCGCCGCCCGGTGACAGGACTGGCCCCCCGCCCTTCCAGGCAGAGGCTGCGTGGCAGATGCACCGACAGGAACGACGATGCCTTGCCGTCGAAACGCAGTTCGGCCGTGCGCGTCGAATCCATCAGCAGACTGTCGCCCGCCATCAACACCTCTTCCCGGCCATTATGGGCCACGCGCATCTCGCCGGATTTCTGCATCAGCAGGAAAAGATATTCGTGGTCGTCCCGGCGAATGCCCGCGCGCAGACGTTCGATCTGGTCGATCTCGCATTGCATGTCTGCGATATCGACCCCGTGACGGCGGCGCAGACTGAAGATTCCGACCGGCTTGCGGGTGTTCTTCACCGGCTTGCTATAGTAGTGGCCACAATTGTTGAGGATACAACTGTTCCACTCGTCGAAACACATCATGGCCTTTCCTCCCCAAAAAGGCTGCATGGTCATCGTGCCGGTTCCGGTGCCCTCGACGCCTCTTTGCGGGCGTGTTTTCAGGGAGCGCAGGGAATCCGGGCGTTGCCGGGTATAGTGCGCTGGCCCGGGTCGGTGATCAATAGTGGAATGTAACCGCTGTCTGACAAGGCCAAAGCGGCAACGGTCAGGTTGGGAACCGTTCACGCCGCGCCTCGGGCGATATCTTGCTGCGCGGTCAGGGCGCAGCACAAAGGCCCTGCGCAAGAGCGTGTCGAACCACAGCCACCTCAGGATGTTTCCGGCAACAAAGCCTTCACAATCTCCGTATTCGCCACGAACCACCGGCAGGTTTTGATGCAAATGCGAGGCATATGGCCGGTCAGAGGAGCCGCATCAAATATCACTATCAAGCCACGCCACACCCGAGTTGCGATCCACTCCGCACACACGGTGGACGCCTGCATTCTGGAGTTAATCGAGTAACTGGCATTCAGATCACAGCACCGCCACCTGCTGCCAGTCAGGTACAAAGCGTCATAGTAGCGCTTATCGGATCATTCATGCGGTAGCGGCGGGTGAAGAACCGCATATCAGATTCAATGTGGGGCGCCGTAAGGAAAGGCAGTCCCGAAAATCTTCAGCGACAAAGATGATGTCGCGCAACCCTGTCACCGGCGTTTCGGTCGTGATCGAACGCCGGATAGAGGATATGATGACCCGCGCCGACCGGGACGAATTCGACCCTTATCTGCTGCCCGGCGATGCCATCGCCTGCTATGACAGCGCGGTGACCAACATTGCCGATGTGGCCCGCGTCGTGGGCACGGTACTGGGAAGCCCTTGACCTCAGGCGCCGGGCGGCATCCGTTCCAGCCAGGCAAGGATCTGCCCGCGCGTCTCTTGCCAAAGCGGCGGGATGTTGCGGGCCGCATCGGCAAGTGGCTGGCTGTCACCCGACTTCCAGGCGGTCTCAATGGCATGGAGTCGGGCATGAAGCGCCACGGCGCCAAATGTGCCCGCCGCCCCCGCGCAGCGGTGCAAGAGCTGCATCCGCGCGGCGGGGTCACCGGCCTGCGGTTCATCGGCCAGATCCAGCGCCATTGCGTCCATCTGGTCGATGAACCGCCCCGTCAGGGCGCGGAGTGCGGCAGAAACAGGTGCGGAGTCATCCGGCACCAGACGGGAGGCATCGAACAGCGGCCCTGTTGGTCTGGCCACGGCCCCCATCCCTTCCGCCTGCGGCGCGGCGCCGGAAACCTCTGCCAGGGCCGCAAGCAGTTCCTTGCGGTTAATGGGTTTCTTCAGCACATCCGTCATGCCTGCGGCCCGGAAGGCGGCCACTTCCTCCGGCAGGGCATGGGCGGTAATCGCAACGATGGGAGCCGCCGCCGAGGCGCCCGTTCCCATGCGGATCGCGCGGGTCGCAGCCCGCCCGTCCATGACGGGCATCGAAATATCCATCAGGATCACATCGAACCGGGTTTCTGCGGCGCGTGCCACGCCCTCGCGTCCATCACAGGCCTCGGTCACCGCATGACCTGCGAGCGTGACCATGTCATGCAGGATGATCCGGTTGATTTCGTTGTCCTCGACAATCAGCACGGAAAGGGCGTGGCCGGGAGCCGCCGCATCCGGCGGCACGGCGGCAGTGCCCTCCGGCAGCGGCAAGGCGGCCGCGCTGCGTTCCAGCGGCAGCCGCATCCAGAACACGCTGCCTTCGCCCTGTGTGCTTTCCACCCCCACCTCGCCGCCCATCAGCCCGGCCAGCCGCCGCGAAATGCCCAGCCCAAGCCCGGTGCCCGAGCGCCGCCCGTAAGAGCTGTCGATCATCTCGAAATCGCGGAAAATCCGTTCCAGATCGGCTTCGGCAATCCCGAGGCCGGTGTCGATCACCCGCAACTCGACCTCCGAGACCGGTGCCGCCGGGTCCAGCGCCTCGATCTCGATCCGCACCCCGCCGCGGGGCGTGAATTTGATCGCGTTGTTCACGAAGTTCAGCAAGACCTGCCGGATCTTGTCGGGATCGCCGACCGCCGGTTCGAAGGGCGGGCTTTGCCAGCCCCAGTCCAGCGTGATGCCATTGACCCTGGCCAGACCGTGCTGATTGGCGATCACATCTTCCACGATGTCGGACAGGCGGAACGGCCTTGATTGCAGGCGCATCATCCCGGCCTCCAGTTGCGAAATGTCCAGAACATCGTTCACCAGCGCGCTGAGCAGCCGGCCCGAAACCTCCATCGAGCCGAGATAGGTTTTCTGCTGCGGGTCAAGCCGGGTATCGGCCAGCAGCGACATGGTGCCCAGCAACCCGTTCAGCGGTGTGCGCATCTCGTGCGACATGACTGCCACGAATTCCGCCTTGGCCTTTTCGCCCGCGACGGCACGGTCATGCGCCTCGATCAGATCGGCCTCGGCCTGCCTGATCTGCGAGATGTCGCGGATGAACAGCACGAAGATCTGCCCCTGATCGCCCTCTGCCACACGCAGCGAGATTTCGGCCGGAAAGACGCGCCCGTCGCGCCCGATGCCATCGACATAAAGCCGCCCCAGCGTTTCCGGCGCGGGATTGCGCAGGGCAGCGGCAAGGCTGCGGTCCCTGTCCTCCTCGGGCTTGACGAGCGTCAGAAGATCCTGCCCGGTGACCTCTTCCACCGTACAGCCAAAGATCGCCTCTGCCGCCGGGCTGAAATCCAGAATGCGCGCCGCGCGGTCACAGACCACGATCCCGTCAAGCGAGGTCTGGATCACCGTGCGCATCCGCGCCGTGGTCAGCATCTGGTCCACGGCGCGGCGCTCGCTCAGCCGGTACATCCGCAGCAGCAGCACCGCCAGAAGCGAGATCGCCACGAACATCCCCCCCGCCATCAGGGCAAGCCTGGCCAGTGTCGTGGTCACGGCGATGCGCGTGGCATCCGAATGTGTGGCGAACTGCGCCAGTCCCATGACCGACAGCGCGCGCACCACGGGCGCAACCGTCTCGGCCTCGCGGTCCATCTGGTCCAGGGCCGCCACCAGCCCGGCATCGGGCAGATCAGCCAGAGCGCTCATCCGGTCGCGCGCCTGGCGGATCACCTCGAAATTCTGTTTGAACTCGGCATTGCGGCGCAGGGTGGAATAGGTGCCCGTGGCGCGAAACGTGTCGATCCGGCTGTAGAAGATGTCGAACCGCTTGCGCAGATCGGCAAGCTGGGCCGCGGTGGTTTGCCCCAGATGCACCTCGACACGGGCGGTATCCAGCGCGTGACGGAAGCGCAGGAATTCCGCATCAACCTGCGACAGCGTCCATTGCAGATTGTCCGAAGCGGCAGAGCGCAGCGTGTTCAGCTGCGCGACCACGTTCTGCGTCATGGCGCCCATGATGCCGAACAGGATGGCAAGGATGGCCGAAACCACCAGCAGGCGCAGGCGCCGTAACCGGCGGCGCTTCCGGTCAGCAGCCGGATTCAGCCCGGAGCCTGGCATCGCGTCATCCGTCACCTGTCGTTCTTCCGATCCGCTGCCGATCCTAGGGTCGAACCTCGATCCGTTCCAGTTGCCAGATGCTGCGGGTGTAGATCACCTCGCTGCGGTAAGCCGGGTCGGAATCGTAGGGATAGACAATCCACAGCGGCCCCTTGTCACGGAGGGACATGGCGGTGCCGTTGCGGCTGTGGGCGATGATGGGGGCATTCTCCGGCCAGTCCTCCACCGGGATCTCGACCGAATAGTCATTAGCGGCATAGGCCTCCAGCAGCGCGCCGGTCATGCCGGCAGCCCGCAGCACCGCGCCCAGCGAGACGCCGGTGAATTCCTGCGGGCCTTCCGTCCAGACCGTGCTTGTGGTGAAGGTGATCTGTGGCAAGGCGGCAAGGGCGGCTGCATCGAAGGTGACGCTGGTGCCGGGCTTGCCGTCGACAGTACCCGTCAGGGTCAGCAACGGGGTATCGGCCTGCGCCGCGGTCATGGCGGCAAGGCTGGTCAGCGCGGCCAGGACGATTCTGCGGGTAAGACGTGGGGCCAAGGCGGTGATATCCTCTGGAAGGGCTGGCTGCGGAACCGGCGCGCGGATTTTTGAGCCGGAGACTAGCATGTTGGGCATCGGCCGGGCATTCGTATCGGAACTGTCGGACTATCCTTGCGGATAGGGGCTCAATAGGCGCCCCGCCCGGTCCAGAGCGCACGGAAGGTCAGCCCGATCAGCACCAGATCCAGCAAGAGCGAGGTCGAGCGCGCATGGGCGATATCCATTTGCATCACTCGGCACGCCCGGACACCTGCCGGGGTTCTGCCCCAAGGCGCCGGAACAAGACCTTAGGGCCTGTTTGGCGGGCTGGCCGGGCAAGGCCGCCCTCCAGCAGTGGCGGGGTGGCGACTTGACCTGTCCGTCAGGATGCGCCCCGATATCCTTTCGCAAGGCCTCACACTTGCCATCTTTCAACCTATAATCGTCAAGCGCTGGCGTTGTTTCCTCCCAACACGAATCGCCCCAAAGGAGAGTGAAGCTGTATCTGGCCCAATCGCGCTCGACCGATGCCACGTCCAAGGCAACAAATGGAGCAAATGGCATGC
The DNA here is from genome assembly GCF_003054195.1 of Gemmobacter caeni. Lineage (GTDB taxonomy): Bacteria > Pseudomonadota > Alphaproteobacteria > Rhodobacterales > Rhodobacteraceae > Gemmobacter > Gemmobacter caeni. The sequence goes on from NZ_QBKP01000031.1 coordinate 22,859, forward strand.
GTATCCTGATCGCGGACGACCACGACCTCGTGCGCGATACGATCATGCTGTTCCTGCAAGTCGAAGCTGGCGCCGAGGTCGCGGCCGTAGGCAGCCTGCCGGAAGCGGTGAAGGCCATCAAATCCGCGCCGCGCTTCGATCTTGTCATTCTGGATGTGGCGATGCCTGGCATGAACGGGCTGGAAAGCCTGCGGCAGGTCATGGCCATGGCGGGCGGGCAGCGGGTCGCGCTGATTTCGGGCACGGCGACTGCCGACATTGCCGAACAGGCGCTGGCCATGGGGGCTGCGGGCTATCTGCCCAAGACGCTCAGCGCGAAGTCGCTGGCCAATGCGGTGCGCTTCATGGCGATGGGCGAGCAATATGCCCCGCTGGAGTTTCTGCGCGCCGCGCAGGAAGAAGCACCGCATCCGCTGGTGCAGCGCCTGTCAGGACGCGAGATGGATGTGCTGCGCGGGCTGGTTTCGGGGAAGGCCAACAAGGAAATCGCCCGCGACCTCGGGATCACCGAGCCGACCGTGAAGCTGCATATGAAGACGCTCTATCGCAAGATCGGCGCGCATAACCGCACCCAGGCAGCGCTGATCGCGCGGGATCAGGGTCTGTTCTGACCTATCCACCCGGATAGGCGACGGCTCCGCTCACATGGTGGGTCATCCCCCGGCAACGCCCGGTTTGCAAGCGCGCGCCGCTTCTGGCATATGCAGGCCGTTCCAGCGCGCGAGGGGCCAATGGCCGACGATCTGCATCTTTCCGACGACGATCTGGCGGAGGACATCCATCCGCTGTTTCATGGCGCCCCCGCGACCACAGAATTCCGCAAGCTCCGCAAGCGGCTGGTGCGCGAGGTGCGGGATGCCATCGACAAATACGGGATGATCGAACGCGGCACGCGCTGGCTGGTCTGTCTTTCCGGCGGAAAGGACAGCTATACCCTGCTTGCTGTCCTGCACGAACTGAAATGGCGCGGCCTCCTGCCGGTCGATCTGCTGGCCTGCAATCTGGATCAGGGTCAGCCGAATTTCCCGGCAACCGTCCTGCCGGACTTCCTGCAACGCATGGGCGTGCCGCATCGCATCGAATACCAGGACACCTATTCGGTGGTGATGGACAAGATCGGGCCGGGCAAGACCATGTGCTCGCTCTGCTCCCGGCTGCGGCGCGGCAATCTTTACCGCATTGCGCGGGAAGAGGGTTGCTCGGCCGTGGTGCTTGGCCATCACCGCGACGACATTCTGGAAACCTTCTTCATGAACCTGTTCCACGGCGGACGGCTGGCAACCATGCCACCCAAGCTGCTGAATGAGGAAGGCGATCTGTTCGTCTGTCGCCCGCTGGCTTTCGTGGCCGAGGCCGATTGCGAGAAATTCGCCCGCGCCATGAATTACCCGATCATTCCCTGCGATCTGTGCGGCAGCCAAGAAGGCTTGCAACGCCAGCAGGTCAAACAGTTGCTTGACGGATGGGAGGCCCGAAGCCCCGGCCGGCGGCAGGTGATGTTCCGCGCGCTGATGAATGCGCGACCGTCGCATCTGCTCGACCCTTCCATTTTCGATTTCACCGGGCTGACTGCGAAACCCGGAACATTTAGCGAAAATCCTCCGCATCTCGGACAGGAATTTTAACGAACCGTCGAGGATGCGCGCCTAGGGTGCATCGGCGGCCGAGGGGTCGCGGATGTGGCGAGGGCGCGATGTCGGGTCAAATCCGGAAACGGCTGTCAGAAAACATGGGCCGGATGCTGCGGCGCTTGCGGCAGCCTGAAACTCTGCTCCTGCTGCCTGCGGCGACGCTGGCGGCCTACTGGCTGGGTGGAGAGCGGGCCCTGCTGGGACTCGCGCTCGGTGCGCCGCTGGCAGGCGTGGCACTGGATCTGCTGCGCCCGGCTGAAACCGCCATGCACCCGATGCCGGATAGCTTGCAGGGTCTGGCGCTCCGGCCTCAACTGGTGACGCTGCTCGATGCAGCCTTGCGCGCGGCACCGGCCAGCGGTTTGCAGACCGGCTGTCTTGTCGTGCAGTTCGACGATGCCGCCTTGTTGCTGGACCGGCATGGACGCGCTGCGCAGACCGAGGTACTGGCCCGCTGTGCCGAACGCATTTGCAGCGCCCTGCGCAGCGGGGATGTGGTTGCGCGGCTGGAAGGTGGCGGTTTTGCGGTGGCGCTGAGCCCCCAGCGGCGGCTGGATCTGGAAAGCATGATCCAGCTTGCCGCGCGGCTTCAGGCCGCGATTGCGCCGCCCATCAGCCTCAATGCAATGCGCCTCTATGTCAGCTGCTCGGTCGGTTTCTGCCTCGGTGTCGCGGCACCTGCCGCCGAAGGCCGTGCGTTGCTGGATGCGGCGCAGATCGCGGCGGATGAGGCGCTGCGCAACGGCCCAGCCGCCATCCGCGCCTTCGCCCCCGACATGGCGCGCAAACGGGCCGACCGCGATGCCCTGCGCGGCCTGTTGGAAAACGCGCTGGATCAGGGCGAGATCCGCGCCCATTTTCAGCCGCAGGTTTCCACCGATACCGGCGACATCACCGGATTCGAGGCGCTCGCGCGATGGCATCACCCCGAACGCGGCGTGGTGCCCCCTGTCGAGTTTCTGGGGGCGATTGAAGAGGCCGGGCTGGCGGAGCGTCTGGGCGAGGTCATGCTGTTTCAGGCGCTGACGGCCCTGTCGCGCTGGGATCGCGCGGGGCTGAATGTGCCGAAAGTCGGCATCAACCTCTCAGCGGCAGAGTTGCGCAATCCCCGCTTCGTCGAGAAGCTGGAATGGGAAATCGACCGTTTCGGTCTGGAGCCAGGTCGTCTTTGCATCGAGATTCTGGAAACCGTGATCGCCAGTACCGAACATGACGTGATCGTGCGCAACATCGCGGCAATGGCGCAGTTGGGCTGCACCATCGACCTTGACGATTTCGGAACCGGCCATGCCTCGATCACCAATATCCGACGCTTCGCCGTGCACCGGCTGAAACCCACATTTCCCAAGTAAGGCGCTGATTTCGCTGTCCTGACCATTATATTTCCTATATAAAACATGGTGTTGAAGGCTGCGAGGGGCGCGTTTCA
>NZ_QBKP01000032.1 GCF_003054195.1 Gemmobacter caeni
GGGTCAAATCCAGCCGATACCGACCAGACGATCAGCTGCTGGCCTTCCTCGAGTCGCTCTGAATATGCCGAATGACCGCATGGCCAAGGCCAACGCTCTAAAGCGTGGGCACTGGCCATGCGGCATAATCCTGATCCCGGCATAATATGCCCACACCTGTTCCCGGCCCCGGCTGGAAGCGTTCGGCGGCGGCGCGCATGTCATTGACCTTGGCGACCGCAAGAGCATTGGCTGGATCAGCACCCATGAATGGCTGACTGCGGCGCTGAACGGCGAAGACATCGACGCGGTGGAGGCGCTGGTCGGATGAACACCGCCGTTCCTTCCTGCAAACCCGCCTCCGTCCCCCTCCCGGAATTTGGCCGCAGTTCCGATGGCCTGACGGTCGCCCGGATCGGCGATGCCGCCTATGCCATGATCCCCAAGGCTGATGGCCGGCATTTCCTCGGCAGCAGCTGGCGCCTCTCCAAGCCCCTGTCGGACTGGAAGCGGTCCGACTTCTACGGCCATGGCGGCGATGTCGCTGACGAGGTTGCGTTCCATGCCATCGTTCAGGAACAGGCCGAGCATCAGGCCGCGAAGGTCGCCCTCGGCAGGCAGGAATTCCGCGCCCATGCCAGCACGCCTTGGGGACCATCGCAGGGCGCGGTCCGCTACGGCGAGGGCGTGGTGTTCCACTCGACCTCCGGCCATGGCGGGTTCCACCTGACGGCGGACCGCAATGCCGAAGTCCATCCCCGCCTGCGCGCGGCTGGAGGTTGGTACGAGGAGGATGCCGCCTGGGCCGCTGTCGCGACGGCCTGGCCGAATCTCTTCACGGGTCTGGAACGCCGGCAGGCGGAAGAGACGCTGCGCCACAGCTGGCCGGATGCCTGGGAGGCGATCCATGGCCGGGCGCTCAAGCCCGGTGAGTCCCACACGCGCGACGGCGAAGCCTTTGCCCGCGACCATGCGAGCGATTGGGTCGTGATCTCGGCGATCTATTCCGACAAGCATCGCGGCTTCACCGAGGTGATCGCCACGCGGGGCGGGCCGCGTGATCCGAAATCCGAGGAGCGTCGCTTCCTTGTCCCTTCCGGGGAGTACAAGGTCGGCGCCTTCGGCTTCGTCATCAATGAAGCGCGCCATGCCGTTTATGACGGCCCGTCGAGTTTCATCGGCTGGCGGGGCAGGGCAGGGGGATGAACCCCTGATGGCCGGTGCCGATCCTGGCGGTCGGGCACCCGCCAGAGGAAGAGACGGGCGGGGGATTCCGTGACGGGTTTCAGGGTGGGAGAGCGTCTCCTGCCGCCCGTCGCGGAGTGATCGCGATGACTGCACCCATCTCCCAAACCGCGTTCTGTGGCCCCGGCGACAACTTGATCGGCGGGGTCCTTGCCCGTCTGCGCCTCTCGGACCGCTTGCCCCTGCGGGTCAGCTGCAGCTGCCTCGCGCATTGGGACGATCCGGCTCTCGATCAGCTGTGCATCAACCGCGAGGTCGACCTCGGCACCTGTGGTGACCTCGCGGCCGCCATGGCCCTGGTCCGCAACGGCGTCGCTTCCGGTCATGTCGACGCGGGGCGCGATGCAGCCCTGCGCTTGGTGCCACAGTTCCTCACCATCCTCGATGCCGAGCACTGCCTCGTGCTGGCGGGGGAGGCGCAGATGGGCGGCGTTCAATGGTGCACCCCGGTCAACAGTGATGCCGAAGCGCGGCGCGTGGTGAATGAGGCCTGCGGGTTTCGGGCTAAGGCGCGCGCGGCAACAGACGCCGACGAAGCCGCATCTGCCGCTGCGCTACTCACCCGCGCCCAAGCGCTGGAAGGCCGTCTGGTCGACCCGTTCTGGCGCGACCTTGCGGCGGCCGCAGTCGATCTCGCCTTGGTGGCCTGATCTTCGCCCTTTCCGGAAACCTACCCCCGGCAAATGTCCGGGCCATGCAAATGAGGGAACCACTCATGCCCCAAGTGATCGCCACGACCGTCTATCGCCTTGATGAACTCCCCGAAGGTGCCAAGTACAGGGCCCGCGCCTGGTATCGGGAAGGCGGCTTCGACCATGACTGGTATGACACCGTCTTCGAGGATTTCCAGCGCATCGCGGACATCCTTGGCATCCGCATCAAGACAAGGGTTTCCCGTCTTGTCGGCGGCCGCACGCGGGAGGATCCCTGCATCTGGTTCAGCGGGTTCTGGTCGCAAGGCGATGGAGCTTGTTGGGAGGGCACGTACTCCTACCGGAAATCCGCCGCTGCCGATCTGCGCGCCTATGCGCCGCAGGATCCAACCCTGCATCGCATTGCCGAGACCTTGCAGGCGGCGCAGCGGCGGAATTTCTACCAGCTGCGCGCCGAAGTTTCACATCGCGGTTCTTATTATCATGCCTTCACCATGGCCGTCTCCGTCACACGGGAAAGCTCGGCTGCGGCCGAGGTCATTGGCGATGCTGAGGCCGTGGTCGCCGAAGCGCTTCGCGATCTCGCCAACTGGCTCTACCGGCATCTGGAACAGGAATACGACCACCTGACCTCGGATGAAGCTGTGGATGAGACGCTGATGGTCAATGGCTATACCTTCACCGAGGAAGGACGGCGGTTCGGATAGCCGTCCGGAAACACTGCGGTGCCCATCCCGGAGCCCGGTCATGCCTCACCGGTTGCTGTCGATCCAGCGCGACAGCAACTGCCGGTCCCGAAAGCATTCGTCCGGCACGGCGCGACGTTTGATTCGCGCCAATCGTTCGGCAAAGGCGACCTGCTTGGAAGTCGGATGGCTGGTCTCAGCAGGTTTCAGCTTCGCCTGCGCCTCGATCCAGGCGCTGAGGGAGCGGCGGTCCTGTTGGACTTCCCAGGGCAGCAGGTTCTGGTTCTTGAGCGCCAGTGACCGCGCATAGGCGATCTGACGTTCGGTGGCGGGCAGGGCAAAGGCGGCAGCGGCCATGAGGAGTCTCCCATGCGGGTCGTCTCTCACAATATAGAACATATAGAGAACAAATTCAACTCCGCGGCCGCCGGAGAGGGAGAGTTGGGTCGGAATTCGGGCGTGTTCAGGCGGATCGAGAGAGCCGCCGGGGCGCGCCATTCACCCTTGATCCGGAGGATTTCCGATGACCCAAGCTGCAACCACCCTGAAACCCGTGACCCTCGTGCCCGAGGCGCGCCGGATGGCGTTCTTGCCCTCGCTCTTCAGCCCCGCCCTAATGCTGATCGGCGAGCGCACCGTCTATCAGTTCATGTCTTGGCTGGCCCCCGACGACTACACCGGTGGGCTCTGGCATTTCCACGAGCGGGGCAGCCAGCCACTCTTCCTGTCGCCCGATAGCAACAAGCGGTTCCGCATCGCCTGCGAGACCAACGGCTACATGGGCGAGGTCTCGGCCGAGGCCGCCGGGATCATCGCCACCCTGTTCGCGCTGTCCCATCTCTCGTTCCGACATGAGGCCGACCAGCTGGCCGATGCCTATATGCGGCTTTACGAGTTCGCAGGTGACCACCCCGAGGCGGGCGAGATCTTCAAGGCGATTGACTGACGCGGCGCCACACAAGCCGACTGACAATTCCTGACCCTTTGGCACCCTCCGGCGGTTTCGTCGGGGGGTGTTTGCATTTGGCCGTCGTATTTCGGCGCAGGCGGCATTCGCCATGGGTCGCCCACAGCGGCATGCGGATTGCCACGGCTGGACGGCCCAGGGTTTCGAAGTGCATTTGCCAGGCGATCATTGTGGCGGCAGGAATTGGGGCGGGGCGTGAGAGCAAAGACCTCACCGTCAGATCATCATCGAGTTGCTCCGGTTGAAGGGGAGTCTCAGCTTGCATCGACCAGCATCTTTGCCCAGTGACTGCCATCGTTCGAACATCGTCCTTTTGCTGCCATCACGCTGCCAGACCTGCACCCGGTGGAGTGGGGGAAGCCGCGAGGCAACAGGGCAGGGGGGAGGCGCAAGCTGGCCTGTGGCCGCCAGAGGTGGTTTCATCGCCGGTGGTGCCTGACCTGTCATACCTTCCGGGCCTTCAGAGCCGCCTTGATCTCCGTGGATTGTCTGTCCCAGCCCGCGTCCAACGGCCTCTGGTGATGGGCTGATCTGCCCGAAGGACGTCTTCGCTTCGACCGCTTCGGCGCAACAGCGTCGTCACAACTTTCTTCCCCTGCCGGTGCGGGCACCGTCATTCCTCGCGAGGCAAGAAAGTTCCTCCTGTGCTGTCCAGCCCCCGACCCACCCCAGCACGCGAGCGTGCAGGGGACCCCGGGATGCGGGGGTGCGCCAGCGGTCGCCTCCGGGCTGTCGATCGCCATCGAGGCCGCAAGGACGCGGGCCCGAAACAGAGCAAAACGGAGAAAGAACATGGCGACCATCGGCACCTTCAAGAAGACCGGCACCGAATACACCGGCGAAATCTTTACCCTCAGCCTGCAGGCCAAGGGTGTGCGCCTCGTCCCCGACCTGCGGGCCTCGGGCGAAAACGCCCCCTCCCACCGGGTCCTGGTCGGCCGCGCCGAGATCGGCGCCGCCTGGACGAAGAAATCGAACGAGGGCCGCGAATACCTGGGCCTGAAGCTGGACGATCCGAGCTTCGCCGCCCCGATCTACGCCAACCTCTTCGATGACGAAGACGGCGAGGGCTACAGCCTCATCTGGTCCCGCCCCAACACTCGCCGTGGCGACTGATCGCCACAACAAAGGCCCCGGTCGAATGACCGGGGCCGAAGGCATTTCGTAGGTGAACCCGGCTCTTCCACTTGGCCACGCGGTATCTGGCACCACTTCGTCCGAAACGGAAATGCCGCGCCCCTAAGGGTGCACTTACGCAAACTCTCCACCGCCTGCGGCGCTTCCGAGATTTGCGTGCGGTCTCCTTGGGGGCATGGCCCCTCGCCGACAGCGTCCCAAGTCCTTCGCCTACTGCGACGGATCAGGAAGCGCGTCCCGCCTTCCCGAATCCATTCTGGCCAAGCCTTGCGCGGCTTGGATCGCGCCCCGCTGTCCCGGACGCCCACGTTGGAACTGGCCCCGAGAGCGGGGCGGCTCCGTGAGGGCGCCCGTGTCAGCGGGCGATCCGGTTCCGCCTGTCCCGAGAGCGGGACTGTCTGCCGGATCGTGTGTGCCGCGCTGCGCTTGTCCGGCAAACGGTGGTCCATCGTGGCGATGGCCCCGCGCAAACGGGCAGAGATGCGGCCAGGCCGACAGGCTGGCGATCATGCTGCCCGTTTGCTTGGTCACCTGCTTGCCTGGATGGCCCGCAAGCTGCGGGGTGTGCGCGGGCATGTAAAAGCAGCGCACGTTCGTCAGGAGCTACAGGACCAGCTTCGCCCGATTGACCAAACGATTTCCAGTCGTCGCCCTCCCGCGCCGCCAAAGTCGCTGTCGTCGAAATGGCAAGATGCCGCGGACTAGGTGTAAAGCCGAAAGTCTGCTCTTACCGGCTGACCATAAGGCACATGCTTCAAGACTTTACCTACTTCACGGGATGCGCGAATGGGTGCAGGTAACTTCTGGTCAAATTGGGTCGAGCTCCAGTTCACTTTGGTAAGTGCTAGTATTTCCTCAGCAATCTGACGAATGCTTCGATCTGTTTCTTCATGCGGGCACAGCAAAAGTGGGCGCGGAATACGCATGCCTGGATAAGTACCATAGTACGGTACGCTACCGCGTGTGTAGAGAAGGCCCTTGCCGTTCAGATCGACAAATGTGCCCCGGAGGACCGGGTAGTTGCCATTCCGCAGCAGCGATATCGGCGTAGTTTCCTGCACCCAAACCATATCGCACATTTCGACATCGAGCTCTTCAAGGGCAGCTAGAATGCCTGAAGCTTCCTCAGCGCGGAAGCGTGAGGTCTTCAGCACCACTAGCCGCGCCGGAAGCGCCTTGTGATATTCCCGGTAGGACCGCAGTGAGCCCAAAACCAAAGCTTTGATGTCTTCATGGGTAAGGTAAGGATGGCGTCCCCGCGTTTCTGTTTGAGCGCGGGCTCCTCGCAAAATTAGGCCCCTCCCCGTTTCGTCAAACATCTGTGCTGTACTGGTCCAAAGCTGCTGCCCGTCCAAGCTGCGATGAAAACCAATGCCCAAGAAATTGGTGGTATAGTCGCGCGGCTCGAACAGTCGCCATGGAACCTTCCCGGATTTGTAGAAGAGGCTGTTCAGAAGGTTCCACGTTCGCGTTGCGGGCGTTTGGATGCGCCGATCGTTCTGCTTCTTCACCTTCATCGGAATCTTCGCGCGTTCGTCATAGACATCAGGCCATACGATCTGGGTTGCGATCCCCAAATCCATCATACGAGCCTTTAACATGTCCCGAAAGTTCAAGGTATCCGGGCCACCGTCGTCATCAGGCTCTCCTGTTTCGGTGCGCCCCATCACAACGCGCTCGATGAGATCCACGGGCATCGCGAAAACCACCACATCGGGCCTCGCACTTCCTTCAAGCATCACCCTGATCTCGGATTCAACTTGATCAAGAAGAATATGAACTGCTTCTTTCACGGATGCGGCAGTTTTCACCGACCTGAGTTGCCGGTTCGATAATGTTCTCCGGCCTGTGTCCGGCACGACAAAGCGACAGGCGAATGGATTGGCGTTTCCCAGACCAGGGAAATCTGGATTCAGATTTGGTAGCCCCTTGTGATTGCCCTCAACCCCCTTCTGCGCCTCGACTATATAGTTTGCGAATGCCTCACAAGTCTCAGACGATCCCAGCACACCAACTGTGACCACCGCACCAGCGTGTGCCTGAAGTGGGCCGAATTCTCGAAGGCCTTGGCGCGGGTCGATGTGCTTTTGACCGTTGCCAAATTGCAGGTCAGGTTCATCGAAGACTATTGCCGTGAACGTCATCAGAACATTCCCCCTTGGTCAGGGTCTTCGAACAGAGCAGCGGTCGGGTCTGTTCGTTTCCAGGCTGCTTCAGGTGTCGCGACAGGCAAGCGCACCACGGGGGCCCGTTCGAATATCAACGGGCCTTGTTCGGAACGCGCAGTATCCGAGAACAAATCCAACACCTTCGGTTCGGTCGATTGGCATAGAAGGTGCTGCCACATCAGAATTTGGCCCCATACTGCCGCGTTGGTTTCCAGCCTCTTCTTCCCGGTCAAAAGTGCTTCCGGGCGTTGATGCCAACGGAATCCGTCGTAGGTGAAGAAATAGGTGGGCTCGACGAGCAAATACCAATCACGCCCTATACGATCAAATTTTGGGTGAAATGCATGGTGTCGAACGTAGGAAACACGATCCGGCTCGTCCGTTCGCATTTTTACGGCCACAACGCGCGCCTTTGTCGCGTTTGCCGCCGATCGATAAGCATAGTCTAACGGTTGACAGATATTCACAGGCCGAAAAGCGAGCAAATTTGTGTCCTTATGTTTGCCAAACATGAGTTGCTCGGAAAATTGACGCTCGAGACACTTACGTAGAAGATGCGCCATATCGTTGTAGTCATCATCGTCGGTACTCTCCGCGATCAATTCGATTTCAATCGCCTCAACTGTCTCTGGGTCAACAATGGCTTCGGTACTCTGACCTCGGGGATCGTGAAGTGAGATGAAGCGATTACCCCGCATTGACCAATCGAAGCGAGCATCGTCCTTTTCCACCATGACGGCGGCTGCCTGGCGGCCGTTCGGGTAGGTGGGGACCGCCACAAATATCTCCTGGGGCAGTTTGACTCTGAACATGTTCAGAATCGCGTCCTCACCGCCGTTTAAGGGCGGAACCCAAACACCGGGAGTGGCCTTATCTATCATCAGGCTAGCGATGGTATCGACTGCCGCGCTACTGAGGACATCCAGCTTCTTGTCGAAAATTAGAAGGCGAGGGTCATCCCGCGCGTGATCCTTGATCGACTTCCAATAGTTCGAGCCATCTTCGATCCGGTACAAGACTATGATGACTGGCAAGTTGGCCTGTGCCCAACCATGCAGGTCCTTCTCGTCGAGCCTATACTGAAAAGATGCTTCGGTTTCGGCCGTGTAACGGCCCCTCAAGCGCGTCTTGGCTTGGACGGCTACAAAGCGCGAAGATGTCGCGCCGGTACCAGGGTCTCGGAGTTCGACCATCCCATCCGTTCCTGACTCCAGCCTTCCAAAAGAGTGATAGACAAGGCCGATTTTTAGGAACTCGGCCTTGATGAGCGTCTCGCCACGCTCCCCGGTCATCTGGTTATCGGTCACGGTTTTCATCGAAGGCTCTCGGTGAATCTATGAGGGAAGCAAACTGATAGCAGATTTGGTAGGAAAGAACAAAAGAAGATCGATTAATGGTAGAGTCGTCAGCCTGCGCACCCGTACCGCCAAGAACGGTCGTTTCTGTCCAGGTCGACCGACCCAGTGCCGCATCAAGGGCTTAGCAAGGACAAAACCCCATGACAAAATCTCTGCGGGCTTGGGAGGTGCTTGGTCTTGTGACGGGAACCAGCATTTGCACCTCCCGGCGTTCCGCCGGGACCGCGCTCTGGTCCTCCGGACTGGAGCCAGCCGAGGCAGTCTCCACCCATGCGGGCGACGATCCCAGGTGCGAAGAGGGAGAGGGGTGCCGGGACGGGTCAGGTCCGGTGGGTAAGAGAGAGCGCTGATCGGGCCTGACCCTTCCCCGCTCTCTTGAGGATTTCCCAATGAACGACCTTTCCCCGGCGACCTTGGCGCAAGCGCCGGTCGCCCCGGCTTCTGCCATCCTGACCGCGGCTGACACGCTACTTCCCTTGCTCGAACGCGGGCAGCGCGTTGACAGTGCGACACTGCGCTCGGCGATGGAAACCGCCTTCGGCGCTTCCGACGCCTCCGGCCTCTGGGACTGGAAGGCAGGATATGAGGCCTGTGAGGCCGCGACGGTCCTCTTCTTGCGGAAGTACGGTCGGGCCATCTTTCGCCAGGCCGATAAGCCCGAGGCACGGCTGGCAGCGCTTTCGAAGATCACAGGCCTTCTTCCAAGCCACACCCGTCGCTCCGAGGAAAGCCAGACGCTGCAGCAGTTCTCCACACCGATCCTGCTCGGCTTCGCTGCATTGACGGCCGCGGCGATCAAATCCGACGACGTTGTGCTGGAGCCTTCGGCAGGCACCGGCCTCCTGGCCATCCTCGCCGAAACTTCCGGCGGCAGCCTGATCCTCAACGAGTTGGCCGACACCCGGGCCGAGCTTCTTTCTTCCCTCTTCCCGGCCCTTTCCGTCACCCGCTTCGACGCGGCGCAGATCCACGACCATCTCGATCCCGCTGCGTTGCCCTCAGTCGTCCTGATGAACCCGCCTTTTTCCGCAATGGTGAATGTCACCGGCAAAGTTCAGGACGCTGTCCTGCGCCACATCGCCTCAGCTTTGGCGCGCCTCGCCCCGGGCGGGCGGCTGGTCACGATCACCGGTGCGGGTTTCGGCCCCGACATGCCCGCTTGGCGGGAAGCTTTCGTCCGGCTGCAGGAAAGTGGGACCGTCGTCTTTTCGGCGGCGATCGACGGCTCGGTCTATGCACGGCATGGGACAACGTTTCCGACGCGGTTGACGGTGATCGACAAAATCCCGGCCGAAGATCCCGCACGATTCCCCATCTCTCCGGGCATGGCACCGGACGTCACAACCCTGCTCGGCTGGATCGCCGACCATGTGCCGCCGCGGATGCCGGTGGAATTGCCCAATCCGCCATCGCCTACCCAGCCCGCGGCGGCGCGGTCTGTTCGGGGCTATCTCGCCCGGTCCAATGCAACCATCGCGACGCGCAAAACGATCACCACGCCTGCCGCCGTCGAACTGGCCTATGAGACCGTCGACGCGATACCGCCCGACGCCGCCCGCCTGTCGGATGCGATTTACGAAGAATACGGCCTGCAATCGATCCGGATTCCCGGCGCTGTGCCGCATCCGACCAAGCTGGTGCAATCCGCCGCTATGGCCTCGGTCGCGCCACCGCGCCCGACCTATCGACCTTTGCTGCCTGCCGACATCCGCCAGCACCTGTCTGACGCCCAACTGGAGACGGTGATCTATGCCGGTGAGGCCCATTCCGACCATCTCACCGGAAGCTGGACCGTGGACGAGACTTTCGACACCGTCGGCGCTGCGGCCGAAGGCGCCTCGGGCGCGGTCCGCTTTCGCCGCGGCTTCATGCTGGGCGATGGCACCGGCGCGGGCAAGGGCCGCCAATCCGCCGGGATTATCCTCGACAACTGGCTGCGCGGGCGGCGCAAGGCGGTCTGGATTTCGAAATCCGACAAGCTGATCGAGGACGCGCAGCGCGACTGGTCTGCACTTGGCCAGGAAAGGCTCTTGGTCACGCCGCTGTCACGCTTTGCCCAAGGCAAGCCGATCACCCTGTCTGAGGGCATCCTTTTCACCACCTATGCGACGCTGCGATCGGATGATCGCGGCGAGAAGGTTTCGCGCGTCCGCCAGATCGTGGACTGGCTCGGCCGCGATTTCGACGGGGTCATCATCTTCGATGAAAGCCACGCCATGCAGAATGCGGGCGGCGGCAAGGGCGAGCGCGGCGATGTCGAAGCCTCGCAGCAGGGTAGGGCGGGCCTGCGCCTGCAGCATACACTGCCCGATGCCCGCGTGGTCTATGTCTCTGCAACCGGGGCGACGACGGTCCACAACCTCGCCTATGCGCAGCGGCTCGGCCTCTGGGGCGGGGAGGATTTCCCCTTCGCGACACGTGCTGAATTCGTCGAGGCGATCGAGGCCGGTGGCGTGGCGGCCATGGAAGTGCTGGCCCGCGATCTTCGCGCCCTCGGCCTCTATACCGCGCGGTCATTGTCCTACGACGGCGTCGAATACGAGTTGGTAGAGCATCAGCTGACCGAGGAGCAGCGCCGCATCTATGATGCTTACGCGGGCGCTTTCGCCGTCATCCACAACAACCTCGATGCGGCGATGGAGGCGGCCAACATCACGGGGTCGGACGGAACCCTGAACCGGCAGGCCAAATCTGCCGCGCGCTCGGCCTTTGAATCCACGAAGCAGCGCTTCTTCGGCCACCTGCTGACCTCGATGAAAACTCCGACGCTGATCCGGTCCGTCACGGCCGATCTGGCGGCGGGCCATGCCGCCGTGATCCAGATCGTCTCGACCGGCGAGGCATTGATGGAACGGCGCTTGGCCGAAATCCCGACCGAGGAATGGAATGACCTGACGGTGGATGTCACGCCGAGGGAGTACGTAGGTTCGTACCTTCAACATTCCTTCCCGGTGCAACTCTACGAGCCCTTCACCGACGGAGAGGGCAACCTGTCGTCGCGCCCGGTCTTCCGCGACGGCCAGCCGGTCGAATGCCGCGAAGCGGTCGCCCGGCGCGATGAGATGCTGGAACAGCTTGGATCGCTGCCTCCCGTTCCGGGCGCGCTTGATCAGGTGATCCAGCATTTCGGGACGGAAGTGGTCGCAGAGGTCACCGGTCGGTCGCGCCGCATCATCCGCAAGGGCGAAGGACCGGCGGCGCGGCTGGCGGTCGAGACCCGCGCGCCTTCGGCCAACCTGGCCGAAACTTCCGCCTTCATGGATGACCAAAAGCGCGTGCTGATCTTCTCCGATGCCGGGGGAACCGGGCGCAGCTATCACGCTGAGCTGTCGGCCAAAAACCAAAGGCTCAGGGTCCACTATCTGCTGGAGCCCGGCTGGAAGGCCGATGCCGCCATCCAGGGCCTTGGCCGCACCAACCGCACCAACCAAGCGCAGCCGCCATTGTTCCGGCCGATCTCGACCGACGTGAAGGCGGAGAAGCGCTTCCTGAGCACTATCGCCCGGCGCCTTGACACACTCGGTGCCATCACCCGCGGGCAGCGCCAGACGGGAGGGCAGGGGCTGTTTCGGCCGGAGGACAATCTCGAAAGCCTCTATGCCCGCGATGCCCTGCGCCAGCTCTACCTTCTGATCGTGCGCGGCAAGATCGAAGGCTGCTCGTTGCAGCGCTTCGAAGCAGCAACCGGCCTGAAGCTGATGGACACCAATGGCATCAAGGATGATCTGCCGCCGATCACGACCTTACTGAACCGCCTCCTGGCCCTGACCATCGAGATGCAGGGCATCCTCTTCACGGCCTTCGAACAGCTTCTCGAGGCGCGGGTCGACGGGGCGATGGCATCCGGCACCTATGATCTCGGGTTGGAAACCCTGCGCGCGGAAAGCTTCATCGTCACTGACCGTCACGTGATCTACACCCATCCAACCACCGGCGCAGAGACCCGACTTCTCTCCATCACGGAACGCCGTCGTAACAAGCCGCGCCTGCTGGACGAGGCTCTCGCCGAACTCGACGACCCGCGTGCCGTCCTGATGATCAACACCCGTTCAGGCCGGGCGGCAGTGCAGGTGCCGACCACCAGCCTGATGCTGGACGATGGCGAGATCGAACGACGCGTACGGCTGATCCGCCCCACGGAAAGCCAGAACATCGCCATCCGCCTGATGGGCGGCACGCAATGGGTCGAGACCGATCGCCCCACCTTCGTTGCCGCGTGGAATGCCGAGGTGGCGGAGGTGCCCGAGTTCACCGACAGCACGCTGCATGTGGTCTCAGGTCTCCTGCTGCCCGTGTGGAAACGCCTGCCCCAGGACGAAACCAGGGTCTATCGGCTGCAGACCGATGACGGCGAGCGGATCATCGGCCGCAGGGTTTCGCTCGCGTGGGCCGCCACGGCCACCGGCGCAGGGGTGCCGAGCCTTTCCGCCGAACAGGCTTATTCCGCGCTGATCGAGGGCAAGACCATCCTTGATCTGGCTGAGGGTCTACAACTCCGCCGGTCGCGCGTCATGGGGGTGAATAGGATCGAGTTGACCGGATTCACCGAAGGCATGCGCGACCGGCTGCGGGCTTACGGCCTCTTCAGCGAGATCATCTCGTGGAAACTGCGCTTCTTCGTGCCGGTTGGAGATGACGGCGCGGGAGTGCTTGCCAAGCTCTTCAACCTCTGGCCTATCTCGCGCATTTCTGAGCGTGAGGTTGCCTGATGTCCCGTATTGATGCCGCAGATTTGGCGCAGCGCCTTGGCCAACAGGCCGAGGCTGTCTGCCGAACCTATCTTTCCAACGGGCACAGACAGGGCAATTACTGGCAGGTTGGCGATGTCCGCAATACGGCAGGGCGCTCGATGTTCGTGCGCCTGACCGGTCCCACTTCGGGCAAAGGCGCCGCTGGCAAATGGCAGGATCCGTCCGAGGGAACTCATGGTGACCTCCTCGATGTTATTCGCGAAAGCCTCGGGCTCAGCACCTTTGCCGACGTCCTCGAGGAAGCCCGGCGCTTCATCAGCCTGCCGCAGCTGGAATCGGTGCCGAACACGCCGACCCCGAAACAGCCTCCCGCACCCTCTGGTTCGTCCGAAGCGGCACGGCGGCTCCTCAGCATGTCCAGTCCGCTCAAACGCTCGCTGGCGGCAACCTATTTGCGGGGCCGAGGCATCACCAATCTCCGCGATACCGACGCCCTGAAGTACCTCCCCAATTGCTACTATCGGGGGCAGGGCGAGGATCAGACCAAGACCTGGCCCGCGATGATCGCTGCCGTCACCGACCTCGCAGGCAAGGTCACCGGGGTGCACCGCACTTGGATTGCGCGTGATGGCGGCTCAAAGGCGCCTGTCGACACACAGCGGAAGGCGATGGGGGGTTTGCTCGGCCACGCGGTCCGGTTCGGTGTGACCAAGGAGGTCATGGCAGCGGGGGAGGGCATCGAGACCGTTCTCTCCCTCCGACAGGCCCTGCCCAAAATGCCGATGGTTGCAGCACTGTCGGCCGGACATCTCACAGCCCTTGTCTTTCCGGCAGATCTGCGCAGGCTCTATATCGTCCGCGACAACGATCCGGCGGGGGACGGTGCCAGGGATAGCCTGGTCGCCCGGGCCTTTGATGCCGGGATCGAGGCGATCACGCTTTCGCCCATGTTGGGGGATTTCAACGACGATCTTGTCACCCGCGGTCCGGATGCACTTCGGGCGCATATCCGGGTGCAACTCGCGCCGGAGGACGTCAGTCGCTTCCTGGCGCAGGATCATCTGACCTGTCGAACCGGGTGATCCCGCAGGTCCGACCTCATCACGGGCATACTAGGCTGCAGTACCATCAGCGGGACCGCGCCTCGGCCTTCTAGAGGGCGAGCGGCCCACAAGCGGTCCGGTCAGGCAATGGCGGCGCCCGACTATTTTCCGCCGGCGGCAGAGCCGCCTTTGCATCGCGAGGCAAAATAGCCGGGCTTGGCCATCGAGGCCCTCGCACTAGGCTCGGGCTGCCAGACCGGACCGCTTGTCGGCTTTTCGTCGCCATGTAGGCCGCGACGGTCGCGGTCCAGACGATGGAGCATCCCATGTACGCCCATGACGACTTCGAACCCGATCACACCTCCTCGCCTACCGACACCATGATCCAAGATCTTCAGCTCTATGGCTACCGTCCCGCTCCTGACGAGGCCGATCCCCGGATCACGCCCGAGGACCACGTCATCCAGACAGCCGTCGCCGACATCTTCGACGCCCTGATTTCCACCATGGCCGACACCAGCCTCGATTTCGACCTCGACGAGATCCTATGGTCGACCGTCAACACCTTTCACCGCGCCGCAGAGCGGATCGAGACCAAGCTCGACGACAACGAGCAAGCGCAGAAACGCCTTCAGCGCGAACAGGACGGTTCCGAGGTGAAATCCGTCCAGCTTGAAACCCTCATCGACCTCGGCCAGAGCCTGATCGACCGGCGTGAGAGCATGGAACTCTTCCGCGAAACCGCTGCCGACCTCTTCCTCAAGGCCACCGGCACGCACTGGTCACCGCGTTCGGGCTCGCGCACCAGCCATCGCCACCTGACCGCTGCGATGATCGACAGCCGCGACTTCATCGCCGCCAAGAAACGCGCGGAGACCGAGAGCCTGGTGCCTCCGGGACCCAAGGTTGCCTTCTCGGGCGGGGACACCATGGATCACCGGCTGATCTGGGACCGTCTCGATCAGATCCACGCCAAACACCCCGACATGGTACTGTTGCATGGCGGATCGCCCAAGGGCGCCGAGCGCATCGCGGCCACCTGGGCCTCCAACCGCAAGGTGCCGCAGGTCGCCTTCAAGCCGGACTGGACCAAACATGCCAAAGCCGCACCCTTCAAGCGAAACGACCAGATGCTGGACTGCATGCCGATCGGCGTCGTGGTATTCCCGGGCACCGGTATCCAGGACAACCTGGCGGACAAAGCCCGCAAGATGGGCATCCCGGTCTACCGCATGGCGGCGGGGGCGTGAGCCCCCGACTTCCATCTTCGAAGCGCACCACTGCAGTCCGCAAACTCTTCAGATGGTTGCCGGAAGCGACTTCGCCGCCGCGGACTGCATATCCAGCAAGATAGCGTTTCGTCGGGCGAGAGTTTCGTGCCACTCCTGTGCCTCTCGGTCCTTGAAGAACCCGGCTTCTGGCGCCAGGCGCGCAACTGCGGCTTCGACCTCGTCGAGCGACACCCGGAAAAACTCCTTCCGGAAGTTCGACATGTTGATCCGGCGCTCGGCGAACTCCTTGTGCAGTGCGCCTTCAAGGGTAGGTGCGGCATCGCTGTAGATCATCGCGTGAATGTCGAAGCCGAAGGGTACGCTTGCATCACCGAGTTCGCGGATGCGGTCATCGGGATCGAGCCGTCGCGTGAGCCCGATCTTTACGACGTCCTCGCCGAAAGAACCCACATTCGAGATGATGTAGACATAGCCGGAACGGGTCATCTCGGCCATGGCACGCGCCCGCTCGCTCGCGGCGTGGGCTGCCGCAAGAGCTGCCTCGAGTTCCTCGATGCGGCGGCGATTACCTTCGCTGTCTGCCTCCTTGCGCGCCTTCTCGAGCATCGCCTGATACTTCGCTTCCTCCCGTTCGGCGGCTTCCGCTTCGGCGAGAAGTCTCTTCTCTTCCCTCTCGGCCCGAGCCAGTTCCGCGCGCTCCTCCTTCTCTTGCTTCAACTGCTCGCGGTACTCGTGGGTCAGGCGCAGTTCCTCGATCTTGAGCGCTACGTAGCGGTCGTTCAGCGTCAGGTTGAGAGAGGTGTTCTCCCTGTTGATGGCTGCCGCGGCCGACAAAACCCGTTTCTCCATTGCGACGGCATTGTTCCACCGAACATTGGCGATGGCGGCTTCGCATTCATTGTTGAACGCGCGCATGGTCAGCCGGGTCTGCCGGTTGATCATGGTAGCACCTTTGGCCTTGCTGCCCTCCACGGACCAGTCCGTTGGGCAAAGTGCCGCCTGCTTCGCGGAGATCATGGCTTTCTGCCGGTCCCGGACTTCGACGATCTTGGTCTTGTAGGCCTCGCTGTCGGTGAAATCGAAATGGGGCTCATAGACCCCGAGTTCCGCAAACGCGAGGCGCTCGTCGTAGATCGCGACCTGCTGTTCGAGTTGATCGAGGAGGACGCGTTTCTCGGCATAGGTGGATCGGACAGTTTCGATATCCGACCTCAACCGGGCGGCCTCCTGTTCGAGGCGTGCGACTTCTGCCTCTTGGGAGATGATTCCGCCATACTTCACCTTCGTCGCGTCATGCGCGCGTTCGACGCTGGCAATGGCCTCTCGATGCACCTCCGTCTCGCGTGCGGCCTCGGCGATCCTGTATTTCAGCCGTCGTTTTGCGAGCAACCAGAGGATAAGGAACAGCGGGGCCGCAACGAACCAGATGATTGCGACAATGACAATTGGATCCATGGCGACTCCGCTCGAGACGTTTCAATGCAGCGCGACGATGGCTTGGGCGCGTCAATCACTCAAGCAGTCGTTGCGGCCTCTCGGGTTTTCAAGGTCAATGAGCTCGGAACGGAGCCGAGTCAGAGAGTGTGTTTCCGCCCAAGACCGGCGAAATGGAGACCGGTCGTCCGGATTTCGCCAAATCGCCAGCGGTCACGACAACATTCACATCCAAGTATCGGCCACACGATGTAAACTCGAGGGGTGTCTTAGAGGAGGCCAGTGCAATGTCTTTCCGAATCTCAACCTTCAACGCGCTTAACCTCAATTCTGCAGGTCTCGGCTTCATCGGGCGTCTCGATGCAAGGCCGCTAACAGCCGAGGAGTACGCTGCAAAGACTGGAGCCATTGCGACGGAACTCACAGCACTGGCTCCCGACATCGTGGGGTTTCAAGAAGTGTTTTCTGAAGCGGCCCTTCGAGACGCGTGCGGCCGGAGTCCGGAAATGGGCGACATGGAGGTCCATGCACCCTTCGCTCAGCCAGTCCCAGATCCCCTCGGCCCAGCCGGTCAACTCGTCTCCGATGGGCCCCACGTCGGCATTGCATCCCGTTTCCCGTTGGTGGGGCAGCCGTCGATGATCACAGACTTTCGGCCGGAGGCTGCGCCTGTGGTCCCGGTTGGTCGCCACAGCGCCATGTCGGAACTGCACCTCCTCGGTATCACCGCATTCGAGCGGCCCCTTCTCCGTGCCGAAGTTGCAGTCGATGGCTTGCCCGGCTTGGTCGTTCTCGTCGCGCATCTGAAGTCCAAGCGACCGAAGTTCTTGCCGGGAGAAGATCTGGACGACCCTGTGATTCAAGCGCTCGGGGCAATGCGGTCCTTGATCGTTCGGGCTTGTGAGGCCGCCGCGCTCAGAGCACAAGTCGTCGCGGAGCGCGAAAGTTGGGTGGGGGGCAAACGTCGGCCTGTCGTTGTTCTTGGGGATCTGAATGATGACCTTGGCTCTGTCACGACGCAGATGATTTGTGGCGGAAAGCCCTACTTGTCAGGTGGGCAGACGGCCGTAAGCCGCTCCACTTGGCGTTTCCGAACCAGAGACATGATGCTGTCCGCCTTCGAGATTGCGCCGCCGCCGCCCGGACAGGGACACACCCATGTTTTTGGTGGGAAGGCATCAGTGATTGACCATATCCTGATGTCAGCAGACTTTGCACCTGTCGAAGGTCGGCAACGGGCTCGCGTCCTGGCCTCGGGCACGCGCAATGCGCATCTCGCACCTATTGTTGTAGGGGCCGCACTTCCACCGGTGGAGCCTTTCGACCCGGCGGCCATCCAGGCAAAGCTTCGCGAGGAAGCGGAGCGGCCACCACGTGACCCTTTGACGGAGCACCCTCGCGACGCCCGAACTGACACCCCCGAACTCGGCTTCGACCACGGTTTCCCGTTCGCCGACGTCGAACTCTTTCCAACCCCTTGACCCCCAGAGATGGGGCGGAGAACATCCCCTTGTTGCCAACAGAAATCCAACTTCATATCTCGCTCGACGACGTCAAGCCGAAGGTCTGGCGACGGGTTGTTGTTCCGATCACCTGGAACCTCGAACAGTTACATCTGGTCATCCAGGCAGCGTTCAACTGGCAGAACCGTCACAACTACGAGTTTCAGATGGGAGGGCTGCGATTTGGCAACAAGGCGGTGCTTGAAGAGTATGCGTCGCCTGAGTCTCCGCAGGTGTTCGAGCACCGGGCTGTCACGTTGAGGGACTTTGTTGGGCGTGGGGCAAGTTTCATCTATGCGTACGATTTCGGAGATGACTGGCGACACACTGTCAAGATCGAAAAGTACCTGGCCATCGACCCGGCGTAGAAGGCCGCTGATTGCATTGGCGGCGCGGGAGCAACTCCTCCGGAAGATGTTGGTGGGCCGCCCGGGTACGCGGACTTCCTAGCCATCATGGCGGACCCGAGGTCGCCAGAGCATGCCTCAACAAAGCGTTGGTGCGGAGGGCAGTTCAATGCGAACTGGTTCGACCTGGCGATCGTCAAAGCGGATGTGGCAAGGGCACTGAAGCCAAACCTACGACGTGCCCTGCATCAGCCTAAGCTCAAGGTGGTTCCCTGATCTGACCAGGGAATCCCTGTTCCTACACGATACAGTCGGGTTCTGCGTTTCGTACGATACAGTTCAGCGCCTCGTATAACGGGGGCATTGTTATGTCAGGGTAGGCTCTCGCCACGCTGAATGCCTGCTTCCATCTGCTCAAAGAAAGTCCTTGCGGTCGGTGAAAGCTGATCGCCTACGGCTGTCAACTTGCCCGCGACAAGCGCACGGGCCAAGAACCAGTCGTAAAACGACTTGTGAGCAAAACGATAAGTGCGTTGCCTCGTGATGGGATCGCGACCGGAGGGTTGCACCAGGGATATGAGAAGCACGTCCTCAATTCTGTCCGATGGTCCGAGCGCTGTAGATGCGCACGCTCTCAAGAGTTCTTCTGTAAAGGTCAGCCCATCCGGCGCCGTAGTCTCGAGCGGCCGAAGGTGCAGTTTGCATGCGAGTTCCTGCATCATGCGGATCAGGACTTCGGCTGCCTCCTCTGTGCCATATCTCTCGGCGAGCACTTCTCCACGGACAAGGCGACCTGTCGCAGTCGAACTGGTCCAATCGCGCTGGAGCTTGGCGCGGAAGTACTTCCCGTAGAGACGGTGCAACTCCCGCTCTGGTGCTTCGCCTTGCCATGCATCCTCGGCAAGCATACCCAAGAAAAGCGGACGGCGTGGGATATCGCCGTAATGCTCTTCATATTGACCGGTAGCGACAACATCCCGGAACCTGCGAAACGTCTCTGGAGGGATTGCCCCCCTTTCGGCCGCGAACTGGTCAAGGAACTGGGTCATGAGGGGATGATCCCAGTCGGTCAGCCTCAAGCGCGTAAAGAACGTTCCATCAGGATCGAACTCAAGCGGACGAGACTCATAGAGCTCGTCCCGGACGGTTACCACGGCAGGTATTCCTAGTTCCCCGATCGATCCCCAGAGCATGGCCAGTCTTTGTGGATTGTGCCAGAAGCGGCTTTCGTCGATCGCATCGATCAGAAGCAGGGGGTAGCTCGTTCTAAAGGCATGCTTGCAGGAGTCCTGAAGGATCGACAGGGCCAGTTGGTTCGACGCCAGATCGTCGTCGACAATCTGAGTCATGACATCTGCCAAGAGGCCGGCAGAATTTACAAACGCGCGGTCACTGATGTTCGCTGCCGGGAAAAAGTACACGGCCTGGTCTTTTTGCGCCCACAGATCACCCAGAGCGTGCAGTCCAAGTGTCTTGCCAAAACCAAAGCTCCCGGTCACCAAATACCTTGGAGGTTTTCGGTACCGGCCTGAATGGCCAGCGTCCGAACGCTTCACGTAGGCTTCGAGTGTTCCAACGATGTGAGATGTCACATCGCTTCTTGCCTCTCGATCTTCCAGGAAGGGCACGGACGGAAGGTAGTCGATCGCGGCCATTCTCTCTCGGTACGCTGACGCCAAGGTTTGACGCGATTGCTTCGACAGATGACCGAACTTCTCGTCGGCGAGGTTACCGATTTCCTTTATGAACTTGTCGAGGTCGAGCAGCTTCGTGGATTTTGCTATTCCGGCGGCAACCACCGTTGCCAAGGCATCCTCGATGGTCTTGCGGTCTTCGGCGTCGAGGATGCTCCGGTTGAGAACGAGCCAATACTCGTTGACCGGTTTGGCTTTCTTGATGAATTTTTTGATCTCTTTGTCGACATCCTTCAAGCGACTGGAGTGCCACTCGCGCTCAAAGCCCTTGCATTGCACTGCCAAACTGACTTGGAAATTTTCACTTTCAAACTGGTAGACGTCGATGCCTTCCCGATCGAGTTGCAGCAGGTGTTTCGATTGGGTGATGTTGGGCAAGATGGCAGCCAGCAGGTCTTCAACAATTGAAGCGAAATCGTGCCCGGCCGCCCGGCCGATCTCGTGTCTGTGTTTTCCTTTGCGCACTTGCGGAGCCTTGTGGTTTTACCGTGCTGCATCTCGTTGGCGGCAATCTGCTTGTGTCAACCGGAAAACCCTGTCTGCGGGATAGGGAAATCGAACTTCGGGAACGCCGGCGCCATGCTGCAACGGGCCGGATACGCGACACTCGGGTGTCTGGCGAAGGGTCTGCGGGAGGGCCTTCCGGAAGTGCCGGGGATGGGGGCCAAGAAGTGGTCCGAACTATTTGAGCCAGTCTTCGCCAAGATAAAGGCGCCCGCGATCCGCAGCAAAGTCCTTATCCTGACTATAGCCAGCGGCTCCCAGAACGTGTCGCACTGTCTGGTCAAACAAGGTCCTGTCCGTCCATCTGCCGAGGCACCACATCAAACCCTGCTCGGACGTGGGCATTAGGGTGGGGGAAGGGTGGCGCCGTTCAAGTTCGCCGATAATACACTGGCTATCACAGTAAATGTCCGCACCAATTTGCATAACCGGTGTGCATCGATACCCACCGGTAAGGGCGGTCAGCATTGGTTTGGGTGGCAGGCGCGGAATTTCCACGCTGCGCCATTCAAGTCCTTTGATGCAAACACGACCCTAACTTTCTCCGCCACAGGGGATTGCGGGTAGGCGTGGAAGATCACTTCGGACGTTGGATCAGCAAATTTATATTCCTTTTCGAGCATTCAACTCATAGTCAGACAGAAATTTTGGAGGTCAGCGCCGAAATATCATCTATGGCACTGTCGGGAGTTGTGTCTGATTTGGAATTGGAATTGGAATGTCAGTTGTTCAATTCCATGGCATAGTCCGCAACATCTTTCAACGACGCCCCAATTTGGTGCGGCTTGACACCAAGGCGTTCCAATGGAAGCCCGTATCGATTGAGCCAGATGGTGCGGTAACCGAACCAAGTTGCCCCGCAAATGTCCCAGCAGTTCGAGGAAACGAATAGGATATCGGTCGCGTCACAGCCAAAGGTATCCGGTCCCATTTGGTAGGCTTCCGGCGCTGTCTTAAATCGTTTGACGGCGTCGACGCTCAGAACATGCTCGAAATATTCGTCAAGCCCGGAGGCTTTCAGCGCTTGATCGAGCATCCAGGGCGTTCCGTTTGACAAGATCGACAGGGCGATCCCAGCATCCTTGAGACGCTTTAATTGTCCGGCGTTCTCGGAAAAGGCCGAAAGCTCGGCGTATTGCCCCATCAGGCGGTTTCGTGAGCTAGGCGCCAGATCTAGGCCCAGTGCCGTAAAAGAATAATCCAGCGCGTCGCCTGTCACCTGCCAGAAGTCCGCGTATTGGTGGCAAAGGGTGCGCAAGCGGGTGTATTCGATTTGTTTGTCACGCCAGAGAGCAGCCAGTTGCGCGCCTTTTCCGGGAAACAGCTCCTCGGCCATGGAGCTAACCGAATAAACATCGAATAGGGTCCCATAGGCGTCAAAAGCGATTGCTTTGAGGGGCATTATTTGTAATCCATCGTGTTAAGTTTATTTTTTTGAGAACATGAGGCATGTGGCCCGGGAACTTAAAAGCCAGACCACACGATAATTGCCCAAGAATTATAGCACAAGCTCGCTGCATCATCCGACATTTCCCAAGTGGCCTGCCGCTTGACTTCAAGATCGCCTGATTTTGCTCGCTGGGCAAGCGTTTTTCGCCCCGAGCGGTGTCTGTCGTCGCGCAAACGG
>NZ_QBKP01000033.1 GCF_003054195.1 Gemmobacter caeni
TCGACAATATTCTCGGTATCCAGCAGGTCGCGCAGGCTTTCAAGCCCAAAGGCGGCCAGGAATGTCTCGGTGGTGACGAAGGTATAGGGCGCGCCGCGGCGGGGCTCGCGCGGGCCGGTGGCGATCAGGTCGCGCTCGGCCAAGCGGCCGATCAGGTCGCGGCTGATCTCCTTCCCGAAGATCTCCTTCAGGCCGTCGCGACTGATCGGCTGGTGGTAGCCGATCGCCGCAAGCACGGCGAGGTCGAACTCCGACAGATTCAAATCGCGCGCGCCCACGTCTGCCGCCGCGCGAATGGCCGTGGCATAGACGGCGCGCGTCCGCAGCATCCAACCACCGCCAACGCCCGCCAACTCATAGGGCCGACCCTCCAGATCGGCGGCCAGATCCTCGATCAGCAGATCGACCGAGGCGCCCTGCCCCACCACCCGCGCCAGATCTTCCCGCGCGACCGGTGTGGCGCTGGCGAACAGCACTGCCTCGATCCGCCGCAGCCACTCCCGCCAGCGCAAATCGGCCGGCAGATCGGCCAACTCACGGTCGAGAGCAGTCTCTTTTGCGGCCCGTTTCATGGTCAGAGCCCATAGAGGCGAAACGTGTCGCGGCCCGTCAACTCACGCAGCGCACCCAGATCGACCAGACGGTCGCACAGCCGCCGCGCCGCGCGGTCAGACATGAAACTCAACGCCCCGGGCGCCAGCGCATCGCGCGCCAGGAACAGATCGACCGCCCTTCCCGCCGCCTTGGCGCGCAGCTTCGGGGCCACCGCCCGAAGGCGGGCCGCCGCACGGGCCAGATCGCCGGCCAGCGGCAGCGCCTGCCGAACGGCAGAGACAGCGGCGCGGTGACAGGCCAGCAGCAGATCATCGTCCCGCAAGCGTATATCGCGGGGCTTGAGCGTCAGCGCCAGAAGCGGCAGCACATGCGTTGCCCCCAACGCTTTTGCCAACGCGGCATCGGCCAGGATCAGGGCGGCGGCCTCGGCTCGCGGACTATCGGTCAGCACCGCCTCGACGACCTGCGCCGCGCAGTCCACTGGGGTCGGCCCGGTGGCATCAAGGCAAAGCGCGATCCGCTCTGCCGTTACTCCGTCCAGCGTATTGACCAGATGCGCGACCGAAACCGGCCGCGCCGCCGCGCGTGACCACTGTCGTGCGATCCGCCCCGCCGGGCCGGGGTCGTCGCCCGGTCCCGTCAGGTGCAGGGCATCGCGCAAGGCGCCCTGCCCTTCCCTTCGCCCCGCCATCGCAGCGCAGTTCTCGGCCGCCGTCAGTGCCAGACGATCGCGCCACAGCGCCAGAGGCACATCCCGCGACGCCATTGCCTGACCCAGATGCGCTAGCGCGGCCCCGGACCGGAAAGCCGCAGCCTCCGGCGTCTCGGACGGCGCAGAGACGATCCAGCCCGGCAGCGGGGGCAGCATCGGCAAGGTTTCCAAAGGCTCAGCGCGCGATTTTCCCATGTCGGCAGCCTATATTGTGACGGCGCTTTCTGCCAGATAAATGCACTTATAGCGCCGCAGCTTTGTCGGCTCCGCAATGTCCAATAATGTTGCATTATCGGCTGTTATGCTTCTTTATAGAAGAATGCACGTTCTGACCGCCAAAACAGCCGAAGTTCACGCCCGGAACAGCTCAGCGAGGCGCTGCTGCACGGGGGATTTCGCGGGCCTTTCCTCTCTCGTGTCGGCAGGGCAGCCGACAGAAGAAACCGCGCCATCGGCGCCACAAGGCGAAAGGACGCCAGATGGCCGATGATGCGACTGTCCGCGATGGTGTGGAACCGGACGCCCCCTCCCCTGCCCCGCCGGGCCACCAGCCCCCTGCCCTGCGGGACTTGGCCGAACGGGCACGCGGCTATGCCGAGGCTGCAAGTTCGGCCAACACCCGCAAGGCCTATGCCACCGACTGGAAGCACTTTGCCGGATGGTGTCGGCGCGAGGGGCTGGAGGCGCTGTCGCCGGACCCGCAGGTCGTGGGTCTCTATATCACCGCCTGTGCCTCCGGCGCGAAATCCGTCGGCGGGCGCAAGAACGCGGTCTCCACCATCGAGCGGCGACTGTCTGCGCTGGTCTGGGCCTATGCGCAGCGCGGCCAGCCGCTGGACCGCCGCGACCGCCATATAGCCACGGTGCTGGCCGGCATCCGCAACAGCCACGCCGCGCCCCCGCGCCAGAAAGAGGCGATCCTGCCCGAGGATCTGCTGGCCATGCTGGAGACCTGCGACCGCGGCACCCTGCGCGGGTTGCGCGACCGGGCCATGCTGCTGATCGGCTTTGCCGGGGGCCTCAGGCGGTCCGAGATCACCGGGCTGGATGCGGGCCGCGACCAGACCGGGGACGGGCGCGGCTGGATCGAGGTTCTGCCCGGCGGGCTGCTCGTCACTCTGCGCGGCAAGACCGGCTGGCGTGAGGTGGAGATCGGCCGCGGCTCTTCGCCCGCGACCTGCCCCGTCGCCGCGCTGGAGACCTGGCTGAAGTTCGCCCGCATCAGCCGCGGCCCGCTGTTCCGCCGCATCACGGGGGGCGGCAGGGAGCCGGGCCCGCTCCGCCTCAATGACCGCGAGGTCGCACGGCTGGTCAAGCGCGCCGCCAGTGCCGCGGGCCTGCGGGGCGATCTGCCCGAAAAGGACCGCCCTGCCCTCTTCTCGGGCCACAGTCTTCGCGCCGGTCTGGCCAGCAGCGCCGAGGTGGAAGAGCGGTATGTCCAGAAGCAGCTCGGCCATGCCAGCGCCGAGATGACCCGCCGGTATCAGCGCAGACGCGACAGGTTCAGGGTGAACCTGACCAAGGCCGCGGGCCTCTAGCGCCGCCCCCCAAGAGACCCGATTCTCCCTATTCTGTCAGCAGAGGGGGTTAGAAAGGCCTGTTTGACCTCGGCTTGGGCTGTGGATAAGTTTTGCCACCATATCTAGATTCTTCTTGATGGACTCATCCGTCTATGTCATCTCGGTCCTGACGGTAAAATGCGTCAGACGGGCCAACGGCCGTCAGAACCACAAAGAGCCCCGGCAGGGGCCTGAGGGCAGCACATGGATGATCGAGCAAGTAAACTCAATCAAGGGGTAGGTTCGTCTGATATTGGGGCGTTCGCCGACAGTTTGGCGGAATCCCTTGATCGCCAGATGAAGGCTGCCTTCAAGCCAGAAGATCGCAAAGCTCTCAGGCGCTTCAGTTCAACGGAAGTTGCTGAATTGCTCAGGGTCAGCCCGTCCAACCTGCGAAACCGTCACAAAGATGGGAGCTTTCCCGAAGTCTTCACCGACAGTCGCGGCCATCGCTTCTACACCTCGGAAGAGATTGACGCCTTGCGCGCGATTCTGGCCCGAACCGGCAAAAATTCCGACGCCTATCGGCCCGGTCGCCGGGAGAGCGACAAATTGCAGGTCATCTCGGTGGTCAATTTCAAGGGCGGGTCATCAAAGACCACCGCCACGATCCATCTTGCACAGCGATATGCCCTGCGTGGCTTTCGCGTGCTGGTGCTGGATCTTGACCCTCAGGCAAGCCTGACAACCTTTTTCGGCTTCCGGCCAGAGCTTGAGTTCGCGGAGGGCGGCACGATCTATGACGCGCTGCGCTATGAGGGCAAGGTTCCGCTGTCCTCTGTCATTCAGAAGACCTATTTCCACAATCTCGACATGGCGCCCGCCGGCCTGATGCTCTCCGAATACGAGACTGAAACGGCAAACGCGCTCGCGCGACGGATTCAGCCCATCTTCGCAGAACGTCTGGCCCTTGCCCTCGATGAGGTCGAGGCTGACTATGACCTCGTTCTGATAGATTGCCCGCCGCAGCTTGGCTTTCTGACCCTGACCGCTCTGGCAGCATCGACTGGCCTTTTGGTTACGGTGGTGCCGGGGATGCTCGACATTGCATCCATGAGTCAGTTCCTCAAGCTCGCATCCGAGACAATCAAGGCCGTCGAAGAAGCTATCGGGCGCCGGGTTACTTGGGACTTCGTCAAGTTTCTGATCACCCGATACGAACCCTCCGACGGACCACAGACCCAGATGGCGGCGTACCTGCGCTCTATTCTCGCTGGCCAGGTGATGACTGAGCCCATGCTCAAATCAACGGCGATTTCCGACGCGGGAATGACCCAGCAAACTGTCTATGAAGTCGATCCAAGCCAGCTCATTCGCAAGACAATCGATCGCGCCTTGAGCAGCGTGAACAACGTCGCAGATGAGCTCGAACAGACGATTCATCTGGCATGGGGGCGCCGCTGATGGGACGCAACATATTCAATCAACCCCCAAAAGAAGATCAAGCAGCGGCTCCCTCCCCTGCCCCGTCCAAACCTGTCAAGTTTGGTGGATCCGTCGGAGGATTGCGGGATTCCCTGAGAGAGATCACGGCGAACTCGATCCGAGACATTGACCCAGAGTTTATCGACGTCGACGGACTGCGGGATCGGCTGGCGGTGGATGACGACGGCATTGAGGATTTGGCCGAAAGCATCCGCAAGCACGGCCAACAAGTGCCGATCATGGTCCGGCCTTCGGAGCTGCCTGAGCGCTTTCGCGTTGTCTATGGCCGCCGTCGGTTGGCGGCGATCCGGAGGGTTGGCGGCCCCGTCAAGGCAATCGTACGCACTCTGGATGATGACGCGTCACTGATCGCGCAAGGGCAGGAAAACAACCTTCGGCTTGATCCGTCCTTCATCGAGAAGGCCCTGTTCATCAAAGAAATGCAGGATGCGGACTACAAGCCCGCGGTCATTCAGGATGCCCTCGGCCTGACACGCCAAGGCGTATCCAATCATCGCGTGGTCATAGAGCAATTGCCCGAAGAGCTGATCCGCCTGATCGGTCCTGCGCATGGCATCGGTCGCAGGCAATGGGGCGATTTGGCTGCCCTCTCGGGGAAAGTCTCTTTGTTGGGAATCGCTCAGGAAGCGCTCGCCAGCTTGCCTCCCGATACTTCCAGCGTGGATCGCTTTCAGGCGGTCTATGACGCCTGCCTACGCGCGACGAAGGGTTCACCGAACCGCACTGCCAGCGGGTCAAAGACGATCCTGAAGGACTCAACGGGCAGTCCCCTTGGGACCATTTCCAGCGACCCGCGATCCCTTGCGATCAAGATCGATCGCAAGGGCAACGAGGAATTCAGTCACTGGCTTGAGGAACACGCCGAAGCCCAGATCCAGGCGCTCTTCAAGCAGTGGCAGGATGAGAGCCGCAGGCAGGCTTAAGCCTTTGCCTGACGAAACCGAAACACGAGCAGAAGGAGAGTGACGAAGGCCTAAAAGAAAAGAGCCCCCCAAGGTTTCCCTCGGAGAGCCCATCATCGTTTTGCACCTATGATGTAGCAACCTCCTTCAGAACGGTCAAGAGTCACCGATTCGGTGGACGTGAGTTTGTTGCCTTTTCCTGTGAGAAAATCACGGGAAGAGCTGGGAAAGCTGTGGGCCAAAGTGGCCGTCGTTCGACAATCATGGCATTCACAAAACTTCCGATTACGGACCGGAGCGCCCCAGCAGGTGCTCGAGGTGAAACAGAGCCTACTCTCGACATCTGGGGGGTCTTCCGTGCTCTCCGCGATACGCGGGCCGCATACGGTCTCAAGTCCGGCCATATCCAGACTCTACAAGCCCTGATCAGCTTTCTTCGTCCTGGCCAAGGCGAGACCGTCTTTGCCTCGAACTTTGAGATTTGCCGCCGTATTGGAGGCATCGACGAGCGCACACTGCGGCGACACATCAATCGCTTGGTTGAGCTTGGCTTCATTAACAGGCACGACAGTCCAAATCGTAAACGCTATCGGGTCCGGTCATCTAGTGGAGATTGTCTCAGCTTCGGGCTCTCGCTCGCTCCCCTGATGTCCCGCTCTGAAGAATTGCAGACCGCAGCGGAAGCGCTAGAAGATACACGTCGCAATCAGCTCTTCCTCCGCAAACAACTGCTCGCCATACTTGCAGAGATCCACGCCCTAGCGCCAAACATGACTCTCATCACGGACGCGCATAAAGCACTCCGCCGGAAGCTGGTTGAGAGTGAATATCTGGCGCTGATCGCCGAAGCCACAACCACGCTGAACGAGATGTCCACCGCGGTGGACGCTCCTGTTCCGGTGAATTTGTCCGCCAATGACGGTCAAATTGTCCGGCACCAATCTAAGTCTCATAAGGAAGAAAAAGATTTAGATGACCGCGAACTTGACGGAAAACCAAGCCTAAGCTTGCTGACAGCCACCTGCACTGAAGCAACCACGTTCGCCTCCGACCCACTGCAGAGCTGGGGAGATGTAGCGAGACATGCTGAGAAACTCGCCCCAATGATGGGCATCCAGCCTATGACCTTTGACGCTGCCTCTCGTAAGGTAGGCAAGGAAGTCGCAGCCACAGCGCTCTTCATCTCGCTGCAGCTGGGAGCACATATCCGTAATTTTGCGGCATATTTCCACAGCATCACGCTTGGGCGGCGATCCTCTAGCTTTAATCCAGCCCAGCTGCTCCAAAGATTGTCTCAGACACAAATGAGATTAGCATGATGTCCACCGCGGTGGACATTGCAACACCCCATTATTGTCGAACACCCGAGGACGACACGGAACTCGTACCACCTCTCTCCACCCGAAAACCCCAGATGGACCGCTCAAGAGGAATCGAATAGGTTCGTTGATTGTTCTCATGCGGAACTGCTGCAGGGTCGAGTGATGTGCAATCTTTACGCTCAGACGAAAAGCCAGGCCGCGATGCGTCAGGTCTTTCGTGACGTGCTGGAAGAGGATGAAGAACTGATCGATGCCGCAGGCAACCTC
Source organism: Gemmobacter caeni (assembly GCF_003054195.1). Taxonomy (GTDB): domain Bacteria; phylum Pseudomonadota; class Alphaproteobacteria; order Rhodobacterales; family Rhodobacteraceae; genus Gemmobacter; species Gemmobacter caeni. The sequence goes on from NZ_QBKP01000033.1 coordinate 6,764, forward strand.
GCGCCCGCATCCGGCATCTTCCCCGACTATGCCGCGCCGATCATTCGCCGCAGTGAAAGACGGGATTGGACGCTGACCACGGCCCGATGGGGTATGCCGACGCCACCCGTCTATCTCGCCAGCAAGCGCACGGACCCCGGCGTTACCAACATCCGCAATGTCATCTCGCCCCATTGGCGCAGATGGCTCGGCGTGGAACATCGCTGTATCGTTCCCTTCACCAGCTTTTCCGAACTCGACGCCCGACCCGGCGCACCTCGCAACAACCCGGTCTGGTTTGCCCTCGGCAAGGATCGACCACTCGCGTTCTTCGCCGGCATCCGCACCGAATGGACCTCGGTCGGGAAACTGAAGGAGGGCGAAGTGACAGCTGAGCTCTTCGGATTTCTGACCTGTGAGCCAAATGATGCAGTTCGCCCGGTGCATCCCAAAGCGATGCCGGTGATCCTCACCCGACCGGACGAATGGCGCTGCTGGTTGACCGCGGATACGAGCGAGGCCCTGAAGCTCCAACGATCGCTGGCCAATGGTCTTCTCGAAATAGTCGCGGAGGGAACGCGTGCGGACCCTGCGTGACCGGCTGCAGGCCGGAAGTGATAAACCGCTTCACTTATTGAAGGGCCGCGTCCACGAAGTCGAGGGCCGGGGCCGAACCGGCTTTGCGTTGTATCACGCCGCCAGACTGGCAGGGCCGATCTTCTGGATCGTGCTGGCGCATGACCACGATCGACCAATGCCAGGATCGCTGCCAGAGGGCGTTGCCGAGCGGCTGCACTTCATAGAGGCGAGAGACGAGACGAATCTGCTCTGGACCGTCGAAGAAGCGCTACGGGCGCGGCCGGTGTCTCTGGTCATCAGCGCTCCGGAAAAGCCGATCTCGCTGACCGCGGGCAGGCGACTGCAGCTGGCGGCCGAGGCTGGGGGCACCACTGGCCTGATGCTGATCCAGGAGGGCAGGGGGAGCAATGCCGCCGAGACCCGTTGGAAATGTGATCCGCTACCCTCGCCTCTGGACTCGACTCGTCATCGCTGGATCCTTAATAAGAACAAAAGAGGAACAATCGGAATCTATGATGTGAGCTGGAATGGTACGACGGTTGCTGTCCATCTGGTTCCCCAGGCTGGCGAGCGACATCAGCCTGAGGGCCCGCCCCGTTGAGGGGCCTTTCGCGTTGACGCTGCGGGCGTCGAACGCGGAAAATCTGTATTGCCTCAACAGCACCGCAAGCGCCGTCGGGCTCCACCCTGGCATGCCGCTGGCCGATGCGCGTGCGGTTTGTCCTGTGCTTTCGACACGACCAGCCGATCTGATCCGCGAGGGCAGGGCGCTCGAAGGTCTGCGCAGATGGACGAGCCGTTACGGACCACATGCCGCCAAAGACGGAACGGATGGCTTGATCGTCGATGTCTCGGGCGTGCCGCATCTCTTTGGCGGTGAAGTCGAACTTCTGGCTGATCTTGAGGCTCGTCTCGAAAGGGCAGGGGTCTCCTCGAAAAGCGCCATTGCCGAGACCCGGGGGGGGGCCTGGGCACTTGCCCGCCGTGGAGGGGGCGTGATCCCGGAAGGCGGGTTGCTCTCTCGGCTCGGCCCGATGCCGGTGAGCGCGCTGCGGATTGAGGCTCCGGTCGCCGAAGGTCTGACCCGCCTCGGGCTGCACAAGATCGTCGACCTGACCGCTGTGCCCCGGGCGCCACTGGCGCGCCGGTTCGGCGCGGAACTTCTTCGCCGTCTGGATCAGGCGCTTGGGACCCAGGCCGAGCCTGTCGCAGCCGAAGCGGATGCGCCGCATTTCGGGGTGCGCATGACGCTGCCCGAACCGATCGGGTTGACGGCGGATGTAATGGGCGTGCTCGACAGGCTTCTGGTGCGGCTTTGCGACAAGCTGGCATCCGCCCAGATGGGGGCGCGGGCTGTCCGGTTGGAACTGCAGCGGGTGGATCGCTCAGCTGCCGTGGTCGATGTGGGCCTCGCTCGCGCAATGCGCGACCCGGTCCGGATCTCGGCCTTGTTTCTCAAGGGGGTGGATGAGGTCGATTCCGGTTTCGGGATCGACGGCCTGCGCTTGACCGCCACGGTGACCGAACCGCTGGCTCCCGAGCAGATCGGCAACGCGCAGGCGCGGGCCGAGGATGAGCTTTCCCACTTGATCTCGCGGATCGGCAATCGGCTGGGCTTCGATGCGGTGCAGCGCTTCCTGCCGGCCAGCAGCCGCATTCCAGAGCGCAGCTTCCTGACCGTCCCGGCCGCCTATGCGGCACCGGAACCGTTTCCACCCAAGCGGCGCCCCCGCCGTCCCATCACCCTCTTCCCGGCGGAAGCCCTGGCCCAGGTCTCTGGCAGCCCACCCGCCCGCTTCAGCTGGCGCCGGATGGCATTCACCACCCTGCGTGCGCATGGCCCAGAGCGGATCACCCCGGAATGGTGGTTCGACAACCCCGCCTGGCGCAGCGGTGTGCGAGACTATTGGCGGATCGAGACCAATGAAGGGCCGCGGCTCTGGCTCTTCCGCACGCCACAGTCGGGATCTCGGGACTGGTATGCGCAGGGAGTGTTCCTGTGACCGCCTATGCCGAACTCTGCGTGACCTCGAACTTCACCTTCTTGCGCGGTGCCTCGCATCCCGAGGAACTGGTGAAGCGTGCGGCCGAGCTTGGCCTGACGGCCATCGCAATCACCGACCGGAACTCCGTCGCCGGGGTGGTGCGGGCATTCTCGGCGCTGAAGGAACTGGCGCGCGTCGCTGAGGAAGCGGAGCAGGGGGCCTCTTTGCCGCGGCTGATCCCGGGCGCGAGGCTCGTGCTGACCGACAGCAAGGTGGAATGGATCGCGCTGCCCACCGATCTGGCGGCCTGGTCGCGGCTGACCCGGCTTTTGTCACTCGGCAAGCGACGCGCGGAAAAAGGCAGCTGCCATATCGGCCTCGCCGATCTCGAGGAGTGGGGCAGGGGGATGGTTCTGATCGCTCTGCCGCCGGATCCGCTGGACGCGACAGGCTTCGAGCGCGATCTGCGCCGCATCGCAGCCCGCTTTACTGGCCAGTGCTTCCTGGGTGCGGCACCCCTCTATGACGGGCAGGATCAGGAGCGATTGGACCGGCTGGCGGAGATTTCGCAGGCGACCGGTCTGCCGAAGGTCGCGGTCGGCAATGTATTGATGCACCGCTCCAGCCGTCGGCCGCTCGCGGATGTGCTGACCTGCATCCGCGAGGGTTGCACCATCGACACCATTGGAGACCGGCGGCTTGCGAATGGCGAACATCGCCTCAAATCCGGCGACGAACTGGCCCGTATCTTCCACCGCTATCCGGCTGCCCTGCGCCGGACGGTCGAGATCGCCGACCGCTGTGCTTTCCGAATGGATCAGTTGCGCTACCAATATCCCGATGAGGCCCGGGACGGGGAATCCGCTCAGTCCCGTCTCGAGCGACTGGCACGCGAAGGGCTGCACTGGCGCTATCCGGGCGGGCCGCCACCGAAGATCGTCTCCCGTGTCGAGAAAGAGCTGCACCTGATCGCCGAGGTGGAATACGCTTCCTACTTCCTGACCGTCTATGACATCGTCAGTTTCGCGCGCTCGAAAGGCATCCTCTGTCAGGGCCGGGGATCGGCCGCGAACTCCGTCGTCTGCTACCTCTTGGGCATCACCGAAGTGCCGCCCGAGAGCATCACCCTCATCTTCGAGCGCTTCATCTCGAAAGAACGGGGCGAGCCGCCGGATATTGACGTGGATTTCGAGCACGAGCGCCGCGAAGAGGTGATCCAGTGGATCTATGAGCGCTACACCCGCGAGCGTGCGGGCCTGACCGCCGTGGTGATCCATTTCCGGTCGCGCGCCGCGATCCGTGAGGTCGGCAAGGTCATGGGGTTGAGCCAGGACGTGATTGCCCGGCTTGCGGGGCAGATCTGGGGCTGGTCGTCTTCGGCCCCCGGCGAGGACCGCTTGCGCGAGGCGGGACTCAGCCCCGAGGACAACCGCGTTGCTTTGGCCGTGAAGCTGATCGGCGAGATCATCGGCTTTCCCCGGCATCTGTCGCAGCATGTCGGCGGCTTCGTCATCACCCAGGGAAGGTTGGACGAGCTCTGCCCCATCGAGAACGCCGCGATGGAAGACCGCACCGTCATTGAATGGGACAAGGACGATATCGACGCGCTTGGTCTCTTGAAGGTGGATATCCTCGCGCTTGGTATGCTGACTGCCATCCGGAAAGCCTTCGGGCTGATCGAGGATCACCGGCAGCAGCAACTGACGCTTGCGAATATCCCGCCCGAGGACGGCCGGGTCTATGATATGCTCTGCAAGGCAGACGCGATCGGCGTGTTCCAGGTCGAAAGTCGGGCGCAGCTGAACTTCTTGCCGCGGATGAAGCCCCGTAAATTCTACGATCTGGTCTGTGAGGTCGCCATCGTGCGGCCCGGGCCGATCCAGGGCGGCATGGTACATCCCTTCATCAATCGCCGGCAGGGTAGGGAGAAGGTCGAGGATCTTGGCCCGGCCATGATGGAGGTTCTGGGCCGCACCTATGGCGTGCCCCTCTTCCAGGAGCAGGCCATGCAGATCGCCGTGGTTGCCGCCGGCTTCACGCCCGCCGAGGCCGACCGGCTGCGCCGCTCGCTCGCCACCTTCAAACGGATGGGCACCATCGGCGGCTTCCGGGACCGCTTCGTCGGCGGCATGCTGGAACGCGGCTATGATGCGGAGTTCGCGGCGCGCTGTTTTGCTCAGATCGAGGGCTTCGGCAGCTACGGATTCCCCGAAAGCCATGCCGCGAGCTTTGCCCGGCTGGTCTATGTATCGGCCTGGCTGAAACGCCACCATCAGGCGATCTTTACCTGTGCGCTGTTGAATGCCCAGCCGATGGGCTTCTATGCGCCCGCCCAGCTGGTGCGCGATGCCCGAGATCATGGCGTCGAGGTCCGACCGGTTTCGGTCAACGACTCCGTCTGGGATTGCACGATCGAGCCCCGGGCCGATGGCTCACACGCTCTGCGGCTCGGCTTCCGGCAGGTGAAGGGGATGCGCGAGGAGGATGCCATTTGGATCAAGGCCGCGCGCGGAAACGGCTATCCCGATGTCGAAAGCGTCTGGCGCCGTGCAGGGCTCAGGCCCGATGCGCTGGATCGGCTGGCCGAGGCGGATGGCTTTGCGGCTCTCGGCCTCTCGCGGCGCGACGCCCTTTGGCAGGCCAAAGCTCTGAAGCCGCCGAAACCGCTGCCGCTGTTCGGGCTGGATGGCGAAGGCGAGCACGAGCCACTGGTCGATCTGCCCCGGATGACGCTCGGCCAAGAGGTCATCGAGGACTATCTGGCAATGCGCCTGTCGCTTCGCGCCCATCCCCTGGAGATCCTGCGCCCGAACCTGCCGGAAAGTCTGCCGGCGGCCTCAGTGCTGCAGGCGAAGGGCCGCATCCAGCTCACGGGCCTGGTCATCACCCGCCAGCGCCCGGGCACCGCCTCGGGCGTCGTCTTCCTCACCCTCGAAGACGAGACCGGGACGGCGAACGTGGTGGTCTGGAAGAAGGTCTATGAGGCCTTCCGCGCCGCCGTCGTTGCCGGGCGCCTTCTGCGGGTGACGGGCCGGACCGAGCGTGACGGGCAGGTCACTCATCTGATCGCCGAACGCATCGAGGATCTGTCGGCCCGGCTTTCCACCATTGGCCATCAGCTACGGATCGGTGCCGAGACCGAGAGGGCAGGGGAGACCGTCAGGCCGACCCGGACAGCAGGCAGGGCGCGACATCCGAGAGAGCAGGCGAAGAAGCTGTTCCCGAGCCGGGATTTTCATTGACGGCTACGGGAAGCGAAGAAATCGCCGATGTCTCGCTTGCCTGATCGAGAGAACATTGACTGAACATGCTGCCGATGCGACTCTGAGGCCCCGTCCGCTGGAGCCCGACGATGTTCGACGCCGCCCCGCAGCTTGAAGTCTTTCCGCGTGATCTCGAGATGCGGCGGGTTGACCCTGATCGCAACATGAAACGGTTCTACCGCATGACAGTGCAACACGACCTGTTTGGTGGCTCAAGCCTCATCCGGGAATGGGGGAGGATCGTGACCTGCTCCCCCGAGAGTCCTCGTTTATGAGTTAGCTCTGTTCAGGTTCTGGTCTTCCTTTGACCGGTTAGCATATTCCCACGGTGTCAGGCCAGCGAGGCTTGAATGCGGGCGGTGATGGTTGAAGTCGTCGCACCATGCCGCCACCAAATTGCGAGCATGGCGTAGGCTGTCGAACAGGTGCTCGTTCAGGAGTTCATCGCGCATGCGACCGTTGAACGATTCAACGAACCCGTTTTGCATGGGCTTGCCGGGGGCAATGTAATGCCACTCGACCTTGCGGTCTTCCTGCCATTTCAGAATGGCGTTTGAAGTCAGTTCCGTCCCATTGTCCGAGACCACCATGCATGGATATCCCCGCGTCTCGGCGATCCGGTCTAGTTCCCGGCCGACACGGATGCCCGACAGCGATGTGTCGACGACGGCCGCCAGACATTCCCGACTGAAGTCGTCGATCACATTCAAGATGCGGAACCGGCGGCCACAGGACAGGCTGTCGGACACGAAATCCAGGCTCCACCGCTGGTTTGGCCCCTGAGGGATCGCCATCGGGGCTCTTGTGCCCAAGGCACGCTTTCTGCCACCACGTTTGCGCACAGTCAGCCCTTCCTCTTTGTAGATCCGGTAGAGTTTCTTCCAGTTCAAAGACCAGCCTTCGCGCCGCAGCAGAAGATGCAGACGTCGATACCCGAACCGCCGCCGCTCAGATGACAGCTCCGTCAATCGTGCCCGCAGGTCAGTATCCTCCGGTCGAGTCGATGACCGCCGATACACACGCGGATCGATCCCCGCCAAAGCGCAGGCTCGCCGCTGCCGGTATCCCTTCTGTGTCATGGCCCAGTCTGCGGCACGCCGCCGCGCACCAGGCCTCAGAAGTTTTTTCCCAGCATTTCCTTCAATGTGGACACGTCCATCATCTGTTCGGCCAGCAGCTTCTTGAGCTTGGCATTCTCGGCCTCTAGCGCCTTCAGCTTCTTCGCATCCGATACTTCCATGCCGCCAAACTTCGCGCGCCATTTATAGAAGGTCGCATCGCTAACACCGTGCTTACGGCACAGCTCCTTCGCGCCAAGCCCTGCCTGGTGCTCTTTCAATATCCCGATGATCTGCTCTTCCGTGAACCTTGATCGCTTCATCGTCCGTCTCCTCTACAAGGAACAGACTAACCCCAAATCGCGGACGCTTCAGGGGAGCAGGTCAATCGGGACAAGGGGTCAAACCCTGATCGAACATCATCCAGATGAAGGGCAGGCCATAAATTCGCTGCTCAAACTGGCGCGGACGAAACAAAACCGTGGGTATGGCGGTTGAGCTTCCGGCAGCTGCAGCCAACCGACGGCCGGATATGGCCATGACGTGATTTGTGGGCAAGACACTCCCCGAAATTCCTAGTAGGATTCCGCGAAGCAGTACGAATTCTGATTGATCGAAAATGGCACGTAGCGACCTCCTGATAGCCCTTGTGCGCGCCGGTGCCGCCGGTGATCGGGAGATGCTGCGCTCGACGACCGAAGCTCTGGTTGCCGAAGAACGCGCGCAGAACCACAACATCCTGGCGGATCGCCTCGAGAAGGCCATGGCCAATGTTCCGGTCTCGCCACCGCCGTTGACCTCTGCTTCACTCCAGTCTGGAGCTGGCAAGGATGCGATCCTGGAGGTCGAGCCGCGCGCCCGTATGGAACAGCTGCTTCTGCCGCTCCCCGTCCAGGAGAACGGGCGGCAGCTGGTTCAGGAGCACGTCCGGGCTGATGTATTGCGCGCACATGGATATGAGCCACGACACCGTGTGCTGCTTTCGGGGCCTCCCGGCAACGGCAAGACATCCTTCGCTGAGTCTATCGCCGAGGCGCTTGGCCTGCCATTTTTTGTGGTGCGTTATGACGCGCTGATCGGAAGCTATCTGGGCGAGACCAACACGCGCCTTCGCAAGCTATTCGATTATGTCAGGACCCAACCGAGCGTCCTTTTCTTCGATGAGTTCGACGCAATTGGCAAAGAGCGCGGTGATACGCATGAAACCGGAGAGATTAAACGGGTCGTCTCGTTTCTGCTCATGCAACTCGATCAGTTGCCGAGCTACGTCATTGCCATTGGCGCGACCAATCACGGCGAATTGCTCGACAAGGCTGTCTGGCGGCGCTTTCAGTTGCGGCTGGATTTCCCCGCACCGGACAAGGCGCGTGTCGAAGAATTCCTTTACCGGGTGATTGCGCATTGGCCAGATAGGCCACGCCTTGCAATCCGGTCCATTGCCGGAAAGCTCGGCGCGGTGAGCTATGCCGAAGCGCTCGATTTTTGTCAGACTGTGCGCCGACGGCAGATCCTCGGACTGGGAGAAGTGTCGGTTGACGCCGCGCTGAAGACCGAACTCGATCTATGGACCTCCCGCGTGAGGCCGGAGGCACTACTGGATGGTCAGCGACCCGGGAAAACCACTGCTCCGGCTCGAACCAGGAAGACCTCAGCGGCGTCTGACAAGGGATAACGTCGGTTTTCCGCAAGGCCCGGAAAAGTTTCCGCGACAAGCGCAGGGACAAAGACTTGGCCCAAGGTTCCAGCGCCTTGCCGATGTGCTTGCCCGCGATCCAGCCGGACTGGGGCTCAGACAGGACCCGACCGCGCTGGCTCCTGAACGCTTGTTGGTCTTCGAGGTCCGCGGCAGCATTCAGGATTTCGCACGCGCTATCGCCAAAGTTCCCGATCTCGAGCTTGTCGATGAGGAGGAACTCCCGTCCGACGAAGACAAGCAACCCGTGGCCTATCTCCTGGTGCCCGACGCCAAGGCTCTGACACAGATATTGCGGCTCTGGACGATCTGGCTGGAAACAGGCGAGCTTCCGACAGGGTTTGCCCCTTGGCGCAATGTGTTCGACTGCCTTCGCGACATCCGCCCGTGGGGACCATCTGACCGCGTGCAGGATGTCGACCGCGATATCCTCAATGAGCAGATCGCCGGACGTGCCGATGATGACCTGATCTTCCTGGAAATCGAACTGGTTTTTCGGGCAAATACTGCGGCCGGTACTGCAACCGAAACAGAACTCGCCGCTGCGGTCCGTGCGCGCGGCGGGAATGTGGTCAGCCGCGCGAGGCTCGATGACATCGCCTACCACGCCCTGCTCGTCCGGCTGCCGGTTCGGGCAATCCGCGCAATCCTGGAGCGGGCGCAATCAAGCATCGCCGGTCTGGATCCGGTCATGCACATCCGGCCCCAAAGTGTGGCGACCGCCCTCGAAGTCGAAGATGTGCAGCCCATCTCCACGGTCGCTCAAGGCGGCAGTGATCCTTCCCCGGATGCGATCCTCGCGTTGCTGGATGGCGTCCCCGTCGCCGGTCACCCTCTCCTGCGCCGGCATCTGATTGTCGAAGATCATTTTGGGCTGGAGCCCGGTACGCTGGTCAATCAGCGCATTCATGGAACCGCAATGGCGTCCCTCATCATTCATGGGGATCGCAATCGGCCGGAGGCAATGCTGCCTCGGCGCATCCATTGCATTCCTGTTCTCGGCGCGTCGGACGAGTTTCCTCAGGACAGACTGATCGTCGACGTCATCTATCAGGCAGTCCTGCAAATGCGGGAATCCGCGGAACCAACGGCCCGTCACGTCATCATCGTGAACCTGTCGCTCGGCAACCGTCACCGTCAGTTCCATGGCCAGATGTCGCCATGGGCGCGACTTCTGGATCGGCTCGCCTACAGGTACGGCATCCTGTTTCTCGTGAGTGCCGGCAATATCGGCCGGGACTTCGAGATCCCCGGTTATGCCACAAGCCTCGAACTCGAGGCGGCGGCACCTCAGGCCCGTTCGTCGATGCTCATCCAGGCAATCGCAAATATTCAGGCGGATCGCAGGCTTCTTGCGCCGGCAGAGACCGTCAATGGGCTGACCATCGGCGCCAAGAATGCAGACCAAGTCTCCGCTGCCGACCGGGCATTCGCTCGCACCAATATCGACCCCTATCCAAACCTCGACACGTCAAATCCTTCCAGCGCGCTTGGACCCGGCTACGCCGGATCAGTGAAGCCAGACCTGCTTATGCCCGGTGCGCGCGAGCATCTTCGTGTAACCTCGAGCGGAGAAGGTGCACCAATCCGGGTTGCACCGGGACGCCCGAGCCGGGGGGCAGGCCTCAAGGTTGCCGCGCCCCCGTCAGCGCAAGGGCTCGAAGGCGCGGAGAGCTTTACCAACGGCACGAGTGCAGCAACTTCCATGGCCTCGCGGACCGCACACCGGATTCATGATGCTTTGGAGGCGGGCTATGGAGAGGCGTTTCTCAACCTACCGCCCCAGAACAGAGCGGCCCTCATCAAGGCACTGCTGGTGCATCCTGCCCGCTGGCCCGATGCGACTGCGTCTTTCGTCCGGCGTGTTCTGGGACCGCAGGGGAGGGGCCAGGCTCCAAAGCAAAAGGACAATGTGCGGCGGTTCGTCGGATATGGCCCGGTCGATCCAGATGAGGCCGTGGCGTGCGCCGCTGACCGTGCGACTTTCTGGGCAACCGGACAGATCGGTCGCGAACAAAGGTTGCCCATCCTTGTTCCCATCCCCGCGGCCTATGGCGGCCAGGCAAGGCTGCACTCCGTCTCCGCAACGCTCGCCTGGTTTACCCCTGTGCTTGCGGGTCGGCGCTCATATCGCACGGTGCGCATGAAGATCCTCGACCCGGACGAGATCGCCCAACTCGGTGTCACTGCGCATGGGGATCAGCCTGATTTCAACCAGACCAACCGGGGCACGGTCTACACCCGTTCCTGGCGGGGCGAAAAAGCGGCCGCCGTCCCTGACGGGATGAACATGCCCCTTTGGATCCAGCGCGAACCGGACCAGGGGCAGCAACTGGATGAAGCTGTGACTTTCGGCCTGGCGATTACGATCGCGATGCCCGGCGTAAACGAAATCTACGAGCAGGTGCGTGACCGTCTGCGTGATCGCCAGCGCGCCCAAACGAGGTGAGAGGACCCGTCAGGGTGTGGCGGTAGCCTCAAGAAGACGTAAGAACGCCAGCCGTTTTTCCAGCGAGAGTGAGAAGTACGCCTTCCGCAGTCTGGCCCTCTCACCAATCAGCCACATGGAGGAGGTAGGCGAATTTCCGTCACCTTCGCCCCAAGGTTCCGGCGAGCATTCGTCCACATCCAGCAAGTCTAGGGGATCAAATTTCAGCAGCTTGGAAAGCTGGACAAACCTCCAGATGGATATGCTGTTCTTGCCAGCTTCGTATTTCTGCATCTGCTGGTAATGACACCGATTTCTGCGGCCAGTTCATCCAGCGATAGGTTCTCCTGCTTTCGCAGAACATGAATTTTGCCGCCAAGAACGGCATCGAAGTCGTGTTGCATGCCCTACTGTCACCCTGGTTGCAGGGCGGGTCCTACCGGAACGCCAACCCGTCACGCTCACCCCGATTTCTGATTGGGGGGGGTGATAAGCCTTCAAGACAGAACCTCCGCTTACACCCTTGGGCTTGCCGCCCTTGAAATATGGGCAAGCGCCACCCGACCGAACAGGCCGGGCAATACGAACGATGGCTGCCGCCTTGGAGGGCCGATGTCTTGAAGGGATTCTCACGCCCCGGATTGCACAAAATCCGCAACCCGAAGGCCAGCATATGTAAGCGTCGGAATACGATCAAGGTGCGTAGGGCGCATCGTCGCCTCCGGCAGATGCCCAATCGGATACCTAACCCTTACTCGCCAGACCCTTGTCCAGACTTGGCTCGTCCCAGTTTCGTGTCGAGGTCAGTTGCCGGTCAAGATAGTCCCGGAACTCCTGTTCGCCGATCCGAAGCTGGAACGTGTAGAGCCGATTGACGATCTCGCGCATCAGTTCGCGCATTTCGTCATCGCTGATCCTGGAAACCTCCGACCATGGGATCTGTCGGCCATTGGCGTCTGTCACGATCACGTCGGAATAGTCCCCGGTGTGACTTACCACACCGGGACCCGCATGGACCGTTTCGAGACAGGTGTTGCGCACGCAAATCAACGCCATTGCTTTGGCCATGACGGAGGCGATCTGACGCTCAAGGTCGTTGGGCATGGCTTCCTCATCTCGCATCGCGAGCGAGGGTTTCATGCCCCGCCCGAGTAATCAGATCGAAAAGTCTTCCAGCGACTTTCCGGCCGCCAGCGCCTCGCTGATCCAGCCAGGTTTCCGGCCGCGACCCGACCAGGTCAGCTCCGCGTTATCGGGATGGCGGTACTTCGCTACCGACGGGGAGCGTTTGCGCGCGGTCGCCGCATCCGCAAGATCCTCGAAAGAATAGCCGAGTTCACGCGCAAGCTCGTCAACCTTGGCACGTGCCTCGGCCTTGCGGCGATCCTCAAAGGATGTGATCGCCTTGGCCACTGACTTTTCCAGCTGCTTCAGCTCGCTCAGCGAAAGCGCGTCGAGGTTGATTTCGGTCATCAGCATCCCCTTTGTTCTGGGACATTGATAGGACAGGGCGCGGCGACGGGCAATTCCCCATGCCGGAACATGGTCTGACAAGCCTTCATGCCTTAACCCACATTTCCCAAGTAAGGCGCTGATTTCGCTGTCCTGACCATTATATTTCCTATATAAAACATGGTGTTGAAGGCTGCGAGGGGCGCGTTTCA
>NZ_QBKP01000034.1 GCF_003054195.1 Gemmobacter caeni
TCAAGGCCGATCCTTTTGATCTCCATGGCACGAGCCCTCCTGTTTATCTTCCTAGGATACGCCACCCGAAGGCGGCGGGGTCCATACCATTGCCCCCTGTTTGGCAAGCAGAATCTTTGATTTGTCGGCGGGGTCTTCGATCGGACGTGTGTCAGGCCTCGGAGCGTGGCCTTCATGACGCCACGGGCCGGTATGCTGTTCGGAAGGCTGGGTTCACATCGGTTCAGAGAGCTGCAAGCGCTCGAGCGCCGGGTCTGAATTTCCCGCCTTGAACTTCGAAGTCCGTGTCGCCTACTCCTCGTCGATCGCTCACCCCGGCCTTGCGGCCATGCCGTGCCGCTGCCCTCCCGGGCTCGGGTCACGCCATTCTGTAATCCTGCTCCTTTGTTGTCAGTGCCCAGATCATCCGGGCCATCTTGTTTGCAAGCGCAACGGCCGCGACCATCTTTGGCTTGCGCATCACGAGCGTTGCCAGCCAGCGGTTTGCGCTGCCACCTTTGCGCACTACCCAGCGTATCACGCTCATGGCGCCAACAATGAGCAAGCGGCGGATGTCAGTCTGACCCATCTTGCTGACCGCACCCAGCCTGGTCTTGCCGCCAGTGGACCTCTGGCGTGGCACCAAGCCAAGCCAGGCGGCAAAGTTGCGCCCGCTGTCGAACGTGTCGAGATCCGGTGCAAAGGCTGCGACGGCGCCTGCGGTGACAGGGCCGATCCCCGGGATCGTGCAGAGCCGACGCAATTGATCATCCGTCTTTGATGCCGCTTCGAGTTCACCCGCCAGTTGTTCGATCACTTCCGTCAGCCTGGCGATCTGGTCGAGATAAATCGCTCCCATCTCCCGGACCTGGATCGGCAGAACGCTGGTCTCGTCGGCCAGCGCGTTCTCGAGCACCTTCAGGCTCGCCGGCCCTTTCGGCGCCACCAGCCCAAACTCAGCCAGATGCCCCCGCAGCGCATTGATGAGCTGTGTGCGCTGCCTGACCAAGCATTGGTGCGTCCGAAAGGCTACTGCCCGGCCCTGCGTCTCGGCACTCTTCACAGCCACGAACCGCATGGTGGGGCGCGAGGCCGCCTCCGCGATGGCTTCAGCGTCCGCTTTGTCGTTTTTCTGGCGTTTGACAAACGGCTTCACATACGCCGCCGGCACCAGGCGCACCTCATGACCATGGAACTGCGCCACCCGGCCCCAGTAATGTGACGTGGCGCAGGCTTCCATCGCCACGATACAGGATTGCTGCTCAGCCAGAAGCGCCGCCAGGCGAGTCCGTGACAGAACGCGATTGTATAGAACCGCCCCATCCAATCCAATTGCGCAGACTTGGAAACTGCCCTTCGCCAAGTCGATCGCCAGCATGCTGATCGGTGTCGTCATCGATGTGCCCTCCCTTCGGTTCCGGTGAAACCATCATGGCATACGTGATGCCGTTGGGTGGGGGCATCCACCGCATCAGTTCAAAGCCATTCCTGTCGATTGCCGCAAAGGCGGCCTAAAGCGCGGGTCTTTCAGCGGCGCGCAAGGAACATGCGGGGCCTTGAGAGGTCTCAAGCCTTCGGCCACTGTTCATCGGGCCAGTCTCGTGCCGTATGGATCACCCGAAGTACGGCAATCGCTTCTCCGGTGGGGCTGGGGCTGATCGCATAGGCGATGATATAAGGCAGGGATCTTACTGGCTTCTCATAGGTATTGGCCACACGGCCGGGGCGGCCCGTCGGAATATCCGAAAGCGCGGCGGCAGCGGTGCTGATCGCATCGGCGACACGTTGTGCCGCCGCCGGGTTTTCCGCCGCGATATAGGTCACTTGCGCCTTCAGGTCGTCCAGTGCGGACTGTGACCAGATGACGGGACGTTTCACGCCTTCCCGCCACGGGTCGCGTCGATCGCCGCCCGAACAGCGGCCATAGCCTCATCATGTGTCACGGTGCGACCGGCGGCGACATCTGCAAGGCCGCGCTCAATCCCGTCAATGATTTCCAGTTCCCGATCCACATAAGCCTCTACCGCCTCGCTGGCCAGAAAGGCTCTGCTGCGGCGTGTGCCCTGCGCCAGACGGCCAAGCTTGTCCTTGACGTCAGGGCTGATGCGGATTGTCAGTGTTGTGCTGGCAGGCATAAGACCCCCCTGTCATGGCGCGTGTGTTCGCTTGTACACATTTAAGCACAAATCTTCCTGCTGAGCCAGTGTCAACTGCCAGCAACATATCGGGCTGGCGAACGGGGTCTGTGGCGGGTCGTCGACGGATCGCGTTCTCTGGCGCAGGGCTGCCGTGGATCTTGTGCCCCCCTGCCCTGCCGGCGCCATATCTGGCAGAATGTTCTTGCCCGAATCTGATTCTTGCTTCATTTAATTACGCCAAGAACTGAAAATTCCGAAGAATGCCGTAACAAACGGTGCGGGGCAGTAGATGAAACAGACCAACGAACGCATCGACCGGCTGGTCGGTGACCATGCCGCCCGCCTGTCGGAACGGCTCATGGCGCATCGCGCGCAGCTTTTCCCGCCCGACGCCCGCAAGGAATTGCGGCGCTTTACCAGCGGCGAGGTCGCCGGGCTGCTGGGGGTGAAGGACGCCTATCTGCGCAAGCTTTCGCTTGAAGGGCGCGGGCCACAGCCGATGACCGGGCCGGGCGGCCGCAGGCTTTATTCCTCGGCCGACATCATGGAACTGCGCCGTCTGCTTGAGGCCGGGACCAAGACCCCCGGCACTTATCTGCCCGGCCGACGTCCGGGTGACCATCTTCAGGTCATCACCGTCATCAACTTCAAGGGCGGGTCCGGCAAGACCACGACCGCCGCCCATCTGGCGCAGAAGCTGGCGCTGGACGGCTATCGCGTGCTGGCCATCGACCTTGATCCTCAGGCCAGCCTTTCGGCGCTGCATGGCTTCCAGCCCGAGTTCGACCTGCTGGATGGCGGCACGCTTTACGATGCCATCCGCTACGAAGACCCCCTGCCCCTGCGCGACATCATCCGCCCGACCTATTTCACCAACCTCGACATCGTGCCCGGCAATCTGGAGCTGATGGAGTTCGAACATGAAACCCCCCGCGCGCTCTCCGCGCGCGGCGGTAACCTTTTCTTCACCAGGATTTCCGATGCCTTGGTGCAGGTCGAAGGCGATTACGACGCCGTTGTCATCGACTGCCCGCCGCAACTGGGGTTCCTCACGATGTCCGCGCTGTCTGCCGCCACCGCTGTTCTGGTCACGGTGCATCCGCAGATGCTCGACGTGATGTCGATGTGTCAGTTCCTTCTGATGACCTCGAACCTGCTGGGCGTGGTGGCCGATGCTGGCGGCAACATGAATTACGACTGGCTGCGCTATCTGGTCACCCGCTACGAACCCGGCGACGGGCCGCAGAACCAGATGGTCAGCTTCATGCGCAGCCTGTTCGGCGATCATGTGCTGAACCACCCCGTGCTGAAATCCACCGCGATTTCCGATGCGGGCCTGACCAAACAGACGCTCTACGAGGTGGAGAAAGCCGATTTCACCCGCGCGACCTATGAACGCGCGATGGAAAGCCTGAACGCCGTCAATGGCGAGATCGAGGCGCTGATCCAGCAGGCATGGGGGCGCTGATGGCCCGGAAAGACGTTCTGAAGGGCCTGCTTGATGCTCCGGCAGGGGCCCCCGCCGAGGCGGCCGAGGCCCCTGCCCTGCCGCCCCGCTCCGGCCGGGGGGCGATCGGCGCCGTCTCGCGGTCCATCGCCGATCTGAAAGCGCGCTCGGTCGTGGAGATCGACCCTTTCCTGATCGAGGCTGGCGGTGTGCGGGACCGTCTTGAAACCGATGATGCGGCCGAAGCGGGCCTGCGCGGCTCCATCGCTGAATATGGCCAGCAGGTGCCGGTTCTGCTGCGCCCGCATCCCGAGAAGGAAGGCCGCTACCAGATCGTCTATGGCCGCCGCCGCGTTCTGGCGATGCGCGACCTCGGGCAGCCGGTCAAGGCGCTGATCCGCGATCTGGACGACCGCGAGCTGATCCTGGCGCAGGGGCAGGAAAACACCGCCCGCCGTGATCTGTCATTCATTGAAAAAGTCAATTTTGCCAGACAGTTGCAAGAAATCGGCTATGACCGGAAGGTCATCTGCGACGCCCTTTCCGTGGACAAGACGCTGCTCAGCCGGATGCTTTCGGTGGCAGATCGCATCCCGGCCGAGATCATCGCAGGCATTGGCAGCGCGCCCGCGGTCGGGCGTGACCGCTGGGTGGCGCTCGCCAGTCTGATGGAAGAAACCGAGACGGACGCCGCCACTTTGCAATCCATGATCGCGCTGTCGGGGGCTGCCCGCTCGGATGACAGGTTTCAGGCGGCGTGGGACTATATGGCGCGCATCATCGAACGTCGCCGCGCCGCCGATGCGGCCCGCCTGCCCGAGGCGCAGCGGCTTTACACCTCTGACGGGGTGCCGCTGGGACAGGCGAAATACGACCGGAACTTCTGCACGCTGAAGCTCCGGCTGGCCCATACCGAAGGTTTCGAGGATTGGTTGGTGCAGGCCCTGCCCGACCTTTTCACCGACTGGCAGGCGCGGAAACTCCGCAATGCCGGGAAAGATACACCCTGACCGGAAAGGAGGCACGACCCGGCAAAACGAAAAGACCCCCCAGGACTTGCGTCCCGAGAGGCCCATTCTTGATCTAGCACTCAAGGAATAGCCCCTCGTTTGCCCTGCTGTCAACTGCCCGATTCGGGTGGCGGGTCTCTTTTTGTCTCGTGACATCACATGCAACATATTTCCCTGACGCCCTTCGGGCGGCAGTCGGTCACTTCTGGCCTTCTGGCAGCGCGCCAGCGGGCGGAAACGGCTCCGGCCCTGCCCCGTATCGACAAATGGTCGATCTTCAATGACCTGCGCACCGCCCGCGCCCGCTTTGGCCTGAGCGACCGGGATCTTGCGGTGCTTTACGCGCTGTTGACCTTCCTGCCCGCCAAGGTGCTTGAAGATGACGCGGCGCTGGTGGTGTTTCCGTCGAATGCCAGCCTGTCGGACCGGGCGCATGGCATGGCCGAAAGCACCCTGCGCCGGCATCTGGCCGCGCTGGTGGCCGCCGGGCTGATCTGGCGGCAGGACAGTCCCAATGGCAAGCGCTATGCCGCGCGCGATGCCTCGGGCGCGCTCAGCCTTGCCTTTGGCTTCGATCTGCGCCCATTGCTGAACCGCGCCGCCGAGATCGCCGCCGCCGCCGCCGAGGTGACCGAAGCCGCCGAGACCCTGCGCCGTTCGCGTGAGGCGCTGGTGCTGCGGCTGCGCGATGCGGCCAAGCTGATCGCCTATGGCCTGGAAAGCGCCCTGCCCGGCAACTGGGACGGCCTTGCCGCCCGCCTGCTGCCGCTGCGGGCCGCGTTGCGTCGCAAGATGGATATGGAAACCATCACCCGCCTGCTGGATCAGGCTGGGGATATCTTGCGCGCCCTGAACCGAATGGTGTGTGTTGCGACAGAGGAAATGGTCGGCTCTGCCGCTCATTCCGGGCGTCACCATACGAATTCAAAACCAGATTCTTCGGATTCTGAACCTTGCCAAGAAATGGCAAAGGCGGCGGCCGATACGCCAGAGCCTGAGCCAGGACCGGAAACCGAGGCTGAACCCGTGCTGCCGCTTTACATCGTGCTGAAGGCCTGCCCCGACCTGCGGCTTTACAGCCGGACCAACCTGACTTCCTGGCGTGATCTGGTGGCAACCGCCGCCGAGCTGCGCGGAATGATGGGTATTTCTGCTTCCGCATGGGAGGAAGCGCTGCATGTCATGGGCCCTGCCCCGGCGGCCATCGCGGTTTCGGCCATGTTGCAGCGGATTGGCAGCATCCAGAACCCCGGCGGCTATCTGCGGGCGCTTTCGGCGCGCGCGGCTTCGGGCGGCTTCTCGCCGGGGCCGATGATCATGGCGCTGCTGAACCGGCCAACCGCCGTGGCGGCGTGAAAGTTGACAGCTGTCAACTCCGGTGATCGGGTGGTGGAAAACGGGGGCGAGATGCGCGGTTATCTGGACTGGCCGGGAAAAAGCGCCATTGCGGAGGGAATGCCGGAACATCCGGCCGTCTATCACATGCTGGATGTCGCGGCAGTGGCCGAGGTGCTGATTGCTCCGTTTCGCTTTCCGAAGCCATTGACGCAAGCACTCATCCTGCTGACGGGGTTGCATGATCTGGGCAAGATCGGCAACCAGTTCCGGGCGATGCTGCGTGACGGGGGGCGACAAAGCCAGAAGCATTGGGAAATCACCGAAGTCCTGCTGCGGCACCATGAAAAAATGCTGGAAGACAGGCTCGGTGCCCAGTGGCGGCCGCTGCGCCAGCTGGTCGCGGCATCGGCGGGCCATCACGGCTGGCCGCCGGGCCTGAACGACAAGGGATTCAGCGGTCCGCTTGGCCTGACTGGCATGCAGGCGGTGGAGGATTCTGGCGAGGTTGTCGCGACCTTTCTCGCGCTCTGGCCCGAGGCATCGCTGGCCGATGTCACGACGGCACAGGCGAAGGCGTTATCCTGGTGGCTGCCGGGGCTGGTGACGGCGGCAGACTGGATCGGCTCCAATACCGGGTGGTTTCCGGCGATGGCGGCGGGGCCGGATCTGGCGGATTACCTGACCGGCGCGCGGGAAAGGGCCGCGCGCGCGGTGTCCGAGGCCGGGCTTGCGGGCACCCCGATCGGGACTGTGCCGCTGTTCGATTTCTCCCTGCGCCCGATGCAGGCCGCCTGTCAGTCCATCGACCTGCCCGAAGGCCCGATGCTGGCGGTGATCGAGGATGAAACCGGGGCTGGCAAGACCGAGGCCGCGCTGATCCTGGCCCAGCGGATGATGCAGGCGGGCAAGGGGCGGGGCCTGTTCTTCGCGCTGCCCACCATGGCGACGGCGGATGCGATGTTTGCGCGCGCCGAGACGGTGCTGGGCAGGTTGTTCGCGGGTGTCCCCTCGGTCACGCTGGCGCATGGGCGCAGTGCCTTGTCCGAGCGGTATCGCAGCATCGTCAACGCCGCGCGCGAAAGCAGCGATACCATCACCTGCACCCCCTGGCTGGCCGAGAACCGGCGCAAGGCGCTGTTGGCGGATGTGGGTGTGGGCACGGTGGATCAGGCCCTTCTGGCGGCCTTGCCCACGCGGTTCAACACGCTGCGGCATTTCGGCCTGTCGTCGAAGATCCTGATTGTCGATGAGGTCCACGAGATCGGCGAACCCTATATGGCCAGCGTGCTGGAACAGCTTTTGCGGCTGCATCGCGGCGCGGGCGGATCGGCCATCCTGCTGACGGCGACGCTGCCGCTTGATCTGCGGCGGCGGTTGCTGGCCACCTATGAGGGCGCGGCCGAAAACCCGGCCTATCCGGCGCTGACGCTTTCCTCGGGCGCGGTGCGGACAGATCTGCCGCAAGAGACCGGCGCGAAAGGCGCGGTTGCCGTGGCCCGGCTGGACAGTGCCGCCGAGGCGGTGACGCTGCTGGCGCAGGCGGCCGGGCAGGGCGCGGCCTGTGTCTGGGTGCGCAATGCGGTGGATGATGCGATTGCCGCGGTGCAGGATTTGCGGGCGGCCGGGGTCGAGGCCGACCTTCTGCATGCCCGTTTCGCCCTTTGCGACCGCAAACGGATCGAGGCCGCCGCGCTGAGCCGGTTCGGCAAGGCGGGTGCTGGCCGTGCGGACAGGGTGATGATTGCAACTCAAGTCATTGAATCTTCTTTAGATTTAGACTTCGATGTCATGGTTTCCGACCTTGCGCCCATGGCGGCGCTGGTGCAGCGCACCGGCCGGTTGTGGCGGCATATGGAGGCGCGGCCCCGGGCGGGCCGGCCGGTTCCGGCGCCGGTGCTGCATGTGGTTTCGCCCGATCCGGCGGCGGTTGCGGATGCGCATTGGCTGAACCGGGTGCTGGATCGCGGCGCCTTCGTTTATCCGCATGACCTGCAATGGCGCACGGCGGATCATCTGTTCCGCGAAGGCCGGATCGTCGCGCCCTCCGGGTTGCGCGGGCTGATCGAGGCGGTGCATGGCGCGGACCTGCCGCCGGTGCCCGAACCGCTGCTGCACGCCGAGGCGGAGCGGCTGGGCAGTAACGCGGCGCGCGGCGCCCATGGCTGGCAGAATGTGATCCGACTGGCTGAAGGCTATCGCAACGGCGGGGCGGCGTCGAACGATGCCGATTATCCGACGCGGCTGGGCTTGCCGCAGCGGGTGCTTGTGCTGGCGCGGGCAGGGCAGGGGGGCTTGCAGCCCTTCGCCGCAGGGCCGGAGGGCTGGGCCTTGTCAGAGGTGACGGCGAGCCTCGTGCGGCTGGCGGCATTGCCCCTGCCGGATCAGAACGCCCCGGCGATTGTCGCCGTCAAGGCCGGCTGGCCCGACTGGAAGCGCGACGCGCTGTGGATCTGCCCCGTGGCGGAGGATGGCGCGATCTGCGAGGGGTTGCGCTATGATCCGGATTTGGGTTTGTTGTTCGATACCCCGCATGTGCGGGGATGACCCGCACTATCGGGGATCCTCTTGTGAGGGAGAAAGCGTTCCCCGCCAACGCGGGGATGTAAGCACTAGCGCGGTTCCTCTATGTGAGGGACCGGGGGAGGTTGTTAGGAGGGGGGATTGACAGAGCGTGCCCGAATCACGCAGGATGAAAAAAGCCTCAATGCCTATCCGGCACCGAGGCTTTCCTGAAGTTATGGCGTGCCGTTGCAGCGGCAAGATCTAGAGGGGTTGGCACAGTGCATAAAATACCCTGAGTTCTCCCCGACTTGGATGAACCCATTTTAGCGGGATCCTAAGCCGGGGCAAGGCCTGCGTGAACAGCGCGGGCCTTTTTTCTCTAGCCCTGAGGTGTTTTCTTGTCCCTAAATCTCATTACCGACCCGTGGATTCCCGTTCTTGATCGCACCGGCGCGCGGCGGGTGATTGCGCCCTGGCAGATGGCCGATGCGACGCTGTTGCGGCCGGACTGGCCGCGCCCCGATCTCAATATCGCCTGTCTGGAGCTGCTGATCGGTCTGGTTTATCTGGCCGATCCGCCCGCCGATGCCGAGGATTGGGAGGATCGCCAGACCCCGGACCCCGACCGCCTGCGCGCCCGGCTGGCGCCGCTGGCCCCGGCCTTCAACCTGCTGGGGGAAGGGCCGCTGTTCCTTCAGGATCTGGAGCGGCTGGAGGGGGAGGCCAACCCCCCCGATATGCTGTTCATCGACAGCGCCGGGGCGAATACGGCGCGGAACAATGCCGATCTGATGGTGCATCGGGAGCGCTATCCGGCGCTGGAGGCCGGGCTTGCGGCGATGGCGCTTTATGCCTTTCAGGCCCATGCACCCAGCGGCGGGGCGGGCAACCGCACCTCGATGCGGGGCGGTGGGCCGCTGGTGACGCTGGTCGATCCGGGGCAGGGGTTGTGGCCACTGATCTGGGCCAATGTGCCGGACGGCACGCCGCAGGCTGTGGCCTGCCTGCCGTGGATGGCGCCGACGCGGCTGTCGGACAAGGGTGCGCAGGTGCCGCCGCCGCAGGGGGCGACCTTCGGCCCCGAGGCGTTTTTCGGCATGCCGCGCCGTCTGCGCCTGATTGCCGCGGGCGATCTGGTGACGGGGGTGGTGCAAAAGCCCTGGGGCACGAATTATGCGGGCTGGATGCACCCGCTCTCGCCGCATTACCGGCTGAAGGCGGGCGAGGAATGGCTGCCGGTTCATCCGCGGGCCGGGCGGTTCGGCTATCGGCACTGGCTGGGCATTCTGGCCGAGGCGCCCGACACCGCCTTGCGCGAACGTGCGGCCTGTCTGCGGGCCTATGGGGGCCGGGTGCGCGATCCGGGCGGGGCGACGGTGCTGCTGGCGGGCTGGGCGATGGACAATATGAAGCCGCGTGACTTTACGCTGTCGGTTCAGCCCTTTGTCGCGCTGCCGGGGGAGGCGGCGGGGATGCTGGCCGGTCTGGTGGAGGCGGCCGAACAGGCGGCGCTTGCGCTCCGCGCCGCGCTGGAGCCGGTGCTGGCTGGCGGAGAGGCCCGCGAAGCTCAGCGCGAGGCTTTTTATGCCGAGACCGAACCCGCTTTCGGCGCGGCTCTGGCGGCGCTGAGAGCCGGGGAGGCCCCGGCCGGGGTGGCGGCGCGCTGGCTGGCGGAATTGCAGCGCGCGGCGCTGGCGCGGTTTGACGCGCTGGCGCTGCCGGGGCTGGACCGGCGCGAGACGGATACGATCCGGGCAATCGTTGAGGTGCGCGGTTTTCTGGCGATGGCCTTCCGGGGATATGGCAAATACGGCGGGACGATGTTCGGCAAGTTGCAGATGCCGCTGCCCGCGAAGAAGAAGGGCAGGGCGGCATGAGCGATGGTTCGATCATTCTGGGCTGGTGGGCGCGCGAGCTGGGCGACCGGCGAAGTGCTGCGGCGCGCGGTCTTGCGGCACGGCTGCGGCGGGCGGGGCCGGTCGATGCGCTGGCGGAACGTGCGGTGCATGATCTGGCCCGTTCGCTGAACCTGCGCGATGGCGAAAGGCTGGCCTTTCTGGTGCGCCTGCTGGCCGAGGTGCGCGAGCATGAGGCGCGGCCGCTGGCGCGCGCTCTGGGCGGGGCGGAACCGCTGATGTCGGAACTGCGCTTCCAGCGGCTGATGCGGGCGGAGGGCGATGAACTGCCCGGGGCGCTGCGCCGCGCCATCACCCTGGCCGACCGCCGGTGCAACGTGGCGCGGCTGGGCGGCGACCTTCTCTATTGGGGCGAGGAGGTCCGCCGCCGCTGGTGTTTCGATTATTACGGGGTGGAGGCGCCCCAGACGGTTTCCGAGGAGATTTCCGAATGACGACCTTCCTGCAATTCCACATCCTGACGCCCTGGGGCCCCTCGAACCCCAACCGCGACGATCAGGGCCGGCCCAAGCAGGCCATGGTCGGCGGGGTGCCGCGCCTACGGATTTCCTCGCAATCGGCGAAGCGGGCGATCCGGGAAAGCACTTATTTCGCGCTGGATCTGGCGGGCAATCTGGGCACGCGGACCAAGCGGCTTTATGGCGAGCTGGTGAAGCGGCTGATCGCGGGCGGGGCCGAGGCGGCGGCGGCGCAGGCGGCGGCCGAGACGGTGGCGGCGATCTTCGGCAAGCTGGATGCCCCGAAGAAGGACGCTCCGGCCGACCGGGTGGCGACGACGCTGGCCTTCATCTCGCCAGCGGAATGGGCGCTGGCCGAGGAACTGGCGGGGCGCATTCTGGCGGGCGAGGAACTGCCGAAGGAGAAGGATCTGAAAAAGCTGGTGCTGCGCCGGGCCGACGGGGCGGTGGATATTGCCATGTTCGGCCGGATGCTGGCCGATGATGCCGATTTCAACCGCGAGGCGGCGGTGCAGGTCGGCCATGCGATGACCACCCATGCCGCGCAGGCGGAGGAGGACTGGTTTTCCGCCGTGGACGATCTGAACAAGGCCGGGGAAACCGGCGCCGGGCATCTGGGGGAAACCGCCTTCGGCTCGGGCGTCTATTACCAGTATGTCTGCGTGAACGTGGATCTGCTGGTGGAAAATCTGGGCGGCGACCGTGACCTTGCCGCGAAGGGGTTGCAGGCGCTGGCAAAGGCGCTGGCGCTGGCCGCGCCCACCGGCAAGCAGAACAGCTTTGCCAGCCGCCCGCGCGCCCATTACATCCGGGCAGAGCGCGGCACCGCGCAGCCGCGTGACCTGACCGGCGCCTATTTCGTGCCGGTCAAGGCGCAGGTGGGCATTCCGGGCGCGATTGACGCGCTGGAAAGCATGGCCGACAGGATCGACGCGGCCTATGGCGCGGTGGCGGAGGCGGTCGAGGTGATGGATGTCGAACGCGGCCACGGCTCGCTTCAGGCCATCGCGGATTTCGCCGCGGCGTCGGTGGGGCAGGGGTGATGCAGCCTCATCTCGTTTTCACCCTGACCGCAGCACTTGGCGCCATGGGCGATCTGGCGGGGCATGAACGGCGCGGCACGCTGGACTGGCCGGGGCGCTCGGCCATCCTCGGGCTGCTGGGCGCGGCTCTGGGTCTGCGGCGCGATGATGATTTTTCGGCGCTGGAGGCGCTTTCGATTGCGGTGGCGGTGTTCGATGGCGGGACGATGCTGCGCGATTACCATACGGTTGAAACTGTCCCCTCGGCGGCGGTGAAGCGGGCAAATTCCCGCCCTGAGGCGCTGCGTCTCGCTGGCAAGCTGCGAACCAATACCACGATCACCCTGCGCGATTACCGGGGCGGCGCCTGTTATGGCGTGGCGGTCAGCGGCGAGGGGCTGGAGCGGTTGCGCGCGGCGCTGGAACGGCCGGTTTTCACGCTCTGGCTCGGGCGCAAATCCTGCCCGCTGGCGGCGCCCGTGGGCGCGCGGATCGTGTCGGCAGAGGGGCCGGAGCAGGCGCTGCGTCACCTGCGCCTGCCGCCCTGGCGCGAAGGGGCAGTGGCGCGGCGGATGATGGTCGATGCCACGCTGCAGGATACGCATGTGGAACAGCGGATGGACCGCGCGACCGACCGCGCGCACTGGCATTTCGTGCCGCGTGCCGTGGCGGTGCGGGCGGTCTGTATCGCGCCGGAGGCTGCGGCATGACGCTGTACCTGTCTCGTCTGCGCCTGTCGCGCCATCCGCAGGCGCGGGCGCTTGACCAGCTTCTGAACCCCGAGGATCCCGGACAGCGGCTGGATGCGCATCACCGCCTTCTGTGGGCCGCTTTCTCGGACGGGCCGGACCGTCGCCGCGACTTTTTGTGGCGCGCGGAGGAGGCGGGCGCGTTCCTGACCCTTTCGTCGCGCCCGCCGGTGGCGGGCGATCTGTTCGACGCGCCGCAGGTGCGTGATTTTGCGCCGGTCCTCACAGTGGGGGACCGGCTGTCCTTCGCGTTGCGCGCCAATGCCACGCGCGACCGCAAGGGGCAGGGCCGGGTGGATGTGGTGATGGACGCGCTGCATGGCCTGCCCAAGGCCGAACGCGCCGTCGCCCGCATGGGGCTGGCACAGCAGGCGGGGGCGGAATGGCTGTCCCGCCACGGCGAGGCCGGGGGATTTCACCTGATCGGCGTCAATGTGAACGATTATTCCGTCATGGCGCTGCCCGGTCATCGCGGCGTGCGCAGGGGCCAGCCGCAATTCGGCATCCTCGACATGACCGGCATGCTGGAAGTCACCGACCCCGCCGCTTTCGTGGCACGTCTGGCGCAGGGCTTTGGCCGCGCGCGGGCCTTCGGATGCGGGCTCATGCTGATCCGACGCGCGGGATGAGCGGGGGCATCCCCGGCCTGCCGCCGCCGCGCCCCATTCCGCTGAAGGACCGGGCGCAGCTGGTCTTCGTCGAACGCGCGCAACTGGATGTGCAGGATGGCGCCTTTGTCGCGGTCAATGGCGATGGCACGCGCACGCAAATTCCGGTGGGCGGTCTTGCCGGCCTGATGCTGGAACCCGGCGCGCGCATCTCGCATGCGGCGGTGGCGCTGGCCGCGCGGGTCGGCACGCTGATCACCTGGGTGGGGGAGGGCGGCGTGCGTCTTTATTCCGCCGGTCAGCCCGGTGGCGCGCGGTCGGACAGGCTGCTCTGGCAGGCCAGCATCGCGCTGAACCCGGAGGCGCGGCTGCGCGTGGTGCGCAAGATGTATGCCCTGCGCTTCGGCGAGGAAGCGCCGCAGCGTCGTTCGATCGAGCAGTTGCGTGGCATCGAGGGCGTGCGGGTGCGTCAGAGCTATGATCTCCTGGCCCGGCAGTTCGGCGTGCCTTGGAAGCGCCGCGCCTATGACGTGCAGGACTGGGACGCGGGCGATCTGCCCAACCGCTGTCTGTCCTCGGCCACCTCCTGCCTGCATGGTCTGACCGAGGCGGCGGTTCTGGCCGCAGGCTACGCACCTGCCATCGGTTTCCTGCATACGGGAAATCCGCTCAGCTTCGTCTATGACATCGCCGATCTTTGGAAGCTGGAAACCGTGGTGCCCGAGGCGTTCCGCATCGCGGCACGGGCGGCAAAGGGCCAGCTCGACATGGCGCCGGAGCGCGCGGTGCGGCTGGCCTGCCGCGATGCCTTCCGCCGGTCGGGCCTGCTGGCGAAGATCATCCCGCGCATCGAGGAGGTGCTGTCGGCGGGCGATCTGCCCCGGCCCGACCCGCCGCCCGAGGCGCTTGGCCCCGCGTTTGACGATGGGGCGCCCTCGGGAGATGAGGGGCATCGGGGATGATGGTGGTGGTGGTCTCGAACGCCCCGCCGCGACTGCGCGGGCGCCTCGCCGCCTGGCTGCTGGAGGTGCGGGCGGGTGTCTATGTGGGCGACTATTCCACCCGCACGCGCGACCGGATCTGGGCCGAGGTGGTGACCTATATCGAAGAGGGCGACGCGGTGATGGCCTGGACCGCCCCGACCGATCAGGGCTTTGACTTTGCGACGACGGGCCGAAACCGAAGGATGCCCGCGGATTTCGACGGTCTGAAACTGGTCAGCTTTCACCCCGCGAAACCTGACTGAGCAGACCGGGCCGGGGAGCAAAAAATCGGTAAGTTCTTTGACATCGTAATTATGAAGTGAAATCAGATCCTTCTGGGAAGGCTGTTCCCCGCACACGCGGGGATGAACCGTCGGAGTTCACGAGCATTTGGCATGTGATCGGCTGTTCCCCGCACACGCGGGGATGAACCATCAGATGGCCGGAAACTTTTTCGTCATGGAGGCTGTTCCCCGCACACGCGGGGATGAACCGCTGAATGAACAGAGAAATGGCCCCCGCCCGGTCTGTTCCCCGCACACGCGGGGATGAACCGCCGACATGCCCGCCGCTGCCACGCTCGAACACCTGTTCCCCGCACACGCGGGGATGAACCGTTGCGGAGAAGGCGCGCGGCCAACGAAATGGCCTGTTCCCCGCACACGCGGGGATGAACCGCCGCAGGCTTGGCGCCGTAGACATTGGAGGCGCTGTTCCCCGCACACGCGGGGATGAACCGCTGCCGGTGACGGTCAATGTCACCGCAGGGGCCTGTTCCCCGCACACGCGGGGATGAACCGCGGTCGGTCAGGATGGGCGTCGGGCCTATGAACTGTTCCCCGCACACGCGGGGATGAACCTACGTTCGGATGGACGCAGAGCGCCGTTGATCACTGTTCCCCGCACACGCGGGGATGAACCGACCTTCGCGGAGATAGTGGTCTGGCCTATGCCCTGTTCCCCGCACACGCGGGGATGAACCGCTGGTCGAGGCTGGCGCGAGCAATCAGGCGCTCTGTTCCCCGCACACGCGGGGATGAACCGCCGCAACTCTGCCCGGCAAGATCGGTGCTGGGCTGTTCCCCGCACACGCGGGGATGAACCGCCTACTACAGTGCGCTCAACTGCCTCTCTCACCTGTTCCCCGCACACGCGGGGATGAACCGCGGACAAGCGAAGGCTATGTTGTCGCTCGGGCCTGTTCCCCGCACACGCGGGGATGAACCGTTGCAGACGCCAAGGCTAAAATCCTCTCGGATCTGTTCCCCGCACACGCGGGGATGAACCGCACTTGACCGGCTGATTGAGGCTGTGGAGGCGCTGTTCCCCGCACACGCGGGGATGAACCATCTGGCGGATGGTGCGGTGGTCTATGGCGGGCCTGTTCCCCGCACACGCGGGGATGAACCGGCAGCACGGTCAATCTTGGAGACTCGTTCAATCTGTTCCCCGCACACGCGGGGATGAACCGGTTGATTTCCCGGCCGCGCGCGCGCCGGTGAGCTGTTCCCCGCACACGCGGGGATGAACCGGCGATAGCACTGTGAGCGGCGCGAATGACGCTCTGTTCCCCGCACACGCGGGGATGAACCGCGTGTTCCGGTGGGCTTCGCCCAGCGTTTCGCCTGTTCCCCGCACACGCGGGGATGAACCGGCGCCAGCGTCAGCATCGGCCAGAACGGTGAACTGTTCCCCGCACACGCGGGGATGAACCGGCTGCGCGGGCAGCGGCGTCCAGTGTGTGTGGCTGTTCCCCGCACACGCGGGGATGAACCGCCGATATGGCGAACATCTTGGCGCATCTAAGCCTGTTCCCCGCACACGCGGGGATGAACCGTGTCCCGTTGGCGGCCAGCGCCGCGATGAATACTGTTCCCCGCACACGCGGGGATGAACCGGCGACGGGTTTCTACCTGCGCGGCCTGCCGATCTGTTCCCCGCACACGCGGGGATGAACCGTTGCAGACGTTCACGTTTGACGGGCGGTTTGCCTGTTCCCCGCACACGCGGGGATGAACCGTCGCGCATCAGCCCGCGATTGCGCAGACGAATCTGTTCCCCGCACACGCGGGGATGAACCGGCGGTAAGACGTGGATATTGCGGCGCTAGGCTCTGTTCCCCGCACACGCGGGGATGAACCGCGCGACCGAGCGACATTGCCACCCCCATAGGCCTGTTCCCCGCACACGCGGGGATGAACCTGACCGGCATTGCCTCTGATGACGGCGCGCTGACTGTTCCCTGCACACGCGGGGATGAACCGGTGAAACAGCTTGGCAAAGCTGACCGGGAGCCCTGTTCCCCGCACACGCGGGGATGAACCGAAATCACGCCCGCTCAAGATCGTGTCTGCGGCCTGTTCCCCGCACACGCGGGGATGAACCGCCGACATGGCCACCAGAGCCACGCTCGAACACCTGTTCCCCGCACACGCGGGGATGAACCGTCGCGAGCGCATGGACGCAGTGGGATATCGGCCTGTTCCCCGCACACGCGGGGATGAACCGCCTGATGCCGACCGACGACAAACCGGACGCCACTGTTCCCCGCACACGCGGGGATGAACCGGATGCGGGGCTGCCGGTGCGGCGGGTGGCCATCTGTTCCCCGCACACGCGGGGATGAACCTTCGGACGTGCCGATGGCGGCGGCAAGGGCGGCCTGTTCCCCGCACACGCGGGGATGAACCGATGGTCGAACTTTACGCAATGGAGAATGCGAACTGTTCCCCGCACACGCGGGGATGAACCGCCATGTTCGCCAAGCGGCATCCCAGTCCCGGACTGTTCCCCGCACACGCGGGGATGAACCGGATGGCCTTGCGATGGGCTGAACCGACGCTGCCTGTTCCCCGCACACGCGGGGATGAACCGGATGTAGGTCGGTGTCCCGGTCAACTCGCTGTCTGTTCCCCGCACACGCGGGGATGAACCGCCGTGTCCGCGGTCTGGCGCCACGCCTCAGATCTGTTCCCCGCACACGCGGGGATGAACCGCACCCCGATCTAGCGGCAGAGGTTGGCGCCTACTGTTCCCCGCACACGCGGGGATGAACCGTGGGCAATCATGTCGCGCCTTGAGGGCGGGGCCTGTTCCCCGCACACGCGGGGATGAACCGCTCGTTTGTCGGCCATGTGTTGCTGCCCACACCTGTTCCCCGCACACGCGAGGATGAACCGGAGGCGTAATGGACTGGCACGACGCGGCACATCTGTTCCCCGCACACGCGGGGATGAACCGCCTATGCCGGGAATGACACGACCGGCTTCAACCTGTTCCCCGCACACGCGGGGATGAACCGCCCTCTGCGCGCAGAGCATGCGCGACGATGGGCTGTTCCCCGCACACGCGGGGATGAACCGACAATGACCACGCAGATCCGCAGCATCGGCGACTGTTCCCCGCACACGCGGGGATGAACCGGATGATGCCACTCTTGCCGGTCGTCGCCATGCCTGTTCCCCGCACACGCGGGGATGAACCGCCTGCCGATGGACATCGCGCGCGAGCCGCGTTCTGTTCCCCGCACACGCGGGGATGAACCGCGCGTCAACTATGGCATTGCGTTGGGGGTCTGCTGTTCCCCGCACACGCGGGGATGAACCGCGGAATGCCATTCCCAGACATTGGCTTTACACCTGTTCCCCGCACACGCGGGGATGAACCTTCCGCATGATCCGTCTCAATATCGCGTCCGGTCTGTTCCCCGCACACGCGGGGATGAACCGCTGCACTGGCCGCCGAAAAGCGGCGCGTGTCCCTGTTCCCCGCACACGCGGGGATAAACCGCCGGTCAGCCGTGGCTTTCAGTCGCGCGTAATCTGTTCCCCGCACACGCGGGGATGAACCGACGGTGCAGGGCGGCGGTCGCGGCGATAAAACCTGTTCCCCGCACACGCGGGGATGAACCGCGGAGCGGGTCGACGCGCGGGCGCTGTGATGTCTGTTCCCCGCACACGCGGGGATGAACCGCGATGCGGCATCTCCGGCTATCCTATTGCGTCCTGTTCCCCGCACACGCGGGGATGAGCTGACTGCGCAGGAGGGCCTTCCAGGAAATCTGGCCGGGATCTATTCGGGGCGGACGGTCTCTGTGGCCCTGCCGCGATCGATGAATGACCTCTGGCGCATGAAATTCGCGGTCTGCCCGGCCCTCATCCAGTTCAGACAGGATTTCGAACTGTCGGTGTCGAAGATGGTCACCGTCTCGCCGCGGGCCATCGCGGCTGAGGCGAGGGCACGGCAAAGCGTGCTTTTGCCTGATCCGCCCTTCCTGTTCATCACCAGCACAACCCGTATTCCGTATTCCATCGCACCTTTCCCACATTCCACAGGCTCTGTTGCACAAATCGGGTTATGGCCGAGGTTCCCCTTTCCCCGGACGGACTTATCCCACAGCTTCCGTGACGGGTATGCCGAGCGCGGTGT
>NZ_QBKP01000035.1 GCF_003054195.1 Gemmobacter caeni
CCCCATCAACGATACAAAAAACACCCGGACGCGGGGTGGAGCAGCCCGGTAGCTCGTCAGGCTCATAACCTGAAGGCCGCAGGTTCAAATCCTGCTCCCGCAACCATCTCAAATTGCGAACCGCCCGCCCCATCGGCGGGCTTTTTGCGTTCCAGAGCAATCGTCAGAATGCCCGCAAGGTCACCGTGAACTTCGATCTGAAGCTCGCCGCTCGCCGCGTCCGGTGTCAGGACGATCTCCTGCACCAGAGAACGGAGAACATCAGCGGCGCCCATGCGCCGGGCCTCGGAATCCTCCTGCAGGGCCGCATAGAGTTCCTCGACCTGCGCTCGATAGTGATGCGCCATGTTCGGGTGCAGCAGGGGAGGAGGCTCATCCGCTTCGGCGACTTGTGCTTGCAGCTGCTTTTGCCGGACCTCCAGGTCCTTCATCTGCTTCATCATCCGCGTGGGCGCATCGTCACTGCCGGAGGCCATGATGAGCTTCATCAGCTTGTCGAGTTCCCGGTCGATCTTCTTGATCTCGGCCTCTGCCGCGTCGATTGACGCGCGACCTTCCATCCGCAGCTTGTTCATCTCGCGGGTGAACTCGTCGCAGAACTCCTGAAACAGCTCCGGCTTCATCAGGTTGTGGCGCAGGGCGTTCAGGACCCGTTCCTCCAGCGCATCCCGCCGGATGTTCATGTCATTGTCGCAGGTGCCCTTGTTGCGTCTGGTCGAACAGCCTACCAGATGCGCGGAGATCATCGAGTAGCCGCCGCCGCAGCAGCCGCATTTGGTCAGGCCGGACAGCAGATACTTCGGCCGCCTCCGGTCGCGGAAGTGGTTCTCGGTCGGATCACCCTCATCCCGGGTGGAGTGCTTGACTGTCTTCTGCCGGCCTTTCACAGCGCTCCAGAGGTCGTCCTCGACGATCCGAAGTTCTGGCGCGTCCTGGATCACCCATTCAGATTCCGGATTGGGACGGGCCTGCCGCTTGCCGGTATCGGGATCCTTGATGAACCGCTGCCGGTTCCAGACCAGCTTCCCGATATACATCTCGTTGTTCAGGATGCCGTTGCCGCGCTTCTGGTTGCCGTTGATGGTGCTGAAACCCCAGTCCCCGCCCGAGGGAGCCTCGATCCCGTCCTGATTCAGCTCGACCGCAATGCGCTTGGCAGACTTGCCCGCGGCATAGTCACGGAAGATGCGGCGGATGACTTCAGCCTGTATCTGATTGACGGTGCGGTCGCCCCGGACCGCTTCACCGTTGCTGTCGAACTTCTTCACCACGTCGTAGCCGTAGGAATTGCCGCCTCCTGACTTACCGGCTTCCACACGGCCGCGCTGCCCGCGCCGGGTCTTGTCGGCCAGATCCTTCAGAAAGAGGGCGTTCATCGTCCCCTTCAATCCGACATGCAACTCGCTGATCTCGCCCTCCGAGAGCGTGAACATCTTCACATCGGCATAGCGCATGCGCTTGTAGATACCGGCGATGTCCTCCTGATCGCGGCTGATGCGGTCCAGTGCTTCCGCCAGGATCAGGTCGAAGCGGCCGCGCGAGGAATCCAGGATCAGGGCCTGAAGACCGGACCGCTGGATCATGCTGGAGCCGGAGATCGCATGATCGGAATATTCCTCGACGACGGTCCAGCCTTCCTTCTCGGCCCGCAGTCGGCACATGCGCAACTGGTCGGCAATTGAGGCCTCGCGTTGATTGTCCGAGGAATAGCGGGCGTAGATGGCAACGCGCATGGTCAGGCCTCCACAATGTTCAAGGGGGTGTCGGCCGGTGATCCTTCAGCTGCTGCTCGTAGAGGCCGCGTGCGGCCCGGCGAGCGAGAAGGCGGACCAGAGCGACCAGCCGAGGATCGCGGCCATCCAACGCGGTCATCAGCGTCAGCTCGGGTTTGCCGATCTGCGCTTCCGCCTTGTGAATGGTGTTCGGTTGCCGTGCCATCGTCGTGCCGTGACCTTTGGGGATGCACGAACTCTACGAAGCAATTCCAATGCGTTACAGAGAAGCGCATGGCGGCGTTCGGGTATCGATGGAGTGCGGTATAGGGCATTGGCGTAGTCCTGAGCAGCATGGCGTAGCGCAAATACTGGCGCGACGTTGTGCGAATGTGCGGCTCACAGGGGATATGAACATCTGCTCGCACAGCGAGACGTTCCAGCCAAGTCCTGAACGAAAGGTAACGCGGATGCCGTGCATCATGCAAGCCCATCCTTGGGCAACTGATCTGAGCGACGCTCGCAAAGTCGGCCCTAACCTGCCCTTCGTGGCCGCGAGGCCGACGTCCGCTTCGCGCCCCCATTGCCGCGGTTCCGGGGGATGCACAAGATTGCCAAAAGCAGCCGTTCGTGGTGGCTAAGCTAGTCGTCCGCTACCCAGCAGCGCTGTTCTAAACGCTGGCGCTAGACGCTTGGCGTGATCGTCGGTGCGCTAGGGTCAGGACCCATTGATCATCCGCTCGCGGCGTGATTCAGGCTCCGCGAGGAGACCGATGATGAGCAACCTTTTCTGGCTGACGGACGCGCAGATGGCGCGGCTTGAGCCCTTCTTCCCCAAGAGCCACGGCAAGCCGCGCGTTGATGACCGACGGATGCTGTGCGGGATAATCTTTATCAATCGCAATGGCTTGCGTTGGCGTGATGCACCCAGGGCATATGGTCCGCCGAAGACCCTCTACAACCGTTGGAAACGGTGGAGCGACAAGGGCATCTTTGCGCGGATGATGGACGGACTGGCCTCCGAGGCCACCGCTCCGAAGACGGTGATGTTCGACGCGACCTACCTGAAGGCGCACCGCACGGCGACCAGCCTGCGGTCGAAAAAGGGGGACCCGGCGACCAAAGGGGCCGTCTGATCGGCCGAACCAAGGGCGGCATGAACACCAAGCTGCACGCCGTCGCCGATTCCGATGGTCGCCCTATCCGCTTCTTCATGACCGCAGGTCAGATCAGTGATTATACTGGAGCGGCCGCGCTTCTGAGCAGCCTGCCGTCAGTGGACTGGCTCTTGGCCGACCGGGGCTATGATGCCGACTGGTTCAGAGAAGCGTTGAAAGACAAGGGGATAAAGCCCTGCATACCCGGCAGGAAGTCTCGCGCCAAGCCCATCAAGCACGACAAGCGCCGTTACAAACGCCGCAACCGGATCGAGATCATGTTCGGCCGCTTGAAGGATTGGCGCAGGGTCGCCACCCGATACGACAGATGCCCGAAGGTTTTCCTCTCAGCCATCGCCCTCGCCGCAACCGTCATCTTCTGGCTATGACGCCACAACGAGTCCTGACCCTAGCCATGTTCGAAGCCGTAAGCAGACAAATTGTTGACGGCTTGATGGTGGCGCACCCGGCCGACTGTTCACCACGCTCGCAACAGAAGCAGAACGCCCAATCTCTGCCGCAGATTCGCGATGCGCTGACGAGTGCCGCGTCTACTTGAATACCTCGCCATGGCAGACTGGGCGGCAAAGGCGGCAACAACCGCAGCAGCCTCACATCCCAAGACCGCTGACCTGCGCGGACCACTGGAAAGTCTGGCGAAAGCCCTCGCGGCACAGGTCGCTTCGATCATTGGCGCTATCGACGAGGACAGGAGTTACTTCGATGACGTCACCGCAAAGCTGGACGAGCGATTTGCTGACCGCTTGGCGCTGAAGCCCGCTACGCACCTCGCATATGCATGAGGGTGCACAATTGTGCCCATCGCCATGCGGGACAGGCATGGCCGCACCTGCCATCATCGACCTGCGACGAATCCCTGCCGCTCGTTGACAGCGTGAATACATGAAACGGGCCGGGCGATGCGCCGTGGTCGAGGCATTTGGCACTTGCCTCGTGGCAGGTTTCGTCCGGCCCGGATTTCAACGGCACGCCCGAGCCTGATCGCGCAACACGGTGTAGTCGCTGAGCATCCTTACGATCACGGCCCCTTCCGGCAGGGCCCCCACCTCATCGGCGGCCCGGGCCTGCTCAGCGCTGGTGTACTCGACCACCGGCGGACATGGCGCGCGGGTGTCAGAACCGCCCATCGCGCAGCCGGTTAGCAAGAGCATCGCGATCAGGAGGGCGGCGGGCGGCGGCGTCGAGCATCTGGCGGTGGATGGCATCGTTTCTCTCTTGGGCATCAAGCCGTTCGGCCGCGCGCCCCGCGCGTTCGCCAACACGGCGCAAGTTGAACAGGAACAGCAGGATCGCTGCGGCGGTGAGGATCAGGCCCAGCACCTTTCGCGCCGGGCCGTTGGTCAGGAGCCAGCCGATCACCGCTGGCCCCGTTTCCAGTCATCGAGCCTCGCGTGGATTGTGACGGCGATACCGATCAGCGCGATGGCGATCAGCACCCAGCGGAGGGTGTCGAGATAGGGCACCAGAGGCTGGATGGTGGACTGGGTCTCGGCGATGACATCCTGCAGCACCTCCACCCCGGCC
Source organism: Gemmobacter caeni (assembly GCF_003054195.1). Lineage (GTDB taxonomy): Bacteria > Pseudomonadota > Alphaproteobacteria > Rhodobacterales > Rhodobacteraceae > Gemmobacter > Gemmobacter caeni. Next base: position 4,415 of record NZ_QBKP01000035.1, read on the forward strand.
GCGCCGACAGTTGCGGCGCCCGCCGCGCCGCCACCGCGCAGCGTGCGGCTTTCCGACAGGACTTCGCGCGCGGGCGGCAGTTCCGGGGCGAAGGGCACGGGCCGCGCCGGGAAGGGATCGCCCCAGGACCGGGCGGGCCCGAGGTCGATGTGCATGAAGCCGGAGCGGGGGTAATAGCCGAAGCCGAGAAAGCCGACTGCCCGCGCCGCCGCCTCGAAGGCCGCGGGATCGTGGTTCGCCATGGCGATGTCGAAAGCGGTCCTCTGCATGTGCTTCGAGGCGGGGGCCCCGCCCACGGCGCGATTGTGTTCCGGGCTGCGATAAGCGGAGCGGATGATCAGCGGCTTGCCCAGCCGGTCGCGCAGGACTTGCAGTTTGTCCATGGCTTCCGTGTTGATCTTGATCGCGCCGGTGCCGCGGCAGGCGATCTCGGCGGCCGAGAAGTTCGGCCAGCCGCGGCGACAGGAATTGCGTCGCGGCGGGCAGGTCGACGGTGATTTCCTGTTCGAAGATGGCGCCGGTGACCTCATTCACAGCTCGGACCCACACCGACGAACCGTTCGGCGGCGCAGCGATGAACAGGGTCACGACGCCGCCGGTCGCGATGGCGAAGGCGGCCCCTAGGTCGGTCAAGGTCGGTGCCCCGGTCCCGTCATTGGCGGCCAGCTGCCAGTTGGCATGAGTGCCGCGCTGAAAGCCGATTCCGATGCCGTTGATGGCAGCGGCCAGCGTCAGGGTGGTGGCCAGCGCTGCGGTCGATCCGTAAAGCCCGAAGAAGCCCATGCCGGTTGCCTGCAGCGTCGTCAGCGAAATCCGCGTCACGAAGGTCCAGCCACCAAGGCCCGCCGCGTTCCCGCGCCAGCAGGCCCAACCTGCGGAACGCTGGTCGGCAACCGAATCCACGACAGCCGCCGAGGTCAGGCGCCAGCGCCGCATGGAGGTCGCAAGGTTCGTTGCGGCCAGCGTGGGCGTCGAAACGGTGCCGACCGAGGTGATCGGCAGGCCTTCGGTCGTGATCGTGGTACCGGTCGAAGGAGACCAGTTCGCGATGCGGTTCACCCCGAAGTGGGGTTGCAGAGGAAAATCCCGCCCAGAGGGGCGCATGACGTCGATCCACGGTGCCCCGGCGCGGTTGCGGGCGTAGACCGATGCCTTGCCTGAGGGCGGCGGGGTCGGCGCAGCGCTGAGGCCGGGCAGGACCGTGGGCTGCGGCAGTTCCACCTGGCCGCTGGTTCGATCGATCCGGATCGCCTCGAAGAAGGCCGAGCCGTCCGGTCTGACCTTGAAGCTGAAGTCGTCGTTGCCGAGCAACCCGATCAGCGCGCGGGCCGAGAAGCCGGTCTTGAAGGCAAAGGCGGCGTCGTTCCCGGCCGCGGCCTTGTTGACCGTCGCCTCGATCCCGGCACCCGCGTTGTTCAGAAGGACGGCTGGGGTGTTTACCGACAGCCGATTGTAGCTGTCGGCCGTGGCCCCGCCGAGGCCCAGTAGCTGCGCGGTCAGGTTGGCCTGAGGCATGCAGACCTGCGTCACGGTATTGGCGAAGGTAACGGTCGGCGTGTTGACCACCGTTGTGCCGCCCGCTCCGGCGGTGGCCGAACCGATGTTCACGACCGTGGTCGAGCCGGAGGCCCCACCGGTCCCGAGGTTCACGGTCTTGGTTACGCCCGTGGTCGTGGCGCCGGTGCGCGGCATAGCTTGCGTCACTGACCGCCCGCGCAGCCGGGCCGACCCGCCAGTTCCACGGTAGGCCGAGATCGGCCTCGGCGATGGGCAGCGATGCCAGCCCGGTGTCCAGCACCACAACCCGCGCACCGGCCGGGGCCGGATTGCCTATAGCATGCTCCGTCCCGCGCTGGCCCCGCAGCAGACGGGTCAGGCGGTAGCGGCCGGGGGCGATCAGTTCGGCGGCTCCGGCCTGGACGATTTCCCATTGCCCAGCGGCGCTTTCGACCGCGAGGGCATTCTGTGTCGGCCCAGCCGGGCAGGTGGATCGTGCCGGGAGCGTCGAGCACTCCGGTGGCGCGATCCTCGTCCGAGGGCCGTTCGATCCGCAGGAAGCGGTAGGTCTCCGCCTTGAACGTCGCCGTGGCCACAGACCAGACCGTCAGCAGCGTGCGCGCCTTGATGTAGGACGAGGTCTCGCCCGCACCGCTGGCCAACCCGTCCCCGCCAAGCGACCGACGCTGCTGGTCGGGATCCGTCATCTCGGCCCGCCGCACATCCGAGGCCGCGGCGTTGATCGACCCGTCGTCGTAGACCACCAGCCGCCCGTTCTTGCGCGCCTTCTGCACCCCGCCGCGCGACAGCCCGGAATGCGCCGCATACTCGCGTTCGCTCATGCCTTTCATGGCGCTGTGAAGCCTATCAAGATATTGAAAATAAACAGGAAATATCAATCATTCCCGTTGATTGTCTCCCCCTCCGGAGCGATTCTGTTGTCCATCAACAGGCCGCATCGCGCCGATCCCAGGAGGGTTTCACCATGACCACGACCACCATCCGCATCGACTATTCCACCCTTCCCGAGGGCTTCGACCTGAGCCGCCCGGACGCCATCGCCGAAGTCATCGAGCAGGCGCTGCGCGAGAGCGGGATCCCGGCCGAGGCCTCCGACGTCCTGTCGCACCTGAAGATCGAACTCCCCACCGCCCAGCTGGGTGCCGCCAGCCGCGCGCTGGCCGAGATGCGGCTGATCTGACCCGAGCGATCAGAAAGCACTGATATTGCTCCGATTTGCCTACGATCATTCGCCCGACAGAGCGATGGTGTTCGCACCAGAACGATGCAACTCACCGAAGGATGCCACCGCCATGACCCGCCGCTCTGCCCCGAACGACAAGGCCCTCGACGCCTTCATCACCGCCAAGGCAGAGATCGACACCATGCTGGAGCGCCTGAAGGCCCTCAGCGACGACCATTTCGAGACCCACCCCCACGATATCCATTGGGGGCATGTCGGCACGCTGAAGCACTACGCGGGCCTGCTGCGCCAGATTACCGACAGCGCCTTCAAGGAAGGAGAACACGCTGCCTGACGCGCCCACTCCGCGCAACGGCCGCTCCGTCCGAGGACGGGGCTTGCCTCCGTAGAAGGCGCGCACACCGCGCGCCCACAGCCACGGAGGCTCCGATGACCACCCCGTCCGACACCCAGTCCCTGATCCTCGCTCGTGCCGCGACCCGGCCCGGCAATCTCGCCCTGCCTCTGCCCGAGGGGCTGGTCGGCGCCGCCGCCAAGATGGTCGTCGGCAAGATGATCGCCCGCGGCTGGCTCGAAGAGGTCGAGGCGAACCTGCGCCGCGGCGAACCGATGTGGCGCGAGACCGGCGATGGCCACGGCACCACGCTGATCGCGACCGAGGCCGGGCTGGAAGCCATCGGGATCGAGTCGGTGGTGGCCAGCGCCGTCGCCAGCGTGCGGAGGGCGAAGCCCAAGGCGGAACCGGAGCCGGTACAGACGCCCGACGACAGCGAAACCGTGAGACCTGTCGCCATCCGCGCTGGCACCAAGCAGGCGCAGATCATCGCCATGCTGCAGCGTCCCGAGGGAGCGACGGTCGGCGAAATGGTCGCGGCGACAGGATGGTTGGCGCACACGGTCAGGGGCTGCATCTCTGGCGCCCAGAAGAAAAAGCTGGGTCTGCCCATCGCAGCGGAGAAGGTCGAGGGCCGGGGGATGGTGTACCGGCTCCCCAAAGGTAGCTGATCGATCAGCAGTAGTCGTCCATGCAGTCGTCGTAGCTGTCGCCGGTCAGTTCACAGAAAGTCTTGAGGGCCCCCTGCAGCGTAAAATACTGGTGTTCGCTGCGGTGGTAGAAGAATTCGCCGCGGACACCGACATGCGCGACCGCCCAGTCCTTGATCGCATTGTCGCTAGGATCGTGCGTAAGGACCACGAGGCTGTCCTCGGTCATGCCATGTTGCACGACCAAACTCTGGTAGAGATGGTTTCGTGCGAAAACACGGCCAAACTTCAGGTTTTCCGCGTAGCGTTCGAGCGCGTCCTCGGTCACTGCCTCCGGACAAAGCGGGAATTCTGTCGGCACCTTCCATTTGACCTGCACGACCGACGGCGTCAGCGACTCATACTCTTCCGAGGGAGGTTCATAGCTTGCCCGCTCTCTTGTCCCATACAGCCACTCTCCCAGCGCGCCACCGCTTGGGACAGAACCGCTCTTTGCCCATTCCTGCAAACGTGTTTTTGCGGCTGCCGCCTCGTCCTTCGATAAGGTGCGCATCCAGGATATGTCGGGAAACACCTTATCAGTCTGGACCCGGTTGGGGTCAGCGAAGAAGGCTTCAATCGAGCCGTAGACCAGTTCGATGCGCCGAGCAGAGATTTCGTTGAGCAGAACGTTTTCCAGCCGCGTGACCCACCGCAGGTTTTCCGGTCGATTGTTCGCCCTGTTCGTGTCGATGTGATCAACGACATGACGGTCAGTGGGCGGCGCGCCATGAAAAGCCCAGCAGACGATCCGATGAACGGGCACGCCGCTCAGATACATGTAGCCAGTCGACAACCCCTGCCGCCCAAAGGTCCATTGGTCATCAAGCGGTCTGGTCTTCTGCCGTTTCTGGGGCAGACGATGCGCGGAACCATTGTCGCGAACCCGATACCGCTCGCCCCGATATTCGACCTCCACCTCGCGTTCAAAGATATCAATGAGTTGGTCGGCTTTGCCGAGGGACGAAAGGGAAGGGCTACGCATCAACTGCTCCGGCGAGATTCGACCATTCAAGTGCCGAAGGCGGTAGGCCGATTTCCCATTCTCCTTCTGGGCGAACATTCGCAATTTCGGGCCAACTGGTCAATCGCGGCTGGCCTTCCGCCCCGTTGCCATCTCCCACCGCCGCACGGCAACGTCGCAGTAGACCGGGTCCAGTTCCACCGCGCAGCAGCGCCGCCCGGTGCGTTCCGCGGCGATCAGCTGGGTGCCGGAGCCGCAGAACGGTTCGAACACCAGGTCGCCGGGATCGGTGAAGGCCTCCAGCACCGCCTCGACCAGCGCCACGGGGAACACGGCCGGGTGCGATCCGGCCGTGCCCAAGCCCCCTTTGTGGCGCATGATGCGGAACACGCTGTCTGGGATGCGATGACTCTGGATCGCGTTGCCGAAGCCGGTCTTGCGGTGGACCGTGCCGTCCGCCCCGCGCAGACCGCCGCCGCCGAGGGTTTCGCCCGCGTGCTTGCTCTCGACCGTCTTGTTCGGTTTGCGGGGCTGGCGGTTGAAGTGGAAGATGAACTCGTGCGAGGGCGCCAGGCGACCATTCCAGTCGCCGGGCAGGCCCGGCCCCTGGTCCCAGACATACCAGCCGAAGCGCCGCCAGCCCTGCGCGCGCATCCAGGCGACCCAGCCCTCCCAATACGGGATCCATTCGCCATCGCGATGGACGAGGCCGAGGTTCACCAGCAGTTGGGCATCGGCGGCGACCGGCGCCGCGGCGAAGACGCCCTGCATCAGCGCATCCCAATCGCCGACCTTCTCCTTCGCCGCGCCATAGTCGCGCTGCTGGGCGTAGGGTGGGGAGGTGAACATCAGCGCCGCGTGCGCCCCGTCCATCAGCCGCGCCACGACGGCCGGGTCAGTGGCATCGCCGCAGATCAGCCGGTGATGCCCCAGCGCCCAGATGTCGCCGGGCCGTGTGATCGGCTCGGCCGGGGCTTCGGGGATGGTGTCGGCGGTGTCATCGTCGATATGCACGCGGTCGTCGGCATCGTTCAGCAGCGCGTCCAGTTCATCTTCGGGGATCCCGATCAGCCCGAGGTCGAAGTCCTCGGCCATAGGCGACGTCGCCGGGGAACAGTGCCCATGGATGAGCTGCGCGACTGGGTGACCGTCACACCTTCAGCAGATCAAGCAGCGGATCAAAGGCGTACATCGCCGCACGTCGTCCGGAAGCCGGTTCAATGGTGCGCAGCATGCCTGCCTCGACCAGCCGTCGGGACAACGCGCGCGCTGAGGACGAGGGGATGCCAGAGCGTTCGACGAAGCGGTCGTTGCGGAAGATCGGGCTTGCGAAGACGAAGTCCAGCGCCTGAGCATGGAACTGCGAGTTCAGGACCTCGCGGAACCGCTCCCGCATCTCGCCGTGAAGGCGGAAGATCGCGTCGGCCGTCTGGATGTTGACCGTCGCCTGGGCGTGCATCGCCTGGAGGAAGAATACCACCCAGCCGGTCCAATCGCCCTTGGCGGAAACGGCCCGCATCCGCTCAATGTACTCGTCCTTGTTGGCCTCGAAGTAACCCGACACGAAAAAGTTCGGCTGATGCAGGACGCCGAGCTTCCACAGCATCAGGGTGATCAGCATCCGGCCGATCCGACCGTTGCCGTCTTCGAACGGATGCAGAGCCTCGAATTCGACATGCGCGATGGCGGTGCGGATCAATGGCCGCATCGTGCTTTCGTTGATGTAGCGGACCAGTTCGCCCATCGCCGGGCCCAGCTGCTCCGGGGCAATCGGAACGTAGTAGATCCTTCCCTGCCGTTCATCCCCGATGTAGTTCTGCTCAACCTTGTAGCTGCCGGGGCGCTTGCGGGCTCCCCGGCCAAAGGACAGCAGCTGCTGGTGGGCAGTCCGGATCAGGTGTTCGCCAAGCGGGGCGCCGTCGGCGGGGGCTTGCTGGGCATTCCGCAGTGCGCGGGAATAAAGGTAGGTCTCGACGTCGTCGTTGCGCGCTTCCCGATAAGGGTCGGCGCTGCCCGCGTCTTCTTCGGCTTCAAGGCGGTACAGCTCTTCGATGGTCGAGATCGTCCCCTCCATCCGGGACGAGGTGACCGCATCCTGGCGACGCAGCGGGGCGAGGAACAACTCGCTGTTCACCATTCCCGACATCTTTGCATCGTATCGGGCAAGGGAGGCCGCTGCCTCTTCAAGGGGTCCGAGAAGCACCTCGTACTCGAGTGAGCCAGGGGGAAAGCCGCCCATGTGATAGGTGACGGCATCCGTAAGATCGTAGGTTTTGGTGATCATAGTTGTGCCGATTCTGTCATCAACGGGATTTGACGCCAACCTAGTCACACGAAGATCGCTTGGCAACGGAATATGGATCTATTCTGACATCAAGGGGCGTTGTCGCCAGCAGTCTGCCGTCAAGCCAGATTGGTGACAGAGACTGACAAGAAAATGGTATCAAAGCATGATCCCCTCTCATTCGCCGCAACTAATGCGGAGAATGGGGGTTCTAATCTCCGCATGAACATTGTTGCGACTTGTTTCCTGAACGCTTGGGCGGGGTGGAATCCAGCCGCTTCCTTGCATGTCAGGAACCCCCGGACGATTTCAGTTCCTGTCCGAGGTCTTGCAACACAAGCTCGCGCGCAGGACAATCGGTACATCTGTGCCGCCGTTGCTCCGGAAGTCGCTCGGCCATGATCAGCATGGTGATCAACACCGCATCGGAATGTTGCGCGAGCCGGATCAGATGCTCTCCGCTAGGCCCGCGTTCGCCAGACAGCCAGTACTTGGCCGTCCGCTCGCTCGCTCCGGTCCAGCGCATCACCGTTTTGATGGCCTGATGCGTCGGCCCCAGTTCGCGGCGCAGGGCATCGGCAATGGCCGTGCGATACGCGGTCTGATCGGCGTCCAGGTGCACAGTTGTGCCCATTTTCGGCACAGATGTGCCCATCTTGATCCGCATCGCGGCGTCCTCCTCCGGTAAACCAGTGGAGAAGACAACACAGCGGCAGATTCCATTTTGCGCCCCAGCCAATACCCCGGGTCCGACCAGACGGAGACGCCTGCATGAACTGATCTGGAGACGGGCATGGCAGGCAGAGAGCTGCCCTCAAGAAAAGAACCGGCGAACTCCCCGCCAAAGCGCCGTGCGGCCGAATATGTCCGCATGTCCACGGACCATCAGAAATACTCGACGGAAAACCAGTCGGATGCGATCCGCAAATACGCGGAGGAACGCGGCTTTGAATTGGTCCGTTCCTATGCTGATGCTGGAAAGAGTGGTTTGAGGATCGAGGGGCGCGAAGCGCTACAACAGTTGATCCAGGATGTGCAGGACGGCACCGCGGATTTCGAGGTGATCCTTGTCTATGACGTCAGCCGGTGGGGCCGGTTTCAGGATGCCGATGAATCCGCCTATTACGAATACATCTGCCGTCGCGCAAACAAGCAGGTCGAATACTGCGCCGAGCAATTCGAAAATGACGGCGGCCCGGTTGCCACGATCGTCAAGAGCGTCAAGCGCGCGATGGCCGGGGAATACAGCCGGGAACTTTCCAACAAGGTCTTCATCGGGCAGTGCCGCCTGATCGAACGCGGCTTCCGTCAGGGCGGCGCGGCGGGTTTTGGCCTTCGCCGTGTCCTGCTTGACGAACGCGGTGAGGTGAAGGCCGAGCTGAAGCGTGGTGAGCACAAGAGCTTGCAGACAGACCGGGTGATCCTGGTTCCCGGGCCAGACGCCGAGGTAAGAACCGTCCGCTGGATCTACAGCCGGTTCCTCAAGCACGGCCGTTCGGAAAGCGAAATCGCGGCCGAACTGAACGAGCGCGGAATCCTGACCGATCTCGGCCGGGCCTGGACCCGCGCCACCGTCCATCAGATCCTGACCAACGAGAAATACATCGGCAACAACGTCTACAACCGGCGCTCCTTTAAGCTCAAGCAGAAGCGGGTCGCGAATGGCCCGGAGATGTTGATCCGGTCGGAAGGGGCGTTCGATGCCATCGTCGAGCCGAAACAGTTCCGACAGGTGCAGGCGATCATCGCCGCCCGCAACCGCCGATTCTCGGACGAGGAGATGCTGGAGCGCCTGACCCGGCTGTTCCAGCGCCACGGCTACATATCCGGTCTGGTGATCGACGAGGCCGACGGAATGCCGTCCAGCGGCGCCTATGCCCACCGGTTCGGCAGCCTGATCCGGGCTTACTCCCTTGTCGGCTTCACCCCGGACCGGGACTACCACTACATCGAAGTGAACCGCCTGCTGCGGCTGTTCCATGGGGACGAGGTCCAGCGCGTAATCCGCGAGATCGCCCGGCTCGGCGGAACCGTGGCGCGCAATCCGGCGACCGACCTGCTGACGATCAATGGCGAATTCACCGCCTCCGTCGTCGTCGCCCGCTGCCGCGAAACCTCCACGGGCGGCTTGCGCTGGAAAATCCGCTTCGACACCGGCCTCGCGCCCGACATCACCATTGCCGTCCGGATGGACCGCACCAACACCGCCGCGCTCGATTTTTATCTGCTGCCCCAATTCGAGATGCGGACAAAACCCTTGGGGCTTGCCGAGGAGAATGGCCTGATGCTGGACGCTTTCCGATTTGAAACGCTGGATTTCTTCTTCGACATGGCCCGCCGCGTGCCGGTTTCCGAGGTGGCGCCATGGTGAGCGAAGTCGAGATGCGGGACGAAGTGCAGATGATTCCGATTTCTGCCATCACCGTGGAAAACCCGCGCGAGCGGTCGGAAAAGACCTTCCGCGCGCTGGTCGACAGCATCGGCAAGGTCGGGCTGAAAAAGCCGATCACCGTCGCCCGGGTCGATGAAGAGGCGGGAGTGTCCTATCGTCTGGTCTGCGGTCAGGGTCGGATGGAGGCTTATGTCGCCCTTGGGGAAACCCACATCCCGGCCATCGTCGTGGATGCGAGCGAGGCCGAGCGCCTTCTGCGCAGCGTGATCGAGAATATCGCTCGCCGCCAGCAGCGGCCGCTCGAGCTGTTGCAGGACATCGCCATCCTGCGCGACCGGGGATATTCAGACCATCAGATCGCCGACAAGACGGGGCTTTCCCTCGCCTATGTCCATGAAATCGGTGAGTTGATCGCCAACGGTGAAGAACGCCTGCTGATCGCGGTCGAAACCGGGCAGATGCCGCTCAGCGTTGCGCTCTACATCACGCGGGCCGAGGAGAAGGACTTGCAGAAGGCGCTGGAGGCTGCTTATGCCTCGGGTGAACTGCGCGGAAAGAAATTGCTGGAGGCGCGGCGGCTGGTTGAGTTGCGCCAGCGTCACGGCAAGCAGCGAGGTGGCGCGCGGAACAAACAGCCACGCGCGCGAATGACATCTGCCGCGCTGGTCAAAGCCTATCGCGCCGAGGCCGAGCGTCAGCAGGACATGGTCCGCAGGGCGCAGTCGACGCGCAGCAGCCTGCTGTTTCTCGATGCGGCATTTCAGTCGCTCTTGAAGGATGAGAACTTCTTGACGCTGCTTCGTGCCGAGGGGCTCGATTCCGTGCCGCGCATGATCGTCGATGGCCTTCAGGAGCCAAGATCATGACACACATGGAGAAAATGCCTCCGCCGAAGAGCCCGGGATTCGAGGCGAACCTGCGCACGATCCAGATCGACGCGATCCTGCCGGTCAAGCAACTGCCGGCCACAGTGCCCAAGAGCCAGAAGTATGGACAGATCGCCGCGTCGATCCGCGAGGTCGGGCTGATCGAACCGCCGGTGGTCGCCCATGCGGCAGGACAGGAAGGATCGTTCATCCTTCTCGATGGCCATGTTCGGCTGCATGTTCTGAAGGAAATGGGCGAGACGACCGTCACCTGTCTGGTGGCGACCGACGACGAATCCTTCACTTACAACAAGCGCATCAGCCGCCTCGCCACGATCCAGGAGCATAAGATGATCCTGCGCGCGGTCGAGCGCGGCGTATCGGAGGCCCGCATCGCGGCAGCCTTGAATGTGAACATCGCGCTGATCCGACAGAAGCGGACCCTGCTGAACGGCATCTGTCCGGAGGCAGCCGAACTGCTGAAGGCCGGGCACTGCCCGATCAACAGCTTCCGGTCCCTGCGGAAGATGAAGCCCCTGCGGCAGATTCAGGCGGCGGAACTGATGATCGCGGCCAACAACTACACTGTGCCCTATGTCGAGGCGATCCTCGCAGCATCTGACGCCACAGACCTGGTTGACCCAGCTGCAAAGAAGCCACCTGCAGGCGTAACGCGCGAACAAGCCGAGCGAATGAAGGCCGAGATGGCCAACCTGCAAAAGAACATAAAGCTGATCGAAGGCACCCTTGGACCCGATCACCTTCGGCTGGTGGTGGCCGGTCGCTATGTCGAGCGGCTTTTGCAGAATGACCGTCTCGCCCGCTACCTCGACAAGAACCACGGTGAAATCCTCGGCGTGTTTCGCCAGATCGCCGCAGGCCTCGCGCAGCCAGTTTCGTCGACGGAGGCGGGAAGCAACAGAGGCGCGTAGGTCTTCGGCCAGCTTCTTGTCGACGATGGGGACCCGGACCCGAAAGCGCGGGGACCACAGGAGACGCCGGACAATGGGCCGGATCAAGTGCGGCGGTGGGGATGGCGGCGGACCCGCTCGGAGCCCGCCAGGCTGGTTTGAATTTTCACCGGCCCAGTGGCCGGTGTCCGGCCATTGAAACATGCGGGCGCATTCTCTGCCGAAGGTGAATGCGCCCGTTTATCATAGCGAAGCACTTAAATTTCTTGTTCCACCGGAACCCGAATCCTCTGAGGCAGACGGAGTTGCATTCGCTCAGCTGCCTGAAACAGATTTCACCGGCACGCCCGCACCTGATCCCGCAACACGGCGTAGTCGCTGAGCATCCGGACGACGACGGCCCCTTCGGGCAGCGCCTCGACATCATCGGCGGCCTGGGCTTGGTCTGCTGCGGTGTACTCGACTACGGACGGGCAAGGTGCGCGGGTGTCAGAACCGCCCATCGCGCAGGCGCTCAGCCAGAGCATCACGATCAGGAGGGCGGCGGCGTCGAGCATCTGGCGGGTTTCTCTCTCTGGCGTCAAGCTGTTCGGCGGCGCGCCCGGCGCGTTCACCGGTGCGGCGCAGGTTCAGGAGGAACAGCAGGACCGTAGCTGCTGTGAGGATCAGGCCCAGCGCTTTGCGCGCCGGGCCATGGGGTAGAAGCCAGCTTCGTCAAGCGGCAGTGCAGGATCGATCACCCGAACTGGCTGCGCGACCCGGTGCTGGCCGACAAGGCGGTCGAGGCGCTGAAGGACTGGCTGCGCCGGGAACGCGGCGTGATGTGGGGCAATACCAACGGTTACGACTGGCTGCGCGATCATGGTGCAAAGATTGCCTGGGCGCAGTGGTTCCACCTCTATCCCGCATCCTCGCTGAGTGATCAGACCGCATTCCGTGCCAAGGTGTTCGCGGTGGTGGGCCAGCGCCCGACGCTGGACCAGCTGGGCAGCGCCGACTGGCGCAAGGTCAGCAATACCCTTGGCACCGTCATTCGCGGGGGCCTGTGATGGTGCATTGGCCGGGCCATCATGCCTGCGGCAGGTTCGGGGCCGAGCCATGACCGGGGATATGGAATGGGAGAACGGGTTCAGCGCCCCCCGCGCGCCGGCGCATGTGCAACCCTATGTCGATGTGCTGGGCGAGAAGGGGGCGATGGCCTTCCTGCTCGAGTTTGGCGGGGCGGAGGTCTATCTGCCCGCCAGCCCCAGAAGCCGCTCGCTGATCGTGCAGCGGCTCGGTCAGGACCGGACGCTGGCGCTGGCCCAGGCGCTGAGCCGAATGATGAGTTCGGGCCAGAAGCTGCGGGTGCCGACCGCCAAGCCCTGGCTTGCGGTCTGCATGCGGCACGAGGGCATGACCACGGCGGATATTGCCCGCCGCCTGCATGTGACCGATACCACCGTCCGGGGCTGGTTCCGGCGCAAGGGGCGGCGGCGCCCCCCGCCGAAATTCGATCCCCGGCAACTCAAACTGTTCTGACCCAATAACCGAAGCGGATGTCTGGCGAGGCGTCCGATCCGCCATTCTGCCCCTGACAACGGGGCGCTGATGCCCCTCGGCGAGGGCATCCATGAAGCTGAAGAACCACAGGATCGAGGGGATTGACTACCGCCCGGCAAAGCTGATCGGCGGCATCATCACCCCGGAAATCATCATCCTTCACGACACCGCCGGGCGGCTCGAGAAGTTCAACAGCCGCGATTATCTGGCCAGTTCCCCGGCGGTCAGCGTGCAATTCGTGGTGGAACGCGATGGCACTGTCAGCCAGCTGGTGCCGACCAATCGCCGCGCAGCCCATGCCGGGCAATCCTCCTATCACGGCCGCAGCGGCTGCAATGATTTCGCCATCGGCATCGAGATCGTGAACCCCGGCCGGATGCAGCGCGGCGCGGGTGGTGCGGTGCTGGCGTGGTGGGGGCAGGATTTCGGGCCGGGTGGCCAGATCGGCGGCTATACCCTTGCAGACGTGGAAACGCCCGAACACGGCAAGGGCACCTGGATGGCCTATACGCCAGAACAGATCGCGGCGGTCGAGGAGCTGGCGCAGGCGCTTTTTGCAGGCATCCCGACCCTGCGCGACATCACCACCCACTGGTATGTCAGCCCCGGCCGCAAGGTCGATACCAACCCGCTCTTTCCGCTGGAGGCGATCCGCGCCCGGGTTCTGGGGCGCGATGACCCTGCCGAAGCATCGGCGGAAGCGGGCAGCGATGTGGTTGGCGGGGACGAATTTGTCCAGATCGAGACCCCCGGCACCACGCTGAACCTCAGGCGCTGGCCGAGCTTCAACCCCAACATCCTCGCCGCGATCCCTGATCAGGCCATCGTCCCCGTGAACCGCGAAGGGCTGTTTGGCGGTCGGCGCTGGCTGAACGTCACCTTCGGCGGCCTGACCGGCTGGATCGTCGCCACCTATGCCGCCCCTGCCGGAACTGACGCGGCTCCGCGATCAGCAGCGATGTCGATGTTCTTCAGCAGCGCGATCAGTTGCTGAGCGACAGCGACTGGACGCAGTTGGCCGATGCCCCCCTCACGCCCGCCAAACAGGCCCAATGGGCGACATATCGGCAGGAACTGCGCGATATCCCCT
>NZ_QBKP01000036.1 GCF_003054195.1 Gemmobacter caeni
GGCGATTTCCAGCGTCAATGACGTCGGCTCAACACCATGGGCCTCCAGAACCCGGCCAAACCGTCGAAGCTGGAAGCGATAGTTAGACAGCGCCCTACGCTGCATGTGCGTCGACGCGAGGCTCTCCTCGAACGAACTGAAGTAGGTGTCGAGGCAGGTTGGTTGGATTTTCTTGGCCATACGCTCTCTCCATGTTGCTGGCGCAACAAGGATTATGCCGAACGCCTTGGCACGAAACTGAGGGTTCAGGACCATGAAGCCGGTCAGCCGCACCTAATAATCTTTGGCTGGTCTGGCAGTATGCCAAGTCGATGCTTCTCGTCGACTGGAGGGCCATGCGGCATAATCCTGATCCCGGCATAATATGCCTTATGCCGAATTCGGCATAAGGCATAGTCAAATCCCCAGAGGCCGGTGAGGTCGAGCGCTTCTGCGAGGCGCAGCACAAAGCGGATGACGCCTTCGACATCGCCCTGTCCGTCGTCATGGAACCAGAGGATGGAACTGCCCGGGCCATCCGGCAGTGAAAGGGCAAAGCCCGAGAACTCCGGATCGTCCGAGGCCTCGTCTTCCTCGCGCAAGCGCAGGAAGAGATCGAGCGCAGCGACTGCCTTCTCAGGCGTCCCCACGTCCAGGACGCAGGAGAATTGGGTGAAATAATCAGCCACGATGGGCTCCTTTCAGAGTGAAAAACCCGAGGCCGCGACGGCCGGGTCACAGTGGATTGCGATAGTGAGAGGGAAATCAGCCCACTTCCGCAGGCTGAGGGATTTTGGCGGGGGCTTGCGCCGCGGCATGGGCCTGCAAAAGCTCGCGGTAGTAGCGTTTGCGCGCCTCGCGCCAGCTGCGAACTGCGAGCGTGTCGGGGTGCAACCGCCGGATCGCCGTGCGAAGCACCGTGAGAGGAGAGACCTCGGGTGGAAGACCGAGGTTCTGATAGGCGCGACTCATGTCAGATGACCTCCCGCACGGGGCTCGCCAGATGCGGATCGACTTCGGCCTCGATCTTCTGGGTACGGCCCATCCAGGGCTCAGCTCGGATCGACCGCGCCCAGTCGGCAAAGCTGGGAATGAAGCCCAGATCCTCGCGGACATGCTGCTCGCCGACCCAGCGGGTCGGGATCACCCGGCCCGTCGACAGGGTCAGGGTTTTGCCGTGGACCTGCTCGGCCATTATATAGACAGAGTCGGTCAAAACCGACTTCGGGCGTATCGTGGCAGGCGATTTAGACTCAGTCGGAGATGCGCCATGGTGGATGCAAAGCTTGAAGGCGCCGGCCCTGATCCATCTTCGTTCGCCGCAACCATCGCCGCGTTCGTGACGTACCTGAATGGGTCGGGATGTTCTCCCAACACCGCGCGCGCTTATCAGCACGATCTTTCGCATCTTCTTTCCTTTCTTGATGAACAGGGGTGGGATTGGCGTGCGCTGACACCGGCGCGCGCGGTTGACTTGCTGATCCATCTGCGCAGCAAGCCGAGCCGTCGCCGCGGCACCGGGCCGTACCCGTCGTTGGCCGCGACCGATGGAGAACGATCTGCTCGGCTCAGCACGGCGACGATCAACCGGGTGCTTGCAGCGGTTTCTTCATTCTTCGAATGGGCGCGGTTCACTGATCGTTTTGCTGGCCCAAACCCGATCACCCGAATTCATGATCGCGCTGCCGCACATGTCGCTGAACGCCATCGACCGTTCCTGACTGGCGTCACCTCGCAGTCGGCCTTACGGAGCCCGGTGCGGTTGCGGCAGATCCATCGTTTGCCCCGCCCGATGGCGGATGAGCAGGTCGACGCGCTGATCGCGCAGCTGCGAACGCGCCGCGATCTGGCAATCATTCGCTTGATGCTCGACGGCGGTCTGCGACCAGGTGAGGTGCTTGGCTTGCACCTCGCCGACATCGCATATGGCAGGCGACGGGTGACCGTCAGGGTGCGTTTCGATCACCCGCGCGGCGTTCGGAGCAAGTCACGATCTGAGCGCGTCGTCGATTTGCATGAAACGGCAACGCTGCAGTCAGTCAGCGGATATGTCATGACCGAACGACCACAGGACACAGACAGTCCCTTCCTGTTTCTGGTCGGTGGCAGTCGCCCACGCAGGCATGAGCCACTTTCCTACGCCGCGCTGGCCAAGCTTTTTGCGAGGGCGTGCGATCGTGCGAACATACGTAAACCATGGGTGACCCCACATGCCCTGCGCCATACACATGCAACAAAGATGTGGGAGGCCGGGATGCGCGAGCTGACGCTTCAGCGAAGGCTTGGTCATGCATCGCCAGAAGCAACCCGCGTTTACACCCGGGTTTCCGATCCGATTGTTGTCGCCGAATATCGCCGTGCCCTCGGCCTTCCAGACGAGAAGGTGCAGGACCCTGCGGAAGGCGCAAAGTGATGCGGGGCCCAGTCTCCGCGGCAGCGATGCAGGCACGTTCGATCGATGCCCCATCTCTCTTTCGCAGCAGCCACTGTTCGGCCGATGAATACGACGCTTTTCTACAACGCTGCTATCCGACGAAGCAGTTCGTCCAACAACGCCGAAGTCAGCGCAAGCAATTCGTCGAGGCCTGGCCAGACATTGAAGAATGGCTGGCCGCGCCGCTCGCAGTCCGTGTCGGTCGGATCAACGGGCAAACCAGAGCTACCCTTCAGGATCGACCCTCCTATTTCGCGCGCGCCTATCTCTACTATCTGGCGCTGAAAGGGTATCTCCGATTGGATTATCCGTGGCTGCTCGCCGTCGGCGACCTTTGCGTTCACGACGTGGCACGGCTGTTGGATATCGATCTCGGTGTCGAGAGACTTGCGCGCGAGGCGACAGACCTAGGTCTCGTCTATGCGGGTGCTGATCGAGCAATGCGGTGGACGCTCGGGCGTCTCGCCCTTCACCAGGGACCCCAACTGGTCAGCGCTTTGCGTCAGAACGACATCAATGAGCTCCTCGTCGCCGTTCGGATGTTCGGCGATAGATCAGATCTTGGTGCCTACTGGACCTCGAGCGACCGGTATCGTCTGGTCTCCAAAGCTTGGATTACGATGATCGGCCAGCTGCGCTTGGCACTCTATCACCGCGGGCAAGTCGACGACCCGCCGCGAAAGATCATGCCATCGGCGGATTTGAAGGCGGCACAGCCTGAAATGGGCGCATTGATCGATGAATGGCTTGTACGCCGTGCACCAAGCTTGCGACCGGTCACCGTGTACCACCACGCGCTTACCGCCCGCCGATTTCTGCAGCATTTGGCCAAAACGGCACCAGAAGTGCGCACCTTTGGGCAGGTAAAGCATGAGCACATCGTCAGCTGGATGAACGCGATGAAGACCGAGTTGTCGCCAAAGACCGGGCGACCACTCACTGCGAATTCTCAGAGGGGACGCGTTGTCCGGCTGGCACAATTCTTCAAGGATGCCGAGGACTGGGCGTGGACTGAAGTGCCGCGATGGCCGCTCGTGGCAAAACGCGATCTGCCGCGCGTGCCCGACCGAATTCCCCGATACATCCCTCGTGCTGAGCTCGAACGGCTGATGGAGGAAATCCGGGCGCTTTCCGATCCGTTCCAGCGCGCAGCAATGCTCCTCGCTAGGTGGTCAGGTGCGCGCCGCAGCGAAATTCAGCGCCTATCTGTGGACTGCCTCGACCAATACGCCGATGGCACGGCGCGCCTCCGGCTGCCCGTCGGTAAGACCGCCCGCGAGCGCCAAATCCCACTGCATGACGAGGCCGCAGAGGCCCTTCGGGTTGTGCTGGGTCTCCGCGCTAAGGTCGCAGACCGAATGCTGCCCGACGAACGGACAGGCGATCTCGTCCGGTTCGTGTTCGTCTGGCGCGGAAAAATGATGAGCGGACGCCATCTCTTTGGTGCGCCATTGAAGCGGGTGTGTGCCGCCACGGGCTTGGTCGACGCCCGAGGCAGGCCGACCGTGACAATGCACCGATTCCGCCACACGCTCGGAACCGAACTCGCAGAGCGCGGTGCAAAGCTTCACACCATCATGAGCGTCCTCGGCCACGAAAGCCCTCAGATGACTATGGTATATGCGCGGATCAGCGACGCAGAGGTGCTGCGCGACTACCAGTCCGTTCTGGAACCAGGCGCCATGATTGCGGGTGCAGGAGCGGAAGTGATCCGATCCGGAAATCTTGGCGAAAGCGCGGTCGACTGGCTTCGCAGCAACTTCTTCAAGACTGCGCTGGAACTGGGACATTGTCTGAGGTTGCCCTCGGAAGGTCCTTGCGAATGCGACCTTTACCTGAGCTGTTCTCGCTTTGTAACGACGCCGTGCTACGCGCCGCGGCTGCGCGAACGCCGTCGATTGGAACTGTCTCTCGCCGAAGACGCGCGCGCCCGCTCTTGGTCGCGCGAAGTCGAACGTCATTGCGCCGTCGCAAGAAGAGTCGAACAACTCTTGACCGACCTCGGCGAGGAATTGGAATGAAATACGCCCCCGGACACGGAACAGGCCGACCACCGCCAGCTTTTTGGGGAGCGCGGCGGTCGGCCTGTTCCTACCCAATACCCCTGCACCTTTACACTTGCCTGTCCATGTAACCAGGAGGAATACCCCTTCGGCATGATGGCGGAGAGCGCGATGCCGGAAGTCCGCCAGAATGAGCTTTGAGGCGTCGAAAAATTCATGACAGGCGAGGTAGTCGTCGACCGTGCCGCCCCATTTCTTTACCGAGGACAGGGCGTGGTGATACGGATGTGCCATCGCCGCCCCTCAGAAATCATGGGTGAAGAGTTCAGACGACGTGAACCGCTCGTTGAACTCGAGATGGATGGTGCGGGCGCGGGCATCGATGCAGAACTCGCCCCAAGCGCCGTCGTTGTCCTGCCAACCGCAATGGGTGTCGGAGAGAAGGTCGTAGACCAGTTCTTCAACAGCGCCTTCGAGGGTCAGACGACGCTCGGTGGGTGCCCCGCTCTGCCAGTCGATGCCGGCAAAGGTGATCTGGGCGGCGGGCAGCGTGACGCTTTGGTCAGTGTCATTGCGGGCCTCGATGCTTTCGATCTGCCCGCTGTCGCCCGAGCCATCGAAGCTGACGAGGACATGGGCGATGCCGACGAGGCGCATCCCGTCGAACAGCACCTCCTTGTTCCGCGCGTGCAGCGCCGCTTCGGCAGCGTCACGCTCGGCCTGCTCGGCCAGAATGCGGGACAGTTCGGACGAGAGTTCAGGGGCCGGCGCAGCGCGACCGGGAAGATGGATGGTCATGTCGGGATCTCCGGGGAGAGCGGGTTACAGGCGAGACCGCCGCCGCTCTCTCTGTCTCAGCGGGCTCGCCCTGCCCGCTCCCTCCTCGACCTCTCCCTTGCCGGACCCATCGGTTCGGCGCCGTTTCCCCGGACGGGCGCGCTGGTGAGCGCGACCCGGAAGGGGTGAGGCGCTTTCGCGCCTCATTGCCAGGGGTCGATTTCCAGGGCGACGAGCGCCTCGTCGCCGTCGTATTCATCGGACGGCATCGCCCCATGCGTGCCGTCCCCGGCCTGGAACACGGTGATCGCGACCATCAGCGTGGCGGCGAGGCTGGCGGCGTAAGCGGTGGCATCCTTTTTGGACATGGGGTCGGCTCCTGTCTTCTTGGGGGCGGAGGACCATCCCCCGCGCGACAGGCGCCCGAAGTGTCTGACCGGATCTGCAATCACCCTCGTGCGTTTGGCTCGTCCAAATCCGCGAGGGCGGCACGCCCGCGTAGCCGACCCCTCTGGGGTTGAGTGTCAAAGAGACGGATCGGACCAAGGACAGCGAATGGAAGCGGGGGATGGGGCTTTGACCCTGTACAGGAGCCCTGCCCCGTCAAAGGATGCCAACCGCTCGCCAGCCTTGACGCCATGTTGGTCGCCGAGGATCGGCAGGTTTCGGGCCGGAAAGGAAAAGCGGAAGGCTGCGACTGATGAATACGGGCGGGCTTGCCCGACACCTGGAAATCCTTGGCTTCAGGTCAAAGTGCCGAACCCTTCGGGATCTACTTCTTGCCGGCCAGACTGGCCGTCGCGCAAGGGATCGCTGCCCGAATGGGGGGAGACTGCTTGGCAGGCTCCCGTCGGCACGACCAGAGCCCGGTCCCGAGTCTGCCGGGATGTGCCATGATCTTCTGTGGGAACGCTCTTGCCCTGCCACCGCACTGATCCAGGCTCAAGATCACCACACTTGATTGTCAGAAAAACATAGCCTATTTTCTGACACATGACGATCTCATCCGCCTCTGTTCCCGATCGGGTCATGAAGCGTGTCCGTGCAAACGGGCGCGGCAGCGTCTTCACGCCGCGCGATTTCCTCGACATCGCCTCCCGCGCTGCCGTCGACCAAGCCCTGTCCCGGCTGGCGAAGTCTGAACAGCTAAGGCGGCTTGCCCGCGGGCTTTATGATTTTCCCAAGCTGCACCCCAAACTCGGCGCCCTGTCCCCCGCGCCGGACGATGTTGCACAGGCTCTTGCCCGGGAAACTGGCTCGAATCTGCAAATCGACGGGGCCCGCGCGGCAAACGCGCTTGGCCTTTCGACCCAGGTTGCCGCCCAAAGCTCCTGGCTCACCGATGGCCCCTCCCGGCGCGTCGTGCTTGGCAAACGCATTGTGGATCTCTGCCATGCCTCGCCCAAGCACCTTATTGCACCCGGCAGCCCGGCCGGGACAGTGGTTCAGGCGCTGCGCCATGTGGGAGCTTCCCGCGCAGCAGATGTGGCACAAGTGGCGGCCCGTACCCTGTCGGACGGCGACAAACGGCTCCTCAGCAAGAGTGTGGCCCAGGCACCTGCCTGGATGCGCGCGACGCTGCTGTCGATTGCCAGCGCTGTCGACGATGGCCCGTCGGAGCAGTCTGCCTCCCCGAGCCGCTTCTGAATTCCAGATCGCTCTTGGGCTATATTTTGCCACGATAGCCGATAGGCTATAACTAGTATAAATAGCCCAAGAGCGATATTGAAAAGAAATCGCCGATAGGCTATTTCTGCTCCATGGAAGAAATATCGACCCAATCCATACGCAGTCTTCGGCAGGCCGCCAGTGCGCTTCGCGCCAGACGGCGTGCACGCGGCATGACACAGAAACAACTGGCCCAAGTCACCGGAACTGCGCAGTCCACTGTCTCGGATATTGAGACCGGCGTCGTTTCGGTCAGCCTCGACGTCTACCTGCGGCTGCTGGAAGCCCTCGGGGCCGAGTTGACCGTGACCGGGCGCATACCAGATCAGGACACGAACTGACATGGCGCGCTTGGCACGCAGACGGGCGGGCATCCGGCGCAGCAAGACTGCGGTCTGGTATGAACGGACACGAGTCGGCACGCTGACCAAGGCCACGGATGGCGGCGTCGCCTTTTCCTACGATCCCGGCTGGCTGGCCTCTGATATGGCATTCCCCGTGGCGAGTGTCCTACCGCTGACGCAGGCGGACTGGAAGGGCGACCCGGTGATCGCTGCCTTCGACAACCTGTTGCCTGATGCGGAAGGCGAGTTGCGCGAAAGGATCGCGGTGAGGGTCGGCGCCGAAGGCAAGGACGTCTTTTCTCTTCTGTCGGCCCTCGGACGGGATTGCGTGGGAGCCCTACAATTCCTGCCCCCGGACGAGGAACCGGCCGCCCAAGACATGGACTATCGCGAGATTTCCGAACAGGAGATGGTCGCCGATCTGAAAAACCTTGCCGCTGCCCCCCTCGCCTTGGGCGATGACGAGGATTTCCGCATCTCCATCGCAGGCGCGCAGGAGAAGACTGCCTATCTTCGCGTCGGAGGCCACTGGGCGAAACCGCGCGGCATCACACCCACGAGCCACATCTTCAAGACCCCGATGGGCGTGCTTCCCGGCCCCGACGAAATCGACATGAGCAACAGCGTCGAGAACGAGTTGTTCTGCATGACCTTGGCCCGCGAGATCGGTCTGCCGGTGGCCAATGTTGAGAAAATCATCTTGCCCGGACAAGTCGCACTGGCTGTTGAACGGTTCGACCGGGTTTGGGAAGGCAAGACCTTGAGGCGTCTGCCGCAGGAAGATATCTGCCAATCACTGGGCTTCCCCTCTGCCCGCAAATACCAGAAGGCGGGTGGGCCTGGCATCGGTCAGATCATGGAACTGCTGCGGGAATCCGACGATCCGATCAGGGATCGTGAAACCTTCTTCCGCGCCCAGATCTTCTA
Organism: Gemmobacter caeni; assembly: GCF_003054195.1. Lineage (GTDB taxonomy): Bacteria > Pseudomonadota > Alphaproteobacteria > Rhodobacterales > Rhodobacteraceae > Gemmobacter > Gemmobacter caeni. Next base: position 8,133 of record NZ_QBKP01000036.1, read on the forward strand.
TTTCCTGATCGGGGCCTCCGACGGCCACGCCAAGAATTTCAGCCTGCAACTGGGCAGGCGCGGCCGTTTCCGCCTCGCACCGCTTTACGACATCCTGAGTGTGGCCCCGGTCGTCCATGCCGGGCGCCTGCAGCGCAAACGTTACAGGCTCGCGATGTCGATCGGCGGCCACTATGGCATCGACGAAATCGTCCCACGCCATTTCGAGGCAGAGGGCAAGGCCAGCGGCCTTCCCCGAAACCGTGCCTTGGAGCTTCTTGCAGAGATGGCGGATCGCCTCGGTCTGGCCTTGGAGAGGACCACCCTTGCGCTTGCGGAACAGGTGCCCAAGAGCGTGAGTGATCCGATCACGAGCGACTCAATGCAGCGCGCAGAGCAAGTCCGAAAGCTCCTGTAGGGCTTTGTCCGACTCTTCGGTCAAGCGCGGTTTTCACAAAAAGCTGGGTTTTCAACGCTTGTTGAAAATCCTGCTTGGAATGAAGCTTCGGCCCCGGTCTTTCGACCGGGGCCTTTGCCTGTGCACGATCAGTCGCCGCGGCGGGTGTTGGGGCGGGACCAGATGAGGCTCGATCCCTCGCCGTCTTCGTCATCGAAGAGGTTGGCGTAGATGGGCGCGGCGAAGCTCGGATCGTCCAGCTTCAGGCCCAGGTATTCGCGGCCCTCGTTCGATTTCTTCGTCCAGGCGGCGCCGATCTCGGCGCGGCCGACCAGAACTCGGTGGCTGGGGGCGTTCTCGCCCGAGGCCCGCAGGTCGGGGACGAGGCGCACACCCTTGGCCTGCAGGCTGAGGGTGAAGATTTCGCCGGTGTATTCGTTGCCGGTCTTCTTGAAGGTGCCGATGGTCGCCATGTTCTTTCTCCGTTTTCTCTGTTTCGGGCCCGCGTCCTTGCGGCCTCGATGGCGATCGACAGCCCGGAGACGACCGCTGGCGCAGTCCCCTTGAGGACCCTGACAGCACAGGAAGGACTTTCTTGTCCCGCGAGGAATGCCGGCTCTGCCGGCAGGGGAAGAAAGTTGTGACGACGCTGTTGCGCCGAAGCGGTCGAGGCGAAGCCGTCCTTCGGGCAGATCAGCCCATCACCAAAGGCCGTTGGACGCGGGCTGGAACAGTGAACCCACGGAGAACAAGGCGACCCTGAAGGCCCGTCAAGAGAGACAGGACAGGCGCCACCGGCGATGCGACCACCTCTGCCGACGTCAGGTCTGATTGCGCCTCCCTCCTGCCCTGCAGCCGCGCGGCAGCCGCCGCTCATCGGGTCCTGGTCTGCCAGCGTGATGGCAGGTAACGGACGACATTCGAACGAGGGCCGCGACCGGGCACAAATGCTGGTCGATCCCGGCTGAGACTCCACCTCTGCCAGCGCAACTTGACGATGATCCAACGGCGAACCAGCACCCTGATCCCCCTGCCCCCCAACCGCCACTTCAATGATCGCCTGGCAAGGCACAGTCGAAACCCGGGGCAGTCTCGGCTGCACCCAAGCTTGAACGAAACGCGAACAGGCACTACGCTTCTTAAGCATGTTGTCAGGTGAGGCCCAGATGACGCCATATCGTGATTGGGATCAGGATTCCGGCATCCGGGCCTACGAAATTGGCTCCACACATGTGGATGTCGCGTTCAAGGATGGAGCGATCTATCGCTACACCTCGGTGTCCGCCGGCCAAGCCAATCTCGACCGCATGATCGTGCTGGCGCGCGCGGGCGATGGGCTACACGAATTCATCAACCGGGCTGTCAAGACACGGTATTCCGAGCGTCTTGCCTAAACGCTCCTGCTCTCAATCCCCCACATGAGAAAACGGGGTGACCGAAGCCACCCCGCTCAAGGTCATTCCGCCGCAATCAGGTGTTGGCGCTCCTCCTCGTCGTCGGGCTGGGTTTCGTCATCGCCCGTGAGGAAAGCGGGCAGCTCGACGCCGGCGTCCTCAGTCTTGGCCGCCTGGCCCAGGTCCGGGTCGTCCAGCCGAAGCGGTTCCGGCAGCCAGCCGCTGTCGGCCAGAAGCCGTTCGGCCTCGCGCGCCATGTCGGCCTTCTTCAGATGGTCGATCAGTTGCGCGGCCCCTTCGCCGATGCCCTCGCGCACCGCCTCGATAATGCGAGCCTTGGTGACGCGGCCAAGGTAATTGGCGACGGTCGGCTTCCAGCCGGTTTCGACCAGATCGAGCCCGGTCACGCGCGCCAGCCGGTCCGCCTCGCGCAGGCGCCGATCGAGCCCGTGCTGGCTGATCCCCATGCCGCTGTAGGGGTTCGGCCGCTCGTAGAGTGCATTCACGCCGAAGCTGAGGCAATGGGCGAGCAGCGCCTGACGGCTGGCCTCATCGAGCCCGTGCAGCCAGGTCCAGAGCCGGTCATCGTCCTCCCCGAGCGGAAGATCGGCCTTCCAGGCCGCATGGCGCACGTCGATGGACTGCGCCGGGATCGAGTCGCCAAGGTCGGGTGCCTGCACGGCGAGATGCACCTCCTGCACCCGCGCTTGCAGCGCATTGCCCGTCACCCGTCCGTCGAAGCAATCGAGGACCAGCTTGTGCAGCAGCGCCGTCATTGCGATGCGGGGATTGTTCGCCACAGCGTCGCGCAGTGCGAGCGTCCGATGGGCGGTCAGTTCGATCACCAGCCGTTCGGGCAGCGGCTTGATCGCATCGCCCTCGTCTTCGTCCTCCTCGGTCGTCGACGCACCGCCAACCTTGATCGCTGCGCCCCGCTGGACGGGGTCGGCGTCGGTGCGCGGCAGGATCTCGCCGGTTTCGGGATCGACGATTTCCGCCTCCGGCTCCTGCGTCACCTCATCTTCGGCACGGATATAGCCGCGCTCAATGCAGAGACCGCCCACGGCGTCGAGGCTGATGAAGGCCCCGGCCCGTGCCATCTGTGCCGGATCGAAGATCATCGGCCGCATCTCGAAGGCGCCGAGGATGCGCTCGATCTCGCCAAGCCGCGCGTCGACCTCGTCGGGCAATTCATCGGCTTCGGCATATTCGGCTTCCAGGCGGTCGTATTCGTCGCGAAGCGCCTCGCGCGTGGCACGCTCGTCCTCGGTGAGGTCCACCGTGGTCCCCGCGATCTGCCGCATCCCATAGGCATGGTTGTAGGGAAAGCTGACGGCGACCTCGATCCATTTCCAGCCCTCCGCGGCGATGGTCGCCGCCTCGGCCTTCAGCTTTTCGTTCACCAACCGGTCGAGCAGCACCGGATCCTGCAACCAGCCGCCGTCATCCTGCTGGAACAGATCGCGCAGCACATATCCGCCCGCCGCCTCATAGGCGTCGATGCCGACGAAGGTGACCCGCTTGTCCGATGCCCGCACCGTGGTCTCGGTCAGCAGGCGGCGGATCTGATAGGGCTCCTTGGACCAGCTGTCCTTCACCGCCTCCCAGACCTGGACCTGGCGCGCCGGGTCGGAGGAAATGGTGAAGGCCATCAGCTGTTCCAGCGTCATGCCGTCCTCGGCATAGATCTCAAGCAACGCCGGGGCGACCGAGACGAGGCGCAAGCGCTGTTTTACGACCTTGGCATCGACGAAGAAGGCCGCGGCAATCGCTTCCTCGGTCATGCCCTTCTCGCGCATGGCCTGAAAGGCGCGGAACTGGTCGAGCGGATGCAGCGGCGCGCGCTCGATGTTCTCGGCCAGCGAGACCTCGTCGATCAGCACATCCGAGCCCGCCTCGGAGACGACGCAAGGCACGGGGGCGGTCTTGGCGAGGCGTTTCTGCTTGACCAGCAGTTCCAGCGCCCGGAAGCGACGGCCGCCGGCGGGCACTTCGTAGTGGCCGGTCTCGGTGCCGTCTTCGCCCAGCACGGCGCGGACATGCAGCGACTGGATCAAGCCGCGGCGGGCGATGGATTCGGCCAGTTCCTCGACCGAGACGCCGGCCTTGACGCGGCGGACGTTCGACTGGCTGAGCATGAGCTTGTTGAAGGGAATATCCCGCGAGGACGCGAGGGTGATCTTCTGCATGTTGGTCATCCGACCGATCTCCGTGACGGGCGCCGGGAGCCTCTCTCCTGACTGCCAACCCGTCACGAAAACCCCTTCCCGCCTCTGACTTTCCGGGCCTCAGGCAGCACACCGAAAAAGCATCGGGACCGATCAGCCTTCCTCGGAAACCTCGGTCGTATCGAAGCGGCCGCAGGCTTCCAGAAGTTCGTCATCCGACAGAGCCGTGGCGCGCCGGATCAGGGCCGCGCGCAAGACCGCGGGCGCAACATCCGATGCCTCCGCCCGTTCGGAGTTGACGCTGAAGGCAAAGTCGAAGGCATGGCTGAACATCAGAACACCCCCAGACCGCGCAGGCTGGTCTCGCGCCCGGACCCGACGATGATGTGATCGTGCAGGGTGAGGCCGAGCGTGTCACAGGCCTCACGGACCTTCTTCGTCATGCTGATATCCGCCTCCGACGGCTCGGGATCGCCCGACGGATGGTTATGGACAAGGATCAGCGCGCTGGCGTTGAGGAGGAGCGCGCGCTTGGCGATTTCGCGCGGATAGACCGGGACGTGGTCGACCGTGCCGAGACCCATGCACTCGTCCGAGATGATCCGGTTCTTGCGGTCGAGATAGAGGACGTGGAAGGCTTCGATTTCGCCGCGGACCGACAGGGCGCAATAGTCCAGCAGCGCCTGCCAGCTCGACAGCACCGGATTGCAGTTCAAGTAACGGCCGAGGATTTCCCGTGCCTCGAGGACGATGGTCTGTTCCTGATCATTCAGCATCGCTCTGCTCCTCGTCGTCGGTCCCAAGAATGGGCTCATCGTCGTCATCATCATCGGTGACGACGAACTGGAATTCCTGGGTGATGAAATCGTTGAGCCGGATGGCCAGCGTCATGCTGGTGGCGACCGAAAGCCCAAGGGCCATGAAGGCAGCATGGACGGCCGCGTCCACCTTGTCGTCGAAACTATGCATGATGTTCCTCGCGGGATTGGCGGCCAGGCCCTGCCCCGCTTCGAAGAACGGATCGCAGGTCTGGCCGGGAATGGAGAAATACGGCGGTCAAAGCCGATCGGGCTGACCGCCGCGGCATGAATGTGGGCAACCGGGCAGGTTGTGCCTCAGCCCACCCGGTCGAGCAGCTTCTTCGCCCTGCCCTCCAGTTCAAGCCGGGCATCCTGCTGGGTCTTGTCGCGGGCAAGCCGCGTGATGCCCTGCACGAAGTCAAAGATCGATTCCGGCGGGCGGCCCTCTTCCATCAGCACCTTCTCGATGATCTTGCCCGACTCCGCCTTGGAGAAACCGCGCTTGCGCAGGAAGACCTCGCGGTCCTCGTCATCGCGCGCCACGATCTGCTGGCGGGCCGCCTTGATACCGTTGACGAAGCCCTGCGGCGAGGAATTGGCGAAGCGAGTCAGTGCGGGCGCAGCTTCCTGGGCAAAACGCGACGCGGCATATTTGGAATGCCGGATGGTGATCGCCTGGAAATCCTCGACGCCCCACAAATTGCGGTTCTGGCACACCGCACGTAGGTAAAAGCTGGCAATGCCGAGGGTTTTCGCGCCTACTTCCGAATTCCAGCAGTAGAACCCCCGGAAATAGAGATCGGGCGATCCATCCGCCAGCTTGCCCGCTTCGATCGGGTTATGATCATCGACCAGGAACAGGAACACATCGCGGTCCGAGGCATAGAGCGTGGTGGTATCGCGGGTGATGTCGACATCGGGGTTATAGACCCCCGTCGACCAGTCCAGCGTGCCCGGCACCTTCCACCGCGTGTCGCCGGTCCCATTCCCGGCGATGCGCTGCACCGCGCCCACCAGTTCGTGATCGTGGATCCGGCCGTAATCGGGTCCGGTGACTGCTCGCAGCTCCGTCCTGCCGACTTCGGTCTCGAAGGTCTTGATCTGCTCGGCCCGATGGCTGCTGAGCCCGTATTGAAGATTGATCCCGGCCAGCGGGGCCGGCAATTGCCGCAGATAGGCGGCCGGCGCACCAACCAGGCTTGCGAGCTGACCAAAGGCCCAATGGGTCGGTGCCAGCGGCGCGTCCGCTTTCGGCAGGATCAGCCGCAGCCGCTCGGCATTGTCGCGGCTGGCCTCGACCTGGATCTTTGCCGTCTCGACGATGCGGGACGTGCTGCGCTCCGAGCGCGCCTTGACCGTGGTCCAGAGGTCATCGAGCGAGAGATAGCGCTCATCATCCGGCCGGTTGAACCATTCGGACGACACCCGACCGTTGCGCTCACCCCGGCTGACATCCACCTTGAAGCCGCCGCGCACCGGGCGCGCGGGTTCCAGAATCTGCATACTGTCCATGACAATCACTCCGCGACGGGCCGCCGGAGGCCTCTCCCCCAGCCCGGACCCGTCACGGGCAAACCAGCCTTGCTCTCACTCTCGACCCAACAGGATCGCCGTCACCAGTACCGGCCGCACACTCCTTCCCGGATCATCTGTGCGGCAAGGTCGCGGCCATCGGGCAAGGTGCAACGCCCGATGCTGCGATCATAGCTGGTCCGGCCGTTCAGGGCGCAGGTGAGGGACTGTCCCGCGATCAGCTCCCGCAGCCGCTCGGTCGCCACCTGACCAGATGGCGTCCCGCGCTCGGCGCAGTCCAGTGACCCAAACCGGATCGGAGTGCCCGCCACCTCGATCGTATCGCCATCGCGAATATGGCTGACCGGGCCCTCAATCACGCGCAGCGCTGTGAGCTCAGAAATTGGCCCGAAACGCTCCGGAAAACGCTCAACCGCCAAGAAGCCGAGCACCAGCACACCACCGGCTACCGCCAAAAATTGGACTAGACGATTGCGGCCACCTCTGGGACGCCGAAATCGGCGTTGTTGTGATTTTCTGCTCATACCACCGCTTTAAGCCTGACTTCACCGCCCACCGTCACCCTGTTCTTGCTGTTTGCTGCCCGAGCTGCGGCAGCGCACCCGGCGTTTGGTGCCGCCGCCCGAGCGGGCACCGGGCCAGCGATCTGCACGCCGAGCGCGGAGCCGACGCCGACCGGGTGTTCATCGAGCAGCACGGATGGGAGGCCAGTGTCGAGCGGGACGGCGACGGCTGGATCATCGACCCGCGCGGGCGGGCCTCGATCCGACCGCAGCCGGAGCAGTTTTCTCTCATCTAAGACGGTATGCACGATGGCGCCGGCGCGATGGTCTGGACAGACGTCTCGTGCTTGCCGGCGCGTCAGCTCATCGGTTTGGCCGGGAAGCGGCCAGCAACACGCCTATCGCAATTATGCCGATTGCGATGCTTTCGACCGGCGAGGGGATCTCTCCGAGCGCGGGTATGGCGAGAAGCGAGGCGACGGCTGGAAGCAACGCAATGATCGATGCCGCCGCAACGGGGCCAAGCAGCGTCACCGCGCGGTTGAACGTGAAGATCGCGACACCGCTCATGAGCACTCCCTGATAGAATGCCTGCAGCACGATCTCGGTAGCGGATGCCTCTGCAAGCCTGCTGAGCCCGAGGACGAGGTAAAGCGGCAGGAACAGAACCGTGGACCAGAAACATATGAGCGCCGCCGCCTCGATCGGTGTGAGGCCGCTTCTGTGAAAACGCAACGTGTAGATGGCCCACATCGCCCCCGCAGTCACAAGGGCGGCCAGACCCAGAGGACTGGGAGGACCGAGGGTCGCGGACCCTGCGACGACCAGCAGCGACAGACCGGCAAGAATGGCAGCAAGCGCGCCCCAACGGCGCGGCCCCATCCGGTCGCCCAGGAACGCCCAAGAGAAGATGGCCGCAAACAGGGGCATCAGGGTCGGGGCAATGGCCGAGGCCTGGGCCGCGGAAGTAAGCGTCAGTCCCAGCGCAACGAGCAGTACGAATGGGACACCCCACATCAACGAGAATACGAAACCCTCGCGCCACTGCGATCGTGAAAGCCGCCCGGGCCTTCTGAGAAGCACCGGCGCCAGCAGAAGCGCGCCCACCCCGAACCGCAGCGCCGCAATATCCCATATCCCAAGCGCGCGGGTGACGCTGTACCTTGTCACGACGAACCAGCCGGACAGGATCGAGAGGGCAACGGCGGCCCAGAGGATACCGCGAAGCCTCGTCCAGGGGCTATCGCGGTCCGGTTCGGCAATGTCGGAAATTCGTGTTACTTTCACGCCCCACATCTGCGCCGTCGGGTGTGTCGGCGTGTCGCGTTTGAATTTTTGGTTTGCTTGTTCTAGAATAGACGCTGTTGCATTGTTGGCAAGAAGATATTGACCTGCATTCCCCAAGTGGCGTGTCGTTTGAGGTGAAGATCGCCTGTATCCGAGCGCTAGACAAGGATTTTCTGCCGCAAGCGGCACCTGCGGTCG
>NZ_QBKP01000037.1 GCF_003054195.1 Gemmobacter caeni
GGTCTTGTAGGTCGGGGATGTAGGTCTGCTCATGCACCCCAGCTACCACGCTGGATTCATGAGATGAATCCCACAGGGGTTTGTGCAACAGAGCCGTGATGATAGTTAAACATTGTTCTCTTGGTTTTGACCGATATGATCCACGCCTGCGCGCAAGTCAAATGCCCCATGACTGTTTCTCGAATATGTGCATTGCTTCCAATGTGTATATGATATCCTTTTGGGAAATTTATTTATATTATTGGGCCAAATGCCCCATCAGGAATTTTGGAAGATATACGTTTTATGCTTTCTATGAAGTCTTTCGAGACTCCGTCATCATCGTCAAGTCTAAACTCGGCGACATACCCCGCATGATTATTCCGTAAAGATTGGATTGCGCTGGAGCAAGCATCTCTGTGAGGAAGCCCCGGCCTCTTTACAATCAACTCTATTTGAGGAGTATTGCGACATGCGCGCAGCAATCTGTCGCGACACCATGTTGGCAAGTCGTCTCCAATTAGCAGCCCCAATTTGAAATTCTTATCGGATTGATTTGATATGCTTGGAATTATGATATTTTCGAACGTACCTAATCTACGCGTCAATCGCCTTGAATCATACAGTGATTCCACATTCTTGTTGTGAAATCCGCTACCTTCTTTCGATGGGTATGAAAAGCGACACAGCCCGTGTACTGAGATACTCATCGCTCAACGGCGCCTCTTTGATTGCGTGTGATGTATGTAGTTCTAATGACGGCTCCTTCTGAGTCAATCTGAATTTAATAGTGCGGTATGTTTGATGTCAGCTTTACGGGGTGGTGACTTTGGGAGGACGTAGTTGACTCTGGAATGTGCTCCCTGAAGCCGAAGTATATTTTCTGGCGCTCTAGGCTGGGTGAGAAGTTTTATAGTAATTTGACTCGGATGTGCCGCGTCCATTTTGCCGTGCCTGCGATGCATTGGTACAATCCACGTGGGACCGGATGCTGATCGGCCAGAGTCCAGACGGGTCCCCCTTGGCCTCGCGCGCGGCTTCGAGCCTAAAAGCCTGTGAGAGGTGCGACAAGCCGCCCGGTCCCTATCCGCTCTGGCTGATGGGAGCAATGCGGCGGGGGCATCAACTTCCGGTCCGGCCCTTCCTCGGCCTCTCCGACACAGACCGCTCCAACATCCTCGATATCGTCCGCGAGGCCTTCGAGGCCCAGGTGGGGGGGAGTCGGCCCGCAGATGTCGTTGGCGTTCGGCAGCGCCGGACCGGACGCAACCTTTAGTGGATTTTGGTGCGAGGTGCAGCGTAGACTTACCTCACCCGAAAACGACAACTCTCCGTGGTTCCGCATTTGGCGAGACACAGTCCGATAAGGTGGCTACGGGAGCGCTGCACATGCAGAGGAATGCCGAGTAAGGTTCGACGGACTATCGAAAATGGAAGCCAAACGTGCAGGGACAGGATTTCGGTTGCTACCTGACGCCGGGTCTGGAAACGATCTGGGGGGACAGCCTCTGGAGACGAACAATGGATGCAAAGCGAATCAAACATCTGGAATTCGTTACACAAGCCATCGACAGAATGTCCCAGAACTCGTTCGTTGCTCGTGGCTGGTGCGTAACAATCGTCAGTGCGCTGCTGGCCATCGCGATCGAGCGTGGCGAAGTTGCTCTCGCGTTGCTTCCGATCTTGGCGACCTCGGTGTTCATGGCTGTGGATACCTTCTACCTGCGTCAGGAACGACGATTTCGCGCACTCTATAACGAAGTGCGATGCCGTGATGAGCAGGAGATTGACTTCTCAATGCAGACTCAGGTGACAGAGCCGATTAGATCAACTCTGAAATCTCCCATCATCATGCTGCTGTACGGGGGCATGGTAGTATTTGCCCTGGCCGTGGCTGCGTGGATCGCATGGTCTGACTCTGAGTTTCGACGCCTGAAAACCGAGCAGGAGACACACCATGATCCGGACGCTTAAGCTCTTCGTGGTCGGCCCACATGATGCAGAGCGCTACGAGCTTGTAAGAAACTATATCCAACGTGTCATCGATGGCCGCACAGACCGAGGCGAACTGGCTGTGTCGATCGTGACGCCTGTCGACAATCCCAGTACTGATTTATTCAACGACTGGATCTTCGGACAGATAGATAGTTGCGATTTGTTGGTTGCAGATATGACGGGCTTCAATCCCAATGTTATCTATGAGGTCGCCTTCGCTCACACTCTCGGTGTGCCGTGTGCGTATTTGCGCTTAGAAAAATCAGCAGTTGGGCAGTTGACGCAGATTGATCAAGATAAGATCGAGCACTATTTCAAGTTTAGCTTGATACCCACTGTCACAGTCAATGATTTGCGTGTCGGGCGAAGCAAAGGCTTCGACTTGCAACTCGAATCGGTGCTTTCTGGTGCACCCGCCTCAGGATCGACCATCCTCTCAGAATACTACCAGGGTGTCTCACCGGTTGATGCCGAATTCGTACGAGGGTTGGCTGAGGGATACTACAGAAATTACCTCGGACCGCTACTGACTTGCGAATTGCCCGAAGAATACGAGGGTTACGGCCTACGCGTCTTGATCCCGGATACTTTCGAACTTCCGGATGCTGAAGTGCGACGGTCCGCGCAGAATCTGCTGGGCAAGCAGCGAACGAAGCTGGCGTCCAACTCCCTCAAACGTGAACTTGACGTCAGCCACCCCTATGAGGAAGCAATGCAGGGGGTACCCTTCTTTTTCGACATCCCGACAACCTTATTGACGATCACCGAGAGTTCGAAATACCGCAAGGCACTTAGGGCTGACTACTTTAATGCGCTGGATCGCGACCGCGTCACTGACCGCCTCGCACGTAAGTTTGTCGCAGCGCTCTGGGCGATTATAGCTGGGAATCGTAGCACTATAGAATGGCCTTTGGATGATTTCGAAATCGTTTGGCTGAGCGAGACGATCGGGGCGTGGAGCGATAACGAGAGGCTTATGAATACCGACGCCCTGGCCCGACCTGACTGGGTCCCTCCGCCCCGTCGCACAAGAGAAAGAGGATAAACATGACTAGTTCCGAGTGGACGTATCAACCAAGTGGGTTAGGACTCCGTAGCGATGAGTTCTCGATCCAGGGCAGCTGCCGCGATGACCCGCGTTTTTTCTTACGTCGAGATCGCTACAAGTTGAATGCACTCACAGATCTGAATTTGGGTGATATATCTGATGAGAATGTCGTTAGGTTTCTGGCCGAGTTCCTTGCTAAAAGCGGCGGTATAACGGGCGGGAAATTTGAGGTGGTTGATATCGCCAGAAGAACTGATGACCACGGGCTCGTCACCGTCATCTACGACCGCACCACCAAGGTTCTGAAGCAGGTGATGATGGAAATGGGGTTTTCGGTTAAGAATGCATATCTTGACGATAAGATGGGGCGTTACAATTCAGTCTTGGTGCTTGAAGAGAATATCGAACAGGACTGTCGTTGACCGAAAAGCAGCGTGTTTGCCCGTAGGGTCAGATGGGGTATTCGGCTTACGCCCCATGCCCGACGATGGCATTCGTGGAGGTGCTGCGCCTCGAGCTGATGGTAGAACGTGGTCTGTTTGCAGCAGCCACACTCCTTGCGGCTCTTCACATCGTCCGGGCGCTGATGGGTGGACCTATCCGGCGGGAAAATCTGGCCTCTGGGTCGTCTGCTCTGATCGTGCAAATGGGCGTAAGGCATTGCCTTATGGTATGCGCTTCAGTTGTTTCACCAATCGATATCTTCGCTGCAGATGAAGTCGGCCGTCGTCGGCACTGGTCAGACCCGGACAAGTTGCGGATCGTTGAAGAGAGCCTGCGCGGCTACCGTCAGGGTTCGGCGCCGGCCCGCCGGTATGGGATTTCGCGGTCGCTGCTTTCGATCTGGCGGCGTGAGTATCGCGGCGGAACGCTTGGTGCGTCGTATGCGGCGGCCACGGCCCATTGATGTTTTTCTTGCGGGTGTCGGAGGAGCGAGCGGACGGGTGCGCGTTGCGGCTTTGTATCGCCCCTCAAATGATCTCACTGGGGAATCCCTGATGAGTTCATTTCACGAGATCTGAGGGGGCCTCATTTTCCGCTACCCGGGCATAGGCCCATGGCATCAGCGCGTCAATGTTGCTGGCCAGGTGGCCATTGGCGAGGCGGGTAAAGAGATCGCGCAGATAGGCGTAAGGCTCGACACCGTTCATCTTGCAGGTGCCGATCAGGCTGGCGAAGCGGGCCCAGTTGCGGCCGCCCTCGTCGTGACCGGCAAAGAGCGCATTGCGGCGGTTCATCGCCGGGCTGCGGATGGCGTTCTCGACCAGGTTCGAGTCCATGTCGACCCGTCCATCGTCGAGGAAACGCCGGAAGCCGCCCTCGCGCTTGAGCATGTAGATCATCGCCTTGCCGAGGTCGGTTTTGCTCGAGACCCGCTTGGCCTGGGCCGCGAGCCAGAGGAAGAACGCGTCCACCAACGGGCGGGAGAGGTCCTGACGCATCGCCCGGCGTCGGTCGGGCGCGGCGCCACGGATGGCATCCTCGATCTTGTAAAGCGCGGCGATGCGCAAAAGCGCCTCGTCGACGATGGGCGAGCCTGTCTTTGGCTTGGCCTTGATCAACTGGCGCCGGCCGTGCGCCCAGCAGAACGCCAACTGCAAAGGCTCGCCACCCGCGCGTTTCGGCGTGGCCAGATGGGTATAGGCGCCATAGGCATCGACCTGGATCGTGCCCTCGAAGCCCGCGAGGATTTCGTCGGCATATGTGCCCTTCCGGCCGGGGCGATAGTGGAACACCACCCCCGGGGGCGCCGTCCCGCTCCAGCCGCGATCATCGCGCAGCACCGCCCAGAGATAGCCGGTCTTGGTTCTGCCTTTCCCGGGGTCCAGCACCGGGGCCGTCGTTTCGTCGACGTAAAGACGCGTGCTTTCCGCGATCAGGCGCTTGGCCATGTGCTCGACCACGGGGGCGATCAACGCGCCGGTGTGGCCCATGCAGTCGGCCAGAACCGAGCGGTCGATCGGCACGCCAACCCGCGGCGCCGCGCGACCTCGACCAGTTCGTACTGACGCCGCCGACTCTCGGTGTTGTGCTCGACCTGAGCCTGGGTCGACTGCCGGACATAAACCACGGCCTTGCGTTGTAGGATGGCGGGCGGGAGGGCATCACCGGTCATGATCGTCCCCTTCCTGTTCGGCCGCGCCGACCGCTTCGGTCAGGAGCATCGCAAGGCGCGCCACAGCCTGCTGGCGGTCCTGCGGGCTCATTCCCCGCAGCCGGGTCGAGTCGAACTGCATCTGCAGTTGCTTGGGTGAAGTCTGCGTGGCTGGCAGGTCTGGCATGGGTCTGCTCCTCTCCGGTGGTAGTGTCACCGGAAGAGCATCGCCGCAGACCAAGCCGCTTCAGAAGATCATCAAGGTCCGTTAGCGCCGCGAGCGACACGCGTGGTGTGCCCAATTCCATGCCTGCGCAAGACGTCGCATCGACCATCCAGGCCGGCAACACCGTGACGACACCGGGCAGGACCTCGACATGGAGGAATTGCCCAGGCCTGCGCATGTCGATGCGCTCAACCCGCAGATGCCGGCCGAAAAGCGGGTGCCAGCGGTAATGGACCACGACAAACTGCCCGACATGGGCAGAATGAACGGGCGATGGCCCTCGGCCGCAAGAACTACCTCTTCGTCGGCTCGGAAGCGGGCGGCAAGGCCGCCGCCATCGCATACACCCTGATCGAAACGGCCAAACTCAACGCCATCGATCCCCATGTCTGGCTCGCCGACACCCTGGCCCGTATCCCCGACTACAAGATCACAAAGGTCGATGACCTGCTGCCTTGGAAATGGCGCGGGTAGCGGTCAGGCCGGACGGTTACCCTGATACGACGTCGTTATTGGCGTCTTTAGCGACGTCAACGAGATCTGCGCCGATCAGGCGGCGATCTTGTTGTCACCGGCTGGCAGGGGCTTCCAATTCCAGGGGAGCAGTTCGTAAAGCCGCGGGTTGATGTGGTCGTTGATCCGCGCCAGCACGTCGGCCAGATAGGCTTGGGGGTCGAGGCCGCTCAGTTTCGCACTCTCGGTTCACATATCCGTTCTCCTTGCTTTCCAGCAAGATAGGGGATCTGTCGCAACCCAGTTTAGAATGTGCCCCCACTACATCAGCTATTCAGATAAGGTATATTATGTTATATCATATCATGTAGCCGCGATGCGTCCGGGTCTGACCACGTTGATCCTGATGATCAGTTTGCCAGGGTTCGCGGGCTGTGTGCAGCCCGGTCCCCTGTCAACTCGCACTTCTCAGTGGATGGGTACCTTCGCAAGTCCTTTGCCAAGGATCGGTCCGGTCGGCAGATTGGTGGGCGATCCACGCGCGGGTTCCGCCGTGATCTCATAAAGTTGCAGCGCATGCGGTGCCGGAAAGCCCTCAAGGTGCAGCGTTTGCGAGCGTCCGGTTTCCAGCAGACCAAGCGAGACCGGCGGCCCGGAATCGTCAGGCTTCGTCCAGACCTGCATGACTTGGTCCGAAGGCACGTCCGGCCGCTCCAGAAGGATGACGCGCGTGGTGTTGTCGGCCATGCTCTCGATCAGCGCCACGGCTGCGCCGTCGCTGTTCAGCAGTACAGCCATGACGGCGGGCGCGGGTTGTGACAGCAGGCTCCACCCCAGTACCGCGGCGAGTGCCATCGATGCGGCGATCCCGGTCAGCGCGGAGATCTGCCAGCGCCGAATGCGCCCGCGCGCCGTGTCCAGGTCGATGGCCGCTGCGGCGGACTGCGGTATTGCTTCGGGAGCAGACGTTGCCTCCGGGTCGACGCCCTGGACAATGCCGGCCTCGATCCGCGCCCAGAACCCCTCAGGCAAGGGCAGTGTGTCGGCCGTGGCGTCGAGCGGTGAGAATTTCTGCCGGGTGCGTTCAAGCGCATCGGCGATTGCGGGATCGCGAGACGCCAGCGACTGTAGCCGCGCGACATCTGCCGCATCGGCCAGCCCCATGACCACGTCATCAATCAGATCTGGCAGGGGGCGCTGCGTCATGACAGGCACTCCCTCAGCTTCAGAAGCCCTCGCCGCATCCAGGACTTGACCGAGCCGAGAGGCGCGCGCATCTGGCCGGCAATTTCGCCGTGGCTGTGACCCAGAACATAGGATGACAGGATCGCGCGGCGGGTTCCGACGTCAAGTCCTTCGAGGCATCGCCGCAGGTCAGAGGCCGTCTCGAGCCGGTCCCATGCAGTATCGATAATCTCCGCATACACATGCTGGTCGAAAGTTTCCGGGGCCGTCGCCTCGTCGCGACGTTCCCGCCGCAGCAGCGTCAGGCAACGGTTGCGCAGGATGGTGTAAACCCAGCCCATGGCCCTGCCCTGTGCCGGATCGAATTGTGCTGCCCGCCGCCAGATAAGCACGAAAGCGTCCTGCACCGCATCCTCCGCCAGATCGCTGCGCTTCAGGAGCCGCGTCGCCACGCCCAGCATCCGCCCGCCTTCGGCATGCATCAGCGCCCTGAGTGCCGCACGATCACCTTCAGCACAGCTGACGAGCAGTGCAGAGACTTCCGCCTCAGGATCGAACGTCGTGCCCTGCAAGCCCTGCCCTCCGGGGCGCGCAGCCCACCGTCGGGAGCGCGTCATGCTATCCGCCTCAGGATGAGAGAGAAATCCGGCCAATTCAATAGAATGCTAACATGTGTCCGGCGCGGTGCGCAGACTGCGCCGGAGGTGAGTCCTGAAAAGTGGTTATTGCGCGGTCATGAAGGTGATATCGCGCAGGGCCACGCCATCCGCGCCGGTGATTTCCCAGCTTTGCTGGACTGAGCCATCTTCCAGCGACACGTTGTGCATCTTTCCGCCCGCCACCAGCCAGGCTGTGTTGGTGCCCTGGGCATCCGTGGCAATATCGAAGGCATAGGTATCAGACCCGTCAATCCCAAGCTTGCCGATCGCGGCCAGAGTGCCGTCATTCGGCGAGGTCTGCTGGATCAGCGCGACGATGGTGCTGTCGATGTCGAACATGGCGGTCTTTTCCGGCTTGCCAAAGGAATTGGTATAGGCCGCCGCGACGATGGCCGGAGCCTCGCCCGCGTGCATGTCCTGCTCCCCGAAAGCGAGGCTGCCATCGACTGTCACTGCGCCGCTTTCGATGTCGACGCGGTGGTTCGTGGTCCCGGACATGAAACGCAGCTTGTTCGCCGCCGGGTTGAAGTCGACGATCACTGGCGCATCGCCCTCGATCGGAAGCGGTGTGTCCATGGTCGAAATGACGGTTGTTGCGCCGGTCGTCGCGTCGATCTCGACGATTTCAAAGGTGTCGGTGACGCCAATCAACTGACCTGTCGCCGGGCGCAGGTCGATGCCGAGCAGTTTGGTCACACCCTGGGCTTCCATTGATGCCTTCACCGTGGCCGTGGTTGCGTCGATCTGGTGCAGGGTTTTGTCACCCGACAGCCCGATGGCTGTCAGCCCACCATTGGCCTCGGCGTGGACAACGCCCGCTGTCAGCAGGGAGACGGTGGTCAGCGTGGCAAACGTCTGATGGATAACGGTAGTTTTCATGACAGAGATCCTCTTTCGGCGCTCGTGACCACGGGTCTTCCGCGGCCTTGTACTCCTTTGACTCGGGCAGACCGGCGTTTGGATGCAGAGAGGCGAAAAAAAATTGTCGGATGACTTCTTCCTGGCACCGCAATTGTCTGGTCGACGCGCGGCCTCTGCCTCAACGGCCATTCACAGGTGAAACTCCAATCGGATCAGAGCGGGCCGTCCTGCAGGAGATCCCGCCAGGGTGGGACTGCCCGCGCACCGCGTCGAACACCCCGGTGCCGTTCTGATCAGATGGGCGGATTGTCGTCGTGGCCTTCACGCCCGCGGCGAAGGTAGGGAAACCGGTGCATGCGCAGGTCGTGATCGCGGCCTGGCCGCAGACTACAGCACCGAGCGTCCTCACTCTGGCTTGCATGATCAAACCCCGGCTATCTCCGCGCGGACTTTGCACACCGCCATCGCCCACAACGCTGCGCAAGATGAACGTCCCGCGCGTCAGGCGATTGCTCAACCAGCGCCCACCAGCGTAATCCCCAAGGGGGCTCGGGTCGCGGCTGGATGAAAGACCAGTGGCAGGTCAAAAGCCGGCCATTTCATCACCAGATTTACTTAGTGCCATATTGTGTGCGTACATAGAACGAACACAATTCTCTAGTTCTCGTCCAAAACGCCAAAAAGACACATGCCCGCAGCCTGCTCTCCTGTCATTATGTCCTTTTCAGTCACGCCGGAAAAACCCGTTGAGAAAGAGACTCGCATGCGGATAAATTGTATGCCTCTGGCATCGTCGTAGTGTCCGCAGATAGCGACCTGATCTTCGCCGTTCTTATAGGACCACCAGTAATCAAATTTGTATTGTCGAACCTCGGGGTTGTATCGGTTGATAACTTTCAGAGTTTTATCAATAATTTTAGGGGGTACAGGTGAAGATCTGCGCCCGGCTTTTGTCCCGAGGAAATTGTATATTGAACCCGGGTCCGTATAAATATCGTTGCGCTCGGCAAATCTCGCTATGAGATCAGGCAAATCTTTTTCTGAAAAATTATTGGGAATATCTCCAGACTGCCGAAGGGCTTCAATAGCATATGGTGAAAGCCTGATGTCCTCTGCTGATACGGGACCCGCAGAAAAGGCAATTGCTATCAGCATTGCAATGCGCTGGATTTTTTTCTTCAAGATGGGCGAAACTTGCATACAGGCTCTCTTTTGTTGGTCACGACTTCTCTGTATCTACCGGTAATCCTTCCCCTGGTTAAAGGGCTGCATAAGTAGAATTTTTTCGTAGCGTGAGCTGAGGAGATTCGAAAGAGAAAGAGCCGTTTCACCGAGCCGCGGGTCATGGCTGTGCTTCGTCAGGCCGAGAGCGGCGTGGTCCGCGCCATGGCGGAGAAGACATCGGCGCTGGAGGATGAGAATGCGGCTCTGAAGGCGCGCAGTCTCGATGCCAACGCGCGGATCAAGCGGCTGATGCAGATCCTGAAGGCCTATGATCGCGCCCGGTTCGGGCGGGGCTCAGAGAAGCTGGGCGGCCCTGCGATCAGTGCTGACGAGGAGGCACAGCAATCCTTCGTCTTCGAGGAGATCGAGACCGGCACCCGAATTCGTCCTGGCACGGAGCGGAAGAGTATCCTGATGCGTCGCGTCACAAGCAGCGCGCAAATCTGGCCCCATGCTGCGATCCGGTCTGGCTCTACCAACCTGCGCGGGAAGCGCGCAGGAAGGGGACGACAGCAAACCGGAGCCCGCCCATGTCACTCGACCATCCCGTCAACGACCTGAGCCATGTCATCGAGGCCGACCGCGCCCATGTCTGGCACCATCTGAGCCAGCACAAGGTCTATGAGACCGCCGATCCCCGCGTGTTCGTGGAAGGCAAGGGCCTGAAGCTCTGGGATGCCAAGGGCAAGGAATACCTCGACGCCGTCTCTGGCGGGGTCTGGACGGTGAACGTGGGCTATGGCCGCGAAAGCATCGCGAATGCGGTGCGCGACCAGTTGATCAAGCTGAACTATTACGCCGGTGCAGCGGGCAACGTTCCGGCCGCGCTGTTTGCCGAAAAGTTGACCCAGAAGACGCCGGGGCTGACCCGCGTCTATTACTCCAACTCCGGCTCCGAGGCGAACGAGAAGGTTTACAAGATGGTCCGCCAGATCGCGCATCGCCAGCACGGCGGGCGCAAGTGGAAGATCCTCTACCGCGAGCGCGACTATCACGGCACCACCATCGGCACGCTGGCGACCAGCGGGCAGGACCAGCGCGCCATGCAATACGGCCCCTACCCCGAGGGTTTCGTGCGGGTGCCGCATTGCCTTGAATACCGCAAGCAATGGGATGTGGAGAACTATGGCCAGCGCGCTGCAGACGCGATCGAGGAGGTGATCCGGCGCGAAGGCCCCGATACCGTGGGCTGTCTGGTGCTGGAACCGATCACCGCCGGCGGCGGGGTGATCGTGCCGCCGAATGGTTACTGGGAGCGCGTGCAGGAGATCTGCCGCAAGTATGACATCCTCTTGCATATCGACGAGGTGGTCTGCGGCCTCGGCAGGACCGGCACTTGGTTCGGCTATCAACACTACGGGATCGAGCCCGATTTCGTAACCATGGCCAAGGGCGTGGCCTCGGGCTATGCCGCGATTTCCTGCACTATCACGACTGAGCAGGTGTTCGAGATGTTCAAGGACGATGCCGCCGATCCGATGGGCTATTTCCGCGACATATCCACCTTCGGGGGCTGCACCTCCGGTCCGATAGCGGCGCTGGAAAACATGCGCATCATCGAGGACGAGGGGCTCTTGGACAACACCACCCGCATGGGTGAGCGCTGCCTCGCGAACCTGCAGGCGCTGATGGACAAGCATGCCGTCATCGGCGATGTGCGCGGCAAGGGCCTGTTCCTCGGTGCCGAGCTGGTGTCCGACCGCAAGACCAAGGAGCCGATGGAGGAGAAACGGGTGCAGGCCGTCGTCGCCGACTGTCTGGCGCAGGGCGTCATCATCGGCGCCACCAACCGTTCGATCCCCGGTCTTAATAACACGCTCTGCCTGTCGCCCGCGCTGATTGCCACGGCGGACGACATCGACCGCATCACCGATGCCATCGACGGTGCGCTGACCCGCGTGTTCGGCTGAGGGCTTGATCCTGCCGGTCGGGTCGGGCTTCATCGCCCGACCCGTTCCATGGACAAGCGATGCCGATTCCTGTCGAGGCCTTCTTCATCGACCGCACCTCGCCGGTGCCCTTGCAGGTGCAGCTCAGGCGTCAGATCGTCGAGGGCGTGACCGAAGGCCGGTTCCGTCCCGGCGATAGGCTGCCCTCCAGCCGCCGCATGGCGCTGTATCTGGGCGTGGCGCGCGTGACCGTGGCGCAAGCCTATGCCGAACTGGCCACCACCGACTACCTCACCAGCCTGCCGCGTTCCGGCCATCGCATATCTGACCGGATCGAGGGCCGGATCACCACCCCTGCCCCCGCGCCCGACACACCGCGCCTCGACTGGCAGCGCCATATCGATGGTCGCTTCGCGCGATCCGCCCGCACCGACCGCGTGGTGGACTGGCGGCGCTTCCGCTTTCCCTTCGTCTATGGCCAGGCCGACCCGGAGCTGGTAGATCACATCGCCTGGCGCGAGTGCGCGGTGCGGGCATTGGGGTGGCGCGAATTCATCCCGCTGACCGCCGATCTTTACGGCGAGGATGACCCGGAGCTGATTGACTATATCGCCCGCCATATCCTGCCACGCCGCGGCATCCGCGCACGGCCGGAGGAAATCCTGCTGACGCTGGGGGCGCAGAACGGGCTGTGGCTGGCCGCCGAGGTGCTGCTGGGCCGGGGCGGGCGCTGCGCGGTTGAAGACCCCTGCTATCCCGGCCTGCGCGAGATCCTCGCCATGACGCGGGCCGAGGTCAGCGCCCTGCCCGTCGATACTCATGGCCTGCCGCCCGAGACGATCCCGCCTGGCGTCACAACGGTGTTCACCACCGCTAGCCACCAGTGCCCGACCAATTCCACCATGCCGCTCGATCGCCGCCGCGCCCTGCTCGACCGGGCGAGCAGTCAGGGCTTCGCGGTGATCGAGGATGACTACGAATTCGAGATGTCCTTCGCTGGCGCACCTTCGCCTGCGCTGAAGGCGATGGATGCGGCGGGCACGGTGATCTATGTCGGCTCCTTCTCCAAATCGGTGTTTCCGGGGCTGCGGCTGGGTTATCTGGTGGCCGATCCCACCTTCGTGGCCGAGGCGCGGGCTCTGCGCGGCCTTGTCATGCGTCACCCGCCCGGCATGTTGCAGCGCACACTGGCGCATTTCCTTTCGCTTGGTCATTACGACGCGCAGATGAACCGGATGCGCCGCGTCTATGCGGAGCGCCGAATCGTAATGGCCGAGGCCATTGCAGAGAACGGCCTGACCCCGGCCAGCGGTGGATTGGGTGGGTCGAGCTTCTGGATGGCGCTGCCACCCGGCCTCGACAGCCGCGCTCTCTCTCGCGACCTGCGCGGCGAAGGCGTGCTGATTGAACCCGGCACTCCCTTCTTCGCCACGGCAGAGGACGGCGCGGGCTTCTATCGTCTGGCCTATTCCTCCATCGGCGCGGGCCTGATCCCCGAAGGCATCGCCCGCATCCGCGCCGCCCTGAGGCGCAGCTAGGCTCCAGACTTCGGTAACGGGGATGTCCCGGTCAACCCTTTTAGGCGTGAGATTTCACCCGCAGAGGAGCGGATGGGTTGAGGCAATCGTCCTTTGTCCCCCATCTCGGGCTTGCCTTCGTTTGAGATCACCCCGGGTGCATGCTTCGGTCCACTGCCCCCTTCGCCAGAGCTGATCGGCCTCTACATTGTCGATCTGGCTGCACCGGCAGGAAGAGCCCCTGCCCTCTCCGTCCCCGCGATCGAGCGGCGGCTGAGTGGTCTGGCTTGGAGCTATGCGCAGCGCGGGGAAAGGCTGGACCGCAAGGACCGCCATATTGCCACCGTGCTGGCCGGTATCCGGCGCAAACATGCGCGGCCGCCGGTCCAGAAGGCGGCGATCTTGCCGGAAGACCTGCGCGACCGGGCGCCGTTGCTGATCGGTTTTGCCGGCAGCCTGCGCCGGTCCGAGATTGTCAGCCTCGATCACGGCAAGGATGACACGCCGGAGTCAGGTGGCTGGGTCGAGGTGCTGGATGGCGGTCTGCTGTTTCCCCTGCGTGGCAAGACCGGCTGGCGCGAGGTGGAGATCGGACGCGGGTCGAGCGACCAGACTTGCCCGGTGCAGGCCCTCACCCAATGGCCACATTTCGGACGCATCGACTTCGGTCCGATTTTCGTTGCGGTCTCGCGGGATGGCCTTCGTGCCAGCCCCGACCGCCTGAGTGACAAGCACGTCGCCCGGCTGATCAAACAGTGCGTCTGCGATGCGGGCCTGCGCCCCGACCTGCCCGAAACCGAGCGGATGCGGCTCTACTCTGGCCACTCCCCGCGCGCCGGCCTTGCCAGCAGCGCTGACGTGGATGAGCGCTACGTCCAGAAGCAGCTTGGTCACGCCTCAGCCGAGATGACACGCCGCTACCAGCGCCGCCGGGACAGATTTCGGGTGAACCTCACCAGGGCGGCAGGGCTATGACAGCCGCTCGGGCTTCTCTTTCTCCGGAATATCCGTATAATCCGGACGAGAGATCAAGGAGTCTGCCATGAAGACCATGTCCGCCACCCTCGCCAGCAAGGAATTCGGCCGGTTCATTGATGCGGCGCAGCGCGAACCCATCTTGCTGACCAAGAAGGACCGCCCCGTTGCCGTTACGGTTTCGGTGGCCGACTGGGAAGAACTGGTTGCCCTGCGCATCGAGCGCGGCGTTGCGGCGGGCCTGGCCGATGCTGCGGAAGGGCGTGTCACCGAGATGACGGACGAAGCCATCGAACAACGCCTGGCGCGGTTCCGGACCCGGCACCCTGACGCATGAAGGTCTTCCTGACTGAAACGGCAGAGGACTGCCTCTGGGCGATCTGGGACCATGACAGGCTCTATTCGGAGAGCCTGGCGGACAAGTTTCAGCGCGACATCGACCGGTTCATCCGGGATACCATCGCCGCCAACCCCGAGATCGGCCATCTCTGGCATGCCCCGCGTGGCATCCGACGGGTGATTTTCCGCCGCCGCCACAACATATTCTACGCCCTGCGTGACGATGCCGCCCTCATCCTGTTCGTCTTCGATGGCCGCATGGTTATCAACCAGCAGATCGCGGAGTCCGGGCTCGACGTTGAGGGGTTGATCGTGCGCTCCGAGGACTGAGCAATCACGTCTTCCCCTGTCGTACCCCGTCATCTTGATGCTTACCTCCCAGCCTTCCCGGTCGAGGACGACATAAACACGACGGTAGCCATAGCGCACACGCGTCTCGCAGATCTCCCGGATCCGCCGTTTCAACTCTGGGTGCGTGACAGCCTCCCTCATGGGCATCAGCCAGACAAGAGTGCTCAGCTCGCAGTAAGCTGTCTGACCCATTCGGTGATGGTGTGTTTGCGGTTTCTGGCGACGGGGATCTGTTTTCCGGTGGTGGTGGTGAGGAAGAGCCTGCGGTTTCTGGCGGAAGTTCCGGTGATGATGCGGGAAGCGACCCAGTGGCTTCTGTGGATCTGGCGCCCGGTGCCGGAGGGAAGCATGCCGATGCAGGTTGCAAAGCTCATGCGCAGCATCAGGGAACGTCCGGGGGTGGTGAGCAGAACGTAATTGCCCTGCGCCTCGACATGAACGACCTCATGCAGGGCGACGGGGATCTGGATGGCAGAGGCGGAATGCGGAATGGTAAAATGCTGCATCAGGCGGGCCTTTCGTAAGCGGACAGCCCGGCGCGAACGGTCAGTCTGAGGGGCGCGCGGCTGTCCGGCTGGTGCGCGGTATCGGGTCGGGTCCGGGGGTCGAGCAGATCGAAGCCGGTTTCGAGCGTCTGCGCCCCCTGTCCGATCAGGGTCTGAACAAGGGTCTCGCCGGGAAAGCGATAGGCCTGGGGCCAGGGCACGGGCGCGGTTGCGGCCTCCGGCAGCGGCAGGGTCAGCAGGGCGCGGCCCGCAAAGGCGCTGAGCATCTCTGCCCGTCCCGTGCGGTCAAAGCGGAAACGCGGCTGGTCCGGGCTGCCGCCGATCACCGGCAGATGCAGCGCCTCAGCCCAGGGCAGGCGTGTGTGGATGTATATGGACCCCGCCTGATTGCAACGGTCTGTTTGGTTCTGGATCGGCGGTCGCGATTGCTGATGTATATCCGGCTTCTTCGGGCGGCCTGACG
>NZ_QBKP01000038.1 GCF_003054195.1 Gemmobacter caeni
TTCACCTTCCCGAACAAGGCGCCGAACGATGTGGATGTCACATCGCACGACTCGCCGGGCAACAGCGAGGAATTCATCGCGGGCCTGCAAACCGCTCCGGACTGGGCGCTGAGCAAGCACTATGTCCCCGAGGATGCCGAGGATGTGCTGTTGCAGGATCTGGAGGAATCGCGCGAGCTGGTTCTGCTCGAGATCACCCCGGTCGGGGCCACCACACCGCATGTCTGGCAGGCATGGCTGAAGACCTGGTTGCCCGGCGTGCCGGTCAAGGATGCCATGAAGGGTGAAGCCACCTTCAAGGTGCTGCACAAGGTCGTGGCATGACGCGCCGCGGGGACGGGGAAGCGCAGTTTTCGGCCGGTGGGGAAACCTACCGGCTGAAGTTCGATTTCAATGCGCTGGCCGATTTTGAAAGCATTGCCGGGGCGGCGGTCTGGGGCGCGCTGGATCGGTTTGCCGAGGGCGAGGCTACGGCCGAAGATCTGCGCGCCATGCTGTGCGCCTGCCTGCAAGAGCACCATGCCGGGATCACGCTGCGGGCGGCAGGGCGGTTGATGTCGGAAGGGCGGCAGGCACTTTCGCGGGCGATGGAGAGCGCCCTTGCCGCGCCGGCTTCGGAGGATGAATCGGGGGAGCCGCAGGCCGCGACCAGTCCGGCGGCCTGACCCTGCATGATCTGGCGGCCCGGTATGTGGCCGCAGGTTGTTCCGAGGCGGAATTCTGGTCGATCACGCCTCGGGCCTTTGTCGTGACGATGCGCGGCCTGCGGCTGCGCGCCCGGATGGATCGCCTCCGCATGGCCGAGGCGGTGCGCGCGGGATCGCTTCTTGAACATGATGACTGGCTGGCCTGGGTGCAGGCGACAGATGGTCAGGATCGACGCTTGCCAGAGTCTGCGCTGGCCGGTGCCTTGCGCAGCGCCAGTGTTGGCGTTCCGGCGATCACCATGCAGCAAGCCCTTGAGAGGATGCACTGATGTCACTTTCCGGAATGCGTGACCTGATTGCCCGGATGCGGCTTGATACCAGCCATTTCAGTCAGGGGCTGCGCGGGCTGGAGGTGGAAACCAAGCGCACCGCTGCCAAGATGGGGCTGGCGTTTCGCACATTTGCCCTCGGTTTTGCCGGGGGCATCGCGGGTGGGCTTGTCACCGGGGCCATCGACAAGATGACCACGGGGCTGGCCCAGACGGTGAAAGGCATCGCGGCCGTCGGGGATGAGGCCAAGCGCGCCGGCCTTGACCTGCGGACCTTTCAGGAATGGAAATTCGTCGCGGAACAGAACCGCATCGGTGTTGACCAGTTGGTGGACGGGTTCAAGGAACTGAACCTGCGGGCCGATGAGTGGATCAAGACGGGTGCAGGGGCGGGGGCCGAGAGCTTTCAGCGGCTCGGCTATACTTCTGACGATCTGTCACGCAAGCTGAAGAACCCGTCCGATCTGATGCTGGAAATCATCGGCAGGATGGAGGGGCTGGATAAGGCCGCCCAGATCCGTATTGCGGACGAGCTGTTTGGTGGCTCCGCAGGCGAGCGGTTTGTCGAATTGCTGGCGCAGGGTGAAGATGGCATGCGCCGCACTATCGACCGGGCGAATGAGCTTGGCGTGGTGCTGGACAGTCAGGTTGTCGAGAAGGCGGCCCAGATGGACCGCAAATTCTCGGAAGTCGGGGACCGGATCAGCGCAAAGTTCCAGCAGGTTGTGGTCAATGTGGCCGAGGCATTCGGGATCATCGACACACTGGAAAACAGCTTTGGCAGTGAGGCTTTCGCCAAGGCGGTTCTGGGCGGCAACTCCTATGAAGAGTTGCGCGATAACCTTCGGGCGATTGCGGACAATGCGCAGGGGTTCGACGTTCTACGCGGCAGCATCGCAGCCGTCGATGCTGAGGTGTCTGGTCTCACGGTCGAGGCGACGATGCTGGTGCAATCGCTTCAGCGTGCCGGTGAGATTGGCAAGGCGGAGGTGCTTTCCGGCTGGGTCGAGGGTCTGGAGGCGTCGCGTCAGGCCATGGCCCGGTCTGAAATCACGGCCGAAGAATTCGAGCAACGTGTTCGCACCACCCGTGAAAACATCATCGCCCTGATGGGCGAACTTGCTGGTGTGGATGAGGCCGCAATTCAGGCCTTCATCAACGGAGAGATGTCTGCGGAGGATTTCCAGCGGCGTGTAGAGGATGCAACCACTGCGACGGGTGGCCTGATTTCCGAAATGGGTGGTGTTGATGGTGTCACCTTCAACGCAGTTATTTCGCGTCTCGGTGGCCTTGGTAAGGTGATCGAGGCTGTGGCGGGGGCGGCGCGTGCATTGCGGGCGGCCCTGCCAGGCGCTTCTGAGGCGGCGCCGTTTGATGATCGTGGCGCTGCCATTCAAGAGGCGCGCGCAGGATCTTACGCCAACAGCAGCCCTTATGCCCCGAAATCATCTTCCAAGCCGAAATCCGCCCCGAGCGGGTTTTCCGTGGATATGGATGGCAATGGCGTCCCCGATGTGGTGGACGATGCCCGCAAGAAAGCCTCTGGCGGCGGCAAGTCCAAGGGCGGCGGCGGGGGTGGCGCGAAGGACGATTTCGGCAAGAGCCTGTCGGACTGGCGTGTTGAGGTCGAGGGCATGCTTGCCGAGGCGGCGGCGCTCAATGACCTGCAACTGGCGTTTGACGAATACGGGATCGCCGTCGATGTGGCGCGTCGCAAGGCCGAGCTCTTGCAAGAGGCCAAGGAAGCCGGAAAGACCATCACGCCAGAGTTGCGGGCGGAAATCGACAAGCTGGCCGACAGCTATGCCGATGCAGCCACCCAGATGGAGATGGCAAAGCAACGGCACGAAGATTTCAAATCGGCGGTCGAGCAAACGAAAAGCACGCTGTCCGGGGTTTTCACGGGTCTGGTGACCGGCGCGCAGACCTTCCGGCAGGCATTGGGCAATGTGATCGCCAAGCTGGCCGAGATGATCGCCATGAAAGGCTTCGAACAGCTGTGGAGCGGGGGCCTTGGCAAGGGTGTCGGTGGCATCCTGAAGGCGCTTGGCTTTTCGCGCGGAGGTTATACCGGCGATGGTGGCGTGGATGAGGCGGCGGGCGTGGTGCACCGGGGCGAGGTGGTCTGGTCGCAGGCGGATATCCGTCGCGCTGGCGGGGTGCAGCTGGTCGAGCGCATGCGGGTGAGCGGTGATCTGGGCAAGCTGTTCCGTATGCCGGGCTTCGCCAAGGGTGGGGTGGTGGGTGGACAGGTCTCGCCCGGCGCATCGTCGCGCCGTGCCTTTGCCCCGACAGAAATCGCGCGGCTGGTGGCCATGCCGGATGTCGGGGCGGTGACCCGTGTGTCTGGTGGATCGGCGCCGAAACAGGGCCGTGATCTTGTGGATGTGCGCATCGGGGTGGACCCGCGCAATGGCAATATCCAGGCCTTTGTGGATCGTCGGGCGGCGCAGGTTGCGACCGGGCTGGATGCGCAGGCCCAAAGGGCACAGGTGCGACTGATGCCTGACATGATCAGAGACATGCAGCGCAGGGGCACCTGATGGAGCGTCATATCGTCGATGTGCCCCGCGTGCTGTGTCGCGGGACGCTGTGCAACTGGCGTATCGACTGGCGGGGACAATCTGCCAGCCCTGCGACCAACGGCGCGGAGCAGGTGGTCTACAACCGCTTTCCGCGGTTCGTTGGCCAGCCTGAAATGGTTTTACCGCCCGAGATGATCGGGGAGTGGCGGGCGCTGATTGGCAGGCTGCGGGGGCGTTCCGGGGCTTTGCGCATGCGGATGCTTGACCGCGCCGTGCAGCCCGGCATCGGGGCAGCGGCTTGGCAATCCATGTGGCGCGCCTATCGCGCGGGTCTTTATGTCGAGCCGCGCCCGGTGATCCGCTGTGTCACTGCGGCCAGCGCGGGCGACGGCTCGATCGAGGTGGATGAAACCGGCGCGCCTGATCCTGTTCGGGTGGGCAGTTTCCTGTCGTATCAGGACTGGCCGTTTCTGGTTGTCGGTCGATCCGGCGTCGGTGCCTCTGTTGTTCTGACAGTCGAGATGCTGCGCGTGGATGTCCCGGCCGATGCTGACATTGATCTGGTCGCGCGCGGGCTTTTCGCGGTTCAAGCCGACGATTCCGGTTGGCCGGAATATGGGCTGGATCAGGTCGCCCGCCCACAGCTCGACCTTGTGGAATGGATCACCCGATGAGCTTCTTTCCCGTCGGTTTCAACCCGCGCGACCCCTCGGTCGGGCTTCTCGATCTGGTGTCGATCGACACAGTGGATGGTGTGTTTCGCTTTATTCTGGGCGGTGACGGGCGGTTTGTGGATGTGGACGGCCATGCATGGATCGGCTGCCAGTTGCTTGAGGCGCCTGACCTGCAAGTGTCGCTGAACGGCACGGCCCCGGCTGGCTCGATCTCGCTGACCTATATCCCCGATCCGTCCGACGGCGATCTGGTGGCAGATCTGCGGGCGCTGGGGACCGATTACATTCTCGACCGCGAGATTACGTTCTGGGTGCAGCCCATCGGGGCGATGACCGAGTTTCAGGCGCCGGTGCATGCGCCGATCCACTGGTTGACCCGCAAGGGGGCCAGCGTGGCTTTTGATCTGTCGGGGCCGATGGAGCGTCGCATCACGCTAAATTTCGAGAGCATCGGCGCCGGCCGAAACACCGCGCCGCGGCTGAGCTACACGACCAACGACCACGGGACGCTGATCGGCGAGGCGAACAGTTCGCTGCGCTTCGCCCCGACTGACACGTTCCAGGAACAGAAGCTGTTCGGATGACCCCTCTTTACGCTGAACTGAACCGCTGGCGGAGGCTGACCTACCGCTGGGGCGAGGCGGATTGCGTCACGCTCTGCGCCGATTGGTGCATGCGCTGCGGCTGGCCCGATCCGGCTGCCGATCTGCGCCTGACTTATGAGAGCATGGCCGAATGCCAGCGCGTCACGCGGTTTTTCAGCGATCCGCTGGCCGTGGTGGCGCCGCGCATGGCGGCGGCGGGGCTGGCCCTGACTGCACTGCCGGTGGCCGGTGACGTGGGCATCGTGCTTCAGATCGCGCCGGGCGTGACGCGGCCCCATGCGGCGCTGTGCCTGGGCGAGACATGGGCGGTGAAAGAGACCTCTGGCGCGGTGACGGCATTCCGCCCGCAGAAGATCCTTGGTGCTTGGGGAGTGGGCTATGCGCATCCGTAATCTCGCGCTGGCCGCGCTGCTGTCCACCACCTGCCTGGCGGGGCAGGCCAAGGCCGATCCGGTCACCGCCTTCATCGGCGGGTTTCTGAACGCAGCGGGCTTTGGCACCTATCTGGCGACGGGCGCAGTTGGTGCTTGGAGCGCGGGTTTCACCGCAGGTTCATGGCTCGCGGGCGGATCGCTGTTGTCGCGGGTGGTGCTGTCCGTTGGCCTGTCGGCGCTGTCGCAAGCGTTGATGCCCACGCCCTCGGTCCCGTCGCCCTCCGACCGGCAGGTCAACTGGGCACAACCGATATCCTATCAGGAGCGGGTTTATGGCCGGGTCCGCAAGGGGGGGCCGTTTTGTTTCTCGGCGGCCAGCCGGGCCGATGTCACCAACCCGGAAGGGACCGATGATCGGTTCAAGCGCCACTATGGCATCCTGATCGCCGCGCACAGCACACGCGGGCCGGTCCAGCACTTTCTGGACAAGCGTCCGGTCGAGCTGGAGGGCGATTTCGTCAGCACGGAGCCGATCTGGTATGACGGCAAGGGCAGATGGGCGTGGCATGGCTCGATCCGCACTTATACCGGGCAGCCGGGGCAGGCGGTCGATCCGATATGGGATGCGGTCTTCCCGGAGGTCACCGCTGCCGATGATTTCAAGGGGCTGAGCTACGCCGCGCTTTACGCCGCCCGGCCACCGAACAACGTGTTTTCGAAGATCTATCCGAGCGGGCGGGAATGGGTTTATGCGCCGGTCTGGGATGGCTGCGATACGGTCTATGACCCGCGCACAGACACGGCGGACTGGACCGACAATGCCGCCCTGATCATCGCCGATGTGGCCGAGCTCTATGGCTTTGCCGTCGATTGGGATGAGGTCGCGGCCGAGGCGGATATCTGCGACCAGCTGGTGACCAACCGCGACGGCGGCACGCAGAAGCGCTGGACCATCAATATGGTGATCGACAGCAGCATGACCTGGGAACAGGTCCGCGCGGAATTGATGAAAGCCTGCGATGCCTTTTTCTACGAGCGTCGCGACGGCAAGCTCGGGTTCAAGGTCGGCTATTACAGCGCCCCGACCGTCACGCTGACCGATGCGGATTTCCTGACCATCTCGATCCGCGACCGGGCGTGGGGCTCGGATGTGATCGGGCAGGTGGCGGTCAAATACGTCGAGCCTGCACTGGACTATCAGGAGGAACTGACTGGCGCGGTGGTGGCTGATCCGCAGGGTGACCGGCACGAAGAGCCATGCGGGGCGATCAACAGCCACAATCAGGGCTGGCGCGTGGGCTATCGCTGGCTTGCGACGGCGCGGCCGCCGTATTCTGTCAGCGGGACCATCGGCCCGATCGGCTATGAGTGCATGGAACAGCGGTTCCTGCGCATCACCCATGCCGAAGCGGGCTTTGATGAGGTGGTCGAGGTGTCGCGGCTGACGCGCAATGGCGGGTCGCACACGTTTTCTCTGGAGGTGGTGTCGGTCGATGCGGTCGATTTCGCGCCCAACGCGCTGACGCTGGAACCGGCGCGTCCGCTGCGCGCGGTGGTGGTCGAGGATGGCGATGTGGCGGCCCCGGCCAGCCTGACCGGCGAGGCGGTCGAGGGCACGGGCGGCGTGGCGCTGATCGAATGGTCGTGGCCGGTGCAATCCGAGGATCTGCGCCAGCAGCTGCAAATCCGCTCGGTCGATGGCGGCGCACCGGACTGGCAGATTGTGGACGCGGGCGAGGGGCAATCCTCGCTGGTGTCCTCGGGGCTGGTCGATGGTGCCACCTATGAGGCGCAGGTGCGCAACCGCACGCCGGGCGGCCGGATCTCGCCCTGGTATCCCGCCGTGCCGCTGGCCGTGCAGGCGGTGGCGGACAGCACGCCCCCGGCGGCTCTGGTGGCTTTCGGGTCCAGCGTCTCCGGGTCTGATGTGGTGCTGACCTTCACCGCGCCCAATGACGGGCAATATGCCGCGACGCGGATCTGGCGCGCCGATGGATCGACAGCCTTTGTCGATGCGGTGGCGATCCGCACCGAGTTCGGCGCCGCCAATGCCGCTGACAGCTATACCGACGTGGGGCCCGGTGTCGGGTCGCACAGCTACTGGGCCGAGCCGATCAACGGCTCTGGCATCGCGGGGCCGCGCAGCGGGCCGCAGACCATCACCATCATCTAAGAGGGTCACATGGCAACAACTGTCGCCGGTCCCGTCCGCTTGCCGGACGGGTCGCAGCCCGCGCATGGCCGGGTGCTGTTCACACCGCGCGCGCCGATTGTCGGCTCGCCAGTGGTCACCACCAGCCCGGTCGCGGCCACGATCACGGCAGGCGCGATCAGCATCGACCTGCAAGGCGCGGCCGATGGCAGCCGCTATGCCGTGGCGGTCGAACATTGGAGCGCGGTCGAGGGCCGCCTGCTGACCACCGATTTGCCCGACATCGTGGTGACGGACAGCGGATCGGTCACGATTGCCGATGCGGTGGCGCTTGATGTGCCGGAGGGGCCGCAGGAACACCGGATCAAGCGCGGCGATTCCCTGAGCCTCGGCTGCATCTATGCCGATGCTCTGGGGCGCCCGAAATCCCTGACAGGGATCACCGTCACCTCGGCCTTGCGCGGCCCGGACGGCGTGACGCGGGCGCTGATCGTGACCGTCCTCGATGCAGCGGCCGGGCAGTTCGAAATCACGCTGGCGCCTGCGCAGACGGCCGCCCTGCCGCTGGGTGCCCATGCCTGGGACATGAAATTCGCGGTCGGCGGCCGGGTCTACCGCACGCTCACCGATACCATCCACATTGATCAGGAGGTCACGCCGTGACGGATCGTGTTGTCGTATTCAGGGGCGGTGCCCTCCCCACCGCTGGCGTTTCGCCGGGGGATATGGCTGCCGAGGCCAGCGCCCGCGCCGCTGCCGACACGGCCCTGACCGATCTCGCCATCGCTGGCGACACGATCCGCCTGACCTACTCGTCTGGCGACGGCGATGCGGCGGTCTATGCGATCCACGCCGACCAGACCGCGCTGACCATCGGCATCAACAGCATCCTGCAATTCGACTGGCCTGGCACCAATACCGCATCCAATCCGACGCTGACCATCGGCGCCACGGCCTACACGCTCAAGGCGCGGTCTGGGGCAGCTTTCGCGTCTGGCGAGGTCAAATCCGGCGAGTACATCGGGCGTGTGGCGGCGGGCAACGCAATCCGCATCCTCGGGTCCACCCGCATCGCGGATGTGCCCGGCCTGTCTGAACGGCTGGACGAGCTCGATGCCAAGGCGCCGCTGGCCTCTCCGGCGCTGACCGGCACGCCGACGGCGCCCACGGCCGCTGCCGGTACCAACACCACCCAGATCGCCACATCGGCCTTCGTGCAAGCGGCCGTGGCTGCCAAGGCGCCGCTGGCCAGCCCGGCGCTGACCGGCACGCCGACCGCGCCGACGGCCGCCGCTGGAACCGAAACTGCACAGGTGGCCACCACCGGATTTGTTGCGGGAGCCCTGCGCGATGCGTCGATCACCACGGACGCTCTGGCCTATACGACTGGCGGGGAACTGTTCAACGGCGGGGTGCTTTACGACAGCGGGCGCGGGATCGAGGTGCCGGCCGGATACACCGGGCGCAACAGCTACCGCCGCTGGCATATCGCGGATGCGGATCTGGCCGACCTCGTGGCCTTGGCCGGTCAGACAATCGAGATCGAGTTCGAGATCGCGACGAGTTCGAACCTGTCGGCGTTGACCCCGCTCACCCTTGCATTTTCGACGCTGGATGGCGCGATCTGGACCAATGAGGCTGCGCCTGTCACCGTGATCAGCCAGACGGCCACCAGCATCGTCGGCCGCGCGCAATATACCATCCTCGGCACCGAGGACGCGATCGCGCCCTGGGCGCAGGTCTCGGCCTCTGCTCAGGTGCGTGGCGCCGCCGGGCACTTTGCAATCACCAGGATGACCGTGGCCTGGCCACAGGGAGCAAACTCGGCGTTTGACTGGCGCGCTGCCCGCGCCATCAACGCCGCAGTTCCCGGCATGATCGCGGCGGAAGTCGATCCGCAGATTGCCACGCTGACGGATCGTGTTGCTCAGGCCGAGATCACAGCAGGTCCGCTCAATGTCACCACTGAGGGCGAGGCGCTGAACGGCGTAGTCATCAGCAATGGCGGCCTGACCATGACCATCCCGATCGGCCAGCACGGGCGCAATGCCTATCGCCGCGCAGTGGCTGCCATGGGCCCCCCCGCTGTCGCTGGCCAGTTGGTGACGTTCAGACTCGCACTGGACACCTCCGCCAATGTCGGGCTGGAGTCGCCGATTACCGTGCGCCTCGCGGTGCAGCACGGCGCGGTGTTGGACAGCTATGCAGCGACCGCGACTGTTACCTCTATCGACAGCACTCATCTGGTTGCAGAGGTCGATTACGTCATCGTGGGCGACGAGACCGCATTCCACATGTGGTATCAGATCAGCAACGCGGCGGCTGTGCGCACCACGACCGGCGCGATCACATTGGGTGAGTTCACCTTCGCGCTGACCTCTGTCGCATCCAGCCCGACCACGGCCGATCTGATGTTGGATTACAAGGTCAGGCGCGTGGTGTCCGAGGGCGTGCCGGATCTTTCTGGATTGACTGATCGTGTGGCCCAAGCCGAAATCACCTCGGGAGAACTGGACTTCGCAACCGATGGTGAGCTCTTCTCCGGGGCCACCGTATCCGGCGATGGCTTGACGTTGACCGTGCCTGCCGGTCAGCACGGTCAGAACAGCTATCGCCGCGCTGTGGTGGGGATTGCGGCACCTGGTGAGGCCGGTCATATCATCACTTGGCGTCTGAGTCTTACCACATCCGCAAATCTGACAGACGATACGCCACTTACAGCCGCACTTGCAGTCAAGCGCGGCGGCGTCTGGAACAACTATGGCGCCAGCGCGACGGTCACCGAGATCAGCGACACCGAACTGCTGGTGCAGGCGTCCTACACTCTGATCGGCGACGAGGAGGGGTTTGCGCCATGGGCTCAGGTCTCCGGGGCGGCAGTGGTGCGGACCGCCACCGGCAGCATAACCTATGGGCCGGTGCGGTTCGCTCTCGCCTCCGGGGCATCCGTGCCGACCAGCGCCGATCTGATGCTGGATTACCGGATTGGGCAGTCGGCAGGCGGTGCCCCTGGCGAGGTGGCAGAAGTTGCCTCGCGCGGTGCGGTATATATCAAGGTTGTAGATGTGGCAGCGGACGGATCAGGTGATTATCCGGACCTGACGACGGCATTTTTGTTCGGAGGGGGAGGGCAGAATGCCGCGCGGCGGGCGCTCTATCGCCTGCACGAAGGCATCTATACCGACATCAATGTGGATTTCCCGAATTTCGTGGATGTTGTGGGCATCGGGCGCCGCGATCACATTTGGTATAAAGGCGAACTGCCTGCCGATGTCGATCCCGCGCAGGTGCCGTTGAACGAGACGTTCAGCCTCAACCGGACATCGACCATCCGCAATCTGCGCGTAAGCTGCCGGAACATGCGCTATCCGATCCACAGCGAAAGCGGCGCCAGCGACAATTTCGCAATTCAGCATGTCATCGGGTGCCTGGTAGAAAACTACGGCAACCAGGCGGTGATCGACTATCAGGTCGGCATCGGCAACCCGGCACCAGCACTGTGGGGGTCTGCCATGGGCTGCGGCGGTCATTCTGGGATGCTATTGCGCAGCGTGGATACCATCTGGCGCGCACCGCTCGGCCCGTTCTTCGTGCATAGCAACGCCAGCTTCGAAGAGCCGATGGACATCGTGCTGGAGGGAGGGGCAGCAATCAACACCCTGAGCGGCCACGCTGTCTCCTTGCAGCCGATGGGCGCTGGTGTGGTGACGCATGTCAGAATCGTCGGGTGCAATCTGGCGGGACCGATCTATGTGGATGGCTCGGACGCATGGCTGACCAATGATCTGGGCCTGCAATGGGGCAATCGCCTCTCGGAGTTTCTGGTGACCACCCGCGACTGTGGTCCGGTCCTCGCGCGTGGCAACAATGGCGTGTCGGTCCTCGAACTGCGCAGTGCCGCAGGTGCCGGATCTGCTGTGGCGCTGTCCGGCGCGGCGGCCCCGATCCTGTTTGGCGCGCGCCCGGATTATCGCGGGGGCGCAGTCGATCATGCCGGCCGGGTCTATTCGCAACATGCGGTCACCGGGACAGCCCCCGGCGTGACACTGGCCGAGCGGCTGGGTAATCGCAGCGGCGCCCCGATCACGCTGACTGTGGCCTTCGATGGCGGCGCATCCACGGATATCGTGCTCTCGGCCAACTACACCGGCATGAGC
Source organism: Gemmobacter caeni (assembly GCF_003054195.1). Taxonomy (GTDB): domain Bacteria; phylum Pseudomonadota; class Alphaproteobacteria; order Rhodobacterales; family Rhodobacteraceae; genus Gemmobacter; species Gemmobacter caeni. The sequence goes on from NZ_QBKP01000038.1 coordinate 11,464, forward strand.
AATGCCGCCGTGGTCGCGGCGCTGAATGCCGCGCTGGCCGATGGCAGCCGCGGATTTTACTTGTCCGATCCCTACAGCGGCGGCGGCTGCGTGCGGCAGGCTGACTTTGACCGCGAGGTCAAAAACGTCGGTGCCTCGACCATCAAGCGCGGTATGGCCGTCGCCAGCTCGGGGAGCAAGGTTCGCGCACGGGTGATGACCGGGGCCGATCCCGCCTGGCGTTTCGTCGGCATCGCGCTGGAGGATATCATCCCCGGCGCCACCGGCAGGCTGCGCGGCCCTGGCACTTACATCGACAGCGGCGACCTGCTGTTCAGCGGCACCCCGGCAATCGCCGAAGGGGATACCTTCGGCGTCAGCATCTCGGACGGCATGATGACCGAGGGCGCCACCGTGCCGCTTGTCCGCTGTATATGGACCAGCGGCTACACCGCCTTCCAGATCGACTAAATCGCCAACAGGAGGCGCACAGATGACGAAACTCGACAAAGACGGCCTTGATCTGTTGACGGACACGCAGGCCCACGGCCGCCTGATGGGCCTGCCGCTGCGCTCGGGCCTGTCCGCCGCTCTCATCGCTCCCTGATCAAACATAGGAGGCCGCTTTGGCTGACGCATTCCTTTACAACACGTCGGGCCTTGAAAGCCCGGCGTCCAATGCCGTGGCGATCACGCCCTCGGATAGCGCGGACATCGCCAATGTCCCGCGCGCGCTTTATGCGCTGACCGATGGCACTGTGCGGGTGACGATGCGCGGGGGCGGATCGCCCGTCACCGTCCAGATGATCGCGGGTGTCCCGCTGCCGTTTCGTGTGACGCGCGTCTGGGCCACCGGCACCACCGCCACTGGGATCGTGGGGGTCTGGTGATGCTGGGCCTTGGTTACGGTATCGCCTCGCCGTTCATCTTTCGCAGCGTCTGGACGCCGGCCAGCCAGTTTTACCCGACCGGCACCGGCCTGCTGATCCTCCCAAATCGCCGCGAGACGCTGTTTCAGGATGCGGCGGGCACGATCCCTGCGATGTCACCCGGTGATCCGGTTGGCCTCGCGCGCGACCTGAGCGGCGGCGGCAATCATGCGTCTCAGGCTACTGCGCTGTCAAAACCGAGGCTGGGGCGGCATCCGGCCAGCGGGTTGCGCAATCGCGCCAATGGGGCGCAGGCGGTCGATACCGTCGCATGGGGCAGCGGCGGGGTCAGCAATGGCCTGACCTATACAAAGGTTGGCACCGGGACCGAGGGCGGCGTGCCATATGTTGATATCCGAATGACTGGGACCGCGACTGCCAGTCAACATGCTGTGGGGTGGTCGTCGGCCAATTCGCGCATCCCCATGACATCTGGATTTGCGGTAGCGTCTGTCACGGCGCGGGTGATTGCCGGTGCACCTCCAACTGGGGCAACCCAGAACGGAATCAGGTTGCAGGTATTTGAGTTGGATGCCGCATTTGCGATTCTCACCACTGGAGCATCCAACAGCATCACGTCATCTGTAGACACCACCATCACCCTGTCGCGTGGGGCCATGGCTGTTGGCGTGGCATATACCAGCGCATTTTTGATCCTTGAGGGGGGCGCGACGGAGGTCATTGATGTAACCTATCGCATCAAGGGCCTGCAATTCGAGATCGGCAGCACCCCCACGGCGCTCCAGCATAATCTCAGCCCCTACGACATCACCGAGGCGGTCTATGCTGATGTGTGGTATCTGTCGATGGATGGTGTGGATGACCACATGCAGACACAATCAGTCATCTGGGGGACTGATGAGTCTACTGTTATTATGGCAATGGCTCCCGCCCAAACATCGACGCAATACTGTCCATTCAGATTTGCACCAACCGGGTCTCCCGGATCTGGATTTGTAAAAAGCGCATCTGGTATCATGTCAGCAACTGTCGGCTCTACTGTGGCTGCATATGCCCCTGCGCCAACTCCGGTAAATGGGACCGCAGAAGTATATGCGTTTACGTCAAAAATACAAACACCTGCACTTAATCTCCGGCGTAATGGTGCGCTAGTCGCAACATCATATGCATCGCAAGGTGCGGGCATATACGCCGATGGAGTTATGTCCGTAGGATCGTGGAATGGACCGTTCCTGATGTCGGGCCGCATCTACGGTCTGATGGCAATCAACCGCAATCTGACTCCAACCGAGATCATCCGCGCCGAACAATACATGGCCCGCCTCGCAGGAGTGACCCTGACATGATCACCATCACCATCGCATGTCCTGCTGCCATGATCGCAGACGCCAATCAACTCGCTCGTGTGCTGGGCTACGGACCCGAGGATGACCAGACCTATGGCGCTGCCTCATGGCAGGATGCAGGTGGCAATCTGTATGCTGTGGCCTCCGGGCCGGTCGGCGAGGAGTTTCCGGCTGCCGCCGCGTCGCCGCTGGTATCCCCGCCGTGGGACGCCGACATGGCCGCCGCCGCCCGCGCGCAGGCCCTCATCCGCGTCTGGACCGAGGATCAGCCCATCACCGCATCGCCGGACCACATCGCGGTGGTGATCGGTGACGATGCCCGCGCCGCGCTGGCGGTGTTGGGGGTGACGCAGGTGCCGGAGGAGGATGAGGCGTGACCGTCCAGTTTGACAACAAAATCAGCTTGGGCCACGTCATCAGCATCGTGACGGTGCTGGCCGCCTGCATCATGGGCTATGCCACGTTGTCAGCCCGGCAAGAGCGTCTGTCTGCCGATGTTCTGGCGATGCAGCACGCGGCCGAGGCGCGCGAGGGCCGTATCCGGGCGGTCGAGATTGCGCAGGCCAGCCAATCCAGCGACCTGCGCAGCATCCAGATCGGTATCAGCAGGATCGAGGCGCAGCTGGAAAAGCTGCAACCGAAACCCTGACCCCGCCCGCCACGCGCGGGCTTTTTCATGGAGCAATGAAATGACCAAGGTCGCCTTGGTGATCGGGCACAATGCCCGGTCGCAGGGTGCTGTCCGCACATCCGACGGGCGCACCGAATATGACTGGTGCGGTGACCTGGCCGCCGCAATCCGTGCCTGTTCGCCGGGGATGTATGCGGTGTTCCGGCGCCCGGCCGGTCGGCCCTACAGCGCGGAGATCCGCGAGACCTATGCTGTTGTCGATGCCAAGGGCGCGGCGGCGTCGTTGGAGCTTCATTTCAACGGTGGGCCGACCAGCGCCAGCGGCACCGAAACCCTGACCAGTGGGTCGAAGGGCTCGCGGCGTCTGGCCGGTCTGATCCAGCCCGCAATGGTGCAGGCGCTCGGGCTGCGGGATCGCGGCATCATCGCCCGCGCGCGCAATGACCGGGGCGGCCTGAGCCTTCATGCGGGCCGTGCGCCTGCGGTGCTGCTGGAGCCGTATTTTGGCAGCAACCCGACCGACTGCGCCGCCGCCGACCGTCACTATGCCGCCCTGGTGCAGGGCATTCACAAGGCCTGTCTGGCCTATATCAACGGAGCCTGATCAATGGATTTTTTCCTCATCACCCGCATGGTGATCCTCTACCCGTTCTTTGCTTGGCTGGGCGGCACCGGC
>NZ_QBKP01000039.1 GCF_003054195.1 Gemmobacter caeni
TTCACCTTCCCGAACAAGGCGCCGAACGATGTGGATGTCACATCGCACGACTCGCCGGGCAACAGCGAGGAATTCATCGCGGGCCTGCAAACCGCGCCGGACTGGGCGCTGAGCAAGCACTATGTCCCCGAGGATGCCGAGGATGTGCTGTTGCAGGATCTGGAGGAATCGCGCGAGCTGGTTCTCATCGAGGTCACCCCGGCCGGGGCCACCACACCGCATGTCTGGCAGGCATGGCTGAAGACCTGGTTGCCCGGCGTGCCGGTCAAGGATGCCATGAAAGGTGAAGCCACCTTCAAGGTGCTGCACAAGGTCGTGGCATGACGCGTCGCGGGGACGGGGAAGCGCAGTTTTCGGCCGGTGGGGAAACCTACCGGCTGAAGTTCGATTTCAATGCGCTGGCCGATTATGAAAGCATTGCCGGGGCGGCGGTCTGGGGCGCGCTGGATCGGTTTGCCGAAGGCGAAGCTTCGGCTGAGGACATGCGGGCCATGCTGTGGGCCTGCCTGCAAGAACACCATACCGGGATCACGCTGCGCGAGGCAGGGCGGTTGATGTCTGAAGGGCAGGAGGCGCTTTCGCAGGCGATGGATACCGCCCTTGCCGCGCCGTCTGCGGAGGAAGAATCGGGGGAGCCGCAGGCCGCGACCAGCCCGGCGGCCTGACCCTGCATGATCTGGCGGCCCGGTATGTGGCCGCAGGATGTTCCGAGGCGGAATTCTGGTCGATCACGCCTCGGGCCTTTGTCGTGACGATGCGCGGCCTGCGGCTGCGCGCCCGGATGGATCGCCTCCGCATGGCCGAGGCGGTGCGCGCAGGATCGCTTCTTGAACATGATGACTGGCTGGCCTGGGTGCAGGCGACAGATGGTCAGGATCGACGCCTGCCAGAGTCTGCGCTGGCCGGTGCCTTGCGCAGCGCCAGTGTTGGCGTTCCGGCGATCACCATGCAGCAAGCCCTTGAAAGGATGCACTGATGTCACTTTCGACTATGCGTGACTTGAATGCGCGGATGCGGCTGGATACCAGCCATTTCAGTCAGGGACTGCGCAAACTGGAGGTGGATACCAAGCGCACAGCGGCCAAGATGGGGCAGGCGTTCCAAGCCTTTGCTCTTGGCTTTGCCGGTGGTGTCGCCAGTGGGCTTGTCACCGGGGCCATCGACAAGATGACTAGCGGTGTGAAGGACACGGTAAGGGAAATCGCCGCGATGGGCGATGAAGCAAAGCGATCAGGTCTAGGGCTTCGGGCTTTTCAGGAATGGTCTTTCGTGGCGCAACAGAACCGCGTCAGCCTCGATGCGCTGGTGGACGGGTTCAAGGAACTGTCCCTACGGGCAGATGAATGGATCGTGACCGGCGGCGGCGCAGCGGCCGAAGCCTTCCAGCGCCTCGGATTCAGCGCGGCTGACCTGAAGGAGCGGTTAAAAGATCCTTCGGCCCTGATGCTGGAAATCATCGGGCGCCTGAAGGGGCTGGATCAGGCGGCGCGCATCCGCATCACGGATGAGTTGTTCGGCGGCACGGGCGGGGAACAGTTCGTCCAGCTTATCGACCAAGGCGAAGCGGGCCTGCGCCGCACCATTGACCGGGCGCACGAACTGGGCAGGGTGATGGACGAGGAAGCAATCCAGAAAGCAACCGAGCTGGATCAGAAGTGGAATGAGCTGGCCGACCGGGTGGAGACGTTTGCCAAGCGTGCCGCCGTGGCGCTGGCTGATCTTCCGTTCGCAGTCATCGAAGATCGGATTGGCGAAATCTTCAATGAGGCTGAGGGGCGCCAGATCCTCGGGGATGAGGTCTATGACCAGTTGCGGAAAGCTGGTGATCTTTCCGACGAACAGGTGGTCAAGCTGACCGCCCTTCGTGGCGAGTGGAGCAATCTAGCCGAGGAAGCCGACCGCACGGCCAATGCGCTGGCGCAAGCGGCAGGCGAAGCTGACATGATGGGCTTGGATAGTCTGTGGGAAGTGCTGGCGCAGGCATCTAACGAGATGCGGAAGCTTGCTGATGATTTCGCAGCTGGTGCCATCGACGCGGAAACCTTCCGGGCAAAGATGGATGAGTTGCAGCGCGCGGCAAGTGCAGCCTTTAACGCGCTGGACGATGCCGACCGGGTGAACTTCAGCGGTGCGATTTCGGAAGTGGACCGACTTGGAGGTGTCATCGCATCAGTCACGATCAAGGCGCAACAGCTCTACAGTTGGCTGAAAGCAGCGGCCGGGGCGGGGAGCGAAGCGGCGGGTGTCACGACCGGAACGCCCTTGGCTGTGGGTGATATCCAGATGCCCCCGGCCGAAGGCGCGCCGCGCACATCTCCGAAGCCAAAAGCGGCCCCGAGCGGGTTTTCCGTGGATATGGATGGCAATGGCATCCCCGATGTGGTGGACGATGCTCGCAAGAAAGCCTCTGGCGGCGGCAAGTCCAAGGGTGGCGGGGGCTCGAAGGACAATTTCGGCAAGAGCATGTCGGACTGGCGTGTTGAGGTCGAGGGTATGCTGGCCGAGGCGTCGGCGCTCAATGACCTGCAACTGGCGTTCGATGAATACGGGATCGCGGTCGATGTGGCGCGCCGCAAGGCCGAGCTGCTGCAAGAGGCCAAGGAAGCCGGAAAGACCATCACGCCAGAGTTGCGGGCGGAAATCGACAAGCTGGCGAACAGCTATGTCGATGCTGCCACCAAGATGGAAATGGCCAAACAGCGGCACGAAGATTTCAAATCTGCGGTCGAGCAAACGAAAGGCACGCTGTCCGGGGTTTTCACGGGGCTGGTGACCGGCGCGCAGACTTTCCGGCAGGCTCTGGGCAATGTGATCGCCAAGCTCGGCGAGATGATCGCCATGAAGGGCTTCGAACAACTGTGGAGCGGGGGCCTTGGCAAAGGTGTCGGCGGCATCCTGAAGGCGCTTGGCTTTTCGCGCGGCGGTTATACTGGCGATGGTGGCGTGGATGAGGCGGCGGGTGTGGTTCACCGTGGCGAGGTGGTCTGGTCGCAGGCAGATATTCGTCGCGCCGGTGGGGTGCAGCTGGTCGAGCGCATGCGGGTGAGCGGGGATCTGGGCAAGCTGTTCCGCATGCCGGGCTTCGCCAAGGGTGGGGTAGTAGGTGGGCAGGTGTCGCCTGGCGCATCGTCGCGCCGCGCCTTCACCTCGGCAGAAATTGCGCGGCTGGTTGCCATGCCGGATGTCGGGGCAGTGACCCGTGTGTCTGGTGGTGCGGCGCCGAAACAGGGCCGTGATCTTGTGGATGTGCGGATTGGGGTGGACCCACGCAATGGCAGTATCCAGCCCTATGTGGATCGTCGCGCGGCGCAGGTTGCGAGCGGGCTGGATGCGCAGGCCCAAAGGGCACAGGTGCGCATGATGCCAGACATGATCAGAGACATTCAGCGCAGGGGCACCTGATGGAGCGTCATATCGTCGATGTGCCTCGCGTGCTGTATCGCGGGACGCTGTGCAACTGGCGTATCGACTGGCGGGGACAGGCTCCGCTGCAAGCGACAGACGGCAGTGAGCAGGTGGTATTCAACCGTTTTCCGCGGTTCATTGGCCAGCCTGAAATGGTTTTGCCGCCCGAGATGATCGGGGAGTGGCGGGCGCTGGTCGGCAGGCTGCGGGGCCGTTCCGGGGCTTTGCGCATGCGGATGCTTGACCGCGCTGTGCAGCCCGGTATCGGGGCGGCGGCCTGGCAATCCATGTGGCGTGCCTATCGCGCGGGTCTCTATGTCGAGCCGCGTCCGGTGATCCGCTGTGTCACTGCGGCCAGCGCGGGCGATGGCTCGATTGTGGTAGATGAAACCGGCGCGCCCGATCCTGTTCGGGTTGGCTGTTTCCTGTCGTATCAGGACTGGCCGTTTCTGGTTGTCGGTCGATCCGGCGTCGGCCCCTCTGTTGTTCTGACAGTCGAGATGCTGCGCGTGGATATCCCGGTCAATGCTGACATTGATCTGGTTGCGCGTGGACTGTTCACGGTTCGGGCAGACGATTCCGGGTGGCCGGAGTATGGACTGGATCTGGTCGCCCGTCCGCAACTCGACCTTGTGGAATGGATCACCCGATGAGCTTCTTTCCCGTCGGTTTCAACCCGCGCGACCCATCGGTCGGGCTGCTCGATCTGGTGTCGATCGACACAGAGGACGGAGTGTTCCGGTTCATCTTGGGCGGTGACGGGCGGTTTGTGGATGTGGACGGCCATGCCTGGATCGGCTGCCAGCTGCTTGAGGCGCCAGATTTGCAGGTCTCGCTGAACGGCACGGCCCCGGCTGGGTCGATTTCGCTGACCTATATCCCCGACCCGTCCGACGGCGATCTGGTGGCCGAGCTGCGGGCGCTGGGGACGGAATACATCCTTGACCGGGAAATCGTGTTCTGGGTGCAGCCCATCGGGGAGCTGTCGGAGTTTCACGCCCCGGTGCATGCGCCGATCCGCTGGTTGACCCGCCGTGGTGCCAGTGTGGCGTTTGACCTGTCGGGGCCGATGGAGCGGCGCATCACGCTCAATTTCGAGAGCATCGGCGCGGGTCGCAATACGGCGTCGCGTCTGACCAACACCACCAGTGATCATGCGGCGCTGATCGGCGAGGCCAATTCCTCGCTGCGCTTCGCCCCAACCGACACGTTTCAGGAACAGAAACTCTTTGGATGAGGAAGACATGGATAATTGTGCTGAGATCGAACGTCTGGACATGGTGACCTTCTACCCTCCCGCTCCCCTGCGCCAGATCGGTGAGGGTGTGTTCGAGCTTGCCAAGCCGGAATGCCGGGATGTGCAGACCCTATATCCGCTTATTGAGGCAGGTGCCGGGCGACGCCTTGTCCTGAAAGATCCCTGTGATGACGTCGGGGCGCTCCTGCGGGATGTTGTCCGTGGTGAGATTGTCATGGACGCATCCGGCCAGCTTCGCGGCGTCTGGCGAGTTGATGCCGCGAAGCTGATGGAAATTTTTGACAAGCACCCTTCGTATTAATCAGCCCCGCCCAGCCCTGACGTCAACTTGTGTGCCAGCGCTTTCAGGCGATCCGAGGTTTCGGTGATCTCGGATGTTTGCCTTCCAAAGGCGATCTGCGCGGCAAGCAATGATGTTTCATGGGCGAGTTGGCGCACTGCGATTTCGTAACGTTCCAAGCGTTTAGTCAGAGCCTTCAGGTCAGAATCGTTCATGTTACCTCCTGCAAATGCGGGAAGTTTCAGTGTGCGGTCCTGAACTGTCGAGTCAGAAAGCCGAGCCTGTATCCATGACCCCTCTCTATGTCGAGTTGAACCGCTGGCGCAGGCTGACCTACCGCTGGGGCGAGGCGGATTGCGTCACGCTCTGCGCCGATTGGTGTGTGCGCTGCGGCTGGCCCGATCCTGCCGCCGATCTGCGGCTGACCTATGAAAGCATGGCCGAATGCCAGCGCGTCACGCGGTTTTTCTCTGACCCGCTGGCCGTGGTGGCGCCGCGCATGGCGGCGGCTGGTCTGGCGCTGACCGCGCAGCCGGTGGGGGGGGATGTTGGCATCGTGCTTCAGATCGCGCCGGGGGTGACGCGGCCCCATGCGGCCCTATGCCTGGGCGAGGCATGGGCGGTGAAAGAGACCTCGGGCGCGGTGACGGCGTTTCGCCCGCAGAAAGTGTTGGCAGCTTGGGGGGTAGGCTATGCGCATCCGTAATCTGGCGCTGGCCGCGCTTCTGTCCACCACATGTCTGGCGGGGCAGGCGAAGGCCGATCCGCTGAGCGCGTTCTTCACCGGCTTCTGGCAGGGCCTGACGACGGGTGTGGTCGCAGGCGCCGGGATCGGTGGGCCGTGGGCGCTTGGGGCATCCGCCGGTTCATGGCTCGCGGGCGGCTCGCTGCTGTCGCGGGTGGTGCTGTCCGTTGGCCTGTCGGCGCTGTCGCAAGCGTTGATGCCGACGCCCTCGGTCCCGTCGCCCTCCGACCGGCAGGTCAACTGGGCACAACCGATATCCTATCAGGAGCGGGTTTATGGCCGGGTCCGCAAGGGGGGGCCGTTTTGTTTCTCGGCGGCCAGCCGGGCCGATGTCACCAACCCGGACGGGACCGATGATCGGTTCAAGCGCCACTATGGCATCCTGATCGCCGCGCACAGCACGCGCGGGCCGGTCCAGCACTTTCTGGACAAGCGGCCGGTCGAGTTGGAGGGCGACTTCGTATCGACCGAGCCGATCTGGTATGACGGCAAGGGCCGGTGGGCATGGCATGGCGCGATCCGCACCTACACCGGCCAGCCGGGGCAGGCGGTCGATCCGATCTGGGATTCGGTTTTTCCCGAGGTCACCACTGCCGATGATTTCAAGGGGTTGTCTTACGCCGCGCTTTACGCCGCCCGGCCGCCGAACAACGTTTTCCAGCGGATCTACCCGACCGGGCGGGAATGGGTCTATGCGCCGGTCTGGGATGGTTGCGATACGGTCTATGACCCGCGCACCGAAACGTCGGACTGGACCGACAATGCGGCGCTGATCATCGCCGATGTGGCGCAGCACTATGGGTTTGCCGTCGATTGGGATGAGGTCGCGGCCGAGGCGGATATCAGCGACCAGCTGGTGACCAACCGCGACGGCGGCACACATCGGCGCTGGACGATCAACATGGTGATCGACAGCAGCATGACCTGGGAACAGGTCCGGGCCGAGATGATGAAGGCCTGTGACGCCTTTTTCTACGAACGGCGCGACGGCAAGCTGGGCTTCAAGGTCGGCTACTACAGCGCGCCGACCGTCACGCTGACCGATGCGGATTTCCTGTCCATCTCGATCCGCGACCGGGCGTGGGGCTCGGATGTGATCGGGCAGGTGGCAGTCAAATACGTCGAACCGGCGCTGGATTATCAGGAGGAGCTGACCGGCGCAGTGGTGGCCGATCCGCAGGGCGACCGGCACGAAGAGCCATGCGGGGCGATCAACAGCCACAATCAGGGCTGGCGCGTGGGGTATCGCTGGCTGGCGACGGCGCGGCCGCCCTATTCGGTCACTGGCACCATCGGTCCCATCGGATATGAGTGCATGGAACAGCGGTTCCTGCGTATCACCCATGAGGAGGCGGGCTTTGATGAGGTAGTCGAGGTTTCGCGGCTGACGCGCAACGGCGGCAGCCACACGTTTTCGCTGGATGTGGTTTCGGTCGATGCGGGCGATTTCGACCCCGACGCGCTGACGCTGGAGCCAGCCCGCCCGCTGCGCGCGGTGGTGGCTGAAGATGGCGATGTGGTGGCCCCGGCCAGCCTCACCGGGGAGGCGGTCGAGGGCACCGGCGGCGTGGCGCTGATCGAATGGGCATGGCCGGTGCAGCCCGAGGATCTGCGCCAGCAGCTGCAAATCCGATCCGTCGATGCTGGCGTGCCGGATTGGCAGATCGTGGATGCGGGCGAGGGGCAATCGTCCCTTGTCTCGACCGGGCTGGTCGATGGCGCCACCTATGAGGCGCAGGTGCGCAACCGGACGCCGGGCGGGCGGGGCTCGCCCTGGTATCCTGCCGTGCCGCTGGCCGTTGTCGCGGTGGCCAACAGCACGGCGCCGGCGCCTCTGGTGGCCTTCGGCGCGGCGGTATCCGGGTCGGACGCGGTGTTGACCTTCACCGCGCCAAATGACGGGCAATATGCCGCGACGCGGATCTGGCGGGCGGATGGCTCGACCGCATTTGTCGATGCGGTGGCGATCCGCACGGAGTTCGGCGCTCCGAATGCAGCGGACAGCTATACAGACGTGGGGCCCGGCGTCGGGTCGCACAGCTACTGGGCCGAGCCGATCAATGGCTCTGGCATCGCGGGGCCGCGCAGCGGGCCGCAGACCATCACCATCATCTGAGAGGATCACATGGCAACCACTGTCGCCGGTCCCGTCCGCTTGCCGGACGGGTCGCAGCCCAGCCATGGCCGGGTGCTGTTCACGCCCCGCGCGCCGATTGTCGGCTCGCCCGTGGTCACCACCAGCCCGGTCGCGGCCACGATCACGGCGGGCGCGATCAGCATCGCTCTGGAGTGTGCGGCAGATGGCAGCCGCTATGCCGTGGCGGTCGAGCATTGGAGCGCGGTCGAGGGCCGCCTGCTGATCACCGATCTGCCCGACATCGTGGTGACGGACAGCGGCACGGTCACGATTGCGGATGTGGTGGCGCTGGATGTGCCCGAGGGGCCGCAGGAGCACCGGCTGAAGCGGGGCGACAGTCTGAGCCTTGGCTGCGTCTATGCCGACCGGCTGGGGCGCCCGCGCCCGTTGACGGGCATCACTGCTACCTCGTCCCTGCGCGGCCCGGACGGCGTGACGCGGGCGCTGGTGGTGACCTTGCTGGATGCCGGGGCAGGTGAGTTCGAGGTGACGCTGGCGCCCAGCCAGACGGCGACGCTGCCCCTGGGCCCCCATGCCTGGGACATCAAATTCGCGGTGGGCGGGCGGGTGGATCGCACCGTCACAGATATCGTCCATATTGATCAGGAGGTCACGCCGTGACGGATCGTGTTGTCGTATTCAGGGGAGGAGCGTTGCCTACCGCTGGTGTGTCGCCGGGGGATTTCGCAGCGGAGGTGGCTGCGCGTGTCGATGAAGATGCGAGCCTGCTCAATCTTGCCTCTGCTGGCGACCAAGTGCGCCTAAGCTATGTTTCCGGCGACGGGCAGGACGCGGTGTATGAGGTCGTCGCGGCGCAGGCCGCGCTGACGCTCGGGGTCGGGCAATTGCTGCAGTTTGCGTGGCAGGGAGTTAACGCCGATGTTGATCCGACAAAGACCATCGGTGCGACCGTCTATACGTTGCGCGCCTCGGATGGCTCTGCTCTTGCAGCAGGTGATCTTCGGGCTGCCTCGTATGTCGCCCGCATCCATTCTGGATCGGTGATCCGCGTTCTGAGCCTTATTCGTATCGCCGATGTGCCCGGCCTGTCCGCCGCGCTTGCCGATACCGCGACCGCCGCACAGGGCGCGCTGGCGGTCACTGCTGTCCAGCCGGGGGACGACGTGTCGGTGCTGGACGAGACCGCCACGGCCAAGATCATGACCGGGGCCGAGCGCACCAAACTGGCTGGCATTGCCACGGGCGCGACGGCCAATGCCCCCGACGCCGCGCTGCTTGCCCGCGCCAATCATGCCGGCACGCAGGCGATTTCGACCATTACTGGCCTGCAAACAGCACTGGACGGCAAGGCTGTGCAGGCTGATGGCAGGCTCGCCCGCAACCGGGGCGCCCACTATCCGCTGAAATCGGCGACCCGCGACGGGATCACCTCGGCCGAGTACACGATCTGGTCTAACCTGTTGCTCGACGCACAGGTGTTTGGCGCCCGTCGCGGGTGCTATTATCAGGTTGCCTACTACCAGAACGGCGCGACCATCGGCACACCCGGCTATGGCTGGGTGATCCGCGAATTCGACGCGGCCACCTATGCCTCCGATTCCAGCACCGCACGGGTGCTGCGGCAATACTGGGACACCAACCCGCCGACGATCAACCCTGCGGGCGGCATCCAGAGTGTCGAGATCATCTGCAATCATCCCGACGGGCGGCCCTCCCCGACCGTCCTTTTGACTGTAGACGGCGCGGCGCTGCCAGCCAGCGGCACGCCGGTCAACAGCAACGCCAGTAGCGGCTTGCCCGGCTGGTCGTGGATCATCGACCCGGCCTGCTACCGATATCAGCCGCGGGCAACCTTGCCCGCCCGGCGCGGCCAGATACAATCCGCGTCCAACAGCTTCCTCGAGAAAGCCCTGCTGGATGCCTGGGTCTATGGTGCCCGCCCCGGCAAGGTCTACGGCATCAGATACTTTAAAAACGGCACCGGGGCGCTGGCCGGGCCGAATGATGGCTGGACCATCGAGGAATACGACGCCGAGACCTATGGCTCGGCCGGAACCGGGCTGAGCGTTCTGAACTACCTTCAACCAGCACCCGACATCACCCGCAGCGGCGTGCAGATGGTGACGCTGCGCAGCCCCATCATCGACGGCCTCAGTTTCGTTCTGAAGATCGACACCGATGAGCTTCCGGCCTACGGCACATTTGTCAAAATGAACGCTGTCGGTGACCCCGGCTATAGCTGGATCATCGACCCGGCCCGCGTCGCAATCGCGCCCGCCCCGACCCCCAGGCGCCTGTCGTGGTCGGCCGATGCGGATGGCAACCTGCAGGCGACCTGGCAAAGCGGCATCTGGTGGTATCGCCTCGCCTTCGGCCCGAACGGCAAGAACCTGTTGCCGAACGTGCAGGCGCATTATTTCAGTCCGCGTACCGGATCGACGGCGGGCCAATGGTTCGAACAGTGGAGCGGCCCGACCGATTGGCTGCCGCCGCTGATCGTCGGCGCGGATGTCGAGGGCGCCGCCACGCGCATCTTCACCGGCGGAAACCACGGATCGGACGGTGGGGCTGGCGGCGATAATACCGCGCGCAATGTCTATTATGACATGCTGATCGATGGCGCGGCACAGCCTTGGGAAGTGGCCGAGGGCGCCGCATCCCGCATCACCCTGCGCGTCGTCAACGAGGTCATGGCCTACAACACGGTCGGCGTTGGGCGATACGTGCTGCGTGAGCATTTCGTCGTGACAATCACCGCTGCAGGGATCGAGGTCGAGTGCGAGCGCACGGCGCTGGAAGATATCAGTGTATATGTCGATTACGGGCCGCAGATCGCCACCGGGGGCTACCAGTCCACCATGATGCTGCTTGGCGGCGGCGCGGGCGATTTCGTGGCATATGCCGCCGGACTGACCAGCGGCACGAAGGCGACCACGCCGGACGCGTGGGCGGTGATCCTGCGCGCCGCGCATGGGCAGCTCGCCTCGTGGATCGACCGAAACTACGAGGCGGGCGATCTGCGCTATGTCGGCGGATCTTTCTCGCTGATCCGGGGGAGCGGTGGCAAGTATTACCACGCAGTCTGTGGCGTCGATACCGGATCGACGGTGGCGGCAACCATCGCGGCGGGAGAATCCTACCGCTGGCGCGGCGGATACACCTGGCAGGCGCCCGGCCTGTCGGAAACCGACCTGATGGCAACGCTACAGATCCTGCGCGACGGCCGACCCGCACAGGCGCTCATCGCGAGCGGCAGCAACTGGAGCTTGCTGCCGTGATCTATCAATCCCGGCGTCAGCATCTCGGTCAGCATGCCGTCCGAGATGCTGACCGATGGCGCGGCGGTGCTGTTGGTGCGCTGCATCTGGACCAGTGGCTACAACGCCTTCCAGATCGGATGACCTTCCCCACCGCCCGCAATCCCAACACCCCCGCTTCGGCGGGCTTTCCATGCGCAGGAGGCGCTGACATCGACACACCACCCTCTGGCGCAGCACCGCCGCCGAACTGGAGGCCTTCCGCCTCGCCGCCTGCGCTGCCCTGGATGCCGCGACATCGGTGGCCGAGGTCGAGGCGGTGCAGGTAGATCCGGGCAAGGCCAT
>NZ_QBKP01000040.1 GCF_003054195.1 Gemmobacter caeni
ACGCTGGCCTCGCATGAATGGGTGGAGTTGCACATTCACAAGCTGCTGACCTCGCGCTTTCTGGCCTATGCGCTGCGCGAGGATCGCCGGGCCGATATCGGGACCGCGCTGATCCTGTGGTCGGAATGCTATCGGCAGGACCCGGCGGGCACGTTGCCAGATGATGATGTGGAGCTGGCGCAGCTGGCCCGGTTCGGCGCGGATGTCGAGGGCTGGCGCGCGGTGCGCGAGGGCGTGCTGCACGGCTGGCGGCAATGCCATGTCGAGACGGGCGGCCAGATGCGGTCTGATCGGCTGGGACACCCCTTCATTGCCGAAATCGCCGAACGGGCGGTGAAGCGCAAGAAGGGCCGCGCACGCAGCCGCGAGGAAAGCCGTCTGGCCGTCATGCGCAGTCGCGTCAAGTCGAAGCTCAAGGGGATCGCCGGCATGACGCGGATCGCCAATTCGGCCCATGCGGTCGATGCCATTACGCGCTGGCTGGATGAGCATGGGCTGTTCGTCAACGAAGACAATGTGCGCGTCGCGGCCGATGCGGTGGCGGGTGGGCCGCGTGTCGTCAGCCTCGGCGCGGACGGTGAAACACGCTGAAATCGCTGAAACGGTTTCAGTAACACGGTGAAAGGTTTCAGGGCGATTTCGCTCTTTTTTCAGGGGTTTCGCTGAAATTGCCCTACAGGACAGGACAAAGAATGACAGGACAGGACCTGACAGAACATTCCTTCCCGGATCGCGGGGCGAAGCGCGGGATGGCTGGCGGTGAAGGGGCTGAGAAAATGGGGGATGCGATGACGGAAGGCGCTGAGACCGATGAAGGCCATGGCCGCAGGGCTGTGCGGGACCACCTGATTGCCCGGCTGGAACAGGCCGGGTTTGTGCGCAAGCGCGGCGTGACGCTGGAGGCGCATGAGGCGCGGATGACGGTGATCGCGGAAAAGCTGTCCTACATGGACCCGGACAAGCTGGATGCGCTGGCAGATGAGCTGATCGACCTGTCGGGCGGCAAGGCCGACTGGCCGTCCGAGGTGCTGATCATGCATCGGGCGCAGGTCTGGCAGCCGCGCCCGCTGGCGCATAACCGGGCGCTGGTCAGCTGGCTGGGGTCGGTCGAGGGGCCAAAGGCGGTGTTGCGCGGGGATCTGGTCGAGGTCTATCGGTTCCTGCGCAAATATCCGCGCCCGCCGTTTGAATATGAACAGCGCGGCATCGCGCAAGAGGCCGAAGACAATGCGCGGGGTCTGCGCATCCTGGCCGACAAGCGGGATCGCGGGGCCAGCCTGACAGATGCCGAGCTGCGGTGGGAAGCGTCCTATCTGCGCGACAAGGCAGACGCCATGGCGCTGGTCGAAGCGGGGCAAGGCAAGCGTGAAGGGAATGCAGCATGACTCTTGTCGGGCTGAAGACCGCGCGGGACGTGGTGGCTGGCGATATCTCGGAGCATCTGGCACAGTTTTCCGAGCGTGCCAAAGCCGCGCCGCAGGCGAAGCTGTTCATCGTGATGCAGGATCGGGATGGTCATGTGATGGACGCGATGGCCTGCGATGACGTGATGGGCTGTATAGGTCTGGTCGAGATGGCGAAGCAGTCGCTGATCCTCGGCGCCATGGCCTGCGACGATTGCGGGGGTGTGTGATCATGCGGTCAAATGGATTTGAGCCAGCCTCCCTCAAGATCGGTGATGTCCTGCCGCCGCGCGACGTGGCCGGCATTGTCCTGCCGGGGCCGTCGCGATGGTATGCCCTGCGGGTCGCACCGCAGCGCGAGGATGAGGTCGAGGCATGGCTCCGCAAGCGCGGGGTGTATGCCTTCCACCCGGTCCTGAAGCGGCAGACCCGGACCCGTGGCGTGGTGCGGACCTATCATCGCCGCTATCTGCCCGGATATGTCTTTGCGCGGTTCGGCGGTGACCCGGTGGTCCATATGGTGATGACCTGCCCATGGGTGACGGGCGCGCTATGCAGCTCGGATGGGCACTGGGGTGTGCTGGAGCCTTCGAAGCTGCGGGCGGTCCATGCCATGCGGAAACGCGATGAACGGATCGAGGGAAGCCGTGCCGAGGAAATGATGCGGCGGCGTGAGGCTGCGAGGATGCGCGCAGGTGACATGGTGATGTTCCGCGTTGGGCCTTTCGCAGAGTTTCCCTGTGAGGTCGTGGAGCTTGTGGCGGATGGGGGTGTTCGTCTGCGCTTCCAGTTGTTCGGGCGCGAGGTTCTGGTGGATGGTAGCCCTATGGATCTGTTACCGATGCGCAAGGCGGGTTGACAGATCAGCGAAGACAGGCGTAGCGTCCGACAAATCACAGACCTAATCCGGCCAGCCCGCCCTGTATCAGGGCCTTGCGCCCCGGAAGGTGGTCGGCGGGGACCCGTTGAACGCGAGGTCCGACACGCCTTCAATGCGCCCGGAGCACAAGCTCACGGGCGCTTCGCGTTTCAGGGGGTGCGATGGAAGAGCTGTCGATCAAGGTCGATGACAGTCAGTTTCGTCGGCACCTGACCAACCTCGAAGTGGCGCAGCTTCCGTTCGCGGCAGCGAATGCCTTGAACGACACAGCCAAGGATGCGCTCGAATACATCCAGCGGCGCATGGAAGTGGTGTTCGACCGGCCCACGCGGTTCACCAAGAATGCGTTGATGGTCTGGCGCGCTGACAAGCGTAACCTTGAAGCTCAGGTGAAAGAGCGGCCGAGTGTCGGCAAGCGCCATTACCTCAAGGTCGAGGAAGGTGGCGGGGCGCGACCGCAGACCGGCGTCGAGAAGCTGCTGTCGTCGCGCGTGGCTTGGGGTGGTGTGATCCGCAGTGTCCTGCCGGGTGAGCATGCCCGGCTTGACGGTTCGGGCAACTGGTCATCCGGCGAGCGCAATCAGGTGCTGTCTGCCCTCGGGGCGCAGCGTGATCCGCGCAGCAATACGACCGAGCGGTCTGCCAAGCGGGCGCCCAAGCGGGCCAGATACTTCGTGCCTCAGCATGGTCTGGCCCCAGGTGTTTACCGTCGGGCAAGGCCTGATGACATTGCGGTGCGGGTGCTGAAGTTCAGCGACAAGGCGCCAACGTATTCCCCGCGCCTCGGGTTTTATGATGGTGTCGAGGATGTGTGGCAGCGTCGCCTTCCGGAACACCTTGACCGGAGGCTTGCCGAGGCCGTTGCGCGGGCCAGATAGGCTAGGGTCCTTCCGGGGTCAAAGCCGCACGCGGGTAATTCGCACCCCGTTACTTGTGGCCGGGAATTTTTCGGCATGGGTGCATGTTTCCGTGCTTGTTGTTGTTCTTGAAAGGAAAAACTGTGTCTGACCTCATCACTCTGTCGGATGGGGAGGTGCTGGACGTTTCGGCATGGCCGCTGCCAGAAGGGGTGGAGGATGGGGTGCTGAACCGTGGGCAGCTTTCCCGCGCGTTCGACGTGACCGAAAACACGATCACCAAGTGGATCGGTCAGGGCATGCCGGTGCTGTCCGAAGGGCAGAACGGCGTGTCCTATGAATTCCGGCTGTCGCATTGCTGGGCATGGCGCGCGGCGCGCAACGAGAAGATCCGCGCGGCCAAGCAACGCGGCGACCAGATCGCGGCACAGGCTGCACTGGCCTTCCGCAACCTCGACGATGATCAGGCCGAGGCCGAAGCTGGCATGTCAGCGGCCGAAGTGCGGGCATGGTCGGAGGCGGAATATGCCCGCAACCGCCTGGCAGAACAGCGCGGCGACCTGATCCGCACAGACCGGGTGCGGGCAGTGTTCGAAGAGTCTCTGGTCAAGATCGGCAACAGCCTCGATACCCTGCCGGATTTTCTGGAGATGAAGTTCGGCCTGTCGGCGGAACAGGTGGCGCAGGTAGTGGCCCGCACGGACGAGCTGCGCGACGATATCAAGACGGCGCTGGAGGATCTGGTGCGGCGACCGGGATCGGTTGTGCCGATCAATACCCGGCAGGGTGAGCTGAGCGTCTGATGGTGGCGATGTCTGACCGGGGGATCGGGCTTCTGGCCCGTATCCCGCCGTTGCCGCCATTCATCACGCCGGAGGAACTGCTGGCAGATTCCCTGCCTTTGCTGGACCCGCCCAGCCGGATTTCGGTGACGGATGCGGCGGAACAGTATCTGAAGGTGCCGGTGCAGGGCAACTGGCAGGACTATGACCGGACGGTTGCGCCCTACACGGTCGAGCCGCAGGATATGAGCCAGTCGCGCCGGTTCAAGACCATCTGTTTTGTCGGTCCGTCACAGAGTGGCAAGAGCCAGATGCTGCTGTCGGTTTCGGCGCATGCGATCATGTGTGCGCCGTCGCCGGTGCAGATCATCCATATGACCAAGACCGATGCAGATGCCTGGGTCGAGGAAAAGCTGGACCCGGCGTTGATGAACAGCCGCTTCCTGAGGGATCGGTTGGGAACAGCGCGGGATGACAGCACCTTTGCCCGCAAGCGGTTCAAGGGGATGCGGCTGACCATCGGCTATCCTGTGCCGAACCAGCTTTCCAGCCGGTCACAGCGGATGGTGCTGCTGACCGATTACGACCACATGCCGCAGAAGCTGGGGCCGAAGGACTCGCCCGAGGGTTCGCCCCACGGCATGGCGCTCCAGCGTATCCGGACCTTCATGAGCCGGGGATGTGTGTTCGTAGAAAGCACGCCGGCCTTTCCGGTCGATCCGGAACAGGTCTGGGAGTTTGACAAGACTGCGCCACACCGGCTGCCCCCCGTGACAAACGGGATTTGCCGGATCTACAACGAAGGCACGCGGGGCCGCTGGTTCTGGGAATGCCCCAACTGTGCCGAGTTGTTCGAACCGCGCTTCGACAGGCTGGTCTATGATGAGACGCTGGAGCCGGGGGCCGCAGGTGCCACGGCAAAGATGCAGTGCCCGGATTGCGGTCACCTGATCAGCCATCGCGAAAAGGCGCGCCTCAACACCCTCGCGTCACTAGGGCGCGGTGGGTGGCTGCACGAGGCGCGGCCATTCGATGCGGAGGGCAATGCGCTGGTGGACGCGCGGGGGCACCGATTGCTGGTGCGCATTGACGATCCGCGCATTCGTCAGACCCCGGTCGCCAGTTATGCGCTGAATGGCGCGGCGGCGGCGTTCTCAGGCTGGGATGAACTGGTCGAGCGCTATGAGACGGCCCGCCGCGCCTTCGAGGTGTCGCAGGATGACAGTGATTTCGCACGGGTGCATTACACCGATATCGGGGTGCCCTATGCGCGGCCAGACGGTGATGATCAGGATCTGACGGCTGCCGCCTTGCGTGAGACCGCCGTAGAATTGGGCGCGATGACTTGCCCGTCCTGGACACGGTTCATCACGGTGTCGGTCGATACGAACGGAACGTGGTTCGCGGTCCTGATCACGGCCTGGGGGCTGGACGGCAAGCGCATGGCGCTGGATCGGTTCGACCTGGTGCAACCGCCAGAATCGGCACCGAAGGCGCGGGATGCGGAAGGAAGGTTTCGCGCGATCAACCCCGGTAAATATGTCGAGGATGCCGAGGTTCTGACCGATCTGATGGAACGGTCCTATGCGGTGGAAGGTGAAGACTGGAGCCTGAAGCCCTGCGTTGCAGTGGTGGATTTCAACGGTCCGACCGGCTGGTCAGACAATGCCGAGAAGTTCTGGCGCCGTCGCAAGCGCGAAGGCAAGGGCGCGTTGTGGTTCCTGTCAATTGGACGTGGCGGGTTCAAGCTGTCGGATCGCGTCTGGCATGTTTCGCCGGAACGGGGGGCGCAAGGCAAGAAGGCGCGGTCGATCAAGCTGCTGAACATGGCAGTGGATCGGCTGAAGGATACCGTTCTGGCGGCGGCGGCGCGGTTGGATCATGGCCCCGGCGCCTATCTGTTTGCGGCGTCGATCGAGAAAGAGCGGATCGAGGAAATGCTTGCTGAGCGGCGCGGCGTCGATGGTTACAGCAAGCGGCCGGGTGCCGGGCGTAACGAAACGCTCGACCTGTCGGTGCAGGCGCAGGCGATTGCCGAGCATCGGGGCATCAATCGGCTGAACCCGGACGATCCGCCCGGCTGGGCAGTTCTGGGCGAGGTCAATCCGTTTGCGACCTGGACGGGGCAGGCGGCGCCGCCACCGGAGGCCAGCGAGGATGCTGCGCCGCAATACATCAACTGGCTGAGACGGTGAGGTTATTCCATGGCGATTGATCAGGCCGAACTGGTCCAGATGCGTGATGAGCTGATCCGGGCCCGCGCCAAGGGCGTGAAATCGGTGCAGCTGAATGGCGAGCGGGTCGAATATCGTTCTGATGCAGAGATGGCCGCCGCCATCGCGTCGCTTACCGCGCAGATCGCGGAAGCGCAGGGCGCTGGTGGCTTTGTCATCGGCTATGTCACGACCGGGCGGGGCCTCTGATCATGGGCTGGATCGGGACCACTCTGGACGCGCTGGTCAGCGAAATTTCCCCTGAAGCCGGGCGCCGCCGGGCTCTTGCCCGCTCGGCCGCGAAGCTGGCGATGAATTATGACGCCGCTTCGCGGGGCCGACGCGCGGCGGGATGGAAGGCGCCGGCGACGGATGCAGACGCTGCCGCCTTCGGTGTCCGGGCACGCCTGCGTCAGCTGAGCCGCGACATGGTGCGAAACCGCCCCTATGCCGCAAGAGCGCGCGAGGTGGTGACCTCGAATGTGGTGGGAACCGGGATCGTGCCATCGGTGGTGCATGAGAGTGCCGAGGTGCAGGCGCAAATCTGGGCGGTGCTGTCAGAACATCTGCTGACCCCTGCGCTGGATGCACGGGGGGAGCTGGACCTCTACGCCATGCAGGAAGTGGTGATCGGCACCGTCTTCACCGATGGCGAGGTCCTGGCGCGGCGGCGCATCCGGCGCGGGAAATACGCCCGCGATCTGCCGCTGGGGTTTCAGGTCGAGTTGCTGGAGGCGGATCATCTGGATGATACCGTCACCAGCTGGGGCAAGAACGAAGTGATCGAGGGCGTCGAATACAGCCCCATCGGCGATATCGAAGCCTATCACATTTTCGACGAACATCCCGGTTCGGCGCGGATGCGTGGGTTGAAGCTGACGTCGCGCCGTGTGCCGTGGCAGGATGTGCTGCACATCCGGCGGTTCGACCGGCCGGGCCAGTTGCGCGGTGTGCCGTGGCTGGCGCCGGTCATGATGACCATGGGCGAGATCAGCGACTATCAGGAAGCCCAGATCCTGAAGCAGAAGATGGCAGCGCTGTTGGCGGCCGTCGTGACCTATGACAAGGATTCCGGCGTCGATCCATCGAAGCGGCTCAAGGGGCTGGAGGCGCTGGAGCCCGGCGCTGTGGTCGGAACGCCGGAAGGGACAGCGGTCAATTTCACGACCCCGCCCAAAGTTGACGATTATCAGCCCTTCATGCGCGAGGCGCTGGGGGCCGTTGCCATGGGCATCGGGATCACCCGTGAATCGCTGACCGGGGATCTGAGCGGGGTCAATTTCTCCAGCGGCCGCATGGGCCGGATGGAGATGGACCGCAATGTAGAGCGCTGGCAGCGCATGGTCATCATGCAGTTCTGCATGGGGGTCGAGCGTTGGATGCGGGAGTCATGGGCCATGCAGCGCGTGCTGCCCACTGAGATCATTCGGCTGAACCATACACCGCCGCGGCGCCCGCTGATCGACCCGAATGACGAGATCGACGCCTTTCTGAAGCAGATCGAGGGGGGCGTGAACAGCCGCCAGAACGTCCAGCGCACACTCGGGCTCGACCCCGAGCGCATCCGGCGCGAGCGGGCGGAAGATGCTCAGAAGGATGGCGATGCGAAACTCGCCCCAACCGGGGCAAGCAACCTGCCGACCGCCCGCGAAAACCGGGCCAAGGCCAATCCCGAAGGAACTGTGACATGAGACGACGCGGGGCGGACCTGATCATCGGCGGCGAGCTGGTGCTGTCAGGCTATGTGATGTCGGACGAGCAGGCAGGCTGGGCCTGGGAGGAAGAGATCTTCTTCTGCCCGGCCATGGTCCGCGAGGCGCTTCTGGCCATGGGCGAGGGGCGTATCACTGTGCGCCTGAATTCCGGCGGCGGCGATCCGGTGGCGGGCGAGGCGATCCGCGCGGCTCTGGAAGGCCATCCCGGCGGATGCCGTGTCATTGTCGAGGGGCAGGCCTCCTCGGCTGCCTCGCTTCTTCTGATGGGGGCCGCGCAGCGCGAGATGACCGCCGGTTCGTTCATCATGCTGCATAACCCTTCCGGCTATGCCTATGGCGGTGCAGAGGATCATCGTGCGCAGGCCGATTTCCTCGACATGTTGGCGCGGGTCTATGCTCAGGTTTACGCGGATCGGTCGGGCCAGAGCATCGAAGCCGTGCTGGCCATCATGAATGCCGAAACCTTTTACAGCGCCTCGGCCGCCATCGAGGCGGGATTCGCGGATGCGGTGGCCGATGGCGCTGACGCGAGTGCAGCCCCGCCCAGCTTTGACGATGCGCTGCGCGCCCGCATGCAGCGCAACATGACCGCCTATGCCGCGATGATGCGCGACAAATCTCCGGGCCGTGGCATTGCCACGCCCCGTAACCCTGCCGCCTCCGGCGGCGCCCTGGCCCCGGTGGCCGCAACCATGGAGCATGTGATGCCCGATCCGACCAACCCCACCGCGCCGGTGCAGACCCCGGTGCCGACGCAGATCCAGACCCCGCAGCCGCCCGCGCCTGATCCGCAGGCCGCGATCATGGCGGAGCGCAACCGCGTCACCATGATCCAGAGCATGGCCCGCCCGTTCGTTGACGCCGGTCGCCTGACCGATGCGGATGTGACCGCGCTGATCAATGACGGCACGGCGGCCGATATGGCCGGGTCGCGGTTCATGGCGACCATGGCACAGCGCGAACCGGCGCCGGGCCCGATGCGTGTCACCGAACGCGGCCGCGATGAAACCGAAACCCGCCGTCTGGGCATGGAAGGCGCACTTGTCGCTCGCCTGACCCGCGCCGAACCCGCCGATGTGTCCCGGCAGTATATGGATTTCTCCATCGTCGAAATGGCGGCCGAACGGCTGGGCCAGCGCCGGGTGCCGGGGCATTTCGCGGGGCGCGAGGAAGTGCTGCGCATGGCCTTCCATTCGACCAGCGATTTCCCGGCGCTGCTGGAAAATGCCATGAACCGTTCGCTGGCCGCGCGCTATGCGCAGGCGCAGCCGACCTACCGTCGCATTGCACGGCAACGGACCTATGTCGATTTCCGTGACCATACCACCGTGCGCGTCGGCGACTTCCCGGACCTCCAGCCGGTGAGCCCGGAAGCGGGTGAGCTGAAGGCGGGAAGCTTCAGCGAGTCGAAGGAAAAGACCAAGGTGCTGGCCTATGGTGTGCAGGTGCTGCTGTCGCGGCAATTGCTGGTCAATGACAGCCTCGACGGCATCATGCAGGTGCTGAATGACCGGGGCAATGCAGTGGCGCGGTTCGAAGATCGCACCTTCTACACCATGATGCTGGGCGGTTCGAATTCCGATGGCCCGACCTTGCTTGAAACCACCCGGCAGGTGTTCAACACGACCGATGGCACCAAGGCAGGGGCGGCGGCGGCGATCAACATCACCTCGCTGAGCCTTGCCCGTGCCTCCCTGCGCAAGCGCAAGTCGCTGGATGGTGCCGAGCTGGAACTGACCGCCTCGATCCTGCTGTGCGGGCCGGACAAGGAAACCGAGGCGCAGCAGCTTCTCGCGCCGATCCAAGCGCAGCAGGCGGGCAATGTGAACCCGTTCTCTGGCGTCATGTCGCCGGTCATCACCGCCAAGATCACCGGCAACGCCTGGTATGTCTTTGCGTCGGTCGATGAGGCGCCGTGCTTCGAGTGGGGCCTGCTGGAAGGCTACACTGCGCCGCGCTTCCGTATGGAAGATCCCTTCGGTGTGCAGGGCACCAAGTTCTCGCTGGAACATGACTTCGGCTGCGGCGCCATTGATTTCCGTGGCGGCTACAAGAACGCCGGCGCCTGATCCGGCGACGACATGACCTGACGAAAGGGCGGCTTCCGGGCCGCCCTTCGTCTTTCGCCCTGCATGCATGCCGGGTTCAATCGACAACCGAAAGGATCGGAACATGAAGAACTATGTGCAGCGCGGTGAGCGGATCACGCTTCCCGCGCCCTATGACGTGGCCTCGGGCGCAGGCCTTTTGGTCGGGACCATCTTCGGCGTGGCCGTGCATGACGCGGCCAGCGGCGCGGATGTCGAGGCGCAGCTTGAAGGCGTCGTTGATATCCTGAAGGTCGGGTCGCAGGCCTGGACGGTGGGCGCCGCGATCTACTGGGACAATACCAACAAGTATTGCACCACGGCCTCCAGCGGCAACACGCTGATCGGCAAGGCCGTGTCTGCGGTCGGCAGTGGTGCCGGGGAGACCACGGGCCGCATCCGGCTGAACGGCTGACATGGCGAGCGTGTTCGACGGCATGGCCGGGGTGCTGGCGGAAACGCTGGGCACCCCGATCCTGTTTCTTCCGCAGGTCGGCGAGTCGCGGGAAGTGTTGTCGATTTTTCGCGAAACCCCGGTGGAGGCGACAGGCGACGACGGCGGGGCGATTATCATCAACATGCCGACATGGCGCGTGCGAAAGTCCGACGCTGTTGCGGTGCGTGGTGATCAGATCGAGGTTTCGGGCGGGCGCCGCTATGTCGTCGTGGCCAGTTACATCAGCGGATCGCCAGCCGATGATGCCTTTGTCATCTACAAGCTGGAGGCGGTCTGATGCCATCGTCGGATCGCAAGCAAATCCGCGCGTCGGCCCGTGCCGCGCTTCAGGCCGGTCTGACAGGTTGGACCGAGTTCTTCGCCTGGGCGCAATCGGTCAATGCAGAGCATCTTCCCGCCTGGGCGGTCGCCACGCCCTCCGAGCGGCGTTCGTCTGCATCGCAGGACAGCGCGCAGCGCGAAACCACGCTGGTCGTGGTGGTCAAGCTTCTGGGCGGGGATTTGATCGAGGATGACCTCGATGAAGCGGCCGACCAGATCGAAGCCGCCGTTGTCGCTGCACTGCGCGCCAGCAATCTCATGTG
>NZ_QBKP01000041.1 GCF_003054195.1 Gemmobacter caeni
ACGCTGGCCTCGCATGAATGGGTGGAGTTGCACATTCACAAGCTGCTGACCTCGCGCTTCCTGGCCTATGCGCTGCGCGAGGATCGCCGGGCCGACATCGGGACCGCGCTGATCCTGTGGTCGGAGTGCTACCGGCAGGACCCGGCAGGCACGCTGCCCGATGATGATGTGGAGCTGGCGCAGCTGGCCCGGTTCGGCGCGGATGTCGAGGGCTGGCGGGCGGTGCGCGAGGGCGTGCTGCACGGCTGGCGGCAATGCCATGTCGAGACTGGCGGCCAGATGCGATCTGACCGGCTGGGGCATCCCTTCATCGCCGAAATCGCTGAACGGGCGGTCAAGCGCAAGAAAGGCCGCGCGCGCAGCCGCGAGGAAAGCCGCCTGGCCGTCATGCGCAGTCGGGTGAAATCGAAGCTCAAGGGCATCGCGGGCATGACGCGGATCGCCAATTCCTCCCATGCGGTCGAGGCAATCACGCGGTGGCTGGATGAGCATGGGCTGTTCGTCAACGAGGACAATGTGCGCGTCGCAGCCGATGCTGTGGCGGGCGTGCCGCGTGTCGTCAGCCTCGGCGGGGACGGTGAAACACGCTGAAATCGCTGAAACGGTTTCAGTAACACGGTGAAAGGTTTCAGGGCGATTTCGCTCTTTTTTCAAGGGTTTCGCTGAAATTGCCCTACAGGACAGGACAAAGAATGACAGGACAGGACCTGACAGAACATTCCTTCCCGGAACGCGGGGCAAAGCGCGGGATGGCAGATGGGGCAAAGGCTGAGAAAATGGAGGATGCGATGACCGAAGGCGCAGAGACCGATGAAGGCCATGGCCGCAGGGCTGTGCGGGAGCATCTGATTTCCCGGCTGGAACAGGCCGGGTTTGTGCGCAAGCGCGGCGTGACGCTGGAGGCGCATGAGGCGCGGATGACGGTGATCGCGGAAAAGCTTTCCTACATGGACCCGGACAAGCTGGCAGCGTTGGCGGACGAACTGATTGACCTGTCGGGCGGCAAGGCTGACTGGCCGTCCGAGGTGCTGATCATGCACCGGGCTCAGGTCTGGCAGCCGCGCCCGCTGGCGCTTAACCGGGCGCTGGTCAGTTGGCTGGGGTCGGTCGAAGGGCCGAGGGCGGTGTTGCGCGGGGATCTGGTCGAGGTCTATCGGTTCCTGCGCAAATATCCGCGCCCACCGTTTGAATACGAACAGAGGGGCATCACGCAGGAGGCCGAGGATAACGCGCGGGGCCTGCGCATCCTGGCCGACAAGCGGGATCGCGGGGCCAGTCTGACCGATGCCGAGCTGCGGTGGGAAGCGGCCTATCTGCGCGACAAGGTCGATGCCTTGGCGCTGGTCGAGGCGGGGCAGAGCAAGCGGGGTGCGGCGTGATCATGCGGTCAAATGGATTTGAACAAACCGCCCTCAGGATCGGTGATGTCCTGCCGCCGCGTGACGTGGCCGGGATCGTGCTGCCGGGGCCGTCGCGATGGTATGCCCTGCGGGTCGCACCGCAGCGCGAGGATGAGGTCGAGGGATGGCTCCGCAAGCGCGGGGTTTATGCATTTCACCCGGTTCTGAAGCGGCAGACTAGGGCCCGTGGCGTGGTGCGGACCTATCATCGTCGCTATCTGCCCGGATATGTGTTCGCGCGGTTCTGCGGCGACCCAGTGGTGCATATGGTGATGTCATGCCCGTGGGTGATCGGCGCGCTGTGCCGGGCCGATGGGCATTGGGGTGTGTTGGAGCCTTCACGCCTTCAGGCGATCCATGCCATGCGTAAGCGGGATGAACGTATCGAGCGCGATCTGGCGGCAGATCAATTGCGCCGGCGGGAAGCATCCAGAATGCGGGCTGGGGATCATGCGATGTTCCGCGTCGGTCCGTTTGCT
Organism: Gemmobacter caeni; assembly: GCF_003054195.1. Taxonomy (GTDB): domain Bacteria; phylum Pseudomonadota; class Alphaproteobacteria; order Rhodobacterales; family Rhodobacteraceae; genus Gemmobacter; species Gemmobacter caeni. The sequence continues at coordinate 1,880 of NZ_QBKP01000041.1, forward strand.
GAGTTGCCCTGCGAGGTCGTCGAACTTGTGGCTGATGGTGGCGTTCGTCTGCGCTTCCAGCTGTTCGGTCGCGAGGTGGTGGTGGATGGTGTTGCGGAGGATCTGGTTCCGCTTCGCAAGGCGGGTTGACAGCTACGCTCGGTCGGGCGTAGCTTCTGCGATCAATAGCCTCATGCCGGTAACCCTAGCGCGTATTGCGCCCGTGGCCCGGAGGGTGGGCGGCGGGGACCCGTTGAACGCGAGGTCCGACACGCCTTCATTGCGCCCGGAGCATCACGCTCCCGGGCGTTTCGCGTTTCAGAGGGGTGGAGATGGAAGAGCTGTCGATCAGGGTCGATGACAGTCAGTTCCGTCGGCACCTGACCAATCTCGAAGTGGCGCAGCTTCCGTTCGCGGCCGCGAATGCCTTGAACGACACAGCCAAGGATGCGCTTGAATACATCCAGCGTCGCATGGAAGTGGTGTTCGACCGGCCCACGCGGTTCACCAAGAATGCTCTGATGGTCTGGCGCGCTGACAAGCGGAACCTTGAAGCTCAGGTGAAAGAGCGGCCGAGTGTTGGCAGGCGCCATTACCTCAAGGTCGAGGAAGGTGGCGGCGCGCGACCGCAGACCGGGGTGGAAAAGCTGCTGTCCTCGCGCGTGGCTTGGGGGGGCGTGATCCGCAGTGTCCTGCCGGGTGAGCATGCCCGTCTTGACGGCTCGGGCAACTGGTCTTCCGGCGAGCGCAATCAGGTGCTGTCTGCCCTCGGGGCGCAGCGTGATCCGCGCACCAATACGACCGAGCGATCTGCGAAGCGGGCGCCCAAGAGGGCGAAATACTTTGTGCCCCAGCACGGTCTTGCTCCCGGCGTTTACCGGCGGGCAAAGCCTGATGACATCGCGGTGCGGGTGCTGAAGTTCAGCGACAAGGCGCCAAAGTACACCCCACGCCTCGGGTTCTACGAGGGTGTCGATGAGGTTTGGCAGCGCCGGCTGCCCGACCACCTCGACCGACGCCTCGCAGAGGCGGTCGCCCGGGCCAGGTAGGCGCGGGTCCTTCCGGGGTCAAAGCCGCACGCGGGTAATTCGCACCCCGGTTTGCGGGCGTTTTTGAAAATTTTTATGCTATGACAAGGGGTTGTTGTTGTGGTTGCTTCTGAGGGGCAGGTTGGCGTACCGGAACTGATCCCGGTTGAAGTCGATGATGTGCTTCGGGATATGCTGGATCGTTTCCCGCTGCCACATGGCGTGCAGGATGCGGACTGCAATCAGGAAGAGATCGCGCAGGCCTTGAATACCACGGTCACCACGGTCGCCAAATGGATCAAACAGGATGGCATGCCGGTGGTGCAGGCCGGAGGAAACGGCAAAGCCTATGTGCTGCGCCTATCTCATTGCTGGGCATGGCGCAGAGCGCGGGAGGCGGATCAGGACCTGAGGGCGCGCCATAACAAAGCTCAGGTGGTGGCTTTGCAGGCATCATTCCTCGGACTGGAGATGGACGATCCACAGGCGTCCATGACCCCGCAGCAGCGACGTGAAGCTGCGATGGCGGATATCGCCTGGTCAAAAGCAGCCCACATGCGTCGCCAGCTCGTACCGCTGGCAGATGTAGTCGACCTCTATGAGGCGATTGCCAAGATTGTTCGGGATGGACTTGAGGCTTTGCCCGACCGCCTTGAGCGTGAGTTGAGCCTGAAGCCTGATCAGGTGTCGGATGTTTCCCGGGCAGGTGCAGATATCCTGCGGGCGATGGCTGACAGGATCGAAGAGGAGGAACTGAGGGAGCGCGACGTGCCTGATGTCGAAGTGCAGGAAAGATGGCTGATCTGAGCGGTGTTCCGGTTTCTGCCCCATATGGGGCAGAGCCGCTTCCCTCTTATACCGATCCCCGTTCCGCACTCCGCATCGCGTTGCCTGCCATGCGCCCTGCAGAGCGGATTTCGGTCACGGCGTCGGCCGAGCGGCATATGCGGGTCAATATCTCGGGGCAGTGGCAGCCGTTTCGCGCGGACGTGGCGCCTTATATGGTCGAGCCGACCGACATGACTGCGTCGCGCCGGTTTCGTGGATTGGTGTTCGCCGGCCCGTCGCAGTCCGGAAAGACCATGATGCTGCAAACCGTGGCCTGCCACGCGATCATGTCAGATCCGGGTCGGATTGCCCTGTTTCAGATGACGCGGGATGCTGCCGCGTTGATGGAGCGGGAAAAGATTGGTCCGATGATCTATAACAGCCCGGATATCCGGGCACGTCTTGCGAGCGGTCGCGGGGCGGATACGATTTTTCAGAAACTGTTCACTGGTGGCGCGCATCTGACTCTGGACTGGCCGACGCCCGAGAAACTGGCATCGACGACAGTTCGCATTCTGCTGGCAACAGACTTCGACAGGCCAGCCTGGGGAAATGGGGTCATTGGCGACGGTGACCCTTATACGCAGATGAGAGCTCGTACCCGGACATTCCTGTCCCGGGGCATGGTAGTTATCGAAAGCAGCCCGGGTGCGCCAATCAAGGATGAAAATTGGCGCCCCCAGACGCCACATGATTGTCCGCCCGTGGCATATGGTGTGCTCTCTTTGTATCCGGGCGGGACGCGGGGCAGATGGTATGTGCCGTGTCCGTGCTGCGGTGCGATGTTCGAAATGACTTTTGCGCGTCTGGTTTATCCGGACAGCGCAGACCCTGTCGAGGCAGGTGAGGCCGCGCGGATGCGTTGCCCTCACTGCCGCGACACCTTCGGACATGAACTCAAGCGCGAGCTAAATGCCTCCGGTCAATGGCTGCACGAGGCAACGCCTGATGAGAGTGGCGAGATTCGGTTGGTGACCGTAGATCGCCCGGAGCTACGGCGAACGGATCTGCTTTCGTACTGGCTGGATGGGGCGAGTGCCGCTTTCTCGACCTGGGCTGAGCTCGTGACGGCCTATCGGCAGGCCGAGGCGCATTTCGATGCAACGGGCGATGAAGAGAAGCTGCGCGCAACGGTCAGCACCGGGCAGGCCCAGCCCTATCTGCCGCGCAGCGCTTCCAGCGAGATGGAAATCACGCTCCAAGGTCTGAAGGACAAGGCGCAGGATGTCAAAAGCCAGAAGGGTGTTGCACCCTCATGGGCGCGTTACCTGACGGTATCAGTTGACGTGCAGGGCACCTATTTTTCTGTCGGAGTGACAGCGTGGGGTGAAGGTGGGCGCCACCAGCCGATTGACAGGTTTGAGATCAATACGCCACCGGCAGGTGCGCCCGGAGCCGACGGCCGCACTTTGAAGCCATTTGAGGTTGCCGAAGACTGGCAGGTACTTGTCGGGCTTGAGGACCGTATCTGGCCTATCGAAGGCGGGGAATGGGGGCTGAAGGCCGTTTCACTGGCTGTAGATATGCATGGTGGTGGCGCCACGACCGACAACGCCTATCGCTTCTACAGGGCTCGCCGGAAGGCGGGCAGAGGTAAGAGATGGTATCTCACGCGGGGCCATGGTGGCTTGCATCATGTCGACAGGGTCTGGCTGCGTGCGCCGGAGCGGGCCAGCGGCAAACGCAAGGTGGCTTCAGATATCAAGATCCTCAACATGGCAACCGACCGTCTGAAGGATGTGGTCGCCGCGAGTGTGAGATTGCTCGATGATGGCCAGAATTACTGCCACATACCTGGCTGGATGGAGGCTGGCCATCTGACTGAATTCACGGCCGAGCGTCGCACGGCGAAGGGCTGGGAAAAGCGCCCTGGCATGGTGCGGAATGAGAGTCTTGATCACCTCGTTCAGGCGAGGGCGCAGCACATCATCCTGGGCGCGGAGAGGATCGACTGGACTTCCCCCAATCGCCATTGGGCAATCCTGTCAGCCGATAATGAATTCTCGGTCCCCCTCAGTTTGGCCGAAGCTGACAGACCGGATCGAACGGATCAGCAGCCTCAGGACAGGTCTGCGACGGAACATAAATCGCGTGGGCGTTTCGGTTTTTCCGCGCGGAAAGGGAAATGGCTATGACCTCTTACACAGGCGAGCAATACGAGACGCTGTGCCAGATGATCGCCAAGGGTGTCACGAGCATGGACCTCGGAAATGGTGAAAAGGTCCAGTTTCGCAGTCTGACAGAGATGCTGCGTATCAAAAGTATGATGGAGGCTGAGCTTGGCCTCAATCCCAAGGGGCGCAGCCGCGCCACCTATCCGGTCTATCGCAGGGGCTGAATTCCGTGAACAGGTTCGAGAAGGCCATTCTGGCCATCGCGCCCCAGTGGGGCGCCAAGCGTGCGCGCGCCCGTGCCATTGCCGCGCATTACGATGCCGCCCAGATCGGTCGGCGCACCTCCACCATGCGACCGACCCGCACCGATGCGGATAGCGCTGCGCGCCAGCGGCAGACCATGGCTTTCTTCTCGCGAGACATGATCCGGAATGCGCCTTTTGCAAAGCGGGGTCAGGCAGTCATCGCCGGCAATGTGGTGGGCGACGGGATTATCCCAAAAGTCACTGTGCGCTATCCGAAGCTGCGCAAGACCGGGCAAAAACTAATCCGGGATCGCGGGTTGAAGCGCATCGAAGAGCATTTCGACACGACCCGTATCGACCGCAATGGCCGTCTGAACCTTTACGGTCTTCAGAATCTGATCATGCGAGCTGTCGTTGCAGATGGTGAATGCCTTGTCCGCCTCCACAGCGACACGCTTGTTGACGGTGCCCTGCCGTTGCAGCTTGAAGTGCTGGAGTCCGACTATCTCGATCAGCACAAGGTCGGTGCCATTGAGGGTGGGGGCGAGATTCGTGACGGTATCGAGTATGATGCATCGTCGCGCCGTGTTGCCTATTGGTTGTTTCCTGCCCACCCCGGTTCAGATCGTCCCATGTTTCGGGGGGCGTCGGTTTCGGTGCGCGTTCCCGCTGATGAAATCCTTCATATCTACCGTGTAGATCGACCGGGCCAGCAGCGTGGCGTCACCTGGTTCGACGCTGTTATGCTGCGCTTGCAGGATCTCGCAGATCACGAAGATGCGCAGCTTGTGCGGCAGAAGATCGCTGCATGTTTTGCCGTTTTCAGAACCAATACCGAGGGCAATTCGGGTAATGCCGACGATGCCTTCGGGGAGATTTCACCTGGCATGATCTATGATCTGGCCGAAGGTCAGGATGTCAGCTTTGCAGAGCCGCCGGGTGTTGCTGCCTATGATGAATTCACCAGATCCGTGTTGCGTTCTATCGCTGCCGGACTGGGCATCAGTTACGAGGCGCTGACTGGCGACCTGGCGCAGGTCAATTTCAGTTCGGCTCGCATGGGGCGTCTGGAAATGGATCAGAATGTCAGCGAGTGGCAGCATCTCCTGCTCATTCCGCAACTGATGCAGCCCCTAGCAGAAGCCTTTGTGGATGCTTGGCAAGCGTTGGACGCCGAAGACTTCGCGGCGGCAGGCCTGCCCAATGATATTTGGCAGACGATCAGCCTGACATGGGTGCCGCCACGCAAGATCATCGTTGATCCGGCCCGTGAATTCACTGCCCTCCGAGAGGCTGTTCGTTCGGGGTTCGCTTCGCGCCAGCAGGTTGTACGCATGCTCGGTATCGACCCGGAGCGTCTGTTGGAGGAGCAGGTGCAGGATAAGGAAGACGCGGCCAATCTCGGGCTGTTGTTTGACAGCGACCCGCGGGCGGATGTCTCGCGCCTGTCGCGGGGGTCCGACAGCGCTGACGTGGTCGATGATACCGTAGTCAGCCTTCTTGATGCGATGCGGCAGGCCCATCCCCGCGCCTTTGGCGCGATTATCTCGAAACTTGCAGCCTGAGGGGGAACCCATGAACGAACTGCTGCTCTACGGCACGGTTGGATCGTCCTGGTGGGACGAAGAGTATTTCACCGCGAGAACGGTACGGGACACGCTGGCGGGCATGTCCGGGCCGCTGACCGTTCGGATTAACTCGGGTGGTGGCATCGCGACTGAAGGGCAGGCGATCTATACAGCGCTGCGTGGATATGCCGGTGCCGTCAATGTCGTCGTCGAAGGTATTGCAGCATCGGCGGCCAGTCTGATCGCGATGGCCGGTGACACTATCACGATGTCACCCGGGTCCATCCTTATGATCCATGATCCAGCGCAGGACTGGTTGGCGGAGCGTGGTACGTCGGCGGCGCATCGTAAGGCCGCAGATGCGCTGGACGTGATAGCCAACGCCTACGCTGGCATCTATGCGCGCCGGTCAGGCAAGAGTGTCGACGATGCGCGCGAGGTGATGAAGGCGGAGACCTATTTCGACGGCCCTTCGGCTGTCGAGGCTGGTTTTGCAACCTCCGTTGATGATGAAGGCGACGCGACCGAGCCAGCCGCTTTTGATTACAGGATCTACCAGCACGCGCCGGAGCGCCTGCTGTCAGCGGCTGGCGCGCTTCAGCGCGAGCGGCCACGAGCATCGGTTCTGGCCATGATGGCCGGTTTCGAGAAACCCACCGCCAAAGGAGGTAAAGCCATGGCGATGAAGACCAAACCGGCCCCGAAGGGCAGGGTCACGGCGACCACCGCCGCTGAAGAAGAGAATGCGCCCGATATGGAAGAGGATATCGAGCCTGAAATGGAAGGCCAGTCGGAAGAGGATGGCCAGGGTGATGACGGCGAAATGCCGGATGGCGGAGACGGTGGCGAAGGGGAAGACGACGGCGCTGAGGCTTCGGCTGCCCGTGCCATCGCGATCATCAACATGTGTGGTCGCCATGGTGTGAGCGCAGCTCGTGCCGCTGATTTCATCGGTCAGGGCATGACCACGCGGCAGGTCTATGCCGCCATCAAGGGCAAAGGAGAAGACAAGGTGGGTATCGACGGGCGCGGCCCGCGCACGCAGATGCGGCGCGATGAAACCGAAACGAAGCTGGAAGGCATGATCGGGGCCCTGATGGGTCAGACCGAAGGCCCCGCGGCTGATTTCCGCGGTTTGCGGCTGAAGCGCCTTGCGATGGAGCTTGGCCGGGCGAGCGGTCGCAGCGTCGGGTTCAACGATACCGAGGCCGTGCGTCGCGGCATGCGGGCGACGACCATGATGGGCGGTGCGATTGGCGTCAGCGATTTCGCCTATATTACGACCGAGGTGATGTCGCGCACGCTTCTGGCGGAGTATCAGCGCCGGGCTCCGCAATGGCAACTGGTCACCGGGGCGGCGTTGACGGCGATGGACTTCCGCGAGCTCTATGCTGTGCGGTTCGGTGGCGACTTCCAGCTGAAGTCTGTGCAGGAAAACGGTGAGTACCAGACGGCGAAGCTTGCAGACGAGGCCGAAGGGCTGAAGGTCGAGCGTCGCGGGCGGACGATAACCTTGTCTTTCGAGGCGGTCATCAATGACGACATGGGGGCATTTGCCCGCATTCCGCGTGAATTCGCCACGGCCGCCCGGGCCATGGAAAACGGAATGGTCTGGTCGCTGATCCGTTCGAATGTGGCCCTGAAATCGGACGGAAAAGCGCTGTTCCACGCTGATCATGGCAATCTCGCGGCCAGCGGCGGCGCTATTTCGGTGACGACCATTGCTGCGGCCCGGAAAGCGATGGCCGAGATGAAGATGTTCGGCTCGAAAGATCCCGACGATTTCATTGCGCCGGAGGCTGAGCGTCTGATCGTTCCGCCTGCGCTGGAGCTTGCAGCCCTCCAATTCACGGCTGACATCCTGCCGACCAAGTCGGCCGATGCGAACCCCTACAAGTCGCGTTTCGAGGTGCACACGGTGCCGAACCTTGGCGTTGTGGCGGGCGGGTCGGATACTGCCTGGTATCTGGTCGATCCCGATCTGCCGCCGATCCAGCATGCCTATCTCAGCGGCTATGAGGCGCCGACCGTCGAAACCATCGAAGGCATGAACCCGGACGCGGTCAAGATGAACGCGCGCCACATTTTCGGCGCCGCTGCGGTTGAATTCCGCGGATCCTACAAGAATGCGGGTGCCTGAGGTCCGCTGCAACTGATCTGACGCGGGGCGCCTTCGGGCGCCCTGCGTCTTTTCGTGAACCTGTCCAATGGTGGGCAAAACATGAGGAATATCCCATGCAAAACTATATCCAGCCGGGTCAACATCTGACCATCGCGGCGGCGGCGGCCATTCTTTCGGGGGAGTTGATTTTCTCCGGTGCGATCTGTGGCGTGGCGCAGGGTTCCGCCGAAATCGGTGATCCTGTCGTACTGGTTCGCACCGGCGTTTTCGAGCTTCCGAAGCTTGGCGCTCAGGCCTGGACGGTTGGCGCCAAGATTTACTGGGACGCTACCAACAAGCAATGTACCACCGTCGCTTCTGGCAATACCCTGATCGGGGCTGCCGCAGAGGCGGCGGCGAACCCGTCTGCCACTGGTATGGTGCTTCTGGACGGCGTGATCCGCTGATCTGATGACGGGTCTTTTTGACGGCGTAACCGGCCTGCTTTCCGGAGTGTTCGGTGGGTCGGTCACCTTCCTGCCTCAGGTTGGTGAGGGTCGGGTGGTCCAGTCTGTATTCCGCGAGACCCCGGTAGAGGTCACGGGGGATGATGGCGGTACAGTGATCCTCAACATGCCGACGTGGCGGGTGCGAAAGTCTGACGCTGTTGCGGTGCGTGGTGATCAGATCGAGGTTTCGGATGGTCGCCGGTTCATTGTTGGTCCGGGGTATATTTCCGGTTCTCCGGCTTTCGATGCCTTCGTGACATATAGGCTGGAACCCGTCACATGAGCGCATCAGACCGCCAGCAAATCCGCGCATCGGCCCGTGCCGCGCTTCAGGCCGGTCTGACAGGTTGGACCGAGTTCTTTGCCTGGGCGCAATCTGTCAACGCAGAGCATCTGCCCGCATGGGCCGTCGCCACTCCATCCGAGCGGCGGTCATCCGCATCTCAGGACACTGCGCAGCGCGAAACCTCGCTGGTCGTGGTGGTCAAGCTGCTGGGCGGGGATTTGATCGAGGATGACCTCGATGAAGCGGCCGACCAGATCGAAGCCGCCGTTGTCGCTGCACTGCGCGCCAGCAATCTCATGTG
>NZ_QBKP01000042.1 GCF_003054195.1 Gemmobacter caeni
TCCCAAGCTCGCTTCCGCTTCGCTTCGTTCCCGCCACCGTCCGTTTCGGTGAGGCAGCTTCTAGGCCCACACCCAAAAACCCGCAAGAGCAAAAATGCAGGAATGTGTCAGATTTTTTTCATGCTGCGGAATGTTGCGCTGCATGTGGTATGTGGAGAAATTTTTAGCACAATATGACGGTTGCGCTGCGTAATAAAAGTTTCCCGAGACTGTAGGCTGGCTGGTGGATCTCGTTCCACATGGCACCGGGAAACAGAATCAGCACGCCAGATGCCGCGGCCAAGCCGCTGATTCCGCGCGATTCCCTTCCCGCGAACGGCGGCTTCCCCTCGCGGAAATGCAAAAGGCCGGGGCTTCCCCCGGCCTTTGCTTACTTCGGCGCCGCACCCGCCTCACATCTGTTGCTGCGGATCGACGACCAGAGGGCAACACCGATCAAAGCCGCCCCTCCCAGTCCGGTAATGACCTCGGGAATATGCACGAGCGTCTGGCAGTACATGATCACCGACAGGATCAGGATGGCGTAGAACGCCCCATGCTCCAGATAGCGGTATTCGGCCAGCGTACCGCGTTCGACCAGCATGATGGTCATGGAACGCACATACATCGCACCGATGCCCAGCCCGATGGCGATGACGAACAGGTTCTGGCTGAGCGCGAAGGCCCCGATCACCCCGTCAAACGAGAAGCTGGCATCCAGCACCTCCAGGTAGAGGAAGGCGCCCAGCCCGCCCTGCGCCGCAGCGCGCGTGGTTTCCTGCGTGCGATCCAGAAACCCGCCCAGCACCTCGACCAGCAGGAAAGTCAGCAAGCCATAGATGGCGGAATAGACGAAGACGTTCCGGGCCTCGCCCTCCAGAAGGCGCGAGAACAGGAGGACAAGGATCAGCACAAGCGCGATCTCGACCCCTTTGATCGTGGCGTAAGAGGCCATGCGGCTTTCCAGCCATTCGACCCAGTGCACATCCTTTTCCTGATCGAAGAAATAGGTCAGCGCCACCATCATCAGGAAAGTGCCACCGAAAGCGGCGATGGGCAGATGTGCCTCCTGCATGATGCGCGCGTATTCAGCCGGGCGGGCGGCCGCCATGATCAGCGCGTCGATCGGACCGACATGCGCGGCAATGACCACGATCAGCAGCGGGAAGACGATCCGCATGCCGAAAACCGCGATCAGGATACCCCAGGTCAGGAATCGGTGCTGCCAGACCGGGCTCATCGTCTTGAGCTTGTTGGCGTTGACGATGGCATTGTCAAAGGACAGCGAGATCTCCAGCACCGCCAGAACGGCGCAGATGAAGAAGATGGTCAGCGCACCGGAAAGCGTGCCGGTTGTCTGCCAGCCAAGGGCGGCGCCCAGCGCCAGCCCGACACCTGTCACGATGAAGGCCCATTTGAGATATGCGACCATGGGCTTGGCCGTTGATGTGGACATGAAAGTCAGCATTCCGCTCGGCGGTCCAGAACGCGAGGTGCCGACATCACAAGAGCGCCGATCTCTTGCCAGAGGGGCCCGGTCACCGTGTTGCCGCGGGCGCCTTGGCCCCGCGATGCCCCGAGATAGGAAGGACCGGGCCGTTCTGTCAACTGCCCTGCATCCGGCGCCCCGAAACCGAGGCGCCGGAGCAACGCATCAGGCCGCGGCGCGACGGCCCAATACCTGCGCCACCGTGGCCCCGATGGCGGAGGGGTTTGGCGCGATGGAAATGCCAGCCGCGGTCAGGATCTCCACTTTCTCCTGCGCGCTTTCCCCAAAGGCCGAAACAATGGCCCCGGCATGGCCCATCTTGCGGCCCTTTGGCGCCGACAGCCCGGCGATATAGGCCACCACCGGCTTCGACATATGTTCCCGCACCCAGGCGGCGGCCTCCGCCTCCTGCGGGCCACCGATCTCACCGATCATTACGACGGCATCGGTCTCGGGATCGGCCTCGAACAGTTGCAGGATGTCGCGGAAGCTTGACCCGTTCACCGGATCGCCGCCGATACCGACCGAGGTGGAAACGCCGATGCCCAACGCCTTCATCTGGCTGGCAGCCTCATAGCCCAGCGTGCCGGAACGACCGACGATGCCTACCCGACCCGGCATGTAGATATGCGGCGGCATGATGCCCATGAAGCCGCGGCCGGGCGAGATGATGCCCGCGCAGTTCGGCCCGATCAGCCGCATCTTGCGGTTTTCGGGATAGCGGCGCAGGAAGCGTTTCACCTGCATCATGTCCTGAGCTGGGATGCCGTCGGTCACGCAGACGGCGGTCTTGATGCCTGCATCCGCCGCCTCCATGATCGCATCGGCCGCGAAGGGCGGCGGCACGAAGACGAGGCTTGCCTCGGCCCCCGTCGCATCCACCGCCTCGCGCACGGTGTTGAACAGTGGCCGGTCGAGGAAAGTCTCTCCGCCCTTGCCAGGCACCACGCCACCCACCACATTGGTGTTGTTCTTGATCATGTCAGCGCTGTGGAACTGGCCGATGCGGCCCGACATGCCCTGAACGATGACCTTGGTCGTCTCGTTGATCAGAATGGTCATACTTTCCTCCCTCAGGCGGCGCGTTTCTGGCGCAGGCCAACGGCGATGTCGGCCGCTTCGGCAAGCGTGTCAGCGGTGTGCAGCGGCAGCCCGCTTTCGGCGAGGATGCGCTGGCCTTCCTCGACATTGGTTCCGGCAAGGCGCACCACGACCGGGATGGTCATGCCGACCTCGCGGTAGGCTTTCACCACCCCCTCGGCCACCCAGTCGCAGCGGTTGATGCCCGCGAAGATGTTCACGAGGATCACCTGCACATTGCGATCGGTCAGCACGGTGCGGAAGGCGCGGACCACCCGCTCCGGGCTGGCGCCACCGCCGATGTCGAGGAAGTTGGCAGGCTCGCCCCCGGCCAGCTTGATCATGTCCATCGTGGCCATGGCCAGACCGGCGCCGTTGATGATGCAGCCGATGTCACCGTCGAGCCCGACATAGGCCAGACCATAATCGCCGGCCATGCTTTCGCGCGGGTCTTCCTGGCTGCGGTCACGCAGTTCGGCGACCTCGGGGCGACGATAGAGCGCGTTGGTGTCAAAGCTCATCTTCGCGTCCAGCGCCACCAGATCACCCGAGCCGTTGATGATCAGCGGATTGATTTCGACCATCGTGGCGTCAAGCTCGCGGTAGGCACGGTGGCAGGCCGTCAGCACATTGACCATCTGCGCGATCTGACCACCGCGCAGGCCCAGCGAGAAGGCAAGCTCCCGCGCCTGGAACGGCACCAGACCCACCGCCGGGTCGATGACCATGCGGCGCAGCGAATCCGCGTCGCTTTCCGCCAGATCCTCGATCTCCATACCGCCATGCGCGGAGGCGACAATCATGATGCGTTCGGATTTCCGGTCCAGCACGAAGCCCAGATACAGCTCCTGCCGGATCTCGGACGCCGCCTCGACCCAAAGCCGATAGACCCCCTTGCCATTCGCATCGGTCTGCTTTGTCACCAACTGGCGACCGAACAGGGTTTGCGCGTAGTCCTGCACTTCCTCGGGGCTGCGGCATAGCTTCACCCCCCCCGCCTCGCCCCGGCCACCCGAGTGGATCTGCGCCTTCACCACCCAGGCGCTGCCACCCAGTTCGCGCGCGCGGTAGCCTGCCTGTTCCGGGCTGTAAGCCAGGCCACCGCGCGGGACCGGCACGCCGAAGCCTGCCAGAATTTCCTTCGCCTGATATTCATGAATATCCATTTATATTCCTCCCTCAGCGTGCGGCGATGGCGTCGGCCAGAACGATGACGTTGCGCGCCATGCGTTCCGAGGCCGCGTCGATCATCTTGCCGTCCAGCGAGGCGGCGCCGCGCCCTTCGGATTCCGCCTTGCGCAATTCGTCGATGATGCGACGGGCGCGGGTGACTTCGGTATCCGGCGGCGAGAAGACCTCGTTCGCCAGCGTGACCTGCGAGGGGTGGATGGCCCATTTGCCATCGCAGCCCAGCGCGGCGGCGCGACGCGCGCCCTCCTTATACCCTTCGGGATCGCTGAAATCGCCGAACGGCCCGTCAATGGCGCGCAGGCCATAGGCGCGGCAGGCAACCACCATGCGGCTGATCGCCGAATGCCACTGATCGCCGGGGTAATGCGGGTTCAGACCACCGATGTTGGTGGTGCGCGCCCTGAGGCTCGCCGCGTAATCTGCCACGCCGAAGTGCAGCGCCTCCAGCCGGCCACCGAACTGCGCGATGGCCTCGACATTCGCCATGCCCAGCGCGGTTTCGATCAGCGCCTCAAGGCCCACGCGGGTCTGATAGCCCTTCGCCATCTCGATCTGGTTCACCATGGCCTCGACCATATACAGATCGCCGGTCACGCCGACCTTGGGCACCAGAAGCGTGTGCACGCGATCACCCGCCTGCTCCATCACATCAACGACGTCACGATACATGTAGTGCGTATCCAGCCCGTTGATGCGGACAGAAACGGTCTTGCCCGCCGCCGCCCAGTCGATGTCGTTCAGCGCCTGAATCGCATTCTTGCGGGCCTGTTCCTTTTCCGGCGGTGCCACCGCATCCTCAAGGTCAAGGAAGATGTAATCCGCCGGGCCAGTCGCGGCCTTGTCGATCATGGTGGGGTTGGACGCCGGGACGGCAAGTTCCGAGCGCTGCAGGCGTTGGCGCCGCAGCGGGTGCAAAGTGTGGCTCATGTGTCTGTCCTGTTTATCCGGAGATCATTCGGCGGCCAGCCGCAGCTCGGGCTGGGCGGGGCGCATCAGGTAAACTTCCTGGGCAGCGGCAACGCCCGAACCCAGCTTGATCCGGGCACCGGCCTCGACCAGTGCCATTTCGGCGATGGAGATGGCGGTGAGGCACATCCCTTCATTCAGATCGCCCAGATGGCCGATGCGGAAGGCCTTGCCGTTCAGTGGGCCAAGCCCCGACCCGAGCGAGCAGTTGTAGCGCTCATAAGCGATGCGGATGACCTCGCGCGCATCTACTCCTTCAGGCACGCGCACCGCGGTGACGGTATCGGAATAAAGCGTCGGATGTTCGGCGCAGAGGTCCAGCCCCCAGGCCGCCACCGCACGGCGCACACCCGATGCCAGCCGCTTGTGCCGCGCATGAATGTTCGGCAGCCCTTCTTCCATCATCCGCGTCAGCGCCGCCTTCACGCCATGCAGCAGCGGCACCGGCGGCGTATAGGGGAATGAACCGCCGTCATGCGCGCGCAGCATGTCGGCCAGGTCGAAGAAGGCACGGCGCATGGTGGAACTTTCCATCGCCTTCAGCGCCTTCGGGCTGACCGCGAGCATACCCAGACCCGCCGGGCTCATCAGCCCTTTCTGGCTGCCGGTCACCGCCAGATCGACTCCCCAGTCATCCATGCGGAACGGGATCGAGCCGATCGAGGACACGCCATCGACAAACAGCAGCGCATCATGCAGCGCGTCGTCCAGCGCCTTGCGCACGCCCGCCACGTCCGAGGTCACGCCAGTCGCGGTTTCGTTATGGGTGACGAAGATCGCCTTGATCTCGCCATGCCTGTCCGCGCCCAGAATACGGGCGAATTCCTTTACCGGGGCGCCCGCACCCCAGGGCAGGTCGATCAGCTGCACCTCAAGCCCCAGCTTCTTTGCCATCTCTGCCCAGAGATGCGAAAACTGGCCATGCCGCGCCATCAGCACCTTATCGCCGGGATTCAGCGTATTGGTGATGGCCGCCTCCCAGCAGCCGGTGCCCGATCCGGGAAACAGGGCCACGCGCCCCTTGGTGGTGCCGTAGACGGTCTTGAGATCGGCGAAGATGCTGGCCGTCAAATCCCCAAAATCCGGGGCGCGGTGGTCCTGCATCGGCACGTTCATGGCGCGGCGAACGGTTTCCGGCACATTGGTGGGGCCGGGGATGAAGAGGTGAGAAAGTCCGGTTTTCATGGCAATCCTCCCATTGCTGAGATTATTGATGCCGGGAAATTTCACTGTGGGGAAATGAATCTGCGTTCTGCTGTAAACGCGAGAATTTACATGGTTCATAAATTGTAATATTGTAAAGTTGACGAACCAGAAATTTGTGTGCAACCGTATGCAGAAGACATTCATCGGCCCCCAGCTTCGCCGTTTGCGGCAGGAAAGGGGAGAGACCCAGGCCCAGATGGCAAAGGCGCTCGGCATCAGCGCATCTTATGTCAACCTTTTGGAAAACAACGAAAGATCTGTTTCCGTCGCGATCCTGTTTCGGCTGATGGACACTTATGGCGTCGACTGGCGGGACATCGCCGAGGATGACAACGCCAATCTTTTGCCCGAGCTGCGCGGCGCTGTGCAGGACCCTCTCTTTGCGCAGTTGCGGCCGGATCTGCCGCAACTGCGCGCCGCGCTCATTCACAGCCCGGACCTCGCAGCGGCTTTTCTGCGCCTGCATCGTGCCTACCACGCGATTTCCGACCAGCTTCTTTCAATGACGGAGCTTGCGGGCCAGACCCCGCTGTCCTCACCCGAGGCAGCAGTTCATGACATCTTCCGCAAGAACAGGAACAATTTCCGGGATCTGGAAGAGGCTGCCGAAGCCTTCTGGGGCACGGAACAGGTTGAACGGGATGACATCTATTACGCGCTGAAGCGTCGGCTGCGGGATAGGCTGGGCGTTCGGGTTCGGGTTCTTCCTGTTGAGGACATGCCCTTTTCACTGCGCGATTATAACGTGACGCAGCGCGAAATTCAGCTTTCCGAAGCGCTGGACCACACAAACCGCATCTTCCAGCTTGTGCACATGTGCGCCCTGCTGGAGCTGGCCCCGCTTCTGGACGGGGTTATCGCCGCGTCGGTGCTGAAAGATCCGCAAGGCGTTGCGCGTCTGCGGGTGGAGCTTGCGAACTATTTCGCCGCCGCAGTCCTGATGCCCTATGATGCCTTTCTGGCAGAGGCGAAGGCCACAAAGTATGACTTCGACCATCTTGCCACCCGATTCGGCGTCAGCTTCGAACAGGCCTGCCACCGCGCAACAACGCTTCAACGCGAGGGTGCACCGGGTGTGCCCTTCTTCTTCCTGCGCATCGACAAGGGCGGAAACGTTGCCAAAAGGTTCAATGCCACCAGTTTTCCGCTGGCAGAACACGGTGGCGCCTGCCCGCGGCTGGATGTTCACACCAGCTTCCGCACGCCCGGACGCATCGTCCCGCAATTTGTGGAAATGCCCGATGGCGGCCGGTTTTTCGTATTCTCACGCACGGTGGAGCGGCCGACATGGGTACGCCACGCACAGGACAATCGCTTGGCCGTCGCAATGGGTTGTTCCCTCGAACATGTCAGCGAAATCGGCTATGCTGAACCCTTCCTGCTTTCAGGCATCACAATGACACCCGTGGGGATCAACTGCCGCATCTGCCCGCGCAATCATTGCGACCAGCGTGCATATCAGGCCTTGACCCTGCCGGAGCCCGTCAACACCATGCGTCGTGGCGCAACCCGCTTCGAGGCCTGACTCACAACCCGCCCCCGGCGACTGTCGCAAGCAGCTTTTCAAGTGCGGAACGCGACTGGCCGCTTCTTTCAACCAAGCTTCTTGCGTGGGCAAGCGGCTTGTCCGCGAGTTCTTCCACGGGTGAATCGCTGTCAAACGCCGCGGCCTTACGCCAGATTCCCTGATCCTGTTCGGCAACCGCCCGCCAGGACCGGGATACGCGCAGCGCCTGCCGCATCGCTTCATCATCGCCCGCGCGCCGGAATGCCCCCACAGCTTCGGCCGACAACCCCATTTGCATCAGCATCGCGCCGCGAAGCGCATCAGCCTCTGGCCCTTCCAGCCCCGCCAATCCTCGCAATGCGGCTGCGGCATCCTTGCGCTGCGCTGCCAATCTTGCCGAAAGAAGCCGATCCGATGCGTCCTCAGAAGCGGGACGCCCCTGCGTCGCCCAACTCTCCGCAAGCTCGGGAAGACCCAGGTCCATGAAGCGCGCAACCAGAACAGACCGGGTTTTGGCCGGCAGCTCCGCAGGGGCGCCGGAGGCATCGCTTGCCAGCATCAGCAAATCAGAGCTCCCTGCGCGCTCCGCCAGAATATCCCAGACAATCAGCCGCGTCTGATTGTCTGCCGCCGCCGCAAAGCCGCGCGAGAACTGTCCGTTCAGCGCAAGCGCAACAGCAAGGGCGTGATGAAGCCTTTGGTCGTCCGGCTGACCCCGGTATTGCTGCGCAAGAATTTCCAGATCCTGCACAAGCCCGGCCTCGACCGGCGCGCTTGCTTTCCAGGCAATATCGACCAGCGCGATCAGGGCTGCGGGTTCCAGTTCATCATGCCAGGACGCGATGTTGCGAAAAGATCTCTCGGCTTCGCGGGGCGCTTCCTCTGCCGCGATGGATGCGTCAAGCGCACGCACAGCCGAACTCGCCGACGGGCTACCGCGTGCCATGACATCCCTGATTTTTCGGACCATTTCGGCATCCCTGTTTTGCCGGAAACGCTCTGCAAGACCCGGACCCAGGGATTCACGCAGGGCAAGTGGCAGTCGGGAAAAGCCCATATAAATGGCATCTCGATTGACCCGCTCGCCCGGGCGAAGCGAGGGACGCGCCAGCACCGACCAGAGCGCGGCAGGCGAGTCACAGCCTTCCATGCCGGTAAACGGGTTCCTTTCCGGCCTCTCGCCATCCACCAAGCGCGCGAGGGCAAGCAGAATCGGGATATCTTTCAAGCCTTGGGGAAAGGTATTGGCCAACTGTGCAGCTTCGGCCCCGAAACCCATCGCAATATATCTCCGCGCCGCCATCGCGACAGCCTCGGGCTGCGGCTCGTCGAACTCTCCGACAAGGTCTTGCCTCAATGCGGAAAACTGCCCGAAAACCGGCGCTTCATCCGACCATTCCGGAAGAAGGAGGCTGTCCTCTCCGAGGCACGCACCGTCTTGCGGCGACTTTTCCGCATTTTCCGAGATATGTGTTTCCAGCCCCTCCGGCGGTTTGACCCTCACATGTTCGGATTGTGGGGTGGAAACTTGCTCCACAGCCTTGGGTCGGGCGATCCTGGGGGTGCTCAGATCAACCAAACCTTGGGTCGCCGCTGCGCCAATGCCCTCGGCTATGGTCTTTCGCATGCCGCCAAGGGCAAGATCATCCAGAAGCGGCAATGATCCGCTCTCTGCTTCTTTGGAGGAGGGCGGTAAACCCGGTATCACGGGGTTGTCGATCAGCAAAGGCATCTCGAAGGGTGAGTCCTTCCGAGGGGAGCCCGATTTCAGGTCGATTACGATAATCCCTGGTCGAAACTCGAATGCTTCGGCATGACAATCACAGGCCATGGCGATCCTGAGTTTGCCAAAGGCCGCAACATCAACCCCGGCCAGCCTTGTCTTAGGTATCCGGCGGAATGTCTGTGACAAATCGAAGGTCAGGCCCGGTTTGCTGATCTGAAGCAGATATCCATCCTCCAGCCGCCCCAGTTTCCAGGTTGCGGGCTCCCCGACAGACACAACAAGGCGTGAAAAACCATCGTGCTCTCCCGAAGTGACCCGCGCAATTTCGGCGCAGATCGGGCTCGGCAGGAAGAGCAACAGAAGAACCAGAAAGCGCCCCATCACGCGGCTTCCTGCTTCAGGGGGCTCTGTTGCACAAACCCCTGTGGGATTCATCTCATGAATCCAGCGTGGTAGCTGGGGTGCATGAGCAGACCTACATCCCCGACCTACAAGACC
>NZ_QBKP01000043.1 GCF_003054195.1 Gemmobacter caeni
CAACCCGCCGACACCCGAAGCGGCGGCGGCATAACCGAGGCGGAAAACCACTTAGAAAACGCCCGGAACCTGTTCAGAGCAACCGAACCACCTCTACTCCCAGAAAATTCGGATTGAGCGAACGCCACCTGCCCAGTTCCTCCTGGACCACCGGATGATCAAGCCCCAGGAGATCGCACGTTTCGGAGGAAGTTGCGACATCGCGGTTTAGAGTAAATCGAATGCGGCGGGCACCATCGACCGTAAGTAAATCGATAGTCTCTGCATCAACCTTCGAGAGCCTTAAATTCCGGTCCGCCATGGCCACCGACAAGAAATCAACCAACCGCTCCAAACCCGTGGAAACATCGGAGAACGGCTTGTAATCATCCAGACTGAAGCCTTCGAGATCTTGGAAGAGGTCGAATACTACCTCCCGTGCCTCGCGTGCGTTTGCCAAGGCCGCCTCAAGTTCAACTGCGGTCCGTTTCAGCTCTGGGTCACCCAGAGCCTCTTGGTAAAGCCGATCGTAGTTCAATCGCTCTGACATCAGGCAGTGCGCTTCAGCGGTTGCGTCAGACAGCTGGACTTTCAGCTTTTCGAAGAACTTGCCTTCGCCCTCATCGAGGTTCTGCACGTAGGTACGTTGCAACTCTGCAAAGTGTTCAGTGGTCCAGAGTGAGCGTCCAGGTGAAAGCAGGGAACCATCGCCGATCAGACAATCAGTGCGAAGGCGATCCATCGTATCGTAAAGCGGAGAAAGATCAGCATCTGGGTTATAACGGGCCACGAAAATTCCTCGGAAATACTTAGATATGCAATATTCGTCTTCCGACTGGCGCGAGTCGGTCCAGCTTGCATAAGAAACCAGCAAAGCTCTTTTTGTCCAGTATACAGAGGCATTTGGGGGAAAGCCTTCCCCCTGGTCGGCACTGGCGTTGCCGACGCACCCCCATCAGCGGGGAGACCCCGCAACGCCCCCGAGAGTGAGAGTGCGGACGGGGTTTCCGTGACGGGTTGAGGGCTGGAAGAGAGGCTTCCGGCACCCGTCGCGGAGATCATCCCGATGGCCAGACAGGATCGTAACCCCGTAGACGGTGGCGCGCGCGGCAACCTTTACGACGACATCACCAACAAGATCATCGCCGAGCTGGAGCAAGGGCGTCTGCCCTGGGTCCAGCCTTGGGATGCGTCGCCCGATACCGCCCCGCTGGGCCTGCCGAGAAATGCTTCAACCGGCCGGTCCTATTCCGGTACGCGCCTGATTGATGAGCATCTGCGCTTCGTTCTGAAGCGAGGTGATCTGGTGGTTGATCTGCTCCAGCGTGCGCGCGGCCGTGAGCAGGTTTTGCGCATAGTTGGTCGGGTCATAGACGATGCGGCCGAAACCGAACTGTGCGTGGGCCGGACTGGTCAGCATGGGCGAGGATGCAAGCGGCGCGGCGAGCAGTGTTGCCGCCATGAGCATGGCCCGGGAACGGGAAAAACGGATCGTCATGGTCAGGACTCCTTTTCGGTCTGGGGGATGAGATTGGTGAGATCGGGGATCAGCTCCGCCGCCCATTCGACGCCGCGATCGCGCAGCCAGGCGGCGAGGAAGCCCTCCTGCCCATGCTCGGCGACGAGATCTGCAATGCGGGTCTGATCGGTTTTGGATGATGCGGCGCAGAGCGCGAGGCCGACTTCGGACAGGCCCAGCTCGAACAGGCGGTTGCCGCGGCGCGACTGGCAGTAATAGTCCCGCTTCCCGCGCGGCATTGTGCAGGGCGAGATGCCGCCGATCTTCGTCATAGGCTCCGAGGGCGAAACGCAGATCGTCAACAGCCGCATTCACCAGAACATCCTGATCGTGGATCGCCTGTTCGGTGCTGCCGAACTGCGCCTTGGCAGCGGTGATCGCCAGCAAACCGTCAGGATCGTCCGCGTTGAACAAAGGCAGGCAGCCCAGCCCGCAAAAACCGGGGAGAATCCGTCATGAGCGACGAGACCACCACCAACGCGCCTCCTATGCGCCTGCGCGCCGAGCCGCCGCGCGTCACCCGCCTGTCACGCAAGATGCTGGCTGGCGTTGGAGCTGTCGCGCTCCTCGGCATTGGCGGCGCACTGATCTATGCGCTCCAGACCCGCGACATGGGTGGAAATGGCGAGGAACTCTATTCCACCGAGAACCGCCCCACAGCCGACGGGCTGGCTGGTCTGCCGCGCGATTATACCGGCCCCGTCCTGGGTCCAGCTTTGCCGGGCGACCTCGGCGGCCCGATCCTCGACGCCCAGAACAGGGGGCAGCCCGTTACGCCGCCGGTTATGGCAGCACCAGCCCGAGACCCCGCCGAGGAACGTCGTCTTGCCGAAGAGGAAGCTGCACGTCTTAGCACCGTGTTCTTCCAGTCGGGGCAGCGATCAGCGACGACACTTGGCTCCAATATGCCGGGCCTTGCGGGTCTTGACCTTGGCGATCAGCCCGCCACGCAGGACCGCCATACGGCATTTCTGAATGGTCCGGTGGATCGCCAGACCGTTGCCATGGATCGGATCATGGTGCCAGTGTCGCCCTATATCCTTCAGGCAGGGGCCGTGATCCCGGCTGCAATGATTACCGGCATCCGTTCGGATCTGCCTGGCCAGATCACCGCGCAGGTCACGGAAAATGTCTATGATAGCCCGACCGGCGCGCTGCTCCTGATCCCGCAGGGAACGCGCATCATCGGCCAGTATGACGCCGGTGTGCAGTTCGGCCAGCGCCGTGTGCTGCTGGTCTGGAACCGCCTGATCCTGCCCAATGGCCGCTCGATCGTGCTGGAGCGCCAGCCCGGCGCGGACGCTTCCGGCTATGCCGGTCTGGAGGATGGCGTCGATTACCACTGGTGGGATCTGATGAAAGCAGCGGGCCTGTCCACGCTGCTCGGCATTGGCACGGAACTGGCGACCGACGACGAAGACCGTCTGATCCGCGCCATCCGCGACGGCGCACAGGACACCATCAATCAGGCCGGGCAGCAAATCGTCCAGCGTCAGTTGCAGGTCGCGCCGACCTTGACCGTCCGACCGGGCTATCCCGTCAGGGTCATCGTCACCCGCGACCTGGTACTCGAACCCTATAGGAACTGACCATGACAAAGCTGAAACTCGGCCCAGTCGTTGAAGACAAACCCGTCAAAGTGACGGTTGAACTGCCGGGCACGCTCCACCGTGATCTGATCGCCTATGCAGAGGTGCTGGCCCGCGAAAGTGGCCAGCCCGCTGCTGATCCCGTCCGGCTTATCGTGCCGATGCTGGAGCGTTTCATTGCCACGGACCGTGGCTTCGCGAAGGCTCGAAGGGGCAGAGGATAAGAAGATACGATAACGGCGACATTGAACGGTAACGTCATCAATGTTAGTGTGCGTTACCATGTTAGGAAAAGATCTCGATATAAGTGATTCGCAGTTTCTGGAAGCGCTGGAGCGCTATCTGGAAGAACTGCTTCATGCTCGCATCGTTGTTCGTGCATTCGAGGGTACGCGCAGCTTGCCGTCGTTTGTCGGGCGAGCTTACAGGCTTTATGAAACATATATTCTCGGGCACCACTGCATCATCGCTGCCAAGCTCGGAGATACAGGTACACCGGCAGATATCGCTAAGCACATCGACATCATCCGCAATGTCACCGACGCCACGGTGGTTTTCGCGACCATGAGCATTACCGCGCACAACAGGGCGCGGCTAATCGGTCAAGGTGTCCCCTTCATAGTTCCTGGCAACCAGCTTTACATCCCGGATTTGGCGATCGACCTACGCGAACATTTTCGTGCCCCACGCCGCCGGCAAGTGGCAGGACTATCGCCCGCTGCTCAAACGGTTCTTTTCCATCACATTCTGCATCTCGACAGGAATTTGGCAACGCCGTCCGCCTTAGCCGAACGGCTGCATTATTCGGCAATGTCAATCGGCCGAGCGTTCGATGACCTGGTGGCCGCCCGTCTCGCTGAAACCGTCAGACATGGGAAAGAGAGGCACATTAGCTTCAAGGCGGAAGGGCGACGCCTCCTGGAGGAAGCGACACCACATCTCCGCAGTCCGGTTCGTTCCATGAAATTCGTGCGTGGGAGCGCCTTCAGCGCACACCTGAAGTTGGCAGGGGAAACGGCGCTATCCCACCTCACGGAGCTGGCTAGCCCCCGTATCGACACTTTCGCCGTCGCCGCCAGCGACTGGAAAGCGATTTCGCAGGCGGCTGACCTTGTTGAAACTGACCGCGAAGAAGCCGACTGCATCATCGAGACGTGGTCCTACGATCCAGCCGCCTTGTCCGACACAAACACCGTGGACGTCCTGTCCTTGTACGCACAATTCCGGGATCATCGCGACGAGCGTGTCGCCATGGCTGCGGATCGACTTTTGGAGAAACTACCTTGGTAGCTGGCATTGATAAATTTCAGAAGTACTTCGCTGGCCATGAGGACCACTACGCCATCATCGGCGGGGCGGCCTGTGACCTCCTGTTCGATGAAGCCGGTCTCGATTTCAGGGCTACCAAGGATATCGACATGGTGCTCTGCGTTGAGGTGGTCGATGCCGCTTTCGGCACAGCCTTCAAAGCGTTTCTGGATGCGGGTGGCTACCAGGCACGCGAGCGCAGCACCGGCGACAAGGAATTCTACCGCTTCCACAAACCGTCGGATCAGAGCTTCCCCTTCATGATTGAGCTGTTTTCCCGCAGGCCGGGCACCCTCAACCTTCCGGAAAATGCGGAACTCACCCCCATCCCGGTTGAGGAAGACATCGTCAGCCTCTCGGCCATTCTGCTCGACGACGGATATTATGAAGCGTTGCAGTCCGCGAAGCGGAAGATCGAGGGCGTAACCGTCATCGATGAAACACTTCTCATCCCATTCAAGGCGCGGGCATTTCTCGATCTGTCCGCACGGGCCGAAGCCGGGGACAGGATCGACAGCAAAAACATCAAGAAGCACCGCAATGATGTACTTCGTCTGACCCAGCTTCTGCCTGGCGATGCCTCGATCACCTTGCCCGATCAAATTCGCGACGACATGCGACGCTTCCTTGATCTGGCAGCGGCGGACGACACTCTTGATCCAAAAGCGCTCAACGTGCCGTTTACCCGCGACGAGGCGATTGCCCTTCTCAGGTCTGTTTACAAGTTGGTCGATGCATGAGTCGAACCTTCATCTACAGCTTTACTCCGCCATCGCTGGACCCAGCCCCCGGGGCGACCATCACATTGGACGTCTCCGAGATCGAGGATGCCGGCATTCGCGAGGTGCTTCAAACGCCGGGCGCCGCTTACGGCGCATGGTCGATTCTCGATGCGCTGCTATCGCCTACCGGCATAGGCACGCCTTTCATCTTCAAGCAGCCGCTCGGGCAAGCTCGTGAAGTGAAGGTCGCGTTATCGGGTCTGTTCGGCAGATTCGTCGCCCGCGCCTATCTTGAACGCTACTTTGACCTCTCCATCTTTGCCCATCTCGGTAATCGTGTCGTCGATCTTGATCGACGCAAACGCGCCAAGATCGAGCGCCTCGCGCGAGGCGACCTACCCGACTGGATCGCGTGCAAATCCGATCTGACTTCGCTCACGATCGCAGAGGCCAAGGGCTGCCACGACCCAAGCGGAACAGCGAGGGCGCTTTCCCGCGCCTGGACACAAGCCGGACGGATCGACCTCACGGTCAAAGGCCGCAAGGTTACGGTGAAGAGGATCGCTATCGCCACGCGCTGGGGCGTGGCGAGTCCCAGCCCGGCCGACGCATATCTTTCCGTTCACGATCCGGTCGACATGGGCGAGGCCATCGACCCGCAAGACAAGGACGCCCCTTTCGTAGGCCTGCTTCGCTTGCATGTCGCCAGCATGATCGAACACCTCGGCCATGCAGAACTCGCCCAAGCGCTGCGTGATCTGACACGGCAGGCCCTCCCGCGTGCCTTGCAAAACACTTCGGCCCGAGCCCGCGCCACCTTGGACAATGCGGTGATTAGCGAAGTCGAGAAGGACGGCGATATCGGCGGCCTGGTTGGCGGGATCGTCACACGCGCGGGTCCGATCACCGATGCAAGCGCCAGCGCCGTCGATCAGGAGGCGTTGGCCCGGCTTAACCTTCGTCCGGTTTTCGTCGGCATCGATCGGGATCTGGTCCGCGCGGCAATCGATGGCGAAGCGGACACCATTCGCGGTCGTTTGGCCGCGAAGGCCAGTCCTGATGACTTTGCGCGCCGCGACGGCGCAGGCGGCTGGATCATTCCGCTTGGCGCGGAAAAACGCATTGTCGGCGGCGCATGACGGGGTGGCGACAATAGAACATCAGATGGCAGACCGCTGAAGACGGAGCCATGGGGGACCGAACGATGGATCAACAGAAGACTGACCTCTCGAACGAGGCTGCGGCGCTTGCAGACATACTGAAATGGTCAGTCGACCTGCCCGGCTGGCAGCGCGACGCCTTGCGTCGGCTGTGCGGCCAGACAAAGCTAGAACCTGCCGATGTCACGGCGCTCGTTGCGGTCTGCAAGGGCGGCACTCCCGCAGCTCCGCTGGATGCCACCCACATCCGTGACCCTGCCGCAAGCCATGCGGTCGTCAACCTCGGATCCTTGCATGGATTGTCGAATGTGAACGCGCTCGCGCCAGGCGAGCGGCTGTCCTTCGGCAAGACCGGCCTCACCGTGATCTATGGTGACAACGGTGCTGGCAAATCAGGATATGCCCGCGTCCTCAAGCAGCTTTGCCGGGCACGCTCACCGAAGGGTGATGCCATCCTTCCAAATATCTATGCCGGTGCAGGCGGCGTACCGACTGCCAGCATCGACTTTTTCATCGGCGGCCAGAAGCGAAACGCGACGTGGAATCAGGGCGGAGCAGTCGATCCTATGCTGTCCGCCGTCAGCGTCTTCGACTCCCGGACCGCCAATGTCCATGTCGAGAACACCAACGATCTCGCCTATACGCCCCTTCCTCTCCGCATTCTCGCCGGTCTCGCGCAGGCGTGCCAGGATGTGAAAGCCGAACTTTCGGCCGAAATCCATAAGCTGCAACAGCAAACGCCCGCCGTCCTCTCAAAACCCGAATGCAAGCCGGATACGGCGGTCGGCAAGATGATCGCCGGCTTGTCCGGAAAGACCAAACCCGACGCAATTGAGAAACTGGCTGGCCTGAACGCGCAGGAAGACGCGCGGCTTCAAACCCTCATTACCGATCTCGCTGGCGATCCAGTCCGGACCGTCCGTCAACTCCAGACTCAGGAAACCCGCATCAATGCAGTGATCGAACAGATCGGCAAGTTGACCACCGCCGCCTCTGAGCAGAACCGGACCGCGCTCCGTGAGGCTCATGGGCGTCTTGCAACTGCGCGAGCGGCGGCATTGGCTGCATCCGACGATCTTTTCGCCGCGGAACCTCTGCCGGACATTGGCTCGGATATCTGGAGAGCCCTCTGGGAAGCTGCTCGAACCTATTCACGCGAAGCGGCCTATCCAGAAAAGCCTTTCCCCGTGACAGGCCCGGATGCCCATTGCGTCCTGTGCCAACAGCCGCTCGGCGAGGAAGCCGTCAAACGACTGAGCAGCTTCGAAGCCTTCGTCCAAGACGAAAGCAAGCGCCGTGAAGAGGAAGCTGGCGTGGCTTATGACGATTTGCTGGAGGAGCTATCGTCGCAAAGTTTCCCCATGAAGGATCTGCCTTCATTCCTCGCGCTGATCCGCGACGATATCGGCCACGACGAGTTGGCTAAGATCCTTCGCCGCCAGATCGTCCAACTGTCCTGGCGGCTACGGGCGGTACTTCGAACCCACGCAAGCGAGGTTTTGCACACATTGCCGCCGGACGCGATCTCTGCGCCAGAGGAATTGCGTGATGTGCTGGTCGGGATTGCGACGCGGATCGAAGGCCTGGAATCGGAGGTAGGCTCTCCCCAACGTGCCTCCCTTATCATCGAGCGAGACGGCCTGGCCGACCGGAAATGGCTCGGCGTCGTGCAAGCCGACGTCCTTGCCCAAATTGAACGCTGCAAATCCATCGAGGCCCTGGAAAAGGCCAGTAAGGAAACGACCACAAACAAGATCACGACGCAGAGCGCCCGTATCGCGCAGGCTCTTGTCACCAATCGCCTGCGTGGCCGCTTCGCGATTGAAGTCGACAAGCTCGGCGTTGCCGGCCTCGCCATCGAGCTTCAACAGGCGAAGACCTCAGCGGGGGTGCCCTTCTTTCAGGTGCGTCTCATCAACAAGCCGAGCGAACCCGTCGGCAAGGTTTTGAGCGAAGGTGAGCATCGATGTGTAGCGCTCGCCGCTTTCCTCGCCGAGCTGTCGACCATCGACGCGCAGTCGGCGATCGTTTTCGACGATCCCGTGTCCTCTCTTGACCACCTGCACCGTGATAGGGTCGCCGCACGCTTGGCCGAAGCGGGCGAAACACGGCAGGTGATTGTGTTCACACACGACATGGCCTTCTTGCTTCTACTTGAGGAGGCCTGCCGGGCAACCAAGGACCGTGAAGCAACGCCGATCGCCTACCGGCTCATCAGTCGTGGCGCCGACAATTCCGGCTTCTGTCATCAAGACCCGCCAGCCAGCGTCATGCCGCTCGATAAAGTGATAGACGGAATGAAGGCACACCTTACGAATGTGAAAATCCACCACGAGCGCGGTGATCAGGCGAAATGGTTGCGGGAGGTGACATCCTTCCAAGACCAGCTTCGCACCTGTTGGGAACGGGCGGTAGAAGAGGTGGTCGGACCGGTGATCCGTCGCCTGTCACGCAAAGTCGATACGACCGGCTTGATCAAGCTTACCATCCTCACCGATACCGATTGCGCCACGATGCGTGAGGCCTTCGGCCGTTGCTCCGCGCTCCTTCATAGTCAGCCCGGCGAAATCAATCCCCGCCTGCCCTCAGCGGCGATGATCGAAAGCGAAATCAGCGCGCTAGCGAACTGGATCACTGACATTCGTACCCGCCAGGAGAGGGCCGCATGATGTCCATCAAACCGCTATTTCTAATGAATGTCGGTATCGGTAGTTGCGTGCTCCCGCAACCAAAAACTATCAATGACCTCAACAGGTTAGCAGCCGCCCTCTCGGGCGGCTTTTTGCTGTCCAAACGACGGGTCAACAAGAGGTCAACAAACGGACGAAATCCGCGTGCAAGTGTAGCGCGACAAAAATAAGTGGCCAAAACGACAAAATTAGGGGGCCAGCAACTGAAGGCAGAGCTATGCGCAAAATGCATATCTCGACGCCCCCTTTGCCGAGGCTGGCCGACCTGTCCACGGTCAGTTTGCTGGCCATTGAAGCCGGTCTCAAACGCCGCGAGGCGCTGGCGCTGGAAATGCGCAACGTGCCCGGCGAC
>NZ_QBKP01000044.1 GCF_003054195.1 Gemmobacter caeni
CAACCCGCCGACACCCGAAGCGGCGGCGGCATAACCGAGGCGGAAAACCACTTAGAAAACGCCCGGAACCTGTTCAGAGCAACCGAACCACCTCTTCCTCCGCCGCTTCAAGCTTCTGGCGAAGGCCGGGCGGCAGATGGTCGAGCCCGTCAAAGCCGAAAGCCGGGGTGCCGTCAAAGCTCCTTCCGTTCACGAAGAAGTCCAGTTCGTCGCCCAGCAGTTCGACGGCGAGGTTGATCGTCACAAGCGCGTTCACAGGCACTTCGACGTTTGGGTTTTTGTTCAGCATGGCCATTGCAGTCTACTCTCAGATGGGGAGCGCTGCGTGTCGTGCCCGGGGAAGCATCGCGGACCTAAACCGACACACAGCGCAACCGGGTTGGTTTCGCTTCGCATGTCGGCTCGCGGATGGTCCTTGCGTCCGCGACATGGGGCCTAGCCGCACCTCCGCCCTTGGGCGGGGCTCCCCTCATGGGGATGGTTAGCGACCACTGTGCCGTGGCCCACCTAACCCGAAGATGGGGCCGCCCGGGCCGTGCGTCAACAGCAAGTTTTCCCTGAGCAGGTGTGCACCCGGAAGCTGGCATCCTATCTGTCAAGGCGTGCCCGAGAACAACCCGGAGATAGACGCCCAAACAGATGCTGGAAGGTTGGGGTTAAATGCAATTACCAAGCCAACTATGCTCGCAGTTCCTGCGACAAGCTGAAAGGTCCGGTTCTCCGCAGCGAAGTTGATGAAGGTACGAAGACGCCCGCCGTGCATCTCCCACCACGTTGTGTTGGTCTTCAAGGAGCGGTCCCGGGCGCGGCCCGCGAGGTTGGCAATCATGTCCACCTTCCGCAAAGTGGACTGGTGAAGGCCGACAAAGTTCCCCTGCTCGAACGCCTCCGCTTCGGATGCGCCATTCAAGAAGTCTCGCGGCTGAATCTTGTTCTTGTCGAGAAGTGTCGTCAGCCGAGGGTGCCCGGTGTACCCAACGCCGTAAATGTCGATCAGCAGCCGGGCGAGGTCAAATTTGTTCTCGTCCGGGATGATGAACGCGGGGGTGCCGCCCAGCACTCGGTATCTGTGCTCAATGGCGGCGAAACCGTAGTTGATGTCCCTCATGTTCCAGTGCAGGTACTTCATCCCCCGATGCCCGCCGATATGGGCAAAGAAGGCGTCCAGCATCTTCCGCTCTAGGTCATCGTAGTGCGCCGTGATTCCCGCGAGGTCGATACCGTCCAACTCGGCAACTTGGTGAATGGAGAAGGATATAGTTTGCCCTGAGTCGAGTTTGCGAACCGCGATTGAGGTGATCCTGGGCGAGCGCCCGTCAACCCGGTCATAGAAACTTTCGCAGGAGTAGTGCGCCACCCAGACATTCGCTGCGTCGTCAAAGAGACGGTCAATGACTGCCCGAGCAGCTTTCTGTCTTTTCGGATCGGGTGCCGACAAACTTTCTCTCCCTGATTGCAGTGCTGCTGAAATACATCCGTCGAAATGCCTTTGTGGTCAAGGCAATGGCTCTCAGGGCGAGAGCAATCGGCGCGTGTACGAGCTACAGCAGGGGCGCTGCCGAGCCTTACGCGGGCCTTACTTTTCAGCCTTACGCGAGAAAATCCGGGAAAAGAAAAACCCTCTAAGTCATTGACCTAGAGGGCTTATCTTGGCTCCGGCGGTAGGGATCGAACCTACGACCAATTGATTAACAGTCACAAAATCTAGGCGTTGCAGCACCTTGTGAGGCGTTCCGAGAAGTGCCGTGTAATGTCAACAAAACCCTTTATTTTCATTGTTCTGAATGTTGCAGCGCGTTATCATGCAATGCAGGCGATAGCGGTGCGTGATGCGTAAAAATGTTTGCCATATGTTTGCGGCAAACACCAGTGAAAGGACGGGACATGGCAAGGGTGATGCTGACAGATCGGTCGGTGGCGGCATTGCAGCCGAAGGAGAAGCGGTATGACGTTGCGGACAGCAAGCGCGTCGGTTTGCGGCTTCGGGTTTCGACCGCAGGGGTCAAGACGTGGGTTTTCGTGAAGCGCATCCGAGGCGAAAGCATCTTGCGCAGCCACACGCTCGGGCGGTTTCCGGCGATCACCTTGTCCGAGGCACGAGAGAAGGCCCTGACTCTCGAAAAGGAGGCAGTTGAGGGTGTGGACCGCAAGGCCGAGGCCAAGAATCTGCAAACGGTGCGGGCGATCCTCGACCGTTACGACGAAATGCACCTGGCCCAGCTTCGGACGGGCAAACAGCGCCGCAAACAGTTGGAGGTGGCGTTCGGCACGCGGCTGGACGATCCCTTGAACAAGGTCGAGCGGCGGCACCTGCAAGAGTTCATCGACAAGGTGGCGGGCAAAGGGACCAAGGTTCTGGCCAACCGCTACAAGGCGGCGATCAGCGCGTTCACGGCCTTCGCGTGGAAGCGCGGTTACATCGACCACAATATCGGCGCGGGTCTCGCCAAGGCCCCCGGCAAGGAAAAGCCCCGCGACCGCCTGCTGACTCTGAACGAGGTCCGCGCGATCTATGACGCGGCGGCGCTGCTATCCCCACTGTGGACGCCGATCATCCGTCTCCTGATCCTGACAGCGCAGCGCCGGGGGGACATCGTGGGTCTGCGTCATTCGGAGATCGACACGGACAGGCAGCGCATCGACCTGCCGGGGGCGCGGACCAAAAACGGCAAGGCGCATATCGTCCACTTGTCCGAACCCGCTCTTGAGATCGTCAACGGCGTGACCCCGAAGAATGACCTGATGTTCACGACCACAGGCACGACCCCAGTTTCTGGCTTCTCCAAGGTCAAGGTCGAGATCGACAAGCTGCTGCCCGAGGATATGGAGCCTTGGACGTTCCACGACTTCCGCACCGCCTTCGCCACGATCATGGCCGAGGGTGGGGCAGATGAGGGGGTTGTGGACCGCATCCTCAATCACTCGGCCAGCGCCTCCGCCGCCAGCGCCGTTGCCCGCGTTTACAACCTGTCTGCCCAGCTGGATAAACGGGCCATCGTCCTTGATCGCTGGGCCGAGCTGGTGACGAAACGCACCGCCAAGGTGGTGAGTATCGCATCGTGACAGCGGACCAGAGCCTTCCCCCTGTGGAAACCATGAAGCAACGCGTCCGCGAACGGCTGGCCGAACTCGCGGGTTGCCCAAGCGAAGCAGAAACCCCGTATGCCCAGCGATTGCCGCTTGGGCGGTTCTTCGATCTTGATCCCTTCTCACTGGAAACGGCACAGGTCATCGCTGCGGCGGAACCCAATGCTTGGGGGGCAAAGCGGCTATTTTGTAACTTCCTATATGGCTATGAAGCAAACCTTGAACCTCATTACGGGGACGACGATTTTGCCTCCACAGAGGTAGATGCCCAAAGAGAACATCTTCGGGTTTCACATATCGCCTATCAAAAAGCCGTCCTTGCTGCGTTGGCAGGGGACGCAAAGGTGCACCCATACATCTACGATCTCATTAAACGATTTCTGGACGATATTGACGATTCCGAGTTTCAAATTGATCCATCCGTCAGGTCCGCATTCCGAGATGCTCTGCGAATGCCACGCCCATCTGGAAAAGGTGGTGCCAAGCAAGCAACGAACATATTTCGTGACTTGATTATTATTGATTTGGTTTCCGACCTGATCAAGACGTTTGTTGGTTTGCCCGCTACGTTCTCAAGAACAAAGAGCGAAAAAAAGGGAAAACCCGGAAACAAGAATGCGTGTGACATTATCACGATGGTGTGGAATGAAGAGTTTAAGGGGCGCACCAAGACGAGGGACGGTGTGCCTATTGGAGAAATTGCGTCTAGGCCTCTAGCTGAAACCGCAGTGCGCAATGTTTGGGAAAAGCGAAACCAGAATGAGTTCTATCAGCTCTGGTGTGACTATCGTCAAAGGAATCCTTCTTCCTAACCCGGCATAGATTTCGTCCCTAAAGTCGTTCTCATCGTTATTTGCGACATGCGTTTCAGGTCGCTGCATATTGTCGTCATCAACGCATGAGGCGACGATGGAACCCAATGACCCCAATAGACTGCTACGCGCCAAGCAGGTTGCAGAAATGACCGGGCTTTCGGTCAGCACCTTCTACGCACAAATCCGGCGTGGCGAATTTCCCAAACCACTGCAACTCAGCCCCAATGCCGTAGCATGGCGCTACGGCGATATTGTCGGCTGGATCAACTCCCTTCAAGAGGCCGCACGATGAACAACGAAATCCTGCAACGTGTTCGGGTGGTCCTACAGGGCAGCGCCGCCCTTACGATGGACAATGTTGTCTATCTTATCGGCGAGGCCGAAGGGGAAAAGGATCGGCTCACGCGCGAGATCGCGGCAGACGGCCAACTGCTCATTGAGCATACGACGCCGGAAGAGCAGTATCCCGAAATCCGGCAGCGGATGGACGACAACACCGAGAACCGCGACCGTCTCACTCTGTGGTTGCCTCAGTTGCGTGACCTGCAAGCAGAAATGGCCAAGGCTGAACTCGCTGCGTGGCAGGACGGGCGCTACAAGAACACAGTCAAGCGTGCCAAGAACTTCGACAGGGTGATGGACAAGTATTTCGACGCTTTGGCAGAGATCGCAGCCGAGTTGAACGGCTATCAGGCCCTTCGGCAGGAGATTGCGATCTTCAATACTCCGGCCCAACCTCATATGCTGGTCAACCCGCAAGATCGCTTGGTCAACAAGTATCCGCGTATCAGCGTCTCAACGCCCGATGCTGTCGTCCGGGGGCTGGTGCTCGTTGATCGCGCTGGCAGCATTGTCTACTCGAACCCCGATCCTTATGATCGCGGTCCGGTCACGATGGCTCGCGCTCCCGGCGGGACGATCCAGCCTGTCGTCGCCGGACACTTTGCCTCGGTCGTCGCTGACTATCAGCGCGAGAAGGATCAGTTCGATGCCGCGCAGTACCAGTATGGCGAGTGGCAGCGCGAGGCAGCGCACAATGGCCTGACCGTCGAAAAGGTGGCAATGCAAACCGGCCTGACCGACGAGCAGTTCAAGACCATGCTCGAGCGCGTGACGGGCCGACCGCTCGATGATGCCAAGTCCGCAGTCCAATCGCGGATCAACACGGTGATCGCGGCTTGCCCGTCAACCGGGCCGGATGCAGGTGTGAAGGCGCAGATCGAGGCGGCGAAAGCGGCAATCGGCGCGACCACCTGACAATTAGGCACCGAGTCGAGCAATTATTTACCTTTGGACAGAATGGGTTATGTTCCGGCGGGTGTTTCGCGCAAACATATGCAGAACATTTTCCCATTCTGCCGGGCTTTCGAGGCAGCAATGACCCTTCTTCCCACCCCTTTTGATGCAGGGGCCGTCTCCCCGTGTTCGGCGCATGACGCAGCCACAGATGGCGCGGCCTCGCCTGCCGATCACCTCTCCGCAACGCGCTATCGGTTCGTCCCAGACGAAATGCGGGCAGGTCGGTGGTGGATGGTCACTCGGGGCAAGGCCCCACACAGGGTAACGCACGGCGGCGGGCAGTTGCGGGTCATAGGAGCAGATTGGACCGACCCCGAAAACCATTGCTCTTTTGCCGAGGCGATGGAGGCGATCAGCGCAGAACCCGCCCTGAACCTCATGCTGATGTTGGGTTTCGGAAACGAATTTGTGTGCGTTGACATTGACCCGCTGGAGAAGGTCGCCCCGGATCGTCTCGAACAAGCAATGGCTTATCAGAAGCAACTGAGAGAAAGACTGAACCATACCTACAGCGAGGTTTCCCTCTCGGGCAAGGGGACGCACTTTGTCGGCATCGCCCGCCCGCTGGTTCCCGGCACCCGAAAAACGCAACATCCCGAGTACAAGACGGATCTCCTGTTCAATTACGGCCTAGTGCTGACGGGCGATCACAGGGCGGGAACAACGCAGATTGAAGACATTTCGTCTCAGGTCCGGGCGATACAAACCCACATGGAAAGCGGTGATGGCTCGACGCCAGCCCCTGTCGCGCTCCTGCCTTCCGATGACATCATCACGCCGGGAACCATCACGGATGCGAAGCGGCTCTGGTCGATCCTGTCGGCGGGAAAGAATGGTGATGCCTTCCGGGACGGACGCAAGACGGCCGATTGGTCTGGCACCTACAAGGCGATCCTGAACGCGGCAGCGCAGTTCTGCACTGACGAGAGAATTGTCCGGCAGGTCATTCAGACGAGCGGGCTTGTGCAGCTTGCCGAAGAAAAGGACGGTGTATCACGGGCCGATAAGGTGGACCGCCTTTGGGATGCAGAGTGGCGGGATTCCCTTATCAAGACCGAAAAGAGCCGCCGAGAAGCTGCCGCCGATACTGTGGACACTGGCCCGAAAACATTGGCCGATCTTTGGGATTCAAAGCAAAGCGGATACGTTAGATTCAAGGTTCAGTATAAGGCTGAAAACTTGATTACCGAAGGGATCTATCGCGGCTCGGACGCTGAAACCCTAGCACCCCTATTCCGTTACCTGACACCCGAACGGCAAAACAGCCTATGTAATACTCTTCGGTATGCGAAGAAAGATGATTTGGCGAAACTGTGTCTTGATGCCTGCATCATTGCGCAGACTGACACCGATACTGAGGTTCCAGAGTTGAACGCCTATATCGGCGAAATGATTGCTGAGGAAAGCAGGAATGGGTTTCAGGCGAGATTTAAGGAATACAACAGTAGTTACTACATCATCGAGAATTTCGGTGGGGCTGTTGCAGTATTCCATGATGCGGTTGATCCAGATACCGGCGCTCAGGATATGTGGCGGCTTGCCAAGTTCTTGGAAGCGCGGAATAGTGAGCATGTGCTAATCTCTTTCGATCTTTCAGAAGATAAACCGCAAGTCGAACGTTTTGCCAGAATTTGGTGTGAAAGCCCGAAGGCGCGCCGATATGCGCGGCAGGAGATGCGATTTGACACCACTGATCGGGTAATTGATGTGGGAGGAAAGCAAGTCCTCAACCTTTTCCACGGCTGGGCGACTACCCCTGTCGCGGGAGAATGGCCTGCCATTCGCTATCTGATCCATGAATTGCTCTGTTCGGGAGTGCCCGAGGCATCGGAGTACCTGCTGAACTATGTTGCGCATATGGTGCAGAAGCCGCACGTACTGCCCGGAACGGCGGTCATCCTTCAAAGTGAAGAGCAAGGCACAGGGAAAAGCACTTTCATTTCATTGCTGAGGCAGCTCCTCGGATCACGCTATTGTGCGACCACCTCGGATGCAGAGCATTTGGTTGGAAAGCATAATGATCGCGCCATGAACAAGGTGCTATTGCATTTCGAGGAAGCAGTTGCGCCAAACGACCGCAAAGTGGAAAGCAAGGTCAAGGCTTTGATCACCGACGAAATGGGAAGCTATAACCCAAAGAATATGGGTGTTGTGCAGGCTAGAAATTATGCTCGGGTTTTTATGACTTCCAATGCTCAACAGGTGGCGCATATTGCCCGACATGATAGGCGAATGTTTGTCTTGAACGTGTCGCCCAAGCACGCGAATGACGCAGGGTTTTGGTCGCAGTTTCACACGGCATTTCCACAGGAGATGGAGGCCTTCATGCACGCCATGAGAACGCGCGACATTTCAGAGTTTAGGCCGAACGTCATTCCCTTCACCGAAGCCAAGGATAAGCAAAAGCTGGAATCGGTTGTCGGCCCGGATCGGGTATTGCGCGATCTCTTGGAGGCTGGTCGTCTTCCGGCTTGCTCATACTTCGACGGGCGAGAATGGGAGGTGCGGGTGTCGGCGCTGTCCGATTATTTCATCAAGAACGGTATCAAGGTCGGGCACAGTTTTCCGCAGCCCGCACGGGTATTCGCTCCTGTGGCATTGTCCCCGGTCCGTGTTCGGCGGATCGCCGTCAATGGCGCGGCGTCGAAGTCATGGCGTGTGATAAGCGTCCCGAGATTGGCGGATGCGCGAAGCGCCTTCCTCAAGCACCAGAACATCGCAGCATACGATTGGGGCGATGGGATGGATGACTGGGCGCTGGACTGACCCCGCACTTGCCCGGAGAGGCGCTACAGTTTCTTCCGGCAGGTTTGGCAGAGGCCGCGCCCACCGTCGATGCCAAGGCCGCACCCGTGATCCCTACAGGTCTGTAGGTGAAATGGTACTTCCGCGTGTTGAGCGCCCGTTTCCACCCTATCCTGTGGGGCCTCGCCTTTCGCGCCTGCTGCGCCGATCTTGTTGTGGATCAGGTGCAGTGGGATTGTCACAGCCAACAAAGGCCACGAAAGGACGCCCGCGATCCCATGTCCGACATACATCATCTTGCTTTTGCTCATGTCCGTCCCGTTGGTCGCGCGTGATCGCTCTGCCTCGCGCAAGATGGAGCATGGCGGTGCGGCGTATTTGGGGCGAAATCAGGTCGCGCCTCGAACGTCCGCCCACGTCACACCGCCCCGCAAACTCGCTGTAACCCGTATTGCAGCGCGTTCTGCGTTCGGGGCGACTGTGGGGCGCGCCGATGCGAAACAGCGCGTGTGCGGCGGTATTTGGAGGGCCACTGGCAGCGAAGATCGCATTGCGATTGTCTGCCGGGGGCGGTAGCATCATCGTTGGCACGGCGCGAACGTTCGAGGAAAAATTGACGATAGATTTTGAAAACCCAAATATATTTCAAGTTGAACGGGATTTGAAGTCATACTCTAAAGACTCATTTCCTCCTGTATCAATTAGATGCCCTCACTGTTTGCATATTGGTGCATTTACCGCCGAGACGACAGGCATTCTATATCAAAAAGCGGCAAATCTTAAAGGCGGAAATATTGGGGTTGCCGGGGTTGAGGCCTGCATAAGAATGTGCCCAAACCCAAGCTGCCGGGGAATTGTTCTTGTTGTGCAACCGTCACATGGAAAGGTGACGATCTTACCTCCTGAGCTTATAGATTTCGATGCCAGAAACCTTCCGCCCAACCTGCTCAGAACACTAAATGAAGCAATTGCGTGTCATGCTGCCGGCGCATATAGGGCATCAGCAATGATGGTCCGGCGCCTCTTGGAAGAAATTTGTGATGAAAGCGGTGCGAAAGGGAGAGATCTTCATGACCGGCTGATTGCGCTGAAAACCAAGATTACATTACCAGAGGAGCTTTTTGAGGCGATGGGGGAATTGAAGGCTCTGGGTAATGATGCTGCCCATATTACAGCAAAGAACTATACCAGCATTGGGAAGGATGAATCAGAGGACTCCATCGAGCTTGCGAAGGAAATTCTCAAGTCCAGATACCAATCGGGATCGCCCGACGGATGGTTATGGACAAGGATCAGCGCGCTGGCGTTGAGGAGGAGCGCGCGCTTGGCGATTTCGCGCGGATAGACCGGGAC
>NZ_QBKP01000045.1 GCF_003054195.1 Gemmobacter caeni
CGACCGCAGGTGCCGCTTGCGGCAGAAAATCCTTGTCTAGCGCTCGGATACAGGCGATCTTCACCTCAAACGACACGCCACTTGGGGAATGCAGGTGAAAATCGACCGCAGCTTTGTGACACGGATCGACGCCGACCCCGGCCAGCAGAAGATGGTCGCGGCCATTCTGTCTCTGGCGAAACAGCTTGACCTCGACACCCTGGCCGAAGGGGTGGAAACGGCGGGCGAGCATGCGATGCTGGCGCAACTGGGCTGTCGCCATGTGCAGGGCTTCGGCATCGCCCGCCCCATGCCCTTCGATCAGGTGCAGGACTGGATCGCCCGGCATCAGGCAAATCGCCGGCCGCTGCCACGAATCGGCACACGGGCCACGAAATGACGCCGCGAGGCTGCCATTGGCCACCCCGCGCCGGGAAAACCGCTTGACCTTTTCTCCCCCCTTCTGTTGAACCACGCCTGACCCACGCCCGGGTCAGCCTTTTCAAGCGACACGGTGGGGATCGCAGATGGACGATCAGAACAAGAACCTTATTCTGGCGACGGCGCTGAGTTTCCTTGTGATCCTCGTGTGGTTCGTGCTGTTCCCGCCGGAAGAAACGGCGCCGACGGCCGATCCCGTTGCCGCGACCCAGCCTGCGACGGCGCCCGCCGCGACAGCAACGGCGACGCAGGCACAGCCCGAGGTCGCCCCCGTCCCCGAGGCGCCCCGGCTGAAGATCGACACGCCGAAGCTGTCGGGCTCGGTGTCGCTGCTGGGCGGTCGCATTGATGACCTGTCGCTGAAAGCCTACCACGCGACCATCGACCCGAAATCGGATATCGTGCGCCTGCTGACCCCGGTCGGCGAGCCGCATGCCTATTACGCCCTTTACGGTTGGACGCCGGGCGGGACGCTGGATTTCGCGGATGTGCCTGGCGCCACGACGGAATGGCAACAGGTCGGCGGCGATACGCTGGCGCCGGGCAAGCCCGTCACGCTGGAGTGGGCGAATGGCAAGGGCCTGACCTTCACGCGCCAACTGGCCGTTGATGACAATTACATGTTCACCGTTACGGATTCCGTTGCCAACACGGGCACCGAAACGGCGACGCTGCAACCCTATGGCGTGGTAGCGCGCCACGGCAAACCGGCCGATCTGCAAAGTTTCTATGTACTGCACGAGGGCGTTGTCGGCCGGACTGACGGCAAGCTGGCCGAGATCAAGTACAAGGATGTCGCCGATCTGCCGCAGGTCGCCCGCGAAGGCGCGCAGGCCGAAGTGACCGAGGGCACCGCCGACGGCTGGCTGGGCTTTACCGACAAATACTGGATGACCGTTCTGGTCCCTGAGCAGGGCAAACCCTACACCGCCGTGGTGAAATACAACGCCCAGTCCGACATCTATCAGACCGAGACGCGGATGCCGGTTGTCACCGTGGCACCGGGGGCCAGCACCGAAGTTTCGTCGCGCCTGTTCGCCGGTGCAAAGGAATGGGAAACCATCCGGAACTACCAGAACAACGACGGAATCGCGGGCTTCATCGATTCGATTGACTGGGGCTGGTTCTTCTTCTTCACCAAGCCGATCTTCTGGCTGCTGCACCACCTGCACGGCTGGATCGGCAACATGGGGCTGGCCATCATCGCACTGACCTTCGTGCTGAAGATCCTCGTGCTGCCGCTCGCCTACAAATCCTATGTCTCGATGGCGCGGATGAAAGAGCTTCAGCCCGAGATGGAGGCGCTGAAGGAACGCGCGGGCGAGGATAAGCAGAAGCTGCAAAAGGAAATGATGCAGCTTTACAAGGAAAAGAAGGTCAATCCGGCAGCGGGCTGCCTGCCGATTTTCCTGCAAATCCCGATCTTCTTCAGCCTTTACAAGGTGATCTTTGTCACGCTCGAACTGCGTCAGGCGCCGTTCTTCGGCTGGCTGAACGACCTGTCGGCGCCCGATCCGTCGTCGCTGTTCAACCTGTTCGGGCTGCTGCCCTGGGCGGCCCCGGCGCATGGCACCTTCCTCGCCATGATCTTCATTGGTGTGCTGCCGATCCTGCTGGGCATCTCGATGTGGCTGCAACAGAAGCTGAACCCGGCACCCGCCGATCCGGCGCAGGCGATGATTTTCGCCTGGATGCCCTGGGTGTTCATGTTCATGCTGGGCAGCTTTGCTTCGGGTCTTGTTCTGTACTGGATCACCAACAACACGATCACTTTCATCCAGCAGTACCTGATCATGCGCAGCCATGGCCACAAGCCGGATATCTTCGGCAACATCAAGGCGGGCTTTTCGAAGAAACAGCCCGAGCCAGCGAAGGGCAAGAAATGAAGGCACGGCTGAACACCATCTGCCGACATCCGATCAAGAGCCACGGACGCGAGAGCCTCGCGTCCGTTCGGCTTTCGGCGGGTGCCGGTCTGCCGTGGGACCGGCACTGGGCTGTGGCGCATGATGCGGCCCGGCTGGTCGAGGGCTGGAATCCTTGCGTGAACTTCGCGCGGGGGTCCAAGGCGCCTGCATTGATGGCGATCAATGCCGCGCTGGACGAATCGACTGCAACCGTGACGCTCACCCACCCGGAACGTGAACCACTGACCTTCCGGCCCGATGATGCAGCCGACCTGCCGCGGTTTCTGGATTGGGTGCGCGAACTGAACCCCGCAGGCCGGGCGATGCCTGAACGCATTGTCAGCGCCGGGCGGATCATGTCGGATACCGATTATCCGTCGGTCTCGATCCTGAATCTGGCCTCCAGCACCAATCTAGGCGCGCGGATGGGGATGGACCTGTCGCCGCTGCGCTGGCGCGGCAATCTCTGGGTCGAGGGCTGGCAGCCCTGGGCGGAATGGTATCTGGTCGGGCGCAGGCTGCGGATTGGCGACGCGCTGCTGGAAGTGCGCGAGCGGATCGAGCGGTGCAATGCCACCAAGGCCAACCCCGTGACCGGACGCATTGAAGGCGATACGCTGGCCGGGCTGCGCAGTGCCTTCGGGCATCAGGATTTCGGCGTTTACGCCGTCGTCGTCGAAGGGGGCGAGATTGCCCCCGGCATGGAGGTAACCATCCAATGACCGCCCTGCCCTTCCCGCTTGCCGAAGAGCCTGATGATTTCGCGCGCGAACGTGGCCGGCTGATGTTCGCCGGTCCGGTCGATTTCGTGAAAGGCGTGGTTGCCATGCCCGGCCTGCCGCCGGCAGACCGGCTGGAGGTCTGTTTTGCCGGTCGCTCGAACGTCGGGAAATCCAGCCTGATCAATGCGCTGACCGGCCGCAAGAACCTCGCGCGCGCCTCGAACACGCCGGGGCGGACGCAGGAGATCAACTATTTCGCCCTTGGCGAAAGCCGCTATCTGGTTGACCTTCCGGGCTATGGTTTCGCCGAAGCGCCGGTTTCGACGGTGCAGAAGTGGCAGACGCTGTTGAAGGCCTATCTGCAAGGCCGCCAGACCCTGCGCCGCGCCTTCGTGCTGATCGACAGCCGCCATGGCGTCAAATCGGTCGATGACGAGATCATGACGCTTCTCGACAAATCTGCCGTCACCTTCCAGGTCGTGATGACCAAGATGGACAAGCTGTCGCGCCCGGAACGCGAGAAGAACCTCGATCAGGTGCGCGCCGCGCTGGCAAAGCACCCGGCGGCCTACCCCGAGATCGTGATGACCTCCTCGGAAAAGGGTGACGGCATCGCCACCCTGCGCGCCATCGTCGCGGGGCTGGAATGAACGCGCTGGTGCAGGTCGCGCTTGGCGGCGCCATGGGGGCGAGCCTGCGCTATGGCGTCAATCTGGGCATGCAGCGCCTGCTGGGCAGCGGCTTCCCCTGGCATACGCTGACGGCGAATGTGCTGGGTTCGGCGGCGATGGGCGTGCTGATGGTGGCGCTGGCGCATCGCGGGCATCAGCATCTGGCGCCCCTGCTGATGACCGGGCTTCTGGGCGGCTTCACCACCTTTTCTGCCTTTTCCATGGATACGGTCGCGCTGGCCGAGCGCGGCCTGATGACTGCGGCGGCGCTCTATGTCGCGGCCTCGGTCCTGATCGCACTGGCGGCCTTTGTGCTGGCCGTCCACCTGACGCGGAGCATTCTGACATGAGCGGTGTGAAACTGCTGACCGTTTCCGAGGATGAGGGCGAACAGCGGCTCGACCGCTGGTTCAAGCGCCGCTTTCCGCATGTGACTCAGGGCGCGGTCGAAAAGATGTGCCGCACCGGGCAGGTACGGGTGGATGGCAAGCGCGCAAAAGCGGCGGATCGCGTCGCACCGGGTACGGTGATCCGCGTGCCGCCGCTGCCGGAAAATGACGCCCCCTCGCGGCCGCGCCCCGATGGCGTCAGCGCAGCAGATACGCGGATGATCCAGGATGCGGTGATCTTCAGGGACGAGCATATCATCGTGCTGAACAAGCCGCCGGGGCTGCCCTCGCAGGGCGGCTCGGGTCAGGGCGACCGGCATGTCGACGGGCTGACCGAGGCGCTGAAATTCGGCTACAAGGACCGGCCGAAGCTGGTACACCGGCTGGACAAGGATACTTCGGGTGTCCTGGTTCTGGCCCGCACCGACCGGGTGGCCCGCGCCCTGTCCGAGGCGTTTCGCCACCGCAATACCCGCAAGATTTACTGGGCCGTCGTCGCGGGCGTTCCCCAGCCCAAGCAGGGCTCGATCAAATATGCGCTGATGAAGGCACCGGGCCGTGGCCGGGGTGGCGAGGGCGAGAAGATGGTCTGCATCCATCCCGCCAAGGTTGGTGATTACCCCGATGCCAAGCGGGCGCAGACCGATTACTTCACACTCTGGTTCCTTGGTACCCGGCTGAGCTGGATGGCGCTGGAGCCGATCACCGGCCGTACCCACCAGCTGCGCGCCCATATGGCCGAGTTCGGTCATCCGATTCTCGGGGATGGCAAGTATGGTGGCTCGGACGCTGAAAATCTGGGCGATGGCTGGGGCGCTGGCACCGGCGGTGATCTGTCGCGCAAGCTGCACCTGCATGCCCGGCGGCTGAGCATCGAGCATCCGATCACCAAGGAACCGATCACCTTCACCGCCCCCCTGCCCGAGCATATGGCCCGCACCTGGAAGCTGCTCGACTGGAAAGAGGGCGACGTGCCGGAAGACCCGTTCGAAAAGCTGCACTGATGAGCGACTGGACCCCCAAACGTTTCTGGAAATCGGCGAGCGCCGAACCTGTGGACGGCGGCTTTGCCGTTCATCTGAATGGCCGCGCCGTGAAGACCCCGGCCAAGGCGGCTCTGGTGCTGCCCACCCGCACACTGGCTGCCGCCATCGCCGCGGAATGGGACGCACAGCAGGGGCAGGTGCGCCCCGAGACGATGCCCGCCACGCGCGCCGCCAATTCCGCCATTGATAAGGTGCGCCCGCAATTCTCGCAAGTGGCCGATATGCTTGCAGATTATGCAGGAACGGATCTGCTGTGCTACCGTGCCGAAGGGCCGGATGCGCTGATCGCTCGGCAGGCTGCGGGCTGGGACCCATTGCTGGACTGGGCGAAGCAACGCCATGGCGCACCCCTGATCGCCACCTCAGGCGTCATGCATATCGCGCAAGACCCTGCCAGCCTTGCTGCCCTGCGCGCCGCGATTTTCGCGCAGAACGAATTCCAGCTGGCGGCTCTGCACGACCTGATTGCCATTACCGGCTCTGCCGTTCTGGGCCTTGCCGTGACCGACGGGCATCTGAGCCCGGCGGAAGCCTTCGATCTCAGCCGAATCGATGAACACTGGCAGATCGAACAATGGGGCGAAGATGCCGAGGCCGCTGAGGCCGAGGCTGTCAAACGCCAGGCGGTCGAGGACGCCGCCCGTTTCTACGCATTGTGTGGGTAACAATCTTGCCCAATTTCCGGGCAGATGTGACGCATCTTTCGTGATCCCTGCGCAAACTGCCCGCGCAGGGACAGTTTGCGCTATCAACTCGGTTTCACTTGACGGCCCAAAGCGCTTTACACGAAACTGCCCGTCACTGAGAGGGAAGCCTCCCTCAGTCTTCTGCTCCGTACGGGGCCATAACACCGCCCGCAAAGGGTGGACACTCAGGAAGAGGTACGCATGAAAAAATCGCTATTCCTTGGCACGCTTTCGGCCACCGCGCTGATCGCTGGCATCGCCGGCGCCGCGACGCTGGATGACGTGAAGGCCCGGGGCGAACTG
The DNA here is from genome assembly GCF_003054195.1 of Gemmobacter caeni. Classification (GTDB taxonomy): domain Bacteria; phylum Pseudomonadota; class Alphaproteobacteria; order Rhodobacterales; family Rhodobacteraceae; genus Gemmobacter; species Gemmobacter caeni. The sequence goes on from NZ_QBKP01000045.1 coordinate 6,145, forward strand.
ATCTGCGGCGTGAACGTCGGCCTGACCGGCTTCGGCGCGCCCGACGCCAACGGCAATTATCAGGGCTTCGACGTGGCGCTTTGCAAGGCGGTCGCGGCGGCAGTGCTCGGCGACGCTTCCAAGGTAAAATACATCCCCACCACCGGCGAAACCCGTTTCACCGCGCTGGCCTCGGGCGAGGTTGACCTGCTGGTCCGCAACTCGACCTGGACCTTCATGCGTGACGTCGACCTGAAGTTCGATTTCGTCGCCGTGAACTACTATGACGGTCAGGGCTTCATGGTGAAGAAAGACCTGGGCGTGTCCTCGGCGAAGGAACTGGATGGCGCCACGGTCTGTATCCAGACCGGCACCACGACCGAGCTGAACCTGGCCGACTTCTTCAAGGCCAATAACATGACCTACACGCCGGTCACCGTGGCTGACGATTCGGAAGGCCAGCGTCAGTATCTGGCAGGCGCCTGCGATGCCTACACCACCGACGCTTCGGGCCTTGCCGCCTCGCGCGCCTCGATGCCGGATGCCGAAAACCACATCATCCTGCCGGAAATCATCTCGAAAGAGCCGCTGGGTCCGCTGGTTCGCCATGGCGACAACCAGTGGGGCGATGTGGTCCGCTGGACCTATTACGCGCTGGTCGCTGCCGAAGAATACGGCGTGAACAAGGCCAACATCGAGGAAGTCGCCTCGACCACCCAGAACCCGGAAGTGAAGCGCCTGCTGGGCGTCGAGGGTGAACTGGGCGAGAAGCTGGGCCTCGACAAGGAATGGGCCAAGCGCGCCATTGCCGCGGTCGGCAACTATGGCGAGATCTTCGAGGCGAACATCGGTTCGGGCACCCCGATCGGTCTGGCCCGCGGCCTGAACGCGCTGTGGACCCAGGGCGGCCTGCAATACGCCCCGCCGTTCCGCTGATCTGAAAACGATACGGGCGCGGCTTCGGGCGCGCCCGCGTCCAACACGACCGAACTGCCTGCACAGACAAAGCACCGGCCAACCCGGGCAAGGCAGGCTTCAGGGGGTATAAAATATATGGCTTTCGTTCAGGATGCGCCGAAAGATTCCTTTCGGCTGAGCATGCTTATCTACGACACGCGTTACAGGTCGCTGACCATTCAGGTGGTTGTGCTGATCCTGTTCATGTTGTTTCTGTCCTGGCTTCTGAACAACACGATCCAGAACCTCGCCGCGAAGGACCGGACCTTTGATTTCGGGTTCCTGCTGTCCCGTGCGGGGTATGACATCAACCAAAGGCTTGTCGATTACACTAACGACAGCACCCATGCCCGCGCCGCCTTCATCGGCCTGCTGAACACGCTGCTTTCCGCCGTGGTCGGCTGTGTGCTGGCCACCATCATCGGCGTGGTGGTCGGTGTGTTGCGACTGTCGAACAACTGGATCATCTCGCGCCTGATGACCGTCTACGTCGAGATGTTCCGCAACGTGCCGGTTCTGCTGTGGATTCTGCTGGCAGCCACCATCCTGTCGGAAACCACGCCCAGCCCGCGCGATTTCCGCGTGACACCGGAAATGCAGGCGGCGGATGAGGCGCCGAAGGCCTCCATGCTGTTCGGCATCATCGCCGTCACCAACCGCGGCACCGACATTCCCGAGCCGAAGTTCTGCATCGGCAAGCCGCGTGAAGAATGCGACGCCGACCCGAACGAGGGCGGCCTCGGCACCATTGACCTCGGCATCTTCAAGGTTTCGCTGAATCTGCTGGCGTTGCTGCTGGTGTTTGGCGGCTCGATCTTCGCCGCCCGGCGGCTGAAGCAGCAGGCCGATGCCACGCAGGATGCAACGGGCGTCCGCCCGGTGACATGGTGGAAAAACCTGCTGATCCTCGTGCTGCCCTCGGCCATCCTGCTTTGGGCGCTCGGCCTGCACTTCGTGGTGCCCGAGCTCAAGGGCTTCAATTTCACCGGCGGCATCACGGTGTTGCACAGCTTCACCGCCCTGACACTGGCATTGGCGCTTTATACCGCTGCCTTTATCGCAGAAATCGTGCGTGCCGGGATCATGGCCATCTCGCGCGGGCAATCCGAGGCCGCGTCGGCCCTAGGCCTCCGCCCCGCCCGCACCATGCGGCTGGTCATTCTGCCCCAGGCGCTGCGGGTGATCATCCCGCCGCTGATCAGCCAATACCTGAACCTGACCAAGAACACCTCGCTGGCGATTGCCGTCTCCTACATGGATCTGCGCGGCACGCTGGGCGGCATCACGCTGAACCAGACCGGGAAAGAGCTGGAGTGCATGCTGCTGATGATGGGCATTTACCCCACATTCTCCAAGTAAGTCGCTGATTTCGCTGTCGTAATCGTGATATTTCGCATATAAATCATGGCGTTGACGGCTGCGAGGGGCGCGTTTCA
>NZ_QBKP01000046.1 GCF_003054195.1 Gemmobacter caeni
CAATGACACGACGGGGTCCTGGAGTGTGGTGAACACCGTCACCCTGACCGGCCTGTCCCCCGATGCCATCTACTTTGCCAATATCAAGCTGGAGACCCGCAATCAGCTGACCGGCGACGGCAACACCCGCTACCGCGTCGAGCGGGATCTGCGCGATGGCGGCACCTGGCTTGGCTACGAGACGCTGGGCGGGACCGACCAGTCCACGACAGACTGGCTGGTGCGCATCCACAGCGACTCGATCAACGGCGATTTTGACGGGGTGCGCTACCGGGTCAGCATTCTGACCGGCTCGGTCAGCAGCCCGATTTTGCGCAGGCTGCGCATGACCATCACAGGAGTGACACGATGATTGTCTGGGCCGAGGCCGATGCGGCGGGTCTGCCCGCCGTGACCGGCAAATGCACCAATCCCGAAGATGTGCCGGAGGGCGCGGTGATCGTGCCGCCCGGTATCGATCCCGCCACATGCATTCTGCGCGGCGGGGAATGGCTGCCGCAGCCGCAGGAGGAGACCCCATGACCACTGTCGCCATCGATCCCGCCGTCGCCCTTGCCGAGGCTCATGCCCTGGTCGAGCATTACCGCAACCGCAGCCTGATCCAGGCGCAGGCCATCGCGGATCTTCAGGCCCGCATCACCGAACTGGAAGCCGCCCTTCCGGCGGAGGAGGCCCCCGATGCCTGATCTGCCCGTCAGCTATGCCACCGGCACGGTCACCCTCGGGGCAGGCTCCACCACCGTCACCGGCAGCGGCACCAGCTGGATCGCCGCCGGGCTGGAGGCGGGGGACATGTTCTGGGCGGCCGGGCTCAGCGTCAGGATTGCCAGCGTCAACAGCGCGACCTCGCTCACGCTGGCCTTTCCCTGGCCGGGGGCGGCGCTGTCCGGCGCGAATTACGAGGTGCGGTTCACGCCGGATGCCACCCGCGTCCTCTCGGCCGCCCGCGAGGTCTTGTCGGCGCTGACCAATGGCAACCTGTCGTCGCTGGCGGGCCTCACGACCTCGGCCAACAAGCTCGCCTATTACACCGGCGCAGGCACGGCGGCGCTGGCCACGCTCAGCGCCTTTGCCCGCACGCTGCTCGATGACGCGGATCAGGCGGCGATGCGCGTCACGCTGGGCCTCGTGCCGACTGGCTCCGCAACCGATACCACCGCCGGGCGGCTGGTCAGGACCGGGGATTACGGTCTGGGCGGGGCGATCAGCCTCGGTGCCGCCGACAATCTGGATGCGCTTCTGGTCTCCGGGTTCTATTACAACGGGAGTGCCGCAAATACGCCCGGCAACAACTACCCGTCATATGCGGCGGGAGCCTTGCAGGTGATCTTCCGGGCCGCCCATAACGTTGTTCAGACCTACACCACCTTCGGCGGGACCACGGCGAGCACCGCAAGTATGCGCCAGTATGTCCGCAGCCGTGGAACCGATGGCTGGACCGCCTGGGATGAAGTCCTGATGCGGGACAATATCCTCGGGCCGGTCAGTCAGTCGGCCGGTGTGCCGACCGGCGCGATCATCGAACGGGGCAGCAATGCGAACGGCGAATACGTCCGCTTTGCGGATGGCACCCAGATCTGCGTCAGCGCAACGCTGACTGTGGATGTCACAACGGCGGCCGGTGCGATCTACAGCACTTCGGATGTTCAGACGACGACGCTGCCTGCCACGTTTGTTGCCACGACGGGAATGGTGGTGTCGGTGTGTTCTGCGAATACCGAAAACGCATGGGGCGCGGGGCGTCCACTCAACACCTCGTCTGTCAGCTGGCGCGCCTGGCGCACAAGCGCAGTCACCGGACAGCAATTCAGGCTGCTCACCATCGGCCGCTGGTTCTGAGGAGGACCACCCATGCAGATCTCGTTCTCGCCCTTCCGCTCCGATTCCATCCTCATCCTGTCCCGGCAGGGCGATGTCCTGACCATCGACGGCGCCAATCTCGACTTCGGCCCCTTGCCCGAGGGGGCCGTCCTGCCGCGTGAAGCGGTGAACTGCGACTGGCTGGCCTCGGATGTCACCCGGATCGACGGGGTGATCCATCTGACCCTGCTGCTGCCGCATGGCCCGATTCCGTGGCCCGCGCCGCCCGAGGCGCATGCCGTCACCCATCCCGAACCGATCTTCGTCACCACAGACGGGTCGATCCTGTTGCCGAGCTATAGCCCTGAGGAGGCCGCAGAATGAGCATCGACTGGAGCAAGACACTAACCGCCGAGGCCCGCGCCGCAACCGCGCTGGAGGCCGCCAAAGCCGAGGCCCGTGTCACGCTGGCAGCGGCCGTCACCGCCGCCCGCGCCACGCTGATCACCGATCTGCCGGGGCAGAGCATGATCTACCTGGCGAAAGAGGCAGAGGCCCGCGCCTGGATGGCCGATCCCACACCGGACCCCGCCGCCTATCCGCTGCTCTCGGCCGAGCTGGGCATCACCGCCCCCGACGCCGCAAGCCTCGCGCAGATCTGGCTCAACCTCGCCACCCTCTGGCGCAGCACCGCCGCCGATCTGGAGGCCCTCCGCCTCACCGCCAGCGCCGCAATCGACGCCGCGACAACACTTGAGGAGGTCGGCGCGGCCGTGAGCCAGCTTGTTCAGGTTCAGGGGTGAGGAGACGGTCGTCAGGTTCCGGCTCGGGCGCCGTCAGGAAATGGGTGGCGCAAAATTTTCCGTCCAGAAGCTGACACTGCACCGTCCAGAAGCTGGCGCCGCGCAACACGAATCCGACCGCATCCTTGAGGCCCTGACAGTGGCAAAACGGGGTGTAGCATGAACGGATTTGCAAAACGTCTTACAAAATGCCCGCCCGAAGGCGCGGAATTTTTCGGCTAAGCCATTGGAAATATTTGGAGGCGGGTACCGGAATCGAACCGGTCTTCACGAATTTGCAATCCGCTGCGTAACCTCTCCGCCAACCCGCCGGAGCCTTCTGGCTGATTAGATACAATCCCCGGCGGGGTCAAGCAGGTATGTGGGGTCAGACGTGCTGGGCGCCGTTGACCTCGATTTCTGAGCCGGAGATGTAACTGGCCTGGTCGGAGCACAGGAACCAGATGACATCTGCCACCTCTTTGGGCTGACCAAGGCGTTGCAGCGGCAGTTTCTCGACGATCTTCTCTGTGCCGGGGGAGAGGATTGATGTTTCGATCTCACCCGGCGCGATGGCGTTCACGCGCACGCCCATCGGGCCGAAATCATGCGCCATCTCGCGTGTCAGGGCCGCAAGCGCGGCCTTGGAGGTGGCATAGGCCGCGCCAGCGAAGGGGTGGACGCGGGCACCTGCGATGGAGGTCACGTTGACGACCGAGCCGCGCGCGGCGGAAAGCTCGTCTTTCAGGCCGCGGGCCAGAACGATGGAGGCGAAGAAGTTCACATGGAACACATGGCCCCATGTGCGCAGGTCGGTTTCCAGCGTGTTCAGCCGCGCGCCGCCGGGCCCTTTGGGCGAGATGCCGGCGTTGTTCACCAGCGCATTGAGGCGCCCGCCCAGCTTCTCCTTGATCGTGGCAATCGCGGCGATGGTGGCGTCGGGCGAAGCAAGGTCGATCTGGATGTGGTTTTCCTCTCCCCCCGGCCAGGGGCAGCGCGGATCGAATGCCTGACGCGAGCAGGTGAGCACCCGCCAGCCCTCGGCGCTGAACCGCTTGACGGTGGCATGGCCGATGCCCCGGCTTGCCCCTGTCAGAACCATGACTTTCTGTTCGCTCATCGCCGCCTCCGCGCTTTGCCGCCACCCTACGCCGCAGCGGGGGATTTGCAAGCTTGGCAGGGGGCGGCAAAGGGGGTACCAACGGCCTGAACCCCGCGAGGCCCCCATGAAAAAGCAGTTGCGCACCATGCAAGATTCCATCGCCACCGCGAAAACGCTGTCCGAGGCTCTGCCCTATCTGCAACGCTATTCCGGCGCGGTGGTCGTCGTGAAATTCGGCGGCAATGCGATGGGTGACGATGATGCCATGGCCGAATTTGCCCGTGACATCGTGCTGATGCGGCAGGTCGGCGTGAATCCGGTCGTGGTGCATGGCGGCGGTCCGATGATCAATGACATGCTGAACAAGCTGGGGATCAAGTCGGAATTCGTGCGGGGCAAGCGGGTCACCGACAAGGCCACGGTTGAGGTGGTCGAAATGATCCTCTCGGGTCTCGTGAACAAGCGGATCGTGCAGGCGATCAACGATCAGGGCGGCCGCGCGGTCGGGATTTCCGGCAAGGACGACGACCTGATGGTCTGCATCGCCGATGACCCGGAGCTGGGGTTCGTCGGCAAGCCGGTGGAGATGAACGTGCAGGTTCTGCGCGATCTCTATAATGCCGGGATCATCCCGGTTGTGGCGCCGGTGGCGACCGGAATGGAGGATAACGAGACCTTCAACGTCAATGGTGACACGGCTGCCGGGGCGATTGCGGGGGCGTTGCAGGCGGATCGCCTGCTTCTGTTGACCGATGTCTCGGGCGTGAAGAATGCGGCGGGCGAGGTGATGACGCAGATCAGCCCCGAGGAAGTGCGCCAGATGACCGCCGACGGGGTGATCGCGGGCGGCATGATCCCCAAGACCGAGACCGCGTTGATGGCGCTGGATCAGGGCGTGCGGGCGGTGACAATTCTGGACGGGCGACTGCCCAACGCATGTTTGCTGGAACTGTTTACCGATCACGGGGCGGGCAGCCAGATCCGTTCGACGGTGCCGCGGGTGACGCCGCGCGTGCGGCGCTGATTTCCTGACGCGGCGCTGCCGGAAGCGGTGGATGCCTCCGGCGGGAGTATTTGGCAAGGAGCAAGCCATGAGCGTGACGCTGGACGGCATCGCCGCACGGCTGGCAGCGGAGCGACTGGAGGTTCTGGGCGGGTTTGCGGTCACGGCGGGGGAGGAGCTGCCTGCGGGCACGCGGACCCTGCTGCTGATCGGGCCGGCGGAGCCGGGGTTCTGGGCGCATTTCACCGCTGGGCCGGAATGGAATGATGGTGCGCCCGATCCGGTGGATCGCTGGTCGCGGCGGGTGATCGGGCGGCTGGCCTGCGATCTGGGCGCCAAGGCCCTGTTTCCCTTTGGCGGACCGCCCTGGCATCCCTTCTATCAATGGGCCCTGCGCTGTGGCACGGCATGGGAAAGCCCGGTGCGGCTGCTGGTGCATGTGCGGCAGGGGTTGTTCTTTTCCGCACGCGGGGCGCTCGCGCTGAAAGAGGTGGTGGAGATGCCGGAGGCTGGGAGGCCGCCCTGCGAGAGCTGCACGCAGCCCTGTCTGACCGCCTGTCCCGCCGGGGCGCTGACCGGGGCGGGGTATGATGTGCCTGCCTGTCACAGCTTTCTGGATACGCCAGAGGGGCGCGACTGTCTGACGGGAGGCTGCCTTGTGCGGCGCGCTTGCCCGGTGTCGCAAAGCTATGCAAGACTGCCGGAACAATCAGCCTATCACATGGGGCAGTTCCACACATGACCAAGCGCCTGATCCTGACGCGCCACGCGAAATCAAGCTGGGACGACCCGCTGATGAGCGACCATGACCGCCCGCTGAATGAGCGGGGCAAGGCTGCCGCCGCCGATCTGGGCGAATGGCTGGCCTCGCGCGGCTATGTGCCGGGGCAGGTGCTGTGCTCGGACGCGCTGCGCACGCGGAAAACCTGGTCCGGGATCGCGCCCGCGCTGCCCGGCACACCGATTCTGGATCTGAAACCGGCGCTGTACCATGCCGGGCCGGATGTCATGCTGGCGGTGCTGCGCCATGCGACGGCGGATGTGGTGATGATGATCGGCCACAATCCCGGCATTGGCGAGTTCGCCCATCGCATCGTCGCCCGCGCACCGCTGAATGCGGAGTTCCAGCGCTATCCCACCGGCGCCACGCTGGTTTGCGATTTTGCGGTGGAAAGCTGGGCGGATGTGGACTGGGGGCAGGGCAGCGTGGATGATTTCATCATCCCGCGCGAGATCGCGGCCTGACCACAAAGGAAAAGGGGCGCCACAACGGGCGCCCCTTTCTGATTCCGACAGACTTCAGTGGCCGAGGATCTGGCTGAGGAACAGCTTGGTCCGTTCGCTTTGCGGATTGTTGAAGAACTCACGCGGTTCGTTCTGCTCGACGATCTGCCCCTGATCCATGAACACCACGCGGTTGGCGACGGCCTGGGCAAAGCCCATTTCATGCGTGACGCAGAGCATGGTCATGCCCTCTTCCGCCAGCTCGATCATGGTATCCAGAACCTCCTTGATCATCTCGGGATCAAGCGCCGAGGTCGGTTCGTCGAACAGCATGATCCGGGGCTTCATGCAGAGCGAGCGGGCAATTGCCACGCGCTGTTGCTGACCGCCGGAAAGCTGGCCGGGATATTTGTTGGCCTGTTCAGGGATCTTCACCTTGCGCAGGAAATGCATGGCGGTTTCTTCCGCCTCTTTCTTTGGAACCTTGCGGACCCAGATCGGGGCGAGCGTGCAGTTTTCCAGAATCGTCAGATGCGGGAACAGGTTGAAGTGCTGGAACACCATCCCGACCTCCGAGCGCACCTTGTCGATGTTCTTGAGGTCGTTGGTCAGTTCGGTGCCATCCACGATGATCTGCCCGGCCTGATGTTCCTCAAGCCGGTTGATACAGCGGATCAGCGTCGATTTCCCCGACCCCGAAGGGCCGCAGATCACGATGCGTTCACCCTTGTAAACCGTCATGTTCACATCGCGCAGGACGTGGAACTGACCATACCATTTGTTCATCTGGGTGATCTGGATGGCGACCTCGTCGGAGACCTTCAGTTTCGAGCGGTCGATTGCGTGTTCAGCCATGGTCAGGCTCCTTAACGGTGATCGGTCTTCAGCTTGCGTTCGAGCCACATGGAGTAGCGCGACATGCCGAAGCAGATGAGGAAGAAGATGGCGCCGGCAAAGATATAGGGCTCCCAGTAGATGCCCTTCCAGTTGATGTCGGCGCGCACGATCGTGGTGATGCCCTTCAGCGGATCGTTCAGGCCGACGAAGGCCACCAGCGTGGTATCCTTGAACAGGCCAATGAAGGACGAGACGATGCCTGGGATCGAGATTTTCAGCGCCTGCGGCATGATGATCAGCCGCTGCGCCTGCCAGTAATCCAGCCCCAGCGCATCCGCTGCCTCATACTGGCCGCGCGGCAGCGCCGCGAGGCCGCCCCGGATCACCTCGGCGATATAGGCCGCAGCGAACAGGGTCACGAGGATGATGACACGCAGGATGATGTCGAAATCGCTGCCGGGCGGCAGGAAGTATTGCAGCAGCAGCGAGGCGGTGAACAGCAACGTGATCAGCGGTACGCCCCGGATGAACTCGATAAAGCCCACCGAAAGGGTACGCACCAGCAGCATGTCGGATTTCCGCCCCAGTGCCAGCAGGATGCCCATGGGCAGCGAGGCCGAAATGGCGGTGACACCGATCACGAAGGAGAGGAGGAAGCCGCCGAAGTCCCGGCTGCCGACGGGGCGAAGGCTCAGCGGCAGGATGCCTTGCAGAAGGTCGGTGGCCGGAGCTTGCAGGAACAGCCACCACAGCGACGCCACGACCACGCCGATCCCGGCAGAGACCGGCACGCCCAGGCGCGGTTGCAGCACCGAGAACACCAGCCACAGCACCACGAAACCCAGCATTGCCACGACGGGCGCCCAGATCGAGCCGCCCCACAGCAGCCAGAAGGCGGTTGCCGGGTAAAGTGCCGTGATCCACAGCATCTTGCGGGGCAGGCTGGAATACAACACCGGCGCCAGCGCTCCGAACAGCAGCAGCAGCGAAAGGTTTGGCCGCCAGTAGAGGTCACGCGGGTAGAAGCCATACAGATATTGCGGCCAGCGTTCGCGCACCATGGCCCAGCAGGCCCCGGTCGCGCCTTCACCCCAGCGCTCCTGAATGATCTGGCGGCATTCGTTGAGTGAATTGGCGTTCCAGACCGAATGCATCAGCCAGGGCAGAATATGCATCAGCAGCCAGACCACGGCCAGGATGCCCAGCACCGTGAGGACCGAGTTCATCGGTCCCGAGAAAAGGTTCTCGCGCATCCAGCGGGTGATGCCCTTCTGCCCCGGTGGCGGAGCCTCGGGCGGCAGCATCTGGTTGCGCACGAAGACGAGTTGTTCCTGCATCTCAGCGCTCCTTCAGCCTGACGGCCCGGTTGAAGATGTTCATGCATGCCGAGATGATGAGGCTGATCGTGAGGTAAACGGGTATATCTCAGCTAGATATTCCAGAATTGCGAGAGAATCCCATACGACGGTTTCACCATCCAGAAGGCACGGTACGCGGCCTGTTGGTGAGA
>NZ_QBKP01000047.1 GCF_003054195.1 Gemmobacter caeni
ACCTTAAACCCGGCATTCAGCGACTGGGTGATGGGGTGGCCACCTGGCTGGACCGATCCGCTGCGGCCGGTAACGGGGTGGTCCCGCTGGCTGCGGCAAGGGCGTGGCGCTATCTGAAGGCGGAGATTACAGCCGAGCAATGAAGTGCTCCAGATCGCCTGAAAAGAGCAATCCGGCCGGACTTCAATCTGGCCGGTTCGGGGGCATCTACGAAGGGCAACAAGGAGCCTGACATGACCCGGATCAAGACCAAAGCCCCGACCACCGCCGCCTGCCTGACACGGATCGCCCAGGTCCATCTGGGCCTTGAGACGCTGGAGGAGCGGCGCTCGGACAGCCTTGATTTCCATGAGGTGAGCGTCTGGTCGGTCAGGGATGCCCTGCGGGCCGCGTTTGAGGCCGGTCAGGCCGCCGCGCGGGAGGCATGACGATGGACGGCCCGATGCTCTGCAAACTGATGGAAACCAGCTACCACGCCGCACGGGATCTTTTGCTTCAGGCCGCCCGCGAGATGGACGAGGCGGGCAGCGCTGCGCGTCAGGGCAACCCGACGCTCGCACGCGGAATCGCAGTCGGGGCGGAGGCTGACCTGCTGAAGGCGATCGATCTGGTCAAGGCAGTCGGGGCGCTGCAACGGCTTGGGTGATCGGCGAAACGCCTGTTGCCCAGAAGGGCGGAGAGCGGCCTGACGGCGGTGCGGCACCGCATCCGCGGCGCGACGGATAAAGCGGTCCCTCAACCAATTCGCGACACAGCGGCTGCGTGTTGGATTTGAGAGAGCAAAAGCTCGATGGAAAACACGGAGACGGGAAATTGTGGCAATTATGACACGCATACCCTGTCTTAGCCTGAAACCAAGAGATCCAAGCTGCCATCGGCTTGCGTGCAGGTAAATGTGGCCTTCGGGAGATGTGGTCTAGATGATGCCTAGGTTCGGACTGACTATGAGCCATTCCAGCGTGCCAATGAGATGGACACGTCAGATTTTGCATCGAATCAGCACTTTGCCGGCAATTTCCGCGTCGACAACGGAACCCTTGGTTGGAAACGGATCGCATCCATGACACGCCCTGCGCTGAAGCATCTGACGTTTCAGGCGGCGGGGGTATTGGCGCATCACACCCCACGCCCGAAGCTTTTCGCTGACCACCTTGCCGAGGCAGGTTAGGCGCAAAAGGTGATCATCACAGCGGCCGCCATCCCGCGCGTCATCATCGCAATAGCACTGTACAAAGGCCGTCAGAAATGGGTGGCCCAGCTTTGTAACGGTTGAAATTTCCCGATTGTTATCAGATATCAAGCCTCGATTTTGCCGTGAATCCGTATTGACAGAAAGGTCAGCATGCTTCGTCTTGATATGCGTGATTTCATTTAGGGAGAGCTACTTGCAGCATTCATTCAAAGGCATAGGCGCAGGGCGCAACATGTTGTTACCCGCAACCGCCATATTCGCCACCTTTGCCACCAGCGCGCTCGCGCAGGATGTAACTCGCACCGACTGGCGCATGAACCGGACGAGCGAGATCGTGACCGTGCCCGGCGTAGTCTCGCCGGCCAACGGGGATCCGCTGGCCTTTGTCTATGCCCCGCCGATCCCGGACGCCAACGCGCCCGGTTGGGAGCCTGCACCCGATCCGCAGATCATCGCGTTCAAAGGCCATAACGGCGACGAGATCTCGCGTCTGGCCGAGGGAACCTGCCTTCAGGCCTTTGACTTTGTGTTCTTCGATACGGTCGTGACCGTCCCCGAAGGCGCGCAGGTCTCGGATTTCACGATCAGCTTTACGGGGATGGATGACGGCTCGCGCATTACCATCTTCAATGAGGCTTACCCGACCGGCACGCCGGACATGCCGGACGGCATCAACAATTTCGTGGCCTATAACCAGAACGTCACCCTGGACATGGCGCAATTCCTGCGCGCGGGCCAGAACCGTGTCGTCATCACACAGGTTGACGATTGTCCCGCGGGCAACAAGCTGCGCGCGGCGGATGTCGTGCTGAACGGCAGCGTGATCGCGGCCCCGCAGACAGGCACCCCTGAACCTGCACCTAAGGCGGGTGCAGATGGTATGATGGATGTTGCCTATGGCGATGTTCATGTGCGGAGCATGGATGGGCTCCGCTTTGATTTTCAAGTGCCAGGTGATTTCGTTGTCGCTGGCACGGCCGACAGCCGCTTCGTGTTACACCAGCGCAACGAAATCTCGGCTACGAATCCTGCCGTCACTGTCAACGTTGCTGCGGCAGCCTTCATCGATGGTGATGTGATCGAGATCTATTTCGACGATGATAAAGTGCTGCTGAACGGCGCGGTCCTGGACCTTGGCTTGGCCAGAAGTTCTGGCTTCCGGACATACTATCTGCCGCAGGGTGGTTCTATGGACGTCACGGTCCGCACCAAAGAGACAATCTACACGATCTACCGCTATCCTGAGGGCGATCGTCTTTATAATAGCGCTGCACCGGAGGCGTTTCGGATCAAGGATCCTACTAACGTCGTGGCAGGTGATTCAGCTGTAATGAAAGGCACAAGAGGACCTGCCGCAATCGGTTTGGTTGGCATTGAGGACGGCGACCGCTCCAATGACCTGACGCTGCGCAGCGGCGAGGTGATCGCCCTGCCCACCACACAGGACGAGGTTGACCGCTTTGGCGAATCCTGGCGCGTGACGGCCGACGAAAATCTGTTCGGTCACCGCCCGCCTGCGCCGCTGGCCCCGCCGCCCGCGCCCGTTGTCATGGCCGACCTGCCCGAAGAAACCCGCACCACCGCCGCAACCACCTGCCTGCAAGCCAGCGTGACCGAGGTCAATCTGCTGCGCGACTGCACTTATGACGTGGCGCTGACGGGCAACGCTGCCTTCGCAGATGCCGCCGCGAAAGTGCAAGCGTCCGACGCGGCAGTCCCTGACCTGCCGCCCGCCCAGAGCGCCGACGGTTCCAACCCGGTTGACGATATCGGCCAGGCCGCGCTGGCGGCGGCGCAGGCTGCAACCGGCGTTCAGATTGTGCTGCCCGAAGCCAGGCCAGAGCCCGAAGCGGAGCCGGTTGCGGAGCCTGAGCCTGCCCCCGAAGCACTCAGGGAAGGCATTGCAGGCGTCGTCACCCGCGAACAGCGCTTTTTGCTGGACGGTTATTACATGATCTTCCAGGCCGACGGCAATCTTTGCATCTACACCGAGGCCGACAACCGCTTCATCTGGTGTGTCAACAATGACCCCAGCATCCGCTATGCCGATACGGCCGAGGTCGTGATGACCACCGGCGGCCAGCTGATGGGTCTGGATGCGGCGGGCGAGGTTCTTTACGCCTATCCGCCCGAGCCGACGGGGATGCCGAGTGACATCTTTATTTCTTCGGAAGGCAAGGTCACCATGGCCAACGAAACCGGCACCATCTGGGAATTCAACTGATCTGATACCTGGACCGGGCCGCCCAATGCTGCGGCCCGGTCCAAATGCAATTCCAGCCATATCCCGTGCAAGGAAGGGCGCCCCCGGCCCCTTCCTGTGGATCGCGGGCAGAACAGACTTCAATCATGGAAAAGAAGGATATCCCCCATGACCGGACTTTTGGGACGGCACCGCCATTTGACACGCGCCGCCTGCTTTGCGGCAACCATCATGACCTTCGCCCAGCAGGCGCAGGCGTCCAGCGATGATGCCTGGGCAGAGCTTGAGGTCGCCGTCCGGCAGGCCTGCCTGAACGCCGTCGGCGGGATGATCACGGTGAACACGATTAACGTCGATCCTTATGGTTCCGAATCCTACGCCTTTGCCGTGATGGTCGGGCCGGAACAGGGCGCCCCGGCCGACCGCGTCGTGGTCTGTGCCTATGACAAGTTCAAGCAAAGCGCCGAAGTCAGCGGCCTTTTCTGAGTGTTAAGGACAGGGCGATCCCGGCATATCGACCGCATGCGCGCGTCGCGCCGGGGAAGTTTCACGTCACGGTGACGTTCTGTTTTGACGCTCCGAAACGGGCGATGGCTCGCCTTTGGCAATCGCGGTCGGGGATGCCGCAGCTTCCCTGAACCGGCGCTGCCATTGCCGTATCCGGACCGGCGCACGCCGATCAATGGAGCCTTCAAGCAGCGTGCAGCCTTGCGGCTTTGCAGCACCTTGATGGCTGTCTGTTCCAAGGCCAGAGTCTGTTAGCGCGTCAGGAGGTTGCATTCGCGCGCATGTCAACGAAGCGGCATCTTCGTCAAGGGCTCCAGTGGACGATCAGCAGATGGCCTGATGCACTGCATGTGCCACGCATACTTCGCTGCAGTTCTAAATTTGAAAGCATATCTGCTCGGCCCAAATGTCACGTTTGTTCAAATCACAACAATGTCTCTCGCATGTTTTGCTGCGTCACCTCTCGAAAGGCGGCTTTGGTGGGTGGCGCACTGCAACATCTCGGTCAGCAGAATGGCCGGTGTGGGCCGTCTTCGACACGGCGCGCAGCCTCGGCAAGGGGGGCGAAGGGAGTGTCGAGATATGCACCTGGAGCATAGCTCTGGCTTAGTCTGCTGGCCCGGTATTTTTGTCGTTTTGGCCCGGTATTTTTGTCGCGCTACAAGTGGCCAAAACGACAAAATTAGGGGGCCAGAAACTGAAAGCAGAGATATGCTACAGCTGCATATCTCGACGCTCCCTTCGCCTCCTTGTCGAGGTGTAGCGCGACAAAAATACCGGGCCAAAACGACAAAAATACCGGGCCAGCGGTTCCAGGCAGAGCTATGCACTAAATGCATGCCTCGACACCCCACTCACCCCCCTTGCCCCCCTTGCCGAGGTTGCGCGCCGTGTCGAAGACGGCCCGGCTGCTCATAAGGCTGGCAGAACGGCACCGCCCGTACACCGCAGATACGCTCCAAGAATGGTGGGAACAGGTGTCGCGGGTTGACATGTTAATTTTCTTCGTCTCATATGAGGTCTGAAAAATTAACACGGTGTTCTATCATGCAGATCGCAACAGCCTTCCATCGGACAGATTCCGAGGTCTCTATAAAGCTAGATGCCCTGCGCCTTGAGCGCAAGCGGCTCGTCTCTGTTGGTGCCGTTGCGCTTGCCTCCAGCCGCCGCGCCACCGCGTTTCATCCGGCCAATACGCGTGGCACTTTCGGCTACCATGATGGTGTAGAGGCTCTCAGGGGAGAACACGTCCCCAAGGATGGATGGGCGGTCTATGCCGTTGGGGGCCTGGAGGGTATTTACAATGAGGAAATCAAAACGATCATCCTGTTCAAGAACATGGATCGTTGCTGCAGTGAGGACAAGAAGCCTCAGGCCGCGTCGCGTATCGGCGTCAACTCTGAGCGCATCTGCGGCTTTCCTCTCTTCGAGAGTGTCGGCATCACACTTCCAGAAGTGGCTTTCACACTCCTTCCCAATGCGCGGCGCGTGAAGACGTCCAAGTATTCCGTCTACTATCTGATGATTGACCGAAACGGGAATCTTGAGTTGAGCAGCCCCGTTACCAAGGACCGGGTCATTCAGGGCTTCACTGATCGGATTTTTCTGGCTGAAGGCGATGATCTTGACCTTGAGCTTACGTTGCCAGATGTAGGTCCGATGGACGGTGACGAGTTCGTCATCGAGGTTAAGCGCAAGAATGAACAGTGATGTTCAACCGGAAGAGATTGGCTGCGGCACGCAAGCGCCGCAAAATGACTGCCAAGGCTCTGGCTGAAAAGTCAGGGCTCAGTCCTGTCACAATAACGCGTCTGGAAGGTGGTCAGAACGAGCCTGATCAAGGTTCGATCGACAGACTGGCGGCGGCTCTAGGTTACCCCGCAGAGTTTTTCATGCTCAGTGAGGAACTTCCCGAGCTGTCGACAGAGATGGTTAGCTTTCGAAGCCTGTCCAATATGTCGGCCAGAGAGCGAGATGCAGCTCTCAGTGCTGGCGAAATCGGTGTCGAGATGATGGACTGGGCTGAACGCGTGTTCAGCCTGCCACAACCAGCTTTCCCAGACCTCAGGTCAATGGCCGAGTATTCTCCGGAAGTCGCAGCAGAAGCATTGCGACAAAGCTGGGGGCTGGGTGACAGGCCTATCGGCGCCGTTCTCAAATTGATGGAGTCCAGAGGTGTCCGCATTCTTGGGCTATCCGAGGAGACGGCGAACGTTGATGCGTTCTCGTTCTGGCGAGGCGACACACCCTACATGTTCTTGAACTCGTTCAAGTCTGCCGAGCGCAACCTCTACGACGCCTGCCACGAAATGGGACACCTGATCCTTCATCGGCATGGTGCAAGGAATGGGGCAAGAGCCGCTGAGAACGAAGCGAACGCCTTCGCGTCGGCATTCCTGATGCCTCGGACTGACGTTTTGGCTCACGCGCCTCGGTTCATCGACACTAGGGTGATTATCCGCTTGAAACGCCGATGGAAAGTATCGGCGATGGCTCTGGCGTATCGGTTCCGGTCGCTCGAGATTCTCAGTGAGTGGCAGTATCGCTCGATATGCATCGAGCTCGGCCAGAAGGGTTACCGGACCGCCGAGCCTAGCGGGATCGAGAGAGAGACTTCTACAGTGTGGAAGCAGATATTGGCCGACATGTGGGCGAAACGCCAGGGCAAGAATGAGATCGCAAATGCTCTAAATTTGCCACTTGATGAGGTTGAAGCTCTGTTACGCGGCATCTTGCCCATCGAGGAGCGCGTCGTCGGTCAGGCTCTTCGCGTCATCAAATAAGAGCCCCAGATAGACCGGGGTCTCTGGCGTTTGGGCGGATGCGCCGAGATAGTGTCACGAACGGAAACCAATCACAGCTGAGCGCTACCCTTTCTACCGACTGCTTCGCCAATCACCCGAGGCGCTGCAGCGCCCCGACTGTCTTGAGCAGATCGACCGCCTTGAGCAGGTCAACCTCCGCGCCGAGGGCGATTCCGCGTGCGAGCGTCGGGTTGCCCTGACGCGCAGCGCTGCCCGCCTCGTCCATCTCGCGGGCGGCCTCCAGCAACAGATCCCGCGCGGCGTGGTAGCTGGTTTCCATTAGCTTGCAGAGCATCGGGCCTTCCATCGTCATGCCTCCCGCGCGGCGGCCTGACCCGCCTCAAACGCGGCCTGCAGGGCATCCTTGACCGACCAGACGCTCACCTCATGGAAATCAAGGCTGTCCGAGCGCCGCTCCTCCAGCGTTTCGATGCCCATATGGACCTGGGCGATCCGTGTCAGGCAGGCGGCAGGGGGCGGGGCTGTGGTCTTGATCCGGGTCATGTCAGGCTCCTTGTTGCCCTTCGTAGATGCCCCCGAACCGACCGGATTGAAGTCCGGCCGGATTGCTCTTTTCAGGCGATCTGGAGCACTTCATTGCTCGGCCGTGATCTCCGCCTTCAGATAGCGCCACGCCCTTGCCGCAGCCAGCGGGACCACCCCGTTACCGGCCGCAGCGGATCGGTCCAGCCAGGTGGCCACCCCATCACCCAGTCGCTGAATGCCGGGTTTAAGGT
>NZ_QBKP01000048.1 GCF_003054195.1 Gemmobacter caeni
GACGTAGTAGTCCCAGCCGAGTGAGCGGGCACGAGCGCGGGCCTGTTCTTCTGCCCATTCTGGGATTGTGATGGTTGGGGAAAGCGCCATCTGGACGGATCGAGGGCGCACTGTCACCAGGTCGGCCTCGTCGATCTCGAAGCGGTAGAAGGGTGTCACATCGGCCTTGATGATCTCGCGCAGGTTATGGCGAAAACGCTTTATCGGGGCGTTGCTGCCCGTCTTGTTCTGAAGGTTGGTCAGGCTGATTTGCCACTTCGGAGAGCTGCCGCAGTGCTTGCGGGCAATCTCATACAGTCGCCGTTCCAGCGGGCGCCGAAGGCGGAAGTAGTCATGAGAGATTGTGACCACCTGGTCAGTCTCGATTGCCCGCATCAGCCAGCGTGACAGCTTCACCTCGCAGTAGTCCAAGCGGAACCGTTCGTCGTCGGTCCGAACAAACCCACCTTCGTCGATCAGTGAGAAGATGCGGGTTTCGATCTTACCGCCGGACTTGATGTTGGTGACGAACTGCGCTCCTTGAAGGCGGGCAAAGGCGTCTTCCAGGCGCTTGTAGTGGTTGCCGCCGATCGGGCGGTTGGTCGCAACGGACAGCTCCCGCGCCGAGAAGCGCACTGTGTCCCCGATGGGCTCGCCCCGGTTCTTGCGCGCCATCAGCTGGCTGATGGTGAAAATCAGAATGTCCTTGTCGAAGATCGTGGGCAGACCCAGCCCCGATGGTCTGATCTTCAGGACATTGTCGCCGCTACGATATTCGAGGTGGCGCATGTCCGGTTTCGTCGCCAGTGAGAACAGCGGGTGTTCCATCGACGCCATGTCGTCTTTCGGCACAGCATCCGCGATGTCGAGGACAAAGAAATCAAGGTTTGGGTGGCGATCCGGCAGAAGACTCATATGGAAAAATTTGACCTTTCAGGAACTCACTTGTTTGACCTATCAGGAACTGGATTGGGTGGGAAGTCTGTTTGACCCTTTCGGAACCAAAGTTTGACCCTTTCGGAACCAAAGTTTGACCCTTTCGGAACCAAAAGCACGATTTTCGTGATTAGTTTTAATGTATTGTCTGGCGCGTAACTTACTCCGTAGGTAACACTAATAACACTAGGGCTTTCCGCCCGTATCGCGCCTGGAAACCCACTACTTGCGCAAACTGTGATGGTCGATTTGCTGAGAAGATCAGAAGTCCAGACCCCGCGACCTGTGCTTGGACTGAACCGGCGCTTCCTGCTCAACCTCGATCTTCGGCTTCGGCTCGCGCTGAACGGTTTTTATGACCTCTGGCGCCCGTAGGCCGAGGTTCTGCTCATTCCGGATCACGGCGGCTTCGGCGTTCTGCGGCCAGAGCTGGGCATGGCTGGGGTAGGGAATCCGTTCATCACCGCGCAGCTGGGCGAGAGCGTTTTTCACGAAGGCTTCCGTCTTGGCGCAGAAGTCCGCGCATTTGGCGATGACGGCCGTCAGATGCATCCGGTCGGTCAGGGCCGGGAAGAAGGCCCGTCCAGCCTCATACCCCTTTTGGTCGTCGTCCATGCCCATGCCGAAGCGTTGCGCTGTCGTAACGACCTTTTCCGCGTCCTTGCGCACATCGTTGATGATCGGCCAAGGGTCGGTTTTCGTGCCATCCACCAGCGACGTGTGTAGCTCCCATGCCCGAGGAGCCTCATAGGCCGCAGGCGCGCGCCTGTGGGCCCGTATCTCCCTCTGGAGCAGGAGAAGGTCGCGCAGATCGTCTATGGCCTCTGGAGGTAGCTCTGAGACGCTCAGTAGGGCACGGACAACGTCTGGCGTCCGCACCTGGTCCCGCAGCACCTCTTCTCGGGTCTTGTCCTTCACCAAGCCATAGGTTTCGGGCGTTAGGTGCTGTCGATCGGTGATGACGCGGCGGGTGCCCCGTTCGATCTGTGCATCAAGATGTTGGCGCGACCAATCGGCCCAGGACGTCTGCAGGGCGGAATACTCGTTCCGCTCGCCCGTTGCAGCCTTCAGCTCGACCAGGGCCTTCTGGGTGGAGATCATCGGCTTGCCGCGGCTGTCACGCACCGGGGCAATCATCAGATCCACCACCGCGCCGCCGGCCTCGTCCAGATCGAGGCGCGCCCCGAAGACCGATCCCTTCCCGGCCCAGCTTTCCGCCCATGCCTTTGCCTGGTCGAACAGGGCGCGGTTGCGGGGATTGTCGGGGTCATGCAGATCGCCCGCCGCCTTCACCCATTCCGGAGAGATCACGCACAGCGCCTGCATGCAGAGGGGCGCGCCTTTGCGTTCACCAGCCCCCAGCTCTGCCTTGTGGGCTTTGTGAGCTGCCAGATAGTCCCGGTCGCTCTGAGGGGCCTTGGACCATGCCAGCGCAGCACCTGGTTCAGCGCCTTCCCGCAGCCGTGCCTGGCTGGTTTCGTCAGCGCGTTCAGCGTGGAGGGTGGCACCGCGCAACTGGGCGATGCTGGTGATCTTGTTGACGCGGATAGCGGCCTTGAACATCAGAGATAAGACTTACGACTTGTGACATGTGAGGCCGGATAAAAGATAAAGGATTTACGCGGCAGATGATGGGGTCAGGGTAGGCGGGAAGTGCAGAATTGTCATTTCAAATGACAACCCACTAGGCAATTCCCTACGGGCCGCTCCGCTAATTGCCATGGGCCAGAGGCGCTGCGCCCTCTTGGATCACCAGCTAAGCACGTCAGGCCTGTTTGCGTGGCCTGCCGCCCTTTGCCCCGTTCGCCCGCGCCGCTGCCGACTTTGCGGGCGATGTGGCCTGTCCTGCCCGTCGTGCCATGTAAGCCTTCGTGCCGAACAGCCCCGCCAGCAAGCCAGGCACGGACAGGTCTGCATCGAGGGCTTCCCAATGCAGACCATAGCCCGCGCCGAGGATTTCGACCGAGTCCAGCTCGTCATCCGTGGCGGTTTCCAGCCCTTGCGCCATGCGGGGCGGAAAGGCGAAGGTGCAGCCGTTGGTCAGGTCGACGATGACGCGCCCGTTTTTCCGATCATAGCGCGCGGATGTTGCGCGCGGTTCGGTCTGTTGTGCGATGCGGCCCCGCTCTAGGGCTGCGTTGATTTCGGCGTCTGTCAGGTCAGCCATGGATTTCCCTCCATTTAGCCAGAAACTGTTCCTGCTGGTCGCGGACCAACTGCAAGGCGCGGCGCAGATCGTTCGCCTTCATGTCTTCGGCCCAGACAAGGTCCGGAAAACCGTTAGACCCGATCAGGTTGATCTTGGCCTGTCCGTCCCCGAACACATGCACATGGGCTGGCTCGTGATCGTCGGTGAAGATGATGACGCGCAGACCATGCGCCCGGTAGATCGTGACCATGAGTGAAAATAACCTATCGCGATGGGTTTTTCAAGAGTCTGCCCGCACCATGTGCGCGGAACACGTGTAACGGTTGCGTTACAATGCCCAGGCTCGGTGTGGATCTTTGCAGTTTAATGGGGTGATAGATCATGCCCATGACGCCAGTGCTTCGCCATGGTTGTTCCACCATCGCGCCAGCCTTTCGGCGGCTTCTAGTCCTGCTTCGATCTCGACCATCTGCGCAATAAAAGGGGTCTGAGTGTCCAGTTGTGGAGTGTCGATGACTAGGCCGAGTGATCTGCCTGCCGGTCGAATATAGCCGCCAATCTCCGACAGACTGGTCGGCACCGGGAGTTCGCCCGCCTTCATACCCCATCCGCCGAGCATGATTTTGACTGAGGCTGAAGGGGCCGTGCTGTCGCGGCATTGCAGTGACATCCGCGGCCGCGGCAACCTTCCCCAGGTGTGGAGTGTGCGCGGCACGTCAAAATAGATGGTGCGAGATTCAGTTGGCCGCACACCGTTTCCGTTCGGGTTGTGTTTAATCACCAGCTTTGGAAAGTGCCGCCGGGCAAATGCCTCGTATTCCGCGAAGAACGTTGCGCTGCTGGAGTTAGGAACCGGATCGTAGGGTGTGACAGCCTGCAGGATGGCGGCATCGAGCAGGGCCAGATCCTCACCTGACAGGACTTGGCGCAGCGCCTCGTAGCTGATCTGGTGATTGAAACGATGTGCATGTCGGCTGCCGCGCAGATAGACTTCGGGCGCCAACAGTACTGAAGCCGCGGCGATCCCTCGTGCGCGTAGTGCCGCAACGCTGGCCTCATAGCGATCAGGTTGCGGGTCGCCGCTGCGGGTGACGCTGTAGCCGGCGTCGATCTTGTTTTCGACCAGCAGGAGCATGTCCGTACTTGTTCGCAGTTCCAGGTCGATGCTGCCGCGATGGCCTGCGCCGTGATGCGGCGTTTGTCGCAGCACTCGGGAAAGGGTGCCGGTTCCCTCGACCAGTTTCAAGAAGTGGGTGGCAAATGCTGGGACATGTTCCAGCGCCTTGGCGAAAAGAATGTCGGTATCGCGTTCATAAATCCGGGTCATTGCAGGGTTCCGTTCAATCTGGCTATTTGCCCTGCCGGACGATTAGTCCGGCAGGTGGATGGTTTCCGACGCATCATGGAAAGCGGAAGTTCAGGGCTGCTTCATCGTCATATCTGCTGGAACTCGCCAACGGTTCAAAAGCACCTGCGTGCTTTCCTCGCGCCCATCGCGCCAGTGCTTTTCCCGCGCTTTGACATTGGCTGTGAGCCGGTCGAACGCAGCCTGCAGAACTCCTTCCGCGCGTCCGTCGTGAAGGGCTTCCTCCAGAAAGCGCAACGGCCCCTGTTCCCAGAAATTCAGCCTGTCGGGACTGGGTGGCTCTACAGGCGGCGGATCACTCATAATCCACGACCATTCCAGTGGTGCGCCCTTCTCGAAAGCGACATCGCGCGATCCAGGTTTGCCGTGCCCACCGCCCAGCCAGTAGCGCAAATAATCTGGCGTGACAGGTGTGTGCGTCCAGTAGTGGGCACAGTCCCTCGACCAGGGAAGCTGCCGGTCTCCGATTGGGAAAGCCTCGAAGTCGTCAAGATACCAGTCCACTTCGGGCTCCCCTTCGATCTCTCCCGAAACCTCGACAACATGCCGTTTTCCTTCGATCTCGATGTATTGTCGCGGGTCGGGGGTGATGAACATGTCGAACTGCAGTATCCCGTGGACGGTGTATTCCCGCTGGCCTCTTGCCAGCCGTTTCAGCGTGAAGGCACCGCGCGACTCGAACACGCCGCCACATTCGCTTGGGTTGACCGGTGCGACCGCAAGGCGAACGTCACGATAGACGGTCAGTTCCACGGGCTCTTCCGGTGTGTCCTTCAGATCTGCGATGTCTGGTGCAAGCTTGGCCATGACCTTCGCAGACCCATGCCGGACGTGAACCAGCGACAGACACGGGAACGGGAATACCTCTTCGGCATAAACTCCGCTGTTCCAGTTGGGGAATACGGGCGACGTGAACCATACGTTGTTGTCTGGGGCCGGATGGAAGCTGTCATCCTCCATGTCGCGACGGCTTGGAAGTTCCCCCATCCGCCGGATCAGTCCAGGCAGATCGTTGCTGTGTCCCAGCTTGCGGCCAAGGGCATTGACCATAAGGGCAAGATTTTCGGCAGGAATATCGGTGCTGTCCTCATCTTCGCCGCCATGCTGCTGCCACAGGCTCAACGGTGACAGAAGTTCGATTTGCCAGTCCTTGGGCGTCTCTCCGCAGATGAGGGCGGCCTCGCCGACAGCGGCGATGTATGGCTCCAGTGCCTTTTGCGGTTCGGACCGGTTGCGCCAGGTTTCCCGCAAGCCGTGGGGCACATCTCCGCCCATCGCTTCCATCTCGCGCATTGTCACTTTGGGCAACAACCAGCGCGCCAAGCGGAACTCCTCGCGCCCTTCCCGGCGGCGTTGCAGTTGCGCCAAAACCCGATCCTCAAAATCTGCCTTACTGACTCCCATCTTTTTTGCTCGTTGCCAGACGCGTGTCAGGAAATATGCTGCCTTGAGACGATCCGTGGTGTTGTTCAGGCGGGTGCCGTTTTGGACGGCTTTGGTGCGGATGTCTTCCAGACGGCGCTCCGCTTGTGCGGTGCGTTCTTGGCCACTCTCCTTGTTCGTACGGTTCATCTTGTCTTCACATCCTGCGGTAGCGGGCGCCTCCGCGGGTTTCCCGCAGCGGCATGACAGTGACGACCCGGCTGGTGTCGTCGCTCCAGATGACGGCATAGCGCGCCAGCCGGTCGTCGACGTTCAGCTTATGCGCGCTGGTCCGGCTGACGCGCAGGAGGCGGCAGTTGTCTCCGATAGGCCGGTCCACGTCGGCGTGTTTCAGCAGCGTTTCCAGAAAGTTTTGCGTCACTCCCCGCGTCTGGCAGCGAACTTTAGCGTGATGCGAAATCATCGTCTTCTCCATACTTGGGATAGGGAGATGATGAGGGGGGGAGTGGCTTTGGCGAAAGCCGAAATCAGAAACTTAGGTTAATAAATTTCAGTATTTCTGCTGTATAAAAATCAGCACTTTGTGTTGAGGTGCAAGTCCCCCAGGCACCGAGGACAAGATCATCGTCCAAACAAGCGTGAGATAAAGCTCTTTGATGGGCGCTGGTCGGCTAAAAGTGCGGTGGCTTGCTGCCTCCAACGATCCCGATCTTCCCTCAGATCGGCTATGACTGCCTCCTTGTCAGATAGGCGTTCATGCGCGGATTCAAGACGCGCCTGTAACTCCCTGATAGTTCCGTCAATATCGGTTTTTGCGAGGGTGTTCGCTGGGGTTTCCTCTTGTTCGCTAGAAGCGGTTGGCGGGTAAACCCTATGCAGTTCAGAAGGATCAATGTGAAACGTGCCTGTTTCATCCTTGCGCGCAGAAACACGGCCACTTTTTATAGCCTTAGATATTGTCGCCTTGGATTTTCCGGTCGCTTTTGCGGCCTCGCCTAAGGTGTATACCATGGTGTTTTCTGCTGTTCGCATATCTGTAATGGTGAACCGTTTACCTGTTTCCGTCTAGTATTTTCTGGCGATGTTCAACCCCGTAGGTTCTCTTGCTTCTTGCAGTAGGCCACGAATGCAGCCCCTACGTTCTTCGGCGGGTTCCCCTTGGCTGCGGCGTCGTGCGCAAAGGCCAGCCAATTGGAGCGCATGACGTAGTAGTCCCAGCCGAGTGAGCGGGCACGAGCGCGGGCCTGTTCTTCTGCCCATTCTGGGATTGTGATGGTTGGGGAAAGCGCCATCTGGA
>NZ_QBKP01000049.1 GCF_003054195.1 Gemmobacter caeni
GATGGAACATCGATCTCAAAAATCTCCCAAACCTCAACCGCATCACAACATTTCTCGAAAACCTCAAACCATTCGCTAACGCTCATCCAAACCTCGCGAAACTCTGACCAGAGAGAGGGAGCGTGTCAGAATTGACCCATAGTCCGCCTCCCTCCCCGCCGCACTGGACAAGGCCCTGCCCATCCCGTTTCTCATGAAACCGGGAGGAGATCACTTATGGGCAGACTTGTCCGCCAACCGGCGCGGCATCTTGCGGCCGCGCTGACAGCCTGTGTCTGGGCGCTGATCGTGGCGGCGGCCCCGGCGCGGGCCGAGGTGCTGCGAATCCTGACCTCGATGCCCCCGGCAATGACCGACCCCTACGTCGCCCGGATGAAGGCCAGGGCGCCGGGACTGGATGTTCTGGTACTGAACAAGAACACCGTTTCGGCGGTCGAGGAACTGCTGCGCGGCAATGATCGGGCCTTTGACGTGTTCTGGGCTTCCGCCCCCGAGGCGTTTGAACTGCTGGCAAGGCAGGGGCGGTTTGCCGCAGACAGCGGCTGCACCGGCATCCCGACAGAGGGATACGGCCCTTTCGCCCTGTCCTCCATCGGCTGGACCCTGCGCCGCGATGGCCCGAACCCGCCGCAGGACTGGGATGACCTGCTGAACCCGGTCTGGCGCGGCCAGATTGGCATGGCGCCACCCTCACGCTCCGGTACGGCTCATATGACGGTGGAGCGGTTCTTGCAGGTGCGGGGCTGGAATGATGGCTGGGGTTTCTTTCTGGCCCTGACCGAAAACCTTGCCACCGTCACCTCGCGCAGCTTCGGCGTGACCGATGGCATCCGCAGCGGGCGCTTCGGCATCGGGTTGACCATCGACTTTCTGGCAGGCACCGCCGAGCCGGAACTACAGTTTCACTACGGCACGCCCGCCATCCTGTTTCCGGCACAGATCGGCCTTCTGGCCAGGGCCGGAAACCCCGGCGCCGGTTGTGCCTTTATCGCCAGCGTCACCGATGACGATGGCCAGCGCCTGCTGCTGGAGCCCGGGATCGGCCGCATCCCGATCTCGCCCCGTGTACGCGAGGCGGCGGGCGATCTGATCCCGTCGGAAATCCGCGCCGCCGTCAGATCACAGTGGCTGCGCTATAATGCCGGGCTGGCGTCGGAACGCTACTGGGCGGTGAATGTGATCTTTGATCTGGCAATCACCGAACGGCTGGACCGGCGCCGAAGCTTGTGGTCAAGGCTGCACGCGCTGGAGGCGCGCGGACCCAGGGCCGAAACCGCCGCGATCCGTCGGATGATGCAGTCAATCCCGATTTCGGAACATGAGGTTCGCATGGCCGAAGGCACCAGCTTTGCCAACCGGGTGATGGAACTGACCGACCTGCCGACACCGCAACGCACCCTGCTGCGCGACTGGGAAAACCGGATCGAACGCCAGCTCGCGACAATCGACATCGCCCTGTCCGGGCTGGAAAAGAGGGTCAGGCCATGATCCGGCATCTGGGCATATGGCAGCGGCTTTTGCTGATGGTCGGGCTGATCGTGCTGCTGCTTTGGGCCAATCTGGCGCTGGCGATCTATTTTCTGTGGCAGGCGCAGGGACAATACCGCGCGCTGGCCGATACCGAGGTGCCGCGCCTGGTACTGACGGGCGAACTGGCCCGGCATTCTGCCGATCTGGCCGGGCTTGCGACCTCGGTTCTGGGGGGACAGGCCGACGAGGCGGCGCTTCTGGCGGAAACCCGGCGGATCGACGAGGCCATGGCGCAGGCGCTGGCTGCGCAACGCCTGGGGGCCGCGCCCATCACGGGCGACCCGCTGCGCGCCAACATGCAGCGTGTCATCGAGGGCACACAGACCCAGCTTGCCCTGTCGCGCGACATGGCAGCGGCGCTGGACAGCCTGCGCTGGCTCAACATCGACATCCAGGACGAGATCGAGCCGATCCTGCGCGATTTCGATTACAATATCGAAACCCGGATGCTGGAATTGCGGCGGGCGGACAACCCACGCAACCGCGATGCCCTTGCCGCCGCCATCACGCGGGAGCGGCGCGAGCGTGATGTCTTTGCCGAGATCGGTGCCGATGCGGCAACGTCGATGACCTTGCTGGTTCAGGGTGCGGTGGCGGATGATGCTGAGCGGATCGGGCAACTGGCGACGCTCTTGCAGGATTTCGCCGCACGGATGGCCGAACGACTGTCCCTTGTGCCCGAGGCACCCGAATATCTGACGCTGCGCCAGTCGTTGCAGCGGCTTTTCGCCCTGGTCGAAGGCGACGGATCAATCCTGACCCGGCGGCTTGACTGGCTGGAGGCGCGGACGCGATCCTATGCCGCAATCGAAACCACCCTTCAGGGGATCAAGGCACTTCAGAGCCGGCTGGAGCAGCTTTCTGCGCATGAAAAAGCCGATGTGCTGACGCGGATCGAAGCTTCGGCCAACCGGGTTCGCCGCACCGCGCTCTGGCTGATCGGGGGCACCTTTCTGGTGGTACTGGTGGGTGCGATGGCGCTGGACCGGCTGATCCGCACCCGGATCGTGGTGCCGCTGCGCAGCCTGACCGACGATCTTCTGGCGACGGCGGAAGGGCAGGCCCCGCCCCCGCCTGCAAGCGATGACATGGCCCGCCTGACCTTCGCGGTAGGCGAATTTCGCCGCGCCATCACCACCCGCGACCGCGCCATCGAAGACCTGCGCAAGACCCAGGACGAGTTGGTGCAGGCGGGCAAGATGGCGGCGCTTGGCACCCTTGCCGCCGGGATCAGTCACGAGCTGAACCAGCCGCTTGGCGCCATGACCTACCGCATGGCGCTGCTGAAATCAGCGATGGAAACGGGGGACATGGCGGCGGTGGAGCGTCAGGCGCAGCTTGTCAGCGCCCTGGCCGAACGGATGCAGGGTATCATCCAGCACCTGCGCCGCTTTGCCCGCCGTGGCCGGTTCGAAAGCCAGACGCTGAACCTTGGCAGCATGGTCGACAACGCGGCGGCCCTGCTGGAAACCCGGCTTGCCGAAACCGGGGTGAGGCTGGACATCGCCGCCGATACGCGCAGAGCCAGCGTGACCGGCGACCCGATCCTGACAGAGCAGGTCATCCTGAACCTGCTGACGAATGCAGTGGATGCCATCGAGGATCTGGGGCCTGATGCCCCGCCCGACCGGCGGCGGATCGGGGTTACGGCGGCCCGCCAGGCGCAGGACTGGCTGTTGCACGTCGCCGATACCGGCGTGGGTCTGGGCGATCTGGACCCCGACAGCGCCATGATGCCCTTCGTTTCCACCAAAGAGGCCGGACGCGGACTGGGGCTTGGCCTGTCGATTTCCTACAACATCATGCGCGACATGCAGGGGGATCTGCGGATCTCGTCGCGCGCCGACGGGCATGGGGCGGTGGCAAGCCTGCGCCTGCCGGGAACAGCGGAGGACCGCAGCAATGAGCCATGAAATCTATGTCGTCGACGATGATCCCGATTTCCGCGACGCCACGCTGGAACTGTTGCAGGGCGCGGGCTTTTCCACGCGCGGCTTCGCGGCGGGCCCCGAGCTTCTGGCCGTGCTGGAACCCGAGTTCGAAGGAATCGTGCTGTCCGACCTGCGCATGGCGGGCATGTCGGGGATGGATCTGCTGACCGCCGTCCGCAAGGCCGCGCCTTCGGTGCCTTTCGTGCTCATCACCGCGCATGGGGACATCAAGGCCGCCGTCGGTGCCATCCGCAGCGGCGCCTTCGACTTTCTGGAAAAGCCCGCCCCGCCCGAACTGCTGATCGCCACAGTGCGCCGGGCGCTGAACGCCCGCAAGCTGGTGCTGGAAAACCAGCGCCTGAAAGCCCGGATCGCGCGCGGCACCGATATCCGCGCCCGCATCCTTGGCAAATCCGAGCCGGTCAAAACCCTGCGCCGCGAGGTGGAGGCGGTGACCGGGCATCGCGTCGATGTGCTGCTTCTGGGCGAGACCGGCACAGAAAAGGGCCAGATCGCCCGCGTGATCCACGATTTTTCCGGGTCCGAGGGCGAATTTGTCATGCTGGACGGCGGTGGGCTGACCGAGGCGAATTTCGACGAGACGTTCCT
This sequence comes from Gemmobacter caeni, assembly GCF_003054195.1. GTDB lineage: Bacteria > Pseudomonadota > Alphaproteobacteria > Rhodobacterales > Rhodobacteraceae > Gemmobacter > Gemmobacter caeni. The sequence continues at coordinate 4,071 of NZ_QBKP01000049.1, forward strand.
TGGCAATGGCGCAGGCCGCCCCGGCGTGCTGGAGCTTGCGGCGAAAGGCACGCTGTTCATCGACCGGATCTCCACCATGGGCAAGGCGCTGCAATTGCGCCTCGTCTCGCTTCTGACCGGGCCGGAAACAGCGGGTCGCTGCCGGGTGGTGGCCTCGATGCCGCCCGAGGATGTCACCGACCTGCCGACAGACCTGATCTTCCGGCTGAACCTTGCCGAAATCGAAGTTCCGCCGTTGCGGGATCGCGGCGACGATTTCTTTCTGCTGTTCGAACATTTCCTGCGCGAAGCCGTGGCGCGGCACAAACGCCCCTTCCCCGAAATCTCGGCCCCCGAGATCCGGCGCCTGCGCAACCATGCCTGGCCTGGCAACCTCCGTGAACTGCGCGGTGTGGCGGAACGGCTGGTGATCGGCTTGCGCGTCTCGCTGCGCGAGGACAATGCACAGGCCGCAGGACCGCAGGGCTATGATGCCGCGATGCAGGAATTCGAAACCGCGCTGCTCATCTCCGCCCTGCGGCGCAGCGGAGGCCGCAAGGCCGAGGCGGCCGATTCGCTGGGCATCCCCCGTAAGCGGCTGTATCTGCGCCTGAAAGCCTGCGGGTTGTGACGAAGGGTCATTCGTGACCCGTTCCGCGTGTCAAGATTGACCCGTGAACACAAATAAAATCAATAAAAATCAATAATTTGTGCAAATTCCGCGCAACCCATACTCCTGAGCGGCGCGAAATGAAACGCTCAAGGGAGGAGAACCATGGGCAAAGCACTCCGCGGGTCCGTCGCTGTTGCGGCGCTGACCTGTCTTGCCAGCACGGCCTATGCGGCCGACAAGGTTGTGATCGTCACCTCGTTCCCCGAGGACATGACCTCGGTGATCGAAAAGGCCTTCGAGGCCGCACACCCGGAATATGATCTGGAGGTGCTGAACAAAAGCACCTCATCCGGCGTGAAATACATCAAGGAAATCGCCTCGAACAACACCGCCGACATGTTCTGGGCCTCAGCACCGGATGCGTTCGAGGTGCTGAAGAAAGAGGGCCTGCTGCTGAAGGCCGGTCTTTCGACCGAAGGCATCCCCGACCAGATCGGCAGCTACCCGATCAACGATCCCGACGGGTTCTATTACGGCTTTGCCGCCTCGGGTTACGGCATCATGTGGAACACCCGCTACATGGAGGCAAACGGGCTGGAGCCTGCACGCGAATGGGCAGATCTGGAGAAGCCCGAGTATTTCGGTCATGTCGGCATGTCCTCGCCCTCGCGGTCGGGTACCACGCATCTGACGGTGGAAACCGTGCTTCAGGGCGAAGGCTGGGATCAGGGCTGGGCCGACTGGAAATGGATGGCGGGCAACTTCGCCAGCGTGACCGAACGGTCCTTCGGCGTGCCGGATGGGGTGAACACCGGCAATTTCGGCATGGGCATCGTGATCGACTTCTTCGCCTTCTCGTCACGCGCCTCGGGCTTCCCGGTCGATTTCGCCTATCCGACGGTCACCGCGCTGGTACCCGCCAATATCGGCATTGTCGCCAATCCGGCGAACGAGGCCGGGGCAAAGGCTTTCGTATCTTTCCTTCTTTCAGAACCGGGGCAGGAAACGCTGTTTGATCCGGCAATCATGCGCCTGCCGGTGAACCCCGCCACCTATGCCAAAGCACCTGAACCCACATTTCCCAAGTAAGGCGCTGATTTCGCTGTCCTGACCATTATATTTCCTATATAAAACATGGTGTTGAAGGCTGCGAGGGGCGCGTTTCA
>NZ_QBKP01000050.1 GCF_003054195.1 Gemmobacter caeni
TTCAGGGCATGGGCTACCGGGTTGCAGCGTGCGTCGTATCAGCGGCGGAAGTCGGCGCGCCGCACATCCGCGAGCGGATGTTCATTCTGGCCCACACCGACCTTCAAGGCGGCGGGCAACCGGGCCTGTGTGACGCTGACGCGGGAACTGGGCCTGCAATTCAGGACCGACCAGAACCAGAGCGGCAGCCAGGTCGGACTGCGCAATGCGGCGCAGGCCTGGACGTTGCTGTGGGATCTGCTGACAGCCTCGGGCTGGACACCGCAACGCCCACGCTCTTCCCACCGATGCCGGGTGAGTTTGCTGAATGGGGAGAAGCACTCCGACGGGCACCTCACCTTAAACCCGGCATTCAGCGACTGGGTGATGGGGTGGCCACCTGGCTGGACCGATCCGCTGCGGCCGGTAACGGGGTGGTCCCGCTGGCTGCGGCAAGGGCATGGCGCTATCTGAAGGCGGAGTTTACAGCGGAGCAATGAAGTGCTCCAGATCGCTCAGAAGGGCGGAAAGCGGCCTGACGGCAGTGCGGCATGGCGCCTGCAGCACTCCTGGGAAAGCGGTCGACTGCGCGAGATCCCGCAGCGATCAGCGGAACAGGGACCTACAACGTGAGAAAAGCTGCCTGAGCGCGTTGCGACACTACAGCCGAATTTTATGACCCTATGGACGGCTCCGCCGCACAGTGCGGACCATGCTTGGGCGAGTCGACGTCAGGGGCGGAACGCGTCATCGCATGATGCTCCTAGCAGCCACGATTGATGCTTGGCCCTTGGCTCAAGTACACTAATCACATATAAAATGCGCTCTAATCTAGCGAAGAGGCATTCAATGAGCAGGCGGAAGCCGCCTCAGCGCGTAGCTCCTGAGCGCACACGCAACAATCCAAAACGCCGCTTGCTGACAGATGTCCCAGGGCCGCATGAGCGTGCAGCACTTGGAAAACGTGCCACATACGGCCCATACTCGAAACACAAGCTTCATCCCCATGCGTACGGCTTAAGGCCATACGCGGGTCAGGATGACGAGCGCACCTTCTGCGATGCACATGCTCAATTCAAGCCTGAGGACTGTACGCGCATACCATTTCTTCTGCGCCGTGGCATAGGTCTTGGCTTATGGTCAGATCATGGCGACGAAGATGGTCCTGCGCTCCTGTGGACCATAGACGACACAGGATGGATCTTCGAGATGCGCGTAACCAACGGTGGCCTTGCACAGTACCACGGCTACCCAGTCCTTCCTGGGGATGCATTCGCACAGTACGTTCTGACCAGAGCGCGCGAGATCGCTTTCGTAGGTTGCGATTCTCAGATACAAGATGACCCAAATCTACCTGCCGCCATCGCTAGGGCTGAGGCATTCTATAGATGACCGAGAGAAAATACTTTGAAATGTCTGCCGCTTGGCCCGCAAGGAGTCAAGACGTGGCAGATATTTCACTCAGGCTTGGCGAGCAATTGCTCTCGAGGATTGCGGATACTGAAAAAGGCTCGGTCAGAGATAGCTTCAGAGCTTCTGCTACGAGTCTCGCTCTTTGGCTGGCCGACAATTGGTGGCGGCTCCGCTGGGAGACGTTGCGCAGTTCGCACTCAGCATCTTCAGATTGGCGGATCCGACATGAGTTGAACTCAGCGTCAGGTGGGGCCCTTTGGCCACCAGTGATGATCTACAGTTCTTCTGATCGAATTGTATTCGCTCCAAGCTTCGGAAAGAATACTGTCGGCGGCCCGCAGCAATACTTTGATTTCAGAGTGGCGACCGTTGATGCCGACGAGTATGAATCAGAAGTAGACGGTTTTATCAGCGCGGTGATCGGACACTGTGCTAGAGATATGGATGGAAGGGCGCTAGCTGAGATTTTTAGACAAGTTAGAGCAGAGCGAATTGATCCGGAGCTTGCTGGATGGCGCCGACTCGAAGCTTGTCTTGGCTTCGATCCGGATCAGGCGCCTGACTCTGTCATTGATGCCCTTGTAGCTTTTGAGGATACTGTCGGCGAGGAAGGAGTCGATGAAGCGGCGAACGCGTATCCGGGAACGCAATCTCCGAATATTCTACGGGATGTCATCGAAGCAACACGTGCATCCAGTGTGGAATTGGATTTGAACATTTCGCATGACGTTGATTTTGATAGCAATCTTCCATCAGCTGCGAGTCCGTGGATGCTTGCAGAAGCCGCAGCGGAGAATCTTCGAGAAAAGATCGGAATTCGTCGCGGGCCACTAAAGCGACAAGAGTTTGCTGATATTTTCAGAGCAAGATGGGATGATCTTAAGGCCGCAACAGCGACAGCGAGGAATCTTCCCTACTGCGCTCGCCTGTCGGTGAAAGATGATTCAAGCCTGCTTTCGCTGAAAACGTTTTCTGCACATGACCGAAGATTTGAGCTGGCTAGGTTTCTAGGTGATGCAGTTTGGTGTGAATCTGGCACTTTTGGCGTTATCAGCCACGCAAAGACAGATCGTCAAAAATTTCAACGTGCCTTTGCGCATAACCTGCTCTGCCCATTCAACGATATCCGGCAGCATATCGATCTGATCAATCCGACGGATGAGGATATCGATGCAACAGCTCGTAAATTCCATGTTCACAGCACTGTTGTCAGAAATCAGCTAATATATAAGGGCTACCTTCCATTCGAAAACACTAGGGAAGAAGCGGAAACAGTTTGACGATTTGAGTTGACTCAGCCGACAGCGAAGCGCTGAGAATCGGCAAAAGCAGTCTGTTGTCGGTACATGGGATTTTCGGATTCGCTAGGCCTCTGTTGCACAAATCGTCTGAAAGCAGGACATCTCCCTTCCCCGGACAGACTAATCCCGCGACCTCTGTGACGGGCGTTCCAGGTGCCGTGAAGCCGTACAGGACGGCGACACGGACGTGTAATTCTACAACCTGACGCTCGAAATCTTTGGCAGACAGTCGCTGCCCTAGCAGCTTGACGCAGTGCATCTTCGCCTCGACGCGGCTTCGTCGATGACAACCACTCCATCGTCGCCAGATCGCCCGGCCGACGAGTTTTGATGTGCGCAGGATCTCGTTGCGCGCGATTGCGCAGGGGGTATCAGGTTTGCAGAACCTGGCGTTCTTGCGGGGCTGGCTGATGAGGCTGCCCCGCGGGCGGCGATCGCGTCATGGCACTTGCGGGTGTCGAAGGCGCCGTCGGCGGTGACGCTGCCGATCTTTTGCTCGGACGGGATATGAGCGAGCGGCTCAAGCAGCATTGGCGCATCGCCCACGTCGCTGGTGGTAAACTCTGCCGCGAGGGTTTTTAGGGGTTTCTCATCAATCCCGATGTGGATCTTGCGCCAAACCCGGCGTTTGGCGCCGCCATGCTCGCGGGCGTTCCACTCGCCGATCCCCTCGATCTCGATGCCTGTGCTGTCGATCAGTCGAACGTCGGCTTCCAGAGATGCGGCGATGCAGCATCCCCGACGGCCGACCGTCCGCAAAGGGCCGCTTCCTGCCGTGCAGGATGCGCAGACTCTGCCCCTTGAGCGGCTCCGAACGGGCAGTGCCTATCAAGATCTCGTACGGGAAAAGGGCTGTAAAATCCGTTGCAGGTTCTCGACCGTTCAGAACACCGGCGCGCCATTGAGTTTGTTATATTTTTCAGAACCTTAAACGAACATGCAACTGCTGAAGCGAACTTGCGGCCTGATTTGCAGGTTCGGAACCGGCACTCCTCGGCATTCCGCTTACCAAGCCCCTTGATTCCGCCTTGTTTCCTTGGGTTTTCGGCCTTCCAGCACATCGCATCCGCAACCCCTTCAATCTCCCTTCAACACCCCTTGAAGGCCCTTTTCACGGCTTACTGCATGACAGCCCACCTCGGCGCTGAAATCTGCCTGCGATCAGTGCAAACCCCTGTTTTTCTTGGCATGTCCGGTATCTTCCGGGGTCAGCCGCCGTCTTCCGGGTTCACTGCAAGATTATATGTCAAACCTCAACTGAGACAGTTTTTTGGGGCCGCTTCGCGCGCAAGCTGTCGCAAGGCGTAGCTTCCAAGCGTTTTTGGGATGGCGGGTTCTTTGGAGGGTAAGCCAGAAAAACCCCTGACTTTTCCAATGTTTTCAATGGGTAATGGCGGAGACGAAGGGATTCGAACCCTCGAGACGGTTTCCCGCCTGCACCCTTAGCAGGGGTGTGCCTTCGACCACTCGGCCACGTCTCCGACTGGACGTATATTTTCCAGTCTCCTGAGAGACAAGTGATTTTTGGTGCCTTTGAGAGTTGGGGCGTAATTTTCCGGACGGCACTGTTGAGGTTGTTTTGGGTCAGGCATGCTGGGCGGAGCTGGGAGGTTTGACACTTAATCCTACAATGAACCCGGAAGATCTGTATCGACCCATCTGAATCTGCTCAGGTTAAGCCGCTAATCTGAATGCTTCGGCCGGCGTGCGCATGGCAAGCGCCTGATGAGGACGGCTGTTGTAGAAACAGATCCAGTCACCGATGGCGCGTATTGCGTGCAGGAGGTGGCGCCCCAAGCTGAAGAACCACTCGACCTCAGAAAGGGGCTATTCAATTACATCCGTCTGTTGCAGGCAGTGGGGTGTGATGAACTCCTGCTTCAACCCGTAGCTGCGGACCAGTGCCGTGACCTTGCGACTGGTAAAACGACCCCGTTGTCCGACCTCAGCAGGAACTCCTGCGTGACCCAGCCCAAGGTGCCGAACCAGGTGATCAGGGCATGCTCCAACGCGCTGGCTGCGGTCGTGACCTTGCCGGATCGCGACAAATGCCAGCCCAACAGATCGCGGGTGTGGCAGTCGATGGCCAGGGCCAGCGTGGCCCTGCCATCTCGCCCCGCCCAGACCCGGCACATGTCGGTCGACCAGCGTTCGTTCGGGGCCTGGGCCACGGACGAGACGGCCTCGATGCGGGTGCCTATGCCAATTATCCGCTTACAGACCCATTGCCCGGCAAGCGCATGCGCAGCATGCTGCCGAGAGGGGGCCAGCCCCTGAGCTGAAAGACACGCTGCACTGTGTTTTTATTGAACCCCAGAAGCCAGGTCACCGTCCCGTAGCCGAAGGACGGTCTTGGCGGGAAAACAGTCCCCCGGACTGTTTTCTGATCCGCAGCGATGCTCGATCATGGCCTTGATGGATGCTCTGGATCATTTGTCGTCCTGCGCATCCAGCAGAGCCTAGAATTTTTTCGGGCGCGCTACTCCAGCATGGCCTCGCCATAGGCCTCCTGAAGATCCTTCCGCTGCTTCTCGTATTACTCGCGGAGGTCGAGCGGTTTCGCCCGCAGGGAATTCTCCATCCCCCGCTTCGCGTCATCAACCCAACCTTCAATCTCGGAGGGCGGCAGGTCGAAGGACCGGCTGGCCTCCGCCACCGTGATCTTGCTCTGCATGATCTCAATCACCAGCGTGGTTTTACGCTTCGCCGTCCAGCGCTTGATGCTGTCGTCCATGGTCACACTCATTGCTACCTTCTCCCTTGTAGCATGAACAGGGTTTCACTGATGGTGTGGATGCCCTCCGGCGGCATCGGCTGTGTCATGCTGGTGAGTGAATGATCACCAGCCACCCAAGAAGCTTACCATGCGCCCGACTCACTGATGAGCAGACAATCCGCGTATCACCATACCGGCCAGCTGTCATATAAAAGCGCCGCGAGACAGGCCTGACACATGACCGCACCGATCACTAATCCCGGCCGCCAAAGCAGCCTTGGCCTCAAACGGGCAATGGTATGGACCCCGCCGCCTTCGGGTGGCGTATCCTAGGAAGATAAACAGGAGGGCTCGTGCCATGGAGATCAAAAGGATCGGCCTTGA
>NZ_QBKP01000051.1:2500-5761 GCF_003054195.1 Gemmobacter caeni
GCTACGAGCCTCGAAGCGATATTGTTCAAGTCTAGTACACTAACCGTGACGGTCCTCGGATCGTCACAGGGAAAGTATACAGCTTTTGACACCGGAAAGAGCCTTGCTCTTTCTGGATCAAATCAAGCGCGAAAAGGGCGTTTGGTGGATGCCTAGGCAGCAAGAGGCGATGAAGGACGTGATACCCTGCGTTAAGCCATGGGGAGCCGGGAATAGGCTTTGATCCATGGATCTCCGAATGGGGGAACCCACCTGACATTCTGTTATTGTTAGCTTCGCTATCAATAATGGGGTGAGCCAGGTACTTTAATCCTGAATACATAGGGGTTTTAGAGCGAACCCGGGGAACTGAAACATCTAAGTACCCGGAGGAAAGGAAATCAACAGAGACTCCGTTAGTAGTGGCGAGCGAACGCGGACCAGCCGAGCCTGGAAGAGTGACTGGAACTGTCTGGAAAGGCAGGCCATAGCGGGTGACAGCCCCGTACAGGAAGCTCCACGGGACATATTAAGTAGGGCGGGACACGTGAAATCCTGTCTGAAGATCGGGGGACCACCCCCGAAGGCTAAGTACTCCTTGCTGACCGATAGCGAACCAGTACCGTGAGGGAAAGGTGAAAAGCACCCCGACGAGGGGAGTGAAACAGTACCTGAAACCGGACGCTTACAAGCAGTCGGAGGGGCATAAGCCCTGACGGCGTACCTTTTGTATAATGGGTCAACGACTTGGTCTAACGAGCAAGCTTAAGCCGATAGGTGTAGGCGCAGCGAAAGCGAGTCTTAAAAGGGCGCATGAGTTCGTTGGATCAGACCCGAAACCAGGTGATCTAGCCATGAGCAGGATGAAGGTACGGTAACACGTACTGGAGGTCCGAACCAACACCCGTTGAAAAGGGTCTGGATGACTTGTGGCTAGGGGTGAAAGGCCAATCAAACCTGGAGATAGCTGGTTCTCCGCGAAAGCTATTTAGGTAGCGCCTCGGACGAATACCTCGGGGGGTAGAGCACTGCATGGGTGATGGGGTCCCACAGACTTACTGAGCCTAAGCAAACTCCGAATACCCGAGAGTACTATCCGGGAGACACACGGCGGGTGCTAACGTCCGTCGTGAAGAGGGAAACAACCCTGACCTGCAGCTAAGGCCCCTAATTCGTGGCTAAGTGGGAAAGCATGTGGGACGTCCAAAACAACCAGGAGGTTGGCTTAGAAGCAGCCATCCTTTAAAGATAGCGTAACAGCTCACTGGTCTAGTCAAGATGTCCTGCGGCGAAGATGTAACGGGGCTCAAGCCACGAGCCGAAGCTCAGGATGCGTAGCAATACGCGTGGTAGCGGAGCGTTCTGTGATATAGCTCAATGCCTCTTGTGTGCCCTTCGGGGTGCCATGGAGGCAAGGAGCTTTCTGTGAAGCCGGGCCGTAAGGCATCCGGTGGAGAGATCAGAAGCGAGAATGTTGACATGAGTAGCGACAAACAGGGTGAGAGACCCTGTCGCCGAAAGTCCAAGGGTTCCTGCTTAAAGCTAATCTGAGCAGGGTAAGCCGGCCCCTAAGGCGAGGCCGAAAGGCGTAGTCGATGGGAACCACGTTAATATTCGTGGGCCAGGAGGATGTGACGGATCGCAGGTGTAGTTCGGTCTTATCGGATTGACCGGGCTGCTGAGCGGTTCCTGGAAATAGCCCTCCATCAGACCGTACCCCAAACCGACACAGGTGGACTGGTAGAGAATACCAAGGCGCTTGAGAGAACCACATCAAAGGAACTCGGCAAAATGCTCCCGTAAGTTCGCGAGAAGGGAGCCCCTCTTGTGCGCAAGCATGGGAGGGGGGCACAAACCAGGGGGTGGCGACTGTTTACTTAAAACACAGGGCTGTGCGAAGCCGTAAGGCGACGTATACAGTCTGACGCCTGCCCGGTGCTGGAAGGTTAAAAGGAGGGGTGCAAGCTCTGAATTGAAGCCCCAGTAAACGGCGGCCGTAACTATAACGGTCCTAAGGTAGCGAAATTCCTTGTCGGGTAAGTTCCGACCTGCACGAATGGCGTAACGATCTCCCCGCTGTCTCTGATGTGGACTCAGCGAAATTGAACTGTGTGTCAAGATGCACACTTCCCGCGGTTAGACGGAAAGACCCCATGAACCTTTACTCCAGCTTTGCACTGGCATCAGGATTGTGATGTGCAGGATAGGTGGTAGGCATCGAAGCAGAGACGCCAGTTTCTGTGGAGCCTCCCTTGAGATACCACCCTTCGCACTCTTGATGTCTAACCGCGGCCCGTCATCCGGGTCCGGGACCATGCATGGTGGGGAGTTTGACTGGGGCGGTCGCCTCCCAAATCGTAACGGAGGCGCGCGAAGGTTGGCTCAGAGCGGTCGGAAATCGCTCGTTGAGTGCAATGGCAGAAGCCAGCCTGACTGCAAGACTGACAAGTCGAGCAGAGACGAAAGTCGGCCATAGTGATCCGGTGGTCCCAAGTGGGAGGGCCATCGCTCAACGGATAAAAGGTACTCTGGGGATAACAGGCTGATGATGCCCAAGAGTCCATATCGACGGCATCGTTTGGCACCTCGATGTCGGCTCATCTCATCCTGGGGCTGGAGCAGGTCCCAAGGGTATGGCTGTTCGCCATTTAAAGAGGTACGTGAGCTGGGTTTAGAACGTCGTGAGACAGTTCGGTCCCTATCTGCCGTGGGTGTAGGAGACTTGAGAAGAGTTGCCCCTAGTACGAGAGGACCGGGGTGAACGTTCCACTGGTGGACCAGTTGTCGTGCCAACGGCAGTGCTGGGTAGCTATGAACGGACAGGATAACCGCTGAAGGCATCTAAGCGGGAAGCCTCCTTCAAAACAAGGTCTCCCTTGAGAGCCGTGGAAGACCACCACGTCGATAGGCCGGAGGTGTAAGTGCAGCAATGCATTCAGCTGACCGGTACTAATTGCTCGATAGGCTTGATTTGATCCAGTAACAGCAAGACTGGTCAAAAGCTCAAAACCTGAACAAGCGCTACTGCGCCTGATGTTCCTCATAAACGGGTCTTTCCTCGGTTTGGTGGTCATAGCGCTGGCTAAACACCCGATCCCATCCCGAACTCGGCCGTTAAGGGCCAACACGCCAATGGTACTGCGTCTCAAGACGTGGGAGAGTAGGTCACCGCCAAACCTAGAAAAGACCCCATCAACGATACAAAAAACACCCGGACGCGGGGTGGAGCAGCCCGGTAGCTCGTCAGGCTCATAACCTGAAGGCCGCAGGTTCAAATCCTGC
>NZ_QBKP01000052.1 GCF_003054195.1 Gemmobacter caeni
CGCAGCAGCGCCTGCCTGCGCGCCTGTGCCGCCAGCCCCGCCTCTGTCAGCGCGCGGACAGGCCGGACATCCAGCGCCCGCACCTCGCGCCGCACAACGCTTTCGGTCAGACCCATGGCGGCGCATATATCCATGACCCCCATCCCCTGCGCGATCAGCCCGCGCATTTCATCCAGCCGAGCCGCGCGCTTGTTGCGGCGGTCCTCGGCAATGAGGGCCAGATTGGCCCGCGCCCGCGCGGCGCCGGACAGCCCGTCATTCGCCTTCGGGGCCTTGGGGACCTTGGGCACCTTGGGCGCCTTCACCTTCGCGGCAGCCTTCGGCTTTGGGTGCGCCCTGGCGCGCGACTTGCGTGGCCGGGCGGGAAGCGCGATCCGCTGCCCCGCCGCGAAGGCCTGAAGCAACCTGTCGGACATGCCCATCCGCACCGCCAGATCGCCGCGCGGCACCCCTTCGGCCAGCAAGGCCAGCAGCTGCGCCCGGTGGCGCGCATCGGCCTCGGCCTCGGGGGATACGACCGGCGCAACAGACCCGCCTGCCGCATCCGCTTGCCGCAACCGCCGCGCGCGCGCCTGATTGCGGCGTGCGGCCTCACTCTTGCGCTGCCAGCCGGTCATCCCGCCCAAATCGGTATATTCGACACCTGAAACGCCCCGCGGCACGATCTTCACCGCACCGGGGGCGACGGCGACCCCATATCTGGCGGCAACCTCTTCCGCGATCTGCCGTGCAAGGGATTGGTCGTGTTTGGTCATAGATCACCTTCGGGAAACAAAGGGCGCTGGCGGTTGTCGATGCGATCCATGAACCGCATCTGCATGGGCACCTCGCTCCAGTCGCGCTGCCAGACGAACCAGGCATTGCGCTGCGGCGGGCTGCCCTCGCCCGTGAAGTCCAGCTTCCAGCGCATCAGGTAGCAGTAGGAAAACGGCTGCGCCTCCAGCAGCTCACCAAGCCCGTTGGCCCGCGCAGCCGGCCAATCCCATGACAGCAGCAAGGCCATGTAAGACCAGCCCGGCATATCCAGCGCATGCCGCAGCCACCGGCCGCGCCCGTCGCGGGCGTTGATCAGATTGTAGGGCGGATTCATGATGATCGCCTGCGCCGGGCTCTTGCTGACATCGAAGTAATCGCGCACCTCGGCATCAGGGCAGCGACGGTCAACGATATCGGAGGCGACCACCTGAAGCCCCGCCTCGCGCAGCGGCATCACCAGCGCACCATCGCCACAGGCACTTTCCCAGACAGAGCCGCAAGATCGGATCACCTCGCCATCATGCGCCAAAAGGCCACGAATGGCCTCGGGCTGGCCGGTCGGGTAAAAGTCGTGATCGCGCCGCACATCCGGCGCTCGCACCTCCGGCAGATCCATCAAGGCATCCTGCCGCGCATCAGGGCGATGCCCGCCCTGTATCGCCCGGAACAGCGGCTTTGCACTTGGCGCCGCCATTACACAGCCCCCGTGCAGATGCGGTCCGGGTGGAACAACCCGGACCGCCGCACCAGAACCGCAAGGGCCTGCCGGGAAAGCGCCCGGCGCGCATCCGCGGGCCATCCCGCGAATTTCGCCCCGTGGACGCTGACGGGGCACGAACCGCACCCCGCCAACGCTCCAACAAGAGGCGGGCACGCCATCGCCAGCAGCCGCCGTGCCCCGGTGCGGCGCCGGGAGGCATGGAACCCCCGGCCTTGTGCTGACGTGTGGGAATAAAAGGCGGGCGACGGGACAGCGCCGCCCGAGTTTGCCGCCCCGACAGAGACAGAGAGGTCGAGGCAGCCACCCCTCAGGGAGGACGGGCGAACAGCGAAAACTGAGATTGTGGGACTATATATCCGCAAGACGTCAAAGGACTCGCCCAACGGATTGTGCAGGCATACCATTTGTGGTGCAGGGGCGATTCGCTCAACCAAACCGCCCCCGCGGCGAAGCCGCGCCGTCCACATCCGCACGGCACCACCAGCGCCAGAACAGGTTCCCGCCTGCCTGCCGCACATAGCCATGAAGGAGTGAAACCCATGGCCATGATCCGCCACCCCATCACGGGGGTGGAAATCAACGAAATCAGCATCACGCGCCCGCGAAACCTGACCGAAGATGAAGCTCGAACTGCGCGCATTCTGCGCGCTGAAGGGCACAAGGTGCAGGACATCGCGGCAATGCTGGGCACCAATCAGGGTCGCGTCCACGCCGCCCTTGGCAGCGCACCTGCTGCTGGAGACGATCAAGCCTCGCTGATCTGAGCGAAGCCAATGACAATAGCCCATGGGAGACAGGCGTGGTGAATGGCGGTGGGGGAAACCTGCCGCCATTTGCGTTTCAGGCCACATCGCCGCCCCCCGTGAATTCATCCGGCCACATCCGCATGGCCATCATCACCTTGTCGCCGGTTGGACAGGAAAACCCGTCGAACCAGTTGCAGGCGGTCTGGAAGGTGACCGCGAACATCACCGCGCATTCCTCGCGGCTGGCACAGCGCCGTGCCACCAGATCGGCCCAGAACACCATCGCCGCATGGCGCGTGATGATCGGCGCCACCGTGACCCGCCGCGCCGCCGCCGCACCCCTGCCCCGGTCAAACGCATTGGCACGGCACATTTGACCCCGGCGCGGGGCAAGGTCAGCCGGTGCGATTTTGCGGAGAGCGCTCTGTGACATCAGGCCACCTCACAATGCAGGGTTATTGCCCGCCGCTCGGAGGGCAGGTTAGCCTCGATCTCAACCCGAGGGAGAATCATGAAATGTCGTTTCTGAGTTGGATTTTTGGGCGCGCATCGACAAAGCAATCGCCGCCTCCCGAACTTGCCAAAGAGGTCATTGGCCAAGAGATCGAAGACAGCACCGAAACCGTCACCCAGACAGAAGATCTTACGCCAAGTGACGGCCCAAGCCGGGATCACGAAGCGCTGGAGAATCTTTTCTGTCAGATAGAATATGTTGATGCTGCGGGCAGCTTTTCGCGCCGCCCGGTGACTTTCATGAGCGCCGATTATAACGGCGATACAGTATTGATCACCGCCCTTTGCCACATGCGTAAGGCCATGAGAACCTTCAGGGCCGACCGGATCAAGTGCGTCATTACCGCAGATGGCGAAGTGTTCGACGGCGCCGACTTTGTTACGAATACCCTCGGGATCAGCATTCCCAAAAAGCGCCATTCTGCCGCCGAAGACATAGAAAAGCAGAGCTTCATCATCCCGCCGCGCCAACCGCGGGAGTTCCGCGATTGCATCCTCGCGCCACTTTCCGTTCTGGTTGCCTGCGGGCACGCGGACGGCAGCTTTCACATCGAAGAGCTTGACCGCATCATGGCTTGGGCAGAGATGGAGGCCGTCCATCTGCACCGAAACGGCGAGATTGCAGCACTTCCAACTATCGAGGAAATGGACGCGCTTGGCCGAACTATCGCCAACATGCGTCCACAACTGGAAGCGCTGAAAAACCACATGGTCACAACGCTCACTATGAATCCCGGGGCCGTTGAACGCTTCGAGAAGGCGCTTGATCGGGTTATATCTGCCGACGGCATAATCCACGACGAAGAGGCGAGCTTTGTCGATGAGTTTGCGGAACTCGCCCGCATGGTGCGCAAAGACCCCCAGGTTGCCATAAAATTCATCAACGCAGTCGAGGCAAAGACCCTGCGGACCCCTTCTGGCGACCTTAACGGTGCCATCTTTGTATTCTCCGGCGCGCTTTCCACGATGAAGCGAAAAGAGGCGCAGGATACCGTCAGGGCGTGCAACGGTGTCGTCAAGACCAACGTCGACTTTTCGCACGAATTTTATGACGCTTACCTTGTGCTTGGCGCTGGCAGCGGAGCCAAACGGGAAAAGGCCATCGCTTCCGGCCTCCCGATTTTGACCGAAGCTGAATTCTTGGAGATGGTTGGGCTGATGGACTAGCATCAAGCAGCATCCCTTACCCATGCATCCACCGGCACCCTGCCGCCTGTCTCACGCGCAATCCGAACAGCAAGTGGCAACGATGGTGTGATCTGTCCCGCACATAGCTTGGAGACAGTCCCTTGGCTTACGCCAACGCGCTTTGCGAACTCGACCTGAGTTTCGCCAGTCTCGGTAAGGAAAGACGCAAGGTTTGCCATACCCTGCATAAATGCCTATCAGGCATATGCCTGTCAAGCATCTATATTCCCCGGGGGCGTTAGCCTGTATAGATCAGTAAGTGCATAATCATCTCATGCAGAACCTCCGCTCTATCCGTAAAGCCAAAGGCCTATCTCAGGCTCAGCTTGCTGAGATGGCAGAGGTCAACCAAGCAACGATATCCAAGATCGAAAGCGGGACTGCCAACTTCACGTCCGAAATGGTCTCCAAGCTAGCGCACGCGCTCTCAGTTTCCGAAGCAGAGCTGTTCGGCCTGCCAGAGCTACAGTTGCGGGTTTTGCAGGCCATCAATCGTATGGACCCTAGTCAGCGCGAGGCGGCTTTGGTGGTTCTCGAAGCGATGTCGCGCAAGTAAACTCTACATCAGCGCCCGCAATCAGCCTCAGCAAAGCCCACAGTTCTCGGCGACCTAAGCCGCGAATCAGCGTCTCCATATCAACACCCGTTCCCAATTCGTTCTAGTTTGGCGCGGATTAACTTCTGCGCAATGCAGAATGTCGGATTATCCACAGGCAACATTATGCCCGTTAGGCATTGACAGGAATATGCCTGATAATCATATTCACTCCATCCAACGATGGAGGCCC
>NZ_QBKP01000053.1 GCF_003054195.1 Gemmobacter caeni
ATCGACGAGAACCATGCCATCGACCTCGCCGCCCCGCGTGGCGAGGCCTCGCCCGCCCGGGGCTATGTCGTCGAGCTGCAGGCGCGCGCCGACGGCATCTGGGGCCGGGTGGACTGGACCGAGACCGGCCGCGCCCTGGTGGCCGACCGGGCCTATCTCGGGATCAGCCCGGCGGTGATCCATGACGGCGCCAAACGCATCCTCGCCATCGCCCGCGCCTCGCTGACCAACCGGCCCAATTTCCGGGGCCTCACTTCCCTGCATATGGAGACCTCCATGACCCCTGCCGTCGCCAAGGCCCTGGGCCTTGCCGATGATGCCACCGAGGATCAGATCCTCGGGGCCATCGGAACCCTGAAGCAGCCGCAGACCGCGCTGCAGTCGCACCTGGGCCAGATCGGGCTGGCGCTTGGCGTGACCGAAGCCACGCCCGAGGCGATCCTCGCCGCCGCGCAGGCGCGGACCACCGCGCAACCGGCCGAGATCACCGCCCTGCAATCCGAACTGGCCGATGTCTCGACCCGGCTGAAGGCGCTGCAGGACACCACCGCCCGCGACCGGGCCACCGCCTTCGTGGACGGCGCGATCAGCGAGGGCCGGGTCGGCGTGAAGCCGATGCGCGAGCGCTACATCGCCATGCATATGGCCGATGCGCAGGGCACCGAGGAGCTGATCGGCGCCATGCCCACGGTCACCGCCGAACTGCCCTCGGGCGAGATCGCGCTGCAGGCCGCCGACAGCGGCGATCTGGTCACCCGGGCGCGGGCCTATCAGGCGAAGCAGAAGGCCGCCGGGATCGACCTCGGCTGGACCGCCGCCGTCACCGCCGTTTCGGAGGGCAAGCAATGATCCCGACCTTCATCCGGGCCTTCGAGGCCTCGGCCGCCATCGCGGGCCGCCGCATCGTGGCCTTCTCCGATGCCGCCGCCTCGTCGAAGATCGCGCAGGCCGCGACCGCGACCGCCCCCGCCCTCGGGGTGTCGGAGGCGATGGGCGCCGATGCGGGCGGCATGTGTGATGTCGTGCTGGCGGGCATGGCGGCGGTCGATCTGGGCGGCACCGTCACCGCCGGGGCGCCGCTGATGGCGGATGCCGAGGGCAAGGCCATCGCGGCCAGCGCCGCCGCTGCCACCACCCGCCGGGTGGTCGGCTTCGCCATCCAGCCGGGGGTTGCCGGCGACATCATCGACATCTGGCTCGCGCCGAGCCTGCTCGACCGCGCCTGAGAGGAGTAACCCATGGCCCCGAAACGCCCGTTTACCGTCGATCCCGTCCTGACCGCCATCTCGGTCGGTTATCGCAATCCGTCGATCACCTATATCGCCGACGAGGTTCTGCCGCGTCAGACGGTCGGCGGCGAGATCTTCAAATGGACCGAATATCCGCTGGCCGATGCCTTCGCCATTCCTGACGGCCGTGTCGGCCGCAAGGGCCGCGTGCAGCAGCTGGAGTTCACCGGCGAGGAGAAGGAATCCGCCGTCGAGGATTACGGCTTCGACGCACCCATCGTGCATTCCGATGTCGAGGCCGCCGCCAATGCCCGCGCCCGGGGCCTGTCGGCCATCGACCCGGAAAGCCATGCGGTCGAGATGCTGACCGATGTGCTGCAGAACATCCGCGAGGTGCGGGTGGCGGGGCTGGTCCACAACCTCAACACCTATGCCGCCGACAAAAGGGTCACGCTGTCGGGCACATCGCAATGGTCGGATTACGCCAATTCGGACCCGATCACCGCGCTGAAGACCGGGCAGGAATCGACGCTGGTCTATCGCCCGAATACCTGGGTGATGGGGCGGCCGGTCTGGTCGAAGCTGTCCTCGCACCCGATCATCGTCAATGCGATCAAGGGCGGCACCCAGACCTCGGGCCTCGTGAGCCGCGAGCAGTTCATCGAGCTCTTCTCGGGCGAGGGGCTGCAACGGCTGCTGATCGGCGATGCCTGGGTGAATACCGCGAAGCCCGGTCAGGCGCCGTCGCTCAGCCGGTGCTGGGGCAAGCATCTGGCCATGCTGCACCTCAACCCCGGCGCCTCGGTCGAGCGCGGCGGCATCACCTTCGGCGCCACCGCCGAATATGGCAGCCGGATCTCGGGCCGGATCGAAGACCCGGATGTCGGGCTGCAGGGCGGCTACCGGGTGCGGACGGGCGAGCGGGTCAAGGAACTCGTGATCGCAAAGGACGTCGGCTACTTCGTCCAGAACGCGGTGCAGTGACATGGCAAAGCGTCCCGCACCCCCGGCCGGGGAAAGCGCCCCGGCCATCACCCCCGCCATCCCCCCGGATCCGGCAGAGGCGGCCCTGCTTCAGGCCGTTGCTGCGGTCGGCAGCGGTACCGCCCCGATCCTGCCTGAGGGTTCGGATGTGGTATTCGTGCCCGAGCGCCGGATCGCCACGGTGGCCAGCGCCATCGAGCATGACGGCTACCGCTTTGCCCCGGGTGACCCGATCCCGCTGACCCTGAGCGAGTTCACCGGGCTGAAGGGCACCGGCGCGCTGGCCGGGGCCAGCTGGGACGATCTCGAAACCCTCTAGCGCCATCCGGCGGCCTGCGCGCCGCCGGGGCCGATCCCCTGCCGGAAAGCCCTGTATCCGATGACCTATGCCACGCTCGAGAACCTGACCGAACGCTATGGCGCCGACATGCTGCTCGGCATCACCGACCGCGCGACGCCCCCGGCTGGGGCGATCGATACCGGGGTGGTGGCGCGGGCGCTGGCCAATGCCGATGCCACGATCAACGGCCGCCTCGGCACCCGCTTCGTGGTGCCGCTGGCCGGGACGCCGCCGGAGATCCGCGAGATCGCCGAGGCCATCGCGATCTGGAAACTGCATGTCTACAAGCCCGACGAGAAGATCGAAGCCGATTACAAGGAGGCGATGAAGACGCTCGAGGGCATGGCCGCCGGGTCTGTCGTGCTGCATGCCACCACGCTTGCCCCGGTGGAAACCGGCGGCACCGGCGCGCGGCTCACCGACCGCGACCGCCCGCTGACCGCAGAGAACCTGCGGGGCTACATCTGATGATCGGGGCGATCTCCGCACGGCTGTCGGATACGGTCCCGGCCCTGACCGGCCGGGTCGCGGGGGCGGTCGATTTTGGCAGGCTGATCGAGGCGGGCAAGCTGCCCGCGAAGACGCCTGCCGCCTTCGTGCTGCCTGCGGGCATTCAGGGCGGCCATGTCGCGGCCGCCGCCGGGGCCTATGTGCAGGATACCGACGAGATCCTGACGGTGATGCTGGCGCTGCGGGTGCATGACGCGGCGGGCCAGCGCGGCGGCGATCCGCTGAAGGCGCTGATCGATGCGGTGCTGGGCGCGCTGTGCGGCTGGTGCCCGGCCGGTCCCGCCACCGGGGTGCTGCGGCTCGTCCGGGGCAGCCTGATGAGCATGAATGCGGGGCTGATCCTCTACCAGATCGACCTCGCCCTTTCCAACCAGCTGAGGATCTCGCGATGACCGCGCCCCATCCGCTGCCCGCAGAGGGCGGCAGCTACATCCGCAATGCCGATGGCAGCCTGACCCCGCTCGACGAGGCCGCTCCCCCGAAACCGCCTGCGGCAAAGCCCGCAAAACCCGCCGTAAAGGAGGAATAAATGCCGCTTTACTGGGACGAGAAAACCCTCCTCCTCAAGACCGAGACCAGCTACGGGGTCGATGCCACGCCCACCGGCGCGGCGAATGCGATCCTTGCCACCGATGTGCGGCTCTCGCCGATGGAGGGGCAGGATGTGGACCGGGCGCTCGAGATGCCGTGGATGGGCGCCTCGGGCACCATTCCGACCGGGCTGCATGCGAAGCTCTCCTTCAAGGTCGAGCTGAAGGGGTCGGGCACGGCGGGCAGCGCTCCGGCCTTCGGACCGGTCCTGAAGGCGCTTGGCTTTGCCGAGGTGATCGCCGCCGGGGCTTCGGTGACCTACAGCCGGGTGTCGAAGAACCATTCCTCGGCCACGATCTGCCTCAATATCGCGGGCACGCTCTACAAGATCCTCGGCGCGCGCGGCACCGGCACGCTGCGGGTCAATGCCCAGGGCATCGTCTATCTGGAGGCGGAGCTGACCGGGCTCTTCGTGCAGCCGTCGTCGCAGGCGCTGCCCACGGTCACGCTCGGCACCCAGCTCAGCCAGTTCCCGCAGGTGGCGACCTCGGCCAATACGCCCACGTTCACGGTGGATGCGACCGCGCTGGTGCTGCGCTCGCTGGCGCTGAACCTTGGCAATACCGTCTCGACCCGGTTCCTGATCGGCTCGGAAAGCGTGATCATCGAGAAGATCTCCGAGATGATCGACTTCACCGTCGAGGCGGTGCCGCTGGCCACGCTGAACCCCTATGCGCTGGCGGCGGCGGGCGGTCTGGTGCCGCTGAGCCTCGTGCATGGCACCGGCGCCGGGAAGATCTGCACCCTGACGGTGCCGCGCCTGCAACTGCAGCGCCCCGCCGGGCTCGAACAGCAGAACCGCATCGTCGAATGGCCGCTGCGCGGCGTGCCGCTGCCGGACACCGGCAATGACCAGCTGACCCTCGCATTCACCTGAAGGAGCCTTCCCTTGTTCAAGCTGCTGCAAAAGCCCGAGTTCTCGCACACCGTCAAACTCTCGGTGCCTGTCGATGGCGGGCATGACACCCAGACCTTCACCGCGCGGTTCCGGGCGCTGCC
>NZ_QBKP01000054.1 GCF_003054195.1 Gemmobacter caeni
GGTCTTGTAGGTCGGGGATGTAGGTCTGCTCATGCACCCCAGCTACCACGCTGGATTCATGAGATGAATCCCACAGGGGTTTGTGCAACAGAGCCTCTCACGCTCCACAGAGCGCCAAGCTTTGTCAGCTTGCACAATGATACCAACTACAACTGTAACTGGCTCTTTCTTGGAGGTTCCTGCCTCATCAACGTAGATGTATCGCATATAAGGCCCCTGAGCATTAATTGAATGACCTAGATATCAGCGTGATTCGAAGACACTTCCAACCATGTCAGTTTACACGCGCCTCGGCGCGGGCATAGGTCTGAAGCAGGCTCAGTACAGCCGGGTTGCGGCTGGCATCCTCATTGAGGACGATGTTCGCGGCCATATAGCCGATCATGCCGCTGGAATTATCCCCAAACGACCCAATGATGCCCTCGCCAACAGCGCGGGTGCGGATGCTGGTGCCGGTGACGACATCAGTGTTGGTGTGGAGACTGATCAGGCCGGGGGCGACGGTATGATCCCAGGTCATGATCAGGCAGTGACGCCGCGAGGTGATATTCGCCTCGATGTTCTGGACGTCAGCGGAGTAGCCCCGGAACACGGCATTGGTGCCGTAGAGGTTGGGGTTGTTGTCCGAACTGTCCGCAACATAGATCCGGCTGGTCGCATCTGCCCCGCTCGGCCAGAGCACCGAACAGACGGTGCCGCGCGGGCCGCCCGCAAACATGGAGGCGACGCGCAGGTTGTGGGCACCATTGAAAAAGGCCGCCGCACAGACTTCCATGCCCGCATCCACCCAGGTCGGGCGGTAGGCACCTGCGGCAACGGCAGGCAGCGCCTTCGGGCCGACATCCGCCACGGAAGAGATCAGATTGCTGCCATCCCTGGTGACGGTCGAGGCGTCAGAAAAACGATGGAAACACTGCAAGGTCGGCAGGTTGGCGATCTGCCGGACGTAGTAAGCGGGGTCATAGTCATCGACCACAGGACCGGGATAGGTGAACAGGTTCGGTGAGGTGACGAGGAAGCCGGACATTGTTTGATCCTTGGTTCAGAGGGTCAGGGTTTGCTCGAAGGAAAGGGCGTAGTTGTGCAGCGGCAGGCCGGTCCAGGTGGACGGGTCGGCATCGCTGTCGCGGACACAGCCCCGCGCGCCGGTCAGACGGCCGGAGGTGCCATAGGTGCCGTTGTAATGGGCGTAAGACAGCAGCGCCCCCGAGGGCACATTGCCGGTGCAGGGCAGCGTGATCTGACGGTCGCCGGTCTGAGTGACGGTGGCGATATTCACCCCGCCTGCGAGGTGCATCTGGAAACCGTAATTGCCGGGATCGCTGACCAGCGTGGTATCCAGCGCCAGCGCCCCGACCGGGGCATGATAGTCCAGCACGATCGCGTCATTGTCGATAACGATGCCGGTCACCTGCACCGGCCGCCAGTCCAGCCCCTCGACCAGCGTGCGATACTGGACTTTGCCGTAATACTCGCCCAGCAGCCGTTCCGACAGCGCGTCGATATGTGAGTGATCGACGTAGTCCATGAAGTATTTCGGGCAGACCAGTTTGATCAGCGGCGAGGTCTGCGCCGCCAGCGCCTGAAGGAAGGGCGTGCGGAAGGTCTGGCGCTGCGCGAAGGTGTCGCGGTAGCCGCTGACCGAGGAAGTCTGGCAGGTCAGCAGCATGACGGGATCGCGCTGGCCGGTGATGGCCCGAATGGCGGTCTGGTATTGCAGCCGCAGCGTTTCCAGATCCTCGTGATAATTGGCGTCGGAGGTCAGACCATCTGCTTCGCCCTCGACCAGATCAACCGCCGGAACGATGAGGCTGCCCTTTGTCGCGGCATGGGCGGCCTGCACCTGGGCAATAACCTTCTCGAAGACGCCGGTCGAGCCGCCCTGCCAGATCTCCTCGATCTCCTTGCCGCCCCATGCCTGCCCGGCATAGATCAGCCGCCGCACGGATGGCAGGCCCTTGGACACCAGCTTGCGCGCGGCCCCCGAGCTGATCGTCTCATAGACCGCCTCGCGCAGATCGGTCAGCGATGTACCGAGCGTCTGGGTGGCCGAGCCGATGGTATTGGAGGTGCCCAACTTGAGCGCCACGCCGGGGGCGACCGGCGTGGTGGTGATCGCCGCATTGGCCGCACCTTCGGCCAGGCTTTGCCCGGTGGTCGGGATCATCCAATAGACGGCAGACGAGGCATAGAGCCGCCGCAGGACCGCCGGAGCGGCCTTGTCGAGCGTATATTGCAGCGGCGCACCCAGCAGATTGGCCGCGATCCTGACAGAGCCGTTACCGATGTTCTCGACAGCCAGCACACCGCCGGTTTGGGTCAGGCGGACCAGCTCGCCCCCATCCAGCGCCCATGCATCGCCCTCCTGCACCCAGACATTGCTGTCGCGCGTGGTCAGCAGGACCGTGCCGTCATTGCGAAGGCCCAGCGACACCTGTCCGGCCGGATCACCCCAGGCGCCGCCAGAGCGACGGGCGCGGCACACCCCGATCCAGCCGGGCTGCCTTACCAGCCGGATCGGGGCGGCCTTCGCCGCGGCAGGGGCCAACCGACCCCGGCGAAAAGGGTTGAGGCGACATCATGCGGCATCCTTCGATTTCGGGGGGCGGGGGACATCGGCTGGCCATGCAAGATCGGCGGGCCAGATTTGGGAAAGGACATCCAGTGAACGCTCCACGCGTTCAGTACTGATCCTATGAACTGGAAGGCCACGCTCGGAGCGCTCTTCAATGCGCCGCAAGGTATCGCCTGAACCGGTCACCAATCGTGAAACGGTCGACGGAGCCCTATTGGTCTCTGTTGCAAGAGTGCGGATCAGGATGCTGAGGTTTTCGACCGTGCTACGCATAGCACGAATGTGCGATCAATAACACATCGTGTCAAGTGCGACACTGTGTTATGTGTCACGCATGACACGATTCGGAATTCAGGCCCTCCAAGAACGCGTAAGATCTGCTGTAGATGCAGAAGGGATGCGTCCATTCGCACGCAGGGCGGGCGTAGGGCTAGGTGTGGTTCGCTCCATGATGGAGGGGAGAGATTCCAGCTTTTCCAATGTGCTAGCAGTCTCAAGTGCATTGCGCATGGAGCTCGGATTCGGATCCGAAATTAGCGATCAACCGGTTCCCAGTGTTACCGTTGATGGCGATGAGTACGCCCACATTCCATTGCACGATGCCTTGCTGGCCGCTGGCGCTGGAGCCTGCAATGGAACAGAGGAGGTTATTGACCATCTCGCCTTTCGCCGGGACTGGCTTCAGCGGATCGGTGTGTCGGCAACCACTGCAAGACTTGCTCGCGTTCAGGGTGACAGCATGCAACCGAGTCTCTGGGCGGGCGATATGATCCTAATCGATACGCGCGCTGACGATCCGCCGGTGCGCGGGCGCGATCCTCGCGACCAACGCCGTTCACCCATCTATGCCCTCATCGACAACGGCGAGGCGCGGGTGAAACGGATCGAACGCCCGACACCTGATTTGATGATGCTGCTTTCAGATAACCCGGATTACGCGCCGGAGCTGCGGCACGGCGACGACATGAAGTCTGTCCAGGTCATCGGCAAGGTGGTCTGGTGGGGCCATACGAACAGGGATTGATCTTCATGATGCGCAAACTCGTGATTTTGAGCCTGCTTTCCGCCTTTCCACTGCCGCTCATGGCAGAGAACCCGGCGCTGACACCAATCGAGATCACTCTGGCAGACCAGAAGGTCGTCTATCGGAAGGTTGTAGATGACGCCCGCACCAAGTCGTTCATCCCGTCATACATGCAAGCAGCAACGGATGGCTCTCTGACCCACATCTGTGGCCTCGTGCTGATCGAAAGGGGGCCGAAGCGCTCGGATGAGCCAATGCCGTTCCACCTTATGTATGCGCCGGACCTACCCGAAATGGCATTCATGACGATCGGGACTCCGAGCATCAGAAAAGATGTTGAAGGCATGTGCCGCTCCAACGGGAACTTGCTATCCGCTGCTGGGGTCGGCCAACCCAAGAAGCCGCTCAAGTGGTGGAAAATCGTCCCTGGGCTATAGAGCCAGCGGCAGACCTGTAAAGCTGCAAGTCAAGCTCTGACCTTTCCGAATGTTCCGTGTATGTTCCTGCTGCCAGTCGCAAGGAACATACCCATGAACAGCCCTTCAAGGCCAGTTGAACACGGCTTTACAGAATGACCACCTGGACAGAAATCCGCTGTTGCGGTTGCCGTCGCCTGCTGTTCAAGATGACAGCAGGCGCGCTGGCCGGGGCGGTCTCGATCAAATGCCCCCGCTGCGCATCCTTCAATCATCTGAGGCCCGAGAGCCCGCACCCGCAGCGGCCAGACCGCGCAGGAAAGGACGCCTCGTGTGGCTCTTTGTTCCCCCGGAAGACATGACGACCTTCGCGGCATCAGCCTTTGCGCCGGTGTCGGAGGCCTCGATCTCGGCATACACCTCGCAGAGTCCGGATATCGGACTGTGTGTCATGTCGAGC
>NZ_QBKP01000055.1 GCF_003054195.1 Gemmobacter caeni
GCGGGCCGCCTCGGCAACCTCGGACGGGTCAGCCCGGCGGCGTTCGCCCTTCCCGTTGCGTCCGTTCGGCAGCGTGATGGTGAGCCAATCAAAAAACCACGATGTTTCCAGCCATTTTTCCATGGCTGGTGTGGTTTTCTTGCCCTTCTGCCGCTTGTCCGAAGGGGGGGGGCACTTTGAGGCACAAACCGCCGGTTTTAGGCCGTTCGGAGCCTGATTTTCACTTTGAAAATCAGTTGTTTGCCCCGAACTACCCCCCCTGTTAGCATGTGGGGGGTTTTGGGCCTTGCGGCGGGCCTCATCGAGAGCCGCGACCGCCTGCTGTGAAAGTGTCTTACCGGCGTGGGCCATCATCGCGTCTCCCGTTGAGGGTGGACGCGGTCTCAAGCATGTTGATTCTTACGAATGACATGGCTATATCTCTCCTAAGTTTGAGGACGCACGCTTAGACCGCGAAATCTTGTGGCGTTCGTCCAGGTTATGGCCCCGGTTCTCCGCCGGGGCCTTTCCATTTCATATGAACGACACCCGGAAAAATCAACATATTGATGCATCTGGCTTCTTTCCGGCCAAGATGTGCTACAGTTTTCCCGGCGGGCGGAACCGTTCCGATACTTGAGGTCTCCACGCTTCCGCCCGCCTAATGTCGTTCTGTCGTTGAACTTTCATAAGGGTGAAACCCTGCTGGTTTCCCCCGGCGGCTACGCCGCCTCCCCCTTCCGGCATCACAAAAAAAAGAGGACTGGACGATTTCGGCCAGTCCTCCCGGCCCGCTCTTGCGGTAGCAAGATACCTTTTTGAGAGAATGCACCCGCAGGGAACCCGTGTCATGGCACGGCTGACCTTGACCGCCGCGAATCACCCGGCCAATGTCCGGTCATGGACCGGATGCTTTCACCAAAAGAGGCGGCGGCTCGCGTTGGCTGCGGGCGGTCATCCATTATGCGGGCTTTGAAGTCCAAGGCGTTGCCCGCGATACGCGACAATGAGAACCGCTGGCAGATTGACCCGGACGCCCTCGACCGTTGGGCCGGACAGAGACCGGACACCGACCGGACAGAGGCCGAACAAGGGCCGGTCATACCATCGGACACCCCGGAGACCTTGGCACGGCTGGCCGTTGCCGAGGCCCGGTTGAGCGATGCCCTGTCCCGCGTCGAAGATTTGCAGAGAGAACGGGATGAGTGGCGGGCGCAGGCCCAAGCCTTGACCCGTCAGCCCGGCTGGGTGGACCGCCTACTGGGCAGAACCTGACCCCTCGTCATCATCGCCCTTGGCCTCACTGGCAGATTGCTGGTGAACCAAAGCCAGCAACTCCTTGACCTGCTCCACTGACCCGGCTTCGGCCTCGATATCACCCATTTTGACCCGAACCTTTCGGCCTTGTCTGGCCGCAACCCATCCGCCGATAGCACCAATCACCGCTGGACCAAGGGTATTTGCCATCATGGTGAACTCACCCAAGAGGGTGACGCCACCGGAATCCACCGAGTCCCGGAAAAACATCCTTTCCGAATATTTTATGTCCTGCTCTTTCAGGATGGTGCGGAACTCCCCCGCATCTTCTTTCGGGAAAACCGCAATTTCTAAATCACTCATGGAATGCTCCTTATGCCCATGAAGCGATAATGCCCTGCCATCGGGCACCGAGCAAATCAGCCGGGTTGCTCTTTCGAAACCGTCTCGGGCTTTGGAGGTATCCACCCCTCGAACAGTGCCCGGTCCCTCTCTGGCATCGAGGCAATCGCCATCCGCAGCACCTTGAACCATTGAGGGTCTTTTGCGGCTTGCCCGATAACCGCACCGCCCAGGACGATTTTCCGCCGTGCGTCCTGTTTCCGGTCCTCTGCCCGAAGTTTCGCCGCCGCTTGTCGTATCTGGGCCTCTGCCCTCGCCTTGGCCTCTTTGGCCCGCTCTAACCGCTTTTCTACTGAAGTTCTTGCCATTTTCCGTCCTCCTTCATAGGGCCTATATGAACGGAGAGGGAACGAAGCAAGAAGTTCTCAAGAACCCGAAGGGCGCACTTACACAAACTCTGGGGAGTTTGTTTCCGGCGCCCTACCGGGGGTCATCTCGCCGATGGGGCGTCTCCGACGGTAAAAAGAGGAGGGGCCGCCGTGGCGATATATCACCTGTCCGCGTCCATTATCGGGCGAAGTGATGGCCGGTCAGCCGTTGCCGCGTCAGCATATCGGGCCGGGGCCGACATGACCGACCCGGACACCGGGACGCGGCACGACTACACCCGAAAGCGTGGCGTCCGGGCGACCTTCATGGAGTTGCCCGAAGGTGCCCCGGATTGGGCCGCCGACCGCCCGACCCTCTGGAACGCCGTCCACGCGAAGGAGACGCGGAAGAACTCGCGGCTTTCGCGTGAAATCCGCGTGGCCCTTCCCGCCGAGCTGGACGCCGAAGCCCAAGCCCGGCTTGTCCGCACCTGGGCACGGGACCACCTGGCCGCCGCCGGCATCGTCGCGGACATCGCCATTCACGAGCCGAGCCGAGAAGGCGACGACCGCAACACCCATGCCCACATCATGACCACCCTGCGGCGTTTCGACGGGGCAACCGTGGACGGATGGGCGAAGGGTGCGGCCCGCGACCTGAACGACAAGGCGTTCCTCGAGAACCTGCGGGCATCGTGGGAGGCCGCCCAGAACGCCGCACTGGAGGCCGCCGGGTCAACCGCACGGGTTGACCACCGCACCCTTGCCGCACAGCGTGAGGACGCCTTGGCCGCAGGTGATGACCTGCTGGCCGCCGTCCTCGACCGACCGCCGGAACCTCACCTGGGCGTGTCGGCCCAAGCGATTGACCGCCGGGCAGGGCGTCCGGTCAGCAACCGGGGCCGGGCCTTGGCGGAGGTCAGGGAGACCCGCAATCGGCTCATGACGGCATACGACACGGCACGAAGGGCCGCCGCGTTCATCGCTACGACCACCGCCGGGCTTGTTGACCGGGTGTCCGGTGCCCGGTCAGAGACCGGACACCACAACAACCGCATTTCCCGGATGTTCGGCCTTGGCCGTCATGCCGCGACGGTGCCCGACCCCGCCGCATCCGCATCATCACCAGAGCCGGACGACGATACCCCGTCCCCATCCTGACCGGCCTTGAACCGGGCATGTGCGGCGGCCTCTTTCATCTCACGCTTGGCCTCATCCGTGGCCCGGTGTTGCCGGGCCATCCAGAAGTCCATCACGGCGGCCCCCCGCAGAGCCTCGGCCTCGGCGTCCCGTGCCTCATCCAGCCCCGTGCGGCTCACCACCGCGTCCGGGGTGCCGTGCATGTCCAGATGCTCGGCCACCATGTCCAGCACGGCGGCCCTGACTTCCTCGGCCGACACCTCGGCCGCCATCCAGTCCTTGTTGAACTTTTCGGCCACGATGCGGGACGCAGCCGCCCGGCAGAATGTCCGGGCATACTGTTCCAACCCATAGGCGGCCTTGTCCTCGACCGTCCGGGCGTCCGGTGCCTTGATAACCCGCTGAACCGCCATTGTGCCCCCCTTCTCGACTCCGATTAATGCCGCAATTTGCTCGACCATGCTGCGGACCCAATGGACGGTCCCCAGCAGACGCCACGCCCCATTCCGTGCCAGACCTGCGGCCCCGGCCTTCTTGTCCGATTTGGGCGAAAACCGGAACTCAACCCGCACAAGATGCGGGTCCGCCTCCTCGACGGCCAACTTGCCGTCCGCCACCCGTTCAAGGTCTTTCTGGTAAACCTTCACGGACGCCTCACCCTTGCCCCAATAGAAGGTCCGGCCCGTGTCGCTCTCGATGACACGCGGTGCCGCCATCTTGGACGCCTTGGACATGCGGCGGGCATAGTCCAGCAGGGCGTCCATCAGCCCCTCTTGGCTATGGTCCATGGACACATCAGCACGGGCCAGCAGGGACGGGCCGAAGGCGTTTAGGGCCTGCGGGGCAAACACCGCACAACGGCCATCACCGCCGGGGATTTCAAGGCTCGGCATGTTGCTGACATGAAAGCCCCTCACCGTGGCCCGCCGCTCTTCTGCCATCGGCGAGTCCGCATAATGCAGGGCCGCCTTGAAACCGTCCGTTCCGTCCCCGACCCTCTGCATGTGCAGACCGGCCAGCACGGCCCAGAGGCAAAAGGCGTCCCGTGCCTTACGGGCCTCTTCCTCGCCCAACGCGTCCTCATAGTGGACGCGTTGCAGGGCTTGGATGCGTTCCACACCCGACAGGCGGGCCGCCTCGGCAACCTCGGACGGGTCAGCCCGGCGGCGTTCGCCCTTCCCGTTGCGTCCGTTCGGCAGCGTGATGGTGAGCCAATCAAAAA
>NZ_QBKP01000056.1 GCF_003054195.1 Gemmobacter caeni
CCACATTTGTTGATCGCGTTGTGCGGTCCAGATTTTGGGAGTGTCGATGCCTTTTGCTTCGTCGTATGCGCGGGCGACGTTGAAGGGGAGGCAGTGTTCGTAGATGGCGTAGTTTGCGAATTTGGGGTCGCAGGCGGCGCGGACGGCGTCCCATGCTTCTTTGAGGGAGCCGCCGCGGGCGACGACGCGTTCGACGGGTTTGTAGGTGGAGCGGATGAAGTCTGCGGTATTGGCGATGGCTTTGGCGACCATCTCCTCGCCCACCAGCGCGTCGCCGCGGCCGGGCGCGATGGCGCGGGGCTCAAAGGCCGCGATATTGGCGAGCGTTTCGGGCCAGTCCGTGAAGTGGCCGTCGCCGCAATAGCAGGCGGAATGGTATTCGACGATATCGCCGGTGAACATCACCTCCTGATCGGGCACCCAGATCACCGCGTCACCGGCGGTATGGGCGCGGCCGAGCTTCATGATGTCCACCCGGCGGCGGCCGAGCCAGACCGTCATGCTGTCGGAGAAGGTGGTGGTCGGGCGGGTCAGGCCGGGGATTTCCTCGTGCCCCTGGAACAGACGCGGGAAGCGGCCGAACTCGCTGTCCCAGTCCTCCTGCCCGCGCTCCTCGACCATGGCGGCGGCCACGTCGGACATGATGATTTCCCGCGCGCCATAGGCGCTGGCGCCCAGCACCCGCACCGCGTGGTAATGCGTCAGCACGACATGGCTGATCGGCTTGTCGGTGACCGAGCGCACGCAGTCGATGACCTTGCGCGCCAGACGCGGCGTCGCCTGCGCCTCGACGATCATCACGGACTCATCGCCGATGATCACGCCGGTATTGGGGTCACCCTCGGCGGTGAAGGCGTAAAGCCCCTCGCCGATTTCGGTGAAGCTGATCTTCTTTTCAGACAGGTCGCCCTGCGAGGCAAAGGCCTTGGCCATGGTTCACTCCTTCGCCCAGCCGGGCAGTTCGATGGCGGGCAGCACCTGCCCCGCGCAATCGCCAAATCCGATGCGGTAGCCTGCGCCCTGCGCCGCGCCGCGCAAGACCAGCGTATCGCCGTCCTGAAGGAAGCTGCGCGTTTCGCCGGTCTCCAGCGTCAGCGGTTCCTTCCCGCCCCAGCTCAGCTCCAGCAGCGAGCCGCGCGCGTCCTTCGCGGTGCCCGAGATGGTGCCCGACCCCAGCAGATCGCCCACCCGCATCGCACAGCCCGAGGTCGTGTGATGCGCCAGCTGCTGCGCCGCCGAATAATACATCTCGCGGTAATTGGTGCGCGCGATCACGGTCTCGGCCTTGCCCCCGGGGGCGAGGCTGACCGTCAGCCCGATGTCGTAAAGCATCGGCCCCGGCTCGCGCAGATAGGGCAGCAGCGGGCGTTCGCGCGCGGGCGTTGCCACGCGGAACGGCTCCAGCGCCGCTTTCATCACGATCCAGGGGCTGATCGTCGTCGCCGTCGCCTTGGCCTGGAACGGCCCGAGCGGCTGGTATTCCCAGGCCTGGATATCACGCGCCGACCAGTCGTTCAGCAGCACATAGCCGAAGATCATCTCGTCGGCCTCGGCCACCGAGACCATGCCCTGCGACGGCTGGCCGACGATGGCGCCCATCTCCAGTTCCAGATCGAACCGCGCCGAGGGCGCAAGGCGCGGCAGCGCCTCGTCCGGCCCCTTCACCTGCCCCCAGGGCCGGGTGACCGGCGTGCCCGAGACCACCACCGACGAGGCCCGGCCGTTATAGCCGATCGGGATCGACAGCCAGTTCGGCGGCAGCGCATTCTCGGCGCCGCGGAACATGGTGCCCACATTCACCGCATGGTTCTTGCCGGCGTAGAAATCGGTATATTCCGCCACCGCGAAGGGCATCAGCAGCCGCGCGCCCGCCTGCGGCACCAGATGCGGCGCCACCATGGCACGATGCGCCGGGTCCGACAGAAGGTCGGTCAGCCGTGCCCGCAGCGCCGCCCAGACCGCAGGCCCCGCCGCCATCACCGCATTCCAGGCGGGGGCCGCGAACAGCGCCGGGTCCAGCCCGTGATCGACCGCGCCCACATCGAGGATCATATCCCCGATGGCCACCCCCATCCGCGCGCCCCGGCCATCGTCGAAGACGCCACAGGGCAGGTTCTGGATCGGGAAGTCGGTGTCGCCCTGCGCCGAGGCCAGCCAGCTTTGCAGGCTCATGCCTTGATCCCCGGCGTGCCGTCGAATTTCTTTTCAAGGCTGTCCCAGCAATCGACGTAATCGTCCTGCAGCGGCGCCTCTTTCGCGGCAAATTCCGTCAGATGCTGCGGGAAGCGGGTTTCGAACATGAACTGCATGGTCTCGGCCTGGTAATGCGGCACCATCGGCTCGTTCGACCCATGTTCGAAGGCGTTGCGATCCGGCCCGTGCGGCAGCATCATGTTGTGCAGCGAGATGCCCCCCGGCACAAAACCCTGCGGTTTCGCATCATAGATGCCATAGATGTTGCCCATCAGCTCGGACATGATGTTCTTGTGATACCATGGCGGGCGGAAGCTGTGCTCGGCCACCATCCAGCGGTCGCGGAACAGCACGAAGTCGATGTTCGCCGTCCCCTCCTGCCCCGAGGGCGCCGTCAGCACCGTGAAGATCGACGGATCGGGATGGTCGAACAGGATGGCGCCCACCGGGCTGTAGGTGCGCAGGTCGTATTTGTAGGCGCAGTAATTGCCGTGCCAGGCCACCACATCCAGCGGGCTGTGGTCGATGAAGGTCTCGTGGAACTGGCCGCACCATTTGATCACCACGCGGCTGCGGGCCGCGCGGTCCTCGAAGGCCGCCACCGGGCATTTGAAGTCGCGCGGATTGGCAAGGCAGTTCGCCCCGATCGGGCCACGCCCCGGCAGGTCGAACTTCTGGCCGTAATTCTCGCAGACGAAGCCCCGCGCCGGGCCGTCCGGCAGTTCCACCCGGTAGACCAGACCGCGCGGGATGATGGCGATCTCCTTCGGCTCCAGATCAATGATGCCCAGTTCCGTGCAGAAGCGCAGCCTGCCCTCCTGCGGCACCACCAGCAATTCGCTGTCGGCCGAGAAGAAATACTCGTCCTCCATCGACTGCGTCACCAGATAGACATGGCTCGCCATGCCCACCTGCGTGTTCACATCCCCCGCCGTCGTCATCGTCCGCATCCCCGTGATCCAGGTCAGCGCCCCGTCCCCCACCGGCACAGGGTCCCAGCGGTACTGCCCCAGCGAGATCACATCCGGGTCGATATGCGGCGCCGATTTCCAGTAAGGCACCGCGATCTTCGTGAACCGGCCCACATGTTTCACCGAAGGCCGGATCCGGTAGCACCAGGTCCGTTCATTCTGCCCCCGCGGCGCCGTGAAGGCCGTGCCCGAAAGCTGCTCGGCATAAAGCCCGTATTCACACTTCTGCGGGCTGTTCTGCCCCTGCGGCAGCGCCCCCGGCAGCGCCTCGGTCTCGAAGTCATTGCCAAAGCCCGGCATGTAACCCGCATGCGGGCCGGTCACGGCAGTCGAGCGGATCATCCCGCCCGGCAGGGTCTGGTTCGTCATGGCGCGGCCTCCGTTCATGCTGCCCTCCGGCAGGATGTGCGGATAATTAGTTGCATATGCAACAAAGTCAAGCTATTTATTGCAAATGCAACGAACAGACCCGACCCCCCGGACCCTGACCCGCAGCCCGCAGGACAGAACACCGCCAGGAGCGCCGCCCATGATCCGCCTCTTCGACTACTGGCGCTCCTCCGCCAGCTACCGCCTGCGCATCGCCCTCGGCCTCGCCGGCCTCTCCTGGCACAGCCTCCCCGTCGACCTGACCACAGGCCAGCAGTGCGACCCGGAGCACCTGGCCCGAAACCCGCAGGGCCTCGTCCCCGTCCTCGAAATCGACGACCTCACCCTCACCCAATCCCTCGCCATCATCGAATACCTCGACGAGACCCGCGGCCTCGGCCTCCTCCCGGGACCCGCCGCCAACCGCGCCCGCATCCGCGCCGTCGCACATGCCATCGCCATGGACATCCACCCCGTCTGCAACCTCCGCGTCGCCCGCTACGCAGTCGCGCAGTCAAACGGCGGCATCACTATGGAAACCTGGATGCGCGACATGATCACCCCGGGCCTCATCGCCCTCGAAAACATGGTCGACACCGGAAACCACTGCATCGGACAAACCCTCACGCTCGCCGACATCTGCCTCGTCCCACAAATCTACAACGCACGCAGATGGAACATCGATCTCAAAAATCTCCCAAACCTCAACCGCATCACAACATTTCTCGAAAACCTCAAACCATTCGCTAACGCTCATCCAAACCTC
>NZ_QBKP01000057.1:0-1335 GCF_003054195.1 Gemmobacter caeni
AGGGGATATCGCGCAGTTCCTGCCGATATGTCGCCCATTGGGCCTGTTTGGCGGGCGTGAGGGGGGCATCGGCCAACTGCGTCCAGTCGCTGTCGGCCAGCAGCTGCGTGCGGATGGCATCGACCGTGCGCTCGGACATGCCGCTGGGCGACAGGATCGACAGCGACAGGGTTTCGGTCGCGGGGTTGAAATTCAGCGTGCGGATCGTGCTGTCGGCCCAGAGTGGGCTCTCGATCAGCGCGACCGCATTCTGGAATGTGGCCATCTGGCTTTCCGGCACCGCGACCGAGGTCAGGCTGCCGCCCTGATCGGCCACATCCTCGGCCGGGCAGTCGCCATATTCGGTCACCGGCTTGGCGCTGGCGCTATGGTCCGGGTCATAGACGATGAAAGCGACCATGGATCACCTCTGGAACTGGGTTGCTGAGAAATAGCGGCGAAACACCCGCATATCGGCGTTCCAGCCTGCGGTGACGGCCGGGTTCGCCTTGCGCGCCCGGATCCGATAGGCCGTCATGCCGGTGCCGGTATCCCAATCGACGGTCGAGAAGGCGACCTGCGACTGGCGCCCGTTCGGGGCACCGGCGGCGCTGGCCGCGCGCAGCGGGGTATTGCCTGGTCCGCGCGTGACCAGAAACTCGACCGCGCCATTGCCGTAACCATCCATCGAGCAGCTGAACGAGAGTTCGGTCGCCATGCCCCGGCGCCGGATGCGCAACACGGCAACGGTGACCCAGGTGTCGTCCGAGGTGATGTCCACATAGCCGCCCGCAAACCGCCGCACCGGCACGGTCACCGCATTGCCCGCCAGCATCAGCGTATTGATCGAGGCGGTTTTGATCATGGCAGAGCGCAGCCAGACATCGCCCTCCTCGATGACAAACAGCGCCTTCTTCGCCGCGCCATTCACCACCGCAAAACGGTCGGCACGGATCAGAACCGAACTCGCACCGCTGCTGTCTGCCTCCAGAAACAGGGCCGCACTCGTAGTGTCATCGCCCGGCCCGGCGGCGACCGAGAGGCCGATCCGGGCGGTCGCCCCTTCTGGCGTGGCCTCGACCGTGGTGCGGAACCGGCCCCCGGCGGAGTATTTGCCAGCGGCGACATCCAGCGCCTGCAAAGCATCGCCCTGGGCGGTCACCGCATTGCCGATCCCGCCCACGGTCAGGGACAGGCTGTCCAGTGCCGAGGCGCTGGCCTTGCCGGTCAGAGCCAGATCCAGCGCGGTGATCGCTTCGGCCTGCGAGGTGATCCTGCCCTCGGCGGTGGTCACCCGCAGCCGCAGCGCATCCACGGCGGTGGCGCTGGCGAGGTTGGGCAGATCCAGCTGCAGAC
>NZ_QBKP01000057.1:1434-4152 GCF_003054195.1 Gemmobacter caeni
CCTGCGAGGTGATCCTGCCCTCGGCGGTGGTCACCCGCAGCCGCAGCGCATCCACGGCGGTGGCGCTGGCGAGGTTGGGCAGATCCAGCTGCAGACGCGTCACCGCATCGGCGGTCAGGGTCAGCCGGTCATCCACCGCCCGGATCTGTGCGGTCAGCGACTGATCCGCCTCGGCAACAGCCTTGCGCACCTTCCGGCGGGCCAGAAACTCGGCAAAGCCCTGATCCAGCACCTCGGAGGCCAGTGGCAACAGGCTGGCCCGCAGGCTGGTGGTCGCCGCGCCGCCGGTCTTCACGGCAGTCTCGGTCGCGCTTGTCCGGCTTTCCAGTGCGTCCACCACGTCAGTACCGGCCTTGCCCGCAATCGCCGTGCCCAGATCGGTGACCGACTGCCCCAGCGAGACGATCCCGCTCTCGGTCAGCGTGACCCGTGAGGTCAGCGCCTCCAGCGCCGAGGCGCTGGCCTTGCCGGGCAAGGCAGTGTTGAGCGCGGTGATCGCCTCGCCCTGCGAGGTGATCCTGCCCTCGGCGGTGGTCACCCGCAGCCGCAGCGCATCCACGGCGGTGGCGCTGGCGAGGTTGGGCAGATCCAGCTGCAGACGCGTCACCGCATCGGCGGTCAGGATCAGCCGGTCATCCACCGCCCGGATCTGTGCGGTCAGCGACTGATCCGCCTCGGCAACAGCCTTGCGCACCTTCCGACGCGCCAGAAACTCGGCAAAGCCCTGATCCAGCACCTCGGAGGCCAGCGGCAACAGGCTGGCCCGCAGGCTGGTGGTCGCCGCGCCGCCGGTCTTCACGGCAGCCTCGGTTTTACTGGTCCGGCTTTCCAGCGCGGCGACCACGTCAGTACCGGCCTTGCCCGCAACCGCCGTGCCCAGATCGGTGACCGACTGCCCCAGCGAGACGATTCCGCTTTCGGTCAGCGTGACCCGTGAGGTCAGCGCCTCCAGCGCCGAGGCGCTGGCCTTGCCCGGCAAGGCAGTGTTGAGCGCGGTGATCGCCTCGCCCTGTGAGGTGATCCTGCCCTCGGCGGTGGTCACCCGCAGCCGCAGCGCGTCCACGGCGGTGGCGCTGGCAAGCTTCGGCAGATCCAGTTCCAGCCGCGTCACCGCATCGGCCGTCAGGATCAGCCGGTCATCCACCGCCCGGATCTGTGCGGTCAGCGACTGGTCGGCAGCCACCATGGCCTTGCGTGCCTTCCGGCGGGCCAGAAACTCGGCAAAGCCCTGATCCAGCACCTCGGAGGCCAGTGGCAACAGGCTGGCCCGCAGGCTGGTGGTCGCCGCACTGCCAGTCTTCACCGCGGTCTCGGTCGCGCTGGTCCGGCTTTCGAGCGCCGCGACAGCGTCAGCGGATGCCTTGCCTGCGACTTCGGTCTGCAATTCGGTCAGGGCCGTTGCCTGCGAGGCCACGGTGGCCCCGGTCTCTGTCACCTCAATCGTCAGCGCATCGACGGCCCCTGCGGTGGCGGCCAGATTGCCCTGCACATCGGTGATCCCGGCCTGCATATCGAGGATGGCGGCCGCCTGGGCATTGTCGGCCGCGAGCCGGGCCGTCCGTTCCTCGACCAGCTCGGCCGAGGTGGCGCCCGGCGCCGGGCGGCCGATGGCGATCCAATCCACCAGGACATGGTTCGACGCATCCTGTGGCGTCAGGTCGAGGCGCACCCTGTCGACCGTGGCGGCCCAGCCCGGCGTGACCGTGATCAGCGCCTCATCGCCAGACCAGACCGGCTCGGGGATCGCCACGCGGCGGCCGGTGACAAATGACTGCCCGGCATCCGCCCACCACAGATACCCGGTCCAGACCGGGCTGCCGACCCGCCTGAGGCGCGCCCGCAGTTGCGGATATCGCACGGCCCGGACACCCAGACCGGAGGGCGAGATTACATAGGCGCCTGCGCCATCGGCGGGGCGCATATAGCCCTCTGCCACGGTCGGGGCGGCCGGTGATCCGGTCCAGCCCTCGGCATCGTCGTCGTAATACCAGATCTTCACATGATCGAACTGGTTCACCGTGCCGACCGACAGGCCCGCGATGGACTGGGCGAGCGCCTCCTCGCCATTCACCCGCGCGGTATCCACTGCAAGGATCTGCGCCCTTGTGTCGAGGCTGTCGGCCTCGAGCGAAGTCACGCGCTGGGTGATCGCCGCCCGTTCGGAGGCCGCAACGGTGATGGTCTCCTCGAATGTCGCCCGGAATTCGCGCAAGGACTTCGAGAGATCGGTGCGCAGCTGCTCCTTCTCGCGGTAGCGCCGGTAATCAAGATCGCCCACCCAGTCGCGCAGCTCATCCATGCTGCGCGTCACCCGCCGGTAGTTCCTGGCAAGCGTGCGGACATTGTCGGCACGGCGGGCCACCTCGTCCGAGATATCCTGTGCGATATCCGCCAGACCATCAGCCAGCGTCTGTATGGCATTGCCGCGCGCCTCGGCCTCGGCCGCAATGCCATCCGCCACCCCGGCAATCTGGTCTCCCAGCGCCTGCACCGCATCGCCCCGGGCCTGCGCTTCGTCGCCGATCAACCCGACAAGCGCATCGACCTCGCCATCGACCCATTGCTGGAGCGCATCGACCTGGCCGAGGATTTCCGTCTCCAGCTGCGACCAGTCGAGATCGGCGGGGCCGAGCTTCAGGCTGGCGGTGGTGGCGCCGAGCCAGCCGGTCCAGGCGGTCTTGCGGCCCGAGATCAGCCGGGCGCTGACCTCATAGGCGG
>NZ_QBKP01000058.1 GCF_003054195.1 Gemmobacter caeni
CGCAGCAGCGCCTGCCTGCGCGCCTGTGCCGCCAGCCCCGCCTCTGTCAGCGCGCGGACAGGCCGGACATCCAGCGCCCGCACCTCGCGCCGCACGACGCTTTCGGTCAGACTCATGGCGGCGCAAATATCCATCACCCCCAGCCCCTGCGCGATCAGCCCGCGCATTTCATCCAGCCGCGCCGCGCGCTTGATGCGGCGCTCCTCGGCAATGAGGGCCAGATTGGCCCGCCCCCGCTTGGCACCGGACAGCCCATCATTCACCTTGGGGGGCTTGGGGGCCTTCACCTTCGCGGCAGCCTTAGGCTTTGGTTGCGCTCTGGTGCGCGACTTGCGCGGCTGCGCAGGCAGCGCGATCCGCTGCCCCGCCGCGAAGGCCTGAAGTAACCTGTCGGACATGCCCATCCGCACCGCCAGATCGCCGCGCGGCACCCCTTCGGCCAGCAACGCCAGCAGCTGCGCCCGGTGACGCGCATCGGCTTCGGCCTCGGGGGATACGACCTGCGCAACAGACCCGCCCGCCGCATCCGCATCCCGCAGCCGCCGCGCGCGGGCCTGATTGCGGCGCGCGGCCTCACTTTTCCTCTGCCAGCCGGTCATCCCGTCCAGATCGGTATATTCGACGCCTGACACGCCACGCGGCACGAGCTGCACCGCGCCGGGCGCGACCGCGACACCATATCTGGCCGCGACCTCCGCTGCGATTTGCCGGGCTAGGGTTTGGTCGTGTCTGGTCATTTCCGTCCGCCATCGAAGATACTGCGCAGATGCCCCGCCATTGCCTCAAGCTGCGCCGGGGTTTTCGGATCGGCGAACTCATTCCAGAGCACTGTGCGTTCGGCTTTGCCCGGCTCGATCCCATCGCGCCGCCAGATCAGTTGCACGGTGCCCTCAATCTCTCCCACCGTGACAATCAGATCGGCAATCTGGAAATCCACCGCCCGCGTGACATTTGCCCTTTGGGCTGTCATGTCCGCTTCCTCCGGGCCAGACCACGCTTCCACCAGAGCGGCCCCATGGTCCCATCCTGATTTTCCGGCAACAGCACTGTCGCACCGGCATCGGATTTGCTCAGGTCATCCTGTATGCGCTTCATCAGCCCGCACACAGCCGCACGCGACCGGCCGAGCCTCTTTCCGATCTCGGCTGCGGTCATGTTCAGCCGGTCGCGGCAGTCCAGCGCCACCAGCATCTGCTCATCCGTCCATGAGTCTGTTTTATACCCACCCATCACGCCGCCCCCATGCAGATGCGGCCCGGGCGGAACAACCCGGGCCGCTGCACCAGCCCCGCAAGGGCCTGCCGGGAAAGCGCCCGGCACGCATCCGCGGGCCATCCCGCGAATTTCGCCCCGTAGACGCTGACGGGGCACAAACCGCACCCCGCCAACGCTCCAACAAGAGGCGGGCACGCCATCGCCAGCAGCCACCGTGCCCCGGTGCGGCGCCGGGTGGATCTGGGGACCCGGCCTCGTGCTGACGTGTTGGAATAAAAGGCGGGCGGCGCGGCGCCGCCCGAGTTTGCCA
The DNA here is from genome assembly GCF_003054195.1 of Gemmobacter caeni. Taxonomy (GTDB): domain Bacteria; phylum Pseudomonadota; class Alphaproteobacteria; order Rhodobacterales; family Rhodobacteraceae; genus Gemmobacter; species Gemmobacter caeni. Next base: position 1,526 of record NZ_QBKP01000058.1, read on the forward strand.
CCTCGACAGAGACAGAGAGGTCGAGGCAGCCGCACCAAACAGGGAGGTGGTGCAAAACGGTGGAAATGGAGGGGTCAGACATCGCCGTCCCCCGTGAATTCCTCGGGCCACATCCGCATGGCCATCATCACCTTGTCGCCGGTCGGACAGCTGAAACCGTCGAACCAGTTGCATGCCGTCTGAAACGTGACATCAAACACCACCGCACATTCTTCGCGGCTGGCACAGCGCCGCCCCACCAGATCGGCCCAGAACACCGTCGCCGCATGGCGCGTGATGACCGGCGGCACGCTGATCCGCCGCGCCGCCGCTGCGCCCCTGCCCCGGCTCGCGCGGTCAAATGCCTTGGTATGGGACATTTGACCCCGGCGTGGGGCACTATCGGAAAGAAACCGCGATTCGACGCGACAGGTAGTGCTCATTGCAACACCGCACTGGAACAGAGATTGAACGAAAGGCCGTTAAGATGATCAGATCCGCCCTGCTGGCGACCGCGATGATTGCCGCCGGTACTGCGACCGCCGCTCAGGAATGCGCAGCCATCGAACATGACATTGCGCGCCTGCGTTGCTTCGATGAGGCCGCGCAGGCAACCGAACCTGCCGCGCCACAAGGCTGGACGTCGACCCGTGAGACCGATCCAGTCACCGATACGATCCGCACCACGATCACTGTTCCGGCTGCGACGATACCCGAGTGTGGTAGCCACCGCGCGCCACCCCAACTTGAGGTCATTTGCATCGACAGCACGGATGTCTGGTTTGTTCGTGTTCGCCAGCCCTGTTACCTGGGTATTGAGAAGCAATTCAGCTTCACAACCCGCTTCGACGACATGCAGGCATTCTCGCAAACCTTCAGCGCTGCCCCGAAGAACGGCGACTTCCAGGTCTCTGTTTCCACCGCAGCCGATTTGATTAGGCGAATGACCTCCGCCAGCCATTACCTGATCCGTGTCGAGCCCCAAAACGACTATCCTTTTGTCTTGGATTTCCCGGTAGCCAAGCTGGCTGCTGCTATCGACGCATCTGGCGCACAGTGCAGCCTCAAGTAGGTTGCCGTCCGCGAGCAAGGGGGGATGCTTCCCGCTCATGCAGCATCCCTCACCCACACATCAACGGGCACCCTGCCTCCCGTCGCTCGCGAAATCCGAACAGCAAGCGGTAGCGATGGCGTGATCTGCCCCGCACAGAGTTTCGATATCGTTCCTTGGCTAACGCCCACGCGCTTAGCAAACTCAACTTGAGTTTCGCTTGTCTCGACGAGGAAAGAGCTAAGGTTTGTCATGCCCCAGTAAATGCCCGTCAGGCATATGCCTGTCAAGCATCTATATTCCCCAGGGGCGTTAGCCTGTATAGATCAGTAAGTGCATAATCATCTCATGCAGAACCTCCGCTCTATCCGTAAAGCCAAAGGCCTATCTCAGGCTCAGCTTGCTGAGATGGCAGAGGTCAACCAAGCTACGATATCCAAGATCGAAAGCGGGACTGCCAACTTCACGTCCGAAATGGTCTCCAAGCTGGCGCACGCGCTCTCTGTTTCCGAAGCAGAGCTGTTTGGCCTGCCAGAGCTGCAGTTGCGGGTTTTGCAGGCCATCAATCGTATGGACCCTAGTCAGCGCGAGGCGGCCTTGGTGGTTCTCGAAGCGATGTCGCGCAAGTAAATTCTACATCAGCACCCGCAATCAGCCTCAGCAAAGCCCACAGTTCTCGGCGACCTAAGCCGCGAATCAGCGTCTCCATATCAGCACCCGTTCCCAATTCGTTCTAGTTTGGCGCGGATTAACTTCTGCGCAATGCTGAATGTCGGATTATCCACAGGCAACATTATGCCCGTTAGGCATTGACAGGAATATGCCTGATAATCATATTCACTCCATCCAACGATGGAGGCCC
>NZ_QBKP01000059.1 GCF_003054195.1 Gemmobacter caeni
GACATGCGACGGGGCATCAACTTCCGGTCCGGCCCCGACTTCGTCTCGGTCGGATCGAATGCCCTGCAGGCGGCGGTCATGCAGTTCGGCGCGAAACAGGGCCAGTTCGGCGCCCGCATGGGCCGGACGAAGCAGAAAGACGGCGGCCCCGCCTCCCGTGACTATTTCCATCCCCTGCCCTGGGGCGACATCCCGGCCCGGCCTTTCCTCGGCCTCTCCGACACCGACCGCTCCAACATCCTCGATATCGTCCGTGAGGCCTTCGAAGCGCAGGTGGGAGGGTGATTCGGGCTAAAGCGGACAGTCGGTCTCGACCAATTCTGCGTAGACACATCCCCAGAAGCCGTCATTCAACTGACATTGCAGCAAAGCCCAGCCATGATGGCAGCGATGCCGGACCAAGTGGTCGTTCGCAGCAGAGGCCACGACAGTCCATTAGCTTGTAAAATGTCTATGATTTTCACTCAAAACGGCGTCAAAGTGACATGGATTTGGGACTTGGATTGGACAGAGGGATACTGATGAACGGAGATTTCTACAACCGGCTAAAAGCCTCGCGTGCGGCAGTCGGGTCGCCAGAAGGGCTGGAGCTTGAAGAGTGCGTGCTGCGGACCGTCACCGCACTGCAATCTTCGCACACGGACGGGAACAGGCCCGGTATGCTGTTGGGCAAAATCCAATCGGGCAAGACCCGCGCGTTCCTAGGCGTGATCGCTGCAGCCTTTGATGAAGGTTTCGATGTGGCTGTGGTCCTAACCAAGGGTACCAAAACTCTGGCACAGCAAACAGTGAACCGCATCGCCAACGAGTATCGCGAATTTCGTGACGCAGAAGAAATGGCGGTCTATGACATCATGACCGTGCCCAACCTAACTTCTTGGGAAATCGACAACCACAAGCTGATTTTCGTAGCCAAGAAAGAGGCTAACAACATGCGGCGGCTGGTGAATCTATTCTCAGAGACGCACCGCGCGCTGGCGGGAAAACGCGTTCTAATCGTTGATGATGAAGCTGATTTCGCCTCGATCCGCTTCAGCAAGAAGAAGGGGACGAAAGAAATAGAGCAGGGGCGGATCGCCGACAGAATCGACGAGCTTCGTCGCGAACTAACTAATCCCGCTGTGCTGCAAGTAACCGCAACGCCCTACTCACTCTACCTCCAGCCGGAGGAATACGAGACAACACCGGACCAAAACTTCAGGTTTGAACCCAAGCGGCCTGCCTTCACCCAACTTGTGCCTATTCACGGTGGATATGTTGGCGGCGACCATTATTTTGGCGATCACGATGAAAGCCATCCAGAATTTTATTTGTGGCACCCTGTGGCCGAAGACGAATTGACAGCGCTAAAGAAAGAAGATCGCCGCAGAGTCCGCAGCGACGAAGCGCTGACCTCAAAGCGGACTGAAACATTGCGTCATGCGCTGGTGACCTTCGTGACGGCTGCCTCTATCCGTCGGCTCCAACAAAGGCAAACCGGCAAGAAATTGCAACGCTACTCAATGATCGTCCATGTAGAGACGGCGCGTGCATCGCACGCGTGGCAACATACGGTTGCGCAAGAGATAATCTCCGGGATGTCGAAGGCAGCGATGGCTGGAGACCCGACCTTCGGTGAGCTGGTAAGACGATCCATCGATGACCTTGAGCGCTCGATAAGTGCTGGAAACTATAACATGCCAGATCACGACGCCATCGCCGGTCTTGTTAAGGATGCATTCGTAAAAAGCGGAGTAGTCACTGAAAAGGTCAACTCTGACAACGACGTTCAGGCCCTATTGGACGAGAATGCAGAACTGCGCCTGCGAACCCCTTTTAATGTGTTCATCGGCGGGCAAATTCTAGACCGGGGCATTACTGTGCCCAATCTGTTAGGATTTTTTTATGGCCGCTCGCCGAAAAAAATGCAGCAAGACACGGTGCTTCAGCATGCGCGCATGTATGGAAATCGCCCACGGGAAGACCTTGCCGTTAGCAGGTTCTATACTACCGCAGGTAACTACAATGCGCTTAAGTCGGTCCACGAATTTGACTCTGCCCTACGTCATGCGTTTGAAACAGGGGCTCACGACCGAGGCGTTGCGTTCGTTATGCGCGACCTGAGCAACCGGGTCATCCCTTGCGCACCCAGTAAGATTCTCGTGTCCGACATCGTTTCATTGAGACCTAATGGCGCGCTGTTGCCCGTAGGATTCCAGACTAAAGCGAAAACTTCCCTTGTGAAGATAATGTCAAAGGTCGATGCGCTGGTGCCTGCTGACGCCGTAGATTCCAACCAGCCGATCAAGTTCAAGTGTAAGACTGCAGTGCAGATACTCGACTTGATAGAAGAGGCGTTCGAGTTCGAGGACGGCTATTCGTTCGATTGGGAAGCATGCCGTGCTGCCGTCGAGTATTTCTCTAAGATCGTGTCACCGGCTGGGGAGCGGGGCGACTGCTGGATCATAGCACCCAAGGGCAGAACGATTGCCCGGCGGCGGGCCAGCGGCCGGTACTCCGATGCGCCATTGTCATACCAGGAGCGTGCCGCGTTTCGCTCGCTGGGCGGGGGGTTGCCGATACTTGCGCTTCTTGGTCAAGAAGGGCGAGTGGAAGACGGTTGGCGCGATTGCCCCTTCTGGTGGCCCGTCCTTGTCTCTCCGGCACAAGCAGCTCCAAGCATATTTGCGTCCAGTGTGCGGGATAGCAGCACCGACGACGAAAAGTAGAGCCAAATTTGCGTACGCTCGCTATACTGGTAGGGCGTACTGAATGCTGCGGACCGTGTAAATTCCGGATAATCTGGGATTTACACGACAGATTTGTTGCGCCGGCTTCAGGCGCTTCACCGCCCTTCACGCCCCACACTCCCCCCTGACCCCCAGACATCCGCACACCGTTGCGGATGTTTTGGTTTTGGCTGGCGGGGGATGTTGGGTTCATGTCGAACCCGCAGATCATCTCGCTTCAATCCACGTCGCTGCCGGAGGGCGGTGCCCCTGACTGGATCCATCTGATCCCGGCCGGGGCGGAGATCCTGACCGCCGATGCGCGCGGTCCCTATCGGCTTGTTGATCCGCAGGCGGTGATTGCCGCCTCGACGGGGAAGCTCCCGATCGACGAGAACCATGCCATCGACCTCGCCGCCCCGCGTGGCGAGGCCTCGCCCGCCCGGGGCTATGTCGTCGAGCTGCAGGCGCGCGCCGACGG
>NZ_QBKP01000060.1 GCF_003054195.1 Gemmobacter caeni
CGTTGGCCTTGGCCATGCGGTCATTCGGCATATTCAGAGCGACTCGAGGAAGGCCAGCAGCTGATCGTCTGGTCGGTATCGGCTGGATTTGACCCCCGGTGCAGTCACCTGTCGGAGCGCATTTTCCTTTAGACGCATATCCGCGTGGATGTAGATCTGGGTGGTTTCCACGGATTCATGGCCGAGCCAAAGCGCGATGACCGCTTGGTCGACACCGCTATGCAATAGTTCCATCGCGGTGCTGTGGCGGAGCGTGTGCGGTGTAACGCGCTTCCCCTCAAGGCTTGGACAGGTCTGCGCCGCCTTGGCGCAGTATTTTCGGACCAGATGCTCAAGTGCGTCGCGACTGAGACGGTCTCCGCGGATCGAGGGGAACAGCGGACCTTCGCTATCCTTGCGATCACGGATCCAGCCCGCGATCAATCTGGCCGTATCGCGGCGTAAGGGCGTCCGCCGGTCTTTTCGGCCTTTCCCAAGACATTTAACATGGGCACCGGTCCCGAAGACCACGTCGTTGCAGTTCAGATTGACCAACTCTGAAGCCCGCAGCCCAGTTTGGAGAGCGAGCAGCAGCAAAGCGTGATCCCTGCGCCCCACCCAAGTGGCGCGGTCGGGCGAGCCGAGCAATGCCGCGATTTCGTCGGCATCGAGGAACGTCACCGCCCTTTTTTCTTGGCGTTTGTTCGGCATGGCCAGAATGCGTTGGCAGTGATGCAACAACACTGGCTCCGTCATCGCAACATACCGGAAGAAGGACCGGATCGCCGCGAGCCGGGCATTTCGAGACCGGACAGCGTTGCCGCGGGACCCTTCGACATGGATGAGGAAGTTCGCCACCATGTCGGCATCGATATCGCCAACTTCCAGCCTCGTTGGGGCTTTGCCGCTGCGGGCTCCGGCATAGCGGATCAGCAGGCGGAAGGTGTCGCGATACGATGCGATGGTATGACGGCTTGCTTCCATCTGGACGCACAAGCGATCTGTGAAGAAGCGCTGCAGCAAGGCTGGGAATGTCGCGGTCCTCATTACGACTCCTCCGCCGCAGAACTCTCGCCGATCCGTGCCGAGGCCAGTTCGAGAAGCTCGGGCACGGCCTGAAGGTACCAGTAGGTGTCCCTTGGCCCCTCATGCCCGAGGTAGGTCGTCAGCTTGTGCATTTCGCGCGCAGCATCATGTCCGGCGCGATACCAGCCTGTGATCGTCCGGACGGCAAAGGTGTGCCGAAGATCGTGGATGCGCGGTGGCCTTCCGGGCATGGGCTTGGCCCATGTACCCCGCATGCCGATGCTCTGACAGACACGAACAAAGTTTGCCCGCGCCCAGCAATAGTCGGGTCGTTCGCCTTTGCAATTCACGAAGAGCGGTTCCGAGTGTCGTTCGAGCAGTCGATCCCTTTCGGTACAGTAGTTCTTCAGTCTCACCGCGACATCCGGATCGATTGGAAGGATTCGTTCCTTGCCATTCTTGCCGTTCTTTATGTGGAGCAACTGCCTCTCGGCATCGAAGTCTGCCGTGTCGAGCGCCAAGGCCTCTGCAACGCGCATGCCCGTGATAGCGATCAGACCATAGAGCATCGCGCAGGTCAGCCCGCGCAGCCCGTAGATCGACGGCAATTCCCGCGCCGCCCCGATGATCTGGGCGAGTTCGGTATCGCTGTAGATGTACGGCGCGGACCGACTGACTCGTCCTGGCACGAACCCCCTCGGTGGAGGATCTTCGTGCCGATCATCCATACCGTGCAGCCATAGAGCAAATTGACGGACCGCGCTGAACCTACTGGCCTTGGTCCCGCTACTGGCAGGTCGCAGTCCATCCATCCATTCGAGCAGCAGCTCTTTTGTGACGAACTCTTTTCCGGCTTTGTCCACGAAGGTGGCAAAGCTGCGCAGGCGCAACTCGTCTGCTTTCAGTTTGGCGCCAAACATCCGGCGGAGATTGAGATATCGATCAAGCTCGGCGTGCAGGGTCATTGCTTTGCCTCCCCTGCGGGCCAAGGTTGGGCAACAGAACGAAGGTTTGCGATGTCGAGCTTCGCATAGATCATCGTCGTCGCGCGCGACTTGTGGCGCAGAACATCGCCCACCTCGTGCAGGGCTACGCCAGAGCGAACCATCCGAGTTGCGAGGCTGTGGCGAAGCACATGCGATCCGAGATACCGAGCAGGCATCTCGATCTTCAGTGCTGCGCAGGCCCGGGCAAGGATTTTGCTGACGATGCGGCTGTCCTTGAACCCGAGATAGGGGGCATAGGACCTGACAAAAAGAACGCGCGTTACGGTCGATGGTCGGGCATCGCGCAGGTAAGCGCTGATTGCGGCGCCGACATCTTCCGGAAGCGGGAGACGGTCACGCCGTTTGCCCTTTCCTCGGACGAGCAGCTCTCCCGCTCGCCAGTCGATGTCATCGATCTCTATCGCCATGACTTCGGGCACACGCAGGCCGAGCCGGGCCATCAGCAGGAACATGGCATAGTCACGAACGCCATAGCTGGACTCTCGCCGGACCCACTCAAGGATGGCCTCGATGTCTGTCGGCGGCAGATACCTGGGAAGTCGGTTGTTCTGGATGCGATGTACCTTCGGCACAGTCGACGACAGATTGGTTACGGTCAGGCCCCGGGCAAACAGGTACTGGAAGAAGCAGCGCAGATGGGATGCCGGCGTCCGCGCCATCGACAGACCCTTCCCCTTCTGGATGTGTTCGAGGAACGCAACGATGTCTTGGTGCCTGATCGCCGAAGGGTCAGGCACTGTTTCGCCAAACCGGTGGTCCAAGAAGCGGACGGCATATCGCTTGACATGATAAACTGAACTCGGACTCAGGCCGCGTTGCCCGAGCAGGAAGCCTTCCAGGTCATCCAGCAGCTTGTCCTTTGCAATTTGGGCAGCAGATACAGGTGGCGGAATCGCAACGCCGATGCTGATGAGGTGGAGGACGAACCGTCTGACCAAGTTCGGGATCCTGACCGCGTTCATTCGATCAAATGGAACCTGCCGGGCATGGCGATCGGCGATTTCCAGCGTCAATGACGTCGGCTCAACACCATGGGCCTCCAGAACCCGGCCAAACCGTCGAAGCTGGAAGCGATAGTTAGACAGCGCCC
>NZ_QBKP01000061.1 GCF_003054195.1 Gemmobacter caeni
ACACCGCGCTCGGCATACCCGTCACGGAAGCTGTGGGATAAGTCCGTCCGGGGAAAGGGGAACCTCGGCCATAACCCGATTTGTGCAACAGAGCCCCGGAAAGACACACTTCATCGAACGCTTGGCTTTCACTCGGGCAGATAGGTTGTTGCGCAGGTTGGCAGACGAACCACTTGTCATTCCCGTAGCGAGCGCAGGAAAGATACTCTCTGCTATCGATGATCGGATAGATGGCTCACTTGCTGCGCTACGCGCCAAATTTAATCGCGTCGAGCTTCCAGCATTGATGCAGCAGCGATTGATCGCATTAGCGATTGACGGGTTTGACGAACTTTCTGACAGTCGAGGATACGACAACTCATGGTCTGCGCTCCGTGAACTAATTGGCGAGGTTGGGAGAGAAAGTCTAATAATCCTGTCCGGACGGGACTCCTTCATCGGCATTGAAACCCTACGCAAGTTAATCGGTGCTTCGGTCGAGCATGCTGGATCAAAACTACACTCTGTGCGTCTGGATTTCCCTAGTGCTGACGAAGCAACGCAATGGATCGTTGAAGTGTCTCCGTCTTGGAGTGAATACTCAAGCGAACTGCGCCAGAGACTTGATGCTCTTATTTGGCTGCGCCGTCCATTTTTTGTCTCTCAGATCTCACAGGCCGACCCAGAAAACTTCCTAAACAGCGGCGACGAACCAATTGTAGCATTGTGCGATGACATTGTTTCCCGCGAAGTTCAGAAGCTCGGCCTTCCTTCAGAAATCTCAGAGGATGCCGGAAAGAAGATTGTGTATTCGATTTTGACCGAGGCTGCGAGGACAATGGTCGATTACGAAATAGACTACGTTGACGCCGCCTTACTTGAGGTGGCGGTAGAAGTGGCTTGCGAGGAGCATGCTCCGGGTAATGAAGATTTTCAACGGGCCCTTTCGGCACGAGCAAAAACACTAACATTGCTTGAGCCTGCGCCGAGCACAGGCGACTCTGATAATCGAACCTTCCCGCATGAGAAGATTAAAGCTTACTTCTACTCGCGACATTTGATTGCGGAGATCAGCGAAAACAACATGATCCCATTGGGGATACGAAGAACGCAACTGGCGGTATCCGACCTTGCAGTCCTGGGAGCCCTGCTCTCATTGGAAACTAGCAGCTTCGTGGATGAGCTGGCAAACAAGGTCTCACATCTATTGTCGGACCAAAATGTGACCTCGACAGCATTTTCCAACCTTGCTGCAATTGGATTTGTTTGCGCTTCGGACCTCCCAGCGGAAAGCCCATTTGCGCTCTCTGGAGGCACAATAATGGACGCACTTCTAAATGGAAAGCCATCAGTTCGGTTGCGCCGCGTCTACATAAATAGATTAGATGTTTCTGATGCGGATCTCGAATTGTGCGACTTCAAAGAGTGTGAAGTTGGAGAACTAGTCATCTCACCCATCACAAAGATGGGAAACTCTCGCCCTGAGGTGCATACTGTGATCTCGCAGTCCAATAAAGGGAGTGTGTCCGCCTACCTCGATAAGGCGCAGATTTTGGAGGTGCTTGGTCGGGAGACAGATCGTTCTGCGGGAGGTGACGAATTTGCGATCCCTGATACGCTTGCGATCCTGGCTAGGATGATGTTGAAAAGTCATTGGGTCAGGCTGTCTAGAGACGACAAAAGAGGCAGGCGGATTATAGACCGAGGTGACTGGGATGCAACCCGGAGTATTCTACAGGAATCTGGTTTTCTTGAAGTAAAGAATATCGGAGCGGGAGGACGACCAGATGAATTCGTCCATTTGAGGAATGCAGAGAGTTTTCTCAACGTAAATACAGCATCTGAGGATATTCAACGCATAGTAAAGTCAATTATCTAGTCCCAGAAGTTACAATCTCTTCGAAAGGCAACTCTTACGCATATTGGTGCCGCCTCGCGGGCGGTAGCGAGCGGCTGCTGTGGCATCCTTCGGAAACTCGGACACCGCAGCCGCAACGGCCGCTTTCCGCCCGAATCGACCACCCTCACCTCCACCGCCCACAGGAACCCTCCCCGATCAGCACCTCGCCCAGATCCCGCCCATCCGGTAACGCGCACAGCCCGACCTCGCGGTCATAGGATCGGCGCCCCTCCAGCGCGCAGGTCAGCTGCGCGCCCGCGACCAGATCGCGCACCCGCGCAGTGGCCGCGTCACCGGCAGACGTGCCCCGTTCCGCGCAGTCCAAGTTGGCGATGCGGATCGGGATGAGGCCGACGACGATAGTGTCACCGTCCCGCACGCGGGTCACGTTGTCGATAAGGACTGCGCCCGCGCTGGCCGGATGCTGCTCGTAGGCCCGCGGCTCGACCGTACGCCGCACGCGCGAGGAACTGGCGTTCCAGGCATCGCCGCCGCGCAGGATCGACACGCCGCCTTTGCCGGGCGCGCTGTCGGCCTGCTGCTGAGTCAGGTAGGCGGCAACGCACATGGCGGCTACCGATACGAGGATGGTTTGTCGGATCAGGCTCATGGTCGCCGTTTACCGCGGGGATGCGGCAAGAGTTTGGCGGTTGACCGACCACGACCGCACCGTCAGGTTGCAACTATTGGAACCGTGACGATCTGAAAGACCAACATGGCAGGAAATCT
>NZ_QBKP01000062.1 GCF_003054195.1 Gemmobacter caeni
TGTTGAACGGCTTGCAATAAGGACCCCGCTTCTGGGGTGATCGGCGTCCAAAAGGGACCCCACCGACCGGGGGTTGGGTCCATTGTGCCTTCGATGATTATCGGAGGCCGAGCACGGGATGCTGATCGTGGAGACAATCGCAAAAATCAGGCGGCTGCATTTTACTGAGGGCAAGGGGATCAAGACGATCTGCCGTGACCTGAAGCTGTCGAAGAAGGTGGTGCGGAAGGTGATCCGCACCGGGATTACCGAGTTCACCTACACCCGAACGGTGCAGCCGCGCCCGAAGCTGGGTGCCTGGCTGGGGGAACTCAACCGGCTGCTGGAGGTCAACGCCGCGCGGGTCAGCCGGGAACGGCAGTCTTTGACACAGATCTACGAAGAGCTGAGCGGTCTCGGTTATGAAGGTGGGTATGACGCGGTGCGCCGCTACGCCTCGAACTGGGCGCGCAATCAGAGCTCGGGTGCCTCTTCTGCTTTCGTGCCCCTGAGCTTTGCGCCCGGCGAAGCCTATCAGTTTGACTGGAGCCACGAGGTTGTGGTGATCGATGGGGCGACGACCACCATCAAAGTGGTCCATGTTCGCCTGTGCCACAGCCGGATGTTCTTCGTTCGCGCCTATCCGCGTGAGACGCAGGAGATGGTGTTCGACGCCCACGACAGGGCTTTTGCCTTCTTCAAGGGCACCTGCACCCGCGGGATCTACGACAACATGAAGACGGCGGTGGAGACCATCTTCACCGGCAAGGAACGTCTCTACAATCGCCGGTTCCTGCAGATGGCCAGCCATTATCTGGTCGAACCTGTTGCCTGCACCCCTGCCTCGGGTTGGGAGAAAGGCCAGGTGGAGAGCCAGGTCGGCACGGTCCGCCAGCGGTTCTTCTCGCCCCGCGTCCGGGTCAAAAGCTACGAGGAACTGAATGCCTGGCTGCTGGACAAGTGCATCGCATCGGCCAGAAGCAGCAAGCATCCGGAGCTGACGGACAAAACCGTCTGGCAGGTCTTCCAGGAAGAGCGCCCGCACCTTGTTCCTTATGCCGGGCGCTTCGACGGATTCCATTCGCTGCCTGCGGCGGTGTCGAAGACCTGTCTCGTGCGCTTCGACAATAACAAATACTCGGTTGCGGCAACGGCTGTCGGGCGGCAGGTCGAGATCAGGGCCTATGCTGAGCGGATCGAGATCCGGCAGGAGGGTCGACTGGTCGGAGACCACCCGCGCCACTTCGGCCGGGACCGAACGGTCTACAATCCCTGGCATTATGTGCCTGTTTTGCTTCGCAAACCCGGTGCGCTGCGTAACGGCGCACCGTTCAAGGACTGGGTTCTTCCCGGAGCGCTCGAACAGATCCGCCGTAAGCTGCAGGGTTCCTCGGATGGCGACCGCCAGATGGTGAAGATCCTCGGCGCGGTGCTGACGGAAGGGATGCCTGCGGTGCAAAAGGCATGCGCCGAAGCCCTCTCGCAGGGCGTTCACTCCGCCGATGTGATCCTCAATATCCTGTCTCGCAGGCGCGATCCGGAACCGCCGCCTCTCCTGCTGACCTCTCCGGCCTTGCGCCTGACCCATGAACCGGTGGCGGACTGCGCCCGTTATGACCTGCTGCGGAGGGCCAGCTGATGGATCGTGCTGACATCATGGCCGCAATGGGCGAGTTGAAGCTCTACGGGATGCGCGCCGCTTATGACGAACTCATGGCGGTCGCTGTGCGCCGCCAGCACGAACCCCGCCAGATCGTTGGAGATCTTCTGGCCGCCGAGATCAACGAGAAGAAAGCGCGGTCGGTCAAATACCAGATCACCACCGCCAAGCTGCCCTATGCCCGGGAGATCGAGGAGTTCACCTTCGATGACACCCCGATCAACGAGACCCTGGTGCGCGATCTGGCCAGTGGAGAGTTCCTCAGCCAACAGCGCAATGTCGTGCTGGTTGGCGGCACGGGGACCGGCAAGACCCATATCTCCGTGGCGATCGCGCGTGCGGTCATCCGCAATGGTGCCCGGGGCAGGTTCTTCAATGTCGTCGACCTGGTGAACAGGCTGGAGGCCGAGGCCCGTGCTGGACGGGCGGGCCGGCTTGCGGAACATCTGATGCGCCTCGACTTCGTCATCCTCGATGAACTCGGATACCTCCCATTCGCGCAGTCCGGCGGCCAGTTGCTGTTCCATCTGATCAGCAAACTCTACGAGCAGACTTCCGTCATCGTCACCACCAACCTCGCATTCGGCGAGTGGCCGACCGTCTTCGGGGACGCGAAGATGACCACCGCGCTGCTCGATCGCCTCACCCACCACTGCGATATCGTCGAGACCGGCAACGACAGCTGGCGCATCAAAACCCGAGCCTGAACCCCCTCCGAAACGCAGGCCCGCGTCGGCTGCGCCAGCTGGAAAGCTACGCCGCCACGGGCCTGCTCAACCGCGAGCCAAAGGGGTCACTTTTGGGCGCCGATCGGGGGGCCCGTTTGGATGCCGATTGACA
>NZ_QBKP01000063.1 GCF_003054195.1 Gemmobacter caeni
CGGGGGCCGATGCCACGGTGGCGGCGGCCTCGGCCGAGCAGGTGCGCACCCGGGCGCTGGCGGGGCTGCGTCAGGAACAGCTGGACTTCCTGCGCGGTCAGCAGGAGGCGGTGCAGCAGCTGCATCTGGAACTGGCGCTGGCCGGTCAGACCGAGGCCGTGCGGGCACGGGTGCTGGCGCTGGTGCAGGCGGAACGCGAGATCCGGGAGCGCGGCTTTGTGGGCGAGGAAGCGGAGGCGATCCGCCGCAACGCGCTGGCGCGGGCCGAACTGGCCCGGACCATTGAAGCGCAGGCCGATGCCTGGAAGCGGGTTCAGTCGGCGGGCGAGGATGCCATCGACAGCGTGCTGGACAGGCTGCGCGGCGGCGATCTGAAGGGCGCGCTGTCGGAGATGCTGGGCGAGATCGAGGGGATGTTCTTCGACCTCGCGGTGCGCAATCCGCTGAAGAACGCGATCCTCGGCACCGATCTCGGCACCTGGGGCGATGTCGGCGGCTGGTCGGGCATCTTCGGGCGGCTGACCGGCCAGAACCCGATCAACGAACGGGCGCTCGCCGCGCAGGCCACGGCGCCGGTGCAATCCATGTCGGTGACCGCCGCCACGGTGATGATCGGCGGGCCGGGCGTGGCCAACCTGCTCTCGGCCAGTACCGCCGGGGCGGTGGGCGGCTATGGCATGGCGGGTTCTGCGGGTCTCGGCGGCAGCACCAATGTCCAGCAACAGGTCTGGGCCTTCTTCGCGGCCAAAGGCCTCGCGCCGCACCAGATCGCGGCGATCATGGGGAATGCCTCTGCCGAAAGCGGGTTCAACCCGCTGGCGGTGGGGGATGGCGGCACGTCTTTCGGCCTGTTCCAGCATCATGCCGGACGGGGGCAGGCCCTTTTGGATTATGTCGGGGGGCAGGCCGGGCTTTCGAATGTGCAGGCGCAGCTGGAGTTTGTCTGGCAGGAACTGCTTTCCGGCGAAAACGGTGTCCTGAAGCGGCTGCAGGCGGCGCCGAACCTCCATGGCGCGACGCAGGCCTTTGTCGGCTACGAGCGGCCGCAGGGCTGGAGCGCCGCAAATCCGGCCGGTGCCATGCATTGGGATCAGCGCCTTGCGGCGGCCGAGGCGGCAATGTCGCGGTTCGAGGGCACCACGGACAGCGCGCAGGCCCAGCTCGGCCAGCTCGGGACCGGGGCGGCGCAGCTGGGGACCGGCCTGCAGACCTTTGGCGCGAACCTTGCGGGCACACTGCAGGGGATCGGGGCGAGCTACGGGCCGGGCGGGGCCTTTGTCGGCGGCCTCCTGGGTGCGGGGCTGAACTGGCTGACCGGCGGCAAAGGCTATGAGGTGGGCGGCTGGACCGGGCCGGGTGCGACGACGGATGTGGCGGGCGTGGTGCATGCCGAGGAATATGTCTTCGACGCGGCGGCCACCCGTCGCATCGGAGTGGCGAACCTTGAGGCGATCCGCAAGGGCGCGATGCGGGGATATCGCGAGGGCGGCTATGTGATGGGCGGTCGGCCGCCACTGCCGGTCGGCGGGCCTTCAGACAGGCGAGCCGCAGCCGGTAACGAAGCCGCCGCCATGCTTGTGACCCATCATATCAATGTCTCGGGCACCGGCTCGGCCGAGATCCGCGAGGGCGTCATGCAGGCCATTCAGGTGTCGCTGGAACAATACACCCGCGACTTCCTGCCCGGCGAGGTCCGCACCATCGTCAGTGACCGCTGGAGGGGATGATGGCGTATTCCTTCCCGCTGACCCGTGCGCAGTTCATGGATCTTCTGCCCGTGCAGGAGATGACCTTCGATCTGCCCGAGGCGATGGAAGTGTCGGAGACCGGGGCGGGCGAGATCCTGACGGCGGAGCTGGGCACCCGGCTCTGGTCGGGCGAGATCCGGCTGGGCGACATGACGCCGGATGAGGCGGCCGAGGCGCTGGCGATGATCGACGTGCTGCGCCAGCCCGGCGCCAGCTTCATGGTGCATGATATCGCGCGGCCGTTTCCACGCTCCGATCTCTCCGGGGCGGCGCTCGCCGGAGCCGCGCCGGTGCTCGATGCGGTGCATGCGAATACGCGCGAGATCCGGCTTTCCGGGCTTCCGGCCGGGTTCCAGCTCCGGCGCCATGATTATCTGGCCTTTGCCTATGGGTCGAACCCGCTGCGCCAAGCCCTGCACCGGATCGCGGCTCCGGCCAGCGCCAGCGGCACCGGGCTGACCGGCTATTTTGAGGTCAGCCCGAACATCCGGCCCGGCTGGGTCACCGGCACCGCCGTCAGCCTGTCGCGCGCGGCCTGCAAGGCAATCCTCGTCCCGAAATCCGTCCAGCCCGGCCGCCGCCGCCACACCCTCACCACCGGGGCTTCGTTCCGGTGGGTGCAGACCCTGAGGTGATC
>NZ_QBKP01000064.1 GCF_003054195.1 Gemmobacter caeni
GACATGCGACGGGGCATCAACTTCCGGTCCGGCCCCGACTTCGTCTCGGTCGGATCGAATGCCCTGCAGGCGGCGGTCATGCAGTTCGGCGCGAAGCAGGGCCAGTTCGGCGCCCGCATGGGCCGGACCAGGCAGAAAGACGGCGGCCCCGCCTCCCGCGACTATTTCCACCACCTGCCCTGGGGCGACATCCCGGCCCGGCCCTTCCTAGGCCTCTCCGACACCGACCGCACCAACATCCTCGATATCGTCCGCGAGGCCTTCGAAGCGCAGGTGGGAGGGTGACTTGGCCCTGATCCTACCTTCTTGCCAGGTGCAGCAGATGACCGCTCCCAGTCCGAAGCGGACACCTATCTCTCTGAAGTGCCCATTCGTCGTCGGGCATCAGGTTCCCTGCCAAGGTCACCTCCCACGTAGAGATGATCTTGAATCACAGTCGACCGCAGAGGGGAATCCGTTTTGTTAACACGACCTGGGATCGGAAAGCTCAGAACAGAACCAGCGTTGCCGCGATCGCATCAAGATCGTCGACACCCTCGACCAGAAAGCTGATCTTGTCGGTAACCGTGAACAAAGCACCCTCGTCCGTCACATTCCCATGCGCCATGAGCCACGCAGCTGGGTCGGCGCGGTCCTCCAATGGCACAATGCGGTTGAACAGCCATATCTGATCGGCAGAAGTGGAAAAATCCGTGATCCGGTCATGGCCGGGCCGCTTGAAATGGAACTGATCTGCTCCCGCCCCGCCGGTCATCAGATCATCCCCCCATGACCCATACAGAACATCACGACCACCATCGCCCGATAGCGTATCATTGCCGAGCCCACCGTCCAAGCTGTCGCGCCCTTCGCCGCCTGCAAGGCTGTCACGGCCCCCATCGCCGGAAAGCCGGTCGTTACCCGCCCCGGCATGCAGCCGGTCTTGCCCGGCGCCGCCGATCAGATGATCCGCACCGCTGCCACCTAACAGCAGATCGCCGCCGAGGCCACCATTCAGCGTATCATTGCCCGCCCATCCACGGATTGTGTCAGCGCCGCGCATTTCGAAAATGCCGGGAAAGTTGTCATGGACCGGCCCGATGTTCTCGGCCCCGCTCCCACCGTCATAAACACCCTGTCGCGGGTTTAAAGCAGCACGCAAGGGAGCGTCGTCAAAGGCCCAGACGATCTCTCCACCCAGCATATTGCCGACAAACGACATCAGCGGACCGGGATCAACCGAGAAGCCAGTGACACGCAGATATTCCACCCGGTTAATACCGCCACCGTTTGTCGGACGAACAGATTCGATCCGCATTTCGGTCCATGTGCCCTGGATTATCTCTGCACCGCGGCGCCACTCTAGGTCGAGGTCGGGCCCTCGAAGCCCGACGCCGACGTAGTCATAAGGAGGCACTTGGATGCGCACCTCATTTGCATCTGGCCCGCTGCGCAGCGCGCTGCCGCGGCTGCCAGCCTCAAAGGCACTGTAAATTTCGCCCACCAGAGACGAAAGGCTGTTTCCAACAAGCCGGACCCTGAACACCAAGACGCACCCTTTTATCTATATATCACAATGGCTCTAGCCGACATTCCCAAAATGGGCAGCCAACTGACGCAGAGATCGCTTGAATTCGAACGTTGAGCAAGCCTTTTCACGACATTCCACATCCGCACACCGTTGCGGATGTTTTGGTTTTGGCTGTCGGGGGATGTTGGGTTCATGTCGAACCCGCAGATCATCTCGCTTCAATCCACGTCGCTGCCCGAGGGCGGTGCCCCTGACTGGATCCATCTGATCCCGGCCGGGGCGGAGATCCTGACCGCCGATGCGCGCGGTCCCTACCGGCTTGTCGATCCGCAGGCGGTGATTGCCGCCTCGACGGGGAAGCTCCCCATCGACGAGAACCATGCCATCGACCTCGCCGCCCCGCGTGGCGAGGCCTCGCCCGCCCGGGGCTATGTCGTCGAGCTGCAGGCGCGCGCCGACGG
>NZ_QBKP01000065.1 GCF_003054195.1 Gemmobacter caeni
CCCACATTTCCCAAGTAAGGCGCTGATTTCGCTGTCCTGACCATTATATTTCCTATATAAAACATGGTGTTGAAGGCTGCGAGGGGCGCGTTTCATGGATCACCCAGAGGGTGCGGGCTTGCAACGGGCAGATCGGGTGGATTTCGACCCTCGCGTGCGGCTGGAATTTCGCGGCACGCAGCTCAGTTCCGACGGCGGCCTTCTGGTGATGCGCGAGCTTGATGACGCGCTCGGGTTGTCCGATTTGGCGTCAGCGGCGCTGCGCGATACTCGCTCTGGCAAGAACACGGTCCATCGGCTCGACGGCCTGTTCCGGCAATCAGTCTTTGGGCGGCTGGCCGGATACGAGGATGTCAACGACGCCAACCGTCTCGCCTGCGATCCGGTCATGCGCCAAGTTGTCGGCGGCAGAGCGGTCGATGCACAAGCGGCCTCGGCATCGCAGATGGGACGGTTCGAGACCGAGACGCTGGCTCTGGCCGGGAACCGTGCCGCGCTGGCCGACCTGAACGGGCAATGGATCGACCGGTTCCATGACCGTAACGGGCTGAAGTACATCGTTCTGGACATGGACAGCTCGGTCAGCCCGACCCATGGCGACCAGGAAGGGTCTGCCTGGAATGGCCATTTCGACTGTAGCTGCTATCACCCCAACTTTCTGTTCAACCAGTTCGGGATGCTGGAACGCTGCGCCCTGCGCCATGGCAACGTCCACAGCGCCGATGGCTGGCGTGATGTTCTCGACCCCGTCATTGCGCGCTACGCGGAGCGCGACCTTGGTGGCAGGTTCTTCCGGGCCGATGCTGCCTACGCGATCCCGGCGATCTATGAGCGATTGGAAGAAGCGCGGTTCTTCTACGCCATCCGGCTGCCCGCAAACGCGGTCCTCAAGGACAAGATCGCGCATCGGCTAACGCGCCCTGTCGGGCGGCCGTCACTGACCAAGGTCAAGCGGTTCTTCGAGGAATTCGAGTATCAGGCGGCGTCCTGGGACAAGGAACGCCGGGTGATCGCCAAGATCGAATGGCATCCGGGCGAACTGTTCCCGCGTGTCGGCTTCATCGTCACCAACCTGCCGATGGAGCCGGACTGGGTGGTGCGGTTCTACAACCAGCGCGGCACCGCCGAGCAGCACATCAAAGAGGGCAAATACGCCTTTCGCTGGACGCGGCTGTCGTGCCGGAAGTTCCGCGACAATGAGGTGCGGCTGCAACTGCACGCCCTGGCGTACAACCTGGCCACCTTCTTGCGCTGCATCGAGCTGCCCGAGGCCATGGCCGACTGGTCGTTGACCAGCCTGCAACTGAAGCTGATCAAGATCGGGGCACGTGTGGTCCGTCACGCCCGCACCATCACCTTCCAGCTGGCCGAGGTCGCTGTCACCGGCACGATGGTACGCGCCATCCTCGCCGCTATCCGCCGATTGCGAGCGCCACCGCTATGCGCATGATCGCGATCCACGCTCAAACTGAACGAAAGCGGCTGGACAGATCTGTCCGCTGCGCTGAAAAACGCCGCCCCTGGGCAAGGAAACAGCGGCTTCGCGGTCTGATCCGTCCAGATCCAGCAGTCTGCGCGACCGCAGGTGCCGCTTGCGGCAGAAAATCCTTGTCTAGCGCTCGGATACAGGCGATCTTCACCTCAAACGACACGCCACTTGGGGAATGCAGG
>NZ_QBKP01000066.1 GCF_003054195.1 Gemmobacter caeni
CCGCGCGGCAGACGGACCTGTCCTGCCGCTTTCGTTCAGCTTGGGCATGGATCGTGGTCATGCGCATGACGGAGGCGTTCGAAGACGGCGGATGGCGGCAAGGACGGCCCGCACCATCGGGCCGGTGACGGCGACCTCGGCCAACTGGAAGGTAATGGCGCGGGCGTGGCGGACGACGCGGGCGCCGATCTTGATCAGCTTGAGTTGCAGGCTGGTCAACGACCAGTCCGCCATGGCCTCGGGCAGTTCGATGCAGCGCAGGAAGGTTGCCAGGTTGTAGGCCAGCGCGTGCAGTTGCAGCCGCACCTCGTTGTGCCGGAACTTCCGGCATGACAGCCGCGTCCAGCGAAAGGCATATTTGCCTTCCTTGATGTGCTGCTCTGCGGTGCCGCGCTGGTTGTAGAACCTCACCACCCAGTCTGGCTCCATCGGCAGGTTGGTGACGATGAAGCCGACTTTGGGGAACAGCTCGCCCGGATGCCATTCGATCTTGGCGATGACGCGGCGCGGCTTGTCCCAGGACGCCGCCTGATACTCGAAGTCCTCGAAGAACCGTTTGACCTTGGTCAGCGAAGGCCGTCCCACGGGCCGTGTCAGCCGATGCGCGATCTTCTCGCGCAAGACGGCGTTGGCGGGCAGACGGATGGCGTAGAAGAACCTGGCTTCTTCCAGCCGCATATAGATCGCGGGGATCGCGTAGGCAGCGTCGGCCCGGAAGAAGCGTCCACCAAGGTCGCGGCCAGCATATCGGGCAATGACGGGATCAAGGACATCCCGCCAGCCATCGGCGCTGTGGACATTGCCGTTACGCAGGGCGCAGCGCTCCAGCATGCCAAACTGGTTGAACAAGAAGATGGGGTGATAGCAGGTGCAGTCGAAATGCCCGTTCCAGGCAGCACCTTCCTGATCGCCGTGGGTGGGGCTGACCGAGCTGTCCATGTCCAGCACGATGTATTTCAACCCGTTGCGGTCATGAAACCGGTCGATCCATTGGCCGTTCAGATCGGCCAGCGCCGCCCGGTTCGCGGCCAGAGCCAGCGTCTCGGTCTCGAACCGTCCCATCTGCGATGCCGAAGCAGCTTGCGCCTCGACGGCCCTGCCGCCAACGACCTGACGCATCACGGGATCGAGGGCCAAGCGGTCGGCATCGTTCACATCCTCGTATCCGGCCAGTCGTCCGAACACCGATTGCCGGAACAATCCGTCAAGCCGATGGAGCGTGTTCTTCCCGGTGCGGCTGTCTCGCAGCGCCTCCGACGCCAGATTGGACAGGCCGAGCACGTCATCAAGCTCGCGCATCACCAGCAGGCCACCGTCTGAACTGATCTGCGCACCACGGAACTCCAGACGCACACGGCGGTCGAAATCAACCCGATCTCCCCGCGCCAAGCCCGCACCCTCCAGGTGATCCATGAAACGCGCCCCTCGCAGCCGTCAACGCCATGATTTATATGCGAAATATCACGATTACGACAGCGAAATCAGCGACTTACTTGGAGAATGTGGG
>NZ_QBKP01000067.1 GCF_003054195.1 Gemmobacter caeni
GGTGTGCCATCGAGCCCCTATACGGCGAATATCGGGGCGCAGGGCTTCGACATCGGCGTGACGGCGGCGATGGGGATGAACCCGCTGATGATCGGGCTGCAGCAGGGTTCGCAGCTCGCGGGCATCGCGCAGCAGATGGGCGGCGGCGAGAAGGCTGCCAAGGGACTTGTCCAAGGGCTCTTGTCCATCTTCAACGCCACCAGCGTTGCCGCCATTGGCCTGACGACGCTGGCGGCGGTGGGCATTCAGGGCCTGATGGTGCTGGCCGGTTCTGCAAAATCCCTCGAAGAGCGGATGGCCGAGCTGACGACGGCATTTGACCGTTACAAGCGGTCGGCCGATCTCGCGGGTTCCAGCGCTGAAGATCTGTCGCGGCAATTCGGGGTCGGCGCCACGGCGGCGCAGGAACTCTATGCCATCCTCTCGGGTCTGGACCGTCTCAGCGTCGATCAGAAGCTGAAATCCACCAGTGATGCCGTCCGCGACATGCTGGGCCTGATGAAGGAGAACAACCGTCGCGGCGGCAATGAGGGCCGGATCGCGGATTTCTTCGATCTGGGCGGGTCGGGCTGGGGCAATGCCCGGCCCTATGCGGCATCGCTTGGCACCTTTGACGATGCCGTGCGCGGTTTTGAGAAGGCGGAAGGGATCGATGCCCAGATTGCTGCGATGCAGACCCTGCTGCAGGAGGTTGATCATCTCGCCAGGCTGAAGGACGGGATAACCAAAGAGGAGCAGGCGCTGATCGACCAGCTGAAGAAGCAGGCCGATACCCTGCTCGGCATTCAGGCGATCGAGACCGCGCGGGCCGAGGCGAAGAAGCGGCAGGTGGACCAGATGGTCACGGGCTACCGTCAGGAGGCCGACCTGCTGGCGGTGACGGCGCGGTTCGGGTCGGACAGTATCGAGGTGGAGCGGCTGAAGGCGGCGCAGGCCCGGGAGAACCTCGATCTGCGCCTGAAGGGTATCGGGGTCGAGAAGGGCAGCGCCGACTGGCTGCGCGCCCGGATCAGCCTCTCGCTGCAGCTGGCGGCACAGGAACAGGCGGCGCTCGATGCCCGCCGGGACTGGATGGCGGATCAGCAGGATCGGCTGGCGGCGATCACCCGCGAGACCGGGCTGATCGGGGCCAGCAATGCCGAACGGCTGCGGACCAATGCGCTGGCCGAGGCCGAGGTCGAGATCCGCAAGCGCAAGATGGGCCTTCTCGAGGCCGAGGCGCACCGGATGCGCGCGCTGGCCCGGGCGGCGGCCGAGGCCGAACGCGACCGCCAGCGCGCGCTGAACGATATTGCCACCACCGGGCTGATGGACGGCTATGATGCCCGGCTCGCGGCCGAACGCAATCCGCAGATGCGGGCGCAGATCGAGGCCGAAAAGGAATATGCGCGCCAGATCGCGACGGGGGCCGATGCCACGGTGGCGGCGGCCTCGGCCGAGCAGGTGCGCACCCGGGCGCTGGCGGGGCTGCGTCAGGAACAGCTGGACTTCCTGCGC
>NZ_QBKP01000068.1 GCF_003054195.1 Gemmobacter caeni
GGTGTGCCATCGAGCGCCTATACCGCGAATATCGGGGCGCAGGGCTTCGATATCGGCGTGACGGCGGCGATGGGGATGAACCCGCTGATGATCGGTCTGCAGCAGGGCTCGCAGCTGGCGGGCATCGCGCAGCAGATGGGCGGCGGCGCGCAGGCTGCCAAGGGGCTGGCACAAGGGCTCTTGTCCATCTTCAACGCCACCAGCCTTGCTGCCATCGGCCTGACGACGCTGGCGGCCGTGGGCATTCAGGGCCTGATGGCACTGGCCGGTTCGGCCAGGTCGCTCGAGGAGCGGATGGAGGCGGTGAAGACCGCCTTCGAGCGGTACAAATCGAGCATGGCCATCGTCAACGCCAGTTCGGACGATCTGGCCCAACAGTTTGGCAAGGCATCGGCGGCGGCGCTTGGCCTCTACACGGTGCTGTCGAACCTCGACCGCATGACGCTGGCGCAGAAGCTGAAGGACACGGGCAACGCCCTCCGCGAAACCCTCAGCATTCCGCGCACCGATCCCGACCTTGAATTTGCCTCATCACGGATCGGCCGCTTCTTCGGTCTCGGCGGCGGGTATACGGCGCTCAGCACCTATGGCGGCGAGATCGAAAGCTTCAAGGCGGCGATCAGGGGCGTCGAAACGGCAGAGGGGGTCGATGCCCAGACGGCGGCGATGCAGATCCTGCTGCAGCAGGTGTAACAGCTGGTCGCGCTGAACGGCGAGACGTCGGAGGACGAGCAGAAGCTGATCGACCTGATCCGCGACCGGGCGACTACCCTGCTCGGCATTCAGGCCATCGAGACCGCGCAGGCCGAGGCGAAGAAGCGTCAGGTGGACCAGATGGTCACCGGCTATCGTCAGGAGGCCGACCTGCTGGCGGTGACGGCGCGGTTCGGGTCGGACAGTATCGAGGTCGAGCGGCTGAAGGCGGCACAGGCCCGCGAGAACCTCGATCTGCGCCTGAAGGGCATCGGCGTCGAGAAGGGCAGCGCCGACTGGCTGCGCGCCCGGATCAGCCTCTCGCTGCAGCTGGCGGCACAGGAACAGGCGGCGCTCGAGGCGCGCCGGGACTGGATGGCGGATCAGCAGGACCGGCTGGCGGCGATCACCCGCGAGACCGGGCTGATCGGGGCCAGCAATGCCGAACGGCTGCGGACCAATGCGCTGGCCGAGGCCGAGGTCGATATCCGCAAGCGCAAGATGGGCCTCCTTGAGGCCGAGGCGCACCGGATGCGCGCGCTGGCCCGGGCGGCGGCGGAGGCCGAACGCGACCGCCAGCGCGCGCTGAACGATATTGCCACCACCGGGCTGATGGACGGCTATGACGCCCGGCTCGCGGCCGAACGCAATCCGCAGATGCGGGCGCAGATCGAGGCCGAGAAGGAATATGCGCGCCAGATCGCGGCGGGGGCCGATGCCACGGTGGCGGCGGCCTCGGCCGAGCAGGTGCGCACCCGGGCGCTGGCGGGGCTGCGTCAGGAACAGCTGGACTTCCTGCGC
>NZ_QBKP01000069.1 GCF_003054195.1 Gemmobacter caeni
GTCTTGCCATGGTCTTCTCCTCGCTCGCAGCATCATGCTGCTGTTACGCGGAAAATCCACTTATCCCGGCTGTTCAGGTTCCCGCAGCCACCTCTGATCGGCTCCGGCTCGGCTTTCGGGGCTTCCCCGAACACCCCGGTCGCCCCCTCAAGCAGCTGGTCTCGCCACTGCTTGATCTGGTTCGGATGAACGTCGAACTCCTGCGCCAGCTCGATCATGGTCTTCTCGCCCTTGATCGCGGCTACCGCCACTTTCGCCTTGAAAGCCGGGCTGTGGTTCCGGCGCGGTCGTCTTGCCATGGTCTTCTCCTCGCTCGCAGCATCATGCTGCTGTTACGCGGAAAATCCACTTATCCCGGCTGTTCAGGTTCCCGCAGCCACCTCTTCATTTTCGGATAGTGTTTAGTCTTAACATTGCGCGTCGCGTCTCTATGCTTCTCAGGCTTGCGTTAGAAACTCAACGGTTTAGATATTCATTATGCACGTGGCAGATGGAGAAGATTCGGAATCATCTGTGTGCTTATGGGATCTGTTCAGCCACTTTCGCTTCCAAATATGCCGTCCCTTTTCTACGCCACGGCATCCTATTCACCGCACAGGGCTGCTCAAGACCTTCCATGCGATGAAATTCCGGGTTTCCATTGCCCCAGCCCCTTTCCGGGGATGGGATTTTGGAGACGATGGCGGTCAAGCGAAACAGGATCAGCATCGAGGTTACACCCTCGACCGGCCCAGAAACGGACCGGAATGATCCCGCCCGCAAAAACGCTGCCGTGATGTCGCTGGCTCGCCTGATTGGTCGCCAGATCGCCCGTGAGCAATTTGAGCGCAAGCTGGCATCGGAGAGACGAACCGGCTGAACCGGGAACGCCGCTCCAGCGGTGATGCCTGGAAGGCGGAACTGGTAAAGATCGAGAAGCAGATCCGCGGCATCATCGAAGCGATCAAGGCTGGCATGTTCCATGAGAGCATGAAGGCCGAGATGGACACGCTGGAAGCGCGCAAGACTGAACTGAACACCCTGCTGGCCGACGCGCCTCAGGACACACCGGACATTCTGCCGAGCGCCTCGGCGATCTATGCGAAGAAGGTTTCGGCGCTGACCAAAGCCCTCAATCGCAAGGAAGAGCGGCAGGAAGCAGCCGAGGCTTTGCGTGGCCTGATCGAGAAGATTTTGCTCACGCCGGGGCCGGAACGCGGCGAGATTTACGCGACACTACAGGGCGAACTCGGCACGATTCTCAACTGGACAGAGCAGCAAGCCATTGGAAAAACTGCAAAAACAACAAAACCCGCAGCGGATGCTACGGGTTTGTCGTTATCAGTGGTTGCGGGGGCAGGATTTGAACCTGCGGCCTTCAGGTTATGAGCCTGACGAGCTACCGGGCTGCTCCACCCCGCGTCCGGGTGTTTTTTGTATCGTTGATGGGG
>NZ_QBKP01000070.1 GCF_003054195.1 Gemmobacter caeni
GGCGCGCCCTATACCTTCGTCACCACCGAGACATTCCTGGCCGCCTTTGGGCTTGAAAGCCTGCGCGACCTGCTGGATACCGAGAATATTGTCGATGCGGGGTTGGCCGAACCGTAGGGATGGGGAGAGTCGATATCGCTATAGCACACCTGGCCTGCTGTAGGGCGCTTCCGCACTCTGAAAGCGCAACTTCCTGAAGATAGGCCTCGAAGCCGGCCAATGTAGTGAATAACCAAGGGCTAGACCGGAGGCACCAGTGATCTGTGCAGCGATGATGACTCTTGCGCTACTCTTGGACATTTGCGTGGGATGGCCAAAATGGATATTTTCTCGTGTTGGGCATCCAGTCACTTGGATCGGCGCCCTAATATATGCGCTCGAGCGAAAACTAAATTCGGGCGGGGTATGGAGGCGCCGGATTGGAGGTCTAATCTGCGTGTTTACCGTTATCTCGATCTGCGTCGTTCTCGCCATATTGTTGCAAAGTCAACTCACGACAAACTGGCAAACGATCGCATTTGGAGCAGTACTAGCTTGGCCTTGGATAGCAGCTAAAGGGCTAGATGACCATGTCGTTGCTGTACTCATTCCCCTGAAAGAAAACAACGTACCGGACGCCCGGCAAGCAGTTTCGTCCATAGTGGGCAGAGATACCAGCACGCTTGATAGTGCCTCTGTCACCCGTGCGGCACTGGAAAGTTTGGCCGAGAATGCGTGCGATGGCGTCGTTGCACCGCTTTTTTGGGGCGCTGTGGGTGGATTGCCGGCACTGATCGCCTACAAAGCACTAAACACTTTAGATTCGATGATTGGTCATCGTAGCCCAAGATTCGAAGACTTTGGGAAAGTCGCTGCACGCTTAGATGATCTGGCGAATTTCGTACCAGCGCGGCTGACGAGTTTGCTATTGCTCGTTGCTTCTGGACGACCGTTTTCGGCGTTTCTGCTAACGGCGCGCGACGCGGGCCATCATCGTTCTTTCAATGCCGGTTGGCCGGAAGCGTCGATGGCTGGAGGACTAGATGTTCGGCTTTCGGGTCCAAGGACGTACGGAGATCAAACTGTCAAAGAGCCGTGGCTCAATGGTGGAGCGAGAGATCCGCAACCTGAAGACCTGCGTCGAGGTCTTTGGATCTATAGACGTTCACTCGCCCTGTGCATCGTCGCTTTGGCAATTTTGTCATTTTGGGAGCGTTTCTGACTTCTATTATTGCAGTCTCCGACCAAGTCGGATGGCCAGCTCGGCATCATACTAGCCATTCATAAGGTGACAGGCATCAGATGATTGGGCATTGGAGGACCAGCAAGACATGTATTCGCTCGGAAGAGCGGCAATTGCTTGGACGCAACATCCAAGAAGCCTTGGGACATTCAGCTTCTTTCATCTTCCACTGCCGCTGGCGGATACCAG
>NZ_QBKP01000071.1 GCF_003054195.1 Gemmobacter caeni
TGGCCGACCTGTCCACGGTCAGTTTGCTGGCCATTGAAGCCGGTCTCAAACGCCGCGAGGCGCTGGCGCTGGAAATGCGCAACGTGCCCGGCGACGAACAGAAGCGCGTCGTCGGCATGATCCTTGACCATGTCAGATCGCGGCTGGTCGGCGCGGCCTTCGATGCCACCGGCATGGGCTGGACCGTGGCCGAGGATATGGGGCGCAGGTTCGGGCTGAAGGAAGACCCCGAAGGCCCCGGCCTCGTCTGGGCGATCAAGTTCAGCGAGGAATGGTACCGGCTGCAGATGCCGCCGCTGAAGGCGGCTTTCGAGGATGATCACATCGCGCTGATCGCCGACAGCGAGCATGTCTCCGACCTGCGCATGGTGAAGCTGATCCGGGGCATCCCCCGCGTGCCCCCCGTCCGCGAGGGCGAGAAGGGCAGGAAGCGCCACGGCGATTATGCCATCGCGCTGGCGCTGGCGTATTTTGCCAGCCGCATGCGCTGGGTCGAATACGGCTATGTGCCGGTGCCGGTCCATGACCAGAGGGTCGGCCACAACGGCGGCCCCGCAATGTTCGAGAGCGAAGCGGAGGGCTGGTGGCGCGGGCCGCTCGGCGCCCGGCTTCGCGGGAGTATCTGACCATGGCCCGAAATCTGATCCTGACCGACCGCTGGGGCTATGAAGTGGATCGCGCCAGCCTGACCCGCGATGTCGGGGCGCCCAGCCTGTCGGGCGCGCGCTCGCCGCTGACCTCCTATCCGGGCGACGGGCTGAACCCGCTGCGGCTGGCGCAGATCCTGCGCGCGGCGGATCACGGCGATCCGGTGCGCTATATGGCACTGGCCGAGGTGATCGAGGAACGCGACCCGCATTATCTGGGTGTGATCGGCACCCGGAAGCGGTCGGTCTCGCAGCTCGACATCACGGTCGAGGCGGCCTCGGACGATGCCCATGACGGCAAGCTGGCGGATATGGTCCGCGACTGGGTCAAGCGCGACGAGCTGCAGCATGAGCTGTTCCATATCCTCGACTGCCTGTCGAAGGGCTATTCCGCCACGGCGATCATCTGGGATCATTCCGAGGGGCAGTATCTGCCGAAGGAGCTGGCCTGGCGCGATCCCCGGATCATCCGGTTTGCCCGTCACGATCTGGCGCGGCCGCTGATGCTGGATGACAGCGGGCGCGAGGTGCCGCTGCCTGCCTTCCGCTTCGTCTTTGCCGATATCCCGGCCAAATCCGGCATCCTGCTGCGCGCCGGTCTGGCGCGGGTTGCGATGTCGGGCTGGATGTTCAAGGCCTTCACCGGGCGGGACTGGGCGATCTTCACCCAGACCTATGGCCAGCCGCTGCGGGTCGGCAAATGGCAGCCGGGGGCCAGCGAGCAGGACAAGGCCACGCTGTTCCGGG
>NZ_QBKP01000072.1 GCF_003054195.1 Gemmobacter caeni
GTATATGGACCCCGCCTGATTGCAACGGTCTGTTTGGTTCTGGATCGGCGGTCGCGATTGCTGATGTATATCCGGCTTCTTCGGGCGGCCTGACGGATCAACGCCGCGAGCCCCGATGGATTTCCGCTTGCTTCTACCTCATCGCCCCTAAGGCATCGGTGTTGACCTTGCCGATCCACACATCAGGTTCGAGAAGCAACGGGCGTGACCCTTTTCCATCCCTTGGCAGATGTTGCAATATTCCGGTGGGCGCTTCCTCCTCTAACTGTTCTTGGTCATCCGAAAGAGACGACGTGATCCGGGCAGTAACTTTGTTCCCGTAACAGCAGCGACCAGACGATCCGCGCGTTTTTGTTTGCCAGCGCCACCGCCACTACGTTTGGGTGGCGTCTTTCGCGCATGCGATTGATCCATTGGCTGCGCGCGTCTGTTTTTCCCGAGGATCGACCCAGAACTGCCCGCGCTCCGTGGATCAGCATCGTTCGCAGGTATCTGTCACCTCGTTTGCTGATGCCGAACAATCGCGCCTTGCCGCCGCTGGATCTCTGCTTTGGGACCAGCCCGAGCCAAGCTGCGAACTGCCGACCGTTCTTGAAGCTCGATCGGTCTCCTATGGCCGCCACCAATGCTGTTGCTGTTATTGGGCCGATACCTTCGATCCGGCCGATACGTTGGCACATCTCGTTTGAACGAAAGAGGTTTCTGATCCTGCGATTGTAGGTTGCCAGACGCGCGTCGAGCTCAGCAAGTTCGTCACGCATGTCGCCCAACATTTCGAGGAAGAGTTCCCCTAAACCCCCCGATTGCCGGTCCGCAATTTCGCCGAGGGCACGCCGAATACGGTTTATATCTCGGGCCACCACGATCCCGTGCTCCCCCAGCAGGCCACGGATCTGGTTCACAAGTCGGGTGCGGTTTGCGACCACCCGCTGGCGGATCCGGTGAACGGCCTGTATTTCCAATTGCTCGGATGATTTCGGCGGTACGAACCGCATCGATGGCCTGCCAACCGCTTCACAAATCGCCTCGGCGTCGTTGCGATCATTCTTGTTCGACTTGACGTAGGGTTTCACGAACTGGGGGGATATCAATCGTACATCGTGCCCTAGGTCCGTTAGCACCCCTGCCCAGTAGTGCGATCCGCAACACGCCTCCATCCCGACAAGGCAAGGCTCCAGCTCGGCGAAGAATTGAGCGACGGCTTCGCGCCTGAGTGTCTTTCGCAAGACAACCTGTTCATCACCATCGACGGCATGAACTTCAAAGACATACTTGGCCAGATCAAGGCCGATCCTTTTGATCTCCATGGCACGAGCCCTCCTGTTTATCTTCCTAGGATACGCCACCCGAAGGCGGCGGGGTCCATACCATTGCCC
>NZ_QBKP01000073.1 GCF_003054195.1 Gemmobacter caeni
CGGACCTCGCCGGGCAGGAAGTCGCGGGTGTATTGTTCCAGCGACACCTGAATGGCCTGCATGACGCCCTCGCGGATCT
This sequence comes from Gemmobacter caeni, assembly GCF_003054195.1. Taxonomy (GTDB): domain Bacteria; phylum Pseudomonadota; class Alphaproteobacteria; order Rhodobacterales; family Rhodobacteraceae; genus Gemmobacter; species Gemmobacter caeni. The sequence continues at coordinate 80 of NZ_QBKP01000073.1, forward strand.
CGGCCGAGCCGGTGCCAGAGACATTGATATGATGGGTCACAAGCATGGCGGCGGCATTGCCGCCGGAAGCGCCGCCCTGACCTGAAGGCTGGGAAGTGGCAGGCGGCGGGGCAGAGGTCAGGATCTGCCGCGTCTGACCCGCGTTGAAGATCCGCGCCGCGCCCGTCGCCTCCAGCTCGGGGCCATTCTCGCCCACGATGCGCCAGCCCCCGGCATGGTCGCCGCCGGTTGCGAACCCCGGCACGCCGGTCAGCCACTTCAGCCCCGCGCCCAGGAGGCCGCCGACAAAGGCCCCGCCCGGCCCGTAGCTCGCCCCGATCCCCTGCAGCGTGCCCGCGAGATTGGCGCCAAAGGTCTGCAGGCCGGTCCCCAGCTGCGCCGCCCCGGTCCCGAGTTGGCCGAGCTGGGCCTGCGCGCTGTCCGTAGTGCCCTCGAACCGCGACATTGCCGCCTCGGCCGCCGCAAGGCGCTGATCCCAATGCATGGCACCAGCCGGATTTGCGGCACTCCAGCCCTGCGGCCGCTCGTAGCCGACAAAGGCCTGCGTCGCGCCATAGAGGTTCGGCGCCGCCTGCAGCCGCTTCAGGACACCGTTCTCGCCGGAAAGCAGTTCCTGCCAGACAAACTCCAGCTGTGCCTGCACATTCGAAAGCCCGGCCTGACCCCCGACATAATCCAGAAGGGCCTGCCCCCGTCCGGCGTGATGCTGGAACAGGCCGAAAGACGTGCCGCCATCCCCCACCGCCAGCGGGTTGAACCCGCTTTCGGCAGAGGCATTGCCCATGATCGCCGCGATCTGGTGCGGCGCGAGACCTTTGGCCGCGAAGAAGGCCCAGACCTGTTGCTGGACATTGGCGCTGCCGCCAAGGCCTGCGGCATCGGGGACAGGTCTGACCGCAGCACAGCCCGGGCCGAGCTTCTGGTGTCGAATTTCCTGATCGCCGTGAAATGACCACCTGGACAGAAATCCGCTGTTGCGGTTGCCGTCGCCTGCTGTTCAAGATGACGGCAGGCGCGCTGGCCGGGGCGGTCTCGATCAAATGCCCCCGCTGCGCATCCTTCAATCATCTGAGGCCCGAGAGCCCCCACCCTCAGCGGCCAGACCGCGCAGGAAAGGACGCCTCGTGTGGCTCTTTGTTCCCCCGGAAGACATGACGGCCTTCGCGGCATCAGCCTTTGCGCCGGTGTCGGAGGCCTCGATCTCGGTATACACCTCGCAGAGCCCGGATATCGGACTGTGTGTCATGTCGAGC
>NZ_QBKP01000074.1 GCF_003054195.1 Gemmobacter caeni
TGTTGCTGCGATAGGGCGTACCTATCTGCCGCTCAAACTTGCCCTGCCGTTCGCGCGGCGGGGCTTTTCTTTGTACCGGCCCATGCTGGCGATCTGATCCTTCACCCAGCCCCGCTTTGGCGGGCTTTTTCATGCGCAGGAGGCGCCGTGCAAGATCCATCCCCGTTTCGCAGCTTTGATTTCTGGATCGCGGTCATCGTCGCGCTCATCGTCAAGATCAGGACAACCAGGCAGCTCAGCCCGGCCAAGGTCATGGTGACGATGATTGTCGGTATCGGCGCGGCCGGGGTCAGTGCTGACTATGCTGCGCAGGTGTTCGGCGTGCCGCTGCCCATCGCTGCCGCCATTGTGACCCTGACGGCAGAGGGCGCGATGCGCTGGTTGCTGATCGGGGTCAATGACCCCAGGCAGATCATCGAGCTTTGGCGCCTCTGGCGCAAACCCTGAGGATGCGCAGGTCATCTGTGGCCGGTTCATTCCAGATTTTCGCCGCCAGATCGTCCAACGCTTCCTGGGTGAGGCCCGTGCTTGCAATGTAGGCGGAAAGTTCGGCACGCAAGTTTCGGCTGCGTTCCATGTAGGACTTCCCTTCAGAGCGGTCATCAACATCTAGCGGGTGTATAGAGGGCTTCCCTCAAAAGCCGCAACCCGGAAACCACCCGCCCGCCTCGCGCGGGCTTTTTTCATGGAGCAATGTAATGACCAAGGTCGCCTTGGTGATCGGGCATAACGCCCGGTCGCAGGGTGCTGTCCGTCAAACTGACGGGCGCACCGAATACGACTGGTGCGGTGATCTGGCCGCCGCCATCCGCGCCCGCGCGCCGGGGATGTATGAGGTTTTCCGGCGCCCTGCCGGTCGGCCGTACAGCGCGGAGATCCGCGAGACCTATGCCGCGGTGGACGCCAAGGGCGCAGCGGCATCGGTGGAACTGCACTTCAACGGCGGGCCGACCAGCGCCAGCGGTGCCGAAACCCTGACTAGTGGGTCCAAGGGTTCGCGGCGTCTGGCCGGTCTGATCCAGCCCGCCATGGTGCAGGCGCTCGGGCTGCGGGATCGCGGCATCATCGTCCGCGCGCGCAATGATCGAGGTGGCCTGAGCCTTCATGCAGGGCGCGCGCCTGCGGTGCTGCTGGAGCCGTATTTTGGCAGCAACCCGACCGACTGTGCCGCCGCCGACCGTCACTATGCAGCCCTGGTGCAGGGCATTCACAAGGCCTGTGTGGCCTATATCAACGGAGCCTGATCAATGGATTTTTTCCTCATCACCCGCATGGTGATCCTCTACCCGTTCTTTGCTTGGCTGGGCGGCACCGGC
>NZ_QBKP01000075.1 GCF_003054195.1 Gemmobacter caeni
CCTTGAACTCGATCACGCCAATCGCCTCTCACCAACTCCCTTACAACGCTGGAATATCATGCGCGCCCCGAAAGTCGAAAGTTTGCGACAGTACCGCCGAAACTGCTCACCACCTGAGCCGGAAACCGGCTACTCGGGCTGCCTGCACCCACACCAGACTGCAGCAAGCTCCTTCTCAAGGGAAACCATTCCAAGCACGGGACTTTTTCAGCGGCCTGTTAAGCTGTTCCTGATGCAGCTCTGCAATCCGCTCCTTCTTGTCGGTCTCAAACTCCCGCGCTATGGACAAACGGTTCATCTGCGCGATCTCGAGGCCGTGCTGAATGATCGACTTGCCATCGGCAATCGGCACGCCACGTGCGAAGGCCGCCAGCGGCAGCGCCGCCGCCATCAGGGCAAGCGCCCTGACGCATCGGGAAGATTTAGCGGCAGGGAATGACATCGACGGGCGAGGTGTTGCCACGCGAGACGAGGCCCGCATCCGGACTTGCACCCTTGGTGGAAGTCGTCACAGTAGAACCAGCGGTGGCCCAGCAATTGGTCTTGGTGATCGGCACTTCGGCGCAACCCGTGAGAACGGCCGATGCCCCCAGTACAACCGCCCCAGAGATAGGACGCATAATAGTTGTTATGTTGCATTAAAAATATGTCAGCCCTGCCGTCCGCCACGAACGGCAGCGCTGAGTGTAACGCTTCACATTGTCACGTCGGGCACCGCATGACGCAGGTCGACCACCTGACCCGTGCGGGCGCTTTCCTGTGCGGCCATGCCGATGGCTACGGCCCACCAGCCGTCCGTCAGGCTGACTTCGGGGGCCTGAGCGCCTGCAACCACGCGGGCAAAACCCTGATGCTGATAGAAGGTCGACCCGTTGTGATCGCCCGCAGCCAGCAAATCGGGGTCCACCGGCACTTCCAGCAAGCGCGGCCCCTTCGGCTCGCGCGGGCTGACAATCACCTGCGGCACCGGCGGGGCACCCAGATGCGCAGGCCAGAACCGGCCCGGCCCCGGTACCAGACATTCGATCTTGCCCAGGGGCCCGACGGCGCTGATCGGTTCCGTCGCAAAGTTTTTCTGAATGCGGAATAGCTCAGCCGCAGGGCAGACTTATGCTGCGAGCCCGGCGAAGATCTGGAAAGCAGTTTCCCC
>NZ_QBKP01000076.1 GCF_003054195.1 Gemmobacter caeni
CGCGCAGATCTGGCTCAACCTCGCCACCCTCTGGCGCAGCACCGCCGCCGATCTGGAGGCCCTCCGCCTCACCGCCAGCGCCGCAATCGACGCCGTGACAACGGTCGAGGAAGTCGGCGCGGCGATGGCAGGCCTTCCAGCCTGAACCAGAAGCGCCATCCGCTGACCTATGCGGATGGCGCATAGCTCGCACATCGCCATTTCTCCTAACGCATTGAAATCATGTAACTATGAACTGGAAGGCCGCCAGTTCCGAGTTTCCGGTCCAAAAACAGGGGTTTCGGGGCTGAAAGACTGGGTGAAATCCTCGTAAGATATTGAAAAGACGTAACTATGAACTGAGTTGAAAAATCCGCGCACGAGTTCCGAGTTTCGCACTTTCCCCGGATTGGCTGAATCGCCCTGAAACAGCCGTTAAAGCCAAGTTTTATTGATGTTTTCGGGCGATTAGCAGCTCGGGTTCGGGCGCCAGCGAGGGCGCGGATCACGCTCTGGCCACCTGTTTGGCGCAATATTTTCGTCGCGACCGACATGACCGCCCCGAAGCCGCCCAGACACGCCAACAGAGCCTCTCAGCCTCGGCAAGCGCCTTATTTTATTGAGGAAAGACGGATGGCGACGGGTAACGACACCTAACGACGGATAGCGCCCCATGCTTCCCTAAAAACACCCTTATTTTTGTCGGGTTACACGAAGAGTTCCAACAGCAGACGAAGCAGACCCATTTCACGCGCGATACCAGCTGAGGCTTGGCGGAGTTTGCGCGCGGGTTGCGACTGTCGCAAGCCCCTTCCGGCAAAGCGGACGGCGAGGGCTGCCCAGCTGGCACCCCATAGGACGCGCCGCCCTCCCCTGCGCTTCCGGCGCGTTGTTTATGGCGGAGGCGTGTTTTCAGGGCGGGTTGAGTCGTTCGCGTTGGCGCGCTGCGGGGGCCTGAGGTTGCTCTGTGGCGTAGCACCGTTGTAGCACCGGGCGTCCAGAACGCGGAAAGCCGCCCGTTGGGGCGGCTGTTAACGTGTTGATCTAGCGTATTAATTTTGGTTGCGGGGGCAGGATTTGAACCTGCGGCCTTCAGGTTATGAGCCTGACGAGCTACCGGGCTGCTCCACCCCGCGTCCGGGTGTTTTTTGTATCGTTGATGGGG
>NZ_QBKP01000077.1 GCF_003054195.1 Gemmobacter caeni
AGACGCCCGGCCAGATCAGCGGTCAGGAAGGCCTCCGCCATCAGCTGCGCCATGGCCTGCGCATCGAGGCCGGGGAAGCCCGCGAGCAGCATCTGTCGGAACTCCTCGAGGCTGCTGGCGGCCGTCATCATCAGCTCGATCTGGCCGATCATCCCGTCGATCACCGGCGGGGCGGCGCGGGCCAGCTGATCGGCCAGATCAACAGCCGGATCGGTGGCCGCGCTGGGACCGCCAGAAATCGCCGCTGAGGGGCCTCGGGCCTGAAGGGCGGTCTCTGTCCCCGGGAGGCCCTGACCCCGTTTAATTTCGCCGGAAACCCGTTTAATTTTTGAAGTCCGGTCCTGACCCCCGGCTTCACCTGCACCGTCGGGCGGATCTGGCGCCAAAACCGGCGCCGCCGCCCGCAGAAGCCGGGCGCCGGGCTTGGGTTCGGAGAAGCCGAAGCGGGCGCGGATCTCGCCCTCCTCGATCTCCATCCCCAGACGGACCATCTTGTCCACGGCTGTGGCCAGCGCGCTCAGATCCTCGGTCTTCGGGCGGCCGATCCTGATCCTTGGATAGCGCTTCTGCGGCCCGAACTCGAGCTGGATCCACGGCCGGATCACATCGCGGTTGATGATCGCCGAAAGCGCGCTGGCATCCGCGCCCTCGATATCCTCCTGCACCAGCCGGTGCTCGCGCCCGACCGCATGGCCCCCGGCGATGGCATCGGTGGTCGCGGTCTGCCCCAGCACCGCCTTCGAGATCTGCTGGTCGAGGTGATTGACCCGCTTCTCGTACAGATCGCCCGACTGGCCGATGGATTTCGACTCGATGAAGTCGATCGACATCGTGTCGGGGATCAGCGCGGCGCAATCCCCGGCGATATTGGCCACCGCCCGGAACAGCGTGGCCTTGTCCTGCTCGCTGGCCCCCGGCTGCCATTTGCCGACCCGCAGCGGCTGGCCATAGGTCTGGGTGAAGATCGCCCAGCGGCCAGACCGCGCAGGAAAGGACGCCTCGTGTGGCTCTTTGTTCCCCCGGAAGACATGACGGCCTTCGCGGCATCAGCCTTTGCGCCGGTGTCGGAGGCCTCGATCTCGGCATACACCTCGCAGAGCCCGGATATCGGACTGTGTGTCATGTCGAGC
>NZ_QBKP01000078.1 GCF_003054195.1 Gemmobacter caeni
AGAGGTGGTTCGGTTGCTCTGAACAGGTTCCGGGCGTTTTCTAAGTGGTTTTCCGCCTCGGTTATGCCGCCGCCGCTTCGGGTGTCGGCGGGTTGAAGTAGGCCTGATCGGGGGTTTTGCCGTCAAGCGACGAATGAGGGCGGCGGGTGTTGTAGAAGTTCAGATACCGGCCGATCCCGGCGCGAGCTTCGAACACGCTGGCATAGGCGTGCAGGTAGACCTCTTCGTATTTGATGGTCCGCCACAGGCGCTCGACGAAGACATTGTCGCGCCAGGCCCCCTTGCCATCCATGCTGATCTTGATCTCGCGGGCGGCGAGCACCTTGATGAAGTCGATGGACGTGAACTGGCTGCCCTGATCCGTATTGAAGATCTCGGGCGTGCCGTGACGTGCCAACGCCTCCTCGACAGCTTCCATGCAGAACTCGGCCTCCAGCGTGATCGACACTCGCCATGCCAGGACGCGCCGTGTGAACCAGTCCAGCACGGCGGCGAGGTAGATGAACCCCCGGGCCATGGGGATGTAGGTGATGTCCATCGCCCAGACCTGGTTGGGCCGCGTGATCGGCAGCTTTCTCAGCAGATACGGGTAGGTCTTGTGCCCCGGCGCTGGCTTCGAGCTGTTCGGCTTGCGATAGAGCGCCTCGATGCCCATGCGCTTCATCAGCGTGGCAACATGCAGCCGCCCGACCTTGAACCCTTCCTGGACCAGCAGACCCTGCAGCATCCGGCTGCCCGCGAACGGGAATTCCATATGCAGCTTGTCGATCCGGTGCATCAGCTTCAGATCGGCCTCCGACACCGGGCGGGGCTTGTAGTAGATGCTCCCCCGGCTGATCCCCAGCACGACGGCCTGGCGGCTGATGCTCAGCTTGGCGGTGGGATCGATCATTTTCTTGCGCTCGGCAGCAGACCCGCCTTGCCGAGCGCGCCGGACAAAAAATCATTCTCCAGCGTCAGCTCTCCGATCTTCGCATGCAGGGTCTTCACATCGATGATCGGCTCCGGCTCGGCTTTCGGGGCTTCCCCGAACACCCCGGTCGCCCCCTCAAGCAGCTGGTCTCGCCACTGCTTGATCTGGTTCGGATGA
>NZ_QBKP01000079.1 GCF_003054195.1 Gemmobacter caeni
GGCAAGAGTTTGGCGGTTGACCGACCACGACCGCACCGTCAGGTTGCAACTATTGGAACCGTGACGATCTGAAAGACCAACATGGCAGGAAATCTCTCCCAGACCCAAATTATCCGCTCTCTCGGACAGGCCCTTGAATGGTTCGAAAAGGAAATAGGGTGGGGCGTTTCCCCTGGTGAACTGAACCATTTGACCGGACGCATCGGTGAACTGTATGCGGCGATGGTGACCCGCGGTCAGATGGCTCTGGCCACTAACCAGCGCGGCTATGATGTTGTTTCCGGTGATGGTGACTACATTTCGGTGAAAACCGTCACTAGCTCGAACCATGTGACCTTCCGCGAAAGCACCTTCGATCTTGTCAGCCGCGTTATGATTCTGCGTCTGGTAATCGACGACGACGACGTATCTATCGAAGAAGTTCTTGACTGCCCCGCCGATGATATCCGGCGGCGGGGCGCCAATGAGGCTGGCCAGTACATCGTCTACATTAACGGCGGCATAGCATCGGGCGCCGGGGACCTGACTGGCCATCCACGAAAACGCTTGCAGGTCGAAGAGCTTCGTCAGTTGAAAGAAACCGGCAGCGCCATCCACGGCCCCCATCGCATTATTCAGTTCGAGAACGGCACCATCCTTGTCGAAACGAACGGACAAGTGCAGCCGATGGCTAAGCCGATCCTAAGAGAGATAGCAAAGGACGTTGGCGTAGACATCCTGAATGACGCCGGGAACAAAAAGAACACCCGTTCCCTTGGTTCAGACATTATCCGTGCATTGAGCTAACCTTACACGGTCACGTCGCGCCGCCCGCCGCCTTCGCCCTGCGCGATGCCCACCACGTCCCGACATAGCCCAGCAGGCCAGCACCCGCCTGCCAAGCGGCCACAAGAGTAAATTGGATCGTCACCGTATCTGTAGCCTTGTCGAACTGCACAAACTCCGCCGCGCCGGTGCCGCCCAGCCAAGCAAAGAACGGGTAGAGGATCACCATGCGGGTGATGAGGAAAAAATCCATTGATCAGGCTCCGTTGATATAGGCCA
>NZ_QBKP01000080.1 GCF_003054195.1 Gemmobacter caeni
CAGATGCTGCTCGCGGGCTTCCCCGGCCTCGATGCGCAGGCCATGGCGCAGCTGATGGCGGAGGCCTTCCTGACCGCTGATCTGGCCGGGCGTCTGGATGCGGACGGGCGTGGCGATGGCTGAGGTCGGCTTCGGCTTCCACCAGCTCTTTGCCGAACAGCAGGCGGCCTTCCGGCTGCGGCTGGGCAATCTGCTGCCCACCGGCGCCTGGGATGACCTGCGCCACAACCAGCATGATCGCGCCTTCGTCGTCGCCGGGGCGCTGAAGGCGGATCTGCTGGCCGATCTGGCGGCGGCGGTCGACAAGGCGATCTCGCAGGGCACCTCGCTCGAGGTCTTCCGCAAGGACTTCCGCCAGATCGTGGCCCGGCATGGCTGGACCGGCTGGACCGGCGAAGGCAGCGCGAAGGGCGAGGCCTGGCGCACGCGGGTGATCTACCAGACCAACCTGCTGACCAGCTATGCGGCGGGGCGGCGGGCGCAGCTGCTGGCCGGGAAGTACAAATACTGGGTCTACCGCCATTCCGGGGCCGAACATCCCCGGCTGCATCACCTGGCGCTGGACGGCCTCGCGCTGCCGCCGGATCATCCGTTCTGGGCGAAGTTCTTCCCGCCGAACGGCTGGGGCTGCGGCTGCCGGGTGTTCGGCGCGCACACCGAAGCCGGGATCCGCCGGGTCGGCGGCGATCCCGGCAAGCAACTGCCGCCGGACTGGGACCGGCCCGATCCGCGCACCGGCCTGCCGAAAGGGCTGCAGAAGGGCTGGGACTACGCGCCGGGCGCCAGCACCGCCGAGACCATCCTGACGCTGAAGGACAAGCTGCCGCGCCTCCCGGCCCCGATTGGCGCGCGGCTGTTCGAAAGCTGGCCTGCAATCAAGGGGAAGGAGCTCGATCAGGAATTCTCCGACTTTGTTGACAAGGCGCTCGGGCAATTTGTCCAGGGCCGCCATATGGTGATCGGCGCGCTGAAGCCGGGCTGGGTCGATGCGGCGATCCGGCATGGCGTGACGCCGGA